>CAVSED010000011.1:0-140629 GCA_963726895.1 uncultured Chitinophagaceae bacterium | reverse complement strand
GTGGATCTGCAATCAGAAATCGCCCCTGGGATGGAGCCAGTTCATTGTAATGGGTTGTGTAAAAAGCATTGCTGCCGCAGATCGCCATATCAGATATTGGAAGAAAACTTCTGTGTACCCCATCGCCGGTAAAGCTGGATGAAGTATTACCAATCACACCTTCCCACTCATACTTTACATTGTTGTACAACACCTTTATATCGAAGTTGCCACCATCTATTAAATGTCCGTCATCGTCAGTACCATCCCACTTTACGGTATGCGTACCGCTGCTATAGTTTACTCCTCCCCATAATGTGCGTACCAGCGTACCATCTTTTTTAAATACACCGGCACTTGTACGGGCACTAACAGGCAAAGTGAAAGTAAAAGGGACGGAAGGATTGGCAATCTGAGATTGACCAAAAATTGCCTGAAAACAAAGCAGAAAGAATGTAATAAAGAAGAAAAGAATTCGTGGATTAAACATATCTAATTGATATTATCTCCATATAAACACATAAGCAATCGTTTTTATTGTGAAATTAAAAACCGGTTAAGAAGGCACCCAACTAACAATTTTTCAAATACAATTATTTGCAATATGTAGATAAGGATTAAATATACCTCAGCATTTCTATTTTAAAAATCGTAGTAACTACCTCAAATAACCAGAAAGCAAGCCGTACAAAACAAAGGATAAAATGATATTGATTTTCCCGAAATGGGAGAGATGATGCAAGAAGTCAATCATATTAGCTGATTTACCTAAGCAACAAACTTTTTATCGCCATTCTCTTAACAATAAATTAACTATATCAAAGCAACTTCTAAGAAGAAATTTAAAACAGAGCAGACCTAAAAATATGTGGGTAAAACTTTAATAATGTGGAAAAAAATCAGGCAACTTACCCCGTGACTTTTCCCAAAGCTCAAAAACGACGCACTCCAACTATTAAAAAGAGCTTAAAGATTGGTATGATATGGCCGGATTTGGCAGCATTTTTGGTCTAATTCGGGCATGAGCAAACTTTTTTTGATACTGTTGCTTGTACCATTACTGGTAATTGGTTTGCCACTAATCCTTTTTTTGTTAGCCATGAGTTTTTTTATCCCGCGCATCCGCCTTGATAAGCAAACTTTTTTTTCAGACAATGACGATTTGTTTCATTGCCTTGCAAAAAAATCAACTTCCCATACAAAGTAGCGTTTGGAAAATAAATACATTTAAATCTACCTGACAGAACCCCAGCTTATTTTAGTCATAATGTGGTATGTTGTCCGGGTTCTCACTTTCAAAGTTGGATAACAACCGTTCACACGTATGCCAAACCCTGTTATCAGTGTCATTATTCCTGCTATCAACGAGGCAGACCAATTGCCAGCGCTACTCTCCTATCTTAACCAATTGCCACATAACGATCTGCTGCACGAGATTATAGTAGCAGATGGCGGAAGCGATGATGCAACCCTGGAGATTGCAGCACAAGCCGGCGCCAAAACTATCTCTGGAAAAAAAGGACGGGCGGTGCAGATGAATGCAGGTGCCCGCGTGGCGACGGGTAGTGTATTGTATTTTTTGCATGCCGATACATATCCGCCTGCTAATATCTGGTACCTGATAAACGAGGCGCTGCAAAACAAAACTGACGCCGGTTGTCTGCGGTTGCGTTTTCAATCCACCAGCCGTTTTCTGCAGCTAAATGCCTGGTTTACGAGGTTCAACATCAATGCAATCCGGTTCGGGGATCAAAGCCTGTTTATAAAAAGGGAAGTTTTTGAAACGATCGGCGGCTTCAGCAACGACCATATTATATTAGAAGATCAGGACATCATCATCCGCATCAGAAAAAGGTACCGGTTTGCAGTGTTGCCGTATGCGGTCACAACCTCCGACAGAAAATACCAGGAAAATGGCAATCTCAGGCTGCAATTAATTTTTCTGCGCATCTGCATTATGTACCGGCTGCACTATTCGCAACAGGAAATGCTAACCACTTATCGGCGGCTAATCAAAAAAGGAAAACTATAAAACTGCATCTAACCTGAACTGCTCCTTACACAGGCAACTTTTAGACTTTGCCTTCCCGGAAAGTTAATGCGAAGGATTTTTTGGTAGCCAGGTGCAGTTCCCTGGTGAATTATCGTTGCGACGCTCCGTTCAACAGCAGTAGCCTTTTTCAACTTAGTGTTGCACTGTCTCTATATTTGTTGGCAACATATTTCTCGTTCTTTTTGAAAAGCATAATATTTACCGTCACCAACGATCTTACCTACGACCAGCGTATGCACCGTATTTGCACTACACTCAGTGCAACTTACCAGGTGACCCTGGTAGGGCGCAAAATGGTTAATTCAGTTGCCATGCAACCCGCACCCTATGCGCAGCGTCGGTTAGCCGTTGTCTTTACCAGTGGCAAGCTTATGTATTTGGCATATAATTGCCGCCTGCTTTTTACATTGCTGTTTGCCCGTGCTGATTGCTATTGCGCCATCGATCTTGATACCATTCTACCCGTGCTTATTGCTTCGTTCGTCAGGAGAAAAAGAAGAGTTTATGATGCCCACGAATTGTTTACCGAACAGAAGGAAATAGTTACGCGCCCATCTATTTACAAATTGTGGTTGGCTGTTGAGCGATTTGCAGTACCAAAATTCAAATTGGGTTACACGGTCAATTCTTTCATTGCCGGCGAACTATACAGGCGCTATGCAGTACGGTACCAGGTTGTAAGAAATTTACCCAATCTGCAGCCGCTGACACCACAGCCACGCAGTGGTGAGAATTTTATTATTTACCAGGGCGCAGTAAACGAAGGACGCAGTTTTGAAACGCTAATACCAGCAATGCAATACATAAACGCGCGTTTGGTTATATGCGGTACGGGCAACTTTATGAAACAGGTGCAACAACTGATCGTGCAACACAACGTGCAGCACAAAGTAGAACTACGTGGTGCGGTGGCGCCGGCAGAACTACAACAATTGACACCCAGGGCCACTGTTGCTATCATGCTGTTTGAAGACACCGGGCTAAACCAATATCAATCGCTGGCAAACCGCTTTTTTGATTACATAATGGCGGGTGTGCCACAGGTTTGCATCAATTTTCCGCAGTATAAAGCTTTGAATGATGAGTTTAAAATAGCGAGCCTGATAGCTGACAACCGTGCAGAAACAATTGCCGGCGCAGTAAACAATTTGCTTGAAAATGCTGTTTACCATGCTACGCTGCAAAAGAATTGTTTACTTGCCAGGCAAATTTTGAACTGGCAGACCGAAGAACAAAAATTGAAAGATTTCTATACATCTGTTTTAGGTGAGTGAGACAAAACCAACCAGACCTGGCTATGTTTATGTTTCAGTTTCGAAGAACTTACTTAAAAAATAGCACTGAAAAAAGCCTCTACAAAGCGATGCCGATGAACGGAGCGTCGCAACAATGATCCATCAACATACGAAAGCCGGGTTCATAATAATATGGAGAAACATCTGCACATCATTTGCCTCACAGTACCATACCCTGTAGATTATGGCGGCGTTTTCGATCTTTTTTACAAGCTTCCGGCGCTGCAGCAGCAGGGAGTTAAAATTCACTTGCATTGTTTTAACTATGGCAGAGGCGAGCAAACCGAATTGAATAAGTATTGCGCGTCGGTGCAATACTATGCGCGTAAAACAGGCATCGGCGGACTATCGCTCCGCTACCCCTACCTGGTAAAAAGCCGCAGCAGTGAGCAGTTGGCTGAGCGCCTGCTGCAGGATGATCACCCGATTTTTATGGAAGGCATTCATAGTACCTACCTGCTGCACGACAGACGATTTGCGCAAAGAAATTGTTTTGTGCGCCTGCACAATGTTGAGCACATTTATTACCGGCATTTGTTTAGAAATGCTGCGGCTTCGCCGGCAATGCTGTACTACTGGCTGGAGAGCAAACTTTTGCTGCCATATGAAAGATCGATAGCAAGCAAAGCCACCTTTTGGACCGTGACCGAAAAAGATGCGGAGATATACCGTGAAAACGGGTATAGCAGCATTGATTTTCTGCCGCTTTTTTTACCCTCATGGCAGGTAAGTACCGCCGAAGGGCGCGGGCATTATTGCCTGTATCATGGCGACCTGAGTGTGAATGAAAATGAAAAAGCTGCGCTGTGGTTGTTTGAAGAAGTATTTGCGCACCTTTCTATCCCCTTTGTGATAGCAGGTAAAAACCCACCGCCCAGGCTTATAGACAAACTGCATGAAATGAACAATGTATGCGTGATAGCCAACCCACACGAACGCGATATGCAGGACCTGATAGCCAAAGCCCACATCAACATTTTGCCATCGTTCAATGCTACAGGCATAAAGTTGAAGCTGGTAAATGCCCTTTTTAACGGCAAACATTGTGTGGTAAATATGGCTACAGTAGAGGGCAGCGGGCTGATAGATACCTGTCATATCTGCGACGACGCAGCTTCCTTTCGGCGGGCGGTGGAACACTTGTATCCGGAGCCCTTCCCTGCCAGCGAAATTGCGCTGCGCCAGGAACTGCTGACCAGGCTGTTTGACAATGCTGCCAATGCACGCCAGATGGTTCAATGGATCTGGGGTGGTTCGAAGAACTGACAAGTAGCGACCGGAACCAATGATGTAAGAGGTGCCTGGTTGTTCCTGTACATGAAAATCGCTTTAATACGTTCTGTTTAGCCGGACATTTTCTGAAAAGGAAAGCAAAGAAAAAGATAATTAAAAGCCGCGTCTGTTTGTTTCGTGCGGGTTGCAAAGCAGGGTAAGGCAATTGCCGTCAATTATTTACATAAGCCCTATTTTTGACGCCCATGTTCAAGGAATTTTCACGAACGTTTGCTATAGCTGTTCCGCTCATCATCAACAACATTGCACAGGTAAGCCTGGGGTTGATAGATAGTGCCATGATCGGCGCGGTGGATTATCACCAGTTGGCAGCATCCTCCCTTGTTATCAACGTGATATCTATACCGCAGGTGTTGGGTATGGGTATGGCAATTTCTTTATCACCCATTACAGCAATAGCCAATGGTCAGCGGGACAGTCTGAAAGCATCGCAGGTCTTATTCAATGGCTTTATACTCACTACAACCACTGCCGTTATAATTGCTATAACCCTTGTGTTGTGTAGTCCACTTTTATTCAATCTGGGGCAGGATCATTTGGTAGCACTCTATGCCGTTCCATTTTTTAAGCTGATAGCCTGGTCGCTGATACCGATGCTGATGTTTGCCTCTGTAAAGCAGTTTTGCGATGGGCTGGAGTACACGAAAACGGCCATGATACTCACACTATTTTCATTGCCGCTGAATGCCTTTCTCAACTGGATCTTCATCTTCGGACGCTTCGGCTTTCCCCGCCTGGAACTGGTGGGCGCCGGCTATGGCACTCTCATTACCCGCTGCATTATTGCCACGCTGCTCATTGTAATCGTGCTGCGCCACCGGTTGTTCAGCCAATATATTGCGGTACGCAAAACCGCCTGGAAAATAGACCGGCAAACTTGGAAAGACCTGTTGCATATAGGGGTACCAACAAGCCTGCAATATGGATTGGAAGTAGCAGCTTTTGCTGTGTCGGGAGTGATGATCGGCTGGTTGGGTGCTAGCGGTGCAGGCAGCACACCAGATTGCGCTGAATTTGGCAACCCTCACATTTATGGCAGCAGCAGGTCTGGCACTGGCGGGTTCTATACGTGTGGCAAATGCCTATGGCAGAAAACAACAACATGAAATGCGGGCTATCGGCATAAGCAACATTACCGGCGGGCTGATTTACGGAGTGATTGCCGGGCTGTTGTTCATAATATTTAAAAGTTATCTACCACTCATCTTTACACACAACGCCGGGGTAGCTGCTGTTGCCTCTTCGCTGCTCATATTTGCAGCAATATTCCAGGTGTCTGATGCAACACAATCCATTGGTGTGGGTTTGCTAAGAGGCATAAAAGATGTCAAAATTCCAACCTTATTTGTAGCCATAGCTTACTGGGGCATAGGTATCCCGATCGGTTACTTTCTTTCGTTTCGCCTGCATATGGGTGCGGCAGGCATCTGGCTTGGATTTGTGACCGGTCTTACTGCTTCATCACTATTGCTGAACGTGCGTTTTTTACGCAAAACAAGGCTTACCAATTGATCTTGTTGTTGTCATATTAGCGCAAAAACTGTCAAAAGTTTACTCCTTTTCTGCAGATTTTTCAGTTCAACTTTTCCATTTAGTGCCTGGCATTTTCCTTGATTTATACCGGGTAAAAAGAATTGATAAACACTCAAAAAAAAGGAGGAAAATTATGACACTCGCAAAAAGAAATGGCAACATGGTTAACTCTTGGCCAGCGTTATTTGACGACTTCTTTAACAAAGACTTGTTCTTCGATTGGAACAATTCAAATTTCTCAAACACCGGTACCACCCTGCCGGCAGTTAATGTAAAGGAGACCAGTGACAGCTTTGTGGTTGAGATGGCAGCACCCGGCATGAAGAAAGAAGATTTTAAAATTGAGCTCGATAATAACATGCTCACCATTTGTTCTGAGCACAAGAATGAGCGGGAGGATAAAGAAGGAGATAAATACACCAGAAAGGAATTTAGCTACCAGTCTTTTCAAAGAAGTTTTCAATTGTCTCGCGACACCGTAGATGCTGACAAAATACAAGCCAGGTATGAAAATGGTGTTTTGCATCTTACCATTCCCAAGCGTGAGGAAGTAAAACAAAAACCTGCAAGGCAGATCGATATTTCGTAAAGCAAAAAAGCCGTCGAAAAAATGACGGCTTTTTTATTGTTCATTTATTTTGGCTGACTAAGTGAGTTGTAACCTATTCATTTTTTGCAAGGCGAAAAAGATGGTGGTCACATGCATAGACTGCATAAATTGGTTGTCACTTAGCATTTGTTTAAAAGCGTCGAAGCCTACAGTTAAAACATGAATTTCTTCATTCATATCCAGGTTTTGCTCCTGCACCATGGTACCTCCCGTTAGCAAAAACATATGCAATGTATTGCTGTTGGTAGATGGATTGGCAGACGTGCGACCCAGGTACTGAGCTGTGCTAAACGCATAACCTGTTTCCTCTAAAAACTCACGCCGCATGGCTGTTTCATAGTCGTTATCGCCGGCATCTACACAGCCGCCCGGCAACTCGACACACACCTCACCAAGGGCATGACGGTATTGTTCTATTAACACAACTTGTCCATCTTCTGTCAGTCCCACACCCGCAACCCACTCAGGGTATTCCATTACATAATAGGGTGAAATGATCTTACCATCGGGGCGTTCGCAAGTATCCATTCTAGCCTTCAACCAATTATCGTGAAAGAGGTACCTGGATGAAAGCGTTTTCCAGGTGAGACTGTTTTTCATAAGCGAATGGACTGGGCAAATAAAATTAGGAAAGCTGGTATTGGGCTGAAATGTTCATTAGCACAACCTTACCACCCGAGTTCTTCACGCAAGGATGTAATGTGTGCCACATGGTGTTTGCCATGCCAGGCATACATACCCAGCAGGTCCCACACTGAAATTTGTTTCTGGTGCTCAGGGTGATATACGCTCCGGTTGGTGAACTCGTCGCCAGGCAGATCTTGTAAAGCAGCAACCCACCGTTGGTGCAAAGCATGCAACAATGTGATAGACACATTCACCGGCACAGAGTACACATCCTTTAGCTTAGCCCATTCTTTTTCCTCATAGGGCCGTATGGTTGGGTTGTCTTCTGTGAGCGCCAGTTTAAAACGGATGTAGGCATTCATGTGGCTATCAGCTACATGGTGCACCACTTGTTTCACTGTCCATCCGTCGGTACGGTAAGGTGTGTCCAGTTGGTAGGCATCCAGGTTTTGGATTGCCATCTCCAGATCGGTGGGCAAAAATTGTATGTCGTGCAACCACTTGCCAAGTTGCTCAACTGAGAAGGGCTGCACTTCATATTTCCCTATGGGATAGCGGGGATCAACTTTGGTTTCATCCATATGGCTATTTGTTTTTGATGCCCAATAATTCTACTTCAAATACCAGTGTTGCACCTCCCGGAATATCCTGCCCGGCACCGTAATCTCCATAACCTATTTCTGAAGGTATATAAAGCTTCCACTTGCTGCCAACAGGCATTAAGGTAAGCGCTTCGGTCCAACCGGGTATGACACCTGCTACCGGAATTGTCAATGGTTCTCCGCGATTGTAAGAGTTGTCAAATTCTTTACCGTCCAGCAGCATGCCTTTGTAGTGTGCAGTTACTGTGTCTTCCCTGGCAGGTACCGGACCTGTCCCTTTTACCAAAACCTCGTATTGCAAACCGCTGGCTGTTTCTACTACTTCTGCACGGGCTTTATTTTTTTCTAAGAAACGCCTGCCTTTGTCCTTCTCCAGTTCTGCTACCTTTTTGCTTTTGCTTTCGGCTATTTTGCCAATTACCTGGTTAGCTTCATTGGCATCCAGCAGGGTTGCCTGCTCAGCTACACATTGTCTGTATGGCTTTGTTCAACATGGCGTAGTTCAGGTTGCTGATACCCTGGCTTTTCAAATACTGACCAAGCGAGATACCAAATGCATAACTAATGCTGTCGTTGTTGCTTTTTAGCATAACCGTAGCAGGGGTTGCGGGCACAGGTGTTTTCGCTTTTACCACAGGCTTTGCTGTTTTTGTTTGCGCATGCAAGGCTATGGACAGTACCAACACCGAAGGCAATAAGAACACTTTTTTCATAAAAAAATATAAATGAATGATTGTTTACAATGCTATTCGTCCCGGAGGGATTTTCCTGTAAGATTAATAAAAACATCTTCAAGCGTAGCCGCTTTAACTTCTTTTTTTCTTTCAAAACCTGTTGCCACCAGGTCGTCTATCATCCGGTCGGGCGAATCGATGGCAATGATCTTTCCACTGTCTATAACCGCTACACGGTCGCAAAGTATTTCGGCTTCATCCATATAGTGAGTGGTCATAATGACTGTTGTGCCTTTGCTCCGAATGTCGCTTATCAGGTCCCAGAGATTGCGGCGAGCCTGCGGATCGAGACCTGTGGTCGGCTCGTCCAGGAAAATGATGCTGGGTTGATTGATTAAGCGTAGTGGCGATAGAGAACCGTTGCTTCTGCCCGCCGCTCAATTCCTTAAATTTGGCTTTGGCTTTGTCTTTCAGATTTACCAGGTTTAGAAACTCAGTTACATCTATTTGCCGGTTATACAGCCCGCTAAAAAGATGTATAAGTTCGGTAAGGTTAAGACCCGGGTAATAACCGGCAGTTTGCAACTGCACACCAATGATCTTTTTTATCTCGTTTGGTTGTTCATCGAGGTTCAGCCCATCCACCAAAACTCTGCCGGAGGTTTTTTGCCGCAGGGTTTCTATTATTTCGAGCGTAGTACTTTTTCCCGCGCCATTTGGACCCAGCAAACCAAAGATCTCACCTTCGTTTACACTAAAGCTAATGCCCTTCACTGCTTCAAAATCGCCGTATTTTTTTACCAGATCTTCTACTTCTATTATTTTTCTCATGACCTTATCTGTGTGGCCGAAGCTGTGTTTTTTGCGGCTGGCAAATCTATCTAAATTTTTATGCAGCGGCTGGTTAAATATTAGTTTTTGTTTACCGGCATTTGTCAGTCTTTTTTTGGGAGACCGGCAGTTACTCTTTGTGATGCTTTTGTTGCGACAGTCTACCCCGCCGTACTGCGGGGCTCCGTTCATCTGTTGATCTCTGTTTCGGCTTTTTTAAACGAGACACAAAAACTACCACCTGCAGAAACAATGTTTTGATTGCCACATTGTTTTTAGAGAAAGAACCTTCGCAGAAAAACAAAAATCTCTGGTAACAAGTTTTCAAACAAGGCGTACCAATCCACGGTTGTCAACTGCTCAACAAAGAACAAACCGTACACGGGTGCGACGCAACAATGCCTCCTGCGGGTTTTAAATGCCGGGCTCATAAAAGACTACAGCTCTATACAAAGCCTTTGTTGCAGATGACCACCTGAGAGAAAGATAATAAACCCGCGAAGTAAGGTGAGCTTTTTTTATTTTTAGCCTTATGATTTAACAATGGCTTAACTGGCGTACGGTGCTCACCTTGTTTGCTGTGAGTATTGTGACCGGAACTATTTTTTACTCGAACTACCTGGCTAAAAAAATAGCGAAAGGCGAACGGCAAAAGGTGGAAACCTGGGTTGAAGCCCACAAAATGATATTGAATGCCAACGAACAAACCAACCTGAACCTCGCCATAAGAATTTTGACAGAAAATGCTGATATACCTATTATTGAAACCAATGAAAACGACAGCATTACCAACAATTATTCAAAACCTGGACACTGTAGAGGCAGGAAAAGACACCAGTTATTTGCCCGATAAGCTGGACGAGTTTAAGCAACTGCACGACCCGATCGTGGAAGTGATAAGCGAAAAACCCTACACGGCCAACCGCTACTACTACGGAGAAAGCAGGTTGCAGAAAGAGGTACGCTACTACCCAATTGTGCAACTGGTGATCGTGGGATTGTTTATAATTATAACGGTAGTTGCACAGCGAAGCCGCTACCAAAATACCCAAAACCAGGTGTGGGCAGGGTTGGCAAAAGAAACTGCGCACCAGTTGGGCACACCTGTTACCAGCCTGGAAGGTTGGGTAGAGGTGCTGCGCGATATACCGGGCATTGAAAAAATTGTTGTAGAAATAGAAAAAGATGTAGACCGGCTGAAACTGATATCGGACCGCTTTGGCAAAATTGGCAGCATACCAAAACTGGAGGAACACAACCTGGTAGAACAGATAATAAGTATGATCGATTATATAAAAAAGCGGGCAAGCGGGAAAGTGCAGTTTACACTTCAACACCAATGGCGAAACCAACATTCCGGGCATGATTTCGCCGCCACTGTTTGATTGGGTAATTGAAAATCTGCTAAAAAATGCGCTGGATGCAATGGAGGGAAACGGTAAAATAGATGTAGCGATGAAAGATGAAGTGACCTCGATAACCATTGATGTAACTGATAATGGCAAAGGAATTAGTAAAAAGAATATTCGACAATGTTTTTAAACCAGGCTTTACAACCAAAAAACGTGGCTGGGGTTTGGGATTGACCTTGACCAAGCGGATCGTAGAACAATACCACCGGGGAAAGATCTTTGTGAAGAATCGGAACCGGGTAAAGGAACAACTTTTAGAATTGTGTTGAACAAGTAGCTTTTTTATGTGCTTGATTTTACTACATTTGCCGACCTGATTTTTTGCGGAGGTGGCGAAATTGGTAGACGCACTACTTTGAGGTGGTAGCGGGGTAACAGCCGTGGGAGTTCGAATCTCCTCTTCCGCACAAGAAACCTGTTGATGTTTACTCAACAGGTTTTTTTGTGGGTACAAGACCGTTAGGCTTTTTGCAGTTCCAGGTTCCAAACCAAGGTGCTGGCGCCTAAAATGGCAGCATCGGCTTCATCAAGTTCGCTAAACATTATCTTCACTTTGTTTTTGTAAAGAGGTAAAACATTCTTCTCCATATGCTCGCGGGCGGGCTGCAAAAACAGATCACCCGCTTTTATTACTCCACCAAACAAAACGATGGCTTCAGGAGAAGTGACCATTACGAAATTGGCAAGCGCCTCACCCAGCAATTGCCCTGTAAACCTGAACACTTCTATAGCAAATGGATCTCCCTGCAGTGCGCACTCATGCACCAGTCGCGAATTGATCTCTGCTGGTTTTATACATGCCTGAGCAAGCTTTCCTGGTCAGATGTCTCCAAGCATCTCTATTGCGGTAAGCATGACCCCTGTGGCTGAGACATAAGACTCCAATGAACCAAGAATGTCTGTTTTCCAATGTTTGCGGCCATTGCGGATGATGGTGGTATGGCCAAGTTCGCCGGCATATCCATTCTGACCATAGACAAGCTGCCCGTTGCAAACAATACCACTGCCCATGCCCGTACCCAAAGTGATCATAATAAAATCTTTGCAGCCGCGGGCTGCTCCATAGGTCATTTCGCCCAGTGCAGCCGCATTGGCATCGTTGGTAAGTTGGCAGGGTATTCCAAATTTTTCTGTAATGAGTTTGCCGAGCGGCACAACGCCTGTCCAACGCAGGTTTGGCGCATACTCTATAATGCCCTTGATAGTAATTGGCATTTGGCGCGCCCACACCTATGCCAATGATCTGGGAGGTTTTTCTGATACTCGGTAATAATGGGCATCAAGGCAGCATAGAGTTCGTTGATGTAAGGCTCAACCGTATCATAGGTGTCGGTTCTGATTTTTCCTTTCATCAAAATTTCTCCCCGGTGATTGACAACACCATACTCTGAATTGGTGCCGCCGATATCAATTCCTATGGCGAGCTCTGGCGAATCGATCTATGAATGATCTTATTGATTGGTTGATTTGAAGATTTGTTGATCGGGTGATTTGTTGATTTGCATGTTGGAGTGATTTTCAGCCAAACTATTTAACTCAGCAACACGTAAACCAACTATGGTTATTATAACCAGCAACATTCCGACAGGGCGGGCATATTTCCAGGGTGTTATTTCCACCTCGCCGGTATAGGTGGGTGTGTACTGGTTTTTGATTGGGTAAAGAATTACGAAACTGCCAGCATGACCAAAATATTCAGCACAAATTCGATACCCCAAACATGAACAAAATGAATGTTAACCTTCAATATAAATGAACTGGTAATGTAAAAGATAAGCCCGGTAAAAATAGCCACTTTCGCGCCGGTAGCTGAGATGCTTTTAATAAAAAAGCCACCGATAAATATTGAGGCAATGGGAATAAAAAATATGCCATTAAGCTGTTGCAAAAGCTGGTATAAATCCCTCGGGGGCTTTGCCCACCAATGGCGCTGCGATCATGGAGAAAACAGCCATCAATATAGTCGTCCATTTTCCGATACGCACCAATTTTTTTTCGCTTGCCAGCGGTGTTTAATTTGTCGTTTGTAAACACCCAAACTGAATAAGGTAGCCGCGCTGTTCAATACCGCATTCAAAGTACTGAACACCGTACCCAAAACAACCGCTGCAAAAAAACCAACAAGGCTTACCGGCAACACTTTTTTTACCAATGCAGGGTAAATAATATCCTGGTTGTGGATACAGTGTTTCTTTAAAATAATAATAGCCAATTACACCCGGCAACACAATGATTATGGGCATCAGAATTTTAAACACTCCCATCATAAAAATCCCTTTTGGGCTTCTTTTAAATTGGCTGCACCAAGCGCCCGTTGCACGATTACCTGGTTCATGCACCAGAAATAAACCTGGTTTATTACCAGCCCAGTAAACAACGTTCCAAAAGGCAATACAGAATCTTTGCTGCCAATAGAATTGAATTTGTCGGGAGCACTGTGGTACACAGTTGATAGGCCGGTAGCAATGTTACTTTCGCCAATATTCCATAAGGCAATTATGGGAATCAATAATCCACCGAGAAAAAGACCAATTCCATAGATGGCATCGGAATAGGCGATCGCTTTAAGACCACCAAAAATGGCGTAAACCGAACCCAAAATACCCGTGGCTATAATGATGTACCAGATAGCAGCGTCGCGGGTGACATGCAGTTTCTCTGAAACATCGAATAAGGTTTCCATATTTATAGCGCCGGTGTATAATACAACTGGCAGCAAAGTGACCACAAACGAAACGATCAACAGCAAATTGACAATGGTATGCGTTGTCTTATCAAAGCGCAATTCAAGGTACTGTGGTATGGTGGTAAGACCCATCTTCAGATAACGGGGAATGAAGTAAAGCGCTCCGATGACCAATGCTATCGCAGACGTAACCTCCCACGCCATTACAATAAAACCATTTTTGTACGATGAACCGTTCATGCCGACAAATGTTCGGTAGAGATATTGGTCAGCAACATAGAGATAGCGACCAACGGAGCGCTGAGAGAGCGCCCACCCAAAAAGTAGCCTGAAGCTGTGTCGAAGGAGGTTTTACGAAGCCTGTACCATGAATATATTCCAACAAGAAATGTAAATGCCAGGAAGCTGGCAACAGATAGATTCATGGTGGCAAAAAATTGAATTTTAAATGTAGCACATGTCATTGTATTCGAGTGAGAAAAAACCAGCCGAATACGCTTTTCAAAATAGGGCAACTGAAATAGGGTTCTTCAATATTGGTATATATTGCACGCATTATTTTTTGGTGTACATGAAAAAACTCAGTGTCTGCATTCTACTTCTGTTTCTTGTAAGCTTTGGCAAGGCACAAACCGACTCTACGCGGCTGAATACCGATTCTGTGGCACCGGTTTTTCCTGATACAACACTGCGCATCATAAACCTTAATCCTTTCTTTTCGGTTCACGTCGACTTAACGCTGGATTACCAGTTTCAGATCAATCGCGATATGTCGAATTATTTTTGGTTTATGCGCAATGCGCCGGTTGGCTTGAAACTAGACAAAGACAATGGGCACCTTACTTTCAAAGCAAGTAAGTCTTATTTTCTTTCCGGAAGGCTGAAGTACGATAACAACTATAATGTGCTGATAGGTGTGCAAAACCTGCTGAACCCAAAAGAAAAAATTGATACCAGTTTTACCGTTGTGTTTTTCAATACTGAGATCATACCCTCTAACCTGAAACCCACCATCAGTGGCACCGTTTGGATAGATGAAGGAGAAACCCTGCAGTTTAAAGTACTGTGCGAGACCGGCAGCTTTCCCTTTGAAAATATACTGACAAGTACCAGTGCACCTGTTGGGGAATTTACCCCTGTGCAAAAATGTGGTGACGAGTTTTCGTGGATGCCCTCCTATGACTTTGTAAAAGAGACAGACTTAGCGAAAGTGAAATCTGTTATCTTAAATTTCGTGGGCATTACCAAGTTTCAAATGCAGGACACGGCGCAGATAAAAGTTATTGTACGGAATAGCCTTAATTATCCATTGGCAATAGAGCAGTACAAACAGTTGGTACACGATATGAATGCCTATATCCTGAAGCTGAAATTTACTTTTCTGGTGCTGGATAAATCTATTAAACGAACCAAAGGGGCACGAACGGCCTTCGACCTGACAGCCGCTTCTGCCGCGTTGAGTGGCACCGTGCTTTCAACTTCTAATAACGAACAAACCAAACGCACTGGTCTTATATTGCCCAGTGTTGGCCTGGTGCTCTCTCCTATCAAAGAAGCATCGGCGCCCAACAAAAATGCAGAACAAAACCAGGCAACTCTCGTTCGCTCATCCATAAAAAGACTCGGAGTATATTCTGCAGGACAATACGGTCATCGGCGAAAAAGATCCCGATCTGCCGCAAAAAATGTCGAGGATAAAAGAAGAACTCAAGCAAAGTCAGTTGCAACTGATTGATGTACCAATAGAGATCACCAACAACATGACCGAAGAAGAATTGAACGCCTACTTCAATAGCAGAAAGGTGAGTAAAAAATATAACCTGAAACGGAAATAAGCGTCATGTAAGCGAACTAATACCAACCATACTCTTCTCTACGTTCCAACAGATTTAGTCTTCTCTTTTTTTACAATAATCCGCTGGCTACGCTAATGCAGATGATGTAGATACGTGATGAAGTACCTGAACCGGCAGCAAAGATTTATTTGTGTCGTTACCTTGCGTTTCTTCGCGTTGATGCGTGAAATTGTCTGTAAATTTCTAGCACCTCATCCCTACCAAAAGGCTACCGGTCAATTTGTTATCAGTACCATTTGCATTAGGTTCGATGGCACCCTGATTGCAGGTATCTGGCAAAGATATTTATGGTATTATTGAATGCATTAAACAGAGCAATGGATCTATCGTTTTTACAGAACATATGGGGGATCAATGAAAATATTTCCATCTGGGGAGATCGCCGAACGGGCATTGACCATGTTCCTGGTCATGCTGTTGGTCATCCGTATTACAGGCATGCGCTCGTTTAGAAAAAACAATCCTTTCGACCTGGTGATGGCTTTTCTGGTGGGTGGCATCATCAGTCGTGGAGTTGTGGGTGCCACTCCCTATTTCTCTGCGCTTGCCGGCGCTATTACACTACTGATCTTGCATAAAATATTTTCCCGTTTGTCATTGTACAGCAAAAGCTTTGAATTCGCTTACAAAAGGCGAAAGAATGCTAATATTTGCCCAAGGCAAATTCATAGCTGAAAACATGCGTAAAGCAGACATCACCAAAATGGAAGTATATGAAGATCTGCGCGCCAAAATACAGACAGAAAACATAGATGCGATCGAGGAAATGTATGTTGAAAAAAACGGAGAGATCAGCTTTATAGTAAAACCGGATCTGCAACCTGCAAATGCCAAAAAGGATGTTAGTAAAATTAGGGAATGATCACCTTTTGTTACGGCTTTGTCACTCTTTAATAATCTACCGAATTTGCCACAGCAAGCACTTGATTCTTCTTTCAAAAATCTTTTGAAACTTCCCTTCAGGCAGTTGCCGGAGCCGGGCTGACAACACCTGGTAAGCGCTTTTTAGCAGAAGTAGTGAACACTCATAAAAAACACTTTAAAAAGGCTGCGGAAAGAACTGAAAGATGAACGGAGCCCCGCAGTACGGCGGGGTAAACTGTCGCAACTCTGTCACCCACAAAGTACCAATGCCTTTGCCCAAAAACAGGTAAACTTCCATAGAGAAGACCGCAATAACAAGCCTCCGGTCAACAAAAACAAAAATGCAAAAAGGTAAGTGGATAGCAGTATAAGACATTTGTGTTTTCTGCTAACACACCCAATATTACCTACAACTCTACACTACCAGTAACCCTCAATTTATATTAGCAATCCTTTAGCTTTTCATTTAAAATAAATTGTATTTAGTTCATTTACAACTGTTTGTGAGTTGTGGAAAAATACTTCAAAAGGTCGTAACCAGCGTTTGACCAAAGGTTATTAAAGCTGCCTTTTGTCCTGCATTTTCTGTTACATGTGACCGGAACCGGCAAAATGCTCCGGCAATTTTTTTTCAAAAACCTGCGTTGTTTTTAAGTATGAATAATCCATTTCAACTTAAAATCCAATTCAAATGATCCTCCACAAATTTACCTCACATCGCTATGGTCATCTGCGGCTGCTGGCATTTTCGTTTTTTGCAGTTACAGTGTTTTCTAACTGCTCAAAAAACGTTAACGATACCCCGGGTATGCCGCCAACTGCACTACCGGCAATTGACGGTAGCAATTTCGTAAACGTTAGCGCTTTTGGCGTCTCCACCGACAACCCCGACAACTCGCAGGCGCTGCAAAATGCCATCACAAAAAACGAGCAGATCTATATTCCCGCAGGCACCTACCTCATCTCAAAACCTATTCTTAAAAGCAGTGGTAAATTGTTTATCAAGGGTGATAATGTGGTGCTGAAGATGTCGCCCAATTTTCCGATTGCTGCACCGCGTTTTACCGGCGCCTTTATATTGAATGCGCTAAGCGAAGTGCAGATCACCGGCATAACCGTAGATGCAGACCGGGCCAACATGCATGGTGTTGGGCGCACCTGGCGCAACTTCGTTATGGGCTTTACCGTTAACAACAGCAGCAATGTAACGTTTACCAATTGCGCAGTGCTCAACAGTCCATCCATCTCCTATGTTATTCACCACTGCACCAATGTGGTTATGAATGGCTGCTCATCTATTAATGGCGTGTACCATGGGGTAGAACTGGCCGATTGTGTAAACACAACCATTGACCGGTTTACTTATAAGGGTATTGGCAACCAGGGCAATAACGCAGCCATTGGCGGTATAGGCATACTGGGTACCGTTTGCGATCACCTTAAGATCACTAACAGTCTCATTGAAGACTTTCCCGACACCGGTACCAAAACAGAGGGCTGTGAAGATGTGACCTGGGATGGCAACACAGTAAGAAACAGCGGTAAAGACGGCATCAAATTCATGAATCACTATGCTGATGGCTACTACCGCGAAGTGGGCACCGCCCTCAACGCCAGGATCATCAACAATACGGTCGACAAAATATTCAATGGACGGAAAGATGGCAGCTCACTGATACAGGTTTGGAACGCACAAAACGTTGTAGTGTCTAATAACATTATAACCGGCGGCAGCAAAACAGGCTTGGAAGATGGTGTTCAGGTTTGGGCTTCAACAGGTATCACCAAAAATATTGTAGTGTCCAACAACCACATTCTCAATACCAACCGTTTCATCTACCTCAGCGTAGCCAGCGATATAAAGATAGATGGCAACGTTTGCGAAAACACGGTCGATCCGCTTACGGCTGCCAACGGTTTTCAGGCAGAACTTTGCAAGAACTTCTCTGTTACCCGCAATACATTCAAACGTCATGGCACAACCGACATAAATGGCGCCGCTGTTTTTATTTACAATAGCTCAGATTTCAGTTTCACTACCAATTCCATTTTCAACGCCAACCGCGGTTTGCAGGCAAGCTTTACCAACTCGCAAACTATCGACATCAGCAAAAACGTTTGGGACAATTTGGGAACCTATTTTGCTGCCGTAGGTGTCAACTATGCCAACACCGTGCACAACCTGCTTCTCAACGACAACGTGGTATCACGGGTGGGTGCAGGTCCCCTTTTATTCAAGATCAATACAGGCAATCTTACGATCGATCACCTCAATCTCAGCAATACCCGGGTTATAGGCAATGGCTTAAACTCGCGCTGGGGCATAGAAATACCGTTGGGCGGCAACATTGCCGAGACCGACCTTACCAACTTTTCTACCAGCGGGCTGGCGCTGTATCCACAGATCATCGCCATTAGAGGTTGCAAAAAAATCGTCGGTTTTAAATCAACTGCTGCGCCTACTTTAGGCACCTGGACGGCCGGCGATGTGGTCCTCAATCTCAGTACTTCCTTAGCAACAACCATTAAAGGTTGGGTCTGCACAACAAGCGGCACACCTGGTGTTTGGAAGGCAATTTTTTAACCCAAACATTTACTTCAATAGCTTAGGTCCCGGGAACTTATTTTCCGGGATCTTTTTTTTGGAGCCAGCTTCAGTACCCTGAATAAGCCCCGGTTGTGTCACACCCTTGTACGGCAGCATGCGCAGGGGCGGTCTCACAGATTGTATTGTACCTGGCAATATCCATCACTGCAGGGTGCTATCTTTACTCCTACACCCAATTATTTTATTATGCAATTTTGTGCCTGCGTTGGTGTTGCAGCCTCGCTGTTGCATGGTGTTATCACCTGCAACTGTAGCGCGGGTAACGTCTAAGAACTTAAGCCGTTGGTGTAAAAGCCGACGGCTTTGTGCCTGCTTTGGTATTGCAGCCTCGCTGTTGCATGATGTTATCACCAACAACTGTAGCGTGGGTAAGGGATAAGGAATAAAGCCGTTGGTGTAAGAGCCTGCGGTTTTTTTTAATTCCGTTCGTTAAGCAGTTTGTCTATGAGTTCGTTTTTTTTCTTTCAACATGCGTTCATAGAGTTTCTCTTTTCAATTAAGGTTTGTATTGTTTTGTGAGTCCAAATAAGAAATAAAAAAAGGACCACAGAGTATCTGCCGATGAACGGAATGCGACGCAACGATGATGCTATGAAAAGCATCTGCCGGTAACCAAAAAAAAGAGCACGAGGAAATGGTAAACCACTTCGTGGTTGCGCCCTTCGGGATATCTTTTTACCCTGCATTGCATGCGAGGCTACTCCTATTCAACTTCGTCGGGATTGTTCGCAGCGAATAAATTGATCGAGAAATTTTCATTACATAAGAATGAAAGTTGTTTACTCCACAGCGTTGTTCGCAGCAAGTAAAAGCTAACCCCGTATTAGTCATTCATGATTAATTTATGACCCATACGGCACTGTTACCAACCGATACAAATGCAAATTAATCTTCCTCTACACAATGTTTTGTAGCCCGACCCCGAAGGAGTCAAATTTTAATAACCGCGGGTAAAACTGCCGTAGACAAGGAATATCAATTGTGCATTTTCTATTTTGCATGGTGAAAATAGCAGGTAAAAGCGGAGACGACTTTCAACATCTTCAGCAAAGCAGGATGATGCTATCTTTACTCCTACACCAATCATTTTATCATGCAGTTCTTGCAACAACTCAATATTCAGGAAAATAATACGGGCGTGTCCACCGGTTCACATTGGCTGCCAACAACCGGTGAAACTATTACGTCTTTTTCTCCCGTTGATGGACAAAAGATTGCCACGGTCAGTTCTGCAGACAAGGCATCTTACGAGCAGGCTATCACCAAAGCCCAGGAGGCATTTGCAACCTGGCGTACCTGGCCTGCGCCAAAACGCGGTGAGATAGTGCGGCAGGTGGGCGATGCCCTGCGAAAGAACAAAGAGCCGTTGGGCAAGCTGGTAAGTTATGAAATGGGCAAGAGCCTGCAGGAAGGCTATGGGCGAAGTGCAGGAAATGATCGATATCTGCGATTTTGCTGTTGGTCTTTCGCGGCAATTGCATGGCCTAACCATGCACAGCGAACGCCCGGGCCACCGTATGTACGAGCAATGGCATCCGTTGGGCATTGTGGGTATTATTTCAGCCTTCAACTTTCCCGGTAGCGGTATGGAGCTGGAATACGTATGCTGGCATGGGTTTGCGGTGATGTATGTGTTTGGAAGCCGAGTGAAAAAACACCCTTGTGCGCCATTGCCTGTCAAAATATTATTGCGAAAGTTTTTAAGAAAAATAATGTACCCGAGGGTGTTTGCTGCTTGGTGCAGGGTGGACGGAAGTGGGTGAATGGATGTGCCAATGACACACGCATTCCGTTGGTTTCCGCTACCGGTTCTACCCGGATGGGCAAGGCTGTTAGCTGCGGCTGTGGGTGCACCGCCTGGGTAAGAGCTTGCTGGAATTGGGCGGCAATAATGCCATTATCATTTCAGCAAAGATGCCGACCTTGATATGGCCCTGATAGGCAGCGGTATTTGGTGCCGTTGGTACCGCGGGGCAACGATGCACCACTACCCGCAGGCTGATCATCCACGAAAATGTATATAATAAGTTCAGGGAAAAATTGGTAAATGCTTATGGGCAAATGAAGCATTGGCAATCCGCTCGAATGAAAACAATCATGTGGGGCCGTTGATCGATAAAGATGCCGTCGACATTGTACCTGTCGATGCATTGAAAAATGCAAGAAGCAAGGTGGCAAATTTATTGTTGAAGGCGGTGTACTGAAAGGAAAGGGTTTGAAAGCGGTTGCTATGTGAAACCCTGCATTGCCGAAGCTAAAAATGACATGGAGATTGTGCAGCATGAAACTTTTGCACCTATCCTTTATCTCATGAAATACAAAACATCTCGATGAAGCGATCGCCATTGCAAAATGGTGTACCGCAGGGTTTTCATCAGCCATCATGACTCTTAACCTGCGCGAAGCGGAACAATTTCTTTCGTCAGGCGGCAGCGATTGCGGCATCGCCAATGTCAACATTGGCACCAGTCCGGTGCCGAGATTGGCGGTGCATTTGGCGGCGAAAAAGAAACGGGCGGCGGCAGGGAAAGTGGCAGCGATGCCTGGAGAGTGTATATGCGGCGGCAAACTAATACCATCAATTATTCCACCCATCTTCCTTTGGCACAGGGTATCCATTTCGACCTGTAATTATTTAGTAGTTGTTTTCCTATTAGTCGCCTGAACTTTTCGGAGTTTAGGCAGCTTCTAACTACTTATTTATTACTTATCACTTATTATTTACTACTTACTACTTACTACTTACTACTTATTACTTACTACTTATTACTTAAAACTTATTACTTATAACTTACTACTTACTACTTACTGGCAGCGGCTTTATAAATTACATCTAAAAGTCCATTGCTTGTTTTATCGTCTGCAAGTTCCCAAAACATAATTCCACCCAGGTGATGTGCAAGCGCGTACCGGGTCTTGGCTGTCATTGACCGTTCATCATCGTAGGTCAGCAGTTGTTTTTTGGCAGCAGAATACATATATGGCGCTTGGGCAATATCGTCCCAATAGGGAATAAACCCATTACGCTGCAGTAGAGTCTTTATCGATCTTTTTAAAGGAGATACCATGATCAAATCTGGCTTGTTGGTACAGCCCGTTTTCGGCATCGTTTTGCACAGCAAAGATGCGCCCGTAGGTCGCCGCACCTATTATCATCTTACTTTTTGGCACACCTATAAAATCCAGATAGCGAACTGCATTATCTACTGATTCTACCTGCTGCGGAGTTGAATACAGAGGAGTATGATGTCCACTGATTGTACTATTGCCATTCACCAGGTCATAGGTCATCAGGTTGATCTTATCAACATACTTCACTACTTCATTCCACTCAATTGACTCCTGCAGAAACGTTGTAAACCCACCTGCTGCAAAGCTTATTTCCGGCACAGAGCCGAGTTGTTGCCGCAGCGCATGTACCAGCAGGGTAAAATTATGCTTGTCCTCCGGCAGGTATTGATGTCCCTCATAACCTGCTATTGCGGGATACTCCCAATCGAGGTCAATACCATCCGTTGTAAAATAGTCATTGAGTTCTTGCACTGAGGCTGCAAACTCCTGTCGTCCCTCTGCGGTAGCAAACACCGGCGAGCAGGTTTTGCAACCGCCCCAACCGCCTATTGATAAAATAACCTTCAGAGACGGTTTGCGCTTTTTTAGTGCAACCAACTGGCGAATGGTAAGGGTATCATTGTAATTATCAACGTTGAGCCGGTTACCTTTCAGGTGGCAAAAGCTATAGATAATATGTGTGAGCTTTTCTACGGGATAAGCGTTAATGCTTTTCGCATTTCCTGAATAGTAGCCTATAATGGCAAACGAAGAGTTATCCTGAGCTTTTGCAAAAACACAAAAAAATAATGCAACACAAAAGAGTATTTGCTTCATAGGTAGTTTTTTTACTGATGTTGCAATGTATTACATCATTGGTAAAAAAGCCTCCAAAAATGACTACAGATGAAGAAGGCTAAACCCAGGCAAATGCAGAATGCAGCAAAACGATAAACCACCTGGGCCAGTAATTGATCTTGTAAAAAACTGCGCAATTTTATTAGCAATAGCGCCACCAAAGTACACAGTCAGAGAAACGCACGGGAGAAAAACGAAAAGGATTTATAGATCTACGGGTCTCAAAATTTCTCTTCAAGCCGCAGGAACAGCATTGTAAAACCCGCTACTGCAACGGTCACGCCAAAAACCCTGGTTTCGGATATAACAGCTATAATGCCACCCAACATAATTAATAAAATGGCAACCGCATCTGCCTTTAGGCTGACGACGTGGATCGCTTTTTTTGCAGCTTCCTTTGTATCGTGGTTGAGCGTACCATAAAATGTATCTTCTGATCCGGGGGCGGTAATGTACTTTTTCATAGTTTGAAAAGTTTTCATTTATGCAGCGGGCAGGCAATAACAATTGTAGCCCAATGCTTTTTTATAACGAACATAGAAAAAAAGATATTGCGCAGATGACTTGAAAAGCCAAAGTAAAAGTGTCGGCTTGAAAAATGGTCGCATAAAAAAACTGCCGGGCACTTGCCCGGCAGTTTTTTTATGCGATACAAGACTGTTTGCTATACAAGACTTGCATCCAGGCTGATGTCAAGATTGTAAGCTTTGCTTACCGGGCAATTTTCCTTTGCATCTTTTGCAGCCTTTTCAAATTCATCCTGGCTGATGCCGGGAATGGTTGCTTTTACCACCAGGTGAGATGTTGTTATAGCACCATTTTCAAGGGTTATGCTGCAGGTTGTTTCCAGTTTTTCAGGAGTAAAACCTGCTTCACCTAATACAAAGCTCAGTTTCATAGTAAAGCAGCCTGCATGCGCTGCTGCCATTAATTCCTCAGGATTGGTACCAACCCCTTCTTCAAAGCGGGACTTATACGAATACTGTGTGCTGCTTAATACAGTGCTTTGTGTGCTCAGTGTACCGGAACCTTCTTTACCGGAACCGTTCCAAACTGCTGTGGCCTGACGTTTCATACTTTTTTGTTGTTTAGTTTTGAGAAGAAATATTGTTTATGATAACCTGGGAAGATTTCGAGAAATTAAACATCCTCACAGGAACAATTGTTGACGTCCGGGATTTTCCAAAAGCAAAAAAACCTGCCTGGCAAATGACAATAGACTTTGGAAAATTTGGTAAAAAACAATCATCGGCGCAAATTACTAAGCATTATACAAAGGAACAATTACTAAATCAGCAGGTGGTGGCAGTAGTTAATTTTGCACCTAAACGAATTGCAGGCTTTGTAAGCGAATGCCTGGTACTGGGCGTGTATGATGAACAAAATGAGGTGATCTTATTACAGCCACAACAACCTGTTAATAATGGGTTGAAAATAGGATAACGTGAACGAAATATCTTACGCCTTTTACCAGTCGCCCCTGGGTCTTCTAAAGATCGGTGCAACAGATCTGTTTGTCAGTGAGATCACTTTTGCTGACGATGCTGCTGATCACCCAACGCCAGCAACCAACCCGGTGCTGCTCCGCTGCATAGAGGAACTAATAGAATATTTTAACGGTAAAAGAAGAAGCTTTAGCTGTCGCCGTACACCAAAACGGCACCGAATTTCAAACGAGGGTCTGGAATGAACTACTCAACATTTCGTTCGGTAAAACGATCAGTTACCTGACATTGGCGAAAAGATTAGGGGATCCTGGTTGCATTAGAGCAGCAGCCTCAACCAATGGAAAAAACAATTTATGTATTGTGGTACCCTGCCACAGAGTTATTGGCAGCAATCAATCGCTAACCGGCTATTCGGGTGGAGTGTGGAGAAAGAAATGGCTGCTGGAACATGAGAATAAAATAGCTAACGGCGTACAAACTCTTTTTTAAGATATGACAAGAATAAAGCTACAAAAAGGCGATATTACTAAAATGAAAGTTGATGCAATAGTAAATGCAGCCAACAGTTCATTACTGGGCGGCGGCGGTGTAGATGGTGCCATACACCGCGCCGGAGGAAGTGCAATACTGGACGAATGTAAACTGATACGTGAGCGGCAGGGAGGATGCAAAACCGGGGATGCGGTGATTACAACTGGCGGCAATTTGACCGCACAAATGGTGATACATACTGTTGGACCGGTGTATAACGGAGGTAAGAAAAATGAAGCCCATTTGTTAGCCAATTGTTACATACATTCTCTTCAACTCGCCATTGAGAACAAATTGACGACCATAGCATTTCCCAACATCAGCACAGGAGTGTACGGCTATCCAAAACAGGCAGCAGCACAAATTGCCACAGATACCGTCAAAGACTTTGTTGCGGCTCACCCCAACAAACTGGAAGAAATTATTTTTGTTTGCTTTGACGATGAAAACTTTTCGATCTATAAAAAGCTGCTGCAAGCCAACAAGTAATGGAACATTTACACCTTCGTATTTTATCGATCAGGCAAGAAACACCAGTAAGTAAAAGCTATACGGTTGAAGCGATAGACAACAAAACAATACTCTATAAAGCCGGACAATTTTTTACGTTGCTGGTTACGCTGCACGGCAAGGAAGTACGCCGCTCCTACTCTATCAGTTCCACACCCGGCGTTGATGAAACCATCTTTTTCACGATCAAACGCATTGAAAATGGCGAACTCAGCCGGCACCTTTTCGATCACTTAAAGACCGGCGACATTGTAACGAGCCTGCCACCCACCGGCAGGTTTACGATTGAAACACCCGATTGCGATACAGCGGTGTTCATTGCTGCCGGCAGCGGTATTACACCTGTATTTTCATTGATAAAACATCTGTTGTATCAATTTGATTTGCCAAAAGTTTTGTTGATAAACCAGAACCGCAATGAAGCAGAAAGCATCTTTAGAAATGAATTGCTCGAACTGGAAAAAACGTTTACTGAGCGGTTCCAAATGGTGGAGGTTTTTAGCCACCCGCTCAACCATACGCGCCGGTCGCAACGGCTGAACAATAGCCTCCTTGAACACATTCTTTTGCAAAACATCAGCATGCAAAGGTTCGCTTTTATCTCTGCGGCCCGGAAGCCTTTATGCGCATGACACAGTTCACCCTTAAGGTGATGAAGTATAGCGCGGATGCAATACGGCGGGAGAATTTCTTTGCCATTCCACCGCCACCGCCTGTGTTAACAGATATCACAGAACACACTGTGATCATTCATTATCACGACAAAGTGCACCACCTGAAAGTTGGCTATCCACACAACATTCTCGAGGTAGCCTTGCATCATCATATCCGCCTGCCGTTTAGCTGCAGAGGTGGCAGATGTAGTACCTGCACGGCACGCTGTATAAGTGGTAAGGTGAAGATGACGATAAACGATGTACTTACTGATAAAGACCTGCAAGATGGTTTAATACTTACTTGTGTATCTTATCCGGAAACTGATGTGGAGCTTACCTACACGCCGGTTAGCGACACCCAACTAAACAGGAACACGGATGAGATGGATATTACAGGGAACACGGAGGACACAGATTAGATGGATATTATAGGTTGATTTTGCAGAGGGAACAAGGAGGACAGGGATGAGATGGATATAATAGGTTCGATTTTTCAGAAGGAACACGGATGGCGCTGATTGGACGGATATACAGCGATAATTTTGGGAACACGGATGAGGCGGCCTAAAAGGAAACCAATGGGATAGGCCACATTCTTTTTCGACGAGACTTCCCAATAAGAATCAAATTGTTATATCCCGCGCTCTACTCCTAAAGCTGAAGAGAGAAACTACCGCACACGGGTGCGACGCAACGGCCGCCCAATAGCATTTCTATTGCCGGGCTCACAAAAAAAATTCGTGAAATATTACGGCAAAGCACGTGTTAATCCTCTCTGTTGGCACTGACCATGCCGCTGGCAAGCAGACCAAAAATGAGCCCGATGATCAAACCTATCGCTACATGTTTGATCGCCATGCCCAGCAACAACCCAATAATAATAAGCATAACAAAACTGATCTTGCGCCGCTGCCTGTACTTTTTTGCCATGTTATTTATTTTGGGGTAGCGCTATCAGGTTGGCAAGCAGACGGTAGGCACCTGGCACCGCGGCAGGCAACTGGCGAAACAAGACCAGGCTGACATACACAAAATTGCCCTTGCCATATTTTGCAACTACGAGACTGCCATTGCTTTCGTTTTCACCCGTATCGTTCATCGCTATCAACTTCTCAAAGCGATCTGTTACAGCAGGGTCAGCCTGATAAGTACTGCGCTCCTGCACCCAACCGGCAAAATCTTTTTCAGTGATCTTATTGGGATAATTAAACGCGGGATGATCGGGTAACAGGAAATTGACCTTTGCATTTTCTTCGGTTACACGGGTTGAATTAACCGCAAACGGATAGGGGCCCGCGTGTATGGGACCGGCAGTACCCTGATTACTCTTCATGTACTGCACGATCATGTTGCCACCATTTTGAATATAGCGGTTGAAGACATCATTTTTGGTACTCAGGTAGTCTAAAATATTATAAGCACGTATTCCAACTACCACGGCATCAAACTGCCGGAGCGTAGCATCGTTGATCTCATTCTCATTTAAAAAATGTACGTCGAAGCCCATGGCTGTAAGCGCATCCGGCACTTTGTCGCCGGCGCCAACAATGTAGGCGATCTTGTGCCCTACTGTTTTAATTTCATCGTCTATAACCCGCACATTGTCGCGATAAAAGTAATTGAGATAGGGAATGTGGTCGTAGTGGATAGTACGCAGGTTGTAAGTGAAGAGTTCTTCTTTGCCATTGAGCTGTAACGAAAGAACCGGCTCAATATATTTTTTCTGACCCTGGTAGTACACATCTTTCAACTGTACCGGGAAGGAGCCACTGACCCCTTTCTTGAAATTGACAGGTACGTCTTTAAACACATCGGTGCCACTACCGTTTTGTAAGGTAACGGTCACCGGAACCCTGGCAGCATTGATGTTGCTAACATAGTTTACATATATTGATGGATGGGTTGGGGGTGATACATTGCTAAGTACAATGGTAGGAGAAATAGATACCAGTACCTTAGGTATAACCGTCACCGGTTCATACAATTCGCCCCGAACAGGGTCAACAAATTTATACTGTAGCGGTCGCTCTACTGCAAAATCCTGCCCGCTGATGTTGACAATAAAATGCGCAAAGTAATTGGGCTTGCTTTCGGGTTCGCCAATAAGCAGTGGATTAGGTACATCGAAGTAACCCGGCTTCATTGCACGGTTTAACCAATAGGGTTGTGATAACGATGCATTGTCATTGATCCTGTATGTATAATCGAGAGAGGCGTTTTGGTTTTGTGCCAGTGATACATTGACAGCACTGTCTAAAACATTGGCTTTTGCAGCCGAAAAATAGAAAACAGAGCCCAGCGAATCAGCTTTAATTTTTTGTAGCCGTTGCTGCATTACACCGTCCGAAGACATAAGTGCAATTTCCTTTACTGTTGCGCCTATGTTACTTCTGCAATTAAAATTAAAGTTGACCGTAAGGCTATCGCCCTGCACGGCAAACTCCTGACCGGTTACCGCTTCTGCAAACAAGGCTGAACATTCCTCTATTATAGCCTGTGTTTCTGCCAGTTTCTTGTTTCGCCAGTTGCCTTCAGGCAAGGCTTTAATGGCGCTGTAGAGGCGCACTAATGCAGGCACTGAAAGCTCGGGTTGCTGAAAATTAAATTGGGCAATTATGGTATTGACCATAGGCTCTATCTTACTTCCACCACTGATCCTTGACCAACTGGTTTCCACATCATCCATAAGTCCCGTCTCCGGAGCCTCACCTTTAAGCGTAGAAAAATATTCAACGATCTGTCCGCGGCGGCGTGGTCTGCCTTCGCCCTGGCTCTTGTGCATACTGCGTGCCTCACCGCCCAGCTCGCCATAGCTTTTGCCAAGCAAAGGGTTGTAGCCCCCCACTTCTATTTTTAACTGATCGTTGCTGGTTGTATTGTTCGAGCCAAAGTTGTAGGTGTTCCACATAAGCCGTTTTGCCTGCCAGGGCTTTACACCATAAGCAAACTGTTCGGGGAAACGTTTGGGATCGGCAGCGGCTGTAAAGGCTTCATCTGCGAGTATAGAAGAGGCAGCATGGTGACCATGACCGGCGCGCTTGTCGGGTGGAAAACGCTTGATGATGACATCGGGCTGGTACTGCCGTATGATCCAAACCACATCGCTGAGAATTTTTTCTTTGTCCCAAATGCTCAGGGCTTCGTCAGCGCTTTTGCTAAAGCCAAACTCAAACGCCCGGCTAAAGTATTGTTCGGCGCCATCAATCCTTCGCGCTGCCAAAAGCTCCTGGGTTCTTATCATGCCCAGTTCTATACCCTGTTCGCTGCCGATCAGGTTCTGGCCGCCGTCGCCACGGGTTAGGCTGAGGTAAGCAGTACGATAGAGTTTCTCTTTGGCAAAGTAGGGCAGCAAGCCATTGTTCTCATCGTCGGGGTGTGCTGCCACGTACAACACACTGGCAAGAACATTTAATTTTTTCAATTGAAGAAATATATCGGCGCTGGAGGTGGTAGCCGGTGCTTGACCCTGTGCTGCCAAAACACACAATGCAATGGGCAGCAGCAACAGGCTTTTAATTTTGCTCATCATGCTGCGAAGGTAAAGTTTACCAGCTTTTGCCTGAGTGCATTTTAACTGCTTTTTTGGTAGCGGGCATTTTAGCAGGCAGCGACGGTTGTTGCGACGCTCCCTTGTACTGTTGAAACTTTACTGAGCTTTTATCAGGTAAATGGGAAGGTATTTTCAATAATGAATATAGAGGCACGTAATCTCCTGCAGGTCTTTACCACCTGCAGTTGCCGCTATGCAAATGTTGAGTGAACACAAGTTGTATCACGTACTAATTTAAACCGGCAATGTGAGGCTGCGGAAGCGCTATGCTAAACCTTGTGCCAACACCCTCGCCGGATGTAATGCGCATTTCACCTTTCAGGCTGTCAACCAAATGTTTTACCAGCGCCAGACCGAAACCATAGCCCTGTTCGCCATCCGTTCCATTAGTAGACTCTGCACTGCCATTTAATAAAGATTTCATTTTTTCAGCGGTAATGCCAATACCAGAGTTCTTCCACTACCAGGTGCAATACGTTTTGGTTGTTTCGCATTTCAAGATTCAGTTCAACCAATATTCTTCCTTTTTCCGGGGTGAACTTTACAGCATTCGAAATAAGGTTGCCGGCTATTTGCAACAACTTGTTTTTGGCAATAGGAATTTGCTTGCAGGCATCATTGGTCTGCACCGTGAAAACAATGTCTTTGCTTATAGTTTGGGGAACATATAATTTCTCCAGTTTCTCTTTAAAAACGGTGATGTTGAAGTTGTTGCCGGCTGCTTTTTTTGCAGACCTGTAAGAGCCTTTTTCATCAGATAATATTTCATCTGCCAATTCCAATATTGAGTTGCCGCTTTTTTGTATCATAGCAATGAACTGCAATACATCTTCCAGTTTGTTGGCTTCACCCTGCTCAGCTATAATACCTGCCAAACCTATGATACCATTTAGGGGTCCACGAATGTCGTGCGCCACTTTCATTTTTGTTTGCCTGGCTTCACGCACCGTATGCCGTAGTGTCTCTATTGTTTTATAGGTCTTCAGCCGGTCAACAATTTCATCGGCTATTATCTTAAGCATCTCAGCCTTTTCCGGCGATATCTGCCGTTCCTGCTGATCGAGCACGCAGAGCGCACCTATATTATTGCCGGTTGAAGACTTCAAGGTTACGCCATAATAATATTTCAAATGCGGTTCACCCACTACGTAAAATCTTTCGTTAAAACGGGGATCTTTTGTAAGGTCCTTTACCTCGAAATGAGAAGTCGCCACTAATGGTATATTGGCAAACAGATTTTTCGCGTGGCATTTGTTCAATGTCGAGACCAAAGTCGGCAATGGTCCACTGCGTGTAGGAGTCGATAAGGTTAATGAGTGAGATGGGCACACCGGCAATCTTGGCAGCAAGCCTGGTCAGATCACTGAACCGATCTTTCATATCGGAATAATCAAGATCATAACTGCTCAGTTCAAGCAGGCGGTCTGCTTCATTGGCAGGCAGGGAAAAAGCTTCGTTTAACATAGTAGTTTTCGGGGGGGTCAATTAAGAAAAACGCCAGACACGTTTTCTAATAATGGGAAACGAATTTTGCTGCACCAAATTGCCAGGGGGGCTCAAATTAACATATCAAATTAGTTATCAGGAGAATGCACATTGAAAGAAGGATTTTACTACAGGTTGTTTAAGAAGATTTCGTGCACTTTTAAAAATAAGTAAAGAGTAGTGCAGAGAACTATATCAATTTTTTGCAATGGCTTAGTATTTGCTTCTTATTCGTGGAAGTTTCTATATTATCTCCACTTAAAAAAACACATACAGTTATGCCAGACAAACTAAACGATGAGACATCCGCAGAAGAGAAGAAAGACGTAGTGAGCGAAACTGAAAAAACAGAACATGAAAGCAATGAATATCCTAACCTTGTTACTTCCGACGGTGAGAAACTGGAGGATATGAGAAGGTGGCTATACCATTAGCGGTACCGGTACCAACCCGGATGAAAGTGACTTTATTTCAGTATAAGATAAAGCACCGTTTGTAAAGATCTTTAAGGATCGCCTGCAGGTGATCCTTTTTTTATTACTGTTTTTATCTAAATGCAGGCTAAGCTGCACAATGGTTTGCTGATGAACGGAGCCCCGCAGTACGGCGGGGCAGACTGTCGCAACTATGCATCATCGATGTACCAATACCGGTCACCCAATAAAAAAACACCTGAGCATTTGACCTTTACAATAGCCTTTGCATTTGTTGGTCTACATTTGCAGCATTCATATACTCTCTCTCTAAGCAGACCCGATAATCTTCCTTCTCCTTTAAAGCTTCATCTGGTCATATATGATGAGCAGAATATTCAATCTTTCTTTACATACATTTTGTGAGGCTGTAATTATTTTATATAAATATTTATTGACTTTGTTATTCGAAAATTTGAATTTAATTGAGCCCATTTTAAAGGCGCTCAAAACAGAAGGATATACCAATCCTACACCTATACAGGAACAAGCAATACCTGTATTATTAGAACGCAGAGACCTGTTAGGTTGTGCCCAAACCGGCACCGGTAAAACAGCAGCTTTTGCTATACCTATTTTGCAAATTATTGCATGCAACAAAAAGGCACGCAACAGGGACGCAGAAAAATAAAAGCCTTAATACTTACACCAACCCGTGAACTGGCCATTCAAATTGGTGAAAGCTTTATGGCTTATGGCGAATATACCGGGCTAGTCACCTGGTGGTGTTTGGTGGCGTATCGCAAGTGCCACAGGTTAATGCATTGCGACATGGCATTGATATATTAATTGCTACACCGGGCAGTTTACTTGACCTGATTGACCAACGACATATTAACCTACAACATATAGAGTATGTTTGTATTGGATGAAGCTGACCGTATGCTGGATATGGGTTTTATACACGATGTAAAAAAGGTGATTGCAAAAATTCCAGCAAAAAGACAAACCTTGTTTTTCTCTGCAACTATGCCGACCGAAATTGCCACGACTTGCCGATACCATATTTAACAACCCTGTACGAGTGGAAGTAACCCCTGTTTCCTCTACTGCTGAAAAAATTGAGCAAGCTGTATTTTTTGTTGAGAAAGGTGACAAACCATCGCTTATTGCTGCATCTTTTGAAAGATAGCAACATTAAAACTGCACTTGTTTTTACCCGCACCAAACATGGCGCTGATAAAGTTGCCAAGTTTCTTAACCGCGCAAATATATACTGCTGATGCCATTCATGGCGATAAGTCGCAAACTGCAAGACAAAGTGCATTATCCATGTTTAAAAACGGTGAATTAAGAGTATTGGTTGCAACAGATATTGCCGCACGTGGTATTGACATTAGACGACGTTATCGCACGTTATCAATTTTGAATTGCCCAACGTTCCTGAAACTTATGTACACCGTATTGGTCGAACCGGCCGTGCAGGAGCAAGTGGTATAGCCTTATCATTTTGCGATGGAGAAGAAAGAGCTTATTTGAAAGACATTATAAAAGTGATCGGACAAAACATTCCTGTTGCCGAAGAACATCCATTTAGCAAAAAAGGACTTGCACCAAGGCACACTCCTTCTACACATACCAGGTTACATCATCGCGTTGAAAAACGTACTGAAAGAACCTGGACCAAAAGAATGCCTGAAAAATTAAAAGCTGCATTATAAAGAAAGCCCTTCTGCAAAAACAGAAGGGCTTTTTTAATTCCAATGATGGAGTAAAACAACTAGTTCTCCAGCAGACCGTCAGTTTGCCATTGTTTAAATACCAGTATAGTTAAGTCGGAAAGCTTTGGATGACGCGCGGGCATAAATCCTTTTTCGCCCGGAGCTTTTTGCACCCGCACCAAAATGAAATCAATATCGCTTTTTACCGCCACATAGGTGTCATACGGCTTCTTATTTCCCTTGGGTGGAAAGTGACAAGGTGTGCAACTGGTAAGCATAATGGGCTGAATATTGTTCATATAAGTAATGGCAGGATGCGCCATTGCCTTTTTAGAAGACGAACAAAATTGAAACAGCAAAGCGCCCGCAACAGCCAGGAGCACAAAACACAATTTTTTCATTGTTGGTTAGTTTTTTGTTGGTTTTAATTAATGAGGTAAGATAATATGTTTCATCACATCTGCTTACAAAATATTCAAGAATTCCAAACGTTTATTACTATCTGAACAAGCTATTATTTCAAGGCATTAATTATTATTTAACAAGCCATCCGGAGCATTCTTTTTAAACTCAACTCAATAGCCAGCGTCTATTCTACTACAAAAACAAGTAAAAATGAAAAAATTAGCAACAGGCATATTTGCTCTAATGGTCGCGCTAACATCTATGGCGCAAACAACGGATAACAATACCATGAAACATGACCAGAGAACCGGCAAACACATGAAGCAAGACTTCAGCCAGTTAAATCTGAGTGCCGATCAGCAGACACAAATGAAGTCTATTTCTGAGTCTTACCGGCAGCAATTTAAAGATCTGAAGGCAGACAAAAGCAGTGATCAGAAAGTAAAACTGCAGGCATTGAAGCAGGAACGTCGCCAGAAAATGATGGCTGTTTTGACACCTGATCAACAAAAGAAAGCAGCAGATGTAAGAAGCCAACAAAAGGGCGATAAGAAGTTTGGCAAGCACAACGGGCACATGGCTGACCTTACCCAAAACCTGAATTTAAGTACCGATCAGTCTGCAAAAGTTGCACAACTCAATACTACTTTCAAAAGCAATATTGCCAGTATAAAAAGCAATACTTCGCTTAGCGAAGCCGATAAAAAAGAACAAATGAAAACCGCTGCTAAAAAGCACAAGGCAGATATTAAGTCGTTGCTGACAGCAGAACAAAAGGCTCAATTGAAAGCCAACCGCAAAAAACATTCAGACCACACAGCAGTAAAATAAGAACCAAATATTGTATGGATTATCAGCATGTAAAGAAGCAGACGAGGGTCTGCTTTTTTTGTTCAGTTATTGGTAGAGTTCTATTCGGGGAGGCTTTTTCTGCGCGGGGCTAAAATGCCATGATTGAGCAGCCGTTGCGACAGTCTACCCCGCCGTACTGCGGGGCTCCATTCAAGGGCATAGCGTTGTTGTAACTATTTAAAATTTGTTTTTCATTTCGTTTCTTTATGGAAATACAAGAAGTGCTGATCTTATAGTGACCAACTAAACAAATAAATAAACCAGGTATGGCAGACGTAACAGCAAACCCACCAGGTAATAAAAAACACCCTAAGACATTTCAGAAAAAGCCATTGCGCATAGACCTTACACCGCTGGTTGATCTTGGCTTTTTGCTGATTACGTTTTTTATTTTTACTACAGTTATCAATCAACCAACGGTCATGAAACTTGTTTTGCCGCAAGAGGCAAGTGATGACGATAACCGGATGACCACTAAAGAGAGCGGCACATTAACACTACTGCCTGCCGGCGACAAAATTGTGTACTATTATGAAGGTGCCAACTTTGATGCGCCCGGTAACCTGCGGCAAAGTGACGATAAAAAAGTGCGGGATATTATATTGGCAAAGAAAAGATCAGTAGCGGACAAAGACTTGTTTATACAGGTAAAGCCACTGGCTGATTGCAGTTATCAAAACCTGGTAAATATGCTGGACGAAATGCGTATCAATGATGTGAAAGCGTATGCGTTGGTAGATGTGTCCATGGCAGAAATACAACGTTTAACAGATCAGTCTACGCCCTAATAAACAAATTCATATCAGGCTATCTGCGACAAATAATATTAAAGTAAACCCTGGAAATTGTAGCGTGCCGAACTCCAAAAAGCATCGAAGGCCAGCAGATTGTTTTTAAAGAACGAGATGATTGTTGGCCAATTTTCTTTCTTCAAGATGTTACAGTTTCTAAGTTCTATATATACACGGCTCACCCGTCTATTATCTACCAGAACTTGTATTTGCCATTTCCACTCAGGCATAGTTTGGTATATGAGCGGCTGCATTTGTTGCAGATGCTGCACGAAGTGATTTTGTTTTTCTAAGTCCGGATGTGAGAGCTCAAAAGCTAATAAGGCATGCTGGTGATCGGCCTGCAGTATAAGATCACAATATTTTATTGCTGTTTTATAATTTATCCAGTTGATCTTCTCACCTTCAGATGAAGGAACCGGTTTCATATATTGCCCCAACCTAGTCCAGAACTCCTTCGTCAGTAGTATCGCTTCATTTTTTGCATACATAAATACAAATGGTGAAAATCTGATCATAAGATAGTCCATCATGCTCTAAAAACAAAAGAGCAGCCGGCAACGACTACTCTTTTGTTTTCATTACAACGAACAAGTTATTTCAAGGCTTTGATGATCTCTACAAATTCTTCGGCGATCAGGGAAGAACCTCCCACCAGACCGCCATCTACATCCGGCTTTCCAAAAATATCTTTAGCATTTGATGCCTTTACACTACCACCATAGAGTATTGAAATTCTGGCTGCTATCTCTTCGCCATATTGCTTGCGCAAGTTCAGCCCTGATGTGTGCATGCATTTCCTGCGCCTGATCGCTGCTGGCCGTTTTACCTGTACCTATTGCCCAGATTGGTTCATAAGCGATAACCACCTTCTCAAGTTGTTCGGCAGAAAGATCGTACAAACTTTCGCGCAATTGAACGGACACAAAATCGTTTTGCTCGTTGGCTTCACGCACGGGCAAGGCTTCACCGCAACAGAATATCGGGGTAATACCTCCCTCCAAACAGATCTTTACTTTCTCGCCAAGAAACTCATTGCTTTCATTAAAATACTCGCGGCGTTCGCTGTGTCCAACGATCGCATGATCTACACCAATGCTCTTGAGCATAGTAACAGAGATCTCGCCAGTATAAGCTCCGGATTTTTTTGGATAGATGTTTTGCGCTGCAACATACATGTGTGCCTCGTTTGCAATTTTTCCTTCCGCCATATCCAGGTACGGAGCAGGGACTGCAAATACTACATAATGGTTGTCAGCTACATGACCACTGGCATTTACAATGTTTTCGAGCAGGGTTTCTGCTTCCTGGTAACTCAGGTTCATCTTCCAGTTTGCCGCAGCGATTTGTTTTCTCATTGTTTACTTTATTGGTGGTCAAAGATATGTTTCAAAATTTCTTTTTCAGTCTCGTTAAATGTTTTATTCTTCATCCGCTGCCAGTTGGTAATGTCTTGTATGGCTTTGTCGTAGCGATACCTGCAACCAGTTTTGCCCCAGGTAAAGTCGGGAATAAATGACTGGGTTAATCCGCTATCAAATACATTACTACATACACCAATCACGGTGCCGGTGTTAATAGAAGTATTGATGGATGTGCGTGAATAATCGCCGATGACACAACCACACTTTGTGCCGGCCGGAGATAATCCTGCAAGTATTGGTTCCATTGTTTTACTTGTCCCCCGGTATTTTTGACATTGCTGTTGGTTGTTCCTGCACCCAGGTTGCACCATTCGCCCAGCACACTATCGCCCAGGTAGCCATCGTGTGCTTTGTTGCTATAGGCCAGTTAGCAGGCTGTTTTTTATTTCGCCGCCGGCTGTGCAGTAAGGACCAATGGTGGTAGCGCCATAAACTTTTGCGCCCATCTTTAGAACTGCTCCTTCACCTATAGCAAAAGGCCCGCGAATTAGACAACCTTCCATGATTGTGGCTTTGCGCCCAATATAAATCAGGCCCGGCAGACGCATTGAGATAAGCATACTGAATGCTTGCACCTTCTTCAACAAAAATGTTCGCAGGCTTTTCAAGAAAAACACTTTCGTCGGTGCCGGCAGAAATGCGGTTGCGGGTTATGAGATCAAAATCGTACTGCAACAAACTTTCGTTCCATTGAATTAACTGGTGCGGCCACTCTATTTTTTTTACATTATCAATGGTTTTTACGTTGGTAAATAATGACTGTACGTCTGCCAGGGCAGGCACTCTGTTGATAGTAGATCTGCCGGCTGATAATACCTGTCGTATCTGCGATTGCCTCACCCGGTGAAAGATTAATAATGGTCTTGAGTAGATGCTTTGCAGGAATGATCCGCGCATCCAAAAAAATATAGTCGCCGGGTGCAATGGCATTGTATAACTTTTGCAGATAAGGCTCGGTAAGAACAAGAACATTGGCATCAGTTAATTTTTGCCAACGCTCCAGCACGGTAAGGATGCCCTGCCGGATACCAGCTATAGCACGTGTTTGTGTGAGCGGATATAATTTGTTGCGGTCTGTAGTATCAAACAAAATAATGTTCATAGTCGACACCAATAGAAAAGGCGATCATGTCTGGAGCCACGAAGGCACGAAGACGCGCAGGAGCGCGAAGCTTTTACCTAAAACTTACAACATAAAACCTTTTACCTTCTACCTTCTTCCTTTTACCTTCTACCTTCTACCTTCTACCTTCTACCTTCTACCTTCTACCTTCTACCTTCTACCTTCTTCCTTCTACCTTCTACCTTTTACTTTCTACTTTCTACCTTCTACTTTCTACTTTCTACCTTCTACCTTCTACCTTCTACCTTCTACCTTCTTCCCTTACCTTCTACCTTCTACCTTCTACCTTCTACCTTCTACCTTCTACCTTCTACCTTCTACCTTCTACCTTCTACCTTCTACCTTCTTCCTTCTACCTTCTACCTTCTACCTTCTACCTTCTACCTTCTACCTTCTACCTTCTACCTTCTACCTTCTAGCTTCTTCTACTTAAAACCTACAACTTAAAACTTATAACTTACAACTTACAACCTTCCACCTTCCACGGCTGCATAGCGCTGAAAATGTACAAGAGTGCGACGCAACAAAGGCTTCATGAGAATTGCAAATGCCTGGTACCAAAACTACTCCCACACTTCAGCTTTGCCTTCGAGCCATTCTTTCACCAATTCAGTGGTTACACTCTTTGGTCTCTCAAGTGCAAAGCCTAACGCCCTATCCCAACAAAGGCTTGCCAGTACACCCAGTGCGCGACTTACGCCAAACAACACAGTATAAAATTCATACTCTACCAAGCCATAATGAACCAGTAAGGCACCACTATGCGCATCTACATTCGGCCATGGGTTTTTTATTTTACCCAATGATTGCAAGATGGGTGGAACAGCTTCATAAATATTCCAAACGGTTTGCACCAGGGGATCATCGGGCATGTGCTTTTTACCAAATTCCATTTGGGCAGTAAAGCGTGGATCGGTTTTGCGCAATACTGCATGACCATAACCCGGAACTACTTTTCCTGCACGCTAATGTCTTTTGCACATAGTCTGCTATCTGTTCTTTGGTTGGACTTTCGCTTCCAGTTCTTCGCGCATTTCAAAAATCCATTTAATCACTTCCTGGTTGGCAAGACCATGCAAGGGACCAGCCAAGCCGTTCATACCGGCAGCAAGACTTTGGTAAGCATCGCCAAGGCAGAGCCAACGAGATGGGTTGTATGCGCACTTACATTGCCGCCTTCGTGATCGGCATGAATGGTCATATATAAGCGCATCAACTCGTGAAAACTTTCATCATCATACCCCATCATATGCGCAAGGTTGCCTGCTCCAGTCGAGCAAACCATCGGGCTGAATATGATCGTTGTTTTTATATTTACGACGATAGATATAAGCGGCTATGCGTGGCAGGCGGGCAATAAGATCCATAGCATCGTCGAAAGTGGCACTCCAGTAATCTTTCTTATTCATGCCCTCGCATACTGTCTTGGCAAAATTGCTTTCGGTTTGCAATGCCATAATGCCAACTACAAACATCGTCATAGGATGGGTTGAGAGCGGCAGTGCATCGATAGTTGCAAATACATGATTTGGCACATGGCTGCGACGTTGCCACATATCAGTGATGTAATCTACATCCTGCTGCGTGGGTAATTCGCCAATCAGCATCAGGTAAAACAAACCTTCGGGCAATGGTTCACTGCCACCTTCAGCTTTGGGTAATTTTTCCTGCAATTCGGGAATAGTGTACCCACGAAACCGAATACCTTCCTGTGCATCGAGTAAACTTGTTTCAGTTACCAAACCGGTAATACCACGCATTCCCTGGTAAATTTGGGAAAGGGTTACTTCACCTATTTTTTTACTTCCGTGCTCTTTTAATAAGGCTTTAATTTCACTACTTAGCCTCATCAGCTTTTGCTTTAAACCTGTCTTTAATTATTCCCATGACAAGACAATTTTTTTTATATTAAGTAAGAAAAATGATAATGTTAATATTCTGCATAAAGTCAGATAGTCTAAGAGATAAATAAAGGTAAAACAATTGTTGCTTCAACAAAAGTATTGTACGAATAAGAGTGGTAAACATTACTTTTGGTGCTCTCTTGTAAAACCAGAGAGCAACAAATGAAAAGATAATATTGGGCATCCAGGCTGCCAGCACCGGATGCAGATTGCCTTTGGTTGAAAATATGGTTGAAAAACGGTCGGTTAAAATAAACAACGCAGCGGCAATAAAGCCTATGGCCAGGTGCACACCACTGCCGCCCCGCACTTTTCGGCTGGCTACAACGCACACCAATCAAGGTTAATAATAATTACCGCACAGGGGTTGCATCGCGACGGTTTCGTTCTACCTTTAAGGCATTTAATCCTTCTACTCCCCGTTGCTCTTCAAGCTTTAATAAATCGGTCGAGTTCGGGAGTATTCAATTTATCTTTTGTGTATTCATCGCGCTTCAGGTCAAAGGGTTTAAAGCTAAAATTCATAGACCTGGTCGGGGTCATTTTTACCGTTTCTTTCAGACCGTTGATCCATCGCTCAATAACATTATCGAGGATCCATTTTTTTTTGGCAGTATCCCAACGAATGGTTTCTGCCCGCAGATTGTAATCGAGTTTATTATTTACTATGTGCTGATAAAAAAAGCACGTGCCCGTTTTGGTATGTAGTATCGTAACTAAGACCTGCATAACTGGACTTGATCTATCTGTAGATAAATATTGGTGCGATTGACAACTAATGGATTGTAGGTGGAATTCTTATCAATATAATTTGCCTGAAAACTTACCCTTATAGCATTGGCCCGGGTATCACATATCGGTTGCCAAGCCATAGTATAGAAGCCAATATAATTCCTGCAAGTATAAAGGGTCGTAAAAAACGGTTGAAGCTGGTGCCGCTGGCCAGTATAGCAATCATTTCACTGCGCCCAGCCATTTTACTGGTAAAAAAAATAGTTGAGAGAAACACAAACAACGGAAACAACAAAGCCAGGATATGCGGAACAAAGCCAAAATAATATTGGGTAACAATTTGGGTGAAAGTGAGCCCCGACTCAACAAAGTCATCGGTCTTTTCACTGATATCAATAACAACACTGATAAAGGTAAAAAGGAACAAAGAATAAAAAAATGTATAAGGAGATTCTTAAGTATGTACCAGTCTATTTTTTTCATGCTTCATTTCCGGGAGCGCCAAAGATAGAAGGAAGTGTGGACAGAAGCAGAAAGAACTTGTTAATTGCAGCACTATACGCAAGTAGTAACTACCGGGAAACAACAAAGAATATAAATAATGAAAAACTCTACCGGTTCATATGTCTATAATCGTTGTTGTAAAATGGGTATCATATCATTTTTCCACGATACAAAATTGTTTAGCATGATCTGTTTGCGTGCTTCCTGCACCAACCACAGATAGAAGGACAGGTTGTGGAGACTGGCTAATTGCAAACCCAAAATTTCGCTGGCAACAAACAAATGACGCAGATAGGCTTTGCTATAATAGTTGCTGACTTCGCCGGGCAAACCGGCGTCAACGACTGAAAAATCGGTAGCCCACTTTTTGTTTTTGATATTGATAACACCTGCTGTGGTAAACAGCATGCCGTTTCTTCCGTTGCGCGTGGGCATTACACAATCAAACATATCTATGCCCAGGTGAATGCATTCCAAAATATTCCAGGGCGTGCCCACTCCCATCAGGTACCTTGGTTTATCAAGCGGCAACTCCTCGCAGCAGTAGTGCAGTAAACTCATACATCATTTCCATTGGCTCGCCTACACTCAATCCACCGATCGCATTGCCCACGGCATTTTTTGATGCAATGTATTGGCAGGAGGCCGTGCGCAGGTCTTTGTAGGTACCGCCCTGTACAATGGGAAACAGGTTTTGATCGTACCCATATTTGTCTGGCGTTGTGGCAAAATGGTGAACGCAGCGATCGAGCCAGCGATGGGTAAGCTCCATACTGTTCTTTGCATATTTGTATTCGCTGGGGTAAGGCGGGCATTCGTCAAACGCCATCATGATGTCGGCGCCGATCGTACGTTCTATGTCCATCACTTTTTCCGGAGTAAACAGATGCCGGCTACCATCAATGTGCGACTGAAACATCACTCCCTGTTCATTGATCTTTCGACTGGCGGCAAGCGAAAAAACCTGGTACCCGCCGCTGTCCGTCAATATGGGTTTATGCCAGCCCATTAAAGCGATGCAATCCGCCTGCACCTTCCAACACCTCCAGACCCGGTCGCAGGTACAAATGGTAAGTATTGCCTAATATGATCTGTGCTTTTACATCGGTATGTAATTGTTGCTGGGTTACTGCTTTTACGCTACCAACCGTACCAACGGGCATAAAAATGGGCGTCTCTATTTCACCATGATCTGTGGTCATGCTTCCAGCCCTGGCTGCTGACTGTTGCTGGGTGCAATGAAGTGTAAACTGTAGTGCAGGCATAAGAGCGCAAATGTAAGGGGTTGCGCAAAAAGCCGCCTGGTGAAGTACGTGCATCACCTGATGCCTGAAAAAAACAACGACTGTACTGGAGGTACATATGCCCTCTTAGCCAGGACTGCCGGAAAAAAAGGAAGCGTCAAGGAGTCAAACCAAATTTTCCACATAATTATTAAGCCTCTACCAAGCATGTATTGCAAATCCTATTTTTGCCGCATGATTTTATTGCAGTATTGGCGGGAATGGGTCTTTGGTGCTTTTTGTCTCGTTACGCTTATTCAGATTATCTACTATGCTGCTATTTTTAGTCGTCTCGCCTTTTTTAAACCCAAGCCCAAACTACACAGCGAGCAACGGCCGTTTCGGTTGTTATTTGTGCCCGCGACGAAGCCAGTAACATTGTAAAAAATTTACCCGGTGTGCTGGTGCAAAACTATCGCTCCAGCAACGAGGTTGTTTTGGTGAATGATAACTCAACTGATGATACAAAATACCTGATAGATGAATTTCGCAAAACCTTTAAAAATTTGAATGTCATTCAGTTGACGCAGGAAGCGAAACACATTGTCGGGCAAAAAATTTCCACTGAGCATGGGTATCAAAAGCGCCAGGTACGAGACACTCCTGTTAACCGATGCTGATTGTGTACCTGCCAGTGAAAACTGGATGCAATTGATGCAGGATGGTTATCGCCCCGAGACCGAAATCGTATTGGGTTATGGAGGCTATCATCCCACTTCTTCCTTGCTCAATCGCATTATTCGGTTCGAAACTTTTCATGCTGCGCTCCAATACCTCAGCTATGCTTTGGCTGGCATTCCGTATATGGGAGTAGGACGAAATTTGAGCTATAAAAAAGACGTCTTCTTACGCAACAAGGGCTTTTCTTCCATCAACCAAATACCCGGTGGCGACGATGATCTATTCATCAACCAGGTGGCCAACAAACACAATACTGCCATAGTCATAGACCGCGAAGCCCATACCCTCAGCGAGGCAAAACGAACTGGGCGACTGGTTTACGCAAAAAACCCGCCACTATTCTACTGCCAAATATTACCAAACAAAACACAAGTTTTTACTGGGCTTGTATTCGGCCACCCAATTTTTGGTTTACCCGTTGGCAATAGCCGCTGCCATCACTTTCAACTGGTGGATCGCCCTGTTGGTGTTTGCCGCCAGGCTTTCCCTACAGGCAGTTATCTACTACAAAACCATGAAGAAACTGCACGAAGCGGACCTGTTTCCTTTCTTTATTTTCTTTGAGTTGCTTATGTGTCTATACTATATCCTGTTTCTTCCATCGCTGTTCAGAAAACCCAAAAAATCCTGGAAGTGATCCGGCTGCGCGTTTCACAACCTTTAAATCTTGCCTATCTGTGGATATCATTTTACAATATTTCAGCGACTTTACTCCAACTCAACTACAGCAGTTCGCGGCGCTGCAGGCACTCTACACAGAGTGGAATGCCAGGATCAATGTCATCTCGCGCAAAGACATCGACAGTCTTTACCTCAGGCATGTTTTGCACTCCTTATCTATTGCGGCGGTCATTGATTTTGCACCGGGCACGCAGATCATCGATATTGGTACCGGTGGTGGTTTCCCCGGTATTCCGCTGGCAATATTTTTTCCAGAAGTGGAGTTTTATCTGGTTGACAGTATTGCAAAAAAGTTGAAAATAGTTGAGGAGGTCGCGGCAAATATTGGATTGACTAACGTAAGCACGCAACATATACGCGCAGAAGAAATAAAGAACCGCCAGTTCGATTTTGCTGTTTCCCGGGCGGTCGCACCGCTCAAAGATCTCTTCAAATGGAGTTCACCGCTGATAAAAAAAGGCGGCCAACAGGCTTTGGCAAACGGTCTTATCTGTCTTAAGGGTGGCGATTTGGCGCAGGAGATCTCAGACAGTCCGGGGCGTCCCCGGCTATTTCCGATTTACGAAATTTTCGCTGAAGATTACTTCCTGCAAAAATTTATCGTTCATCTCATTCGTTAGTTTTTTGGTTACCGGCAGTTGACATATTTTTCAACTTTACTTGCGTCGCACCCTTGTACATGTATATCGCTTTTCAGCATTCTAAAAAAAACAAAAAGCATTCAAAGAATGCTGTACCAGGTACACTGCGATACCATTAAAAAGTATCGTTTACTGCTTTAGATATTCTTTCAAATTTTAGGCATAAAAAAAGAAGGAATTTCCTTCTTTTACAAACTTCAGTATTTTATCATCCTAATTTATTTTTTCCAAAGCTTCTTTGCTTAGTGGCTTCGAAATAAAATCTTTCCACCAGCACGAAAATTTTTAGCCTTTTTATAATCTTCCGGATCAACCGTTGACGATAACAGATAGATCCGTGGCAATTTGGTGAAACCGGCTTTTACTTTGTCAAATTCTTCCAAAAAGTCCCAACCGTTCATCACGGGCATATTAATGTCTAAAAAAATAATTTTGGGTAAGGCGCTGTTATTGTCAAGCGATTGATAAGTAATCAATTGCTATTTTACCATTTTCGCAGGAAGTAACTTTATCGGCAAACAACGTCATTTTAATTATTCTGTCACACACCATTATTGTAATCGGATCGTCTTCAACTAAAAGTACGTCGGTAAATTTTGCCATTATTTATTTTACAATTTAAAATAGATTTTAAAAGTTGTGCCTTTTCCGGGCTCACTTTCCACTTCAATCTTTCCCCCCATGGCAATGATCTGCGACCGTGTCATGTACAGACCCAATCCTTTTCCTTCTTTATTACCATGAAACCGTTGGTACAAACCAAACAGCCTGTCGCCATAACGGTTTAGATCCATACCGAGCCCATTATCGGCAAATTCTAACAATTACCCAATTATCCTCATTATACGAACTTATTCAATTCGCGGTTCTCGTTCCGGCGAACTATACCTTATGGCATTTGAGATCATGTTTAGGAAAATGCTTTCAATGTGTATCCGGTTATACTTTATCTCATTGATGGCAGAAAAATCAGCCTTCAATATCCCATTTTTTTCGCGCAGCAAATTATCAATATTCTTCATTACATCGTGTAAAAATGTCAGTAAAACTGATCGTTTCGCGCTCAATATTGTTATTCGATTTTATAACCAACACATTTACAAGGTCATTCAGTGTTTGGTTCAATTGCAAGGTTGCCTCTTCAAATTTTTCAATCAGCAGCCTGTTAAATTCATCTGCATAGTCTTCTTTGTTATACAAGTTTAACAAACTCAACAGGTTAGCCACCGGCGCCCGCAAATTATGCGAGGTTATAAAGGAAAATTGTTGCAGGTCCTGGTTGTTTTTCAGCAGTTCTTCTGTCAACAATTTTTGTTCGTTCTCAATTTTTTTCTTTTCCGTTATGTCGCGAACTATCGTTGATACATAGGTAGCTCCTTTACCGTCCTGCATACATACCGAGGTCACTTCCACCGGAATGAAAGAACCTTTTTTGTGTTTCAAAAACAATTCACCTATGTAAGATCCACTGCGCAGATGGTCTTCCATCATACGGGCAACTGTTGGCGACGAAACATCCAGCAGATCCTTTCTATTTAACTTCACCAGCTCTGGCAAACTATAGCCAAGCAGTTTACAAATAGCTGGATTAGCAGAGATAATTTCGCTCGTCTCATTAGACAATATAATACCATCTATACTGTTCTCAAACAGCGACTTAAACTTCAACTCAAGTGTTTGAATAGCAAGCGCTGCAAGTTTGCTATCAGTTATATCCTGCAGGGTTATCCTAAACTTGAACGTGCCCGATTGTTCATTTTTTTCGCAGTCCCCTACTGCCAGCAAGTATTTTTCCTTGTCGGTTCCCGGCATGAAACTAAACTCCAGGCTGAATTCTTTTAATTCGCAGATTGCCTTGTGCACTTCAGCCTTCAACTCAGTCCATTCTTCCGGCAACATCTTTTTTTCTATTCCGGCAATCTCGCGCCAGCTAAGTAGCGGGCGGGTCAGCTCAAGTATATCGTAAAATTGGTCAGAGCAGAAAAATGTTTTATCGGTCAGATCAAACTCAAAATAACCCAGGCGTGCAATGGATTGAGCGGTCTTCAGGCGTTCAGAGTGCAGCGCCACCTCCTGTGTCAGTTTCTTCCTCTCCGTTATATCCATCGAGGTGATAAAAACACCGAATATGTCGTTGTGTTGGTCAAAAAGGGGACGAAAGGTGTGACTGTAAATATGTTCAATGCCCGACAGATCGAAGAACAAAGATTTTTCTCTATCTCCTTGCCGGTAAATACCTCTTCAAAAAGATTAATGTATTCTTCTACTTCGTCTTCGTTTATCAGATCCAGTACAGAAACTTCCGATTGCAATTCAGCATTAAAGAAAAAAGGAGAGCGCTCCTGTGCTGCTTTGTTATAGGTTACAATGCGCAACCGGCTATTTAAAATGATAAAAAACTCTTCGGTATTGTTGAGCAATAGTGAGAAGTCTTTGTTCAGCCTGTATCAATGAATGATCGGCTACCTTTTTTACCTGTATATTTCTAAAGTGCATGACTATCGCATGCATCTTTATATTGTTCAGCAGATTGCGGGCATTGGTTTCTATCCAGATGTAATCTCCCTGTTTGGTGCGTACCCGGTATTCGCAGGTCAGCAATTTGTCCGCGGTTTTTCGTACCTCAATCAGCCAGTCACGTACCTGTTGCTTATCATCAGGATGTACAAACTCCATGATGTTTTTGCCGTGCACCTCATGCGGGGCGAACTGCAAAATACTTTCGATGCCCGCACTCGAATAGATAAAGGAAAATGAAGCATCAGCAAGCTGATAAACGCTCGTCGACTGATCGACAAGTGTTTTGTAAAAATCTTCATTTTGTCTTATCTGCGGCATTAAAGGCTGAGTTTCTCTTTTGTGAACCAGTATGCAGGTACCATCCTTATTAACCTCTAGTTTTCGTAAACGTTTAACGCTGATATCAAATGATAATATCTCTTCTCCCAAATAGTCGATCTGAAAAAAACTTTCCTGCTTTTCTCCATTGGTCACCTTATACAGATCGCTCACAAATTTTTCGGGGAAGGAAGCAAAATGCTTCTCCGACAAATAATCACCTGCGACTATTTGAAAATCATTATAAAGGATGAAAAATTTTTGGAATGCCGGATTTACAGCAATTACGACCTGGTTAGTATCTATTATCACACAACCCGTTTCTGGTTCTGCCAACAGTTTTTTTCTTAACCGGGTAAAGGGAAGATCATCTACAAACATGTGTCAACGAAAGTATTTATCATAGGTGTACCACTGCAATATATACTTAATTGAACATTCTTTAACATTCCACATTCTTAAACGAAAATTATACCATTTAATTATTGGCCGTGGTATAAAAAAATATTTATCTGTTTGGCGCGCCTTGAAAATCATGGTTCATTCAACGCTTTTTTCTTCCACCACTACCAGGTCACTTAGTTCTACACTCATCGGCAGCAAGCCAACCTGCACAATAGCACTCTTGCCTCGTATCTCCTTCACCTAACCCACCTGGTAATTCTTCTTCAGTTTTACTTTTGCCCCCACAACTATTTCAGTGGCAACTTCTTCGTATTTGCCTTCTACTTTTTTAGCCAGTTTATTTACTAACGATCTGTATCTTTTTTTCTGAACAGTAAGTTGTGCATTTGGTTCATGCCTTCACTTTTGTCTTCTGCCTTTCGCCAGTCAAATACTATCTGCTTCATCTTGCGCTCCATATCTTTCAGGTAGGCAATTCTTTCTTCGGTTACCTTGTTTTGCTGCTTTAACAATTTCTACTTCCTGCCGGTGACGTTCTTTATCCATCACCATGGCTCATCTCCTTTTTCAGCCGCTCATTTTCTTTCAGCAGTTTTTGCAGTTCATTTTCTTTTTTCTCCACTTCCCGCAAGTCCTGTTCGGTCCGGTTCAACAATTTATCCAGGCTAAAATGATCTTCATCCACCAGTTTTCTGTGCTTTTTTAATTAGATGCGGTGACAGGCCGATTCGCTCGGCAATTGAAAAAGTATAGGAGCTGCCCGGCTTACCAATAATCAGTTTATACAGCGGCAACAGGTTTTGTTCATCAAACGCCATTGCGCCATTAATAATGCCCGGCACTTTATTGGCCATCACTTTCAGGTTCAGGTAGTGCGTTGTTACAATACCAAACGAATGTTTGTGCGCCAGTTCTTCCATTATCACTTCAGCAAAAGCACCACCTAAATTTGGATCGCTGCCACTGCCCAATTCATCAATAAAAAATAGTGTTTTTCCATTTGCCACTTCCATAAAGTGTTTCATGTTTTTCAGGTGACTGCTATAGGTGCTCAATTCAAACTCCAGGCTTTGGGTATCGCCAATGTGTATCATCAACTGCTTAAAAATTCCCATCTGCGAGGTCGGGATTAACGGGCACCAGCAAACCGCTTTGCATCATCATCTGCAACAGGCCAACGGTTTTCATCGTCACGGTTTTGCCACCGGCATTCGGGCCGCTTATCACCAATATCCTGTTCTTATCATCAAGTGTTATAGTAAGAGGAATTGGTTTCTTTCCCGACTTTTTATTGTACAGGTACAGCAAGGGATGATAGGCATTTATCAGTTCAATATGCGCTTTGTCAGCAACCATCGGAAACTCGCCATTCATATCAATCGCCAACCTGGCTTTCGCTTTTATAAAATCATATTCCCCTACTATACCATGGTATATCTTTAGCAATGCGCGCATATACCGAAAGATCGGCTGTAAGCTTCCGCAAAATCCGTTGAACTTCTTTGCGTTCTTCATTTTCAAGGCTGTAGATGTCATTGTTCAATTCTATGGTTTCTTCCGGCTCTATAAAGGCTGTTTTGCGCGTGTCACTTTCACCATGCAAAATTCCTTTTACCTGCCGCTTGTATTCTGCAAAAACCGCCACCACCCTTCTGCCATTGCTAAAGCTTTCTTCTATATCTGCGGCATAGCCTGACTTGTTCAGCCGGGCTATTACCTTCTCAAACATGCGGCGTAGTTCATTGCGTTTTCTAAACAGACCCAGCCTTATTCTCTGCAAATCCTCCGAGGCATTGTCCTTTACGCTGCCGGTCTCATCCAGCACATCATCTATCAGGTCCAATATCGCCTTTTCAAAATAGGTATCGTCTATCACGTCGGCTCAGCGCGGGGTATGCCAGGCTTCTCTCATTATCGAACCACCTGAAAATGGACTGCACATTAACGGCTAATTTTCTTATGCTCACCAGTTGCTCGCCTACCAGCGACGCGCCCGGTATAGCTAACAACCGCAGGTCTTTGCTTATGTTCAGCACCTGGTCGCCGGGAAAATATTGAGCATGCTGGCTAATCAACTTCATCTCGTGCGTTTGCTGCAACTCCAGGTCTATGAAATCTTTTTTTGTATGTATGCGCAACTCTTCTGCCTTATGTTTTGCATACTCACTTCTGCAATGTTCGGCGAGCAGCGCCTTTATCTTATCAAACTCCAGTTGCACACCAGCCGATTTGGGAAATAATTTCATATAGTTACAAACCGCGCAGGCGGAATACCAATTTTTTTTAATGTGCAAAAATAATGGTCTGCCCATCATGAACACGTTAAGGCAACCTTATGAAAAGATTTAAAATTTCTTTGCGGGCAGTGGTTGTGTCTATACCTATTTTTTTCCAGGCATTGCGTTAGCAGGTAAGTGAGTTTTGGTAGCCAACAGTAAACGTTTCAGGAGCTTTTGTTGCGACGCTCCGTTCAACGGCATCGCCCTGGTTGAGCGCTGGGTTATCTGCTCCCAAAAACTGATAAAGTAGCAGGAGCAACATACCCAGGTTATTTGCTATCCATACCTTTCTTTTACAGCTACGCTGGCTACAACGCAGTCTATGCTGCGTTGCGTGCTACAGCACACGGGTGCGACGCAACAAATGCTACATACCTATTCCCCACCCTGGCTCACAAAAAGCAAAAACCGGTTATTAAAGCCTGCATTACCGGGTTACGTTGTTTTGCAACTTCGAATTTTTTACAAATAAGAACGCACTGTTAAATGTGTAACATTTTCCTATGTAGTTGTTAAGACTTGCGGTTGCAGAGTTTCTTATTGCAACTGAAACGGTAAGTTTGTAATGTTTAAAAAAGTAAAATTTATCCGCCGATGATTGCAAAATTTACTAAGAACAATTTTTGGTTACTCAACACTTTTTTAGCAGCTCTCTCGCTTTTATCGTGCGCTCAAAAAAATCCTTCGGCGCTTACAACTGCAAATATTAATCGTATGACTACTGATATAAAAACGGACACCGCCACGTTTGGTGCGGGGTGTTTTTGGTGTGTTGAAGCCATCTTTCAACAATTGGATGGTGTACTAAAAGTAACAAGTGGCTACAGTGGTGGTGCCATAGTGAACCCCACTTATGAACAGGTCTGCAGCAAAAAGACCGGGCATGTGGAGGTTTGCCAAATAGTGTTTGACCCTGCTAAAATTTCCTTTGACGAATTGCTGGAAGTATTTTGGAAAACACACGATCCTACCACTCCCGATCAACAGGGCAACGACAAAGGGCCGCAATACCGCAGCGTTGTTTTTTACCACGATGATGAACAGAAAGAGATTGCCCGGGAGTATAAGACCAGGTTAAATGAATCGGGCGCCTGGGATAAGCCGGTAATTACCGACATAGAGCCGCTGAAGAACTTTTATGTGGCGGAAAATTATCATCAGAACTATTATAACAGCAATGGCGGGCAGATGTATTGCCGCTATGTAATTCAGCCCAAACTGGAGAAATTTGAAAAAGTATTTAAAGACAAACTGAAAGGAAGTAAAAACTTATAAAGTACAAGCCCCAAACAAAGAAGCCACCCACACCGGTGGCTTCTTTGTTTGGGGCACCTGGTGGAGGGAGATGGCATACTTATTTAGCCAACACCTGTAGTAACAATCTTTATATGAAACAATCAGCAAGAATAACCTATAACCAATTGGAACTGAAAGGAAAAACAGTTGTGATCACCGGTGCCTCCAGTGGTGCCGGCCGGGCTGCAGCCATTGAATTTGCCCGCTACGGCACCAAACTAGTATTGGCAGCACGCAACCTGCCTGCCCTGGACGAAGTAGAGGCAGAATGCCGCGAACTGGGCGCACTGGCTTTGGCGGTAAAGACCGATGTGACCGACGCCGAAGCCATGAAGGAACTGGCAGCTAAGGCGGTAGCATTTGGTGGAGTCATACATATTTGGGTTAACAATGCCGGTGTGTTGGCAGCAGGAGAATTTACCGAAACACCCATAGAGATACATGAGAAAGTTATAAAGACCAACCTGCTTGGTTATATGAATGGGGCGCATGCGGTTCTCCCCTACTTTAAGGCACAGCAATTTGGTGTGTTGATAAATAACATTTCAATTGGCGGCTGGTTTCCGGTACCCTACAGCGTTAGCTATAGCGCCAGCAAGTTTGGTCTGCGCGGTTTTTCAGAGGCATTGCGTGGCGAATTACTTGACTACCCGGGAATACATATCTGCGACCTGTTTCCCGCTTTTTTAGATACTCCCGGCATACAACACGCCGCCAACTATACCGGCACAGCACTTATGCCGGCACCACCCGTGTACGACCCACAGGAAGTTGCTAAAACAATGGTACTGCTCGCGACAGATCCGAAGAAATATGTACACCTGGGTTCTGTTGCCTATCTGCTAAAGTTTGCTCACTTTCTATTTCCCACGCTTACGCGCAACATAACCGCAGGGGTAGTAAAGAAATACCTGGCAAAGGGTGAGCCTACACCTGAAACGAGTGGCAACCTGTTTACAAGTGCTAACTTTGGCACCAGTATTCATGGTGGCTGGAATTCGCCTGCCGATGCAGAGATAAGAAAAAAGGAAACGATCAGAACCTTGGTTATTGCCGGGGTTGCGATTGGTGCGCTGATTTTTGGCGGCTGGAAACTCACCCATCGAAAGGGTGGGGAGAAATCGTAAGATCAGTCAATTTCGTAGGTGAGTATAAAACACGGGTTTTGCCTATGGCACTGTGTTTGACTCTTGTATTTATTACTAGTAAATTAATCAGATAATGGCAACGCAACATTTAACCAAGCAGGATTTTATAGATAAGGTTTTTGACTTCGAAAATGAAAAGGACTGGAAATTTAAAGGCAGCGTACCGGCTATCATCGATTTTTATGCTGACTGGTGTGGTCCCTGCAGGTCAGTAGCGCCAACCCTGGAGCAGTTATCAGACGAATTTGAGGGGAAGGTTGCTATTTATAAAATTGATACTGATAAAGAAACCGAGCTAAGCGGGCTTTTCGGCATACAAAGTATTCCTACGTTTTTGTTTATCCCCATGGATGCCGCGCCTATGCTACAAAGAGGTGCAGTTGCGAAAAATGTTTTCAGGCAGGTGATTGAAGAAAGACTGCTGACCGTAAATGAAGAGAAAACAGATTAACAGACTTTAATGTGTAGGAAAAGCGAAAAACGTCAACTTCACATTTTATCTCAACTATTAATAGTAATTTACGTCTATTATCAGAGAATGTTATAAACGAAATAATATAGAAAACCCTATTAAAACACTTTGTATGAGTTTGAGTGATGTGTTATCGATTTTGTTTGGCTTAAGAGAACCGGTTTTAATTCCCATTCCCGTTAACAATAACGACGAAAAAAAGTAAAATACGGCTAGCAAATTTATTGATTGCGGTTAAGGTCTGGATTAAAAGAGACCTTAACCGCAATTTTTTTGTAATGACATTTTCGTGTTTTATGCTCTTTGGTCTGTGAAAAGATAAACCGCCAATGCCAGAATTATTGCAGCAGTTGTATTGAGAAAATTGACTGCATTGTTCCCCAACCTCCCATGTCGCTCGGCGGTTGCTCCCAAAATAGAATCGAATAGATTGCCGAATGTACCTGACACGACAACAATAAGAAAAGTCTTATCAAACCCTTTGAACAAGCTATAAACTAGCGCAATAAGTAAACTGCCAGCCAAACCGAACAGGGTTCCTTCCAGGCTGATTACTCCATCCCGCCCACGTTGGTCCTTTCTCCACGAAACAATATTGTAGAATCGTTTTCCATAGACATTTCCCATCTCCGACGACAAGGTGTCGGCAGTGGCAGAGGCAAAACCTGCTGCTATTGCCAACTGCGCTACAGCCAAAAAATGCACAGAAAAAAAAACAAAAACACCTACCAATACAGGTGCGCCTGCATTGGCAAAAACCTGGCTTACGGTCCGTCTTCCTCTATTTTGCTCTGCCAGACCCTGCTTTTGTTTGGCGCTGTGTTTATGCCGGGTAGCCAGTGTACCGAGCAGGAAAAACGCAGCCAGCAAGCCAGGCCCGACAATGCCGACAGAATAATGCAGTAATAAAGCAAGCACCGCTCCGGCAACAGCGGCACCGCCGGTTAACTTACCCGTAACAAAACTTGCCAAAGCTGCCAGGGCAATAAGAACCGGTATAGCTAATTGTCCCACCATTTTACTGATTTTGAAAGGTCCACGCAAAGTCGTGGGTTTTGGGTAATAGTTCAAAAAGAGGTACTACAAACAACGGCGGTACAATCAATTTTCTTTTTTGCGTATCCATCCAGGCGCCATCTACCGTAATGATGGCGGACACCTTTTCTTCATTTTTGATGATCTCATGCTGAATAGTCCAGCGGCTACAATCAGCACGTGATTGCTTGAGCGCCATGTTGATAGTTACGCGGTCGCCAAAGTGAATTTCCCTTTTGAAGATGCATTCTTCCCGAAAAAGAATAGGACCAAGATGGTGTTGCACCAGCATTGCCGGATCTAACCCATTCTCGGTAAAGCTGCAAACCCGCACATAGGCGCCAAAATCGTAGTAAACAGAATGCCGTAAATGAAAATTTGGATCAAGGTCACTCCAGCGGATCTCAACAGCCTTAGAATAGCTTTTCATGTAGGTGAAAGTTAGGTTTGCAAAGAAAAACTAAAGAGACCAATTTGCTACTGCCGGATAAATTGCTGAATGGCGACCAGGGCATTTATCCCTTATTTTTATTTGAGCATTTTAAAAGGCAGCTAACAAACTGGAAAAATGAGACTGACTTGAAAATGTAAATACAGGAGGACAAGCTTTATTCTATCTTGCAGAAAAATTTTGTATGTCATTATTTGATAAGTTAAACAAAGCAAAAGACGAAAAATTGTCCACTAATCTGAAAGCCGGCGAGGATTTTTTGGCGGCTAATAAACAACGACCCGAAGTGCACACAACAGACAGCGGTTTGCAATATGAAGTATTAAAAGAGGGAGATGGACCTAAACCAAAGGCCACCGATAAAGTAAAATGTCACTACCACGGCACCCTGACCGATGGTACCATTTTCGACAGTTCGGTTCAAAGAGGTCAACCCGCAACTTTTCCACTGAATATGGTGATCAAAGGCTGGACAGAAGCATTGCAACTAATGCCCGTTGGCAGTAAGTACAGGTTGTTTCTTCATCCGTCGCTTGCCTATGGCGAACGCCAGACCGGCGCTGTAATAGGACCCAATAGCACACTCATTTTCGATGTAGAATTACTAGATATCGGTTAACCCTGTTAATTTAAAAAAAGCCATCGCATTTGCTAATTGCCAATGCGGTGGCTTTTCTATTTAGGGACCTTGGCCTAAGGCAACTTTTTGCTAGTGAAGCCACTGCTACATCATTGCCATACCGATGAACGGAGCCCCGCAGTGCGGCGGGGTAGACTATCGCAACTATGTCTCAGTATAGGACCACAGCCGTCGACCAAAAAAAGCTAGGCCGGCAGCAACGGTCGCCGCATGAGGTGCATATAGCCAAACCCCGCCAAACCGGCTGTTATAAAAAGTACCCAAAACAACGCGTAAAAACTATAGGTACCTGCGATCCAGCCACCCAGCGATGGTGCAGCGATCTGCGCGCTACTCCATGCCATGGTATAAAGCCCTGCATATTGACCCCGGTTGTTATCGTTGCTGCGGCTAAGCCAATAGGTGTTCATAAATGGCATAGAAAGCATTTCGCCAATAGTTATGATCACAACAGAGCAGAGTGCCAGCAAAAAACCACCTTCTATAAAGTAGAACAAAAGGTAGGCTACAGCTACCAGCCATACACCGTAGCTAATGAACTGCAGGGGACGGTGCCGTCGCTCAAGATTATAGATTAGCACCATTTCTATTACTACTATCAGTAATCCGTTGACCGCCATAAGTATCCCGATCTCGCCCTCGTTGATGGATAAGCGGGTTTTTAAAAAGACCGGCAACAGCGAAAACATTTGGAAAAAACAAAAGCCGAACAATATGGTCAGCCCCACAAAAACGAGGTATTGCCTGTCGCCGTAAGCAGAATGAATAATGGGTGCAACGGGCACTATTGTATGGCTGGTTTTGTCCACGGCTGCGGTTGGCTTCTTCAATACAAACACCAGCAAAATCGCCGCAGCTATATTAGTAAGTCCATCCACCCAAAACAACAGGCTGTAATTGTGCGACGCCAAAAATCCGCCAACGGCACCACCACACGCCCACCCCAGATTAACAGCTAACCGGTTGAGCGAATAAGACCGGGTGCGATTTTGGGGCAGGCTATAAAAAGCAACCGCAGCAGAATTTGCCGGTCGAAACGACTCATTAACGATACTAAGCACCAATATGCCCGCACAAATAGTAGCATAGTGGGTAAGAAAACCTACCACGATAAACATAAATCCACCGCCCAGCAGTGCCACCCGCTGTACATAATGAAACCCTACTGCATCAGTTATTTTTCCGCCGATAAACGCGCCTATAATCGACCCGATGCCAAAGAACGCCATCATAAAGCCCGCCGCTGCAATGCTAAACCCGAGCTTTTGCGTGGCATACATGCTCATAAATGGTATTACCATGGTGCCGCTGCGATTGATCAGAATGACCAGCGACAGGTACCACGTATCTTTCGTGAGACCCTTGTAGGCGTTGGCATAAAGTTGTAGCAGTTTGGGCATTTTGTTCAGTGAAACCTGAAAGTAGATGAGGATAGTGAAAAGGACAATCAAACTGCGGAAAACGAGTTACCAAAGCAGAACAATTTTTGGTTACCGGCAATAGCTCTTTGCTGATGCATGGTTGCGACAGTCTACCCCGCCGCACTGCGGGGCTCCGTTCATCGGCATAGCCTTGCTGAGGCGATAAGTGTACAATTAAAAATTGAATCGCAAATACTGGCAGACCTTAATTGGTCAAAGAACCAGGAAAAAACAGGAGATTATTTTTTAAAAACTTTTTTTCTCCAGTTTGTCCTGCACACGCAGGTACATGGGCAAAGCCGCAGCGCCATACCACGGATAGATCTCGGCTTCCAGCAAATGAGCCTTAACAGCAGGATCGGTTCCCAACAAATCCTGTGCAGCTTCAATAGTGGCTACATTCAGTATAAAAATACCCTCGTACATTTTTTCGTTCTTTGCCAGTGGTCCGGCTACTATCAATTTTCCAATAGATGCCAGGCGGCGTATGTTTGCCAGGTGCCCGCGAAAAATACTGTCGGTTACGGTCTTTGTCTCCCCGGTATTTGTGCCTGTTTTCAAAAGTACCAGCGTGTACATCTTCATACCATAATCGTCGGCTCCCAGCGAGTTTGCAAGCGCCTGGTCAAATTGTTTTGCCTGGGTTTTTCCGGCAGTTGCACAAAACACAAACAGCAATAAGGTCATAAAATTTTTCATACTCAGGTAATTATGTTGCCGAAAGTTACAGCGCAGTTTTTACCTGATCAACACGATTGTGCCGCGCCCGCTTTTTGGAGCTTGTTGTCCAAACTGGTAGGTGCACGACCATACATACACTCCCACGTTTTGTTTGGTTCCGTTTAGTGTGCCATCCCATCCTCTGCCAGGCTCAGCAGAGTAGAATAATAGTTTGCCCCAGCGATTATAAACCGCAAACTGGTACTGACTTACCCGGTTGCGAAAAACAGGTTTGAAAAGGTCATTAATTCCATCGCCGTTGGGTGTAAAGGCTGTTGGAAAATAGATCTCGTTGCCGCAATCTTTTTCTTTATACACAACGGTATCCGTAGCTGAGCACCCGTTGCGATCTGTTACATGCAGCCAATACGTTCCGGGCTCATGCACAGCAAGAGTTGGAGTAACTGCATTGGTACTCCATTGGTACGCTGCAAAATTGCCAGCCGGTTTTACCAGGTAGTTACTATAGGCACAAACTTCAGAGTCAGCCGGTAAAAAGTTAGCCGGCGCAGGTATTATAGACTGCACATAGGTTGAGTTTGCACCGGTACAACCGTACACCGATGTAACCGTTACTTTAAATGCACCGGATCCGGCTACTGGTATTTTTTTGTCTGTAGAGCCGGTGCTCCATTGATACCTTGCAAAATCACCGGCATCTAAAAAAGCCGCATTGTTACACAGTTCCCTATTATGATTGAGTGGTATAACAGGAAGCTCGTGCACAACCATTTTTAAAACATTGCTTGTAGCCATCGACCGGCTCACACAACGTATGTCAGAAACTAAAGTACACTCAACCACATCACCATTATTGAGATTGGGATCGGTGTATAGCGCAGTTCCATCACCAACCGGTGTATCATTTTTTTTCCATTGGTAGAAGGGGTTTGTGCCACCGTTAATGACAGTCGCGGTAAATGTTACCGGTTGCCCTTTGCAAATCTCTGATGCTGTTGATAGTATATTGATCTCCGGAGTTACCAATGGGGTCACCTTCATGACAATAATGCCCGACGACACGTCAGCTTGTGTTATACATGCAAGGCTTGAATGAAGCACGCATTTTACTTCATTATCGTTTGCCAGACCGGTAGTTGTAAACGTAGAGTTTGTAGTAATTTGCACCGAACCATTGACCAACCAGGTATATACAGGGGCTGCACCTGCATTGACTGAAGAAGCAGTAAACGTGACAGATGTTTCAGCACAGATATTATTGTCAGACGCATTGATTTGCACGGCAGGCACAACAACCGGGCTTACCGTTACCACGTATGGTTCGCTAACCGTTGCGGGGCAATTACCGCTGCCAGTTACAATACTGGAGATAACATCACCGGTTTGCAAGTTTGAGGCAGAGTAGCCTACACTGTCACTGCCCACATCAGTTCCATTTAGTTTCCATTGTATTGACGGGTCGCTTCCGCCACCCGAGACGGTTGCCAAAAACCGGGTTTCAGCACCCTGGCAGATAGTAGCCGCAGTTGGAGCAACTGAAACTGAAGGTTCGGGTAAGATCGTGATGGTAACACTGTCCCTGGAAGCGCAGTTTGTATTATTGGCAAACGCAGTGCTTACATAGTACCTGGTCTGCACCGGGCTGCCGGTGTTATTGGTCGCACTAAAAGTAGGATTGGAAGTACCGTAGTTATCGAGGTTTTGGTTGGGATACCAGCTATAGACATTACCAGCGGTACCGGGTGCTCCTATCTGCACACTGCCACCACTACAGATGGTTTTGTCTGTCCCTGCTTCCGAAGGCGGCATTTCGGTGTAGATCACAACATTTTTAATAGAGTGATTGTCAGTATTGCCACCGGTAGAAGCTGTAAAACCAAGATAACCGGCAAAATTAAACTGTTGAAAACCGGAGAGATACATCTGGTCATTTACGAAAACCTGGATAGCGCCATCGTCATAGGTAATTTTTACATGTGCATAATCGTTGGAGTGAAGGACAGAAAGTGCGCCATTGCTGTTGTCTATTGTTGGTTGGCTTCCACATTCATCATAGCCTGTTCCCCACCGCAGTTCAATCTTTGGCAGCGCTGTACCCGTTGACGGACAGTTTAGATAGGTATCAAAACATACTTTCAGCCCCTGGGCTGTGGCGGGTATTCCCAAACCGCCTCCGGTAACAAACCCGGCGGGCGGCACTTCCAAAAAACAAAAGGCAATGCCATCAGCCTGGTCGCCATCGTACATACGCGTATCAAATTCCGCAGCCCATTTGCTGCAAAGGCTCAGATTAATTGGTTCATTAAAAAATGCCGCGCCACTCAGGTTGTTTTGATTGGCACAAAGTACCAGCTCGCTGTTGTCTGCTGTGGTTATATTGCCCACGTGAGCGTTTCCGCTAAGTGTCCACCCGGTAGTATTAATGGGTGCGCCTTTTAATTGGGCAAAAATGTGTGTTTGCGCCTGCACCATTGAAACATTTAGCAAAACGATTAGCAGTAAAAAAAATTTCATCAACAGGTTATTGTTCAAAACTCTTAAGACGATAAAGAGAAGTCTTTCCGTTTTAAAAAATAAAAATAATTCTTTGACCGTCGTCAAAGTTCAACGCGGCAAAAAACTATCCAGCGGTTCTTGTTAAAAAAATTTACAAAAAAAAAGCTCCCGGTCAGTGAGCGAGAGCTTATAGGATGAACGTGGTTCTCTTAACCAAACCGCTTTTAGCAACCGTCTTTTCTATTACTTACATATTTAAGGTAGTAAACCGGAGGTGTGGCGAAATCTTTTTTTGCCTTCCAAATTTCCACACTGCGTTGTATCACATCCCTGGCAGCGTCGGGGGCCGGCTCTACTTCCACCGGCAAAATAGTACCCGGAAATGTGCCTTCACTGCTTTGTTCACGGTATTGCAAAAACTGATCGATCGTCAGCAGGATCTTTTGGGCGAGCTGCGTTTCACTGGCAGGATCCTGCATACGGGTTACATCCTGCTGGTTGGTGATGTAGCCGGATTCCAAAAGCGCTGACGGACAAATGGTATTGGCTTTCAAAACCCAGATAGAAGTTCTTTTTTGTTTCAGTGGTGCAGTTGTACCGAAGAGGTCTGCAACATTAGCTGACAAAAGGCTGCCAAGTACAGTACTTTCTTTAATAAAAGTGTCGTTGTAGCGGGGCAAATATATTTCAGGTCCGCTGTTTATATTGGTGGTGCCGGGTATTGCCGAGGTAGCATTCAGGTGCAATGACAGGAACAGGTCGGCTTTCTTTTCTTCTGCAAAAGCTACACGCTGTTGTGGGGTGAGCAATGCATCTTCCAGGCGAGAAAGAATGATATGCACATTCTTATTTTCATTTAGCTCTTCTATCTTTTTTGCAAGGTGCAACACCAGGTCTTTTTCGGCCAGACCATCGCTGCTCATAGCTCCATTGTCGCTGCCGCCATGCCCGGGGTCGATGACAACAGTGTACGTTTTATTAAGATGATAGGGCTCACCGGTGGAACCATCCTTTACGGTGAAGGCAAAAAAACAGCCTGCAGCTACCAGCAGCGGCAGTACCAACCATTTGCGCACGGTGGAAAATGTTTGTGAACCAGATTGACTGAGCATAAGTAAACGGCGTTTTACGGGTGAATAAAAAAATGAATTAGTGATAGAAAAGTGGTTGCCGGAAAAGGTAGCCTGTAACAGCATCCGCGCGAGGTCTGACGGTCCGCCGGCGGCAACGGCTTTTTCATCGGCAATAAATTCGTGAATCAGATCAAGTTCTTTGCGAATGAACCAAAATACAGGGTTGCTCCAACCCGCCAGCAACACCAGGTTGATGAACAGTTTGTCGGCGCTATGCAATTCCCGCACATGGGCAAGCTCATGCCGCAAAATGCATTGACCTTCCTGTGAATTAATGTCCGTTTGCGGGTTCCAGAATATATAGTTGAAGAAAGAAAAGGGAGCATTTTGCGCCGGGGTCAAGACTATGGTCAAGCCGCTCCATCGTTGTTGTGGACTTGTAACTGCCAACCGCACAATTTTGGCAATTGCCAGCACCAGGCGAAGGGCAAAGAGGAAACTTATAAAACAAAATATGATTAAAAAGATGGTATCAACGTTTAGTGCAGACGTAGCGCTTGTAACCGGCAACACTTGCGGTTCGGGTAGCGGCGCGCCGGAGACCGCCAGCATTTGTATTATCAGTGGCTGTACCGGAGCAGGTGACCATATCCCAATCTTCAGCAATGGAATGACACTTGAAAAAATGACCGATGACAGGAGATAAATACGATTGAAGCGATGGAATTTCTTATCGCGCAACACCCAATAGTAATAGCTATACAAAAGCCCACTGCACAAAATCACTTTCAACAGGTAGATCAGAATATTTGTCATTGAATTTATTTTTGAGATTTTTTCATTTGTTTCAGCAACAGTTCCAGGTCAGCTACACTAATGTCTTTTTTTTGAATCATAAAAGATACGACGTTACTGAAGGATCCTTCGAAATATCCTTCAACAAGGTTCTTTATGGAGTTATTCGAGTAATCTTCTTTTTTTACCCGTGCAGAGTATTGGTTCAGTCTGCCAAAAGTTTCTATAGCCACAAACTTTTTTTCAACCAGAATTTTAAGAATGGTAGCCAGGGTATTGGTGTGTGGTTTGGGTTCGGGCATTGCATCAGCTATGTCTTTTAAAAAACCCCGCTCTATTTTCCAGAGTGCCTGCATTATTTGTTCTTCTGCCTTTGTCAGCGACTTGATCATCTTCAACTAATTTTATAGTTGTGTAAATATATAAACTAAATGTTTAGTTTGCCAACTATTTTTTTAGTTGTACTAAAAGTTGGTGTTCTCCTTGATTAACAAGTACGTGGGTATTGCTCATTCATCTTAATTATTTTAGTTCAGCCAAATCTATTCTGTTGGCAAAGCTGCTGTAACTACCCAGGTACACGGGTGCGACGCAACGGCCGCCTAATAGCACTCCCCCGGCCGGGCTCATAAAAAATAAAAAAGGAGCTGCCAAAGCAACTCCTCTACTAAGCCCATTGACGTAAGCCATTTCTATGCTTCCGATAAAAATGAATAACGATAATCTGTTGGCGGGTTAAAGGTTTCTTTAATGGTGCGGGCACTGAGCCAGCGATAGAGGTTTATCATACTTCCGGCTTTATCGTTGGTGCCACTAGCGCGACCACCCCCAAAAGGTTGCTGACCCACCACCGCACCGGTTGGCTTGTCGTTGATGTAAAAGTTGCCCGCACTGTGTCGCAGCTTTTGGGTGGCAAGTTCAATTGCCTGCCGGTCGTGCGAAATGATAGCGCCGGTAAGACCATACGGCGAGGTGGTGTCAACCAACTGCAACGCTTCCTCAAACTGGTCTGCTCGATAAGTATAGATGGTAAGCACCGGGCCAAAGATCTCCTCGCACATAGTGATATAATGGGGATCTTTGGCTTCAATAATCGTGGGTTCTACAAAGTAGCCTTTGGTTTTGTCGCACTTGCCACCGGTGAGTATAGTCGCCGATTTACCATCTACATTGTCGAGGTATTTATTGATCTTGTCAAAACTCTTTTCATCTATTACTGCTCCTAAAAAGTTGGTGAAATCTTCCACCGTGCCCATCTTCATGGTCTGCACTTCTGCTACGAGTTTTGTCTTAATTTCTTCTGCCAGGTTATCGGGCAGATAAGCCCGCGAGGCTGCCGAACATTTTTGTCCCTGGTACTCAAAAGCGCCACGCGCCAACGCCGTAACCACCACATCTACTTCGGCACTTTTGTGTGCGATCACAAAATCTTTGCCGCCGGTCTCGCCCACGATGCGTGGATATGTGCGGTACTTGCCAATGTTGTCGCCAATGGTTTTCCATATGGTGTTGAAGACGGCTGTTGAGCCGGTAAAGTGCACGCCGGCAAAATCGCGATGGCTCAGGCATACATCGCCCAATACATTGCCTTCGGTATATACCAGGTTAATGACACCTGCCGGCAAGCCCGCTTCCAGCAGTATGCGCATGATCATTTGCGCTGCATATACCTGTGTATCGGCAGGCTTCCACACTACTACATTGCCGCACATAGCAGCACTTGTTGGCAAGTTGCCGGCAATTGCCGTAAAATTAAACGGTGTAATGGCGAGCACAAATCCCTCAAGCGGGCGCCATTCGGTGCGGTTGTGCACACCCGGAGCCGAGACCGGTTGCTGCTGGTATATATTGGTGAGAAAATGCACGTTGAAGCGCAGAAAATCTATCAGTTCACAAGCGCTGTCAATCTCGGCCTGGTAGGCTGTTTTGCTTTGCCCAAGCATGGTGGCAGCATTTAGCAAAGCGCGGTATTTGGTGGCAATAAGGTCGGCGGCTTTTAAAAAAATGTGCGCCCGGGTTTCCCAGGGGGTGTTCGCCCAATATTCCCTGGCAGCAAGCGCAGCATCAATGGCTTTGGTCACATGGCTGGCATCGCCAAAGTGATAGTAGCCGAGAACATGTTGCCTTTCGTGCGGCGGATTCAGTGCCCGTTTATTGCCTGTGCGCACTTCCTCTCCACCTATGTACATGGGTATATCGGTCTCGGTCGCCTTTAGTTCGGTAAGCGCTTTCTTTAGTGCAGCGCGCTCGTCGCTGCCCGGCGCATAGTTCAAAACCGGTTCATTGGCTGGCGCAGGATAGCTAAAATAACCTAAGCTCATATCGTAAGATTTTAGAAGTAAAAAGTCGGGCAAAATTAGCCAATCACATTTACATGACTTGCATTGTTTATTCTCCTTAATGCCCTAAAGTCCGTTGTTTTTTTGCCGGGGATTAATTGTGAGCCAACCTTACATCAATAATTGGGCAGTGGTGGCGCGTGCCCCCAACACCTTGGTGGGTCGCACGTCTAAAGGCCATAGGCGCGGTATGGCTATTACCGATCTATGGTGAAGTAATAAGCCAGGCAGCTCTATAATCTATTTGTTGTATTGCGACGAACGGTTGGTAAGCCTTGGATGGGGAAATTTTTTGGGAACCAGCCAGTGAACAATGATGTGGCAGTGGTGGCGTCGCACGTCTAAAGGGCAGCGCTGTGTTGGGGCTTTTCTTTTACTTTGTTGATCTGCGGAAAATATGCATGTAGTAGTCTTCTTAGCCCTGCATTTACTTTTTATTCTGTATCTCATTATTTTTTTTCAGGCGAAACTTCACAATGTCAGCTATCAGATCTAAAGGCATGGGTTGATCCAGCGGAAACTGCACCGACCCTTTTGCACCTTTGTACTTTGCCAACTTATCCTTAAATTCTTCTACTCCGGAAGGTGTGGGATAAAAACCAATGTGATTGGTAAAGCCACCAAAGTAAACCAACACTCCGTTATGTTTATAGGCAGGCATTCCATAGCTGATGCCTTCCTCTGCCGCAGGCGCAGTAGCGCGAATGGTTGCCCGCACCTGCTTTAATGCTTTTTGTGTAGCCGGCGCAAAACCAGCGATATACTCATCTACGTTGTTAGCTTTTTCCATAACGTTCAATTTTTTTAAATAAAGAAATAGTTGTTTTTGAAAGAAATTATTGAGAGGTATATATTATATAGCATAAAAATGACGGATACAATGTATTGCAAGATCAGCGGCTTTGCAATACGTAACTACTAAATGGGTTCAGCCCAATCGAAGACATATAGTTGAACGGAGCGTCGCAACAATGCTCAAACAAATAACCTGCGGCCAGTTACCACAAATTGTCATTCAGTTCCACACACATTCTATACAATGCAACCACAATCTTCAACCGCTAATTACCAGGAAAGCAACGCCCGGGTGCTGACCGTTGTCAAACCCGAAACACTTATATTCGTTGTCTAAACTTGCTTATGAGAAAATTGACCCTACCATTTTTTCTCCTTGCGTTTCCCGCCTTGTTAGCTGGCACCACAACAACTGCACAACAGATCGTAACTACCTCGTCTGTGCCTGCATTTACCAATGCGGTTCAGCAATACAATGTTGCATTGGCAAGTCAGCTACCCATTTACAACGGAAAAGAATACATTGACTATAAACAAAATTTTGAAGTAGGACAACCCTACTTTTTACAAAAATCCTGGACAATTGGAACAATGGTCTATGAGAATGTACAGTATGCCGGAGTTCCTATAATGTACAATCTGGTAACCGATGAAGTGATCATTCCCACTCCCGATACTGCGGCAAAAATTCAATTGCAAAAAGACAGGGTGCAGGCGTTTACGGTGGGTGGTCATTTGTTTGCTTATGTGCCCGCAAACAGTGTGCTGCACGATGCTGTGCCGGCAGGGTTCTACGATATATTGGTTGCAGGCAGTACGGCGGTATATGTTCGGCGAACGAAAAATATTCAGACAAGCCTGCAGCGTGAGATCGAATACAAAATTTACAGCCGCAACCACTACTATCTGAAAAAGAACAATAGCTTTTTTAGCTTCCGCTCCAGGAATGAATTGTTGAAACTACTGCCCGAAAAACGCAAAGAATTGCAGCAGTTTATACGGCAAAACCATATTAAATACAAAAAAGATAGGGAGAACGGAATGGTTACCATCGTTACCTACTACAATCAGTTAACCCGCTAAAGCAATGTCTCGCATACATATATTACTGGTCATTGCCCTGGCATTTTTCTATGTTGCAGGAAATGCACAAGCGGTGAAAACAGACCGCGTTACCTGGACGTTTGACCGGGACCCCATAGCTATATTTGTGAATGTGCTGCAACAACAAACCAGCTACACCTTTTATTATGATCCTGCTTTATTCGACTCATTTGCAGTATCCATGACTGCACACGATCTGCCATTGGAAGAGGTGCTGAAAAATGCTTTTCACTTTACCAATTACTATGCAAGCATCGATGCAGACAAGCATGTCTTTCTTACTAAAAACGCTATCATTGTTACCACGCTGCAAGCACCCGGTGAAAATGCAGTAATTGACTCTTTTAATAGTGTGCCCTTCAACATAGCCGCTGCCAACCTCAGAGACAGGACGTTTGAGAACGATAAATTATTTCAGATCGGAATAAAGTCACCGGCTTCCGTTTCGCCGGCGGTGCTGAAAGTTTTGGTACTTACCACCCGCACCCAACAACCTGTTGCCAGCAGTTCGGTGACTATTGATAACAAGACCGTGCTGAACGGCGACAGCACCGGTATCTATAAACTAAAGCTGACACAAGGAAGACACCTGTTAACCATTAACAGTTTTGGTAAAAAGAAAGCGACCCGGCACCTGCTGGTGTATGGCAATGGTACGCTACCGGTGTTACTGGAAGATGAAATAAAAGTGTTGGAAGATGTAACGGTAACCACGCAAAAAAACAACAATGTTAACCGTACACAACTGGGTTTTGAAAGGCTGAACATAAAGTCGATAAAACAAGTACCGGCAATATTTGGTGAAGCTGATGTACTTCGGGTGATACTGACATTGCCCGGGGTGTCATCGGTAGGTGAAGCCAGCACCGGTTTCAATGTGAGAGGTGGTGGAACCGATCAAAACCTCATACAGTTCAATGATGCAACCATCTTCAACCCTTCGCATTTTTTCGGATTTTTCTCCGCCTTCAATCCCGAGATAGTTAAAGATGTTGAGTTGTATAAAAGCAGTATTCCGGCTAAATATGGAGGTCCGGCTTTCTTCGGTCTTAAAGATCACCGGGCGCGATGGAAACAAAGAAAAATTTACCGGGTCTGCCGGTATCGGATTGCTTACCAGCCGCATTAATCTTGAGGGACCGATACAAAAAGGTAAATCATCCTTTATCATTGGTGCCCGCTCAACCTACGCAAACTGGCTGCTGAAACTATTGCCAGACAACTACAAAAACAGCGCAGCTTCGTTCTACGATGGCAATTTGTTGTTCACCCAAAAGATCGATGAAAAAAATGATCTGTCGCTGACAGGATATCTCAGTGCTGACAAGTTCAGGCTGAATAACGACACTACTTATGGGTATCAAAACAGGTCACTATCGCTGCGGTGGAGACATATCAACAGTACCCGCCTCGAGACGGCTTTTGTGGTGGGCTATGATAGTTATTCCTATCATAATGAAAGTGAGAACAATAAGGTTAATGCCTACAAAATGTCGTTTGGCATTGACCAATACAATGCTAAAATTGAAGCGACCTACACCCTGAATGCCAAACACCAGTTTGAGATGGGAACGGCCGCAATTTATTACCAACTTCAGCCGGGTTCATTTGTACCGCTCGGCGCCACTTCGCTGGTTACCCGCAACGTTATAGAAAATGAGCAGGCTATTGAAAGTGCTTTATATATCAATGACCGCTACGATGTATCAAAGAAAATTTCATTGCAGGGTGGTTTACGCTATTCTATGTTTGACTACCTGGGACCCCGCAGTGTAAATGTGTACCTGGCAGGAGTACCAAAAGACGAAGGAAGCCTGCTAAAAAAAGAACAATATTCTGCAGGTAAGATCATACAACACTACGGCGGACCCGAGGTTCGTTTGTCTGGCAAATATTCACTATCGAAGAACACATCTTTGAAGGGAGGTTACAATACGCTGCGACAATACATCCACATGCTTTCAAATACCACTGCCATATCTCCTACCGATATTTGGAAACTTAGTGACTATAATATACAACCGCAGTTTGGCGATCAGTTCTCGCTGGGCCTTTTCAAAAATTTCGGGCGTGATTCATTGGAGACATCTATAGAAGTTTATTACAAACGCCTGAACAATATTCTCGACTATCGCAGCGGCGCGCAATTGGTATTAAATCCGCACATTGAAACCGATATCATCAATACCAAAGGCAAAGCCTATGGCGTTGAATTCATGATTAAAAAAAGAGTGGGAAAGCTTAATGGCTGGTTGAGTTATACCTACTCACGCACATTGTTGAAAATGGACGATGCGAACATCGGCCCCATCGTAAACAATGGCAGGTATTATGCAGCCAATTTTGATAAACCTCATGATGCAACATTTGTCGGCAACTATGCTGTTAACCATCGTTTCAGCTTATCACTCAATGTAACCTATAGTACGGGCAGACCCATTACCCTACCGATTGGCAGGTACACCTATAGTGGTGCCGAAAGGGCTTTATACTCAGACAGAAATGAATACCGCATTCCCTACTATTTCCGGTCTGATTTCTCTATGAATATAGAGGGCAATCACAAGGTTCACCAGTTGACACATAACTCGTTTACCATTGGCGTGTACAATCTTACGGGCCGTAAAAATCCCTACTCGGTGTACTATACCAGCGAGGGTGGAGTTATCAACGGGTACAAACTTTCCATCTTTGGCAGCGCCATTCCTTTCATCAATTATAACATCAGATTTTAACATGAAGAGAACCTTGCTTTTTGCCTTGTTGCTGGGTGTAATTGTCTCTGCTTGCAAAGAACCGTTCGATGCACACCTGCGACCTGAGCAGACTAATTACCTGGTGGTAGAGGGTTATATCAATGTGACAGGATATTCGACCATAAGCCTTAGCCGGACACAACCGCTAAATGATTCTACAACTTTAAAAAAAGAAACCAATGCCACAGTGACTATCGAAGGCGAGGACAATTCAAGTTTTCCTCTTAGCGAAATTGGCGACGGCAGCTATACTACCTACGTTCCCTCTCTTAGCCCACTACAGCAGTACAGGCTGCATATTAAAACTACAACCGGCGGTGAGTATCTCTCTGCCTTTTCAAAGGTGAGAGAAACACCCAATATTGATAATGTAAGTTGGAAGCAAAAAGACAATGGCATTGAGATATATGTTGACACACATGACCCACAAGACAGCACGCGATACTACAAATGGGACTATGTGGAAACCTGGGAAATTCATTCTGCCTATTCTAACCTTTTCCGCTACGAAAATGGGCTGGTCACTCCGCGTGCCTTTGCGGAAATTCGAACCTTTATATTTTTGTTGGCGGAACCAAAACTCATCTACCATTCAGATCGCTTCATCAGCGCAACTGATGCATGATGTAATAAGCGAAGCTCCCATTCAGTTCATACCGGCTTCTTCTGAAAAAACAAGCGTGCGCTATAGCATCCTGGTAAAGCAATATGCCATTGAACGTAAGGCTTTTGATTTCTTTAAACTCATGAAGAGCAATTCAGAATATCACTGGGTTCTATTTTTGACCCGTTGCCTTCTGACATTAGCGGCAACATAACCTGCGTAAGCAATCCTACAGAGAAAGTGATCGGGTATGTGTTAGCTTCCACTACTAAAGAAAAGAGAATTTTTATTGCGCGTAACGAGCTTGTCTCAACCTACGCTTCCGATTGCCAGACAACGTATGTTCCCAATAACCCTGATAGTCTTGCGCTGTATTATGGGGCGGGCGGTTTGCGTCCCTCCACCTCCGATGGTTCGCCACCGGCTCCCATATTAGGTTACTATTCCTCCACGCCCTATTGCCTGGACTGTACCTTGCGCGGCACCAACATAAAACCACCGTTCTGGTAAACTTTATCATCAAATGAGCAACGCTTTTTCTCACCGGGCCAACAGACTTGCAGGCATTCTCCTGATGCTGGTAATAGAAATATGTGCCAATGCGCAGAGCCATGCCATAGATGAAAAGTTTACCAACTTCTCAAATCAACATCTCGTTGAAAAGATCTTTGTACATACAGACCAAAGCTTGTATGCAGCAGGCGAAATTGTTTGGTTCAAAGTGTATTGCACCGGTGACAGTAACCACCTGCTGGACCTAAGTAAAGTTGCCTACCTGGAAGTGCTGAACCAAACACAACAACCGGTACTGCAAACAAAAATCTCTCTCCTCAACGGGCTTGGAGATGGTTCACTTGCGCTGCCCTCCAACCTGCCGGCTGGCAACTATACGTTGCGCTGCTATACCAATTGGATGAAGAATTTTGACCCGGCATTTTATTATCACCAGTCACTTTCCATTGTTAACGTGTTGCAGGCCGATACTGCCCTTACTGCTGCGCCTTCAGGTGACAACGATATTCAATTCTTTCCTGAAGGTGGCGACCTTGTTGCGGGTTTACCCGGCAAAGTGGCATTTAAAATAGTTGATCAACAAGGCAAAGGCGTGGCTGGAAAAGGTGTGCTGACCGATGAAAACAACGATACAATTATTCGTTTTGCACCATTGGTATTTGGGATTGGAAATTTCATTTTCACTCCACAGAAAGAGCATACTTACAAAGCCACTGTTACAACCACCGGCGGTAATGTCTTCACTAAACCCTTACCTGCAGCTTTGCCTTCAGGCTTTGCATTGCACTTGTCAGACCTGGATGCCAGCTATGTACAGATCAACATAACTACCAACACTGCCAACAACACAGCCTATCTTTTTATTCATGCGGGTCAGCATATCCAAATAGCCCGCCAGCTTACTTTAATTAACGGACGTGTTTCTATGGAAGTAGAAAGATCTTCTTTGGCAGAAGGCATCTCGCACATTACTCTTTTCGATCAAAACGATCAGCCGGTCTGCGAACGCCTGTATTTCAATCCACCTACCCGCAAACTCTCTATTACAATGCAAACTGACCAGGCAAGCTACCAGCCGCGCAGTAAAATTTCTCTTACCCTTGGCACAGCCGATATGCAAAAGCCGCTGTCCGCCAATCTTTCCGTTGCAGTTGTCTGGCTCGATTTAATGTCTTTACAACATCCCGACATCTATAGTTATTTGTGGCTTTCATCCGATCTGCAGGGCAATATTGAGTCTCCTGAATACTATTGTCAAAGCACCGGTCTAAACCTGGCAGCCGCCACCGACAACCTGCTGCTAACCCATGGTTGGCGCCGCTTTGCATGGAAGGATGTGCTTGCCCGTCAGACGCCGCCACTTACCTTCTTACCAGAGTACCAGGGACACATCGTTAGCGGCAAAGTGGTCAACAGAGCAACGGACGAAACTGTTGCCGGCATACCCGCCTTTCTCTCCATACCCGGCAGGCATTTTCAGTTGTATCCTGCCATAAGCAGTGCAACCGGTACCGTGTATTTTAATACCAAAGGCTATAGCGGCAGCAAGTTGATGATCGGTCTGGTCAATACCACTGACCCCGGCAAGTACCGGTTAGATCTCGATAATCCATTTTCCGAAAAATACGCCGGCTTCACTCCTGTTGCCAGCGCTCAGTCAGTGCCTGCGTCGGTCTTGTTGCAGCGCAGTATCAACCTGCAGGTACAGCACGTTTATCATAGCAGCCGCATCGACCGGTATGCTGCACTAACAACCGATTCAGCTAATTTCTATGGCAAACCCGACGCTTCCTATTTACTGGAAGATTATACACGTTTCCCCACTATGGAAGAAGTGCTGCGTGAATATGTGCGCGAGATTTTGGTGCGCAAAAAGCGCGACCGTTTTTACCTGATGATGGCAGATAAAGATGAGCATGGCAACCCGCTCATCAAAGAGCCGGTCATCTTGCTCGATGGTGTGCCACAGTTCGACTCCGGCAACCACATCATACACTTCGATCCGTTGTTGGTGGAGAAACTCGAAACTATCAACGAAGTGTATCATCTTGGCAGCGCGAGGTTCACAGGCATTGCCAGCTTTTTTACGTACAAGGGCGACCTGCAAAGTTTTCAGCTTGACACCGCCACAACCGTGCTGGACTACGAAGCGTTGCAAATGCGCCGGCAGTTTTATGCGCCAACTTATGCCAACAAAGAAGACTACCACAGCACCCTCCCCGATTTTCGCACATTGCTATACTGGGCACCCAATGTGGCGATCGATGACACCGGGAAGCGGCAGTTACAATTTTACTCTTCTGATTTGCCAGGCAAATACGCCGTCGTTGTACAGGGCATTGCTGCCGATGGCAACGCCGGCTCAGCCACGTACACTTTCGATGTGGTAAAGCAACAGGCGAAACAATAGTACGCGTTTTATTTTTTGGTAGCCGGCAGATGTACCCTGGTGTAGCACTGTTGCGACGCTCCGTTCAACGCCAAATCTTTGTTAGTACATACAGAGCGAGTGAGCCTTTGTAAAAACCTTGTTTCAGTTCAACATCATAGACCAGCGAACGCAAATGATGTGGGAGTAGATGTTTATCCTAACAGGCAAAGCGAACACAAAAGAATGTGAGAAAAGCATCGTAACTATAGAGCAGAATGGCAAGTTAGGGTTGGTGATTAGTAAACACACCCCAATAATCATGACTAATTTAATTAACCAAAACGATCTTGTACTACTGTCACCTGTCAACACCGCAGACTTCAATCATTAATCGACCGCACGGCAGATTTTTTTTCAGCTTAATATGGGCTTTTCATTGTCTTTGCGTTTTCCGGCAATTGAAAAAGTGTTTTTTCGAGTTGCATTTCTTTTATTTCGGTTGCTTCGCTTTCCAAATAAAATTGTCCGTTGTCGATAGTTGATTTTAATGGTAACGAGTTGGTTATTGAAACTACGTCGTACCAATTTCCAAACTTGTGACTGGCAAACATTTTCGGATCGACTGATATTTTTGTGTTGAAATAATATTTCTGTATTCCACTTTTACAGGTTAAGATAAGTTCATCACACAAATAGTTTAAGATTTTTGCTGCGCCTTTATTCACTTCTGTCTTTACGATCTCGTCAGGGTTAGTGGCACCATCGTTCCAAAGTATCGTTTCATTATTTGACATTTTACTATACAGTTTGTTGTCTTTGTTCACGTAGAGCTGCCACTGAAACAATGAACCATCAGTTATTGATTTATAATCTCCATTTTTTATGAAATATTCTTGTGTCGCTCCCATCATGGTCGTGAGTAGTACGTCCGTCACATTTGGTATTTTGCTTTTGTACGAGTTTTTATAAATGATCTTTCCTTCAAAGTTTTGGGCAAAACAGGAGATTGCGAAAGTTGTGGCGAGTAAAAATGTAATTGTCTTTTTCATTTTGATTGATTGTTGAGACTTACTGTAAACGCGATTCAACGAACAGATATTAATGCAGTGGAATTTTATCGCGCCGGAACGACAGCTTGTTTATGAAGCCTACGCGCACAATTTACATCCCTGCTTTTACAAATAATTTGGCTGTGTATTTTTTTTATTCCGCAGCGAGGCTGTAGTGTTGAATACGGTAACAAACAGTGATCCGGATTACGAATGATTTAGGTTGTAGTGGTTGCTTTACCAGGCAATGCTAATTGAAAAGAATGGGTAACAAAAGAATAAAGTAAGCTTCTTACCTATAAAGCCATATTGCCAATTAGGGTTGGTGATTAGTTAACATAAACCAACAACCATGACTGATTTTATTGTTGACAGCACCATTAATCTACAAATGTTTCCTGCAGTATTTTCTTCACCTTTTTTAATCTCTTTGCTGGTAAGGGGTACATGACCGCGGGATAAATTTTTTAAAGTACGCAACGGCTTCCAAACGATTTCATTATTGTGAACCATTTACCACAGCAACCTATAGCTGCACATGGCTATGCCGACGAACGGACTGCGACGCAACGATGTAGCCATACCAACCAATAGCCCGAACCAAAAAATAATAGTGCATCAAATCCGAAAAATTAATCGCAGAACCAATGACAATGTTTTTTTTTCGCTGTGCTGCGCATTAAATTACAGTCGATTTTATTTTATTTCTCAGCGCTCGCCTGCCTGCTGCAATCCATGATATTTTATTGATTTTCATAGTCTTGTTCTAAGTAAAAATGATGTGGTAAAAGAAAGTAAAACTTATTGCTGCAACTTTTTCGTCTGATTACGCTTGCTGCCAATACCAGACCATAACCACTTTTTTTTGTCATCAACCAAACACTAAAAATAAAAAGATGAAACGTCTATTACCCCTACTGCTGATTTATTCGGTGGTGCAAGCCCAAACACTGCCTAAAATTTATATTACTACCAACAATGCGGTGATCACGCGGGAAGAGAAGGTGCCGGCTTACCTGACGGCTTCCGACGGATCGTACCACGACAGCATAAAAATTAAAGGCAGGGGGCACTCGAGCTGGGATGTGTCGAATAAAAAGCCCTATAGCATTGATCTGAATATTGCGAGTTCGCTGCTGGGCATGCCGGTGCAAACCGACTTTGCACTGATTGCCAACTATGCCGACAAGAGCCTGCTGCGCAATCAACTTGCTTACTATTTGGGTAGCCGTATGATGGCGTGGGGACCCAGAACGAAGTCGGTTGACCTGTACCTGGATGGCTCGTACCGTGGTGTGTACCTGCTGGTAGAGCGCATAAAGCAGGATGTGAACCGGGTGAATATTTCGAAAGACGGGTTTATACTGGAAGTGAATCCACGGTCGCGCATAGACCCGGGAGATACTTTTTTTGTCGCCGATAAAACAAAAATGTTGTTTGGCTTTACCTACCCGAAGGTTAAAAACCTTACCCCGGCAGCCCTGGACGGCATCAGAGATTATATAGATAGTTTTGAAGCAGCGCTCTATGGACCTGACTTTAGTGACAGCGAAAAGGGTTATGCAAAATACATAGATGTGCCTTCGTTTATAGACTACTACATCGTAGAGGTACACTCACGAAACCCTGATCTGTTTTTCTCAAGCACCTACTTCTATAAAGACAAAAATTCGAAACTGGTTGCCGGGCCGGTCTGGGACTTTGATATAGCCTATGGCAACTGCAACTATTATAAGAATTGGTTGCCGCAGGGCTATACCAATATGGGTTGGTACTACCGACTGCAGGAGGATTCTACTTTTAAGTCGAAGTTGTTCAAGAGACTTGCTGAGTTGCGTCCGCTACTAGACAGTGTGCCCGACTATGTGCAAAACTGGGGTGATGCGCTGGCAGCCACAGGCTCGGTAGCAGCCAACTTTACTAAATGGAAGATACTGGGGAAATTTGTAGATCCTAATTATCCCCCCTACCCCACAACCTACCAGGGCGAACTTGACAGGTTGAAATCGTGGACTACAGACAGGCTGCGTTGGATGTTGTCGCTTGACAGCATAAAACCTTTGCTGAGCTATGCCGGCACACCAGCAATTTTTTGCCTGAAGCAGGAAGGCAACTATAGTATTGACCCACTGCAGGCAACAGACAACTACACCATTACCAGTATAAAGTATGAGATCACAGGTGCCACCATTCGAAGTGGTAGCGGGACGGATGCCAGCGGAAAGTTTAATGCCGGTGCCAGCACAATCACCTGGACGGTAAAAGACCAAAGTGATAATGTAAGTACCTATCAATTGCCGGTACAGGTAAACGCGGCGGTAGCAGTAATGATACCGGATGTGAAAGTATTGAGTTCGGGTGTGGAGATGAATACAGTGTATAATGGCTATGCTCCCGCAGCCTCCATCACTTTAACTGCAACCCCACTGGCCGGCACAGCGCCGTACAGCTATAGTTGGTCAACTGGTGCCACCGGTGCTTCTATTTCCGTCAGCCCACAAGCCACTACTACCTACACTGTAAACATGACTGATGCAAAGGGTTGTGTGAGCCAGGCGGACAAACTGATCAACTATGTAAATGCTGATGCAAGCTCCTATAAAAAGCCTGATTTGGTCTATATGTGTCACAAGGGAAAAACAAAGACTGAAAAAACCAAAGACGTATATAAAAAATTGCGGGAAGGAGATAAACTGGGCAAGTGTGCCAATTGCAGGGCGGACAGACCAGCGCCTGACAAACCGGTGTTAGTGGAAAAAGAAAACCCCGGTTTAAAAGTACAGGTTTCGCCAAACCCAAGCAGCAGCTACTTCACACTCGTATTGTCAGGTAATAATACTAAGCCAATTACACTACTGGTCATGGATATTGCCGGTCATGTAGTAGAGAAAAGAACGGTTGCAGGCGGCACATTGCAGGTTGGTAGTAATTACATTCCGGGAGTTTATATTGCAGAAATTGTACAGGAAAAAACAAGAAAGTCTTTCAAACTGGTCAAGAGCAGTCAATAAATGCTGGATGAATAAGGCTGGTTTCGTTTGCACAAAAAGGGTTGGATGTAAAAAACATCCAACCCTTTTTTTAATAGTATTGACACGAGTTTACAAAAAGAATGAGAAGACTCTATGCGGATATTTTCTGTGTAGATTAGATATTAGTAATTGAGCATTGAAAACAATTTGCAAGCTGCGAATTAATTGAGTTGCGCCTGTAGCCGTACTCCGGTTTTCAACTGTTTCAATATAAAGTTCCGGCGTTCGAAAAAGAAAATTATATCTGAAAATTGCGGCTCCATTATTTCGCCTTCCTGCAACTCAAGTTTTTCCCTGCCTGCAACAATATCAAAAATGTGTTTGAAGATCGCTGACTTGGCATCGTAACCTAATGGCTCATGGGTTTCGGTATATACCAGGTAGTTCATATCATATACGATGCTGTTGAGCATGTACCGTTTGTCGCTGGCATTTATAAACTTCTTTGCCAGTTCATTTGCAACATTTTCAAATTTTGCCATACTTCTTTTTTTATTAGTAAACAGAAGATCATTCAAAGCTTTTGAAAAGGCAATCAAAGAAATAATTGTTGAGCCTTTCCAGAGCATAACGATTTTATACGGGTAATATTTCAGTATGGCGGTGAAAAGAACTGGAAAATTTGCAGTGCTGAAATTCTAATATGTCAATCGGTAGAAGGCACCTGAGAAACCAACCTGGGAAATTGGCAAAACGCTCGTTATGGTAAAAGACTTCTGATAAAACAATAGTGCTGCATCAAAGAGTTTCTACAAGATATGTCTGAAAGGGTTCAGGACAAAAAATACTTTCTTCGACTTCATTAAATCAAATTGACACTTGGCGCGAAGAGATTTGATGGGAAGGCAGATCGTCGCTCAATGAAGGAGGAAAAGTAAGCCCGTAAAAAGTACAGACTTTCCTACTGAGCAGCATGTCAATAAAAGAATTTACATGTCTGCCCGAACTATTCTTTGATAGCTGTCGCAGCCTGGTAGCGGCGGTAAAAAATCCAGGCAAATAACAGGATAACTATTGCCACAATGACAATGATCCACGGTGAAACATGCCGGTCAAAAACGATCGGCGCTGTATCGCCCATGATCACCAAACCGGCCCAGTACTGTGGAGCGAGCATTCTGCCATCAGCCTCTTTCAAATAAGTAAGCTTTGCCTGGCGCAATGCTTCGTCTTTTGCCATTCCATTTAGCAGGTTCTCATAAAATTTGTTCAGCAATATAGCGCTTGCCTGTTCATCTATTTTCCACAGACCGGTCAATATACTTTCACTGCCGGCATAGTTAAAAGCATGGGCAAGCGATATCATTCCCTCGCCATCTTCATAGCCGGGTCTGCCCGTTTCGCAGGCTGTGAGTACGGTCAGGTTAGAGCTTAGATTACAACTATATATCTCGTCAATAAACAATGAATTATCGCCCGTGGCAGCAATAGCTTCTTTGGCAAAGATCAATCGGGAATACTGCGGATGGTCGTTGTTTGCCTCAGCATGTGTGCCTATATGAATGACCTTGTGATCGCCTGCCGTGCGCTTGAATGTGCTTTCGGTTGACTGGTCATCGAGGAAGACACTGCCACCTAATAACTCCTGTATTTTAAGCGCCAGTCGTCTGGTAAATGGTTGCGGCAAAAGAGTAAGATAACTTTTATCTACCTCCAATGAATCCTTTGCCGCTGCGCGATAGGCATCTTTTGTATGATCAGAAAAACCCGGGGCGAAGCCAACAAAGTTTGAGTGTATCTCGGTTTCATTTTTTTGGTCAAGCAAAAACAAACTATAGTTATAAGCTATGGTATGTTTAGCCAAAAGACTTTGTGTAGCAAGTTCAGCATAAGTATTAATTTCCTTTGGTGTCAATAATTCAAAATTGAGATTATACAACACTCCATCCGGAACAATGATCAATTTTTGATAGCGTATATCTTTTACAAAGGGCTGCCACAGTTGTTGATACAGTGCATGTAGAATGTTTAACGTAGTTGTTTCACTAACACCTGGTGCGAACAACCGGCTTATTTTATCCTGCACATTTGCCGCGTTCAAAGCATAAATATTCCTGTGTGTTTTGTCGGCTACAAAAGCGAGTAATTGTTTGCCGATGTAGAAGTAGCGCACAACCGTAGTTTGCGGCGGCACCATCCTTTCCACCGTCTGCAGAGATTTAAAAATGGAGGCATAGCGCATCTTGTAGTAGCGTGGATAATTAACCCGCAAGCCATCGCGAAAGCTATTCCACTTATCTATTGCCGCCAGGTAGTTCTGCATCCTTTCTGCGTGCGGTCGTTCAGTTTGCAACGACGCTGTTATGCCAGCGCGCAAAGCACGTTCGGTTGCCTGTACATGCTGCGGCAAACGTGCAAAATGCAATGAGTCATTCTTATCCAGCCGTGCCCTTATCCGGTTATAGACCGCCGACTCCTGCAGGCTCATCAGGCGTTGTATATAAGCCGGTGAACCGGTTAACTTGTATAATTCAAATGTTATCTTTTTTACAAACGCAAGCAGGTCTGTTTGCTCTGCCATCAGCCTGTCTATATCGGCTACATCGTTCATGATCGTTCTATGTCTTTCTACCAGCAAAAGCGCCTCATTCAACTCCTGCTGTATGGCGGTCAGGTTGGCTACATTTTTCCCGGGCAACATCTCATAATCAGCCTGTGCTTTCAACAAAATGGCTTTGGGCTTTTGCAATTCAGTCTTTATAGAATCAAGCAGGTTGTCGCTCGAAAGAATAATTTGGTTTACCACCTGCAAACCTTTTTTACTATAGTCTGCTGTGGCTTTATAGTTATGTAAACTATAGTTAACCTGGGCCAGGTTCAGCAATTGGTAAAACGCCGGCAGGGTTTCATGCCCCTGCGCTTTCACCACGTAGTCGTACGCAAACTGTGCCCTGGCAATAGCTTTTGCGGGCTGCCCGTTTTGTGCATAAAACTGTGTCTCATTGCGCAAAAATTCCAGGTAAATATCATCATATTCACCCTGCAGCGATTCCTGGTACAGCGAGTCTGCCTTTTCATAATAGATCAATGCGTCACCGGGCTCGTGTTCAGCCTCAGCGAGCAACGCCAATGTATTACAGGCATCTGCCTGCCAAAACAAATAATCGCCATCGGTTGCCCCAATTTTTGTAAAGCCGTTGGTAAGGTAGCGACGCGCTTTCTCAAAATCTTTCATTGCAAAATATAGCTGCCCCAGCAGTATCTGCGATATAAACAACGCGGGGTCATCTGCATCCACCGTTTGCTGTTTTTGCCCGTACGAATACTCCAGTAGTTCTTTTGCTTTTTTCAGGTCGCCCAGCTCTTTATATATGCCGGCCAGGTTATCTATTGCTTCGTATTCAAAGGTCTGCGCAGTCGCTTTTTTTATGTTGGGTTCCTTGTCTGCCAAAAACAATTTTATCTTCTCTATGCATGTCTTCATTGCCTCTATTGCCCCGGTCGTTTTACCACCGGCACTATACAGCGCCGATATATTATTGTACACAATTGCCGGGCGATAGTATTGATTGAGTGGAGTACGCGCGGTCTTTGCCAGCGCCTCTAATGCCAGGTTAAAATAGTACAATGCACTATCAATTTTCGATGCATACCACATCATACTTCCCATGCCGTTGTAGGCTATGTATAGCTTTTCAAAATCGGGTGTTTTGTTGCTTAGTAATGCGTTGAGCGCCTTCCTGCAATGTTGCTTTGACAGGCTAAGATTGCCCAGCCGTTGCGCATAGGTAGCCAGGTTATTTTCTATTGCACCCACATGCACGCCCAGCCCGGCAGGTTGCATTTGTACATACTTCAGCGCCTGCAGGTTGGCATTGTAGGCAAGTTGGTTTTGCCCTATAGATCCATAAAATTCGCCTGCTTCTATATAGGCTTGTTTCAGCGTGTTGGTAGCCGGAGAGAGTTGTTTGATGCTGCCTATAAATCTTTCCGTTGCCTGTATTGCCTGCGTTGCATTGCTTTTTGCCAGCGCCACTTTGCCGGCATAAAAAATCAGGTGAAGTAGTGAGTTGGTTTTTCCGGCGGCGATAAAACTTTTTGTGGACCGGTCGAGTATTTCCTGTGCAACATCCAACCGCTTTTCTGCCAGTGCCTGGTCAATGGCTTTTACATCCGGCGATTGTGCCAGCGCTACCCCGAAACAGCCGGGCAAAAAAACCAGTAGTATAAAACACTTTAGGTATGCCGTCATTATTCGCCGGACTATTTAAGATGCGCATTGAAAAAAGGAAGTGAGGAGGGTGCTGATGGTAGCCGGCCAAAAGTACCTCCGGTCGATCTTTGATTGCGACGCTCCGTTCATCTGCAACGCCCTGGTTAAGCTTTTAATTAGTAGTAAAAAATGCCGTTGTACCCCTGTGGAAATTGGTATCGGAATGCTCCAGGTTTTTCACAATGCCGGATTATAGATGTTCTGTGTTTTCCAGCTATTTTCAGATCGATAAAAATGTGTACTTACGTTCCTGTCAAACTAAAAAAAATATTTCAAGTAACCATGCCCCAACTATTTCAAGTCTTTAAGCCTGTTTAGTATCGCCTCTTTTTTGGGGTGCTCAGACCGCCTTATATAGGCCGCCGCCTCGGTGTATTTTCCCTTCTTCAGCAAGGCAAGACCCAGGTACCAGTCAGCATCTTTGCTAAAGCCACTTTGCCGGTTTTGCAATGTTTTAAAATAGTAAATAGCCGAGTTGGTATTTGTTTTTGCGAGATAGGCCGAGCCTAAAAAATATAACAAAGTATCGTTGCCGTTGTTGCTTTGCAACAAGGTTTTCCAGGCGGCGATAGCGGGCTCGTATGCACCTGTTTTATAGTCTATCATTGCCCGGTCAAATGCGTAATTATCCGAAGTGCTCATGGCACTTATCAACCCGGGATCAGGTTTGTAATACCTGGTGTAAACCTGGTTATTTACGGAGGGGAGTGTGATAAACAACCACGTACCGGCAAATAATGCCAGTAGTATGGCAGCAGCCAGCAGCCACCTAGCAGCAGGAACTTTTACGTTGGCAGGTTCTTCTTGCTGCCGTGGCGGCAAGGCTGCATGAAAAGCATCTAACTTTTTTTCTAAAATAGCTTCCCGCACACCAAGCAATAACAACCTGATCTCATTGGTTTTTGTTTGCAACTCTTTATCACCGGCTAACTTTTTTGCAAATACAGCCTGCTCTTCTGCGGGCATTGCCATTTAGTACATAGCGCTCAATTGTATCGAGTTCTTCTTCTGATATATTGGAATAGTTATTCAATTTAGGATTCTGGTTTTTTTGATCGATTATGTTCCCTTAACCGTTGAATACAACGATACTCACTGTTGCGTGCAGTAGCCTCCTCGTCCAAGTCGAGAAAAAACTTCTGGCAATGGTGCGCAATAATTTGTTGTGATAATAAAACCTGGTAAGTATCTCACGGCAATTGTCGCTAAGGCTGTTGAGATTTTTTTTCACCGCAAATTCACGGGTAGTCATTTTCTTCGGGTGATACACCCGCGGGCGCGACTGTACCAACGTTGTGCAGTTTCCATCTGAACTACTTTGCGGTAATACCCTGAGCGCAGGTGATCGTACCATTTATTGCGGGAGACCTGGAAAATATAACCAGCCAGCGGCAAATTTTATTTTGTGGTGTAAGCCTCTGATCCAAGCTGAATGTTTCGCCATACCGACAAAAATGCTTCCTGGTACACATCTTTTGCTTCTTCGGCAGTACCGCTGTTCTGTATTACAAAGTGTTCTACTTTGTGATAGTTGCTGTAATATAAGGCACTCAATGTTTCCTCATGATTTGCCTTGATCTTTTGCACTTCATCTGACCATGTTATATGTTGTTTTAACGTGTCCTGCCGCATATTTTTCAATCCGGCAAAAGATACTTTAATTTTTTTTTCGAGCCAATTAATGCTCTTAGTGTTGCCGCATACCTGCTGATAGCGCACCTGCTTACCAGGGAAACCAGCGCCCAGCTTTTGCAATACTGTACAAGGGTGCGACGCAACAATGTACAATATGGTACAAATGCCCATAGCCAAAGAAAAAAAACATGGCTAAAAGCAAAGCCTGAAAAAAAGGTTCACCCACTTGCGTGAGTGAACCACAATTCCCCCAAAGACAAACTTCTATACGGTCATGTTTTTATTGCACCAGCAGCTTTTGCGTTTGCTGTGTACCCTTGCCGGTTAGCACAGTAACCATATAAATACCCTTAGCCAAATGGCTGATATTGACCTTTTGTACGCTTTCGCTGCCCGCCCGTTGTTGCAGTACCACCCGTCCGGTATTGTCAGTTACCTGCACCTGCCGCATGTTGGTGCCCTGTATATAAAAGTAACCGGTGGCAGGATTTGGAAAGATGGTGAAAGAACCCGCAGGCTGCAAAGCGACCAACACCACTGGTGAAAACGCAACGCCGCCGTTGGTATTGTCGATCTGCAAACGATAGTAAACATTGGTAGCACCGGTACTGAACGCGCCGCGGTCGGTGTAGCTGTACGCCAGGTTTTGGGCGCCTGCAGTTTACCCTGCCAATGGTGGTAAAGGTGCGACCGCTGGTACTGCGCTGAATGTTGAATTGCTTACCATCAACCTCTTGTGCAGTGGTCCATCTGAGCCGTACATTTTCGCCGTTGGCTACAGCCGTGAAGCTGGTGATGGTAAGCGGCAAAACCTTGTTGTCGCCGGTTACACCGCCACCGCCGCCATTGAACTGTTTAACCAAAAACTCAGCATAGTAGGTATTGCCATTGAGTTGATGCCAGGTCCAGGTAGCCGTATCTGCCTGTGTGCCGTTGACATAGCTATTGATGCCTTGTGCCCCGGCAAAATTTGTTTCCGGATCGGGATTGCCACCTGATAATGTATAGAAGATCAGTTGCTGGTGCGTATGCCCCGGGTTAGCGCCATTGACATCGTTAAGGTCTTGCAAGGTGTAGTAAAACCGGACACCAACATTGGTGGCAGGTTGTGCAGATGGAGTGACTTGCCAATACCTGTTGAATGCCCAGAAGCCTGAGGCGTTGTCGATAAGCGGGTTGGAGACTGCTGTACCCATGTTGGTTCCGGCGGCAGTTGTTGTCGCTGTTTTTACCTGGAACGAGCCTGTGCCTGTGGTGCCTATGTTATTGCCATTTTTCTGTAGCGATAACAATAGCTTATCATCGCTGAAATTGGCAGGTGTACCATTGTCGAAGTAGTAATGTGTCCAACCGGCACTGTCGGTGCATTCGCGGTTGGCAATGCGGCTACCGGCACCTGCTGCAGGCAAAGTATTTTTTGGTGGGGCATTGACCGTGATCATGGCGGTATCGGTGCAACCCGCGCCATTGCTGACAATAAGACTGTAAACACCGGCAGGTACCATGGTGGGATCGCTGACACTAAAGACCGCTGACGAGTAACCCTCAGTAGCATAAAGCTGACTGATGTCTGCGTTGCCATCCACACAACCTATGGTAATGGTTTTGTCTGCACCTAACATGGGTGAGGGATCAACGGTTATCATTTGAACTGCCGTATCGCGACAGCCATTGTTGGTGATTGCTATCAGTCTTGCACTGAAACTGCCATCGGTAGTATACACATGTGAGGGAGCGGTGACATTTGAAACCATATTATCACCAAAGCTCCATTGTGAGCTGAACGAGCCGGTGCTAACCGAAGAGCTATTGGTAAAGTCGAAGTGATTTCCCTTCAGACATTGTGTAAGGTCGTTGACAGTAAACGCAGCCGTTGGTTGGGGATGAACAGTAACGGTTTTGGTAAGACTATCGAGACAACCGAAGTTGCTGGTAGTTACTAAACCTACCTGGTAAGAACCGGCAGCAACAAAGCTCTTTGTTGGGTTCACTACGGAGGATGAATTAGCATCTCCTAACGTCCAATGAGATGTAAGTGAACCACTGCTAACAGCAGAGCCATTGGTGAACATGAATTGATTTCCCTGGCAGGCATTGCGTATTGGTGTTAATGGCGAACGCTGCAACAGGTTGTGGATGTACCGTGATGGTTTTTACGAGACTATCGATACAACCGGAGTTACTGGTTGTTATCAATGCTACCTGGTAAACGCCGGTCTGCCGCATAGTTCTTTGTTGGATTTATTACGGAAGAAAAAGTGCCATCACCGAAATGCCATTGAGACGTAAGAGTGCCGCTGCTGATAGCAGAAGTATTGGTAAAGGCAAATTGATTGGCTGTCAGACACTCTTCGCTTGTATCCACTGTAAAATGAGTGACAGGTTGCGGATGAACTGTAACGGTCCTGGAGAGACTATCATCAGCCGAAATTGCTGGTTGTAACAAGTGATACTTTGTAAGTGCCGGCTGCGGCAAAACTCTTTGTTGGGTTCATGACGGATGAAGAATTTCCATCGCCAAAAGTCCAGTGAGAAGTTAGCGAACCACTGCTGATCGCCGAGCTATTGGTAAAAGCAAATTGATTTCCCCGCAGGCATTGTGCATCAGTATTTATGCTGAACGCGGCGGCTGGTTGCGGATGAACCGTAATGGTTTTCGTGAGACTATCAAGGCAGCCATTGTTGCTGGTTGTGACCAGTTTCACCTGGAAAGTTCCTGCTGCGCCATAGCTTTTTGCCGGGTTAGGTTCCGTTGAAAATGTGCCGTCACCAAAGTTCCATTGATAGGTAAGTGAGCCACTGCTGATAGCAGAAGTATTGGTAAAGGTGAACTGGTTCGCAGACAGACAATTCCTGCTGGTATCCATAGTAAAACTGGCGACTGGCTGCGGGTAATTTACCACTGTAATGACTGCTGTGTCTTTGCAGCCAAACTCGTTGGTAACGACAAGCGTATGGCTGCCGTTTTCTACGCTGTTTGGTGTTGGTGTACTCCACTCAGTTAGTGTATACAGGGACGTGTCTTTTGCCATCCTTATATCAGCTTTTGTACCCGGGCATTTTTTGATCGTGGTATCGGCGCCAAGATTTGGTTTGGGATAAACCCCAACAGTAATGAGGGCAGTATCCCTGCTGCACTCGGTGCCATTATAAACAGAAAGGCGATATAAAACCAGTACCTACATGTGTGGGGATCGATAGCGGTTCCAGGGTTAGCCATATTCTCATATTTCACTTTGCTGAACGGCCAGGTGGGGTATAGCTCCGCAATATTGGTCAGGTACCCGGACAGCTTTTGACGGTAGTATCTGCGCCGAGGGTAACCTCGTAGCGGATGTCGTAAGCAAAAGCCTGCGTAGAATTAAGGCGGAAAAAGAAAGAATTGGCGATAACACAAGGCAGCAGAAATGTATCAGAAACAGCAGCTCCTGCAGCCACATTCGATATGTCTACAAAACCGGAAATAGAGGCGGAAGATTTTCGATAATCGTAACCGTACAGGTAAAGATAACCCGTGCCGCTTCCCCGGTTAATCCCATTAACATACACGATCAGTGTGCCGCGCGATGGAAGTAAGGTCCGGTAATAATCATAGGGATCAGCGGTGCCATTTGACAAATAATTGGTATGCCCATATTTTGTTTCTTTGTGAGCAATGGGAGTTGCATCAGAAAAAGAGTCATTCGGCTCAGCATCATTGGTACTGGTGTCAACCATCTCGTAGCTAAAACTATAGCTGAAGGCCTGCGTTGAACTGAGCCGGAAATAAAAGGTATCGGCTGCCCGCCCATAGGCAGTTAATGTATCTATAATTACTTCGCCCGCGGCAACGTTCGACTTTTGTATAAAGTCACCAATGGTGTAGCTTGACTTGCGCCGGTCATAACCATACATGTATAAATAGCCGGTACCACCACTGCTATTGGTTGCTTTCACATAAACTTTCAATGTTCCATCTACGGGCAGCACCGTGCGATAGTAGTCGTACTGATCACCGGTGCCATTGTATAAATAGCCAATGTGCCCTGCTTTGGTTTGCTTGTGTTCGATTGTAATTGCTTCGTCAAATACATCATTCGGCTCAGCATCATTGGTACTGGTGTCAACCATCTCGTAGCTAAAACTATAGCTGAAAGGCCTGCGATGAACTGAGCCGGAAATAAAAGGTATCGGCTGCCCGACCATAGGCAGTTAATGTATCCATAATTACTTCGCCCGCGGCAACGTTCGACTTTTGTATATAGTCACCAATGGTGAAGGCAGACTTACGCCGGTCATAGCCATACATGTATAAATAACCGGTACCCCCACTGGTATTGGTTGCCTTCACATAAACCTTCAATGTTCCATCTACGGGCAGCACTGTGCGATAGTAGTCGTACTGATCACCGGTGCCATTGTATAAATAGCCAATGTGCCCCTCTTTTTTGCTTGTGGTCTATAGCAACTGCTTCGTCAAATGCATCATTCGGCTCAGCATCATTGGTACTGGTGTCAACCATCTCGTAGCTAAAACTATAGCTGAAGGCCTGCGTTGAACTGAGCCGGAAATAAAAGGTATCGGCTGCCCGCCCATTGGCAGTTAATGTGTCTATAATTGCTTCGCCCGCGGCAACGTTCGACTTTTGAATAAAGTCGCCAATGGTGTAGGCCGACTTACGCCGGTCATAGCCATACATGTATAAATAACCGGTACCCCCACTGGTATTGGTTGCCTTCACATAAACTTTCAATGTTCCATCTACGGGCAGCACCGTGCGATAATAGTCGTACTGATCACTGGTGCCATTGTATAAATAGCCAATGTGACCCGCGGCTATTTGCTTCTGATTTATTGAAATCACTTCATCGAATGTATTGTTGGGCTCAACATCATTGGTACTGGTGTCTACCATCGCATAACTAAAACTATAGTTGAAGATTTGTGTTGAACTGAGCCGGAAATAAAAGGTATCGGCTGCCTGTCCATAGGCAGTTAAGGTATCTGTGATGGCTTCACCGGCAGCAACGTTTGACTTTTGTATAAAGTCTCCAAAGGTAGTGGCAGACTTACGCCGGTCATAACCATACATGTATAGATAGCCTGTGCCACTGCCCGGCATTGGTGGCGGTGACATACACTTTCAGCGTACCATCTTTAGGAAGTATAGTGCGGAAATAATCATACTGATCTCCGCTTTGATTAACGGTACCCGACAGCGCACTGCCCATACCTATAGCATTGGCTGTTTCAAATGTATTGTTCGGTTCAGTTTCCGTTTGTGCATTGGCACAAAAGCTGATCAACAGGAAGAGCGTGTAGATTCTTTTCATTACTGTATGGCTTTATTGATTAACCATACATCGAAGAAGGAAAGTGAATGTCATCACTCGCTTCAAAAAATTTATCATCACATCATAAATATAATGATGATTAGTAATTTTTTACTGCCGTCGCGCTGCCTGTTTCTTTCGTTCGCATAGTAGTTATGATCTATCTTTCGCACACAAAACCTTGCAACAAGATGCTGCCTAAATTTCCCCGCATATCGAACCGATCGTACAATTTATCTCATCTCCATAGCTTTTGTTTTTGCCTGCTGCTGTTTCCAAATCTTGGTGCAAACGCCCAAAAAACAAATCATGTTGCAGTCTCTTCAGCCCAGCAGCAAAAAGATTGGCTGGTAACTCCATCGAAACAAAAAGCAAACATTTATGTCGAGGGAAAAACAATCACACTCAACAACGGTTTGGTGAAACGGATCTTTACGCTGCAACCCAATGTTGCCTGTACAGATTATACCAATCTGGTGAATGGACAACAACTGCTGCGTGCAGTAAAACCGGAAGCCCGCATTACACTAGATGGCGTTCAATACAACATTGGCGGTTTGTATGGTCAAAAAGAAAATGCCTATCTGCAACCGCAGTGGCTAACCAATATGCAAAGTCATGACAGCGATTTTCAGTTTACTCACTATCACATCGCAGATCTCCAACCCTTCCTCAATTGGAAGTGCAGGACCTGGGCAATGAATAAACAACAAGCCACAGGCAAAGCCATCACATTCGACTATGCCTCTTCTATTTCCGCACTGCAAAATCTAATGGTGCAGGTGCATTATGAATTATATGATGGCTTGCCCCTGATCGTAAAATGGATAGCTGTAAAGAATAATGGACGGACCGGCGTCAAGATCGACCGGGTAGTAAATGAAGTATTGGGTCTGGTGGAAGAAGAAAGCGCGGTGGTCGGTACCCCGCAGGAAATGAAAAAACAACATGGCATTTATGTAGAGACCAATTATGCCTTCAACAATGCTATGCGCTACGACATCAGCGATCAGACTACACATTGGAAAACTGATTCGCTCTATACTTCGCAGGTCAACTACAATTATCAAACACCTTGTTTATTAGAGATCTACCCTGAGAAGGCGCCCGGCATCGTATTGCAACCGGGCGAGGTCTTCAACTCGGTACGTACACATGAGTTGCTGATGGACAGTTATGACCGCCAACGCCGCGGTATGGCAATTAAAAAGATGTACAGTACTATTGCGCCGTGGACCACGCAAAATCCCATCTTCATGCACCTGGTCAGTCGCACGGATGACGAAGTAAAACACGCGATCGACCAATGTGCGCAGACTGGCTACGAAGCCGTGATTCTAAGTTTTGGCAGTCATCTCAACATGGAGGACAGTTCTGCACAAAACATACAACGCTGGAAAACATTGGCTGACTATGCACATAACAAAAACATTTTGCTGGGTGGCTATTCACTTTTTAGCAGTCGGCGTATCAGCGACGAAGACGATGTCATCAGCCCGGAGACCGGCAAACCCGGCGGAGCTTTTTTTGGCAATGCCCCTTGCTTTGGCAGCAAATGGGGATTGGCCTACCGCGATAAGATGAAATACTTTTTTCAGCAGACCGGCTTCGATATCTGGGAAAATGACGGACCTTATCCCGGCGATGTCTGTGCCTCTACAACTCATCCGGGGCATGTGGGATTAGATGATTCGCAGTGGCGCCAAATGGAAATTCAAAAGGAGTTGTATCATTGGCTCAATTCGCGCGGGGTTTACATCAATGCGCCCGATTGGTACTTTCTCGATGGCACCAACAAGATCGGCATTGGCTACCGCGAGGTAAATTTTTCTCTGCCGCGCGATCAGCAACTGATACTGAACCGGCAAAATATTTATGATGGCACACAGGAGAAAACAGCGTCTATGAGTTGGGGCTTTGTGCCACTTACCAAATACCAGGGCGGCGGACCAGAAGCGGTGCTGGAGCCACTTAGCGAGCACCTCAAAGACTACGAACAACTGATGGTGCAATACTATGGCGCCGGTGTGCAGGCGTGTTATCGCGGCCCGCGGCTATACGATACAAAGACAACAGAACAATTGGTGAGCCACACGTATCAACTGGTATAAAAAATACCGGCGCATCTTAAACTCAGACATGGTACAACTGCGTCGTGCCGATGGTCGCGACTGGGATGGGCTTATGCATGTCAATCCGCAGTTGCCGCAAAAGGGATTTGTGCTGCTCTACAATCCGCTGAAGACGAAGATCAACCGCACCATTTCGCTGCCCCTGTATTATACCGGTTTGTCAACAAGCGCCACCATTACCGACAGTAATGGCAACGCAAAAAAGTATACACTCTCCCGCGACTACAGCGTTCCCTTTACGTTTACGCTGCTGCCGGAATCTTATAGCTGGTTTGTGATTGAGTAGAAGGTAAGAAGGCTTTGGTAGCAGGGTTAAGAATATCTATGAAGCGGTCGTTGCGTCGCACCCTTGTACAGTTGAATGTGAAGCAACTTTTTATCTGTCATTTTGATTTCATCAATACAAATCAATTGTAGGTATCGAAGGGCTCGGCTACACATTTTATATGTTTCGCCAAGAACTGCAACACGTTTTAGGTAACCTTTTGTAGTTAAGAACTTTTGCCAGGTGTTATCTGGCGAACCCGGAACCACTGCTAAACGAATTGGAGCAGATTGTAATAATGTCGGGCACTACCTGCTGCAATATCAATGTTGGGGGCAGTTATATATTTAGAAACGGAAACCTCCTCTATCAATTTTAAAGTATCCATACAGCTTCTGTTCTAATTAAAATAATCAAACAATAAGTTTGTAATGCTGATTTTAGTGCCGACTTTCAGTTTGCTAAATTGAAAATCTCTTGTTGAAGATAATAACCAAAAGCTAAATAGTTAACGTCCAGCGGAAACCTAAGCGAAATAGCGAACCGCTGCCGATTGCCCCAATCCCGATGAAAAGTCGGGACAGTCTGTTCAGCCCCATTGGCAATACTTTTGTTGCCTGCTGTTTGTACATTTTTCTTACTTACCTAAATTAATTTTAAGTGATAGAACGGGAACAGAAGAAGAAACAATATTTACCTCTTTCGGATAACTAACACGTCTGTTTTCTAAAGAAAGCGATGCGGCTGCTTTCTCGTTTTTTTTATAAGCTATGCGAAAAGGAACGCTAACCAATGCAAGGCCGACACCTACATACATAAGCGTTTCTCCGGTTTTTGACTTCTTTTCATTGTAACCAGTTCCGCCGGGTAAACCTTTTCCGAATTCTGACATATACATGATTCCCCCAATTGTAAACAAACCTACACCCGTACCCCCTGCAATCCAGAATAACGTTTTTTGCTGTTTGCTCTTTTTTAAATAGCATTCTTTTTCAAGAGTGGACTTGCTCAGTATGGATTGTCCATTAGCTAAATGTAGCGTGGCAAGTAGTAGAAATAAAAAAGTAATTTTCATAACATCGCTTTAGTAAGGATGATTTAAAATAGCAGACAACGAACAGGTATTGCCGATGGTATGGGACTTTAAGAACTTCCTCCAGGGAACCGAAGTTCATTATTTATTTAAAGATTAAAATTTTTATACTGGTGTTCAAAAGAGTTCCTTCCGCCGGAGCCAAAGCTAAATAGCAAACTGCTGCTGATTCCTCCAACGTTCAGCCGCACTATTGGCAATACGATTGTTGGGCGCAGTATTGGCTCAAAACGTAAATGTTTCAGAAGTCTTAAGAAGCGTCTCACCATTTATTTCTGGTTTGTTTTCTTCTTTTTTGGCGACTAATTTTCCTGCATTGAAATAATAGTAGCCATATTTTCTAGTTACTGTACCGTCGTTCAACTTTAGCTCATTCAGTACTGTCGCATACTCCAACTTTCCGTTGTTATAATAGTACGTCTCCCAAATATCGTGTCTTTGTTTTTTAGAAGTGATAGAATGTAACTTATCAGCAGATATCAAAGTATTGGTCAAACTATCGGTAAGTCTCCAACGTTGAATAAATTCCTTACGTGTTTTTTTATTGATTACTAAGTGCAGGTCTTCTGTTTTGCTTAAACCTTTCATTGCACCTATGTGATTTCTGAGAAGTTCAATGTTAGCAATGAACTCACTTGTATCTTGGCTATAGATACTTGTCATTGATATGAAAAACAGATGGATGAAAACTGATACCGATTTCTTAAAGCGAACAAGCTTTTTCATGGAGAATTGTAGCTAATGTTATTTCAAGAGAAAATCAAAGCTCGAAATTTTAGAAAGTATTGCGCCCAACGATTAATGTTAGTATGCGATAGCATAATAAAATAATGCATAAACGTTATACTTTTTCAATGTTTATAGCATATATTTTTGCTACCTTATTTCTTCATCTCCTACCTGGTCATGCGAGCGGGCTTACAATGTTACCAAATTTTTGTCTGCTGACAGGCAAATAGCGCCTGGGGTTTTGGTATTAATTTGCCTCAGCATTTTCTTTACTCTTCCTTTAGCACTGCATCTATCCGCTGTTTTTGGCGGTAGTGGTGGCGCAGGTGCATCTCCGCAAACCGCAGCCATTCCAGCGCGGAAAAATAGCCGAGACCAGGATGTTGGGTCTTTCCTTTAGCGATGGCCAAGTCATGTGTTGCAAACAGGTTATTTACTTCGTCGCGGATGTGGTGCAGTTGCTTAGACACTTCGGCTTTGCTTTGCGGTTGCTCAATTACAGCAGTAGATGGTGTCACAATTCTAATATCAGGAAAGCTATTATTGGCAAACATGGCAGTTCCGTTTTCACTCATCGTTTTACCGGTGTTTGCAGACGTATTGACTGCTTCCTGCATTTGCTCAACAAACCATTGTGTCTCCGCGATCAGGTGCATATACACCTGCCCCAGCGACCAGCTATTTGGAATCTGCGTACGCAATTGCGCGAGTGTATATTTCTCCAGCCAGGCGATCCAGGTATCTATTGTGGTATTGAAGTTGGACAGATATATTATGGAGTCATTCATATCATTTTAAGCGACATTGTTTGTTGTTCCATAAGTACCAATTAACTGTTTAGGAAAGTTTTTTAAATAGAAGAGTTGGCATTTTGATTTTTACGGCTTGTGTGTAAATTTTTGTTCTGCTAACAAAATGTCCCACTCTGGGATTGAGAAGCTTTTGACTTATTTTATATTGCAACCAGAGGGTCATCCCTACGGGATTTAAAATCATTTATTATTTTGTACTGCTACCAAAATGTCATCCCTCCGGGATTTCGAAACTTTCAATTTATTTGGTTCCTGCTACCAAAGGGTCATCCCTATGGGATTTAAAATCATTTATTATTTTGTACTGCTACCAAAATGTCATCCCTCCGGGATTTCAAAACTTTCAATTTATTTGGTTCCTGCTACCAGAGGGTCATCCCTATGGGATTTAAAATCTTTTATTGTTTTGTTTGGTATTAAATGGTATCCCTAGGGATCGAGAACCTTCTATTTGTTTATTCTGCTAACAAGATGTCATCCCTCCGGGATTTCAAAACTTTTAATTTATTTGGTTACTGCTACCAAAGGTTTTTTCCTATTGGATTGAGCAAACAATTCTAATCGAGTATGTCTATTGTGCAAAAAAAAGCTCCATCAGAACTATACCGATGAACGGAGCGTCGCAACAATGCTCCACCAAAGTTCCCTTGCCGGTAACCAAAAACTATTTCAAAGCTGCATATAAAATCTCTGCCGGATGCAATGCTTTTTTGCCCGTACCATCCTTTATCTGGTGGCGGCAACTGGTACCGGGAGCAGCTATGATCACGTCGCCGGGCTGCTGCCTGACGGCGGGCAACAACACCAACTCACCTATCTGCATGCTGAGATCGTAATGCTCTTTTTCGTAGCCAAAAGAACCTGCCATACCACAGCATCCGGAGGGTATCACCTCCACCTTATAATTTGCCGGCAACGACAACATGCTGACCGATGCGGACAGTGCATTCCAGGCTTTTTGCTGGCAATGGCCATGTAGCTTGATGAGCTTTTTGTCGCTGGTAAACTGCCCGCTTGTAATGTTGCCTTTTGCAATTTCCCTGGTGATAAATTCATCGATCAAAAACACATTGGACGAAAGATTTTTTGTAGTCTCCAATTGGTCATCATCGGCAAGATCTTCGTACTCATCGCGAAAAGTAAGTATGGCTGAAGGTTCGATACCTATCAACGGTGTTTCTTCGCTGATCAGCGGCGCCAGCATTGTTACATTTTTTTGGGCAATTTTTTTTGCTTCGCGCAGCAAGCCTTTAGATAGCCAGGTTCTGCCACTTTCTTCATGCCGGGGAATGGTGACTTCATAACCCAGTTTCTCCAACAACAAAATAGAAGTGATGCCGATTTCAGTATCGTTGTAGTTGGTAAACTCATCGCAGAAGAGGTAAACTTTTCTTGATCCAGATGCAGCAGGATACTGCCTTTTATGTTTGGCAAACCAATCGCGCAAGGTTGTTTTATACAGCGTTGGCATAGAACGCTTAGCCGCAAAGCCCGCAAACTTTTTTACCACAGAACCCAGCAGCGGATTAGTAACAACAAAATTGTACATGCCGGGCGCAATTGCCCCCAGGCGTGCAGAGGCGCTGAAGTTGGCAATGAGTTTGGAGCGAAATGGAACACCATTCGCATCGTAATAATGTTGCAAAAATTCAGCTTTCAACTTGGCCATATCCACATTCGACGGGCACTCAGATTTGCAGCCTTTGCAACTCAGGCAAAGATCCATCACTTCCTTTATCTCCTCGTGGTCGAAGCGGTTGAGCTTGTCGGAGTTGGTTAAGAACTCACGCAGGATATTTGCCCGCGCGCGGGTGGTATCTTTTTCGTTGCGCGTTGCCATAAACGATGGGCACATGGTACCACCGGAGAGATGTGTTTTGCGACAATCGCCCGAACCATTGCACTGCTCGGCATGCTGCAAAACATCCTGGTTTTGAAAACGGAAAACGGTTTTGAAAGCGGGTGTTTGCTGCCCCGGCGTATAGCGCAGCATGGTATTCATCGCCGGTGTGTCAACAATTTTATTGGGGTTAAAAATGTTGTGCGGATCCCAACTGTACTTGATCTTTTTTAGCAGCTCGTAATTTTTCTCACCCACCATTTGCGCCAAAAATTCGCCCCGCAACCTGCCGTCGCCATGTTCACCGCTCAGTGAACCCTTGTATTTTTTTACAAGCGCAGCGATCTCTTGTGCAATGACCCTAAAAAGCCGGTTGCCTTCAACAGTTTTTAAGTTGATGATGGGTCGCAGATGAATTTCACCGGAGCCGGCATGGGCATAATGAACCGAGTATAAATCATATTTTTTAAGTATTTCATTGAACTCGCGGATATAAGCGGGCAGGTCCTGCACATCTACCGCGGTATCTTCAATTACCGGCACTGCTTTGTCGTCGCCGGGCAGGTTGCTAAGCAAGCCCAGACCAGCTTTGCGCAAAGTCCATATCTTTTTGGTGTCGTCTGCCAAACAACAAAGGAAAATGATAACCCAAGCCTGCTGCGCGCATCTCGGCTTCTACCTTCTTGGCTATTTCTATAACTTCCTCCCGGTTATCTCTTGAGTATTCAATAACCAAAATGGCGCCCGGATCGCCCTGCACAAAAAAGCGGTTTTGTATCTGCTCAATATTGTCTTTGGTACATTCCAGTATATAATGATCGATCAGTTCACTGGCACTGGGACCATATTTGAGTAGCAATAAGGTTGGCCCGCAACGCTTCGTCGATAGTATTGAAATGAACGCATAAGCAAACCTTGTTCCCTCGGCGGCAAGGGGTACAACATTCAATTTTATTTCGGTGATAAAGGCCAGTGTTCCTTCAGACCCGGCGATCAGTTTACAAAAATTAAAATCTGGCCACCGGCGGTAAAAGGTGCCGTTTCCAGCAGCATGTCTACGCATAACCGGTATTTCTTCGTTCCACGCTTTTTTTGGGAAACTCTTTTCTTATCTCCTACCTGGTTGTCGTAGTTGCTTAGCAGGCTGCGAACTGTTTTATAAATATTTGCTTCCAGGCTATCGCCTTCGCATTTAGCATGAAAAGCATCGAGGTCAAGGCGTTTTAAAAACCGCCTCTGAGCCATCGCTCAACAAGGCTTTTACTTCCAGCAAATGTTCGCGGGTACTTCGATACACAACCGAATTGGAGCCACAGGAATTATTGCCCACCATACCGCCGATCATAGCACGGTTGGCCGTAGATGTTTCCGGGCCAAAAAACAGCGCATAGGGTTTTAAGAAAAGATTGAGTTCGTCGCGGATAACACCGGGCTGCACCGTACCCATTTTTCGGCAGTGTTTACTTCCAATATGCGGGTGAAATATTTCGATACATCTACCACAATCCCCTTCCCCACTACCTGCCCGGCCAGCGATGTACCGGCGGTGCGCGGTATCAGTGAGGTCTTTTCCTGACCGGCAAAAGCTATTAGTTTTTTTAGGTCGTTCTCTGTTTTGGGCATTGCGACTGCCAGCGGCATTTCACGATAGGCTGATGCATCGGTGGCATATAAAATGCGCATGCGATCATCTGTGAATAATTCTCCTTCCAACTCCTGCTCCAGTTGCCGGAGGCGGAACTTCATTTGTGGGTTTATCTCCTTCATAAATCGGTGTAAAAATAGTTAGTTTCAAAAAAGATAAACTGATTAATCCTGCAGGTGTTGTGCAGCAAACAAAAAGGGCAACTATCGGTTTTTAGTAATTAACAATATGTTCAGCCAGTTGAATAGTTGATAATATTCTTCAATAGCAAGCCTTAATGACTTCAACCTATTCATTAACAGTTCGTCACATGTGCAGGCATGGCTTTTGCTCAATCAATGCACAATATGAAAAAAATATTACTCTGCCTCTCATTTATGGCTTTCTTGTCTGCCTGTCACAACGATACTACGACTGACGACAATACAACAGAAGAAAAATCAAATAAAGCGGAAAGTGAAAAAAAGATCACTAAGCGGAACTACAGCATTAATAGCTCGAATGCTTATAACGACCTTTTTCTCGATAGCCTGGCTATGGAAAGATACATCTCCAACACACATTTAAATGATACAATTACCCGGCGGCTGCGCAGTTTTTACAATGCCCGCAATTATCAATTTGCCTGGTTTGCAAAGGAGGGCGTAAACGAAGAGGGACGCAGCTTTTGGAATCTTCACGAATACTATACAACCTACAGCAACAACAATTCGCTTGATGATAAAGACCTGAAAAAGATCATGAACCGGCTGACAACGGCCGAAGATCCATCGGTGTCAGCATCTGATTCGTCAATGGTGAATACCGAATTGAAACTCACCCACCATTTTTTACAATACGTTCTTATCAATTATAAACCTGGCGAAATAAAACGCAAAGAACAGGAAAGATTTGTGCCGCTGAAGAAAGAAGATGCCATGTACCTGGCAGATTCTCTGCTGACAAAAAAACACAAAGACAATAAGTACTATGCAGATGTAAATGATGCCTATGGCAAACTCAAAGACCAGTTGCAGAAGTATTTTGACATCGCCAGGCGTGGTGGCTGGCAAACCATATCCACTTCAGACAAAAGTATTAAGAAAGGCGCGGTTTCGCCTGCAGTTCTGGCTATTAAAAAGCGTTTACAGATCACCGGTGAGTTGCCCGCAGGCGACACCTCGGCAGCTTTTACTGATCAATTGGAACAGGCTGTAAAAACTTTTCAGCGCAGCCGGGGGCTCACGCCATCTGGTGTGGTAAACCAGTCGTTGATAAAAGAAATGAATGTTCCGGTATTGAAACACGTTCAGCAATTATTGCTCAACATGGGTAGAATGCGCTGGATGCTGATACCGGAAAAAGGTGATCTGCTAATGGTAAACATTCCTGAGTTTGTACTGCACGTATATGAAAACAAAAAGACGAAATTTGATATGGATGTGGTAGTTGGTAAAGAAGGACACAACACCACCATCTTCACCGGCAATTTAAACCAGATAGTCTTCAGCCCTTATTGGAACCTGACGCAAAATATAGTTGAAGATGAGATCATGCCTGCAATGCAAAACGATCCTAACTACCTGGCAAGCCATAACATGGAGCAGATCGGAACTACCTCTGACGGCATACCTATTGTTCGCCAATTACCTGGGGAAGGCAACTCGCTTGGTAAGGTAAAATTCCTCTTCCCCAATAGCTTCGATATATACTTTCATGACACTCCGGCAAAGGCGCTTTTCGACAAAGACAGGCGTGCCTACAGCCATGGTTGTATAAGGCTAAGCCAACCCGAAAAAATGGCCAATTACCTGCTGCGCAAACAATCAGAATGGACACCCGAAAAAATCAATGCTGCCATGAATGCAGGCGAAGAACAATACGTGAAGTTGAAAGATCCCGTTCCGGTTTTGATCACTTACTATACTGCCTGGGTCGATGAAAACGGTCTGCTCAACTTCAGGGAAGACATTTATGACCACGATGCAGCCAAGGCTAAAAAAATGTTTACCCATCCATTATAACACCTACCATCGCATTAAAAGCACCGGCTGAAAAGCGGGTGCTTTTTTCGTACGTGTTAACTGAGGCGCTGCCGGTTGCAGCACAGCCGGGTCCGTTTTCGCTACCCACTGAAAACTAGTACCTTGCACAAATGGAAACAATAAAAGATCTGCGCCTCGCAGTTTTAATAGATGCCGACAATGTTCCCTATAGCAACATCAAAGAAATGCTGGAAGAGATCGCTAAATACGGCACTCCCACTTTTAAAAGAATTTATGCCGACTGGACCAAACCAACAGTTTCCGGCTGGAAGGGTGTACTGTTGGAAAGTGCCATTACTCCCGTGCAACAATACAGTTATACCTCCGGAAAAAATGCCACCGATTCGGCCATGATCATAGATGCAATGGACATCCTGTATTCCGGTCGTGTAGATGGCTTTTGCATTGTGAGCAGCGACAGTGATTTTACCCGCCTGGCAATAAGGTTGCGTGAAGCCGGTATGAAGGTTTTTGGCATTGGGCAAAAGAAAACACCGGTTCCCTTTATTTCGGCTTGCGACAAATTCATATATATCGAGATTTTAAAAGTTGATAAAGAGGAGAAGACAGCAGCAAAGAAGACCCGCAGCCGAAAGTCTGCGAAACCTAAACCGCAGGTGGTAGAGAATGTATCACCAGAGCCTGCCGAGCCGGTTGAACCCACGGCGCCGCCCATTGAAAAAGCGAACAAGGACCTCGTTAAATTGATACGCGACAGCATAACCAAACTTGCTGATGAAGAAGGCTGGGCATTTGTTGGCGACCTGGGTAACCTGATCTTAAAAATTCAACCCGATTTTGACCCCCGCAATTTTGGGTTCAAGAAATTGGTGCCGCTCATAAAAAGCCTCGAAACATTTGAGATTGACGAACGTGCCACGGGCAAAAACAATATCATTCTCGTCTATGTGCGCAATCCGCAGCAGTAGCGGGGTTACATTTTGTTTTATTTGGTAACCGGCAGAATAGCCCTGATGAAGCACTGTTGCGACGCTCCGTTCAACGGCAAATCTTTGTTTTTCTGAAAAGAGAGGAGGAGAAATCCCATCGGCTACTGAATAGCAAAAACATGGGAATAACCCTTGTTTAAAGAACGAATTAGATCATTAATTCAACAATACCCTCTGTGTTCCCCTGTGTTCTTTGTGTCTTTGTGGTTCAAAGACTGGCTCCTCCCTCCCCTTTTGTTTTTCTTTTTTTCTTGATAAAAAAAGAAACAAAAAAATCAAGACTGCATATAAAAGGCTAAAAATTAGTGGAGTGGCTGAAATGAAATAAGCTACAACAGTAGAATAGTTTGGGACACTCCGGGACTTACCGGCTAACAACAGCACCAAACATCAGTAACAACTATTTCATTTTTAACCGCCCCTCTCCCTAATTTTCTTTACGCCTTTTCTATGAGGTCGGATGAAAGCCAATTCTGAATGGTTAAGTATAGGTGGCATTTATATACCTGTCAAAGGAGAAGGAGAAATGAAATTCCTTCTTTGTCGAAAAAGGCAAAAAAAGTTGAACAAGTTGAGTTTTAACGACGAGATAGATCTGTAACCAACCATCAAAAATCCTCTGTGTTTCTCGGTGTTCTTTGTGTCTTTGTGGTTCAAAAAAAGCTCGGGGATGAAGGGCGGAGAGGAGATTTCTCCTGCGTCGGAATGATGACATTATATTGTTATCTCAAAACGCTGAAGTCTTACCACCGACTTAGTGTATGGATTAGTAAAAAGATAAAACATAAAGGGCTGCTGAAATAAACTTCAGCAGCCCTTTATGTTTTTAGATCATCAAAATGTGAACTACTCTTACAATGGTCGCAACCAGATATTGCGGTAACTGATCGGTTCGCTCTTATCACCGTGAGACTGAAGTTTAATCGGTTCAGCGCCGTGCTTGTGGTAAGATGGCTGACCTATGTAAGGTGTGTCGCCAAGCAGGGTTGTATTGTTTTGCACCAGCACTCCATTGTGAAAAACAGTGACCCTGGCAGGAGATTGCAATATGCCATGATCGTTAAATTTTGGTGAGGTCCAAACTACATCGTAGGTCTGCCACTCGCCCGGTTTTTTGCTAGCATTTGCCAGTGGCACTGCCTGCTTGTACATGCTGCCCACCTGACCATTTACATATGTTGTGTTCTTGTAATTGTCCAATACCTGCAACTCGTAGCCGCCGGCACCAAAGGGCAAAGCAGCTAAGAAGATACCGCTGTTGCCGCGCGCCTGACCTGAGCCGGTAATATTGGAAGGAATTTTATACTCTATGTGTAACTGGTAATCGGTAAAAGAACTGCGGGTTTGTATATCGCCGGTGCTTTTATTAACCGTCATTGCATTGTCTTCCAATATCCATTTGGCAGGCGTTGAATCTTTTGAGTTTACCCACTGGTCAAGGTTCTTGCCATCGAACAAAACGATAGCATCTGATGGTGCATCGCTAAAGGAAGCTCCGGGAGTAACTACCGGTGGAACAGGTGTATAGTACTCAGTCTCTTCGGGTTTTGTTTGGGCCTGAACCAGGCAGGTAGCAGCAGCAAAGGCGGCTGTAAGAAAAAATATTCTTTTCATATTACGCTTAGGTTTTTGTTTTTGAGGTTTCTTTTTTTATAGAAAAAACTACCGCAGTAAAATAGCTTGCAAACAAGAAAGTAAGGTTGTAAATGAAGCTGCAGTAGCAAAGATATTTTTTGGCAGACGCTGTGCGACGCAACGGCGCCCCTATGAAAAACCACGCCGGGCTCATAAAAAAGGTAAAAACATTTACCTATGAGACCGGCGGAGTGTTGTTTATTTGACCCCGCCTTTAAGTGAATTGATCCAGATAGCGATTTTGGTGGCATCACCTTTTGGCACCTGCGGCATAGGCGGCATGGGTGTTGAATAGCCGGGCCAGTTTAGAGGCTGCGGGTTTTTGATCAGAGACAATATTTTCGCAACAGAATAGTTGCGCTTTGCTACCTCTACATACGCAGGACCTACTTGTTTTTTCTCAGGATTGTGGCAGGCAATGCAAGTGTATTTGGTAAGCAAAGGTTTGATCTGTGCAAAAGTATAAGTGGTGGCAGCACCAGTTTTGGCAGTTGTGCCTGTTGTTGCAGTATTTTTCGTTGTTGTTTTGGTTTCAGTTGTGGCAGGTTTGGGAGCAGTATTGGTAGTACTTACCTCTGACATAGCAAGTTTTTGCCCTTCCGGAATGTTGTTGAGTGTATAATAGGCAACGGGGTGAACCAATGAATTGGAACTTTGCTGGTCGATGACCCCATCAAGCGTTATGGTGTGGATATAATATCTGCGAAGTTCGTCTACAATAATGCGGGCCTTCATTCCATCGTCGGAAACCTTTACGCCTTTTACTAGCACATTTTTGTGTATTTACCGGAGGACTACCATAGATAGGCTGGTACTTATAGATGTAACTTTCAACGGAGTAGGAAGCAAGATTTGCCGCGGATTTTTTATTAACAGGCTTGGTAAATTCTATTTCAAAACCATCGGGCATGGCCCTTACTGCTTTCATTTCGAAAGGAATTTGGTTGTTCCAAACCAGTCGTTGAACACCTTCGGTTGCTTCACCGGCAGAACCCCAGCCACGGTTGGTTTCACCGGCAAACAAAGAGCCGTCTTTACCCCATGCAAGCGCACAATACCCGACTGAAAACCACTTCTAAAAGCCCATGCCGCACCCTGGTATTCGCCATTTACTTTTTCCATAAATACACGGTCAATCATACTCTGTCCCTGGTCGCAAACCAATAACTGCCCTTCAAAAGGGCCAAAAGTATTCTCAGGAATTTTTACAATTTCGGAATTGGAGATGCCCAAAATACCATGCGGCAGCCAAACGGCAGGCAACTGCAAGTCAGGTATTGATTTCTTGATCTCAAACTCAGTAAGGATCTTGCCTTTCTCATCGTTCTGTGGTTTTATCTCGTTGCCATCATGCATCGTATTGCAACGGTGGTGGAGGGTTGAGTGCATATACCTGGTCGCGGGTAACTTTAACCGGCGAGTTTGGCATACCGCTCCAGACCAAACTGGCAGGGTGCCCGAGAAAAGCTCCTTTGCGAACCGGCATCATGCTGCCCGAACCTACCCAATCGCCCTGGTTATCGGTATAAAACAGCTCCCCATCGACCATACTTATGCCACAGGGAGAACGCATACCGGCAGCCCAGGGTTCCATGTTGCCATTGTCCCAAATGTGCAATGCCCAGCCCCTCCAGGGAGCATTGCTTTGCATGTGCCACCAAAAAGGCGGGCAGGTACAGTTGAGGGTAACAAAGAAAGAACCGTCGGGAGCGATCTTAGGACCATAACTATACTCGTGGTAATTGCCTGTAAGTGGCCACGCATAAACTGTTTCGTATACGTCGGCTTTGCCGTCCATATTGGTATCTGTAAGCTTGGTCAGCTCGCCGCGTTGTGCACAGTAGAGACGAACCATCTTTGTAAGCAAGCCCCAACACCTCGTGCAGACCAGAGGCAAACTTGCGGAAATAAGGACGCTGACTGGTTGGGTTCTCAACAATAAATACATCTCCACGACGGGTAGTAACCCCCAGGTCGCCATTGGGCAGGGTACACAAACCACCTACTTCCAATATGACACCTTCGGGTGCCGGCACCCGCATAATTTTAAAATAATCATCTTCAGTAGCAGACTCTGCCTGTGCCCAAATAGTGTTGCGGGTGCAGGAGACAAGTAATGCCAGCACTAAGAACCGGAAGGCAAAACTGCTCAGCAATTTTTTGTATGTTCATATTCATACGACGTTGTTTTAAAAAAGGATAGAATAGCTAAGTTTTGATGTGACAGGTACTATGAGTTCTTTTCGCCCTGCAGCATCGCGGATTATTGGTTGCGAGGTGTTGCCGCCATCCATCTGGATATAATAAGATTTATCGTCCATCAGGTAAAGACCTTCTGTTGGATTTTCGATAGTGGAACCCGTGCCAAGACGCAGGTACAGACCGGGAACAGTGTCTTTTACGGTGATCTCACGATGCAAACCGTGATTGCCCGGAATAACAGTTGATCTATCCATGACATTGGTATTGTAGATCTGGTACATAAAAGTTGGGCGATCGCTATCATCGAGCGAATACCCTTTGGGTCTGTAGGAGGATCCTGTTGTATCGTTGGCCAGGCGACCGCAGAAGAATTTAGTTGCTCCATTGCCAGCATAGGCAAGCCAAATTGTTGTACTGACCCAACCGGGCGCGAAGAACCGTCACCACGAGAATGCCACATAGGTGTTGCATCTAAGAAATCGCCGCGCCATACCTGCACGATCATGCCCTTGTCAAGATCGTAGGTATAATGAAGTTGCCGGGCACTGCCTACGTTGACCGCATGTGTAACCCGGAAAGTATCAATGTCGACAAAACTGCGTAAAATAGTATTTACAGGTGCGTGAATAAGAATAGGGTCAATAGGATCGCCGGAAGCAACATTCATATCGCTGATGATATATTCCCGGATGCCGGGACCGGCAACTGCCAGCCCAAGGGAGGGTTTGGCAAAATCAAGGAACTTGCTGTAAAATATTTCAACTGGATAATCGCCTGCAGGAAGGTTGATGGTGCCGCGACCTCTGCCCCTGTTGCCACCTATGGGAACGATCGTTTGGTTATTGATCTTCATGATACCCCTGCCACCGGCTGTGCTAAGATTGAAGTTATAATTGCCTGGCTCTTTTACGTTCAGCATACCCGTGTAGCGGATTAAAAATTCATTGGGTATGTTACTAACATTGGAAGATAATATAACAGAGGTGCCCTCAGCTTCAGGGGGCAGATTTTTGTAATTGGGTTCGCCTTCAAAACGTCCTTTATAGACCGAGTATTTCAGGTCGTGCAACTCGGGACGCGGTTTGTCGTAGGTGGTCATTACAATGTTGCGAAATGCTACCGGACCATGGTCGCCCTGGATGCGCAACGGACCCATGGGCACCTCATCGGTACCTAAGGCGCCGCGTGTTGGACCAGACAGATCAACATCTTCCTGGATGGGAATACCATTGAGGGTAATACGCAAAATTTTAGCATCATCAGTTTTGTTACCTGAGGCATCGAAGTGGGGAGCCTGAAAAGAAATTTTCATGTGCTGCCATAGCCCCGGAGCCCTGCCCGGCATTCTGGCGTGGTGCATGACCTTCGAAACCCTCCTGACCGGCAGGCTTTGCCGTGTTCCATCGCTCGTAGATGCCCCCATTATCGGCAGAGGTAGGTGAAATGGCACCCCAGCTATCAAGCAGTTGTATCTCATATCTGCCTTGCATGTAGATACCGGAATTGGAACCCTTGGCCATCATGTAGTCCAGTTCCAGATCCATGTCTCCATGCCGGGTGTTGAAGAGGAGATCAGCTCCGTGTGTACCTTCTTCTGCCTGGCTGACCAGTACTCCGGTTCCGGGCGAATAAATAAGCACGTCGTTTTTTGTAAGGTCTGCACGCACGTCGCCGGCTATGTGCCAGTTGTTGGCGGGTGACTGAAATGCAGAGAGACTGGTGAGGTCTATTTTTGTTTGTGCAAATAGATCTTGCGAAACTGCTGCCAGCAAGGCAATGCCGGCTACTTTACACAAGCTCTTCGCAAAACACCGATGCGTCATAGTATCTACTTTCATGGGCAATATTTAAATCGTTTACGTTATATAAGGGGTGATAAAAAGGAATGCAAAAAAGTGGAGGAACAAAATTGAACTGCCTGTAACCTGCCTGTGAATTGTAAGAAAGATAAAGGATAGTATCAGCAGGTCCGGGAGCAATCTCATGGTGTAAAATTACCGTTCAATTTTTATTTCAACTCCGCTATTTCAATTTTGCGGTAATAAATTTCTGCACCTTCTGACTGAACCAAAATTTTACCTTCGGAAGGGTCCGGCGCTTCTGCTTCATTAACCACTTTGCCGTTGACGATATAGGTGATCTTACCATTATAGGCAATGATCTCTACCCTGTTCCATTCACCATTGGGGTATTCACCATTGGTCTTTTTTTCGACCTTTAAGTAGTCGGTTGGCTCTGTTCTTTTGCCGTTCATAAACACGGTGGCACTATCTATTAACCACATATCGCCCACATCACCTTCCTGTATCTGGCACTCAAGCGATTGTGGCCAAACGGTATCTTTTTGAGCAGCAGGAATGTAATAACAGATGCCGTTGTCACGCCTGGTTGTGTCAGCATCACGGGGAGGATATTTTTTTGTGCCCCACTTAAACTCTGCCGCGAGATGAAAGTTTTTATAGACCTTATCGGTACAGATGTAACCGAACTCTTTGCCGGAGATATGTAACAGCCCATCTTCTATAGCAAACACTTTTTCAGGGTCGTTATTCTTGCCCTTGGTCACCAGGAAACTATACCAGCCGTGCAGGTCTTTGCCGTTCCATAAGGGCTTCATTTTTTGATTCATCACACTGGCGTCGGGCTGTTGGGCAATGACAATACCAGAAGAAAAACTACATAAAAGGCAAAGCAAAATTTTCATATTAATCGCTATGATGTTTAAAAAAAACAAATTACCGAAACCATTTGGTTATAACCTAAAATAAGCTGAACAGTGAAAAGTTGTACAAGGGTGCGACGCAACAAAAGCAAAATTTAAAAACAAATGCCCGGGTCAAAAAAAGGATACAACATGGTAGCCTAACCCTACCGATGAGCAGGTACAAAAGTTTTTAGAATAAGTTTTTGATTGTTTAACGCAATAACTGCCATTTCATTTTTGCCATTTTTCATCGCCAGTATATCCCGCACTGCGCCGCGAATATGTATGCCACTTTTGCTTTCATCGACGAATGTAAAATTGCCTTTGCCATCACCCTTCAGGAAGACGCCGTAGCTGGCGTCGTAAATGCCGACTTCAGGCTTTGCCTGGTAGAAGTTGCCGCCCATGAGCAGGTCAGTTTTGCCGTCGCCATCAAAGTCTTGCGCGGCAATGCCATACATGGGCGATAGCTGTGCCTGCGCGGGCAAGGGCTTCTGTACAAAGCTGGTCTTGCGGTTGATGAACACACTGCTTTCGAAGGTGTATGCCTGCAGTTTTATGGCATTGTCCAATTGTTCTTTGCTGAAGATGTCCTGCATGGTTTGCTCCTTGTAGCTGTCGTACTTCAGGTACTTTTTCTTTAGCGAGGGCAGCACGTTTACCAGGTCGTGGCGCAGGACCATCGGGTAGGCGCTGTCTTTGTTGTAGCAGGTCACTATCTGCTCGATGCTGCCGTTGCCATCGAAGTCGCTCACGTACATGCTTACCGGTTTTTTACCGGTGCATTTAAAACGTGAGTTGAGCCCGTGGTTGGCGGCTATGATGTCGGGGTAACCATCACCATTTACATCGGCTATTGCCAGGCGGTTCCACCAGCCATTGGTGTTTTGCAGCCCCATGGGTGTGGTCACTTCTTTGAGCTGTTTGCCTTCGTTGTGAAACAGTTTGATGGGCATGTATTCGCCGGTGACTACCAGGTCGGGCTTACCATCCCGGTCGTAGTCAAACCATTTGGCATCGGTGATCATGCCGGCATCTTTGAGGGCAGGCGCTACCTGTTCTGTTACATCGGTATAGGTGCCCTTGCCATTGTTTTGCAGCACATAGCCTTTGCACGGGTAGCCATACATAAACGGCTTGAGGCGTACGCCCACAAACAGGTCGTTGTCACCATCGCCATCGTAGTCGGCAGCGCTTACACACGAGGCACTTTCGAACACGGCGGGTGAGGGCAATATCTGTGGCGACTTGGTAAAGTTGCCTTTGCCATCGTTGAAGTACAGGCGGCTGATGAGGGCGGTGGAGTTGGGTGAAAATTCATTGCCGCCGCTGCAGACAAACAGGTCGTTGTCGCCGTCGCCATCGGCATCAAAAAACAGGCAGTCGGTGTCTTCGCTGCTCTTGTCCTGGTCGAGCAGTTGTTGATTGGTGCTTTGGAAGGTGCCGTTCCTGGATTGTATGTACAGCACCCCGCTCTGGTCTTTGGCGCCGCAGATATACAGGTCTTCCAGGCCATCTCCGTTCACATCGCCTTTTGCCATGCGGGGACCTTCGGTGGACAGCATGTGAAAGATGAGCTTGTCGCGGTCGAAGTCAACAAAATCATTTTCCTTATGCACAAAATCCAAGCCATGGGTGTCTGCACTTGCGGTGAATAAAGTGGAGATTGGTGGTGTATGGTTGATGGCTGGTTTGACTGCATCGCTTTGCTTCAGCACGAGTTGGGTGTTGGGGTGTTACATTCTTTACTACCGTCACTCTGCCATCGTTCCACTGGGCTACTACTGAATCGATTTTTGTGGTCTTGCCCAGACCAAAGTTTAAACGGCTGTCAACCGAAGACTCGAAGCCGCGCATGGGCATTTCTTCCTGGTAGGCGATGGTGTTGTTGTAGTGTACGGTCACCTTGGTGCCGATAGCAAATTTGTTCATGCCTTCGCCCTGCAGTATCACTTTTAAAAACTTGTTCTCGGGGTGTTGTTGTATGCTTTGGTTGCGGTACACAAAGGCGGGCATATTTACATTGTTCACCACCAGGTCCAGGTCGCCATCATTGTCCAGGTCGCCATAGGCTGAGCCATTGCTGAAGCTGGGCTGGTCCAGTCCCCATTCTTTGGCTTTGTTGGTAAAGGTGAGATCGCCATTGTTGCTGTAGGCATAGTTGGGCAAAGGGTTGGAGGGCATCAGGTCGATCAGCTTTTTGAAGTTGCTGCGGTCTTTGGTTGCCACTATCGACGACATTACTTCCTGGCTCGATATGTATTGTATGTAGTCTTCATTGGTAAGGTCCTGGTAAATGCCATTGGCAATAAAAATGTCCTTCAGACCATCGTTGTTCAGGTCGGTTATCAATGCGCCCCAACTCCAGTCGGTGCCGGCTACACCTGCAAAGCGACCAATTTCGCTAAACGAATGTTCCATTGTTCAACTGCAGCATATTGCGCGTAAACTGGTTGTAGTAATCGTACTTCAGATCCAGTTGATACTTGTCCCAGTTCTCGAAAGTAGTGTTCACTTTTATACGTGCTTCCTGCTCGGGCAGCATCTCGGTAACAAATATATCGGGGTGCGCATCGTTGTTTATATCAGCCATATCTGCACCCATTGATGCATTGCTGATGCTCGACATATCCTCTTCCAGGCTCTCTTTAAATGTGCCGTTCTTTTGATTGATGTATAAATAGTCGCGTTCAAAAAAATCGTTTGATACGTAGATATCCTGCCAGCCATCGTTGTTTACATCGCCCACCGTTACGCCCAGACCAAAGCCAATGGCACTGCCCCAAATGCCAGCCTGCACGCTTACATCGGTGAAGTGATTACCATCATTGCGAAACAATTTATCTCCGCCTAGTGAGTCCCGTACATTTCTTTCATTCTGCTGCAGGTTAAAACTGCCAATGGCTTTAAAGGAGTTGTTGAGCAGGTACATATCCAGGTCGCCATCGTGGTCGTAATCAAAAAAAGCAGCGTGTGTCGAGTAGCCTTTATCTGCCAGACCATATTCTTCGGCACGTTCTGTAAAAGTGCTGTTGCCATTGTTGATGTAGAGTTCATTTTGCTTATTGTCGCCTTGTATATCGCCGCTGTTGCAAACGTAGATATCCAGGAGACCATCGCCATTTACATCGGCCATGCTGACTCCAGTTGACCATTTTGCTTTCTTTACAATGCCAGCTTTGTCAGTTATATCTTCAAACTTAAAGTTGCCTTTGTTGAGGTACAATTTATTGGGCAACATGTTGGCAGTAAAAAAGATGTCTATCAAGCCGTCATTATTGATGTCGCCCAATGCCACACCGGCTCCATTGTAATAGTTACGATAAGTAAAAATATTAAAATGATCATCGTAAGTGAGTTGGTTAATGAACCTGATATTGGTAAAGTCCGCGCTTTCATTTATAAAAAGTGTCGTCACGTTTTTCTCGCGGTTGCAGTTTGTAAACAAGGTTACTATCGCCAGCAAAAAACCTATTGTTTGCAATATTTTACCTGGCGGCACGCCCAAGATTTTAGACTTGTTATTTGTGGGTTTTATTATTCTATCGTTTGTGGAATTGTACAAATTATTGGCGTATTTTTTTATGGTAACCAGCTTTATATTTTCAATTGCTCATCGTTGCGTCGCACCCTTGTACGGCTGAATGTATAGCAGCAAACAAACGATCTATGTCAACAACTTTTATATTATTAATTAGAAATCTTTGATCTGCACTTTGGCATTACAAACTTTTTTTGGAAACGGACTTTTGGAATTCTTTCTTTATCGTTGTGAATTTTTCCTTTTTTAAAACAGTGCAATAACAAAAGGAGAAATGTTCTTATTAATAACTTGAAATTGATACTCGCCACCTGCTGCATAGCGAACAAAAAGTACAAGAGTGCGACGCAACAAAAGCCGAACAAAGATTTTTGATTGGCTCAAGAAAATTCTCCCCTACGCATTTCTTCCAGCCTTTAACTGTTTGTCCCTAATTCTGTTTTATCTTCTTTTCCACCAGCAGATCGGTGAATTCAACTTTTACCTGCCGGTCGTTGTACCTGCCCATTGTGATGCGGCGGTTGCCATCAACTTTTACATATATGGTTCCGCGGTTGGGGTCGGTAAGGTTTATGAATTCGTTGCTGTTTGGATACCAGCGCATGAACATTTTCTTTAGATCGGGCAGCAGGCTGTCGGCATACAAAGCCTTGTTCCAGGGCGCCCAGGCATCATACTCAAAATCGGTGCGCATACGGTATATTTTGTTCTCATAAAAATCAGGATAGAAGTTCATAGACGCCGGGCTTTTTAACTGGTCCTTTATCTTATACATGACCGCTGTATTGTTGTTGCCATCGGTAAAAACGCCTTTCTTGTTCAACTCCCAGCAATAGCTAAAAAATTGCTTGCTGGTCATACCGAAATGCATGTTCATAAACAAATTGTCGTAGCGTTTGCCTTTGCTTAGTTCCTCATTAACAAGCCTGGTGTACTTGCTGTCGGACGTTGCGTTGCAGGCGGAAAAAAATGCAAGCGTAAGTAATACATAAAACTTTTTCATACACACAAGTCGGATAAGCTTATTTATAGATTTTAAGTTTGTCGTTGTTTGTTGCTACAATAATAAGTCTCTTCCCGTTGCTGGCAATAGTAGTGATGTCGCGAATGGCATTGATAAGGAAAAAACCTGTTTGGCTGGGAGGCAAAGCAGTAAAATTTCCGTTGCCCTCACCTTTTAGGAAGACGCCGTAGCTGGCGTCGTAAATGCCGACTTCAGGCTTTGCCTGGTAGAAGTTGCCGCCCATGAGCAGGTCAGTTTTGCCGTCGCCATCAAAGTCTTGCGCGGCAATGCCATACATGGGCGATAGCTGTGCCTGCGCGGGCAGGGGCTTCTGTACGAAGCTGGTCTTGCGGTTGATGAACACACTGCTTTCGAAGGTGTATGCCTGCAGTTTTATGGCATTGTCCAATTGTTCTTTGCTGAAGATGTCCTGCATGGTTTGCTCCTTGTAGCTGTCGTACTTCAGGTACTTTTTCTTTAGCGAGGGCAGCACGTTTACCAGGTCGTGGCGCAGGACCATGGGGTAGGCGCTGTCTTTGTTGTAGCAGGTCACTATCTGCTCGATGCTGCCGTTGCCATCGAAGTCGCTTACGTACATGCTTACCGGTTTTTTACCGGTGCATTTAAAACGCGAGTTGAGCCCGTGGTTGGCGGCTATGATGTCGGGGTAACCATCACCATTTACATCGGCTATTGCCAGGCGGTTCCACCAGCCATTGGTGTTTTGCAGCCCCATGGGTGTGGTCACTTCTTTGAGTTGTTTGCCTTCGTTGTGAAACAGTTTGATGGGCATGTATTCGCCGGTGACTACCAGGTCGGGCTTACCGTCCCGGTCGTAGTCAAACCATTTGGCATCGGTGATCATGCCGGCATCTTTGAGGGCAGGCGCTACCTGTTCTGTTACATCGGTATAGGTGCCCTTGCCATTGTTTTGCAGCACATAGCCTTTGCACGGGTAGCCATACATAAACGGCTTGAGGCGTACGCCCACAAACAGGTCATTGTCACCATCGCCATCGTAGTCGGCAGCGCTTACACACGAGGCACTTTCGAACACGGCGGGTGAGGGCAATATCTGTGGCGACTTGGTAAAGTTGCCTTTGCCATCGTTGAAGTACAGGCGGCTGATGAGGGCGGTGGAGTTGGGTGAAAATTCATTGCCGCCGCTACAGACAAACAGGTCGTTGTCGCCATCGCCATCAGCATCAAAAAACAGGCAGTCGGTGTCTTCGCTGCTCTTGTCCTGGTCGAGCAGTTGTTGATTGGTGCTTTGGAAGGTGCCGTTCCTGGATTGTATGTACAGCACCCCGCTCTGGTCTTTGGCGCCGCAGATATACAGGTCTTCCAGGCCATCTCCGTTCACGTCGCCTTTTGCCATGCGGGGACCTTCGGTGGAAAGCATGTGAAAGATGAGCTTGTCGCGGTCGAAGTCAACAAAATCATTTTCCTTGTGCACAAAATCCAAACCATGGGTGTCGGTACTTGCAGCAAAAAGTGTATGGGTATTTTGCTGTTGAATAAGGGCAGGTTTGACTGCATCGCTTTGCTTTAGTACGAGTTGGGTGTTGGGGTTATATTCTTCACTACCGTAACTCTGCCATCGTTCCACTGGGCTACTACTGAATCGATTTTTGTGGTCTTGCCCAGACCAAAGTTCAGTCGGCTGTCAACCGATGATTCGAAGCCGCGCATGGGCATTTCTTCCTGGTAGGCGATGGTGTTGTTGTAGTGTACGGTCACCTTGGTGCCGATAGCAAATTTGTTCATGCCTTCGCCCTGCAGTATCACTTTTAAAAACTTGTTCTCGGGGTGTTGTTGTATGCTTTGGTTGCGGTACACAAAGGCGGGCATATTCACGTTGTTCACCACCAGGTCCAGGTCGCCATCATTGTCCAGGTCGCCATAGGCTGAGCCATTGCTGAAGCTGGGCTGGTCAAGTCCCCACTCTTTGGCTTTATTGGTAAAGGTGAGATCGCCGTTGTTGCTGTAGGCATAGTTGGGCAAAGGGTTGGAGGGAATAAGATCAACCAACGTGGTAATGATGTTTTTCTCTTTATTCAATATTTTATTCCTGATGTTTTCTGTTTGGTCAGCCGCATACTGAATATAATCCTGGTCGGTAATGTCTTTATAAATTCCATTGGCTACAAAGATGTCTTTAAAACCATCGTTGTTAAAATCGGTGATCAATGCGCCCCAACTCCAGTCGGTAGCCGATACATTTGCAAACCTGCCGATCTCGCTGAAGTAAACATTTTTTGCAGCGCTTTTATCGTTGGTGGGACCTGTGTTTAATTGCAGTGAATTGCGGACAAATTGATTGTAATATCCATTGGTTGTGTCGGCAACATATTTGTCCCAATTTTCAAAATTGGTTTTGGTTTTTACCCTTGACTCCTGTTCGGGGAACATATCTGTCACATAGATCTCGGGGTATCCATCGTTGTTGATGTCGGCTATATCGGCACCCATAGAGTTCATGCTAATTTCCCGCACATACTTTTCCAACGACTCTTTGAAGGTTCCATTTTTCTGGTTTATGTAGAGATAGTCCTTTTCAAAAAAATCATTAGATACATAGATGTCCTGCCAACCGTCGTTATTGATGTCGGAAATTGTAACGCCCAATCCAAAGCCAATACTGCTGCTATAAATTCCAGCATGTGCTGTGACATCTGTAAAATGTCCATTATCGTTGCGGTACAATTTATTGCCCCCGAGCGTATCAACGATCTTGCGCTGGTCTTTTACGAGATCATAATTACCTACTGACCTAAAGGAATTATTGAGAAGATAGCAATCAAGATCCCCATCATTATCGTAATCAAAAAATACGGAATGGGTAGACAGTCCGCGATTGTCTAAACCATATTCGCTGGCTCTTTCAGTGAAGGTCAGATTACCATTATTGATAAATAACTCGTTACTTCTCGACTTGCCTTTCAGTTCACCGGATTTACAAACATAGATGTCGAGTAATCCGTCGCCATTCACATCGGCAAAGGTGACACCCGTTGACCAAATACTATCTGACGAAACACCGGCTTTTACCGTAATGTCTTCAAATACAAAATTGCCTTTGTTGAGGTATAATTTATTGGAACCCTGATTGCTGCAAAAAAACAAATCGGGTAAACTATCGTTGTTTATGTCGCCGATTGCAACACCGCCACCATTGAAAAAATTGCGGAAAGTATAGGGATTAAAATCTTCAGTATAGTGCAGGGTGTTGGAAAAATTTACATGGCTCTCAGAGGCTGGAACCTGAGTAAACAAAGTTTTAGTTGCAGGATTGTTTTTATCTGAACATGCAACCAATAGTACCAATAAACAACTTAAATACTTCATCTTGAAAAACCTAACAGGCACCCTTTTTTTGAGCTAAAGAAAATACTCCAAAGCGAACAAGGTTTCGCTGCAAATCAATAGAGCAATCATTAAAATATAAATAAGGTGTAGCTAAAACTAAGTTTACTCTTTGAAGCAGTAAAACTAAGATTATAGAAACCATTTAAAGGCAATAAAATCGTTCAGCTACATTATTTAACGTTGGTGAAATTGTTATTATGAATAATTGTAAAAGTTCGAAGTGTTTCAAAGCAGTATTCGCTGCAACAACAACTAAAAGTATAAGTGAGTGACACAACAAAAGCTCAATAGATGACAAATGTTGGCTAGCTAGAAACTTACAGGAGAGAGATATGCAAAGCGACGTGTTTAAATAATAAAGGCATGGGACGGGTCCACATGCCTTTATTAATTTTATCAGGAAAAATCTACTATTGATAACCCGGATTTTGTTTCAAATTTTTATTTGCATTGATCTGGGTTTCAGGAATTGGGAATACGTTTAAGTGGTTCAAGCCATTTGGTCCGAGGTTGTCAGCAGGATCAGCAGCGTGAAAACCATAAGCGGTGTTATACGTTCCAAAACGGATCATGTCTTGTCTTTTCCACGCTTCAGCAAACATCTCTCTACTGCGCTCAGCGAGAAAGGTTGCCGGTGTTAAAGCCGGCAGGGCATACACACCACCGTGTTGGGTTCTGATCTGGTTAACCACGGCTAACACACTTCCATCGTTCCAGTTGTTTGTTTTCCATGCAGTTGCCTCAGCCTTAGTTAGCAATATATCAGCATACCTAAAGATCGCGAAGTCATTATCGAGATTGGAGGTCATGCCCAGGTAAAATTGCCATTTTGAGATCCTGGCACCAGACTGACGCCATGCATTAGGTTCCAGCTCATTTACATATGGAGTGAAAGTGAAAGGCTTACCATCCGGGTCAGAAGCATCGGCTCCATCATCAGAAAGGCGCGCACCAGAAGAAGAATATTGTGGGGCCAACTAAAAAGTTAGCTCTCATCCTCTTATCGTCGGTACCTACTGTGGGAGTGCCTTTGGCATCCAGACCAACCACTTCGCCTTGAGGACCAGGATTTTGAACCGGATCAATATAGCTGTTATAAAATTCAGCAGTTGATGCAAAACCATTCCAGGGTTGGGCGTTGATATTGTAGGTTGACTGGTTCAGGTAACTGAGGGTCATCATATTCATGTTGAAACCGCCAAACTTGATGTGGTCGAAAGGTATAGCCCAAATTAATTCTGTAGAGCCCGGAATTGTTTTGCACAAAGTTGTCGACATAGTTGGGGCTTAATGAATAAACACCGCTATTGATGATCGCATCACATGCTGCAATTGCTTTGTCCCACTGTGGAGTACCGGTGTACACCTTCGCATTTAGATAAAGCTTGGCAAGGCAAGCATGGCCAACATAATAGTTGACACGCCCGTAGGTAGCAATGTCGGGTACAGAACTTGGTTTTTTAACCAATGGGGCGTTAGCGATTAACTCAAACTCAACAAAATCATAAACTTGTTGACGGGTAGCATTGGTCGGAGGTTTTGTATCCAGAAAGTCAACACTTAAAGGAACGTTTCCGTACCAGTCAAGCAACCAATAAAAATACACGGCGCGCAATACTTTCAATTCTGGGATATATGCAAGGGCGGTAGGTGTGTTGATAGTAGTTAAAGTATAAATCAACCTATTGCAGGTAGAAATACCGGTGTAGCAAAAATTCCAGCCGTTGCCAGGTAATGGGTCTGTGGCTACATAAGTATGTCTTTTTAAACGGACCCAATGTCCACCATCGCCCCAGTCCGGACCGCGTGTAGGTACCACCATTTCATCAGTGGTAACTTCATTTAAAGGAATATAGTGGTTGTTGCCCCCAACACCCGAAAGGTTGGAATAAGCAACTCCTACCGCTGAGCTGATCTCCAATTCAGTCTTTCCAAACTGAGCGCCGGTTACCCTGTCAAACAGGTACTGGCTTTCGTCCAGTTTAGTACAGGATATACCAACAAACAGTAATCCTATAACGATAAACTTGTGAAACAATTTAATTTTCATATTATGAATTTGTAAGTGATTATTAATTATACTTTAGAAACCTACATTAACACCCAGGGTAAAAGACCGCGTTAAAACCCATGTTCCCCTTCTATCGATACCAGGTGCAAGTATGTTTCCAGTCAGGTTATCAGAATACCTTACTTCAGGATCAGCACCGGTGTATCCGGTAATGGTGAACAGATTATGTCCGGTAATGAAAGCACGGAGATTTCGCAGTCCATATGTGCCACCTTTTTTGATATTGAAGCTATAACCCAAAGTAGCATTGTCCAATTTTACAAAATCACCTTTCTCTACATAAAGGCTGCTGAAAATTTGCGCATCTTTCAAAGCGGGATTGAAATACTTGGTGTTGACTACATTGTAGATAGATGCCACTGCAGGGTTCTCGTAAAATGCACGGTTGGTATTGATCAGATCATGACCAAAAGATCCGCGCAGGAAGAAATTGAGATCAAAATTGCCATAAGAAAAAGTATTGGTCCAACCTGCTTCAAATTTAGGAAGACCATGCCCGATAACAGTTTTATAGTTCGTTGCTCCTGAAAGTACCGCGTTACCTTTTCCATCATCAAACAAGAACTTGCCATTTTTGTCAACACCTTTGTAAACAGTCTGATAGAATGCACCAATCTCGGCACCGGCATACGAACGTGTAATTTGAGTAGCCTCCTGACCAGGAGAACCAAGGTTTGTTTCACCGATAAAACTACCGGCAGAAGGATCCAGCCTTGACAACTCAACATAGTTGTGTGAAAAGTTGATACCGGTATTCCAGGAAAGGTTGCTTTTTTTAATGACCTCATAATTCAATGCTACTTCAATTCCATTTCCTTTTAAATCACCGATATTTTTGGTAGCCCTATTGAATAATGCCGGTGGTGAAGGCACTGTAACATTAAAGATCAAATCGGATGTTTTACGTGCATACCAGTCGATTGTTCCACTAAGCCTGTTATTGAACAAGGCAAAATCAAGACCTATATCCTCTTCCGCTTTTCTCTCCCATTTCAAATCTGGGTTATCATTCTGGCTGGGTCCGTAGGTGGTTATCCAGTTACCATTGATCAGATAGTTTCCTTGTCCGGTAAAGATCAATTGAGACAAACCAGAACTCGGAGGAAGCGCGCCGGTGATACCATAGCTACCTCTTAATTTCAAGTTGTTGAAACTCTGCAATCCAAAGACTTGCTTCAGATCCAAACCGGCACTCACCGCAGGGAAATAACCCCACTTGCTATTTGGTCCAAATTGTGAAGAACCTTCTCTCCGCAACGAAGCAGTTAAGTAAGCCAGATTATTATAATTTAAGTTTACGCGACCAAAAAAGGCAACTAACCTGCTACCATTTTTGTAGCTGGTAACTGTACCTTGTCCATTTTGAAAATCTTGCGCTGTCGAGAAATCCTGACCAGATAGGTCAGTAACGAAGTTACCACCACCAACTCTTAAGCCTTGGTAGATAAAGTCCTGGTAAGAGTAACCCAGAATTCCTGAAATGTCCAGATTTGAAATCTTGTTTTGGTACGATAGTGTATTTTCATACAACTGGTTGATGGCCTCGTCATCTTGTTTATAAGAGTAACCATGGCGACCTACACCAGTTACGCCATTATAAAAACCACGGTCTATAAAAGCATTGCTGGGTGAGTAAGCAGACAAATAAGTGCTGGTTGATTGCTGTGCATACCTGGTTAAGAACTTCAAATTCTTAATGATCTCATATTCGGCAGAACCGGCAAAATTGAGCCTTTTTAAGCGTTTGGTCATTGGTGTTTTGTTTCAATACAGCTACAGGGTTTGAATACTCTGTGGCACTCACTTCAAAATAGCCACCACCAGCCAGGTCTTGTCCGGGGCTTTGGGCATAAATCGGAGAAGTTGGGTTATAAATTGTGGCATATTCAAATGCATTGTTGAAACCCAATTGCGCAGTCTTACGGGTTGAGCTTACTTCTACATTGAAAACCAATTTATCATTCAGCGCCTTGTGGGTAAGATTCAATCTGCCATTTACCTGTTGGAAACCTGTTTCGATGGCAATACCCTGAGAGTTACGGTAGTTAACTGAAGCATTATAAGTGGTATGTTCATTGCCACCTGAAAAAGACAAGTTGTGCTGATGAGAAATGGCTGGACGTGTGATCTCATCATACCAGTCGGTAGTTGCTCCATAGTCAGTACCGGCACCTATGTTTTTTATCAATGTCCTGTATTCAGCAGCCGACATGTGCTGGGTATACCTTGCACCAGTCTTCCACGCTTACAGAACCATTGTAGGTAACCTGTGAAGCGCCTCTTTGACCTCCCTTGGTTGTTACGATAATTACACCCGCAGAGCCACGTGTACCGTAGATAGCTGCCGATGCACCATCTTTTAGTACGTCTATACTTTTAATATCATTGGGGTCAATTGAGTTAAGATCTGCTCCGATCTGTCCGTCAACCACAACCAAAGGTGATGTACCTGCACCTATTGTTGACAAACCTCTCAGCCTGATCTCAAATCCACCATTGGGGTTACCACCGGGGCGGGCAATGGAAAGACCGGCAACTTTTCCTTGCAACAATTGCGCAACATCATTGATGTTACCCTTGTTAAATTGCTCAGCAGATACGGTTGTAATGGCACTGGTAATCTCTTTTCTTTTCTGCGTACCGTAACCAACCACCACTATATCACTTAGTTGGCTGGCGCCGGGGCCAAGAGCAATAGTTAAATTGCGTTGATTGCCAACTTCAATCTCTTTGGATGTAAATCCAACATACGATACAACCAATGAAGACTTAGAATTTGGTACCGAAATAGTGAATGATCCATCGGCGCCGGTTGTTACACCAGTCGATGTTCCTTTTACAATTACACTTACATTCGATAGGGGACTTCCCTTGTCATCGGTAACCTTACCCTGCACAGTAGTCCTTTGAGCCTGTGCATTGGCAGATAAAAAAAATACAATCAGAAGCATAGGTAAACGCTTCAGTAGAGTAATTAAATTAGGCATACGTTAATTTTTGTTTTCTAAAAAAGTGATTGTTGAAACGGCTTGAAATATGTAGGGTCGGGAATGAAAGCTATGGGCTAAAAAGTGGGATATAGCCCTCCGGGAGATACAGTAAAAGAATAAATCTTTTCTTCTTCTTGTTCATGTGGCAGTAGTTGGTAATCGTCGCTTTAAAATCCGCGGCTAAAATAGTTAATTAAATCAAAAAAAATTGTGTTCAGGTTTTTTTAATCCCTCCCACCATCGCACAAGTATTGCTTCGAACTACAAAAAAGTCTAACATAAATCATCTGATTCTCTTCGAATCCGATGCCATTCAGTATAGCTTTTTGTTTACCGGCCTTTTCTCTTCAGGCAACATCGTTGCGTCGCATTACGTTCATCAACATATCTCTATGCCACTTTTCTCAAATCAAAAATATAATGCTGTTGAGTTCGGTTATTACAGTTACGAGTTTGGCAGTTAGCATTTAAAATCGTTATCAATATTCTGAAGCAACGAGAGTAAGAATATCAGAATACCGTACTGGGCGCGGTAAAAGTTATAGACACCATTGAATACCAATTTGACGCATGAGACCCGGATTTTTTTTAACGTTGGCATTCGTTTTCTAACTTGTTTTTATAAAAATCAAGAAGAAAGCTTTCGTTGTATGCAGGCTGAAAAAGATTGTTCAACTATTACATAAAAAAACTGTTTACATCTTAATCAGTTACACAAGATCTCATCAATAAAGATCCAGGCTTTTTCGCCTTTTCCACTGTGCCAAACCGGCAATTTATCCAATGGTTTAGCAACCACTTTCAGTTGAGAAACTTCCCGTGGCGCAAAACTGCAATCAACCGGAATAATTTCATTGGCTTCACCTTTTACAGGTCTCCTAGGCGAAACATGCGCTAATAATTTCATTTTACCTCCGGTATCGCTACCCCATATTTCTACCTCTGTCGGAGGAAATATATATGCGTTTAAGTCTTTTAGCATACTGAGAGTTACAGAATGCAATTGTACGGGCTTGGTAAAAAATAACATTGCTTCCAGGTTATTATTTCTAAAGCCAAGCCATTTGCCTGAGCCTGCGCTCATATCACTTTTTTGCAGATCAACCAGGGTGCGGGCGCCATCTGCTCTATACTTTTCATCTACAGGTTTCAATAGTTCTACGCTATCCGGGCGATAGCGGCTTGTAAAGAAATATTGAGAAATTATATCGCTGCTGAACCAGCCTTCTTTCACCGCACGCGCCTTTAGAAAAAAACCTCTATCAACAACTAAGTCATGAGTATAGACAGGTGACGAACTGCTGTCAGGGTCAGTACCATCGGTCGTGTACCTTATAGTCACTCCCTTTACATAATGTTTTAATAGAATGGGCTCGGGTTGCGTAAACACTTCCGTTTCATTATCAATAACAGGCGGGGTGAGTTTCAGGGTCATAGTATCGCCCTTAAAACCGGTTTCGAATTTCACCCTACCTTTTTGATATGCAAGTCCATTTATAGCATTTGCCGGAGTATTCCAAACATAAACGGTCTTCAATTTTGGAAACCCTTGCAGTGTTTCCAATTGTTGGCGGTTTACTGCTGTACCAGCCAGTGACAAGCTTTCCAATTGTGGCATTTTTTTAAGATCGCCAAGTGTCTTACCGGTAATGGACGTGTAGTTGAGGTTTAGTGTTTTCAAGTGCGGAAATTCACTGATCGCCTTTAAGTCTTCGTCCTTTACAGGCATTTTGCTCAGGTTCAGTTCAACTACCTGTTCTCTCAACGCACTAAGTTCCTGCACCTGTTGACTGGAATAATTGGCTGCATTATAGAAGTTAACCACAACAGCCGGAGATCCCACTGCTACTGAATAAATTACCCTGTTGCTATTAGAAAGCTGGCTGATCTTAAACTCGTCAGCCGCAGCAAAATCGTAGGGTAGTTCAAACGATTTTAATTTCTTATAAGCTAAAATTCTTAGGGTATCAGTGGGTGGCAGGTCGGCTACTTTCTTCCTGATATCAGACCCCGATTTTATCCAGTTTTCAATGATTGCTATTTCCTCGTCAGTAAGTTGGGGTTTACCAGTTGGCGGCATATGTTCTTTTTCATCTTCGGGCAAATGGATTCGTCGCATCAATAAACCCAGATCTGCCTGCGTAGTATCCCAAAGTTTACCATTCTTTTCCACCTTTTAATAGAAGGTCCGGCAGTTTCCATTATTAAGCTCGCCTTTTGCTTTTTTGCTGTTGTGGCACGAAATACACTTTGCTTAAAAATGGGTTGTACCAGGTCTGCATAAACAAATGCATCTTCAAACAATACTGAATTGGGTTCTTTGTATGGGGGTGTTATGGCGCCATAAGAAAATTTTCGCCGTGTGTGATATCGGCACCCAAATCACCTGCAATGGTTATTAAGAACAGCATTATAAATGAAGCGGAAATATTGAGCCAACGATTTAGTTCTTTGACGAGCTAAACCAATACCAACCTAGCAATCAAAAATGATAGTAAGCGATCCTGTCCACTTATGGGTTTGTAACGCATCTGCATCGTAACCGGTTCTCTTGAAAGCAACAAGCCACACAATGCTGTAAGTACCGACGTGACCGCAGATAACAAGCAGCAAATCTTTTGCTATTTCAGATAATGACTGTTGCTTCGCGCAAACAATAGCCACAAACATACAATACAATTATAACAATAGGAAAATGAAGGATAACGGATGCATTCGCCCGCCTACCTGTAACCATGCGGGCACCACCAGTTTATCGCTAAACAATAATAAAAAAGCCAGTAAACATTTAGTGCAAAAGTGATATTGAATACAACATTCTTCCACGGATCATAGTAGGGGCGTGCGGCGTTTTAAAGATGTATGCAAACTACCGGTTCTAGTTTGTAGGGATATACATGGCCAGAATTCCATTGGGCAACATACATATTTTGTTCATCGTCTATGCATACGTCGTGCGGATATTGAAATACGTTGTTGCCTGGCGCATTTCTTCGGCTTGCCGTTTTCATAATCTGGCCGGTGTTCCACCTAAGATTTGAAACCACTTTAAAATCGTTGTCTAAAACAGTTACCCAACCGGAGGGCTGATCGGGATTAGAGCTGCTTTTTAGAACTGCAGCATATAAATGGTCGCCATTTATCACCGGCCGGCAAACCCATGCACCGGGCAACGGAATGGTATTGATATATTTGCCATCCATTGTAAATCGTTTAAATGCATTTTGCTGGCGCGATGTTATTACCAGTGTTGGTGTTTTTTATCTCGTTTATCGATGCAAATTCCATGGGCATTTAACAGATTTTCTTCGTTATCGCCCCGGCCGCCAAAATGCCTGATATATTTTCCGGCATGGTCGTATTGAATGATAAAATCTTTGCCATAACCGTCTGCAACATAAATATCGCCGTTATCGGCAATGGCAGTTTCGGTGGGAATATATTCTTCGGCTTTTGTATATCGTCCGGTTTCTTTTGGGTAATCAAGGGTCATTAATACCTTTCCTTTTAAGATCGGTTTTTATAACCTGGTGGCGGTTGTTGTCGCAAATAAAAAGACTTCGTGCCCGTTTTCATTAAATAAGGTAAGGCCGTGACCGCCGGGATATTCATGTCCCCAGGTTTCCACCAGCTTACCTTTTTTATCGTAAATAATTATGTTATTTTTTACTTCGTTGGTCAACAGTATAATTCGGCCTTTTCTATCCTGCACCATTTCATGGCAATCTTTTACCGGGTATTTTCGAAAAATCGACTTGACTCCACATTTGTATCTATGCGGTAGCGGTTCTTGCCTTGTCCTAGTATAACGTCATCAGTCTGTTTGCTTTTAAAATTGCCGGCGCACAAAATAATGCTGCGTGGCCAATACCGGCATGTTGCAAAAAGTCTCTTCTTTTCATGATTAAGTTATTTTTAAGCAATAAGGTCTTTCACTACTTTACCTGCCACATCGGTCAGGCGATAACGGCGACCCAGGTGTTTATATACGAGTTTCTCATGATCTAAGCCCATAAGGTTTAAAATGGTAGCGTGAAAGTCGTGTACGTGAACGGGGTTTTTTACAATATTATAACCAAACTCATCTGTTTCGCCATACACGATCCCGGCTTTACGCCTCCACCGGCCATCCAAACAGTAAAGCAACGTGGGATGATGATCGCGACCATAATTGTCTTTGGTAAGGTTTCCCTGGCAATAATTGGTTCTGCCAAATTCGCCACCCCAAATCACCAGTGTTTCATCGAGCATTCCGCGCTGTTTTAAATCAGTTATCAAGGCTGCCGAGGCCTGGTCAACATCTTTGCACTGCCCTTTTATTTGCCCCGGCAAATTATCGTGTGCATCCCAGCCCTGGTGATACAATTGCACAAAACGAACGCCGTTTTCACTCAGCTTTCTGGCCAATAAGCAGTTTGCAGCAAAGGTTCCGGGAACCAGGCAATCGGCGCCCGTACATCTTTATAATAGACTCTGGTTCCTTGCTCATATCGGTTATGTCGGGCACCGCTGTTTGCATTCGGTAAGCCATTTCATACTGCTGTATTTTGGTATTGATTTCAGGGTCACCAAATTCCTGTATAATTTTCCTGGTTCAGCTCCGCCAGTTTATCCAACATCCTCCTGCGTGTCTGTCTTTGTCCATTCCATCGGGATTGTTTAGGTATAATACCGGGTTTTCGCCGCTGCTAAATTGTACACCCTGGTGTATCAGAATCCAGAAAACCATTGGACCATAATTTCGAATAAACTCCCTGGCCATTGCCTTTTCCCTTGTAAGCAACACACAAAATGCCGGCAGGTTTTTGTTTTCGCTGCCCAGCCCATAACTTAGCCACGAACCCATGCTTGGGCCGGTTACCAACCTGTGCACCGGTTTGAAAAAAAGTAAGTGCCGGATCGTGGTTAATCGCCTCGGTAAACATGCTTTTTACAATGCATAGATCATCGACTACACTGGCAGTATAAGGCAACAATTCGCTGATTGTAGCCCGTGCCTGGCCATATTCGCTAAAATTAAAAATGAGTACCTGCCAGAGGAAATTTTTTTTGGTTGGCGGTCATGCCGGTAAGGCGTTGTCCCATTCGTACAGACGCTGGCAGGTCCTGCCCTGCATGGTTTGCAACAAGGGCTTATAGTCGAAAAGATCCAGTTGAGAGGGAGCACCATTTTGAAACAAGTAAATGATGCGTTTTGCCTTGGGTGCAAAATCAGGCAAACCGGTTATGAAGCTTCTTCTTCTTTATTCTTAAACAGATCGGGTATTAACAATGAGCCCAATGCAACACTGCCAATGCCAAGACTAAGTCGCGACAAAAAACGTCGCCTGTTGATGTTTAACCGGTGTTCTAAAAATTCTTTGCTCATTTAAATTATATTTTATAGTAACAAGCCAAAAAACTCTGCTACGGTATTAACACATAGCAGTGCAATGTAACCTCTTGATATAGCATAAAAGCGTTCAGCATACAATCGTATTGCTGAAAGTCACTTTCGCCACTAGGTTTTTGTAATCGTCTCCTCCAGGTTATAAATCGTTTCTATGGTTTTCATAAGGCGGCCGTTTTCTGCGGATCAATTTTTCCATTGCCGGGTACTCGCCAACTGCCAATGTGGTTTTAGCATCCTGTTTTTTCTGCTGAATAATTTCAATTCCTCGTTGTAATAGCCTTCTGAGTATCTGTCATTTCTTTTTCTGTTGGTTTTCGGCAAACAATCAGTCGAAATGCTGTGTTGAAATGTTGATCCTGTGGCGTCGGCAGTTTTTGCAAGAGGTTTTGCGACAAACACTCGCGAAGCTTCCAAAACTGTTGGATCGTTCAGCATTACCAGCGCCTGTAGGGGCGTATTTGTTTTTGATCTTTTACCTCGCACTGGTCGCGGTTGCTGGCATCAAAAATCATCATCGAAGGCGGTGGCACCGTAGTTTAATAAATGTGTACATTCCCCGGCGGTATAGGTCTTGCCCATGGTCTTGCTCATATTTTGCCAATACCCCCCTACCCGATGTCGCACTTTCCCACAATCCTTTTGGCTGGTAAGGTTTTACGCTGGCCCACCAATAGTATTGTTAAGCAAACCACTGCTTGCCAATACTATATCGCGTACAAACTCGGCAGAAACTCTGAAACGCGGTCCTCTCGACAAGTAGATATTTTCAGGATCGGCGTTCAATTTTTCCGGCGAAATTTTGGAAGATTGCCGGTAAGTAGCCGACAATAATATTTTTTTCATCAGTCGTTTTACTATCCCAGCCGTGCTCCATAAAATCTACCGCCAGCCAATCGAGCAATTCCGGATGGATGGGCAGTTCACCCTGCATACCAAAATCGCCTGTAGTTTTTACAATTCCTCGTCCAAACATTTCCTGCCACATCTGGTTTACAAAAACGCGGGCAGTCAAGCGGATTTTTTGGTTGGTCGTCCAGCAGGCAAGACCCAGCCTGTTTGCTGGCAAGTTTCACTGTGTCAAATCGCATTATAGCAGGTATGGCTGCGGCATAAACCTGCTACCGTTGGCTTATCGTAAGCACCACGGTCTGAGCATAAAAGTTTTGCGCAAAGTGTCCTTCTCGCCCATTACCGAAACCGTTAACTGTCCGGTGTCTTTCTTATTGATGTATGTCAGCAATATTGTGAACATCGGTATCCGATAATATTGAGTAATGGGATTTTTTGCGGGTTTCGAAACAGAAACATCGCCCTCGTAACCAATCTTCTTTGGTGTTGTTGAAAAATGCAAACAGGCTGATAATAATCTTTCTGACTAAATGGATCATATTTATGATCGTGACACTGGGCACATTCGATTGTCACACCCATTATACCCTTGCCATAAGTTTTGGTTTTATCCAGTATATACTCTACCCGGTATTCTTCAGGTACTACCCCACCCTCTTCGGTGTATTTGTGGTTTCTGAAAAAAGCCGTTGCTAGTATTTGTTCTTTCGTGGCACTCGGCAACATATCGCCCGCAATTTGCCAGGTAAGAAATTGGTCGTAAGGCAGATTTTTATTGAAGGCATTGATTAGCCAGTCGCGCCAGGGCCATTGCGTTCGGATGTTATCATCCTGGTAACCATAGGAGTCTGCATAGCGGGCCATATCTAGCCAATGCACCGCCATCTTTTCGCCATAGCGTGGCGACTTAAAAGCTGATCCACTACTTTCTCATAGGCATTTGGCGCCTGTATCAGCCAGAAAATCTATCCATCATGTTCAACGTGGGCGGCAGACCCGGTAAGGTCAAGCGAAGCCCTTTTAAGCAATCGCTCTTTGTCAGCTTCTTCATTGGGCTGCAACCCATTTGTCTCTATTTTATCCAGTACAAAAAAGTCGATCTCATTTTTGCACCATTCGTTTTCCACCTTGGGCAAAGGCACTTTTTGCGGAGGTGTAAACGCCCAGTGTTTTTCATATTTTGCGCCTTGTTCTATCCACTTTTTTATAAGCGCAGTTTCATGTTCGTTAACAGCGCAGGTGCGATTCCGGTTCGGCATCTGGTAGCCGGATCTTCAGATATAATGCTTTTATACAGTTCTGATTCCTCGGGTTTGCCTCTCACTATTGCACAAGCGCCTTTGGTTTCTTTCAGTGGAGCAAAAGCGAAATCTTCAATATCAAGCCGAAAGCTGGCTTTGCGTTTATTGGCATCGGGACCATGGCAGGCAAAACATTTGTCAGAAAGAATAGGACGTATATGAAAATTATAACTTACAATTTCAGGCATTTCAACACTGCCTGAACTATGCCCGCTACAGCCGACAACAAAGGCTGTTGCCGCAACCACCAGGCAAGCAATAATAAGGAGTATCTTTTTGTTCATAACAGGCAAGGCATTTAGCTACATATAGCTGACAATCAAAAGGAAAAATTACGAAAAAAAATTTCGCGCATGCAGAAAGAGTGCAGAAAGATATTTGCTTAGCGAGGTTTTTCTTTGCAGATTCAAACTTAAGTATCTTTGACAGCCTTCACACAATCAAAATATTAAAAAAACGTTTTATCAGATTAATCGTGAAAATTTACGGTTCTTTCCGTTAATTTCAGCAGTTTTAGAAAAAAGCAAAACATCAGAAAAAATGAAAAGCCTGGTTGTATATCTGAAGGCGCTGGTTGCGGTGGGTAGTATCGCTTTTGCCATGTCGCTTACTTCGTGTCAAAAAGAATTACCATTAGAGATCTTAGATTCCTTGCCGCAGGTTGTTGATACATTGCCACACAATGTTAGCAACCTGGTGAAAACCTACACTGAAACTGTCACCACATCTGCCCTCAATTATTCTGAGAACTTTACACTTGTTTACGATGCCAGCAACAGGGTGACCAGCCTTGTGAGTAACTCAATACCAGGCAACAAGTTTTTGTACCAATACGGCAGCGACAATACTTATACAATGGACATTTATGTTGGCAACGCCTTGTCCATTCATGAAAAGTTTTTTCTTACCAGTTTCGCCCTGGTCGATAGCAGTATACAAAGCAATGATACCGGCGACACAACCACCGAAAAATACACCTACAACCCAGCTCACCAACTTGTTAAACTCGAAACGTTTTCTTATACTGTTGCCGGTGGTGCCGTGTTACAAAGTACTACCACCTACACCTACGATGCAAGTGGCAATACAAGCATAGAAACAAGCGGCAGCACCGTTACAACCTACACTTATTACCCCACCCTCGCTAACACTCTTAACCTGGGTCAGTTCTATTTTTATCAAAACCTCAACCTCACCAAAACGACTACCATCACCTCCGGCAGTACGTCTCAATCTCTTGATCATACCTACACATTTGATAACCTTGGGCGGCAGGTAACAGAAAAAATAACCGATGCCGACGGCAACATTGTGATCAGAAGTTATACTTATTATTAGCAGTTCCTGCTGCCATATACGCAGCAAGCAGTGCTGAAATATAAATCTTATTATCAGCAGATCTCTACGGCATTTTTTTATCGTGTTTTGCTGTTTTTTGGACCCAGCGATATTTCTTTGTCGAGGCTTCCGTTGCGTCGCACCCGTGTACTTTTTTCTCTAAATTGAGCAAAGGTAGAAACGAAGAAAAAACCAGGTTTGTCGTTCTATTTCTATTCCTTCTTTCAAGGCAATTTGTTCCAATCGGTTACCGCATTATTCGGACTATTGCTTTTCTACTCTTAATTGCTGCGTTGTTTTTGTAGACCCGTCATGGCTCCAGCCAGGCGGCTTTACCAAATACTGCAGCGGCATTGCCAACTGTCTTTCCACGGCGTATGTCAATCATCAAATTCTTCCACTCATGAAAGGCGACTGTGACCGGATGAAAAGTTTCAACATTTTTGGTCAACCCGTAAACAGGCTTTGTTTCTTCCGCTATAAAAGTTCCGAACAACCGGTCCCAAATTATCAGTATGCCCGCATGATTTCTATCGAGGTATTGCAGGTTGGTGGCGTGGTGCACCCGGTGGTGCGACGGTGTATTGAAGATATATTCGAACCATTTGGGCATTTTCTGAATGGTTTCGGTGTGTATCCAAAACTGGTAGATCAAACTAACCTGCTGCATCAGCAACACCATGAAAGGATGAAAGCCAAGCAAAGGCATCCACAACCAGAAAACAAAGCTGCCGGTAAAATTGCCGGTCCAGGTTTGGCGCAGCGCCGCAGCCAGGTTGTAGTGCTGCGACGAATGATGCACCACATGACTTGCCCAAAAGAAGCGGATATGATGACTGCTGCGGTGAAACCAGTAGTAGCTGCAGTCGTCGGCAAAAAAAGCCAGTACCCACACCCACCAGTTAGCAGCGTCGAGCGTAAACACCCTGAACTTGTACACGACACTCAAAGCGCCAAACACCAATAATTTAGAACCGAACCCGGATATGACATTGCCAATGCCTAAAGCCATACTACTAAAGGCATCTTTGGGTTCGTACAGGTGTTTTTGCTCCCGCACAGAATAGACCCACTCTGCCACCACCAGCAGCACAAAAAAAGGAATAGCATACAACAAGATGGCAGGCGCCATGGCAGGCAAAGTTTATCTAAAGATAATATGCGGGCACAGACTTATTAAAAGGAGCTTCTATTCAATGGTGTTAAAGCTAATGCTGCCAAGGCGGTTCGATCATTTAAAAACGGGTTCTAATTTGTTTTCAATCCCGGAGTGCTGACAGGATTGTGGCGAACGTGTTGTGATTACGCTTTCAATGCCGAAGGGATGACATAATTGCAGCATTCTATACCAAGGATAAAAGCCCCATTGAAAAACTACCATTGAACGGAGCGTCGCAACCAATGTCATTGTAAAGAATCTTCTGGCCGGTGCCCCAAAAAATAAAACCGTGAAATTATAATTCTACCCGCAGCAATTCTTCGCTACTAATATGTTTGTGTTTGCCCGCAAGCACATACAAACCCAGCCCTGCCAGCAGCGTGATAAAAAATAATGCTGATAGCAGCAAATTATAATATACGATAGCCGCCAGGCTGATCACCGACAAGACCAAAGCTATTATTGGAAACACAGGGTAAAATGGCGTAACAAATGGTCGCGGCAAATGTGGCTCTTTGCGGCGCAGGGCAAATAAACTGCACAGGCTGATGATATACATAACGAGAGCGCCCAGCACCGAAAGCACAATGACCTGGTTGGTAGTACCTGACAGTAAAGCCAGGCAACCTATGAGACCACCCACTAACAACGCCCAGTGTGGTGTGCGAAAACGGCTGTTGACCGCTGCCAGGAAAGCCGGGCAGATAACCGCTGCGGGCAAGTGCAAACATCTGGCGCGAATAACCAATGATGCATCCGTGAAAAGAAGCAATAAGACCAAAAAGACCGATGCCGGCGAAGAACTTTGTCCAGCTACTTTGCCTGCCGAGTACAATGCTCAATGCCTCGGGAAGTGGGTAGTCGATATTACTTAGCCGCTGCCAGCTACTAACGCCACCGGTAAGCACCATGACACCAAGCGCCAAAAAAACCAAGGTTGCCAAACCGTATAGATACCCTTTGGGTATGTTGCGTTGTGGGTCTTCAACTTCTTCGGCTACCATAGCTACCCCCTCGATGGCCAAATAAAACCAAATGGCAAAAGGCAGGGCGGCGAAGATGCCGCTAATGCCAAAAGGCATAGGCTCGTTTAAAAAGTTTTGTAGCCTGAAATGCGGCGCTACCAGACCCATAAAAAGCAATAGTTCGCCAACGGCAAGCAGGGTGATGATCACCGAAAAAGTGGCAGATTCTTTTATGCCTAACAGGTTGATAACAATGAAGATAAAATAGCCGGCAAGCGCAGTGGTAAGTATCGCGATGCCGGGGAAAAGAAAATGGACATAACTGCCCAGGGCAAAAGCGATGGCTGGCGGTGCAAAAAGAAATTCGATGAGAGTGGCATAGCCGGCAATAAAACCACCAAGGGGACCAAAGGCACGGTACGAATAAGCAAAGGGGCCACCGGCATGCGGAATGGAAGTAGTAAGCTCGGTAAAGCTGAAGATAAAAGTGATGTAGAGAACAGTGACAATAAGTGTGGCAATGAGAAAACCTACTGTGCCGGAAACTGCCCAACCGTAGTTCCAGCCGAAGTATTCGCCTGAGATAACCAACCCCACCGCGATCGCCCATAGATGTACAGGTTTCAAAACGTTTTTGAGGCCGGGCTTTTTGGGTGCATTCATAATTGAGCTGGTAGTTAAAACATTATTGCCAATGGCTGGCGTTTGGCAATAATCGATAGCAGCAGGGTTGCAAATTTGAACCGGTGCAAGGGCAGGGTATGTAAGATAAAGAAAATGCAGGTAGGCATTTAGACAGATAAAATGAGGCGGTCGCGTTTGGTGGCAACCGGGCTATCATAGATCGGTGACTAAATTACTGTAGTATTATATTTCCAGATAGATTATTTCACCACGTTGGGAGACCGGGTAAGTAGAAATCTTTTTCTTTGCCGGACCTGCTTTTACGGCGCCATCAACAACACTAAACTGGCTGCCATGCCAGGGACATTGCACCGTACCACAGATCATGGCGCCACCGGCTAATGAAGCCCCACGATGGGTGCAATGATCGTCGAAGGCTACATAACCGTCTTCGGTGCGGGCAATCACAAATCTTTTGTCTTTTACATGAATGAGCTTCATTGCATTTACATTCAGTTCATCTGTAGTGCACACTTCATACGGCCCACTATTCTCGTCTATATATTTTTCGCTCCACCTGCCAGCGCCGGCATACCTGATGTCTATCCCTATCTGGTTGCGGTGTACCAAAGTACCCCCTAACCAACCTGCATAGGCGGTAATGGCAACACCGATCACTTCCAAAGCCAACACGATATAGGTGAAAGATCCGGCTGGTGCTTGCAAATGAAGTGCGGCAATAAAGAATAAGCAGGGCGAGCTGTATTGGCTATGCCATGTTGCGCAGCCCGTTTCTTGCCCGAGCTTTTTGGAGGAACGGTGTACACATAATCGATGATACCCGGAATGGCAGCAAGGACAGCAGAGACAATACCTGCTACATGTAAATATTGCCCGGTGAAGCCAAAAGCCACCTCGTCTTTAATGATAGCAAGAGCATCGAAAAGCAACGTGCCTATGTAAAAAGCAAGCGGAAAACAAACCAGGATGGGATGTATTGGATGGCTTTTAAAACTGGCTTTACTTATCATAAATGTTTTATATACTTAGCAGCAAAAAGCTTACCCGGCGCGGTGCCATTGTTTGGGGAAATAGTAAAAGGGCGATGCTTTATATTTGGCGCAAACGCTATTGCGAATGAACACCTGGCAGGTTTTAACACATGGTCTTTTGCTCACCTTTGACGGGTGGAAGCAGCGGGCTTTCATACAGCGTTTTTTACGACCCCTGGTAGCGAAACATTGCACACAACTGAACTATACATTGTCAGCAACGGAGCGAAAAAAGATACTCTTCTACTACCCTATGTACACCGTGCTGGCCTGCGCACAGATGTATGTAACACTGAAAGGACGAAGGCTGACCATGCAGGAAAATAAGCGATTGACATTGGTTGGCGCCATGGCTACTATCTGTGACGACCTGATAGATGAAGAGAACTGGAGCCGCGACCAGATCTTTATGTTGCTTTCAGCAAACATAAATAAACAACAACTGAGCCCGCGGGCTAAACTGCTGCTTGCACTCAATGATGAACTAAAAAGTTTCTGGTCGTTGAGTGACCGTTACCTGCAACAATTAAAAATTGCACTGGAGTGGCAGTCCACATCGGGGCGGCAACTTGACCCCTCTATTAGCCTGGAAGAGATCGTAAATATTTGCCGCGAAAAGAACGGGCACACTTCCCTGATGTTTGCGACGTTGATAGACGAGCAATGGACACAAGAAGAACTGGATTTTATCTATCAAAGCGCTATAGTGGGACAGTTAACCAATGATAGTTTTGATATCTATTTCGATACGCAGAATGGGATCTATACTTACTTCAACAGGGCACAGTCGGTACACGATGTGCGGGAGTTTTTTTTAACTGAGTGCCGCCGGCTACATGCTATGGTACGCAAGTGCAAAGCATCGGTAGGAAATCAAAACAACACGATCAGGCGTATGAGCATATTGCATGCTTTTACGCTAACAGCGCTTGACCATTTGCAGGAAACAGAAAATAAATTAGGCGGAGCGCCGGTTGATTGGAAAGAAGTTGCAAGACAAGATATGGTAACGGATATGGCTAAGAATAGCAACCGTTTTAAAACAGTAAAATATATGAAGTGGCTGGCGGAGCAGTAGGGAAGAAGTTGTAAGTTTTATTTCTAAGTAATAAGTGGTGAAGGAAGAAGGTAAAAGTCGGAAGGTTATGAGTTACGAGTTGAAGGTTATGAGTTATAAAGAAAAAAGGTGGAAGGTCATGAGTTTGAAGTTTTCGGTTATAAAGAACGAAGGTGGAAGGCGAAAGGCGGAAGGTGGAACGTTAAGTAGTTTGTTATTAGATTTGTTGCATGACAATACTGGAAAAACATAAAGCAGGCATTAATCAACTTTGTTCAGCGCATAAGGTCAAACAACTTTTTGCTTTTGGTTCAGTTCTGAAAACAAACTTTTCCCATGAAAGTGATATAGACCTGATTGTAGATTTTGAACCGATGGACCTGTTATTATATGCTGACAACTATTATGACCTCAAGTTTTCTCTGGAAGATTTGCTTCACAAGCCAGTTGACTTGCTGGAGGAGAAAGCTATAAAAAATCCATACTTTAAAGAAGCTGTTTACCAACAACGCCAACTGATATATGGACATTGAAATTAAAACCTGGCTTTATGATATTCTACATGTAATCAACGAAATTGAAAATTTTTTTGTTGACAGTCCAAAAACCTTTGCATTCTATCAAAGTGACGTTCGTACAAAACGTGCCATTGAACGGAATGTCGAAATCATTGGTGAAGCGATGAACCGAATATTGAAAAAAGATCCTGAAATAAAATTTTCGAATGCGAGGAAAATTGTTAACACCAGGAACAGAATAATACACGGTTACGATATGGTTTCAGATGACATCATGTGGAGTATCGTCATTAAACACATTCCTATTTTACACATTGAAGTTCAACGGCTTTTAAACGGCTAAGCCTGAAATTTCTCCGGGGATTAGCATACTTAACAACTATTAAGTAGCGTTTTTATACCCTCATTGAATTGGCAAATTACCCAGCAGCTTCTTCTTCCTTCTGCATCATCAGGTAAGCTTTTATAAAACCATCCAGGTCGCCATCCATTACCGGGCCCACATTGCCCACTTCATAATCGGTGCGGTGGTCTTTGATCATCTTGTAAGGGTGAAAAACATAGCTGCGTATCTGGCTTCCCCACTCTATTTTTTTCTTGCTGGCGTTGTTGGCATTTTTGATGGCTTCGCGCTTGCGCATCTCTTCTTCATACAACCGGCTCTTCAGCATCTTCATGGCCTTCTCCCGGTTCTCGCCTTGCGTGCGTGCCTGCTGACATTCTACTATTATACCGGTAGGTTTATGCGTAAGCCGCACTGCGGTTTCTACCTTGTTTACGTTCTGCCCGCCGGCGCCGCCGCTTCTAAAAAATGCCCACTCCACATCTGCAGGATTTACTTCTATTTCTATGGTATCATCTATCAACGGATAAACATATACGCTGGCAAATGAAGTATGCCTGCCGTGCATTGCTGTCAAAAGGCGAAATACGCACCAGGCGATGCACCCCGCTTTCAGCTTTTAAAAAACCATAGGCAAAGGCCCGTCAAACTGAAGGGTAGCGCTTTTTATTCCCGCACCATCACCTTCCTGCAGGTCAAGTTCCGTTACGTTCCATCCCTGCTTTTGCCCATACATTCGATACATGCGCATGAGCATTTCAGCCCAGTCCTGGCTTTCGGTACCGCCTGCGCCGGTATTGATCTGCATCACGGCGGTCAGTTCATCTTCAGGTTGGTTGAGTGTACTTTTAAACTCCGCTTCTTCTACGGCAGAGACAGCGCCCTGAATAAGCTTCTTTGGCTTCTTCTTCCGTTGCCTCACCGGCTTTCCAAAATTCGAAGAGCACGGCAAAGTCTTCCACGGCGGTTTCTACGGCCTGGTACATTTTGGTCCAAAATTCGCTTAGCTTTATTTCTTTTAGGATGCCGGTAGCTCTTACATTATCATCCCAAAAGCCGGGCGAAAGGGAAAGCTGTTTATCATTGTCTATTTTGGCCTGACGATTATCGACGTCAAAGAAACCTCCTTAGAACACCTACGCGGTCCCGTAATTCTTTAATTTGTTCCTGTGTCATAGCGGCAAAAGTAAGGGAAAAGTGACAAGAGTATGCTGCCTCTGCTAGTGCTTACAATGTCTCATTTTCTATTTTTTCTTCTGTAGGCGAACATTTGCACTATGGCACGATTAGAAGTTCTGGATACGCTTCCATGATGCCGAGCAGCTCTGTCATTTCAATTATGGTACCGGCAGTAAGAATTCTGTTCGACATTGTTGTGTCACTCCCTTGTACTGGTAGATTCTCTATTGGGCTTTTTATATTTTGCATACTATCAGTTATCCGTCTCTTTTTATGCCGTAGTTATGCCGTTGTTGCGTCTCCTGACCAACAACTGTAGCACGGGAAGTGCAGCTTTTCGCCGTTGTTGTGTCTCCTGACCAACAACTGCAGGGTAGGAAGTACAGCTTGTCCAATAGCTGACGTTAGCCACGCTTCAGTCGCAGGTGATAACACCGTGCGACGGCGCTGCTAAGAACACCAACGCCGGCAGAAATTCTGCATACTATCAGTTATCCGTCTCTTTTTATGCCGTTGTTGTCTTTTTTGACCAACAGTTGTAGCATGGCGGTACAGCTTTTCGCCGTTGTTGTGTCTCCTGACCAACAACTGCAGGGTAGGAAGTACAGCTTTCTATTATTGTGTCTCCTGACCAATCGTAGGGATAAGCTTGTCTATTAGCTGACGTTAGCCACGCTTCAGTCGCAGGTGATAACACCGTGCGACGGCGCTGCTAAGAACACCAACGCCGGCAGAAATATTTCACCTGCCACTCATGCGCTTCCTCTGCTTTATTGCTTTTTTTTATTTCGTGGATCACTTTATTCCTGGCATCATAAAAGTCTATTTTGCTGCCGCCAATCTCCAGTTCAGTATATTTTTCCGCTCTTTGAGGGTAAGTAGTTTCGCCAATCAGTTTCCCCTCGTAAACAGTATCGGATGTATGTTCCATACGAATACCGTTTGCATGCAACCATAGTTCGCGATGGGATATATGGAAGAGGTTAATAAGTGTAGCAGTAAGTTGCATAAAAAGGTCAGCTTAAGAGCAATAGATCTTTGTTGCTTTTTAGAAATAAGTTTATTTCCTTTTGTTGGTCTTTCAGCAGTTGAATGATGTCTCTGTTCCGGCAGTTGCCCACCGTCAGCCATATTATTTTTGGCGGACTGCCAAACGTATTGGACAAGTAATAAAAATCTTTGTCTTTTGTAACGATGGTGTAGTTGTTTTGAATAGCAAATTGCCATATCTCCAGGTCCGGTAAGTGGTCAATATGTTCATCTGCTACATGCTTTGAAAGGGGAAAGGCAGCTTGCAGTATTTCGGGAAGCTTAGCGGACAGGTTATTGTCAAATAACAGTTTCATGGGCAGAGGTTACTTACTAAGCAATTAAGAAGCCAGTCTCGCAAATCTTTTTTCTGCATCTGCTGCATAAGCCAGGCAAGCGTGGATATCTTCAAGTGTAAGCATCGGGAAATGCTCAAGTATCTCCTCTGTCGAATCACCGGCGGCAAGATAACTCAGTACATCATACACCGTTATCCGCATACCTCTTATGCAGGGTTGGCCGCTGCGCTTGCCCCCTTCAATTGTTATGTATTGCCTGTAATCTATCATATTTCAAAGTTAAAGTAATTAGTGTGGTTTATTGGTAAAACCCAAGCGCCCACAGACGATTGTTTTGCTTATGAAAGACCCGATGCCAGCTACTACCTTTTGCCCAATTTTTCTATCTCTTTGAAGTACCGGTTACTGATGTAACTGCAGAATGTTGTTTATGCAGCTTCTGATCCAGAGAGTGCTATGACAATGTTGTTGGCACCGCCGGATAGGTAGTTTCTCCAATTAATTTACCCTCGTAAACCGTGTCCGATGTATGTTCCATACGAATGCCGTTTGCATGCAACCATAGTTCGCGATGGCACACATAGTAGAGGTTGATAAGTGTAGCGTTGATGGTCATGAATCAGCAGTTAACAAACGGCGTAAAACTCCCAAGGTTATTTTTCTTTGTTTTTCTTTTGTAGTCAGCTTTGGTTTTTCATAGCATCATCGTTGTGTCACTCCCTTGTACTTGTAAATCTTCGTTCGGCCTATTTTATATTGCATACTATCAGTTATCCGTCTCTTTTTATTCCCGTTGTTGTGACTTTTTTACCAACAGCAGCAGCATGGCGGTACAGCTTTTCGCCGTTGTTGTGTCTCCTGACCAACAACTGCAGGGTAGGAAGTACAGCTTGTCTATTAGCTGACGTTAGCCACGCTTCAGTCGCAGGTGATAACACCCTGCAACGGCGGCGCTGCTAAGAACACTAACGCCGGCAGAACCACCGGGGTATCAGCTCCACTCAATCACGCCTTCGTCGCCTGAGCGTAGCCGAAGGCAGAAGGTGTGGTTTCGGCAAAATACGTGGTTTCGACTACGCTCAACCACCAGGTTTTCGGCTCCGCTCAACCACCAGGTTTTCGGCTCCGCTCAACCACCGCAACTACGTAGCCGGAGTATAGCCGCCTTCGTCGCCTGAGCGGAGCCGAAGGCAGAAGGCAGAAGGCAGAGGCATCCCGTATTTCGGTTCCTTTCCGAGTGGTTTCGGCTCCGCTCAACCACCGTGCTTCAACTGCCTCAACACCTCCCTAAAACTCCCCAACGCACTCTCCAAATTCTCCGCTATCTCCTCCGCCAATACATCAGGGTCAGGAAGAACATCAACCGGGGCAGTAATATAGTCTTTTAGCCACATCACTGCTTCAGCATTTTGTCACTTTCTGCTTGATTAAGCGGAAGTGCTACTGTGGCTTCTGCATTTGTATTTCATGCCTACTCGTATAAGACCTCTATAATACAACAAAACATATTGCCTTATTGTCAAGGCATCAAGGCTCTACTGCCCTTCACAACGGTACTACAAAAGCCACATTGAAATGCCAACCGGAAAACGGGCTGTTTTCGTTTTCCGGGGTCTTTTTTTGGAGAGGATAAGCAAAAAACAAAAGCAATATAAATGGGACACAAGAAAAATAACAGTGGCTATCCTGTTGCCCGGAGCAGGCACAAGGTTAAGTGATCTGCATATAATACCTCCTTAAAGGCTTCACGACCAAATATCCCATTCCTTTACCGTTGCCAATTACGAAAACTAACAAAATTTCTTACATTGTAGCATAAACCAACGCTATGCTTAGTTACGGCATTACCGATACAATAGTACAATTGGATGGTCATGTAAAACATGAGGCGGAGAAAGAAGAAAAAGGAAAAGCAATTAAAGAGATTTACAGCATTCCGATAACATTTATACTTGCTATAGGAGTAGGTTTTATGGGGTACAAGCAGTTTTCGGCATCCTTACTTGGAGGAGGAGCGCTTTTTTTATTTGCAATCTTCCTCTTTTATGTAGCAACCATAATGTTATTGAGGGCGACAATCGATAAGAGGGTTGCAACCTTTATGCACAAAAGAGGTCTTTTAGCTAAAGCCAACCCAACACCCTCTTCTATTACTAAAACCAAGGTTGATCAAGTCCCGCCCTTCCTGTTACACATATACGAACAAAATGAATTGCCTCAACCCTCTTTCGAATATAATAAAACCGTCACCGAAGACAGGAACATTTTAAATTTAAAGCCTTTCAGCATCCTTTTCTTTTATAACTTTTATAATTCAGATAAAGAGTATAGTAAGGCTGTCAGCTCGTACAGTTGGAGGCGGCACGGCACTGTTTATTTTCTTGGTTCACCTACAGATATCAGTTTGTACAACACATTTAGCTTCGACATATCGAAGATGGTACAGTCGGCTGCTGATAACGAGCGAAGAAACGCTTAATGAACGGCTCCGTTCTGCTGATACTGCTCCCATTCCTCCAAAGTCTAAAAAATTGAAAACAACAGCGTATTACACTGGCGCTTATCCTGAACATGTCTTTTTGTGTACTGATAATATTTGGCAAACGGCAGCAAAACAACTAATGGAAAAAACGGATGTGGTTATTGTGGATGCGTCAGATTATACTGAAGAGAGAAGTGGACTAAATTGGGAGCTAAGTCAGGCTAGTAGACAAGGTGGCTACTAAAACTTCCTCCTTCTTATAAGCTACAACACTCACCTTCCCGCCTTGGGAGAAGCGCTTAAAATGGCATGGAACAATATGAGTGAAACCTCACCTAATAACACTACTAATCCCGACCCTATAAAACTTGTACTACTGCAAAAAACTCCATTTACTGCATTACCGGAAAAGTTTGCAGACTTTCTCAAAAGCTTCAGGTAAGAACATTGTTGCAGTTACGAAGCAAGCAATCATACAGAAAATGCTGTTGCAAAGTATAAGCGACGACAGAATTTTCGCATTGCTAATGCAGAAAGAGAAGAATTAGCTGAAGCTTGCTGCCCTTCGCCACAGTACTGCAAAAGCCAATTTAAAATACCAATCCTAGAATGTGTTGTTTTCATTCTCGGAGGTCTTTCTGGTTACTTCTGTCTGAGCAAGGATTTATGAGATTAATAGGATGATGAGGATTTTAAAAAAATCCAAGGAATTAGTGCCCTCCACCACAGTACTACAAAAGCCACATTGAAATACCAACCGGAAAACGGGCTGTTTTCGTTTTCCGGGGTCTTTTTTGGTTATCCCGAAACTTTCGACAAGCAAAAAGTGACAAAAACTTGATTGAACGAAAGAATTTGTAGATGCGTTGAATTTCTTCATTCCTCCAAATAACGGTCTTCATTAAATCGCTTTTAACCGTTTCAAGCACCTCCCTAAAACGATCCCCAACGCACTCTCCAAGTTCTCCGCTATCTCCTCCGCCAACACATCAGGATCAGGAAGGTTATCTAAGTCAGCAAGCGATTTATCTTTTAGCCAGGTAATGTCTAAAGATGTTTTATCACGTGCAATGATCTCATTAAAAAGTTGTCTGAGCGGAGCCGAAGACTACTTTTTATTATTCTTATAATGCGACTTATTCATACATTCAGCTAATTGATGCAGTTCTTCAGGCATACCTTTTATTAATGCCTCCTTCTTTTTCCTGCTCCAGCCTGCACCTGCTTCTCTCTGTAAAAGCTTCATCAATTCTTGCATACTCTTCGAAGTACACAAGCTTGACAGGAAGGTGCTTTCTTGTATGATTTGCTCCTTCACCCGATTGATGTTGAGCCAATCTTAATTCAAGATTGTTAGTACTACCTGTGTAGTAGCTTTCATCGCAGCATTGTAAAATGTACATGTATCCTTTCATGATATTAAATATACGTGGTTTCGGCTCCGCTCGAGTCTGGTCCGGTCATCACGCTTCTTCACATCATGGTGGTTTCGGCTCCGCTCAACCACCGCGACTTCCTCGCTCAACCACCGCCTGAGCATGTTCAGCCTGAAGGCAGGTAGGCCGAAGGCAACAGATGGCATCACTTCTTCAACTGCCTCAACACCTCCCTAAAACTCCCCAACGCACTCTCCAAATTCTCCGCTATCTCCTCCGCCAACACATCAGGGTCAGGAAGATTATCTAAGTCAGCAAGTGATTTATCCTTTAGCCAGGTAATATCTAAAGAAGTTTTATCACGGGCAATGATCTCTTCATAAGTAAACTTCCTCCACCTGCCTTCATTGTCTGGATCCGTCACCATGGAGTGCTCCCTGAGCGGAGCCGAAGGGAGTCGAAGGGCTACGCTTATGCCTGTTACCCGGCTATAACAATCAATAAACTCCTGCAGATCGCTCAAGCTTTAGCGGGTTCTTCTTAAGCGTGTGGTGAATGTTGGTGCGGTAGTCGTAGAACCAGATCTCTTTTGTCCACGGGTCTTTGCTGCTGGGTTTGTTGTCGAAGAAGATGACGTTTGCTTTTACGCCATTGGCATAAAAGATACCGGTTGGCAAACGAAGGATGGTATGAACATCTGTTGTTTCCAACAGCTTCTTACGAACCGTCTCTCCTGCACCGCCTTCAAACAATACATTGTCCGGAACAACTACTGCTGCCATGCCGCCCGACTTTAGCATGGAGCGGATGTGCTGAACGAAGTTCAGTTGCTTGTTGCTGGTGGTTGCCCAAAAGTCCTGGCGGCTGTAGGTGAGGTCTTCTTTTTCCTGTTCGCCTTCTTCGTTGGTAAAGGTTTGACTGCTCTTTTTACCAAACGGCGGATTGGCTAATACATAATCATAACGAACATCAGTAGGTGCAATCAATGCATCTGCGGGTGAAATATTGTTGTCGCTGTCTATATCGCCAATGTTGTGCAGGAACAGGTTCATCAGTGCAAGCCTTCTTGTGCCTGCCACTATCTCGTTGCCATAAAACGTATTGAACTTCAGAAACCGCTTTTGTTCTTTATCTAAATCGTAGTGCTGCTTATCAGCAATAAAATCGTACGCCGCTAAAAAGAAACCACCCGTACCACATGCAGGGTCTGCAATGGTGCGCATCGGTTCGGGACGAACACATTCTACCATTGCCCTTATGAGTGCACGTGGCGTAAAGTACTGACCGGCGCCGCTCTTGGTATCTTCCGCATTCTTCTCCAGCAGGCTTTCATAAATGTCGCCCTTCACATCTGCACCCATCATTACCCAGTTCTCGTGGTCTATCAGGTCTACCAGTTTGTACAGCTTGGCAGGGTCCTGTATCTTATTCTGGCTCTTGGTAAATATCTGCCCGAGTATGCCTTTCTCTTTACCCAACTCACGAAGCGTGATGGAGTAATGAACCTCCAGCTCTGCACCACGCAAACCCGTTAAGCTTTGCCAATTGTATGCTGCCGGAATACCCAGCGTACGGTTGTAAGGAGGCTTGCTATATTCATCTGCCATTTTTAAAAACAGCAGGTAAGTAAGTTGCTCCAGGTAATCGCCATAACCCACACCATCATCACGAAGGGTATTGCAAAACGACCAGACTTTAGAAACTATTTGATTGGTTGACATTTTAGTGTTTGTAATTATT
>CAVSED010000010.1:0-64351 GCA_963726895.1 uncultured Chitinophagaceae bacterium | reverse complement strand
CTGTGCCACTGCTCACCATACGTATCAGGTCCACATTGGGCACCATGCTTATGATCAGCTCCGCCATCTCTATTTCCAGCTCGGTCGGCGCACCATACGACGTAGAAAAATTAGCATGTTCCTGTATCGCCTTTACCACAGGTTCATAGGCATGTCCCAGTATCATCGGTCCCCACGAAGCGATGTAATCTATATAGCGGTTGCCATCGGCATCGTAGAGGTAGGCGCCCTTTGCCTTGTCTATAAAAATGGGCGTTCCACCTACACTTTTAAAGGCACGCACGGGCGAGTTAACGCCGCCGGGTATAGACAATTGTGCCCGCTTAAATAACTCTCTGCTTTTTTCTATCATGTCTGTATGTATGTTCAACAGGGCAAAAAGTTTACTTTTTGTTCACTGTTTTTGATTGCTCAATATTGAAAAAAATGTACAAGAGTGCGACGCAACGAGCCGCCCAATAGTAATACCTCTGCCGGGTGCAAAAAATAAAAAACGGTGCGCTCTTTTGGTACAGGCATTGGCACTTTGGGAGTCATCGTTGCGTCGCATTCCGTTCATCGGTTTGTTCTTTGTCAGGGCTTTTTTCAGTGGTATGTTATTGGGTTTTTTACCGGTTCAACAGTTTTGCCGCATCTTTTGCAAAGTAGGTGGCTATCAGATCGGCACCGGCTCTTTTAAAAGCGGTCAGCGTTTCTATGATGGCTTTATTTTCGTCTATCCAACCCATTTTTGCGGCGGCTTTTATCATGGCATATTCGCCGCTGATGTTATACACACTTACGGGCACATCTACGGCATTTTTTACTTCGCGCACAATGTCAAGGTAGGGGAGACCGGGCTTTACCATCACAATATCGGCGCCTTCTTCTATGTCCATCAGGGTTTCTCGTATAGCCTCCAGGCGGTTAGCATAGTCCATCTGGTAGGTCTTTTTATCGCCAAAACCTGGCGCGCTGTCCAGCGCATCGCGAAAGGGGCCATAAAAGCAGGAGGCATACTTGGCACTGTATGCCATGATGCCCACTTTGGTAAAACCATGTTCCTCCAGCCCTTCGCGAATAGCACCGATGCGACCATCCATCATGTCGCTGGGCGCAACCATATCTACACCTGCCTCGGCATGGCTGACACTCATTTTAACCAGGGCATCAACGGTGGCATCGTTCACGATCTCGCCATTCTCCACTATGCCGTCGTGCCCAAATGAAGAGTAGGGATCAAGCGCTACATCGGTCATCACATACATCTCCGGCACGGCATCTTTTATTGCTCTGATGCTGCGTTGCATCAGTCCGTTTTTGTTCCAGGCTTCTTTGCCGGTATTGTCTTTCCACTCGTCTTTGCATTTTATAAAAAGCAGTACGCTTTTTATACCCAGGCTCCAAAGTTCTTGTACTTCCTGCACGGTCAGGTCTATGCTGCGTCTGAAATAATTGGGCATGGAGGCGATTTCAGTTGCATATATTTTCGCCTTCATCTATAAAAAGAGGCGCTATAAAATCGTTGGGTGTGAGGGTGGTTTCTGCTACCAGGCTGCGTATAGAAGGAGAGGTGCGGAGTATCCTGTTTCGTCGTTGTAAGATACATGGTATTGACTTTTTTGAGAAGTGGAAAGATCAGCATTTTTAAAATACTGTCTTCATCTATTTCTGATTGATAATTCTTAATTTATTACTGCTTTAGCTTGGCTTGAATACTCTATCCGTTCACCTATTGCTCTGAATAGTACAGCTAACTTTAATTCATTCACCCAATCGCGTGGGTGCAGGCAAGCCTGTAACAATTTATCTTCTTCGCTGCCCTGCTCGGGTTGGTAATTGTATTCAAAACGCACGGTTGGCGGCAGGCTCATCAATATGCTTTCTGTGCGGCCGTTGGTGCGCAGCCCGAATATCGTTCCGCGATCATGTACCAGGTTAAACTCAACATATCTTCCGCGTCTTATTTGCTGCCAATGCACATGGCTTTCATTATAGTCAACATCTTTTCTTTTGCTCACGATAGGCAGGTAAGCGTCCATGAAAGCATAACCACATGAGCGGGCAAGATCTATCCAAAAATCAATCGGCTGTGCGGCAGAAGGTTTTTGGTAATCATAAAAAATTCCACCAATACCCCGGCGTTCTTTGTTGCGGTGCCAGTTTACAAAGTAGTTATCGCATTCGGCTTTAAATGCCGGGTAAAAAGCCGGATCAAAGCGATCGCAGCAAGTCTTGTAGGTATGGTGAAAATGCCTGGCATCTTCTTCAAAAAGATAATAAGGAGTAAGGTCGGTACCGCCGCCAAACCAGCGGTCTATAATATTGTTGCCTGCATCGTACAACTCAAACATGCGGTAGTTGGCATGTATGGTGGGCACAAATGGATTAAGAGGATGAATGACAAGTGATAGGCCACAGGCGAACCAGTTATCACCATTGATCTTTAGTTGTGTCTGCATGGCTTCGGTTACTGTACCAAATACAACGGAAGTATTCACGCCGCCTTTTTCAAACACATTTCCGTTGCTGATGACACGTGTTTTTCCGCCGCCGCCTTCGGCACGCTCCCAGGCATCTTCTACAAATTTAGCTTTACCATCTGCTTGCTCCAACGCTGCACAAATATCGTTTTGCAACTGGTGTATCATCGCAATCCACTGTTCCTTTACTTCCATTGTCAACTATAATTTGTTGGCGAGATCTCTTTACCCTTCATATTCCTTTACGGCATCCACAAATGCTTTGGCGTGGTCAACCGGCACGTTGGGCGTAATGCCATGGCCAAGATTGGCAATGTAGCGTTGTACACCAAAACCGTCGATCATTTTCTTTAACCGCTTTCTTTATTTCAGGTATTGGTGCCAGTAGTATTGAGGGATCAAAGTTTCCCTGCAGTGTGATGCGGTTACCGGTCATTTCACGGGCTTTTGCCGGTTCTACACACCAGTCCAGACCCAGTCCGGCAGCACAGGAATTGCTCAATTCCTCCATTGCATACCAGGTGCCTTTGGGAAATAGAATAACCGGTGCATCATTTTGCAGTGCGCCCGCGATCTGTAGTAAATACGGTTCGCCATAGGTTCTAAAATCCGCCGGACTTAGTGAGCCAGCCCAGCTATCGAATACTTGTACCACATCTGCGCCGGCCTTCACTTGTTGCTTCAAATAAAGTATGGTTATATCCGTTATTTTTTGCAATAGTTTGTGTGCTAGTGCCGGTTGCGTATAAGCGAACTCTTTTGCTTTGTCCCATGTTTTACTGCCTTTACCTTCTACCATGTAGCAGAGTATCGTCCATGGTGCACCGGCAAAGCCTATTAACGGTACACGCCCGTTGAGCGCTTGTTTTGTCATTGACAAGGCATTGCTTACATAAGCAAGGCTTTCTTCCACACCATCTGTGCGCAATGCATCTATATCGGTTGCGTTGCGCATTACTTTCGGCAGCGATGGACCTTTGCCTTCTTCCATCAAAACTTCTACACCCATTGCCTGTGGTATCACCAAAATATCAGAAAAAATTATGGCGGCGTCCACGCCAACAATGTCAATGGGTTGCAGGGTTATTTCGGTTACCAACTCCGGCGTTTGCACACGGGTAAAAAAGTCGTATTTGGCTTTCAATTTCAAATATTCAGGCAGGTATCGACCCGCCTGCCGCATCATCCAAACGGGTGGTCTGTCAACCTGTTCGCCGCGTAGTGCTTTTAGTAATAAATCGTTTTTTAATTCCGGCATTATCAATATCTCTTGTTTACTTTTTTGATTGCTAATCCAGTTTATAAATGTTAGTCGACCGATAGCTACTTCTAGGCAGAAAGTTTGCTTTTCAAATATTGCATTGCCTGGTTTGCCAACAGTTCTTTGTTGGGGTGCGTTCCAATCAAAATTTTGTTAGAAGAGTGCAACGTCAATTCTTCTGCAGTGGTTTTTCCAATGGCAAATAATACAGTGGTTGCCTCAGTTTTGTTTATCGAGAAAAAACTTTTAACGGCGCTAGGACTAAAAAATAAAACTCCGTCATAGTTTGTTTCAACCTTTACAGGCTTTTCTATTGTTCTGTACACAACTATTTCTTTCATCTCAATTTCATGCGCACTCAGCATATCAGGCAATTCATCGCGCCGTTGATCTCCGCAGAAAAAAATAACCTGTTTTTCATCATTCCGCACTATTTCTTCTGCAAGTTGTGTCGAGTTTCTTGCTGTCGAAAAGATCTCACTTTCAACAAAATAATCCTTTACAATTTTCCCGGTAATTCCCGCCAGCGTATAGATGATCCAGGTAGGTTGCGATCCCCTTGCATCCAGCAAATCGATCACCGCCTCAGCCGCATTCATGCTGGTAAAAATTGTCGCGATCTCCATGTTCGCAAAGCCAAGTATTTCTTTCGCATCGTTTTGGCTATAACAATTTTCAGTTTCAATGAACGAGATCTGGTCTATAGAAATAGCCTCTTCCGCTGCTTGTTGCAGTATCGTTTGCGCCAGTGGGCGGGTCGACAAAATGCGAATAGCTTTTTCTGTCATGTAAGCATTTGACTTAAATAGTCTCTTTTATATGTAGCTATTAAGGAGGAAAGTGCTTCACCGCAATTTATTACCCCCATTTGCTTTTTTTGTGGGCCAGCAGTTGAAGCAAAGATTTGGCTTTACTTGCCACGCTCGCTTGTACAACTTATTTTCTATTCGGCAGAGAGAATTATATACTATAAGATTTTGTTCTTTTCTTGTGTATTGCCTCTAAAATACTTTTTCCTTCACCATTCAGTATTTTAGCAGCAGCCCATTCACCCATTTCAGATGCTTCCGCAATGTTTTGCGAAAATGCTATTTCAGCTTTCTCTTTTCCGTCAACCGAAAACACATTTCCTTTAAAGCTGACTTCTTCGCCGTTTATCTCGGCAAGTGCACTAATGGGAGTGGAGCAACCCCCCATTAAAGCCCGCAAAAAATCTTCTTTCAATATGTGTGCAGAGTGCCGTTTTGCTATCATGGAAAGGCAGGCATGCGCCAAGTGTGTCATAATCATTTTCTCTGCAGACTACTACTATCGCACCCTGGGCAGGCGCAGGCAACATCCAGTCCAGCTCAATCGAATTATCCGGACGAAGATCTATTCTTTCCAGCCCGGCTGCGGCAAATATGGCACCGTCCCAATTGTTTTCAGCAACTTTTCGCAGACGAGTATTTACATTGCCGCGTAAGATTTTCTATAGTATGTTCGGGGTAACGGTGCAGCCATTGCGCCTTCCGGCGAATGCTGCTGGTAGCAATACTTCCAGAACTGAAAAATGAGTTTTGACTTGAACATTATCAAGGCTCCACCTACTTACGATAGACGGATCTTTATACACAAGCAGATCTTTGTAAGATGCTCTGGTTAAAACTGCAGATTGTGCTATACCATGGGGCAGTTGAGTGGGTACATCTTTCATGCTGTGAACCGCCAGGTCTATTCGATTGTTCAGTAATGCAATGTCAAGACTGCGGGTAAAGATCCCCTGCACACCTATTTCGTACAGAGGAGTTTGCAGGTCCATATCTCCTTCACTTTTTATATAAGACCAGTTCTGCCTGTTGCCCTTGCTCTGCTAAAATATCTTTTACCCTGTTAGCCTGCCAAACGGCCAGTTGACTGTCCCTGGTTCCAATTTTAAAACCTTTTTCATTCAGTTTCTGTGGCAGGTTATAAAATCATTGATGGCTTCAATATAGGAGCAGCCCGGGCGGTTGTTCTGTTTCATTTTAACAGCCATATTTTTAACAGCTTTGTGTATTGCAACCTGGTTGATAGGTATAACCGGAGACGCGGTGTTGCCAGCTATACCGGAAGATGAATAAGAAGAAAGGTACAGACCGCAGTAGTGCATGTCCTGCAACTTTTGTTTTACTGCCTTTATAAAAGGCACATGCCTTCCGTTGCTCGCTCCATACCAGGAATTCAGCTTTGTTTTCTTCAATAATTGCCCTGGCTTTTGGTATCTCGGCACTACGTTTTTGCAGTGTCTCATCTTTTAGTTTGCTCAATTCATCTACATTAACCAAGGTCACATTTTCCAGATCACTGGCTGTTGCTTCTACATTATACGGTATCGACAGGTCTATTATTAGCTTTTCACCATTATTCTCTAAATGCTTTTTTAAAATAGTAGGTTCATTACTATTGGTAGCTACCAGTATGATGTCCGATTGTTTTATGTAGTTGGCAATCTCATCCAGCGCTGCTGACTGTAGCCCTAACTCTGCTGCAAGCTCATCCGCTTTGTCCTGGCTTCTGTTGATCAGGGTTATGTTCTTTGTCGGCAGGTAATCAACCATGTTTTTACAGGTATTACGCCCTATCTTTCCTACACCTAGAAGCAAAATGTTTTTTGCGGCAATGTTTGTAACATTTCTTTTTAGATATTGAATGGCTGCAAACGAAACTGAAACAGTACCACCACTTAGCGCAGTTTGATTCTTGATGATCTTGGTTGATTGTAATACACTGTTCACCAGGCGGTCAATGAAAGCACCTACAAAACCTTTTTCGCGGGAAAATTTTACTGCAGATTTTAATTGTCCAATGATCTCATAGTCACCCAAAATTTGAGACTCTAACCCTGCACCCACCTCATAAAAATGGTGAACTGCATCAGTTCCGTTCTTAATATAACATAGTGAAGTGAAAGTGTCTTTTAAACCCAGGGTTTGCGAACAAAGCAAATCAATTAATAAAGATGCCTCGTCTGCAAAACCATAGATCTCAGTACGATTGCAGGTTGATAGAATAAAAAATTCATTAATACCAAGAGAAGGTGCAACTTGAAAGGCGTTTGCGTATTGGTCGGTGTTGATGGCAAAACTGCTGCGGATAGAAGCTTCTGTCTTTTTATAATTGATACCAGCTATGAAAAATTTCGAAATGTTATTGCTATTGTTTTCTATCATTGTTGGGTCCATCGTTCTACTGTGCAAAGGTAATTGTGCACTCCTCAGCAGCAGAATTATACTGTCATGTCTTCGTCATAAAAGACTTGTTCCAGGGTGTAAATAGCTATCAAATTGCATCCACTCTCTGATCCGGTAATTGATTGATTGTTTTGAATCTCTGTAGATTTGCTCTGCTTATTATGACGTGCATCATATACTTTCAAAAAATTTAATAAAAAGAGTAACGAACGTTTGTTAGTTTATAAATTTATTGTTTCTTTGCACCCGACTTAAAAGAGCCTCTTTCGATTTTGCTTTATGAAACAGCCTTCCCGGCAATGATTGTTCTCCGATTGTTTGTCTTTTATCATCTTTCTTCATCGTTTATAGTGAAGAATTTTTTGAGGTAGTTCTTTATAATTTGCGCAAAGTTTTTATTTATTACAGGTTGGAAATGTTGGTTTAAACATTTTTTAATTTCAATTACTAACTAACATTTGTTAGTTTCTGTTTTATTTCTTTACTTTGCTTCGAGCATTTAGGTTAAACGAATTGCTTCTAACGATTAAATAGTTCTTGCCTTCTACGATTGCTTTTTTGCTGTATGAACTTGCCCTTCAACGATTGCATTTTGAAATATGAAGGACTTCGACACAAAAATCTCGGCATGGTGCTTCTGCATCGTGCCTTTTTTTTGCCCCTTTATTAGCGAGTAAAGGATAAAATTTCCAGGGGCTAATGGTAAACTTTTACCCTATACTTTCATGTAGAATACTTTGACGCAGGAAGTTGAGTGCCTGCACGGCAGTTACTTCTATATTTCTACTTCTGTCGTAGCGTGTTTGGATTTTTTGTGTGTAGGTCTGCTGTTCTCCGGCCACTGCCATCCACACCGTTCCTACAGGTTTTTCCGGGCTGCCACCCCCCGGGCCCGATTATTCCGCTGATTGCCAGGGCATAATCAGATTGCAAATTTTTTTTCGCACCCACAGCCATCTAAATCACGGTTTCCTCGCTCACAGCACCAAAAATTTGTAATGTCTCGTTCTTTACTTCCAATAAAGATCTTTAACCGAGTTGTCATAGCTCACAATACTTCCTTCAAAATATGCGGAGGAGCCGGCAACACTGGTAATTAAATGGGCCACGTACCCACCTGTACAACTTTCGGCAGTTGCTATGGTCTTCTTAAGTTTCACCAACAATCCACCGATAGCTTCCTCGATGCTTTTGTCTTCATTAATTACCATTACATCCTGTAACTGACTTTGCAGTTGGCGAAAAAACTCGTCAATTTCCACTGTAATAACTTGTTCGTTTTTTCCGGTAGCTGTTAAACGTAGGCGAACGAGACCGAAATAAGGTAAATAGGCAAGTTTTATGTGTGTTGGTAAGGCAGTTTCAAAGGGTTTAATCCTGTCAGCTAGATAAGACTCGCCTATACCCGCAGTCAGCAATGTACGATGTACAACTGCAGGTAAATCAAACAGTGCAGGCAGCCGGGGCAAAATATAATCGGTAATCATATTTTTCATCTCGTGTGGAACTCCCGGCATACTAATGAAAACTTTACCACCGCGATCGAACCACATTCCCGGCGCTGTTCCGCGTTTGTTCGGAATGACCTTGCAAACGTCCGGAACTTCAGCTTGCTTCAAATTGGTTTCGAGCATTGGACGGCGAATGTATTTTTCAAATATTTCTTTTACATTATCCAATGCTTCCTGGTCTACTATCATTTTGCCACCAAAGTATTTACACAAAAGTGGCTTGGTAATATCATCTGCAGTGGGTCCCAAACCGCCGGTGATAAGGATGATCTCAGCCTGTTTACTTTCTTCATCCAATGCATTCCATATTTCTTCCCAAACATCACCAACTGCTACCCGCCTCCTTACCCAAATACCAATTGCGTTTAGTTGTTGAGCTATCCATGCACTATTTGTATCAATAGTTTGTCCAATCAACAGTTCATCTCCAATGGTTATAATGCTTGCATATAACTCTATCGCTTTTCATACAAATTGGTGAGATTAATGGGATAAGCTAATTTTAGCGCAATGTAAGTTACAAGTATGATAAAGACTTTTGCATTTGTACTGTTTCTGTTTTGTTTACAAGCGATTGAAGCGCAAAGTTTATCAAACAAGTTGACTGTTGCTATCAAAACACTTGAGCAGGATACACAAATGAAAAGTGCTTTGATAAGTTTTTATGTGATCGATAGAAAAGATGGGAGGGAGAAATTTGCACACAATGCAGACGTAGGTCTGCCGTTGCAAGTAGTCAAAAAGTGATCACAAGTATTACCGCTTTTGAGCTTTTAGGATCTGAATACAGATATCAAACAAATGTTACCTACTCTGGCAAATTAGCCAATGGCATAATTGATGGGAATGTTTATGTGGAAGGTGTTGGGGATCCAACATTAGGTAGCTGGCGATTTAAAACCACCAAAGACCAGGTACTTCTTGACAACTGGACGAATGCATTAACCAATGGCAATATAAAAGAGATAAGTGGGCAAGTTATTGCGAATAACTCACGATGGGAAAGTCAAACTGTGCCAGGTGGTTGGATTTGGGAAGATATTGGCAATTATTATGGAGCAGGAGCCTCGGCTATCAACTGGCACGAAAATCAATATGACATCGATCTTGCTTCTGGCAAGCAAGCGGGTGATGAAGTCTCCATTGTTTCAACCAGTCCGCCTTTGTTCGAGGTAGAATTGAAAAATGAATTGCTGACAGGAGCGCCTGGAAGTGGTGACAATGCATATATCTATTTGGCACCTTATAGCCACCATGGTTTTGTGCGGGGCACAATTCCGCCCAACCAAAAATCCTTTATCATTTCCGGTTCATTTCCTGATCCACCCCTGCAATTAGCAACAACCTTCACCTCCGAACTGCAAAAGCATGGCATCAAGATAAATTCTTTACCTTCTTCTGCCGCAAATGGAGATGAAGATTTACGGACAACTTTATTTCAACACACGTCTCCTCCATTAGACAGCATCAATGACTTTTTTCTGAAAAAAAGTATTAACCTATATGGAGAGTCATTGGTTAAAACCATTGCGTTTGAGAAGTATAAGTTTGGCTCAACAGAGGCAGGTTTACAGATCATAAAAGATTTTTGGGCTGCCAGGGGTATAGAACCTGCTACACTAAATATTGTGGACGGTAGCGGTCTTTCGCCGCAAAACAGGGTTACGGCAAAGACCCTTGTCTCTGTTATGCAGTACGCCCGGTCCCGTTCGTGGTTTGCTTCATTTTATGCGGCATTGCCAACCTATAATAATATAAAAATGAAGAGTGGCACTATAGGTGGGGTTAAGAGTTTTACGGGGTACTTAAACAACTATACTTTTGCTATTGTAATTAATAATTATAATGGCTCATCGAAAGAAATCGTCCAGAAGATCTATCACCTTCTCGATCTGTTGAAATAAGAACTGGCATTAGAGTTTTTGCTTTTCTCTGCAAACTCGCAGCCTACTTATCATTATCTTGTCTGCTTTATAATTGCCAATGAAAACGAGCACTTCACACGCTACTGAAAAAGAAGTTCCACTTTTTAAAAAGTGGCGCCATTGGTACTATTTTGTGATACTTTTTTTGATTGCCTTAATTATTTTTTTCTCCTGGTTTACTAATTATTTTTCATGAGTCCGATTGACTGGGTTGTTTTGTCTGTTACCCTGCTGGGCATTATTGCTTATGGCTTATACAGAAGCCGTACTTCAAAAGATCTTGATGGATATTTTTTAAGCAACCGCAGTATGCCCTGGTACCTTGTGCTACTAAGTATTATGGGCACACAGGCAAGTGCTGTTACTTTTATATCAGCACCCGGGCAAGCCTACACCGATGGGATGCGTTTTGTTCAATATTATTTTGGTCTGCCTCTTGCCATGGTGGTGTTATGTATCACCTTTGTACCACTGTTTCAGTAAGTTAAAAGTGTACACCGCTTACGAGTTTCTCGAGAAGCGTTTCGATATGCAAACCCGCACACTTACGTCTTTTCTTTTTCTATTGCAGCGCGGACTTTCCACAGGCATTAGCATTTATGCTCCCTCTATTATCTTATCGTCTTTGCTGGGTTGGGATATCTTTCTTACAAATATTGTTATGGGTGGTTTGCTTATCATTTACACAGTCTCCGGGGGTGCCCGGGCGGTTGCCTATACACAACAAATTCAGCTTGCTATTATTTTCACAGGTATGTTTTTGGCGGCTTATATGATCATTCATTTACTTCCAAAAGATATAGGATTGTCAGATGCAATGTTGGTGAGTGGCGCTTCGGGCAAGTTGAATGTAATCACAACCGGTACAGAGAACGGGCACTTTAACTGGAATGATAAATACAACATCTGGAGTGGTGTAATAGGTGGTTTTTTTCTTGCCCTTTCTTATTTTGGAACCGATCAAAGCCAGGTCGGTCGCTATCTGACCGCAAAGAATAATACTGAAAGTAAAACAGGCTTACTCATCAATGGATTGGTAAAGGTGCCCATGCAGTTTTGTATTTTACTGATTGGTGCTTTGCTGTTTACTTTTTACCAGTTCAAACCTTCTCCGGTATTTCACAATCGTGCAGTTGAGGAAAAGGCACAACAAACAATTTATAAAGATTCTCTTGCCAAAATACAGGCCCTGTTTGCCAATGTAAACGCAGGACAAACAGAAAATAGTACCGCCTATATAAGAGCTTATCACAACAACGACGAAGCACAGGTTCAACTAATTAAGCGATCTGTGCAGGCTAAAAACCGTACTATGGATTCGTTGCGTGTTGCTTATAAATCCTATATAAAGAAGGCGCTGCCTTTAGATGATGACAATGACACCAACTACATTTTTCTTCGCTTTGTTATCGACTACTTACCAGTTGGTCTTGTAGGTCTGCTAATCGCCATAATATTTCTTGCTGCCTGGGGTTCTATTGCAGCGGCGCTTAATTCACTGGCTTCCTGCACTATGATAGACTTTCATATTCGCTTTCGCAAAAACCAGACTTTAACCGGCTCAGCTCTCGAAGCCCGCGAGTATAAATTATCTAAATATTACACGTTTGCCTGGGGTATTTTTTCAATTGTGATCGCCCAGTTTGCATATAAAATGGGAAGCCTTATAGAAGCTGTAAACGTTCTTGGGTCGCTATTTTATGGTGTTATTCTGGGCATTTTTCTTGTTGCCTTTTATATAAGAAAAATTGGCGCAAAGGCGGTTTTTTGGAGCGCTGTAGTTTCCGAATGTATTATCGTCGGTTTATTTGTACTTAACCAGCAAGGATTGATTGAACTTAGTTTTCTTTGGTTGAATGCAGTGGGTGCCTTGCTGGTTGTGCTATTGGCAACTGCTATTGAGTTTACACGCCGGTGGTTGAGTATTGCCGATCAAAGAGGGCAGACCCGATAAAAACTTCAACTGTTTCCTTTTAACGTATCTGTATTTGTTACAACTTTTCATTGTTTTCGCGCCTGCCTGTCTGGTAGCCAAACCTGCTTGTGCGCTAGTACATTCCGGGGGTATGCCTTTTTTTCACAAAAAGAACTCAGAACGTGACATTCTCCTAAACAAGATAAAAAATTAATGCAGCGAGGTAGAGTAAATGTGAGACATACCAAAATTGGTACGATTTAAACTTGTATATAGGAGCTCATATCTTCGAAATCTGCATTTTGTATTCAATTTATAGTAGCATCAAACGGAAAATATTTTGCCAAATAAGTTCATAAAGTATACTGTTCTGCCGATTGTACTGCAGAAATTGTGGGGGCAAGTTGTGCAGACACAAAAAAAATTTAAACAAAAAAAAGGAACCAATGTGGTCCCTTTGTTTTTTTCGATAAAGCTCAATTTGAATTAGAGGTCTATTTCAATAGCGTTGGTATCGGGATTAACAGAGATTTTTTTAGGAACTCCATTAAGCTTGATCGAAAAATTGTCGAAATTGATGGTGATCGGTTTCATGATAACAGGTACCTGCTTATTTACAACCATAACTTCCCTGTTTTCTGCAACTTTCTCTTCAGTACTTGCCGGAGTTTTTTCAACTTCGGTTTCGGCTTGCGGCGGAGCAACGACTTTCTTTTTGCGTCCGCGTTTTGATTTTACAGGTTGCTCCGTAACCGCTTCGGCTGCTGGTTCTGCTGCCGGAACACTAAATTCAGCTTCCTGGTCAACAGCAACGCCTGCTTCTTTCAATTTTTTCTTTAAAGCAAACCTGCGATCGTAAACCGCTTGTTTCTCGACTTTATATTTTTTCATTACTGCGGCGGTGTCCATCAGTAAAAAATCCCGGTCTCTTGTAGAAAGATTGTGGGGGTCGATCTTGTTTTGTCTCTTTCCTTTTGCCATTTAATAAAATTTAATTTTCAAAGGTACGCAAAGGTTTGAAACGCAACACGTTGCATTTTATTTTTCTAAAAAATTTAAAATTTAATAAAAAGCCCAATAAAAAGCCTAAATAATTGTCGAGAAATGGAGTAGCAGTGGTAGAAAAAAAATGGTTTTTAAATCTTGTGACATCAAATAAGAAACTATTACTCCTGACGTTCCATTAGAAAAGCACCATTTGAAAGTGTAAATGTTTTTCCTGTCAGTGTATCAACTCCCTGAAAGTTAAATTGCCCCTGAACTGTATTGAGAATTGATTTTGCCTCAAAAATTTTTTTCTGAATAGTCAATGTGCCTCCGAAATTGCTGGTGGTGTAATAGCGTTTGTAATCTTTTGGGTTGGTATAGTAGGCTTTGTTTTCGCCATTTAAGACATAGGTACCGTTCTGGATACTATCAGCTTTTATTATGAAACCAACCGACTCATACAATTTGGAAACTTCTACCACTAACAATGTATCACCTTGAATGCGGCAGCTAAAAGTATTGTCGTTGAGACCTGCACCATCTTTGATCACAGTTTCAGTTCCGTCGATGGTGAACTTAAAATAAGCATCTAATAATTGCCTGTTTTGTTCTTTTTCGCAGGAAAAAATTCCTAATAAAAAAAACGATGTGAGCAGATATTTACGTTTCATAAAGGGTACTTTTTTGGAATGCGGAAAACTGAAAGTTATCGTTGCTAATTACAATATTTCTATAAACTAAAATGCAAAAGTTGTAAACATAACGGTTAATAAATTTGCCGGCAACGCACTGAAATTTGTGTCACTGAACTTTTTTTGAGCTTACAACCTGCGAGGAGAATGTACTTCGCCAGAAGAAATGAAATGTGTTTTAAACTGGTTTAATGAAAATTTGAATGTAGAGAAAAATGTAATAACGGCGGAGTGGCAAAATATGAAAATAGCTAAATAGAGGCACCATAGATGAACGGAATGCGACGCAACGATGTATTAAACAAAGAACTAAATGCTGGTACCAAATACCAAGAAAAAGACCTTATAATTTATAACTATCCAACGCGAAAAATAGAAAACCCGGACAGGCTATAGACCATATTTCTGTTTGTACTTGTTGTACAATTGTGTTTGGTGACTTTGTAAACTAATCTGGCGCCCCTGGATAAATGCGTGAGTAATTTGGTTGGTACGCATGTCGAGTGCGTCGCCGGTGCTGATGAACAAATTAGCTTGCTTACCCACCTGAATGCTGCCGGTAAGACTATCGATACCCAGCAATTTTGCAGCATTGAGCGTAATCGGCCTGCAGTGCCTGTTCTTTAGTGAGGCCATAGGCAGCCGCGGTGCCTGCATTGAAAGCAAGGTTGCGACCGCGTGTCTGGTCATCTTCGTCGTTGATCGCAAACAAAACACCAGCCTGTTGCAATGTTGCGGGTGTTTTATAAGGTTGATCTACATCGTCGTCTTCAGCTACCGGCAGATCGTGCATGCGGTGCAGTATTATGCCTATGTTGTTTTGCTGCAATAACCGGGCGATCTGCCAACTGTCTTCGCCGCCAACAATCACCGTTGGTATGTTGAGGTCGCGGGCAATGTCAATTGCAACCAACATTTGTTTTACAGTTCCCGCATGTACAAATAATTTCATAGCGCCATTGAACAAACCTTTGAGTGCGGCAAAGTTGAGGTTGGTTTCTGTATGATTGTTGCTGTTGGTGTAAGCTTTGGCCTGGCGCAAAAAAGCTTTGAATTCATCTACCTTTTGTAAGCCTTCTTTCACCGGATCTTTTGCCTCGGCAGCTTCACGGTTGCGACGGCTGCCGGGTGGTGGCGCCAGCAATGATGGCATATAAAAATGCAGGCCGTTGTCCATAGCAATGGCAGCTTGCTTCCAGTTCCAGGCATCGAGTTGCACCACAGAGGAAGTACCGCTCAGTAAGTTACCTTCGGGCACTATGTTGGCAATGAGCACACCTTCGGGGCGCAACGTGTTGATCACTTTTGACTCTGCATCGTAAGCCGCTATAGCACGTACACTTGCATTCCAATCGCCTATTTCGCGCACATCGGTGGTTGCGCGCACATTGTTTACATCGACCAACCCAAGATTGCTGGCTGATAAAATAAAGCCCGGATAAACGTGGCTGCCACTGGCATCTATCAGTTTATGCACCTGCTGGAATTACTGCATTGCTGCCGACCGCTGTTATATGACCGTTGTTCATAACCACCGTCGCATTGGTAAGTACTTCGCCATTGCCTACATGTATGGTGGCGCCGGTTATGGCTATTGGCTGCGACTGTGGCGGAGCTGGTGAAACAGTTTCCTGGGCGAAAATATTAGTCGCGGAGAATAACAAGAGAAGCGCAAAATATAGTTTCATAATTTTAGTTGAGTTGATCTGTACAATGGTGGCTGTGCGTGTAAGCTTGCAATTAGAGATGGTACTATTGTTATGTTACTGACATCACTTGTCGCCATTTATTATTAATATTCCATCCTGTTCGTGCTCGCCACAATTAAGTATGGTTTGGTAAGATGGTGTTGCCGGTTTTGCAGACGCGCCCCCTTTTTTATCGCTGTTCATCTTGTTTATTAAGCGGGTACGTTCGGCTGCTAACCGTGTCTGCATTTGTTTGTCGCGCTCGTAATCGAAATAAATAATTCCATCAACAATGGTGTAAAGAGGTTTTGCATAAATGCTGAGCGGGTTATCATTCCAAAGCACCACATCGGCATCTTTGCCGGGTTTTAAACTGCCAATGCGATCATCTACATGCAGCATTTTAGCCGGGTTGAGTGTAACCATCTTGAAAGCTTCTTCTTCGCTCATGCCGCCATACTTTACACTCTTTGCTGCTTCCTGGTTTAGCCTGCGTGCCATTTCTGCATCATCGGAGTTGATAGCCACATTGACACCTTCCGCATGCATGAGGTATGCATTGTACGGAATAGCATCTACCACCTCCATTTTATAATTCCACCAATCAGAAAAGGTTGAACCGTTGATGCTGTGTTGCTTCATTATGTCTGCGACTTTGTACCCTTCGAGAATGTGGGTGAAAGTATTATAATGATAACCCATCTTATCGGCCAGGTTCATGGCCATTATAAGTTCGCTCTGTACATAAGAGTGGCAGGTAATGAAGCGTTTGTTGTTCAAAATCTCAACAAGGGCATCCAGTTCCAAATCGCGACGTGGTGGTGAACTTTTTTTGCCGGCAGTAGCATAGGTTTCCATTCTTTCTGGTATTCCTTTGCCCGCGTGAAAGCGTCTTCCAAAACTTGTTCAACACCCATGCGGTATCGGGAAACCGGTGTTGTTAGAATAGTTGCTGATAGAACTGGTAGAGCGTTTTACATTTTCGCCCAGTGCAAATTTTATAAACGGATCAGCTCCCTGAAATTTCAGGCCTTCATCATCTGCACCCCAGCGAAGTTTGATAAATTGTGTTTGCCCGCCAATGGTATTGGCAGAGCCATGTAAAATGTGCGAGGTAGTAACACCGCCCGCTAACTGGCGGTATATGTTGATGTCGTCGGGATTTAGGTTATCAGCAATGCGCACTTCAGAGGTTACACTTTGCCCGCCTTCGTTGATAGATGCAGCGGCAATATGCGAATGTTCATCAATGATGCCGGGTGTTACATATTTACCGGTTCCATCTATGATCTTGCTACCATCGGCAGACAGGTTTTTACCAACCAGCAGCAATCTTGCCATTGCGTAACAACACATCTGTATTTGTAAGGATGCCTTCTTTTTCATTGGTCCATACAGTTGCATTTTTTATGAGGATGCTTTCTTGTTTTGGAGTATTACTTTCTGTAAAACCATAAGGCGGTGAAAGGATAGAGAATATGCCCAAGGTAGGATGGTTTGGGACGGGCGCTATCTTTCTTCTGCGCAGTTGTATCCCCCTTTTGATACTGTGCCGACCAGGTAAAACGTTTGCCCGCACTGTCCTCGCCATAGCCCTTCCAGCTATCGCCACTTACCACACCATAAAGCCGGAGGTTAGGTTCTGCCTTGCGCTCAGGTGCTATGTTCATGCGCACATTTCTACCATCGAAATAAAATTTTGATGTAACCGTATCCTTTCCAAGAAAAGTAGTAGCTGCTGACGGCGATTTGAAGTCCAGCATATAGTTGATGGTGCCGGCATTGGTGTTGAGAGCAATGTTGTATTTGCCAACGGTCTCATTATAAATATCATCTTTTACTCCATACTTTTCGCCCTGTATCCAATTTTGATAAATGGTAGTTTTCTCATTGAAAATGGGGCCACTGGTGATGAGAAAGTTCGCCAGTTTACCTGCTTCGAGGCTGCCAATAGTATCAGCTAATCCCAACACTGATGCAGGATTTTTTGTCAGTGCATTTAATGCTGTCTTTTCACTTAAACCATAGTTGATTGCGGAGCGCAGATTGGTTAGAAATTGTTTGGGATCTTTGAGGTCGGCAGCAGTGAGACAAAAAGTAATGCCTGCTTTTTCGAAGGCGACGGGATTAGTTGGCGCGAGTTCCCACTCTTTGAGATCTGCCAGCGAAACAAAGCGGGCATCTGTTGGGTCTTCCACATTTTGCACTTCGGGAAAGTTGAGCGGGAGTATAAAGATCGCTTTTGTATTTTTTACTTCCTGAGGCGCTGGTATTCATTGCCACCACCTTTTAATATGTATTGATAACCTGCTTCATCGCCTATGCGGTCGGCGCGCAGATCGTTCCACTTATCGTTGGCTTCAAATATCTGCGGCAGTTTTAGATTGCGGTTCCACGCTTCAAGACTTAGGTTTGTGCCTTCCTTCAGGTTGCTGGTAGTGTACCATTGCCATCTAAATAAGTTTGCCTTAGCAGCGCTATACTACCCATCAGCGAAGTAGGGTAGCGCCTGAGTTGAAGAACCTTTGCTGAAGGAATAATGAGGCTAGCTTTTTCTTTTAGCATTACCAGATTTTCTGCGTCGTTGGTGTTGAGGGTAACCACTGTGCCTGTACCGCGGGCAATTCCATCTTTTACATGCGTGAGCACTGTACCAAAGCCAAGATCGCGCAGTGTTTTTGCCTTTGTTTCATCATTTGAAAAAACGGCTGCTGCATCAGTCTCGGAACTTATTGCCTGGTTCCAGCCAAAGGCGCCCTTGGTATTGCTGGTGAGTTGCCCGCGCGAATTACCTGCCGGGCGTGGTGGTTTGGCAGGCATACCATAATCGCTGTACACATCTATGAATGAAGGATAGATATACTTACCGGCGGCATCTATGGTAACTGCATCAGCGGGTACAATTATATTGTTTCCTACACCAACAATCAGTCCGTCACGAATAATCATGGTAGCATTTGTCAATACAGTATTGGCATCCTTCACAATGGTTGCTCCGGTAAACGCATAATAGTGATGGCGGGGATCGGAGATACCATTTTGAGGAAAAGTTACTTGCGCTTCTGTTTGCGCATGCAACATAAGTACACCAATAAGTGTTAAAAACCTGTAGTTCCGCATGTGTTTTTGGATTAACTAAAAAATGTGTTTTACATCAGCCTTAAAGGTAGAGAGAACAGCTAATAGAAAACTACCGGATATTTCCAGTGTTTTCATTTACCCGAACAATCAACTCTTTTGCCGGTTGGTGTGTTTTTTGAATATCCGGCTGTAAACCTGGAGAGTACAATCATTCACATTCTTGTCTTTTACTAATGACACCAAAGGGAAAAAGTTGTACACCTGGATTTCATCTTTTTATAAACATCCCAAAAAATTTTATGTCATGAACGAATTACAAAACAAAGTCGCCTATATAACCGGCGGCTCAAAAGGCATCGGTCTTGGAGTAGCTAAAGTGCTGGTTGCAAACGGTATGCGCGTAGCCTTAACCAGCCGCAAATTAGACTCAGCCGAGAAAGCAGCAGCTTCTATTGATGGCGATACCAGCAAAGTTTTCGGTCTTGAGTCCGATGTTAGTTCTATGCAGTCTGAAATGAAAGCTGTGCAAAAAGTAATTGAACACTTTGGACAGTTGGATGTGTTGGTGGCCAACGCAGGCGTAGGTGTATTTTCATCTATAGAAACACTAAGTGAAGAAGATTGGAAAAGCACTATCGATACCAACCTCACCGGTGTATTTAATAGTGTAAAAGCCAGCCTGGAAGGATTGAAAAAGAGTGAAGGTTACATCATTACCATTGCAAGTTTAGCCGGCACCAATTTCTTCGAGAAAGGTTCTGCCTACAATGCCAGCAAATTTGGGCTCGTTGGTTTTTCGCAAGCCATCATGCTCGATCTGCGGCAACACGGTATAAAAGTAACAACCATAATGCCCGGCTCAGTGGCAACCCACTTCAACGATCACCAGCCCAGCGAAGCCGATAGCTGGAAGATACAGCCCGAAGACATTGGTCAACTGGTGCTCGATCTGCTTATCATGCATCCACGCACCTTACCCAGCAAAGTGGAGGTAAGACCAACAAAACCTACTAAATAATTTGTTGTAAAAATGCTCACCAACAAAAGGTGCTTCACCAAGCATGAAGCACCTTTTGTTTAAAAAGGAGATTGCTGAGGTTGATCAATTAAGCTATAACTGCATTGCTATTTCTCCTGCTCATATACCATCCCACATAGCTTCCCCATATTACCATATTGAAAATAAGTGGCATAATGAGCCCTTTAGGATCAAAGCCATTGAACAATGGTTTGCCAATGAAGGCATTGACCGCTACCCACAACCACAGCGTAGGCAAAAAGCCAAACAAGAAGCCATTTAATACGGTTGCACGTTTTATCAGCAGTGCATAAATGAGACCCCATACACCACCACTGATCACAAAAATGATAAGACCAACTATCTGGTCAACAGGTGGATTGACGCCAAAGGTAGCCTGGTACATACCTACAAAACCGGGCTCTCCCATACCCATAGCTTTCATTATATACATGATAATGGCCAAAATAATTGCGCTTACTGCTCCCGCAATAAACCCTTGTGCTAACCGATTGTTCATTGCTAAATGTTTTGTTTTCCTTTGTGGCATAAATATTATGCCTCACCAGACCGGCAATTAAATTCCCGCTCTATCACTTACATGCATATTTCACCTTTCGACATTATAGTTATTGGTTCAGGTTCAGGAGGTCTAAGTATAGGCCTGTTCATGGCAAAAGCTGGTTTCAAAACACTCATGGTTTCCAGAAGCGATCATGATATTGGCGGCGATTGTCTTAACGATGGCTGTGTGCCCAGCAAAGCGTTTATTCATGCAGCCAAAATGGTACACTCCGCTAAAAGAGCAACAGCATTTGGTCTGCAGGTCACTGGTAAAACTGATCTGAAAAAAGTAACTGAGTATGTACACCAACGCCAGGAAAATATTCGCGAACATGAGAATGCAGCCTGGCTACGTGCGCAGGGTGTAGAAGTGGCTCTTGGGCCGCTCACTTTATTGGTCGCGATGAAATAGAAGTAGATGGCAAGACCTATTCGGCAAAAAAAATAGTAATTGCAACTGGTTCTCATCCGCGCAAGCTCACTATACCCGGCATAGAAAACGTAAAGTACTATGACAACGAGAGCATCTTTCATGCAGATGTATTACCGGATCGATTGCTAGTGATCGGCGGCGGACCCATAGGCATCGAGATAGCGCAGGCCATGTGCAGGTTGGGTAGCAAAGTGACGGTTGTTCATAGCAAGCCAATGATATTGGAACATGATGATAAATCCGTAACCACCATTTTGTATGAACAACTCAAAAAAGAAGGGATCAGCTTTTATCTAAATGCCAAAGCCGATCGCTTTGTCTCTCCCAATCAGGCTTTAATAAAGGGAGAAAGCAATGAGCCAATAACCATTGCCTTCAATGCGGTATTTGTGGCGGTTGGTCGTGTAGTAAACCTCGAAACACTACAGCTAAAAAATGCCGGTATAGAAGTGAAAAACAACAAGATCGTCTCCAACAAATATTTACAAACAACCAACAAAGATGTTTTTGTCTGCGGCGACATTGCCGGCGATCTTATGTTTTCGCATGCAGCCGAGTTTCATGCCCGCATCTTGCTCAACAACTTGTTTTCGCCTCTCAAAAAAAAGCTTAGCAACGATCATCTTTCGTGGGTCACCTTTACCGATCCCGAAGTGGCAACTTTCGGTCTAAGCGAGCACCAGCTTAAAGATCGTGGCATTGCTTATGAACGTTTAGAACAGGGCTTCGAAGAAGATGACCGCGCGGTGGTTGACAGTTATCAGTACGCCAAAATGGTCCTGTTTATCAGCAGCAAAAGCTTGCTAAAAAAACAAAAGATACTTGGCGGCACCATGGTAGCACCCAATGCCGGCGAGTTGATACAGGAGCTCATTTTAGCCAACACCAACGGCTTGTCTATCGCTACCATCTTTAATAAGATCTATCCTTATCCGGTGGCAGCACGCATTAATCAAAAAGTAATGGTCGGGTATAAATCGCAGGCACTCACCGGCACCATTAAAAAACTCCTGCAGTTTGCTTTCAAAATATTTAGCTAATGGCATGGTGGGAAAGTTTCAAAGAATGGTTTTTAAGTCTTGGTCAAAACTATGGGGTCAATCCCTATATTTTCGGCGGCATCTATATAGGCGCCATTCCGTGTTTCTTTCTTTGCCTCAGTTGGACGATCAAAAACATGCGGAAAAAAAAGCCGTTTGTCGTACCCCTGTTGCTCACTGGTCTGTTCTTTATATCGGCGTATTTGTACCTCATCATTGCCGGCAAAAACATTCCCTTCTGGGTTTATATTTTCATTGGTGTTATGATCTTGTATGGCATTTATTCAACCGTAAAAAAAATAAAAGACAACACCAATTAATGCGTCGTTGTACGCGATCATGTTTTGATTTTTTTGGTAACCAGCAGTAGTTCTTTGTGCAACATCGTTGTGTTATTTTAATTCCGGGTTATTGGAACACCTTTTTACAAAATGTATTTCAATCCAGCATTTCATTTTTGTTGACATTGGCAAGTTTCACGCAAAGAAACAAAGGAGCAAAGACGTAAAATGTATGTTCCATACTATACGCCCTGGCGTGTTCTACTCTGCGTTTTTGAGTGAATTCTATTAAACCTTTATGGAAACGATATCGAATCAGCATTGTTCCTGGATGTTTATTAACAATAATTGAGTTACAATTTTCCATTGTAAAGATGGTTAATGTTAGCGTAAATGGAAGCCATAAACCTTACCTGAAGTAGATATAAGTACACACTCAATCAAACCAATTTATGGATCAAATGAAACGCCCCGCAGATATTGTTTTCGATTTGAATGAAACTTTGCCCGACATGACACCATTGAAGAAAAAAGACCTATTAGAGTCTTTTAGAAAAAATGTGTAAATAAATTCGATAGTAGTTGTGTGTTTTAGAGGACCACATAATCATACGGTCAAAATTCCGGAGGATCGTTTAAGGTCTTTTTGTATACAATTTCCTGATGCCGGAATGCTATGGATAATTACAAGGGAAATAAGTCTATTTCTCCCGTTTGCTAGAAAATGTTTTCCCCGATTTCCTTTTCTAGAAATTTCGTAATATATTGGTACACCTCCCGCCGTTCGAAAATCGATCTCTTCAATTTCTTCTAAAACCTTTACTGCACATGTTACGAAAATCTACTTCAGCAAATCTGCTTGCTGCGTTTGCATTTGCCTTTATGTGGCAAAATCTCGAAGCCCAGGACCTTAGTAAGTCGCCCGGTACGTTACAACTTGTAAAAAGAAATGCAGTTGCTCTCGGACTAACGGAAGTCGACATAAAGAACTCCCAAATTACAGATGCGTATGTTGATGCGTTAACAGGTAATACTCTAGTGTACCTGCAGCAAACACACCAGGGAATTAAAATTGACAAAGTAATTCAGGTACTTGCTTTCAAAAATGGCACGTTGGTTTCCCGTGCAGGCGAAAGAATTGACTTACAATTTATGCAAACGCCCGCAGGTACCGCGCAGAAGAAAGTTTCATCGCCAGCCGTAACAGCGGAAGATGCCGTGAATGCCGCGGCAAAACACCTCAACCTTGCAGCGCCTTCTATCGCACACCGATCTGCCGCCAGCGACGACCCTAACACTGCAATAGATTTTGGCGATCTTGGTATTTCTAAAGATAAAGTAACAGCCCGCCTGCTTTGGATACAGCAAAAAACTTTTGAGAGAATAAAGCTTGTATGGGAGGTGAATATTTCTCCGAAAAAATCATCTGATATGTGGCGTGTGTTTGTTGATGCACATGCAGGTACTGTGATCAGGAAGGAAAATTATAATGTGCCTGATAACTGGGAAAGAATAACAGGTGATAAAACCGCCCTGCAAAGAGGAATGAGCATTAACAGACCACGTAATACGGCTTCTAAGCTTATGTATTCCGGTCCCATTACTTCCATTACCTACCGCGTTGTGCCCTTTTCATCCGAAGCGCCAAATTATCCCAACGGCGCACCGGTATTGGTTACTAACCCCTGGGAATTATCGCCTGCCGGTAGCCCGGCTGTCCCTTTTATTTGGAATGATGATGGCAACAGGCAATATCGTTACACCCGTGGCAACAATGTTTTGTCGCAGGAAGACGAAAACGGTAATGATGGTGCTGGTGCAAGAGCAATGGGTGTTGTGCATAACAATCACCTGTACTTCGACTTTGTGCCCGATTTTAGCAAGCCCCCCGGAGACTCCATGAACATTGGTGCTGCAATGACCAATCTATTTTACTGGAACAATATTATGCACGATCTTTCTTATCAGTACGGATTCGATGAGCCATCGGGCAATTTCCAACAGAATAATTTGGGCAGGGGAGGCAACGGTTACGACTATGTATTCGCCGATGCACAGGATGGAATTAGTTTTAATAACGCAAATTTTGGAACTCCTCCCGATGGACACAAGCCAAGAATGCAAATGTTTTTATGGAATGGCGACCCCGCAAAGGGGATGAGAATTAATTCGCCCTCCTCCATAGCCGGCAGGGTAGTAGCGGCCGAAGGCTCACTCAGCAATAATAATTTCTTAAATGATCTCGGGCCTGTAACCGGAGACGTAGTGCTTTACCAGGATGAAGGAGATATACTCAGTAACGGGTGCAGTGCTCCTGGTAATTCAAGTTCTCTCAATGGCAAAATCGCTTTGATAAATAGGGGTATCTGCGCGTTTACTTCCAAGATACTAAATGCACAGAACGCCGGCGCTATTGCCGTAATAGTGATAAATAATGTTCCTGGTCAGGCACCCATAACAATGGGTGGCTATGATGGCAGCATCACCATTCCTGCGGTTATGGTAACCTATGAAACGGGAATGAAAATACAAGCGGTGTTAAGTGCAGGTACACCAGTTAACGTAACCCTGTTGCCCGTACCTCCTACAGACGGCGACCTGGACAACGGCGTTATTTGCCACGAGTACGGTCATGGCATTTCAAACAGGCTTACCGGCGGACCTTCTACAACCGCATGTCTGTTTAATGCAGAACAGATGGGTGAAGGCTGGAGCGACTATATCTCGCTGATGACCATTACAGACTGGACAACTGCCCGCAAGAAAGATGGGTCTAAGCCAAGAACTATCGGAACCTATGTTCTCAATCAAACTCCCGGAGAGCCGGGTATAAGGCAGTATCCCTATTCAACTGACATGGACATAAATCCGCATACCTATGCCGATATTGCTGCTACGGGTGGAGAGCCGCACGCCATTGGGGAAATATGGACTGCAGTGTTGTGGGATATGACCTGGTTCATTATAGAAGACGCAGGCATCAACCCCGATATCTTCAATCCTGAAGCTGAAGGTGGCAATTCAATCGCTTATAAGTTGGTGATGGAAGGTATGAAACTGCAACCTTGTAGCCCTGGCTTTATCGATGGTCGCGATGCCATTTTAAAAGCTGACACGTTACTGTACAACGGAAAATACAGTTGTGCTATCTGGAAAGCATTTGCACGCCGCGGCATGGGGCTAGGTGCTTCGCAGGGCAGTGCAGCAATTGCAGGAGATGAGATACCTGATTTTAAACTGGGCGCAGTATTCATTACCAAACATGCAGATAAGAAGGCTTCTCCCGGCAGCGACCTGGAGTATATGATCGGGCTTAAAGCAAAAGCAGTTTGCAATGGCAGCATACAACAGAATTATGTGGTCACTGATTTATTACCCGGCAATGTTATTTATCTAAGCAGCGACGGTCTGTACAATTCAGCACGCAGAACGGTAACGTTCCGAAACATTGATATGAACGCCGGGGATAGCCTGACACTGAAACTAAAAGTAAGGGTAGGATCCAATACCTCATTTCCCGATTCTGTTTATTTAAACGATCCTGTTTCATCACCCCAAATATCTGATGAATGGAAAGCCAGGAACGGAAAACATATAGCCTGGACAACGCTTGATTTTGGGAACTACTACTATTATTCAAACGATACTTCTGTACGCGACGAAGAAAAGCTGGTCACCAAAGAATCTTATATAATCCCAGGCATACAAACTACATTAAGCTTCTGGCATGAAGTTGCGAGCGATGATTTTAATAATGGCGGAGTTGTAGAAATTACCACCAACGACGGAAAAACCTGGGAAGATTTAGGTCCTTACATACTTCCGGGTACGATTGGATATAATGAGACTATTTTAGGTAACTCAGAACTTATGGGTAGGAAAGCTTTTGCCGGTTTTGCTTTTGGTACAACGGCTATTGACCTCAGTGCTTTTGCCGGCAAAATGGCACGTGTGCGTTTTAGATATGCAACCAGCAACAACAGTTTTGCCATACCTGATGGCGGCACCGGCTGGATCATAAATAACATTGTTCTTTCCGCTTCTGCAAGTATTACCAATACAGCCATGTTATTCACGTCGAAACATGAGATGAAAGGATTGTCAACAGTAAAGACGAAAATAAAAGGCAAAAACCAACTTGCCAGCGATTTTGTAGTGGTGAAACAAAATGCAAAAGCTTTACTTACCTGGCATTCACCGGTTGAGCTAAACAATGGTATCTACCAGATAGAGAAAAGCACAGACAATGGTAAAAGTTTCGTTTCTATCGGCAATCTTGCTGCGGCAAGTGGCTCCGAAGATCTTCATTCGTACGACTTTACCGATGAAGCGCCTGCAGAGGGATTGAATTTATACAGGCTTAACCATATCAGCAGAAAGGGATCTGATTATTCAGACGTAAAAACGCTCATGTTTGACAATTTGAAATCAGTAACAATATTTCCCAACCCCGCTAAAGACCGGGTTAAAATATCCATTCCCGGCAATACTGCAACAGCCACGGTAAAGCTTATTGACAGGTTAGGAAAACAAATTAAAAATTACCAGGTAAAAGGCGAGACTATGGATTTAAATCTGCCGGTTCTCGCACCCGGTGTTTATTATTTTAATGTAATTAAAAATGGCAGCACAAGCATACATCGGTTAGTTGTTGAATAAATTTTTTCACCTGCCGGCCTAGAGCTGATTAGTTAAAACCACATGAGACCTAAAAATCTCATGTGGTTTTTTTATTTACCGTGCGCATCAAAACTTTTGTTGTACCGGCTTTTTGTTCTTTTCTCTACATCGTTGTGTCACTCCCTTGTACTGGTAGTTCTTTACGCAGCATTTTTGTGGAGATTACAAAGGCGATATTGCTTTAAAGTGATTACTAAAAAGTTGTTCTCGCTTATAGATTCAAATACAAACCCGTTTCTGCCTCAACAAAGCGATGCAGATGAACGGAGCCCCGCTGTATGGCGGGGTAGACTGTCGCAACTATGCTTCCCCAATGCGATCAGGCCGGTTACCAAAAACCAGGCTTAGTACTATAAACGAAATAAATAACTTTAGCTCAGTTTGCAACACGAACTTAGCCTGCGCGCTGCACTAGCGCTACTGATGGTTACATTAAAACCTTTGTTTACAATATGAAAACAACTACATGGCTTCACTGGTGTCTTTTGTTATTGCTTTGTGCGGGCTGCACGTCACAAAAAAAGGCGGGTAATGCTGCACTGTCTTCCACCATTCAAAAAAATTTTGCAGCGGGTGCGGCACAATACAAAGTGCTGATGAACAAGTTGCCACCTGGCAGGTTTCCGCGTTCGTTTGAGAATGATTCTTTGCGCACCAGCGGCTCCGATTGGTGGTGCAGTGGCTTTTATCCCGGCAGTTTGTTGTACCTGTATGAGCAAACGCACGAACCTGCTTTGCAAACAGAAGCCATGCGCATGCTGGACCTGTTAGAAAAGGAACAATACAACACGCACACGCACGACCTGGGATTTATGATGTATTGCAGCTTTGGCAACGCCTTGCGGTTAGACCCAACAAATCAAGAATATAAATCCGTTCTTATAAATAGTGCCAAATCGCTATCTACCCGTTTCGACCCTGTTGTGGGCTGCATTAAATCGTGGGATGCCAAACCTACCGACTACCTGGTGATCATTGACAATATGATGAACCTGGAACTGCTGTTTTGGGCAACGAAAATAACCGGTGACTCTACTTACTATAAGATAGCGGTCACCCATGCCAACACCACTATGAAAAATCATTTTCGTGAAGATGGAAGTTCGTACCACGTGGTTAACTATAGTCCATTGACCGGCCAGGTGCAGGAGCGTAAAACAGCGCAGGGATTTGCCGACAGTTCAGCCTGGGCGCGGGGACAAAGCTGGGGCTTGTATGGCTATACAGTGATGTATAGAGAAACACACCAGAAGAAATACCTGGAGCAGGCCAATGCCATTGCACATTTTCTGCTTACCAATCCACATTTGCCGCAGGATAAAATACCCTTTTGGGACTATGATGCACCCAACATTCCCAACGCGCTGCGCGATGCCTCGGCGGCAGCCATTATGGCGTCGGCGCTGCTGGAACTAAGCACCTATACCAATGCCACTACAGCGGCCAGCTATATAGATGTCGCTACTACCATTTTGCGCAATTTGTCAGCGCCGGCGTACAAGGCGGCAATTGGTACCAACGGTGGTTTTATACTGCAACATAGTGTGGGTCATCTGCCACAACACTCAGAAGTTGATGTGCCGCTGAGCTATGCCGACTACTACTTTTTAGAAGCCATGAAGCGGTACAAAGCACTGCAGAAAATGTAAGTTCTGCACACACATGGCGGACGATTAAAACCTGGGTTTATGACGACATTATACAGACAGATAAGGCACTGCAGCATGCTGCTTGCCTGTGCACTGCTAAGCCTGCGAACTTTGCAAGCACAGCTACCTGCAACCGACCGGGCGATTTGGTTACAGTACCTTGATAAAGTTTGCAGGCCTGTACTGACTAACCTGGCTGCTGATCAGCTTAAGGAAAAAATGCCGGTGGAACTATCTGCGAAGATCGATGATGCTGCCGGCAGAAAAGCAGTAAGTTATCTGGAAGCCTTTGGCAGAACCCTCAGCGGTATAGCGCCCTGGCTAAACCTGGAAGGTGGCTCAAAAGAAGAAGTAGCGCTGCGTACACAATACCGCACCTGGATGCTGCAGGCAATTGCCAATGCGGTAAACCCTGCCGCCAACGATTATATGCAATGGAAAGGAGGGCAGCCGCTGGTAGATGCTTCGTTTTTGGCGTTTGGTCTGGTACGTTGCCCCTGGTTGTGGCAGCACTTAGATACTATAGTCAAGCGGCAGGTGATCGATGCCTTCACCGGTACCCGCGGCACTGTGCCTGCTTACTCCAACTGGATATTGTTCTCCGGTATGATAGAAGCTTTTTTCTGTAAGTATCATTTGCCCTACGACCCTGTGCGTATTGAATTTGCCGTACGCGAATTTGCAGATCACTGGTATGTCGGCGACGGCATGTTTTCCGATGGTATGCAGTTTCACCAGGACTACTATAACAGTATTGTTATCCATCCCTACCTGGCAACCATAGTTGCCATAGTGAATGCGGACAATAAAAGATATGACTGGTACACCTCACGCTTGCTGACCATTAACCAGCGCTATGCTGAACTGCTGGAGCGCAACATTAATACTGATGGAACATACCCAGTTATTGGGCGATCCATTGCGTACCGTTGCGGCGTCTTTCACCATTTAGCCGACCTGAGTTTGCGCAGGCAGTTGCCAATTTCCCTATCGCCTGCGCAAGTACGCAGTGCGCTAACGGCAGTACTGCAAAAAACGTTGGGTGCGCCGGGTACTTTTAACCGGCAAGGTTGGCTAAGTATTGGGCTGTATGGAGCCCAGCCCGACCTTGGTGAGTTTTACATAACAACAGGAAGCCTGTATCTATGTGCCGATATCTTTTTACCGCTTGGTTTGCCAGCCGATGATGCATTTTGGAGTGCTCCTGCAGCACCGTGGACCGCGGTAAAAGTTTGGAGTGGGCAAAACACACCTGCCGACCATGCTGTGGATCTGCCGCATGAATAAGGGGTAAAAGACACCCTCCGCAGTTACCCCACCGTGGCAGTTTTTTTGAATAGTATTTTGAAATATCAGGTAGTACAATCAACTGAAAAAACAAAGGAGGTGAATATGGCAAAGACAACCTGGAAACCGCACACTACACATGGCGAACTAAGCACCAAAGAAAAGAACGATCTGCCCGAAAGTGTATTTGCTTTTCCAAAGCAGCGCAAAGAACCCATGACCGATGCCTCGCATGTGCGCAATGCCCTGGCACGTTTTGACCAGGTAAAAGGTGTAAGCGACGAAGAACGCGACCTGGCATTTGCCAACATAAAGAAAGCTGCCGAACATTTTGCTGTAACCATAGAAGAGAAGAGCTGGCACGACCTGGACAAAAAGCCACATACAAAGAACAAGGCACATTCCTGAGAGTTAGCTGAACTCATCACATGGTTCTGTATATTTCGCGGCTGCCGGTCAGGTACATATCCTGGTAACCTTCCATGGCAGCCTGCATTTTTTTTGTCTCTTCTGCCTGGTGCATATATTTCTCAAAACTCTGCTCATAAGCTGCGAAACTTTCGTACTGGGTCACAACCACTACCTTATTATACTGACCCACGGCATCAGTCATCACTTGCACAAACTCACTCATGCTGCCCATGCCCTCTATAAATTTTTTAGCCAATTTAGATGCATTGCCGGGCTTGCAAATAAAAATGTCGTGAACTACTATCATAGTAAATGTTTTTAGTGTTTGATCAATCAAAATACGGCAGCTTTCTCTCCCTGTCAAGCAAAAAATAATGAGATAATTACCGGAGACATGGTTATGGTTCCTGCTTTTTTGAAAGCGGGCAAGAATGCTGTAGCCACGTGCAAATTGAACTTTTATCGTATCATCAAGGCTGCTTTCAAAAGCTCTTCGATTTTACTGTAATGATGTAGCAGGTAGAATACTCCAAAAAAAATCTGAACAAATTGCGGGAGGCGTTGTTGTCAAGGAAGCACAAAACAAGATCGCCTTAAAGCACCTGCCAATAAAGGTTCCATCATAGCTTATCGACGATGGTGTGTCTGCTTTTAATATAAAGTTTTAAAACCCTTAATCTTCAATATGAGAAAACGTTTCACTCCGGCAGAGATAGCCATACTGGCGCTCTCCATCATTATCATTTTTGTATCCGAGTATTACTATACAATACTCAAAGACCACGACCGGGCGATATTTATTGGCTTATGGCCTCCAACAATGATCGTTCTACTCATTTACCTGAACCTTAAAAAAAATCAATAAATGGAAAATCTAGATCTGATCATTTTAACGATCGTGGTAGTGGCGGTGTACGTAATTTTCGCCATTGGATTTATTAAAGGTGTATTAACCAAAGACAAACCAACAACTAAAACTTTTCAATAGCAACTTGTAGATATTCTTCAAGTCTTCAATCTTTTGAAGATTTATTTATTTTCTTCTTTGCTTTCCGGCACCAGCATCTGAACTTACTCTCTTAAATTTTAATTTGCGGTGATCATAAAAGATATAATAGCACATAGTAAAGTGATCTGCTAAACAACTGCCAGCGGCAGATAGATAATCAGTGGTGTCCTTCACCTGTTTTTGGGTCAGCAACCAGCATTGACAACACAAATTTTACAAATGTTTTTCTGCCTTGACAGAGACGACTGTAATTTTTTCGGTTGTGTAGTGTGGATTGTTTGGCTTGCCAGGCTTGCCATACAAGAAAATCATTGATCCGTTACTGTGTTTACTCTTATTACTTTTTTTCGGTAGGAAACAAGCTACAGTAACGTAGATAAATCATCGTTGCGTCGCATTTCGTTCAGCAGTAGAATTTCTATTGAGCTCTTTTTTTTGATGTTGGTTTTTGTTATTGCCGCAGGTGGTGTTCTACATCACCGTTTTTGCCGGTGAAAATAACTTGTGAACGATAAAAAAAGCAAATTGCATATTAATAGGGAGTAAGATTGATTGACCATATACAAGCCTCATCCTATGGCGTCGGCCTGATAAAAAATCAAAAGTTTGCTTAATGTAAATACCCATTGATGAAGGGAGTATTTCCAGATTAAATTTGTAAGGTCTAAATCATCTGGTTTTTGGCTCCTGTCTTTTATATTATATTTATTTTTTCAATTCTATATAGGTATAAAAGTCAGCTAATTTTTAAAGCCTGCGGCATTATCATGAATGACAGCATAATTTGCCAGAGAAATAACAACCTTTATATTGAAGAAAGTGCTATTTGCCATAAAGGAGTATTTTGCAACGCTCCTATAAAAAAAGGCGAAGTTATAGAATGTTGCCCCGTTATCATCTTCGCTGAAAGCGAAATAGAATTTTTAAAGTTTACCAATATTTATAACTACTACGCCTTACAAAGCAAAGGTCATAATGGGATCTTACCGCTGGGCTTTGGCGCCATCTACAACCACGCTTCCCCATCAAATGCTGAATATGTTTTTGACGCAGAAAAAAAAACTTTAACCATCACTTCTATTTGCAATATCGAAGCTGACGTTGAAATCACTATTAATTATAACGGTCAGTTTAATGACAACACTCCGGTAGTTTTTTCAAAAAAAGACGAGACATATGAGTTTTCCGTTAATTTATTCTAAAGAGACTTCTAAAAAAGGAAGGGGAGTTTTTGCAGTCAATACAATTGGACAGGGCGAATTAATAGAAAACTGCCCGGTCATAATTGTTTCAGCTTCCCACGAAATAAATCTTATTGGTTTGACATCTTTATTTCATTACGCCTTTACCTGGAGCACCGATCCGTTTATTATTGCGATAGCGTTGGGATACGGCTCTCTGTACAATCATTCTTCGACCAACAATGCATTTTACAGCATGAACAAACAAGAAAATACTATTGACATCATTGCTTTAAAAATTATACAACCTGCAGAAGAAATAACTGTTAACTATATGGCTTCAACAAATCGTGATGTAAAACAATGGTTCCTTGAAAAAGGAATTGTATATGTAGATTAATTGTTTATGGAGCTGCTATTAGATCTCTAAATCAGATACAGTCAAAAACATGCAATGACCATCGTTTTACCGTTCCAGTTGTTCGAAGACCCAATTTGCATTTGTCATGCTTAATCACAACCTTAAAGTAAAGCAATAGAAACTACAGACTCGGCAGGATGCTATTTTTATTGAAGAGTATAACTGAAGCCTGCTTTGTAAGGAGTAAACAGTGTTTTGTTCGGCGGAATATTGATAAAAAAGTACAAGAGTGCGACGCAACAATGCCCCGGTTAAAGAAACATGGCCGGGTACATAAAAAAACCGCCAAAATGCATTTTGCTTCTAATGTGGTCGTAAACAAAAGCATTGCGTACGTATGTTATGCTTGTGCAACATTAGCGGTGCACAAATGCCCGGCGGATGGGATTGCAAATGATATTTCACTTGCTGATTGCAAATCCAATACATTCTGATTAAGATGATTTATTTGTAGCTTACCTGTTTACATTTTATCTATTCTTCATGGAATCAATATTTAAGCAGTTTTTTTCGAAGGTGTATGTGGCTTTTAGGAGCAGTTGGCAACATTTCATTGCGCAATTGCCTGGTATCTTTTTGGCTATTTTAATTGTAGCTCTGGGCTTGTTGCTGGCTACCAAATTGTCGCGCTTATCAAAGAGAGCTATTGCCAGCAGAACGAACGATACTATAACCATTAGTTTTTTAACCAAAGCTATCAGGCTTACATTAAGTGGACTCGTAATAATTTTTGCGCTGCGGGTTGCCGGGCTGGCATTTGTGGCAAGTGGTTTTTTTGCCGCTGCGGGAGCTTCTGCAGTTATCATTGGTTTTGCGTTTAGGGATATTGGAGAAAATTTTATTGCCGGCATCATTCTGTCATTTAACCGCCCTTTTAATGTAGATGATACCGTGAACATTGGCGAAATTTTCGGCAAGGTAAAAAGCATTGAATTTCGCTATACCAAGCTGAAAACTTTCGATGGCCGCGACGTATATATACCCAACAGCGATGTAATTACCAAGCCTGTATATAACTATACTGAAGATGGGTTTTTCCGTTTTGATTTTATGGTGGGCATAGGCTACGAAGACAATATTGATGCGGCCACTACACTCATCTTACAGGTAATCAGTAATGCCAAAGATACCTATGAAGACAAACAGCATCCCAGCTTTGTAACGGCCAACGACCTGGGCGTAAGCACGGTAAATTTAAAAGTTCACTTCTGGGTAAAGACCTTTGAATATGGCATGGATGCATTGCTGGTAAAGAGCAGGGTAGTGGCACATGTAAAAGAAGCGCTTCTCGAACAAGGCTATAACCTGCCGGCCGACATAAAGGAAATAAAACTATACGGTACGCAGACTGCTATACCCGTGCAGTTGGTAAATGAACAGAAGATTTGACATTGAAACAATGTTATCAGTAGTTTTATTTTCGAACCGGCAATTCAGCACGCTGTTGTCATTCGATCTATGTGGTTAAAAATAATTTACGCTACCTGCATAAAATGCCACATAGGTGTAGATAGGATTTAGCCCTGATCCGCACCAGATGACCTTATTTCGTATTCACAAAAACTCATCGTAAATCTTCTCTACCGGCTACAGCCTAAAGCCGATTGCCTGGTGGGCCAAAAAAGTATGCCCGCGGCAGGGCAGTCATCTCATCGCATATACCACTCCCCTTTCAGATGAATTGTAGAATAGGAAAGTAACCGGACATCTTTGCTTGCGTGTTCAAAATATTGTATCGACGACACATTACAATAGGATTTTGTTTGCCTATAAGATGCCGGAAGCCTCAGCGCTGCTACGCAACATACCATAGTGAATGGAGTTGCTAAATTGCCCGTTGTAAAAAAAATCTTCCCGGAAAAATGCTTCCTGTACAAACCCGGTAGTAAGCAGCAATTGCCCGGAGGCAATATTTTCGGAATCGATTATAGCTTCTACGCTGTGCAGGTTCAGGTGTTCAAAGCCATATTTCAATACACACCTAAGTGCTTCGCGCATGATGCCTTGCCGGTGCCACGCTGTGCTGAGGGAGTACCCTACTTCTGCCCTGAAGTGTTCCGGGGATATGTTCACAAAACCGATCGTGCCGATTACTTTCCCGGTAGATTTAGCAGTGATCCCCCAATTAATCTTTTCTCCTTTTTCAATATAGTCATTCTGCATTTGTATGAGTGCTTTTGCGTCGGCGGGTGTTACAGCCAGCGGACGTGGGATGTAGCGCATAACCTCCGGGTCGGAGCGCATTCCAAAAACCTCATTAACATCCTGATCGCCTAATTGCCGCAACAAAAGGCGTTCAGTTTCCAGTACGGGAAAGGGTAAAAAGTTCATGGCGCTAAGATATAATCTGTAAGAACAATTTACACAGTTTGACAGTATGACAAGTTTCTTTCAGATAAAAATGCAATCTCCTTCCGGCATGGAACAGACAAGTAAAAAAAGGAAATAATGGTATCACAGCGTGCGCTTATGGCTTTTGATTAGCGTCAATTGCAGAAAGAAAAACCACCTAGAAAAAATGTACCTGTGGTTTTGTTTTTGTTATTTTTCTCAAGATTAGTGAGGGTAAAATGCGATAAAACTGATCATAACAATCGTTGCGGAAAATTATAAACACATTACTTGTTTGAAAGTAAAGAATGCCCCATACAACGGAGATCCACTATCACCCAAAAAACCGTCATTTTCCTTTCTATACAGTTACAAAGCTTTTGTAAAAAATTTCGGCTAGTCCTCCAAATAAAATAGGTAACTATTTGGAAGTAAATCAAATATTAATGTGGGCAGTTTGACAGTAAACTTTTTTTTAAATGAAATTATACGATCGTTCTTCGAGGCTGTTTACAAATCGAATTTGTTTTACAATCAGGGGCTTGTTTTTTTCTCTATATCAGAAACATTAAAAATTAAAATAATAGCAAATGAAAATTTTAGTAGCCTGCACAGCCTTTCATTTAATGGCTGTGACGGTAGAAGCGCAAAACAGGAATGGACAAGATCTTCTCTGGAGCTATCAACAAGGTCGCGATAGAAATATGCCTTAATGTTTTATAACTACTGCGCAACCGTTTCGAAAGAGACGGTTTTTTTGTGTGCTAATAAATTTAATTACAACTGAAAAAAAGTAAACATACGCTGGTTAAGTCTCGATCCACGCGCCACCTTGTTGGTAGGTAATACCAAACCTGTGTTCAAGATTTCATTTTTGTTTATCCATAACTAGTCAACAAAAGTTTCTTACATTTTCAACGTGAAAACTGAAATGTATATAAACAAAGTGGTTGTCATCACCGGAGGATCGTCGGGCATTGGTTTAGCCATTGCAAAAGAACTTGCCATGCTACGAGCGCGGCTGGTGTTGATAGCGCGTAACGAAGCCCGGCTCCTGGCAGCGAGATCGATCCTCGAAAAATTTAGCTCTAACACGGTGACAATATTGGTAGCAGACGTGTCAGATAATGATGCGATCACCCATGCTATAAAAACTGTTATCAACGAGCTGGGAACGCTAGATGTGCTCATCAATTGTGCGGGCATTACAACCTGTGGTCGTTTTGCAGATCAAACCATTGATGATCTCGAAACTTGTTTGGCAACCAATTACCTGGGCGCTGTGTACGCTTCTAAAGCAGCCTGGAGCAGCCTGCGGAAATCCAAAGGACAACTGAGCTTTGTGTCAAGTGTAGCAGGTTATCTGGGCTTGATAGGGTACAGCAGTTATGCACCCACCAAGTTTGCCATGACCGGACTGGCCGAGTGCCTGTGGATGGAAGGCAAGGAGGCTGGTATACGGGTTTCCATCATTTATCCGCCAGATACAGACACGCCGTTGCTCGACCACGAACACCTCTACGGCTTGCCCGAAACACTTGCCCTGAGTAAGAATATAAAGGTTAAGACGCCTGAAGAAGTTGCCAGGAAATATGTGCGCGGCTTACAAAAAAATAGCTTTCAAATTTATTGCGATACTGAAAGCCGCCTACTTCGTTGGTTCAAAGCCACCTTCCCTGCGTTGTTCAGATACTTCTCCTATAAGATTGTAGAACGCACAGCAAAAAAATAGTACTGCTATGCGGTGTTCTACCTGCAGAGCCATCCTTGCATTCAAATATCAACTTTAGTAGTTGATGGGTCCGGAAAGGCACCACCTTGTTCCGGCTTTTTTGTTACCAATATTTACTACTCCGATTGATCATCGTTGTGCGTGTCCCCAATTTATTAAATAGTCGCTCTGCCTTCAACTATTGGTCATTCATATAGTTTTAAAAGATTGTCGAATATCGTTTTATACAAAGTATGTGTACTTCCAGGCATTGTGATCTATTCATCCAATTCTGAACGTACATCATCTTTCCGGGTGCTTTCTATGTGTGTCAATTTTCTGAACAATCGCAACTACGCGCATATCGACGGCAAAAAGTGCCGGGTTTATAACTGGTAAGTAAAGTGCTTCTTTCCAGACCACGCCTTTAATAGGTTGCCAACTGTGAAACAAAAGATTGAAATCAAAGAAGTTATGAGTAAATTGATGTTTAGTAAACGCTAAACCAAAACCTAAACCATGAAAATTTCTTTAAAAACAGGCATACTGCTGCCCATTATTTTTTCAGGCATCACAGCCGTTGCGCAAAGTATTAAGGGAACCGTTATAAGCGAGGGAAGCCCTGTTTCGAGCGTCAGTGTCCAACTCAAACCTGGCGGAAAGGGCGCTTTCACTGATAATGATGGCAGGTACCAGATCCCGGTATCTCCCGGTAGCTATACCATCACTTTTTCTTTTACTGGTTTGCAGCAAGTGACCGAAGACGTAACCGTTGGTGCCGGCGAAGAAAAGACAATTGATGTTGTTTTAGTTGTGCAGCGTTCAATGCTCGACGAAGTGGTTCTTACTGGTTCGCGTGCTTTTCCCAGATCGTCTGCCAATACTCCCTTGCCTGTTGACAATTTTGATTACAAAACACTTCAAACTACGGGGCAGACAAGTTTTGACAAAGCAATGCAGTACAGGGTGCCATCTTTAATACCGTCAATACGCCGGTAAACGATGCTACTACATTGCTTGATCCATATGAAATAAGAAATCTTGGACCCAGTCGTACCCTGATATTGATCAATGGCAAAAGAAAAAATTTAAGTTCCTTGTTGTATGTACAGTTTTCGCCTGGCAGGGGAGAAACCGGCGCCGACCTGTCAGCTATTCCAACTGACGCTATTAAGAGAGTTGAAATACTACGCGATGGTGCTTCGGCACAATATGGTTCTGATGCTATTGCAGGGGTTATGAACGTCATCTTAAAAGACAAGTATGAGTATAGCTCGTTGTCGCTCAATAGTGGGATAACGCATAAAGGCGATGGTGCAACTTATGGTTTGTCTTTTAACAGCGGTGCCAATTTTGCTACCAAAGGTTTTATCAACTACACGGTCAACTTTACCCAGCAAAATAATGCTGTCCGTTCAGGTATTATAGACGTTCCGACTGAAATTGCCACTTTTGGCGATCCTTCCGAACCGCTTACGGGTCCAACCAATAAACCCATTGTTGACTATTTGCGAATTTACCCCAACGGCAAACAATACCAATGGTACGGGAGAAATTACTGCTGCAAAGTTTGCTTACAACCTGGGTGTACCTATGGGCAAAAACGGTATGTTTTACAGCAACGCTGCCCTTGTGGCAAAAAAGGCGATCAGCAATGCCAATTACCGTACCCCTTACTGGCGCGAGGATTTTGGGCTCCTGCATGCTGCAGGTACAACTTACATTGGTTACCAGCCAACATTTGAAGGTGACCTGATAGACTATAATGCAACCTTTGGTTTTAAGAACGAAACAAATGGCTGGAAAATGATATCAGCCTAACTGTTGGTGGCAACCAGCAATTGTATACAGTAGCGAATACGTTGAACCGTACACTTGGTGCAGCCAGCCCAACATCATTTAAGCCGGGTGGATTTTGTTTTACCAACCTGATAGGCAATTACGATGTTTCTAAAGCAGTGACCGATAATTTTAGTATCGGTTTTGGTACTGAGATCCGTCAGGAAACTTATAAGATATATCGCCGGAGATACTGCATCCTACTCAGGTGAAGGAGCCAACTCTTTTCCGGGTGTGCGCCAGGAAAATGCGACCACCAACAGCCGCTTCAATTTTGGTGCGTATGTTGATGCAAGTCTTGATATTACCAAAGATCTTTCTGATAAACGGAACAGTAAGGGGCGAAAAATACAGCGACTTTGGTGAAGCATTTGTTTGGAAAGTATCTTCCCGATATAAAATTGCGGGTGACAAATTGATTATACGGGGATCTGCTTCTACAGGTTTCAGAGCGCCAACCTTACACCAGATTTATACCCAATCTACCCAGTCATCTTTTGTTGGTGGAACCATTGCATTGTCGGGCTTGTTTAACAACAGAAGCAAACAAGCCTTTGCACTGGGCATTCCTCTCTTGAAGGCAGAAAAATCCAATAACTATACTGTAGGTTTTGGTTTAAATCCATCCAAAAATTTTAGCTTCACGTTTGATTATTACAAGATTGTAATAAAGGATAGAATTGTTTACAGTTCATCAATTTCTTCCTCGAATCCAAACAGTGCCCTTGGGCAAATACTTACAAATGCGGGGGTGAAAACCATCCAATTTTTTATCAACGGTATTAAAACAAATACCGAAGGATTGGACCTTGTTGCCAATTATAAAAACATCAATCTTGGTGCAGGAAAATTAGGGATCAATCTTGCTGGAAACTATACCTTAAGAACGAAATTATTGGAAGCCCGAATGATCCGGCTGCTATCAAAGCAGGCGGATCCACTATCTTAAGTACACAAATAAAATCGCTGTTAACCGAAAGCAGTCCCAAGTACAAAGCTGTGCTTGGTATGGACTACCACGTTAATAAATTAAGCGTTAACCTAAACAATACTTTATTTGGAACAACCCGTTTTCAGGACCTTGATAATGGAGGAAGTGACATGGAAAACATTCGCCAGGAGTTTAAACCAGCTGTTGTTACCGATATTAACCTGGGATACGACTTTACCCAAAAAGTGAACTTCTCCTTTACGATCAACAACGTTTTTAATGTATTACCCAAATGGGAATTAAAGGCGTTGAATGCTGCAGGAGAAGCAGTACTAAATGATCCGGCGGCAAAAAGTTTGCTGGAAGGATTTTTAGCATTTAGCGGTCGTTATAGAATTTTGGGTTACAATGGTAGCCAGTTCAGTCAGTTGGGTACGGTATTCCAGGCATCGCTGAACTTAAAATTTTAATACCCAGAAAAAAGTAAAGCAACTTTATGGTGTATAATGTTAAAAATGGGATGGCTAATTGGTCATCCCTTTTTTTATTTAAATGAAGAATTTGTATGGCAATGTATGACAACCAAAACACGGTTGAAAAATCTTTCGATCTAAATTACATTTCCGAACATTTGATCCAGGCACAATGGGCTGAGTTCATTGAGTTAAAAAAAACGATCTCGAGTTTGTCTAACCATTTTAAGAGACCTGTTTCCATTTTAGATATTGGTATTGGCAATGGGAGAATACCTATGCATTTAAGCGGTATAAAAGAAATGTGGGATGCTGTGGAGTGCTACCATGGTACAGATAATGCACAATCGTGTATTGACATCACCAATAAAAATATGAAGCTTATGGTATTGCCAATAAAGTTTCATCCACCCTTTTTGATGCCAGTAAGTTGGATACATTGGAAAGGACAATACGATCTGGTAATTTGCACCTGGTTCACACCGGGAAACTTTTACCCGGATGATTTTGATTTTGCAAACTATGCTTCATCAATTACCCTTAGACCTTACCGAAAATAAAAAATTCACACACATCTTTTTGAGTGCATACCATTTGCTAATACCCGGTGGCAAACTGGTTTTAGGCGCATGTTATAAAGACAATGATGCAACCCGCCTAAAGCAGGAAGGAAGTTATCAAAAAATGGGAATGACTGTTATTACAACTGAAGCCGACAGTTTTACCGCTACCCGTGAAGGATTTTGGTCGCAAAGGTTTACGCCGCAGAAGCTATACAATTATTTATCCTTTGCTGCCAGGGAGGAAATTCTATTCACTGACCTGGATACTTATGAATACGCGACACAGGTGACTATCACCAGGTTGTGACTATTGCATTATAGATCATTCTGCCTTATTAGCAACCGTCATTTCAAAAAGGAAAATAGTATTGCAAAATTGCAAAGTCACAACTAACGCGATGCTTCTGTCTTATTTTTCAAGGTACCGGAATCCTCTTTTCGGCTGTTGATGCGGATGCCAGTAGCTAGCCTGGCAAAATGAAGCAACCCGACCTTTGCGATATTATAATTGAAGCAATGCTTCTATGGTATCTTTTAGTGTGCCCGATGCTTCGTCAAACAAAACATCCTTTGCTTTTTTGGAAGCTTTATTGTCATTAGATTTCTTAACAGTTGTCCGGATAGGTTCAAGTGCATCAAAGAAGGGAATGACTTTTTTTTCTAACTGTGGGTCTGCTTCCAGTTTCTGCAGCACGTCTTCCAGGTCGTTCAAAATGCTATACATCTCCTTTACATTGTCTGTTGTATGCCGCCGCGGAATACGGTCATACAGGTTTTGTATCTTTTCTTTTACTTCATTCATGTAAATATTTTTAAACCAAATAATCCATTCACTTTGGTTTAAAGTAAAAGTAATACTCTTAGCGCCTCATAAGTTCTTTTCTCCTGCCATTTGCGTTACCACCAACAGCGCAGGCTACTCAATTATTCGTGGATATTTAAAGCACAAGTGAAACTATAAAGTGAGTTCCATCTCTTTGCCTACGAGTATATAGAACAAGTTCTGTAGTTGGTGTACATAATAGAAATGGTTCGAGATCACCAGGTCGTTAATGGTGGCTCTTGCATAGCTTTCATTGTTTGCGTTGATGTATGCATACACTTCGTTTTTATTGGTACCCTTAACCGGTAAGGTCAATGTAAACTCGCGGGCATCAGGATACAAATGATATTTTTTGTTCTCGATGAAGCCGCATTTCTGCAATGTATCAGCCTTAAATGCAATGGGAAAAAAGTCTTTTGCCAATCCCTTGGCCAGCAGTTCTAGATGTTGAAAGGTACATTTTGCAGGTAAAATGCGCACGCCGGATTTGTGTAAAACATAATTACCCAGGCGTAGTTCAGTAGCTTCTATCATGCTGCAAAAGTAGGGATGGCGTGATCTTGTGCCCTCACCGAGTTAGATATTCTTTGCTGCAGTAAGTAACGCTGTACAAGAGTGGGACCAGCCTGCCGGTAGGCAGGCGCAACGAATGCAAAAAGCTTTCCTGATGCCTGGGTTAAAAAATTATATTCCGGTATAGGAAGTTAACCTGGTTTTGCCTTGTGCTTGCTTTTATTTTTTTTTACTACTGCTCTTGCATCTGTTGGTGTTTACCAACAGCCCTGTTGGGTTTGAATACAGATGAAAGCATTCTTTTGGTAGAACCGCAACCTTCTTATCCGCAACGATTATTGCGAGAGGGAAGGTTCCTGGTTAAAATGGGTAATATGCATTAATTAAAAAAAGAAAGTTGCTTATTCGAACCTGCAACCGAACACTTTATAAAATACACATTGGAGTAACCTTTCAACAAGAAAAAAGTTATGAACTCCCTTTTTATTTTACAGCACTTAATTTAAATTACTCTGAAATTCAAACCTAAGAAATGGCAATTCTGGAGTTGCCATCTTAAACGGTGTACATCTTAGTTCTTAATTAACCTTACAATAATTATTAAATGAAAACAGGAGTACTAATTTTTTTTTTACTTTTTGCGTGCGCAGCAATGAGCTATTCACAAACCTGGCAATGGACGCATGTAGAGCCAAATAATAGTGCGGGTTCAGCTTACACCAATAAGTTGATAACAGATGCTTCGGGCAATTTGTATGAACTGGGTTCATTTTCAAAAGATCTTTATTTGGCCGGATTTACCGTACCACCGGCGTGGGTAGTTTTCTTGCCAAATATAGTCCGGCGGGTAAGCTGCTTTGGTACAGGGTATTAAGTCCAATTCCTACCGACTATGATGTCAGGATCTCCGGGGGAGACATTGCAATAACCAACGGCTACATATTCTTAACCGGAAATTATGCGGTAACTGACTACGACAAATCTCCGTGCAGCAATACAGAAAAACATTACGCGTATTCTTTTTGTAATACTACCCTTACCACTGCCGCGGGCGACATGGGAATGTTTTTTTCATGTATCGACCTCAATGGTGATGTTCAGTGGGTAAAAAAAGCAAATTCTCTTCGGCAATGTAACCGACGTGGCAGTATCTATTATCCTCCGCTACTTGCTACTGATAAAAATAATAACCTTGTTGTGACCATGTCGTGCGTTATGTATGATGGGCTGGGTTTTAGCCTGGGCGGCGATTTTATTCCTGTGGATTATGTATCCGATCCCTATGGCTCGCAAAGTCTCCTGGTATTAAAATATAATAGTAGCGGCAGTTTGCAATGGTCAAATTTTGCTTTGCAAAAGCAGGCTAATCCCAATAGTCTTTCCACAAAAAGTATCGCAACAGACAAGCAGGGAAACATTTTTATCAATAGCAAACTGAACGATAGTACGCAGTTTGGTACATTGATGTTTCGGACAACCAGCAACGATGCCTACTATCAACAAAGCCACTATCCTCACTTTTCTTCAAGTGTATTGGCTAAGATATCCGCTTCCGGTACCTGGCAGTTTGTAAAGGAGATCGCCAGCATTACCAATGAAACGGATATAAATCGTAACCAAAATCTGGTGGTAGATAATTCAAGCAATGTGTATTTAACTACATCAGTTGTTACCCGTTGCAATTGTGGCCCCGGTATCATATTGGGAGACACATTACCCCCCTATCTTACCGTACATGCATTTTACCTCGTAAAAATGAGTAACACAGGGCAATTACTTTGGAAAAAAACTTTTGGAGGTCCGCAGGATAACTACGGAAGCGGGCTTTTGATCAACAACAACAAGCTTTATATGTCTGGTGCTTTGCGGGGAGATGCAAACGCTTCCTACGTATTTTCAGACCTCACCGTTCCCAACACGGGTTGTGACAATCAAAGTTTGCGACATTTTGTAGCCCGTGCGGATACATCGGGCACATTTAAATGGGTTACCATTGTATGTGGAGGTTCAAACATGGAGGCACGATCTATAACTGTTTTCAACGACAACGTTTTTACCGGGGGCGACTACAGAGGCTCCGTAAATAATTTAGGGCACTTAAACGGTACATCACAAAACGGTGACGGTTTTGTACTCAATCACTTCTTAGCCAGGCTGAACGACCAGTACATTAATATAGGGACTATTGCGCCATTAAAGGTTTGCGCGGGCAGCACCTTTACTGTCCCATTCACAGCACATGGTCTCTCTTTTTCTGCCAACAATATTTTTACTGCAGAGGTAAGCGACGAAAGCGGAAACTTTACGAATGGCGTTGCAATAGGTAGCACGAACTCCACCGGAAGCGGTGATATTATTGCCACCGTACCTCCTTCTGTATCGTTCGGCAAAACATACCGCATACGCATTAGGTCCTCCGATACCCTTAAGACAGGCTTTCCCTATTATGTCTATGCCGATAAACCCTACAATATCAGTATTACCTGTCCAAGCCCTAATAACCTAAGCAGCTCAAATATCACGGACAAGACAGCAACGGTACATTGGGGCACTGTCTCCTGTGGCACCAGTTACCAGTTGCAGGTACGACGAAATGGTATTACCAAATGGCAAACCATTGCTGTAACTGGTTCTGCCAATTCTTATAATCTCGACTTTTTAAAACCAAATAGGGCATATCAATGGCGAATTGCTACGATTTGCCAAAGTAGTCCTGAAATTCGCAGTGCATACTCCTCGATTTAAAACTTTACCACCGCAGCTAGTTTTGCATTAGAATCAAACACGCTTGTTTCCACTGCCAACCGCGTAAACAATTTCACGGCCGCTATAGTTCCTAATCCCGCAATAAACAATGCAACCCTATCTTTTTCGGGTGTTCCCATTAGTGCAAGAGTGGTATTAACAGACCAGGCTGGCAGACTGATCTGGACATGTGATAAGGTAAAAGTAGCAGGTACAAGTTTACCTGTATCTCAATTGGCAAAGGGCTTCTATTTTGTTACAATAATTGACGGCGCACATCAAAAAACACTTAAGCTTATAAAGCAATAAAAGAAAACCCCTGATCAAAGAACAATTGCAGCATAGTAAGCAACAGTCAAATGATGCAATGATGATAAGTTTTGGGGCAGGGTCTAAAAATTAATTTGAAATTGCACCGGGAGAAATTTACGTATCCCCGCCCGGTTGAGGAATGCATCACGTTTATTTGACAGAATACACAATTTGCATTGAAATGGTTTTCGCATTTGCTGCTGGTGTTGTGCAGTATTTATGAAACGTACCCACGGTGACGACACATGCAAATGGAAGATTAAATTGATTTATAGAAGGGGAGAATATATACCGCAAAACAAGTTTCAATTTACAAAACTTCATATGCGTATGAACAATGGCAACTCGATCGAGACACCAGCGTTTCAGTGCGCTATTTCCTCTGACAAGTTCCTCGAACTATACCTGGCAAGTGATGAAGAATTTGCAAAAATGGAAACCAATGGTGAAGTTCCTGCAGGCATTAGCAGGCAGACTTCTGCTGCCATTGACTGGAAGTTTGATATTGGTTGGTGCACTCAGAGGCACACAAATGATCACGTTAATTGAAAATGTTGAAATAACAGGCGACATCTATATTTCATCGCCGGGCAAAGAGTTGTCACCAATCTATTGTTACAAATCAAAAACCGGAAGCATTTCATTCTGGAATTGTAACTTGAATGGCGTAGAAAAGAATGAATATTTTGCCATTTGTATCAATGAAAGTTCTATTAAAGACGTTCACATTAGAATGAGTTCAATCGGTGAGGTGCTAATATGTAATTCATCGGCTACAAGGGCAATTTACATCGATAATGCGACCATCAAGAGTTTGGCGTTTAGCGGCAATAGCACAGGCAACGACATCTTTGTGGACGGATCTAAAATTGGCTTTTTATCGTTTTATGACCATGTGACGGTTGGTAAATTAAGTATGAGCCAAAAATGCGATACCGGCAATTGGATCATATCCAATTCATCACACCTCAACGGCATTGATATACGAAATGAGTGCAGTACGGGAAAAATTTTTATTATCGAAAGTGAGGTGGTTGAATTTATTGCAGTGGAGAGTTCCTGTTTATTGTTTTTGCAATCTGCAACTGTTCCATTATTAAAAATTACACATTGTAAAGTTCATAGCTTTAAAATATCTCTTGCGTGTAAACTTGAGGCATATTTTATAGCGTCTGAAATTGTACTACTCGACTTCCGTCAAGTAACATTAGGCCGTGACGCGTTGTTGTCTTTTTCCAACTCAGCATTTTATGCCATTTTGATGGAAGAATATGTAGTGATCGGCAATCTTTATTTCCGGCAATTAAAGACATTGACAAATTTTGAAAACTATGTTCGTGTTTCAGAATTAAAACAGGAGAATGGAGAGGAAGAGTTTCTTAACTATTTCAAGAATTGGGACCAGGAACGCGAATTTAAAGGTGTAATCAATGAAGTAAAAGAAAAGGAAAAAATTGAACGACCTACCATTCGAATTTCACAATCCTCTTTAGGACGGACTGAATTTTCAGGTTGCCCATTAGCGGACTTTCAATTTGAATATAACAACTCAAAAATTACCGAATGCCTTATCATGGGATGTAGTGTGCCTGAAAATAATATTGAGATATATAATAACACCGATAACAACGCGGAGATCTATTTACAAAAAGCATTGTTCTTCAACCAGCTTCAAAAAATATTTTTAGCTCAGGGTGATATTTACCAAACAACTAGATTTAAATCAAGGTGGGCAAAGGAACAGCAAAAATATCTTTCAATAACGCGAAAGCAATTGAATAAAGACCAGCATTTATCCCAAAGGATAACACTATACTCAACTAATATTTCCCAGGATATGTTTACTTTTTGGCTAAACCAGATATCAAATAATCATGGCGAAAGTTGGGTAAAGGCGTTAGTCATGGTTGTGTGCTCGTCGCTCATTTTTTACCTTCTTTACTTATTATCCATAAAGCTTTCAAGCCATCCTCAGCACTTCGACGCGAACCTTGTCGGATACTATTTTGAATTTTTAAATCCAACGCACAAAACCAATTTCCTGGATGAAAAGCAAAAGCCAAACGGTCTTAGTGTATTTGTCGATTTTGTTGGACGCCTTTTCAATACTTACTTTATTTACCAGTTCATAGCGGCGTTTAGAAAACATGGAAAATAAGTATAGGATAGATTGTTCATCTTCAACTTATATACCAAAGCAGTATTCAAAAAACATTGCCTTATTTGAATTTTCAGTGTAATTGTTCGTTCAATACTTCTTCAAAATCTTAACCAGCATCCTGGCAATGACTGCATTGCCTTTATCTGAGGGATGTAATCCATCATAGGTCATGTTAACTGCGGCAGGAGGGTAGGGGTATTCATCAATAGCGGGGCTAAAGGGAATATCAATAAAGCCGGGATAAGTATAATTTTTATAAACGCCCGTTTCCGGGTCTTTCACCCGCTTGAAGTTGACCAGGTTCTTAAAGCTCATGTCGCTTTTGTAGAACAGATCAACAAGCGGAAAATGTTCGTAGGCTGCAATGGCAATGATCGCATCGGCAAACTGCGAAAGCATCTGTCCGTTCTTTGCTTTATACGAACCCCAGGCATTGTTTTTCGGATCGTTGATATATACAAAATCCAAACGCTGCATGGGAGTTATCATAATGATCCTGGCATCACTGTTCAGGTTGCGCAGTTTGTTGATGATAATGCGAAACGAGCCATAAACCGTAGTGTTGCCGGTGTTGTTTTCATAGTCTTCCAGCGTGCCTACTTTACGCCCGGCCCACCAGTCATTTGTGCCCAGGAAGACAGTATAAACATCAGCCTTCGCAATGCCAAGAGATAATCTGCGCCGCAATGCCACCCGATGTCCAGCCATTATGCCCCTGGTTAGTGTAATGCACATGGGGCAACTTCTTAGTGACGAGGGTCATATAGCCCGTGCTAACCCGGTTGCCGGTTTCATTGGTATGATCGTTCAGGTAAGTAATGGAGTCGCCGATGGCTGTCCAGGTAATTTCCTTTTTTGAAAATGAAGTGGTAATGACAGCAACAACAACGATGAATAACAGACGCCGCATGAGAGACAGATTTTTAGGTATAGCAAAAGTAAACCAGGCAATACTGTTTGGGGGAATTTTGAACTGTTGCGGTTAAGATTTCTAAGCATTTTTTGGTACAGGCTGAATTAGCTCCGGTCGGGCATAGTTGCGACGCATTTCGTTGATCGGTAGAATAAGAATTAAGATTTTTCCATGTAATGTTATCTGTTTAAATCGCATCCAAATGTTCCATGAGAGATTTAGCAAATACAAAGTCTTCTGCATTACCTACACAAACACTTTATGACATTCTGAACAAAGTCTATTTCCTACATTTTTGTAAAACTTTTCTCAAGACTCTTTTTTAAACCTGGAAAAGTTGTTCTACTTACTATTACGTACTACTGTGACTATTTTACAATGTCGTCCTATCCATATCAAGCACAGTGGACGCCGGTGTGTAGCCCCTTACTTTAAACACCTGGCTATTGGGTGGAAGGTAATTTGTCGCGCCACCACGCCGGGTGTAGATCGCAATGGCAGCACCACCGCCGGGAGCGCCAAGAAAGGGGGGAGGATAGGCTTTTACAATAGCAATGTCTGTCATGGGTAGGCTGGCAACCTGTTGGGCTGGCACCCGTACTTCATTCAAAAAGAACGTAACCCTGCTGCCCCGCCACCTTGCCGCACCTCCGTTGAAACCCGCCGGCGTTATTTGCAAACCGGCAACTTTGCCCTGGAGGTACGAGAAAATGTTTGTGTAACCGATCGCAGCAGGATCATCCATAACACTGATCAAACGCTCATTTATAGACTTGAATAAGCCGCTGGCAAAATCCTCGTTGAACTGGTCAGCCCGGCTTTTGGCGGTACTTCTTACTATCACAGCCGGCAACATCGTACCCTCGTCTGTAAAAACTGCTTCAGAAGCTGCAACCGGCTGCTCAAGAGCAGACCGCACTGCCGGTGGCGGGTTACCTATATAAAAAGACCTGCCCGCCACAGCCACCGGTGTATAACTTGAATCGAGCTGGGTGCTGATACTAATATTTAGTTTTTCGTTGGTGTTTTTTGTTCCGGAAAACGCCAGCAGTCCATTGTCTTCAAACAACCAGTTTCGAATGGTAAAGGTACCGTCTGCATCTACCGGCACTTCCTGCACAGCCCAGTCGCCGCTTTTGGTGAGGAGCATAGCCTGCACGTTGCTCCTGTTCTTGTTGTCCGGTATTTTGCCCCGCACTTCAAAAAAACGTTGTTGCAAACCAGCCAGCAAGGTGTATTTGCCGGGCGGCAATAAATCGGGCAGGTACAGTGCACCCGCAGCCTGTCCATTTATGACCGGCCAGCGCAGGGTGGCACGCCGCCCCTGCTCATTCTCTATAATCAGCTCCAGTGTAGATAGGGTTTGTTTCCCGGATTCGCCTCCACCTTTAGTGTCATGTACCGTCACTTGCAACAAATCGCCGGGTTGCAGAATGTTTTTGTTGAGTTGTATCTCCAACTGGCTTTTTGCCTGCTGTGCCTGTACAAGCACCACCAGCAGCAAGCAGGTAAATATTGATAAAAGCATCTTTCTCATGTAAATATCTTAATCAATATTGAAGCCAGCCGGCGTTAGAAAAAAGGCAAAAAATTGAAGGTGTAGATGCTGGTTGCCACTGTTGGTGTTTTCTCTAAAACAGTGATACTTTTTAGATGTAAATATCCTATCATCATTCAATGTCGTTTAGTTAAGGCATTTACAGTATAAAAGCAGCATGTAGTACCTACCAGTACAAGGGAGTGACACAACGATGCACAATAGACGTCCTACTGCTGGTTCCCAAAAAAAACTCCTTAACTAAACGACATTGTATCATCATTAAACACTACAAATCTTAATTCTTTTAATAGATAGTTTTATATTAATTAGTGGCATTTTACTGTCATTCAATTACAGTATCTACCTTTAAAAGCTGAACATGGTATCCATAAGTACAAAGGGTGTTCTCATAAACCCGAATTAAAATAACACAACGATGCTCAAAAGAATTACAATAGCGGGCTCCCTAAAAAATGGCATTTTTAGACCTCTTGATTTTCGAAATACACAATCAATAAACACTATGCATAAAATCATCTGCTCTCTATTATTTGTTGTGCTGGTAGGATGTTCCACTCAGTCGGGAAACAAAAGTACCAACACCGCTTCGGCAACTGTAATTAGCAAACAGGCAAAGGAGCGGATTGATGCTACTCTGCAGAGCTTTGTAGACTCGGGTAAAGTAGCGGGTGTATCGGCATTGATCGTCGAAAAAAGCAAAGAGGTGTATTACAACGCTTTTGGCTATGCAAACCGGGAAGCAAAAATTCCGATGGATCGCAATACGATCGTCCGCATTTATTCGATGACCAAACCCATAACTGGGGTGGCTTTGATGACCTTGTATGAAAAAGGCGCCTTTCAGCTCGACGACCCGCTGTTTAAATACGCTCCCGAGTTCGCCAACATGAAAGTGTATAAAGGGGTGGATGCGGCAGGCAACATGATCCTGGAACCGGCAAAACGACCGATCACTATCCGCGATATTACCCGCCATACAGCAGGCTTTGTAACCAGCACAGACCTGCCGGGTTTGAGCGAAGTAGTGAAGAAAGCAGACCCCATGAACCCTAACAATACACTAGATGAAATGGCGAAAAAACTGGCAAGCCTGCCGTTGCTGTTTCAACCGGGCGAGCAGTGGGCGTATGGACCATCGGTAGATGTGCAGGCTTACCTGGTTCAGCTCCTCTCGGGCAAACCGTTTGACCAATACCTGCAGCAAACCATTTTTAACCCGCTGGGCATGACTAACACACGCTACATTGTGCCGGAGAGCGACAGAAAAAGTTTGGCGGGCATGTACATTAAAGGCAGTGACGGACAACTGACCGTGAATGCCGATAATGAGAACAGTTTCAATATCAAAAATTATCCCCTGAAGCCAGGCGGATTTGGGCTTACCTCAACACTGGATGACTATATGAAATTTGCACAGATGTTGCTGCACAAAGGCAAAGCCGGCAACACGCAAATATTGAAACCTGAAACTGTAACATTGATGTCTACCAATCAACTTTCAGACACCATTAAACAGCGTATGTGGCTACCCACCAAAGGGCAGGTTGGTTTTGGGATCGATTTTGCCGTGCGGCTGCGTGAGCCGGCATCGCAGGAGGAAAACAACGGGATGGTAGGAGAGTTCTTTTGGGATGGTGCTGCCAGCACACTGTTCTGGGTCGATCCGGTAAATGACCTTACCGCTGTGTTGTTTGTGCAGGAAATGCCCTTTTATGGAATATTGCACAAGAGATTTCGCGATGCGGTGTATGGACCGTATCAAGCGAAGTAGAAATCTTACAAGATAAATTGAAGAAAATGTTGGTTTAAGAATTTGCGTATCAATTTTTATGATACCAGCGGCGGTTTTCATAGAGTCATCGTTGCGTCGCAATACGTTCATCTATAGAATATGAATTTGACCTTTCCCTCGTTATGCATTAGCAACTTTTTGATAAAACATACCTATTTGCAATAACCATAGTGTATGATGTCAAAAAAATTTTGTGATGTATGCCTGGGTACCTTGCTAAGTCGCGAAGCCCCCGTAGGGAGACCTAAGCAAACCGAAATAATCCTACAATCTTTTAATCTACTATACTCATAAATCGAGATCTTGAAAGGTCGAAATCGATCTTACAATCTTTTCATCCTACAAATGCTAATTCAGACATTGTTTGTCAAAGTGGGGTCTTCATCTTGTGGCTTTTGTGCAATTGCATGAGGCTACCCTGCGTTGATTGCAGTGGTACCTTGCTATAATCTATATGCTCATATATCGAGTTCTTGAAAGGACGAAAGCATCCTACAATCTTCTCATCCTACGAATCCTGATTCAGACATTCTTTGTCAAAGTGGCTTCGTCTCTGTCCCGGTTTTGGCATAGCGTAAGCGCGATAGTTTTTGGGTGGTGTGATAACTGTCGAGCCCGCTGCAGGTAACGGTGCCGGCTGTTTCAAGATCAACGAATCCGTCGGGTTGCAAGGCTGCTTTTGGATAATACACCTGTTGAATTTCGCCGATTATAAAAGAGGTACCATTGATGGTAAGATCTACTTTTTCACGAAAGGCGAGGCCAAGCTTTACCTGTGCTTCTTTTACAAATGGCGCAAAAAATCCGTCAATGTATTCTTCTTCCAATCCTACGGCTTCAAACTCTGATACATCCCGGTTGTAGCGCGCAGACGTCTGATGTGCCTGCTGATAGATGCCGGGATGAATTTGATTAATGGTATAAGACCCGGTTTCCAAAATATTCTCCAGCGTGTGTCTCTCGGTAGTTGAGGGTCTTACTATAAAACCGATCAATGGCGGATTGGCGCCTATGTGCAGAAGGGAACTGAAAATAGCCAAATTGGTTTGCGCTTGTTTGTTTTTTGTGCCAATGAGGCAAACACTTTTAAAACCACCCAGCGAATTGATGAATGTGGCGCGAAAACGCTGTTCCATGTTCATGATGTCTGCCAGTAATACTTTGTCCGGTGCGGTGTTTATGTTCATAATTCGAGGGAGAAGATTTGAAACTCTTCAATATGCCTTTTAAAAAAAATGTTTTACTATCCAGGTAACGCCATTAATGAAAGTTTGTTTGCCGGCGCAACAGTAATTATCTCATTAAATCGTTTAAATTATCCATTTAATTCGCGGTTTTTTTACAAGTAAATCTGGTGGCTACTTTCGATCAAAGAGGGAGTCTTTATAGCCGGGCGATAGTGTGTTACATGAGACCCTACGTTGTAGGCCAGGGGCCTTTGCTATAGCACAAGGCTAGTGCGGAGAGACCCCGGCAGGACGAAGCTAATTTTCTGTTCTGGGGATCTGCAGAGCATTGACAAAGTGTAGTGTGAAACCCGGTACGGTTTGCCGGGATCTCGTGCCTGCGCATAAAACTAAAAAAGTAGTTCCCCACGCGATGAAAAGAGGATGCCTTTTATTAAAAAAATTTAGATGATTACTGTAAATTAGTAGCACCTAACAATTTTTATTTAAAACCACTTTTATGCCGCTAACAACCTTATCATATTCTGAAAACGATCACGAACATTCTACAGTTGCGCAGTCTCTGGGTTTTTTACAAAGCGCTGTTGACAAAGGAACTGTGTATGACGACAAGCATTCTTATTATTCCGGTCATGAGTTGATTGCTTTAGGTGTGGCAAAACTCGACAGCAATTTGGAATACAGGAAAAAAGACGTTCCGGGAAAAGGCAAAGGAGGCAGAACGCAAAACAGGGTCATTATTATCGTAAATAAAGACACCAAAGAGGTGGTGGAAGGGACTGCCTTCTTCTGGCGGCACGACAACCGTATTTATAAATTAGATAAAAAGTTTTTTGTACGGGCCAATACCTTCCGAAACTTTTAATTCTGTAGAAAGTGTTGTGCCCTACAAGTTTTCGTCCGGGTAAACTTATCTCCACTGTCTCCTCCGCTTTATTCAGCAGCGTCGGGCAGATAATTGTAATCAGGCAAGGCTTTCCCTTCAGTATATGTCTTATTCTTTCCATTGATGAAAAGAAAGTAGCACCTGATAAGTAACGGAACAGGCGCAAAAAAGCCTGGAAAAAATAATAATGGCGGAGAGCAGAGTTGAGGAAGGAAACCTGTACTATCTCTTCGAAATGTGATTAAGCGAGATTGTTTTTTGCCTGCTGCATTTGAAGTGCGTTGTATGTGCATCTCTCAACGCGCTGTGTTTTGTCGATCTTCCATTCGTACGCTTGCGCCACATTTTAAAACTGGATGCCTTCATTTCCTTTCTCATTAATACAATCACATCCTTTTCCTGTAAGCCAAACTGCGCCTCGATAAACTCAAAAGTGGTACGGTCTTCCCACGCCATTTCGATAAGGCGATCAATATCAGTGAGGCTTAAAATGTCAGTGAGGCTTAAAATGATTTTTTTTGAATTAATTACTGTTGTCATAGCCAATCCTTCTTCTATCATTTTTTACTGCTGATTTTATGCTTATCATTTCTGCACGCGTCACTACAATACCTAACATCATCCCAAACCTTTTCCCACTTCTTTCTCCAGCTAAATGGTCTGTGGCAAACAACACAGGTTTTAAAGGGTAGATCTTTCTTCTTCTGCTGTTTCATTTGTGTGACGGTTGCCTTTAGAACAGTAATGGAAAAGAAAAGTTTGATTGCGTAGCAATACCTAATTGGGAACTTCATTGCAGGGCTTTTGCGCGAGGGACGAGACCCTACGTTAAACGCTGTTCCCGTGCAATAACCTAGTTCTTTTAACAGCGGACTTCAACAGACGAAGAACCTTTCTTAACAGCCGCTACATCTTGATGATTAGCTGAAAATCCGATTAATATTGTTTTGATACCAGCATCGGTTTCCATAGCATCATCGTTGCGTCGCAATCACTTCATCAGCAAATCCATTGGCAACTCTAATAATTGAACCTGACGCGCAAAACTTGCCGCACATATATTATTATAGTAACAAGATTTTGGCAGAATAACTTGTTACTTGCCATTTAGAGTTGCCTGAGCGGAGCCGAAGGCATCAGTTGTGGTTTCGGCTCCGCTCAACCGCCGGGGTTTCGGCTCCGCTCAACCACCGGGGTTTCGGCTCCGCTCAACCACCGTGGTTTCGAGCCGAATAGCGAAATGCCGCTGAACGGAGCGTCGCAACGTCCGCCGCCTGTTGTACTACTGCTGGCTACCAAATGGTTACAAGGTCGATTGTTCGCATTGTTGCACAGTTGAAGGTTTAATTGTGCACATGGTCCGCATAAGCACTTCAATCAGTCTTTCTTCTTTTTAGGTTCTTCTGCTACCTGGAAGGTGATAAATTGAATCGCCTGGTATATCACCGGTACGCCGTTTTGCATAGCCGGTTCCCACCGGGGCGCCGCGCTGATGACCCGGATCGCCTCTAAAGCGCAGGGTGCACATTGCGCAGGAACAGATACCGGGAGCACATTGGTAATGTTACCTTCTTTATCTATCTGAAACTGCATCTTCACCGCATACATACCGGCAGGGGCATTTGCCTTTGCCGCCACATTTGGGTTCAGGTTGTGCTCCAGATATTTTTGCCAGTTTACCTTTGGTTTAGCTTCTTTCTCAACAACAAAATTTTTTATCTCTTTGCCGTTTTCGTCCCAGCCTTTTTGCGTGCCATCAGCATAAGATATATATGCCTTTGTAGCGCCGTTGGCATAATAGAATGTTTTATCAATAACCTCACCTTTCTTAAACAAGATGGTGTAATCTTTTGTGCCGTCTTCTTTATACCAGGTAAACGGACCTTGTCTTGTTGTCAGATCTTTCTCGAGGAATGCACCTTCCATCTGCAATCGATTACTTTGCTTGTAATAATCTTTCTTCGTCCACATGTCGCCCTGTTTGTACACTTTGGCAGTATAGAATGCAGTATCGGCGGCACATGGCTTCCACAATTGATCATAGTACATATAAGTGGTGTCGGACTGGCTAAAAGAAAAAGAATGGAATACCACCAAGGTGATAACACATAAAATAAGGGATCTCATCTGTTTTGTTGGAAGTTTTACTTAAAAAAAAATTGGCACGATGATAAGCCAATTTATCCAGTTTCACTTGCTCTGTTGTGGTATTATTTATAATAACGCGGAGCCAAACCTCCAATGACAAAAGTTATTGAAACCGGGTTCCCGGTGAAGTCAACAACATGGTTTAGCGTATAGTTTACAAAATTGTATTTGCCCCTGATACCTATATAGGTCGTATTGTTTTTCAGGTATCGCCGGTAGCCTAGCCCCACGTTAAAATTATAAGAAGCTACCGATTTTGAGCGCAGACCGGTGTCGTCATTTTTTGTCAGCGCATCCCAGCCATCGAAGCCAAAGCCACTCAATACCTGCACTTCATTTTTGTTTTTTGCATACACGTCTCTGCCAACATCAATCCCTATATACCCGCCAAAAAAATGCCGGGTACTTTCTACAACATTGTTAGTGTTATCTCTTTTTGCGAGGTACGCCTCCGGTGAGTTTATAAACCTGAAACACATCGTCAGATCATAATTCATTTTCTTCTTTTTCACACCCATCTGAAAACCCAGTTCAGGATGTATTCCCAACTTCGTTAATTCGCCTGTGGGCACCCACACACCCGTTAACCAGGCAAGGTTAAAAATAGCACTGTTCTCAACCGGCGACATCACTGTGTTATATTGTTTATATAAGCGGGTTGTGGCGTACTCCGCATTTTTTATCTGCGACGAAAGCGTATCGGGGTTCACTGCATACACAAGGCAAAGCAAGTGCTCTACACTGCCCTGCCTTTGTTTGCTCAGTTGGTCGCCGAAAAAGCGGATCAACTCTTTATCAAACTCCTGCCCTACCGGCACAAAATCGAAGTACAATTGATTAGAATAAAACACTGAGTAATCAAGTTGTTTGATAACCGTGTAGCGATACTTATACTTATATAAATAGGTGACAATGTTTTCACCGGTAAGCGTATCCACCGGCTGTGCTTTGGCAAGTGCAAGCATATAGATAGCTCTTTGCACCGGCTCGTTGATACCGCACTTTTCCTTCCAATATTGCAGTACAGTTGTGGCGGAGTCTATGTTGCCCGCCGCGATATACTTGGTAAAAAGAATAGAACTGTTGTCGGCTATGTCGGGACATTGTAATGCCCGCTGACCCATCAACGAATCCATACCCGTTTGGGCGCTGAGTGGAAGTACCGAACTGAAAAAAAGAAATACAAAGAGAATCTTTACTGCCACGCGTCTGTCTGCCATACATCATAATTGATCTTGAAAAAGAGATCGCTTCAAATATAGCGACACCAGGCATAATACTGCCCTTGCAATGCAGTGCCGGGTTTAATTTTTGGTAGGTGATTTCTGCAAGGCTTCGGGTGTTAGTAAAAGCGGGGAATGTTGAATGATGGTACAGAGTGAAGTAACTCCGGTTGAGCATCGTTGCGACGCATTTCGTTGGTCGGTAGGGCCGTGGTTGGGCGTTTTGGATAGGCTAATTGTTGAAGGTGATAACACACTGGACAGCGGCACAATAGGGCGGAGACTTTGATTAATTCTGTAACTCGCTTTAATGGCGGCTTTGCTACTTTCTTTGTCTTGAAACAAAGAAAGTACCACAAAGAAAATTCAAGAAAGGAACGAAACGGCCCGTTCCTTTCATTGTTCCCTGATTTAGCGATAGTGCTACTGTGGCTTCAGCTATCGTCTTTCATGGGTTGAATTGAGAAGCTTTTTCTAATTGTGTCTTCTGACCTACGCTACAGTTACAGGTGATAACACCCTGCAACGGCGGCGCTGCTTAGAACATCTGAAAGGGGAACACCAACAGCGGCGGAAAACTAATTTTTAAACAATTTAAAACTGACCTGGTACCTATAGAAATCTATATTATTTGTCACCAACAGCGCCCTTTTTATTTTAAGATCGTCTTCCAATGCGATAATTACGCCTTTGACAATTTGGTTCTTTTCAGCAAGTTCTTCCATAACGTAGCCCATATATCTTTGAATTTGTCCAACAACACTATCACTAGCTCTCCCTTTTTTCAATTCAACAACTAACAACTCTTTTTTGTCTTTGCTTATTGCTAAAAGATCAATTGGTCCGGTATCGCTGGGATATTGCTGACCTACCAGTTCCCCATCAATTTCATAGAGATCATACAACTTACCAAGCTCTGTAGATTTCCAGTTTTTTACCAAAAAGTCTTCAAGATGCTTTTCGAGTGCAAATACTGTCGGGTCTTCAACAGTAGTATCTGTTGATATTAAAGAAGGAGTTGAATTGCCGCCAATTATCTGCTCAATTTCTGCACCATGTTTGGTTATCATTGCAGTAGTTCCAATAGAACTTGTTGAACTTTGTAATGCTTGGCTAACTTCTGATCGCTTGATTGTTGTTGTAAACCAGTTAACAGATCTCCTATGCGGAAGAATTTCACCGGGAGCAAAAAGATAGTCAGATGTTACTTCCCCAAACAGAAACCATCCTTTACCGTTAGGGCTTATAATAATGTCTCCAATTTTTATACCTTTTGAAATTGTATAAAGCATTCCGCAGGCTAACCCGGCTGCTACTTTACTTTTATCGGGAAATTTGGCGAGATATATAGGTATATATTTTTGGTTGAAGTGTTTCCAATCTTCTGGAAGTTTTTCTCTTAAATCTTCTTCAATTCCAAAATCAGCTCCTATAAATCCTTCTCTATAACATTCTTCTGCGAACATGCTTTTCTTGCCAAGCATAATCTTGTAGTAATTTCTCATATTTACTTGATTGCATTTTGCGTGGTACCAATAAACCAACGATAAATAACAACTACAGCAATGTATCCCTTTCTTTCTTCAAAAACTCGCTACCCAGGAGTCTTTTTATCTCATCCAAAGTTTCCTTGCTCTTACCACGTTTTTGCAGGAGTAATTCTGCAATCTTTGTTTTCTCTCTATGCGGCAGGTGCGGGAAAATCAGGTAGCGATAAAGGGAATCTTTGTGTTCCTTTTCACCGGACAGGCCAATTCTCCTGCATTGAATGATGTCTTTTTGCTCAATTACCTCCAGTTTTATTTTGTGCTCCTCCGGTTCAACCAGGGAAAAGATGTTTTTCTCGCCATTGAAACAGTTATGAAAGCCGCTGATTAGTTCTGTTAGCACATTGAGTGGACCGAATGTGTATTGCTCTTTTTTATCAGTTGGTGTTGGTAAAAGCTTTTGTATGCTTCTTAATAGAATGCCGCCCGATGCATTATCGTTGCCGATTGTGATGTCTATACCTGAACCATGGACATACCAATAGCCAGATCTTTTTTGCCACTTATGCCCATGCGTGTAAATATCAGTGTGCTCTTTCCCATCATTATAATAAAACTCGGCTTCTAATAAGCGGTAAAAGCTATCATTTACCTGTATGATGTACTTATTGAAAAGAGCATTGGCAATTTGATCGAAGGAAGCGGAGGGGTTGGAAGAAGATATTGTAAACATTTATTTATGCAGTTTGGTTGTTAGGTTTATTGATATCCCAATTTTCCTCAAGCATCCAGAAAGGTTGGTCGACCATAAAGACCCTTAGTTTCTCAATCAATTGAATGTACTCTTCCTTTTTAAATTTTGACCAATTTGTTTTATCAATACCAGGAATACTTTTATCTTTTAGCCGCTCAAGCAAAAAACTATCAATTGGAGGGAACGCGAATTTAGAAAGTAGAGATTTCCCTTGAGATGGAATTATTTCATATGTTTTTACATAAATACTAATCACCTTTGCGGCGATGCCAAAGGAAATATTTCGTAATTTTTTAGGCTCTTCTGCTACCTCTTTTTTATAAGGTCTCATCAATTCTTCTAATTCCATTACTTTCTTTAAAAACCAATTCTTATAAACCTCATGACTTATATTATTAGTTGTTTTAAATTCTTCTACTTCCTCTTGTAAATTGATTTGTTTGACAAACTTTGAAATTTCTGCATTTGAAAAACGACTTACAGACCCAGCCCGCGCAGCTGTCCAGCAGGCGTAACGATTGCAGTGATCCTTGAAATTGTATTTTATGTTTTCTGTTTCCATGTATCGGTTTTCAATCTCTATAATCGCCATGCTTATGCCAATGGCTTTTTTAGCAATTTAAGGTGTATTAATAAACCTAAGGCAGGTGAATGTGTGCGAGGAACATAAGGCTTAAAGTTGATTGTTTTATAGTCATTCAATTCCTGATAAGCTTGGTAAACGCCTTTCAAGTCCATCTTCCAAATTACATTTGAACTTAACCTTTGAAAAGACATAATTGTATCATTCCAACCTTTTATCATTTATTTAGCTCCATTTCACTGGTAAATTCGGTAATAGCTCTTGCCTTCTTAAAAAAGTCAGAAAAAGGAATTGTTGGTTGTGTTTTAACGTATGCCATAGACTATCTTTTAATACTAAAATATCTGTTTGTACCTGGGCTTCTAACTGGCTTAGCTGTTGTTGCAATTGCTGTACTTTGACTACTATGCGTCGTTGTTCGGCAAGTGGTGGAAGCGGAAATTACGACTTTCTTCCATCATCAGAACCTAACCTTGGCAAGTTCATTCCATAAACTTTGCTGTTTGCGTAGTTAACAAAGTCAGGAGATTTTAATCGAAATCGCAAGTACTGAGCATCAATTCCTTTATAAAATTGAAGGGGTAAAATTTCAGATGAACAAACGCCATCTTCATCAGCAACACAACTTTATCTAAATAAGGACGAAGCTTACTGTATAAAACATCGCCTTTCTTGATTACGTTTTTACTACTTAAAGATTTCCGTTCCTTAAATCTTATCTTCTGAATTATTCTCTGATGAAATAGGTTCACATGTCTTCTAATTCTAAAAGCCATATTATCTTCTACCAAATTCTTCGTTTCAATTCCGGAATTTCCATATTTGTAATAATCTCCTAACCTACACCACACCCATCCTTCCGGTAATTCAAAAGGAATTTCATCTTCTGTTATTGGAGGTAGCTCTTTTTCTTTTTTACTCCGGGCTGAAGCGCCGGAGCTATTCAGTTTTTCCTGCCTGCCCGGCTTCCTGCAATATGGTTTGGCGGAGAAGTTGGAGATAGGTTTGTTGTTGGTCAAGTTCTGTAAGCAATCTTTTATTAATTAATTCTAAACGTTCAAACTCCTCAACAATTTCAAGTTGTCGTTCAAATGAAACAATGGCACTTCAACTTTCTCTAAATCTTTAATCTTTAAAGCCACGTTTGCACTTCCCTGCATTAAGGGAACGAGGATAACATCTTTAAGCAACGAGAAATATAGATGAAGGAACTTAGCTGATGTTTGATTATAGTCTTTAGGTATGCAAGCACACAAGATGTTTCCAACACAAAACTTTCCGCCTTCAAAATGTATCCTTTTTATGCTTGCATGTCCATGACCTGTTGCTGAAACTAAAGGTATACATACAGCTTCACTTTCAAAATGATATTCATTATGTGAGCCTCTTTCTGCTCCGGTTGTAACCAATGGATAATCTCCTGGAACAGCAGCTTGTATTCCAACCTTACCTTTCTCAATAAAACGGATATCGCCTAATGTTATAGTTTTAGAATTCACTCTCTTTGTTTAATAGTAGCTCAACTGATGAACGAAATGCGAGATACCATCTTTACTTACCAAACTTCTTCTTCGGATTTCTCTTGTAATGGAATATCGTAGTAATGACAATTCTCGTTTCCTCTTCATCAATAAAGTAAACAATACTAAAAGGATATTTATGCAATTTGATTTCGTAAAAGTGTTTGTAGGTGTTCTTATGTTTTGCCGGTTCAAATTCAACCTTTGTAAAAGCGTCATTTACTTCTTTTACAAAATTCTTTGCTGCCATTTGACTACGCTCTTTGTACCAGGCAATAGCTTCAAGGTATTCTTTAGCGGCTCTTTTACGAATTGTGATAATGTACATTGCCGCTACTTGCTGTGTAATAATTTTTCAATTGCTTCATCCAGTTGCGCTTTAGATATTACTTCACCGTTCCTTTTATAGTCAGTATACTCTTCTTCTAAATCAGCTTTAAACTCATCCGTATAATCCTCTTCGAATACGGCATATACTTCCATCAGTTTGTCTTCTGTGCTGTTGTCTATAAGGGTATGAAGTTTCTCCCGGAGGTTTGATGTTTCCATAAATAAGTTCTTTACACGAATTTAAATAAAACTTGAACAAGCCTGAATAATGATGTCAAAAGTACAAGAGTGCGACGCAACGATGTGTAATGGATGCTACTAAAGCCTGGCTCATAAAACTCTTCGCTCGGCTCACCATAACAGTTCGTTATTACCAGATCTCTCCTTCGTCGGTGTGACAGTTCATGTTGTAATTGCTTTAGTAACTGGTTGCTTTTGGCAAATGATTGTCCGAGCAAGTCAATTAACGGGTTGCTGGTATATTGGTGTGGTTGTTCGGTGCTGTTTGGGTTCTTGATATCGAAATTGTAATTGCGCTTTTTTAGTTCTTCGGTGCTTACCTTCCAGGCATAGGCGTTCTCTTCGCGATTGGTCCACCAGGCTTTTTCAAGGTCGAACTCTTTTATGTTGATGGGTTTGGTTTTATTGTAGTTCTTTACGCTATCGGGGTAAGGATGTTCGAAATACCAAACGTCTTTAGTTGGTTTGCCTTTTGTAAAAAACAGCAGGTTGGTTTTAATGCCTGTATAAGGGGCAAACAACGGTCATGCCTTCTTCATCGGCAGCCCATTCACGCCAACGAAGGTCTTTGGGTATGGGCGATTTATAGTTGTCGTTGGTAATTTCCCAATCTTCTTCTTTTGTATCAAATATTTTCAGGAACAGCATCCAGCCGAGTTGGGAGATGCGTTGCGCATCGCCATCAACGCCGGCATCTTTGCGCATGATGTCCTGGATGGATTTTATGGTGGAGGTGAGGTTAGACATTGTTATGTTGTTTTTCGGGTAAAGCCTATTTGTTCCTCCTGCTTTAGCTGGAGGAAAGATTTAATGTTGTTTTGGGCTAAAGCCCAGTGAAATATTTGTTTATTTTTGTTTCTCCGGTCTGAAGACCGGACTATTTATAAATTGCCTCCTGAGTTGTTTGGCTAAAGCCGTTTGCATTTTTCGGTTAAATACCGGAGATAGAACTATATTAATTGCCTCCTGCTTTAGCTGGAGGAATCAAAGAACTAGGACTCTTTGACCCAAGCTATTCATGAATTGCCTCCTGCTTTAGCTGGAGGAATAAAATGCATCACCTCCTCTCCCCCGGCTTTAGCCGAATTTCTCAAATCCATATTTGCTAATAAATTCATCATACTCCTGTTGAAATGTTTTATGCTTGTGATGCTCTTCCTGTTTCTTGATATAATCCCTTACTTTATCAACCTGCAACTCGCTTACCGAAACAGCAAAATATTCATCCTGCCATTCAAAATTTCCTTTATCAATCCTTGTTTATTGATCCAGAAAGACGATTCACCTTTTATCAATTGCACTGTTTTTGCAATGGTCTGATCAACTCCCAATGAAACAAGGCAATGTACATGATCCCTATATCCATTTACAAAATCAAGGTAAATGTCTTTCTTCATTGCATTCTCTCTCATGTGCTGAAATACCTTTTGCCTGATATCATCTTTTAGATATGGCTCCCTGTTTTTTGTTGACCAAACTAAATGCATCCAGACTTTTACAAACGGCATCGGGTGATTTTTAAGCTGAAATGTACAATTCCTTTTCCAACTCCTTTACCGCTTCAAAATATTTGTCCTTATTGCCAAACATCCGGATGATTTCAACGGGCGAACCATATTCATCAAAAGGGTGCAGCGACAGTACTTCGGTGCTTTCAATGGTGGTTATTCCCTCGTCGGCATATTTTTCTAATAAAGCATTTAGTACCTGCCGCGCTTCTGCTCCGTATTTAGTGAAGTAGTTTAAAACCTCGCAAACTCAACACTGACAATACTTTCAAAGAACTATAGAATTTCTTAACGCAACGCTAGAGATGAATGTTAACATTTATCTCTGTTTTTTTCAAGATTTTATTATCCATTATAAATTCGAGATTTAGAGAAGTACATTTTTTAACTCGTTCCATACAAAATTTATTTTCTTTTTAATTCTCCGGATTGTACTAAAATAGAAGTCGAGATGTGTACAAAAGATCTTCATTTTATTTCGTAGGGACAGGTCGCGACCAGTCTCTACACCATCGTTACCGTTTCAACCATTTCATCCCGTATTTCCGTGGTTTTCGTCACATTGTACCCTATTCAAAATATTGTTGCGCGTAATCTTGTTGGAAATTAATGAACAATGAATGTAAAGATGGCGGCAACACGAATTGACAATGGTAACGGCTTCTGCAGTTATTGTACTGGTGGCTTACCTATGGAATATCTGCCATACTTCGATAAGCGGGTATGAAACACCGTTTATTGCTAATCATGTTGCCTTTAATCTTTATCGCAATGTATTGCTGCCCGATATGGGTACGGGGCTTTGCACGTACCTTGTTTACCTGTGGCTGCGGCTATATACCGTTCCGCATTTTCTTTATCCTAAAAGGTAGTGGCAGGAACTTCAAAACTTATTGTTGGTTTTTCTCAGTTTCCGCTGCAGGGCATAGGTAAAACCGTATTGAGATCCTATGCGTGGCCATTGTTGCAGATCTTGTTGATGATCTTGCTGCTGGGTACAGTGTACGACATAGCAACCTATTATAGGCACGAATGGCAATTCCACTATCCTGGCTTCTCCATATTTTTTAATCCCAATATTTCCAACTCGCAAATGAATGTGGGTGCAG
>CAVSED010000009.1:0-94963 GCA_963726895.1 uncultured Chitinophagaceae bacterium | reverse complement strand
ACCTAACGAAAGGTAAAGTTTCGTACTATTACAATCATCTCCCTTCTGCTTTACACTACTAATTTTATTTTAGTTTAGAACATTGAAAACTATCGTGTTCTTTCAAGATTTCGAAAGATATTTTATAGTAAATGGTAGAAAATGTCTAATCAATGAACTACATCTTGAACGGAGCGTCGCAAGAATGACCGACCGGAGTATCTGCCGCTGGTCCCGGTAAAAAGAGCGCTGAGAATTTGACCGACGGAGAGTTAGTAAGCTAAGTGCTACATTAGCGGTATGAAATTATGGTGCTTTTTAGCGGTTGCTTTGGAACTATATTCCTGCAGCGGGCTAAAATTTTTACTGCGGTTGAACAAACGCCAGTCACTAATTACATATTGCAAACCGATGCACCCACCGGCGATACTGCCTACTATTTGTACCTGACTGGTGAGAGTGAATTTCTGCGCTATTTCGCTATGACAAAATCGTTGCCGGGCAAGGCTTTTGTACCTGACTTCACAAGGGAAAACATTGTGGCTATCATTTTACCGCCAACGACAAGTGCCACAGATGTTCAAATAGATACGATCACCTTGAAAGGCGAAAGTATGTTAGTGCATTATACTTTGACAAACAGCACAACTGCCGCCTACGTGCATCGCCCTTTTGTAGTTGCGGCAGTTCCGCGCAAAATGTCTGCAGGAAGTACATTTCTACTCCGGGGACGCACGTCAACGGACCATTCAAATACGTATGACCTATTAAAACTATCCATATGCTCAAAACAACGATTGCCTTTACGATACTTACCACACTGGTTTGCTGTAGTACTACCCAGAACAATACTATGAACCCACAGACAGATAACAGACTATTTGCTGAGGCCGCAACCCCACGGCTGATCTCGCAGCAGTTTAGCTTTACCCAAAGACCGCTCCGACAAGAAAGGCAATGTATATTTTACCGATCAACCTAATAACAAGATTTGGAAATATGGTACAGGTGGAAACCTGTCATTATTTCTTCAAGGTACCGGCAGGGCAAATGGTTTGTACTTTGACAAGAAGGATAACCTGATTACCTGCTCAGATGAATACAACCAGCTATGGATGATAGACAAACGCGGCCGGCGCACAGTATTGGTCGATGATAACAACGGTCTTTCATTCAACGGGCCCAACGACTTGTGGATACACCCTTCCGGAAATATCTACTTTACTGATCCCTTCTACCCACGCGACTACTGGACAACCAAACATGAACAGCACCCACAGGTTGTGTATTACCTGGCTAGAAATAGTCGCCACCCTGTGGTGGTTGCCAGCAATGTAAAGCAACCCAATGGTATTGTGGGCACGCCGGATGGCAAGCTGCTGTATGTTGCGGACATTGGCGATAACAAGACCTATAAATATGCGATCAACGATGATGGTTCGCTGCAGGCGGGTGAGCTATTTGTAAACCAAGGCAGTGATGGAATGACCCTTGACAACCGAGGCAATGTGTACCTGACCGGCAACGGAGTAACAGTTTATGATGCCACTGGTAAGAAACTGACCAATATACCGATAGCAGAAAATTGGACAGCCAATGTTTGCTTCGGTGGAAAAGATAATAATCAATTGTTCATCACTGCGTCGAAGAGCCTGTACGTAATGGATATGCTGGTAACAGGTGCGCGGTGAAGAGTTAGGAGTTATGAGTTATAAGTTATAAGTTATGAGTTATAAGTTATGAGTTATAAGTTATGAGTTATGAGTTAGGAGTTATAAGTTATGAGTTAGGAGTTAGGAGGTATGAGTTATGAGTTATGAGTTATAAGAGTAAAGAGTTAAGATTAAGAAATTTGAGTTATGGGTTATGGGTTATGGGTCAGGAGTTATAAATTTTGAGTTTTGAGTTTCGGGTTAAAACCTATTGTATTATTTTGCCTGAAAATTTCTCCAATGAAAAAACTTGTTTTTTTATTCATTTCAACGGTTGCTTTACTAAATGGCTATAGCCAATCAACTGGAGAAAAGTTGGATCAATACCTGCAGGCGGCAAATCAATATGCCGGTTTCAATGGCTGCGCGCTGGTAGCCAAAGATGGAAAAATACTGTTGGAAAAAGGGTATGGTTTGCGCAACGCCGCTACCCAGACACCACATGATGCGAACTCAATATTTCAAATTGGCTCAGTGACCAAACAGTTTACTGCTACATTGATTTTGAAACTGCAGCAGCAGGGAAAACTCAATGTAACTGATAAACTAAGTAAGTATTTTCCTGAATACCAGTATGCAGATAAGATATCCATCGAAAATTTGCTGACCCACACATCGGGCATTGATAACTACACCAACGACACTGATTATATGAAAAATCATGTGACTGAAACTCTACCCCAGCAAACGTTTTGGAACATGATAAAAGACAAACCACTCGATTTTGAACCCGGCGAAAAATTCAACTACAGCAACTCAGGTTTTGTGATCTTAGGGTATATCATAGAAAAAGTATCCGGAATGCCTTACACCACTTTTGCCCGGCAAGAGATCTTTGCACCGGCCAACATGTCGCACTCTGGTTTTGATTTTACACACTTACAGTCACCAGAAAAATCGACCGGCTATTTCGAACTTTCAAAAACCCAGGCAACTCCGTCGCCAATCGTAAACTCAACAGTAGCCTTTTCGGCGGGCGCCATTTACTCAACTGTGCACGATCTCTATAACTGGAACGTAGCACTCAACAGTCAGCAGATTATTCCGGAAAAATATGTGACCATGCAGTATAAACCCCACCTGAACAAATATGGATACGGCGTTTTTATAGACAGCATTTTTGGTAGGCAAGCCATCAGTCACGGAGGAGGAATACATGGCTTTACCAGTATGTTATATTACCTGCCCGCTGATAAAGTTTCGGTCGTTGTTTTGACCAATAACTCCGGCGATGCGCAAAAGCCTGCGAAAGACATGCTGGCTATACTGTATGATAAACCCTATACTGTACCCACGGAAGTAAAGGAGATCCAACTCGACTCAGCGACATTGAAAAAGTATGTAGGCAGCTATGAACTTTCACCTGCTTTTTCTATCAATGTATTTTATGAAAATGGAGCACTGAAAGCACAGGCAACGGGTCAGCCTTCTTTTGAACTGTTTGCCAAAGACAAAAACATATTTTTCCTGAAAGTAGTAGATGCACAGGTTGAATTTTTGTTTGATGCAGACGGCAATGTTGCCAGCATGATACTACACCAGAACGGGCAAAATATTCCGGGGAAAAAGGTGAAATGAATGTTGAGTTATGAGTTATAAGTTATGAGTTAAGAATTATGAGTTATGAGTTATGAGTTATAAATTAAAAGTTATGATTTGTTTAATGGTCTTTGATGCGGAGGAATGAGGAACTTATCTTTTGCTTACTTATGATTTACAAATAGACAGAAGGAGGATGCACATGGCGATATGGTCAAAAATAGTTGGGGTTTTGTTGTGGGGTTAAAGTGAATTTTCCCAAATAAAAAATGGGATACGCTCTGCGCGGTTTGACAAAAATCCTTTGTGCTTCTTTTTGTGTTTGCGTCTTTGTGGCTATTGCATAAAACAATCAGCCGCTCTGTTTCATCTGTGCGTTGCCGATGAACGAAATGCGACGCAACTATGCCTCCTAAAGTACCAATGCCGGTACCCAAATCACTACACATCTTCTCCCGGAAGAAAACTATTGGGCAGACGAAAAAGAATAAGGATAGGAATCTTTGCCGGTGCCGCGGATTTTATTGGGCAATGCAGACATGGTAAAGTTGAGGCTGGTACCATTCTGTAACTGAGTATGCGTGATCCAGTTTTTGGTGTAGGGCGCACCATTCATTTGCAATGACTGCACATACCGGTTGTCTGCATTATTAGCCGCCGCATTGATGACGACCGTCTTTCCATTTTCCAGGTGCAAAGTAGTTTTCTTAAACAACGGCGCACCCAACACGTACTGGTCGGTTGCGGGACAAACCGGGTAAAACCCCATGGCAGAAAACACATACCAGGCAGAAGTTTGTCCATTGTCTTCATCGCCGCAATAGCCATCGGGTGTGGGCTTGTACAGGTGGTTCATCACCTCACGCACCCAATATTGCGTCTTCCATGGCTGACCGGCATAATTGTACAGGTAGATCATGTGCTGGATGGGCTGATTGCCGTGTGCATATTGCCCCATGTTCATGATCTGCATTTCGCGGATTTCGTGAATGACACCGCCGTAATAACTTTCGTCAAACACCGGCGGCATAGTAAAAACCAGAATCGAGCTTTTTGATAAACGTGGCGTTGCCACCCATCAGTTTCTTCAGTCCTTCTATATCGTGAAAAACGCTCCAGCTATAGTGCCAGCTATTGCCTTCGGTAAAGGCATCGCCCCATTTAAAAGGATTAAAAGGCGACTGAAAACTGCCATCCTTGTTTCTGCCCGCGCATCAGGCGGTGTTGCGGGATCGAAAACATTGCGGTAGTTCTGCAGCGTTTGGCATACAAATCCACTTCTGCTGCCGGGCGGTTCAGGGCTTTGGCAAGCTGGTAAATGGTAAAATCATCATAAGCATATTCGAGGGTGCGGGCAGCATTTTCATTGATCTTTACATCGTAGGGAACATAGCCCAGCTCGTTGTAATACTTCAACTCCGTCGCGGCCAACAGCACTCATCGGTCCTTCGTTGTTGGCACCGTGTAATAGTGCCTCGTACAGAATATTGATATCATAGCCCCTCCACCTTTCATGTAGGCATCGGCAACCACGGAGGCAGAGTTATTGCCCACCATCACATTGGCATAGCCCGGACTTGACCACTCCGGCAACCAGCCACCTTCTTTATAATCGTTGATCAACCCTCCTGCATTTCGGCATTGATGGAGGGATACAATGAGATTGAGCAATGGATATAAGGCGCGGAACGTATCCCAGAAACCGGTACCAGCAAACATGTAACCGGGCATTGTTTTGCCAGTGTAAGGACTATAGTGCACGATGTTGCCCTGTGCATCTATTTCATAAAGCTTTTGCGGAAACTGCAAGGTGCGATATAAACAGGAATAAAAAGTTCGCACCTGCTCTGCTGTGCCACCTTCTACTATCACTTTGCCGAGTTGCTTGTTCCAGGCGCTCTTTGCTTTTTGCATGGTCTCATTGAAAGAGTCGTTGCTTTAACTCGCTGTTAAGGTTGAGTTCAGCCTGTTCGAAAACTAATGAACGAAGAAGCAACTTTCAAGTGAACTTTTTGGCCTTTCGAGGTTTTAAAACCAATGATAGCACCGGTATGCGCAGCAGTGATCTCCAGTGAATTGCCCGCTATATGTTGGTCTGAGAAAGTGTGCGCATAGGTAAAATGGCTTGTCAATATAAATGACGAAATAATTTTTGAAGTCTTTGATGCGCCGCCGGCTGTTTCGGGTGGTATAACCGATGATCTTTTTTTCGGCAGGAATTACTTTACTGTATGACCCTTTGTCCAACGCATCTACGACTATAAAAGCACTGTCGGTTTCGGGAAAAGTAAACCGGAACTGTGCCGCACGTTCGGTAGGCGTGATCTCTGTGGTTACATCTGCATCGGCCAGGTAAACACTGTAGTAATAAGGTTTGGCTATTTCGGCTTTGTGCGAAAACCAACTGGCTCTGTCGTCTTCTGTGAACTTTAGACTTTCCGGTTACCGGCATAATGGCAAACTGCCCGTAGTCGTTCATCCAGGGCGAAGGCTGGTGAGTTTGCTTAAAGCCCCGGATCTTGTCGGCGGCATAGGTATATGCCCAGCCATCACCCATCTTACCGGTTTGCGGCGTCCAGAAGTTCATGCCCCAGGGCACCTGATGGCAGGATAAGTATTGCCATTGGACAGGTCTGGTTTTGAATCGGTGCCCATGAGCGGATTGACCCACTCAACCGGGTCGGTCACTTGTTGCACGAGCTGAGCCATAGCGAAATATGGGAAGGCAAACAAGACCAGGACGAAGATGTGTTTTACCAACGGAAAAAGCTTTTATATAAATAGAAATGAGCGGTTGTATAGAAACCGGGTACCGGCTGAGTACTGAAAAAAAAAGTACAAGAGTGCGACGCAACGATGTCAGTACCAGGTACTGCAGTTGCCCCTAAAAAAATCAGACATACTTTTTTGAGTTCTGATTTATGTGAATTTGCCCGCCTTACACAGGTGGTTCAATTAAGCTAGCAGCCCGGGTTTTTGCTTATAGACCTTCCACAAAAACTCGCCGAACAAAGTGTTTGCCCAGGCAAACCATGAGCGGGTAAAGTTTTTGGGGTCGTCTTTGTGAAAAGCTTCATGCATAAAGCCGGTGCCTGCGTGCGTGGTGCGCAGCAAGCGAATGCAATGCCGGATCTCGGCATCGTTGGTGCTGGTAAGTCCGCGCATGGTGATAGCCATTGGCCAAATCATATCCATACCTACATGCGGACCACCAATACCTTCGGCTGCTGTGCCTTTAAAATAAAAAGGATTGCTGTTAGAAAGCACCATTTTGCGGGTATTGAGATACACAGGATCTGAACGTTTGATGGCGCCCAGATAAGGCAGCGAAAGCAGGCTGGGGACATTTGAATCATCCATTATATTGTAGCTGCCCAAGCCATTGGTCTCATACGCATAAACTTTGCCGTACACTTTGTGATCAACAATGGCGTGCTGCTGCAAAGCAGTGTCTACCTCACTTGCCAGGCTGGTTAACTTAGCTGCCAGTGCGCTGTTTTTTGCTAGCGCAGTCAGCATTTCTGCTGCCTGTCGCAAACTTGTAACCGCAAAAAAGTTGGAAGGTATAAGAAACGGAAAAAGTGTAGCATCGTCGCTTGGTCTAAAGGCGGAGCAAATGAGCCCAACCGGTTGTACCGGGTAACCATAGCCGCTCAATGGCTGGGTGTCAGTAGCCGTGGTAGTCAATCGCTGAAAGTGGTACGGTCCCCGGTCTTCATTGCGTTGTTGTTCGCGAAAAGTTGTATAGATCGTTTCTATTGCCTGCAGCCAGTCTTTGGTAAAGGGTGAGGTATCGCCGGTATCTTTCCAATAGAGGTATGCCAGGCGTATAGGGTAGCACAACGAGATCGATCTCCCATTTGCGCTCGTGCACACCCGGTTTCATGTCTGTTTTGTCGGTAGCCCATTCACCCCGTTTGGTATCATCGCCATAGAAGGCATTGGCATACGGATCTTTGAGTATGCAGGCAGTCTGCCGGTTGATGACACCGGCGATCAAATGCTTCAGGTCGTTGTCTTGTTGTATGAACTGCAAATAGGGCGATACTTGTGCGGTACTATCTCGCAGCCACATGGCATCTATATCGCCGGTTATGACATATGTATCAGGTTTGCCGTCTTTTGTTTTGTAGGTTACGGTGGTATCGAGCGTGTTGGGAAAACAATTCTCAAACAACCAGCCCAACTCATCATTCTTCACATGCGCCTTAAATTCTTTGATAGCACTCTCTACGGCGTTGCTGTGAAACTTGCGTTCGGACAAGGGAACCCGCACGACCGGAAAAGTACCATAAGCACCGGCAAATGACACTTTGTTGAGCAACATTGCAGAACCAGCCAGTGTGGTATTGCGAATAAATTCTTTTCTGTTCATAGGTTTAAAATTTCCATCTTACAAATGCTTCCATGGCGGCATATTCTGCCAGGCCCAGTTTGTTGTACAGGTCGGCTGTGGCTTTGTTTCTTTCTTCAGCGCGTTGCCAAAACTCGCGTGAGTCGCTGCCCTGGTAAACTACTCCATCCTTTTGCGATTGGTGTTTAAAGATGCCCATGCGTTTTTCGTAACACCTGGTCGGGGCTCATGGGCACTGCCATTTCTATGGCGTCAATGTCCCACTCAGCCCAGGCGCCTTTGTACAGCCATACCCAGCAGTGTTTCATAAAGTCGGCACTTTTTAAACGGCGCACCGCTTCAAATATAGCATCGAGGCAAACCCGGTGCGTACCATGTGGGTCGGCAAGGTCGCCCGCAGCATATACCTGGTGCGGTTTTACTTTTTCAATTACGTCGCATCACTATACGGTAGTCATCTTCGCTCAAGGGCTTTTTTTCTACCAGACCGGTTTCATAAAATGGCATATCCAGGTAGTGAATGTTCTCTGTTGGTACGCCCACAAAACGGCAGGTACTCCGCGCCTCCCCTCTTCTTATCAGCCCTTTTATGTAGCGAACTTCTTCTATGTCTTTTTCTCCGCTCTCCTTTACTTTCAAAAACTCCAGCGCTTTTTGGTAGATGGTGTTTACCTCATCGCAATTGGTATCAAATTTATTATTGAAGTCGACCACAAACTCGGCAAAGCGCAGGGCTTCATCATCGGCCACGGCTATGTTGCCCGAGGTTTGGTAAGCGATGTGTACCTCATGTCCCTGGTCAACCAGGCGCTGAAACGTGCCGCCCATCGAGATAATGTCATCGTCAGGATGCGGGCTGAAAATGATACATCTTTTGCTCGCCGGTTCAGCACGTTCGGGGCGATGTTTATCGTCGGCATGTGGCTTGCCACCCGGCCAGTCCGGTTATGGTATGTTGCAGCCAGTTGAACACTTGTATATTGATATCGTACGCTCTGACCATACAGCGCCAGCAGATCGCTGAGACCGTTTTCATTGTAGTCGTTGTCGGTAAGTTTTAAGATCGGCTTTTGCACATTGAGCGCCAAAGATGTAACTGCTTTTTTGATCATTGCGTCGTCCCATACTACGTTCTCAATCAGCCAGGGCGATTTGCGGCGGGTCAGTTCAGCCGAAGCAGCTTCATCTGTTACAACCGTTGTATTGTTATGCCCCTGCAAATAAGATGCGGGCACAAATTCAGTAACGGGTCCTTCCACCGCTTTTTTAATGATAAATGCTTTTTGACCGCCCCATACCAGCAGCACGATTCGCTTTGCTCGCAGTATGGTATTGACACCCATTGTTATCGCTTTCTTCGGCACATTTACTATACCGCCAAAATCCGACGCTGCATCTGCACGGGTGCTAAGGTCAAGTGTGATTAACCGCGTACGCGAGCCTACATGCGAGCCCGGCTCATTGAAACCAATGTGCCCGTTGCTGCCAATACCCAACAGTTGAAAGTCCATTCCCCCGGCTCTTTCTATCTTTTTTTCAAATTCTTCGCAGTACTCTTTTAGTTTATCCTGTGGCACGGTACCGTCGGGTATGTTGCAGTTCTCCGGCAAAATATCTATGTGGCTAAACAGGTTTTCATTCATGTAGCGGCGATAGCTTTGTATCGCTTCCTTTGGCAACGGGTAGTATTCATCCAGGTTAAAGCTTACCACATTTTTAAAGCTCAACCCTTCTTCATTGTGCAGCCTGATCAGTTCAGCATACACTTTTTTGGGGGTTGAGCCGGTTGCCAGACCCAGTACTGCATTGCGGTTATTTTGCCGGGCAGTTTTAATGATCTCAGCTATTTCCTGGGCTACAACTTTCGACCCTTCGGAAGCGTCGGCAAAAATGCGGGTGGGTATTTTTTCGTGCGATAAATGTTCGGGGGTGTTGTCCGTTACCATTACTTGAAGTTTATGATTTTATCTGTTGAGATCTTTTTGGGGACCAGCATAGGTAATTCTATTTGGCATCGTTGCGTCGCACTCTTGTGCTAAAGGTCTGTGCGCGGCAAGTGCCGCCAGGTGGAAACGTTAGCCTGCACGCCCTGCCAGGGCGGAGCAATGAGAAGAAAACGGCAACGCTTTTCAGGGATCTTCTACTTACAAAATCACAAAACCTTTTAGTCAATGATACAAGCAATCGGATGTTGCCGCAAAGTAAAGTAAAGTATGTTTTATGTTGTAAGTTTTTGCGTTATAAGTTTTACCTTAAGGTGAAAGGCATAAGGCGTAAGGTGGAAGGTTTTAATTTGTAGGTTATAGTTATGAGGTATAGGTGCATTGTCATTCCGACGAAGGAGGAATTTCATTATATGACGTGAAGAAGAAGAAGGTTTTAAGTTGTAGGTTATAAGTAATAAGTTGTAGGGGTATTGTCATTCCGACGAAGGAGGAATTCTCATTATATGACGTGAAGAAGAAGAAGGTTTTAAGTTGTAGGTTATAAGTAATAAGTTGTAGGGGTATTGTCATTCCGGCAAAGAGCCTGTTGCGATTTTCATTGGGAAGGAATCCGAAAAGTTGTAAGTTTTAGATTTTAAGCTGTAACGAAATCAATCATAAACTGGAAGGATTTACTTACGCGGCACGGAGAAACTTAGTACGTCATTTTTCTAAAAATAATTCCCTCGTACAACGAAAGCATTCAATTGCAAAACCGCCTACATTTGCGCTACAGTAAAATGGACTGTTAGCTCAGTTGGTTTAGAGCATTACTTTGACAGAGTAGGGGTCACTGGTTCGAGTCCAGTACAGTCCACATTTCCTTTTCCTGCTTCATTATTGCTTCACCTTCGCTCCTCACTTTGTAGCTATTGTTTATAGCAGAACCAAACGTACAAGGTTGCGACCTGCCTACTGGCAGGCAGGCGCAACGGCTGCCAGATAGTACCACTACTGCTGGCACCACTAAAAAAATAAAAAGTATCATCCTGTTTACAAAGGCGAGTTCGTTGTTGCATACCGCTCTCTCAGCATCTGCATCATATAAAGGTTAATATCCCATTGATTAGCGATTGGCTGCTGGCTAAAGGGCAATAAGATCATATAGGGCGGCGCACCAAACTCGGGCGTTATGGTAAAGCGTTGTACCCCGGCTGCCTTTTTCATCGCCACAATTTTATCCCACCACGCCAGGTGAATGTTCAGCGCTTCTTTCCATTCCGGCGCCCGTGGGTCGGGCACCTGCGGACCTTCGATATAGCCTACCCTTGCATGCAGATGTTGTGTATGCGTCATCGCGAGGTCAATGGCTTCTGCCTGATCGTGCAGAAAGCTTTCTGCCACATTGCACCAGTGCGATATGTCGAGTGTTAACTGTATATCCGGATACTTTTGCAAATATCGCCGGGTGATGTGTGCCGCAAAGCTCCACTTACCCCGGTGTGTTTCGTGTATGATCTGCACTCCGGTCTGCTGGCTTACTTTGGCAGCTACCTGCATCAGCTCTCTATTTTCTGACTTAGTGTAATAATCTTTTCCGGTTTGAGAATTTACAAAAAGCGCTTGTGGTACAGCTACATTGCGCAATCGCATTGTATAGTTCTTTTTATGTGTTGCAAAGTCTGCATCAACAGTTTCCCAATGCTGCGCAATAAAGAGCAGTTTATATTCTGCAAGCAGCACAAGCATATTGCTCCGCTCCTCTTCTTCCAGCGGCAAACTCATTTCTACACCATCATAACCTGCGGCTTTCACCCGGTCTAAAAATGTTGCAAAAGGCAGGTGCTCGCAACCCCAGCGCGGACAAAAAAAGTTGATCGTCATTTTCGTTTTTGACAAAAGTTGAGGGGGACATTATAAAACTTCATGCTTTAAAAGATCAAGGGTTCCAAATCGGAGGTTTCGAATTTTGCTGCGGGGTCGGCAGCCGTTTTAAAATCCTTGTATATTGGCCAGGCTTCCATTTCACCAGCCGGGTATTGAAAGGTTGCCAGTTCTGTTATACGTTCTTCACTTAGCCCGTCACTGATCCATTCGCCGGCAAGGTCTGCCGGTAATATGGTGGGCATCCGTTTTTTGGTGTTGTGTATCTGTTCCATCAGGCTGTTGGCTTTGGTGGTTACCAGCGCGCAGGTGTCAACAGTCTCACCGGTTTCTTTATCGGTCCAGCTTTGCCAGATGCCAGCAGTGAGGTGTATATCTGTTGCGCCTTTGGTTTGTATGCAATACGGATATTTAACAGCGGTCTTCAGTGGCTGTCCTTTTTTGCCCAGTGGATATACATGTCGCCATTCATAAAAGGACGAGGAAATAAAAAGGCATCTACGTTTCAGCGCTGCCTGCCGGTACATTTTGCCAGGCAGTAGCAGCTCCTCTCCAATAGCATTGAGCGTAGTAACTGGCGGATGGAATTTACCTTTGTCATCGGTATAGCCACGCCTGAATTTTTCAACTGCCTCCCGCGTTGGCAGGTAGTGTGGTATAAAGCCCCATTCCATCTGCACCACGTCCCAGCCGCAATCGTCTTTGGGTATAACAACGGCTGTTTTAGCATAGGCAAAACCATCGGCAACCGGGCTGTTGATATCGTACATACGCAGGTCTCTTTCTATGTCGTTGAGCTTTAGCAAATCGCGGTTAGATATATTTACTCTTCGGTAATAACACATAAACAAGATAATTTATAAGGCAGTGTTGCAGCATGTTTTGCAACAGCTATGCAACCCCTGCAAAGTTGCGGGAAGTTTAGCATTTGTACACTTTTACAAATAGTTCAGAAAATAAAAATGCTGAAGGCTGGCACCCTAAGCTTTCCTGAATGTATTGTGTTCATAATGGTTTACCAACTAAAAAGGTTGCGCATATAATCAGCAGTATTTCTTACTTTACTGGTCTAAAACATTGCCATGCCACAAAGTAGAAACAGACCCAAACACAGCCAGCACCATCCCCTTCCCAACCATACTAACAGACCACAGGCCAAGCGAAGTGCAGCAGTAGTTATAGCTGTGCTGGGCGCCATAATGGGTTTGTCGGTAGCTTATTTTACGCAGGGCGCCGAAGTGTTTTGGCTGATCGCCGGGCCGTTGGCCGGGGCTGTGCTGGGCTTTATAGTAGGCAGGGGTATGGACAAGAGTTTGAAGGAAAGCTAATGTCTGCAACAGGTGCAGAACGACTTATTTTCTTTATTCTGCCAATAAGATATCCAAAACTTTTGGCACATCTTTCGTTTCGCGAATGCGCACTATTGCCAATAGCAAGCCGGAAAAAAACCCGGGTTTGCAATTTTTTTCGCCAGGCAAACTACGTCGTTATCCATTTTGCTGATGTGTGCCTGCCTGCCATTGTCGTCAATGGCCGCCAGGGTCAAAGCATTTTTCCACGAAATTTTTCTGGCCAGGTCAATACTGAAATTTATAACCGCATCCTGTTCTTTGTTGGTGATCTTATTGATCAAACGCATCGGCATCCAGATCTTTGCCAACGTGTCCTGAACCTTTTGGGTCAGGTCTGCAATCACCGAATTGATCTTCAAAAAATCGCTTTCCAGGTCGTGAATGTTAGCGGCGGTGCTACACGCTGCCGCTGCTATTGCCAGGTCAAGGTTGATGTGCGTATTGATGCCCAGCAGCAGGTGTTGTAGCACTATCGCCCGGCTATTTTCAGCGGCATCAAAGGCGGCGCACCATGCATTGGTACACGGTTGTTTATTTACATAGGCGTCCCACGCATGCAGGTAGCGGTTCGCAAATATTACGTCGAGTTGTGCCATCCTTTCTCCGTCAGCAAAAAGGTTGTTACGTATTCCCTCCCGCACCGCCAGGGTCATATTGCGGTACAAAATGGCAAAATAGCCCATACGGCTTTTATTGATTTGGCTCCATTCTACAATCTCGTCCAGGCGGGCGATCACTTCATCAACCGAAGTAGCAGGCACCATCATTATATATGATTATTGATGTAGTAAGATACTCTGTACCGCGATTTTAAAAAGGAAAAAAGAAAAAACATTTTTTTGTAGCCGGCAGAGGATCTCCGATGTAAGGTTCGTTGCGTCGCACCCTTGTACGACTGATTCTTTACGGAGCTTTTAATAAAATTTTATTGAACTTTTTGCATTGCTACAGACCACATTTGTATCTATAAGTGTTCTGCCTTTATTGATAAAAGCAGCATACAGATAACACTGTACAAGGGTGCGACGCAACAACAGTTGAAAAAAGAACTATGGCTGGCCTCAAAAAAAAATTCGCTAAGACCCTTCTACGCCAAAGGTTTTTTTATACGCCATTATAAAAATAGCGCCCAGGTTTTCGTACGGCGGAATGTAATCGTCGAAGCGGTTGTTGGAACCGAGAAGTTTGGCAAACTGTTTCCATTTTTGCGGCCAATACAGGTTCTTTCCCAATCGCATGTCTTCGGTCAGGTTCACGATCATAGGTTGGTTAATGGTGCCGCTGCCTACTTGTTTACTGGCAATAATATGCGCAGTGGGCGACATGTTGAGCACACCGCCTATGTTGTGGTAGCCGCCACAACTGCCCAGCAAGACAACCCGTGCACTTGCCGGCAATTGGTTGATGGTGTACTTAACATAGTAGCTATGCCCGCGATGAATAACAACGGTTGGTACCAGCCCTTTGTCATCGAGGTAATTGGTTAAATGTGCCTGCGCTTTAGCGTCTAATTCGTCAATAGCGCTCAGTGGTTTGTTGGAATAGATGGTTACCGGCACGCCTTTGGTTGCGCGGGTTTCTATCCAGTCGCCTTTGTCTGTGGTACGCCAGTGCGGGTTGCGATAGGCTGCTTTAAAGTTTCCAAACTCAGTAAATCCATCTTTGTCGCCATAAAAAAACTGGAGGATGGTGATCCTTCCTGCATCGTCGCGCAAGGTTTTGTTCATAACAGAATACACCGGCGGTATGCCAAACTTAGCAGCGAGGTTTACTTTGTTTGCGGGGTTTAAACTTCTGAAAATAGTATATAGAATATCGTAGATGGCAACTCCTCTTTTGTTATCGGTTTGCTGCATTTCTGCATAACTCTTTTGCACCGTTTCCAGTATCAGTTTGCGTATGGGCTCGCTCGATATACTGGCATAAGAATTGGCCACGTCCACGGCATTTTCCAGGTTGGTTGTTTTCTCCAGGTTTGCGGCAAAAGTTTGCATCAGTTGACGTGCGCTGCCTTTGCTCATGTGCGACAAAAAATGATCGAGCCGGTTGTAGCCCGCTGCCATCTTTATAAACTTTTTAAAATAGTCGTGGTTCACGAGTGACAGCAGGGTGTCGCTGTTTTCTCCTTTCAGCCGCTGAAACATACGGTCGTATACTTTCAGGTAACTGCTGGTATAAATTTCCGGGTCGCCCATTACACAGAGAAAATAAAGCTCCTGCGCATTCAGTGGGTCAGTTACCTGCATGCGCACATTATCAGGCGCTTCATGCAAGCCATTTATCACATTGATGAAGTTGTCCAGCGCCCGTATTTTTATCATGCGTGAAAGTGCCTGCATATCGACCGGTGTATCGCCTTGCTGAAAACGACCGGCATAGTCTATTTCTGTTTGTACCAACAACCTGAAATATTGGTACTTATCATTCATGTTGCGCTCTATCTCGTCCATGGTCATTTTGCCGCGGTACAAATTATCGAGGAAAGGAAAGAACATACGCCCGGTATTCATCTGCGCCAGTTTGCCTATCGTTCTTACAAGGGAATCATCTGAGTTTTGGATACGGTCTGCGAGTTGATCACCAGCCTGGGCGTAGGTATAAACATCTTCAGGATTTCGCAAAGCAACCTGCTTTATCAGGCGGTCGGCACCTTCTATATTGGGTTTGTTTTTCAGGTTGGCCATTATCTGATCGGGATTTACCTCCAGTTTTCGCCGCTCCAACAATTCCTTGCTTTCGGCATAGCCGGGCATATCCTGGAAAATAATAGTGCTTAACAGTGCTGCGCCCACTCCGGGTGGTGTTGAACTGATCAATGGCTTTATGGAAGAACCCGTTTGGCTGAACTTCATGGCTGTTGCGTAAGCAGGTACCAATTGAATGATCTGCGCAGGCTGAACATCATCATCAGTTCTTGCCAAAACTTCAAAAGTGGTCAGTACATCATTTAACCCTCGCAGGTATTTCATCTTACCGTTAAAGTCCAACAGGCTATCAGCTTCAATCTCCATCCTTATCTCATCTACTTTATTGAACAGCGCAGTAGTAGCCTTTTTGGTTTCCTCTACATTTTCTGTTTGCACAATATGATCCTGTTGTCCGTCGAGCCCGTCGATGCGATTTTGGTTTTTAATAATGTTATCATGAAAAAGACGCCGCATAAGCGGGATCTTTTTTTGCGTCTGTGCAAAGCCATCCAAAAACACCAGCGTAAAAAGTGAAAAGATTAAAAGTTTCAATAGTAAGATTTAATGGTTCAAAAATATTGAAATCAGTTTGCCCTTACCGGCAAAGGCTTGGTCCAAACGTCAAATTATAACAACGTATAAACTTATTTTCCATAAACGTGTTACCTACAAACAGCCCTTGACCTTGCCATGCCCCTAAAATGTGTTTACAAAAGTTTGATTACTTTGGGCGTTGATCCATTTCTCCTAATGCATTTCTTATACCGCAAATGAAACATATACTTCTTTTTGGAGCCGGCAAATCCGCAACTGTGCTTATCGACTATCTGAAAGACCTTGCCTCGTCGCACATCTACAGCGTAACAGTGGCCGATGCAAGCTACCAGAATGCCCTGGCAAAGACCGGCAAACATGAACTGGTAAAACCTACAGAAGCCGATGTGGAAGATGAAATAGTTAGAAAGAGCCTTATTGAAAAAGCTGACCTCGTAATTTCTATGCTACCACCGGCACTACACTACCTGGTAGCCCTTGATTGTGTGGCCTGCAACAAACATTTATTGACTGCATCGTATATTGATGAGAAACTAAAGACCTTACAAAACGACATTGAAGAAAAAGGATTGCTCTTTTTGTGCGAGATGGGTCTGGACCCGGGCATAGACCACATGAGCGCCATGTCGTTAATCGGCGACATTAAAGCGAAAGGCGGTAAAATAACATCTTTTAAATCGCACTGCGGGGGTTTAGTAGCGCCTGAAAACGATGACAACCCCTGGCATTACAAGATCAGTTGGAACCCACAAAACATTGTACTTGCCGGTAAAGCCGGCGCCAAATTCAGGGAAGACGGCAGAGACAAATTTGTACCCTACGATCAGTTATTTACGGCCGGTAGCCTTGTGGCTATAGATGCCGATATGTTGCTGGCTTATTACCCTAACCGAGACTCACTTGGTTATCTACATTTATATCAGTTAGAAACTATATCCACTTTCATTCGCACCACTTTACGGCATCCCGATTTTTGTTTCGGCTGGAAAAATATAATTGATCTAAAGCTGACGGAAGAAGAACCGGAATATGATACCGACGGCATGTCTCTGGCAACCTTCTTCAAGCTACACTTCGAAAAATATGGTTTCAATGACTGGCTCAATGAAATGCTAAAGACCCGCCTTTCTTTTGCCAGAGACATTATGGAAAATCTGGTGCAACTAATAGAATCAGAAAGTGAAGCAAAGGGCTTTGGCGATGGGGATGAAACGTTTATGCTGGTAAATGAAGATGGCAAGCTTGACACCCTGGAGATAGATGATGTAAAAGGAAAAGCTGCAGCAACACTTGCTGTAAAAATGCATGAAGCCAACCTGAGCCTTAAGCAACTTTTTTTTCTGGGTCTCGATAGCGAAGAACTTATTAACCGGGGCAGGTGTTCGGCGGCACAGGTGCTTCAATTTATACTGGAAAAGAAACTATCGCTGCAAAAAACCGATAAGGACCTGGTGGTAATGATGCACGAGATAGCGTATGAATGGAAAGGAAAAACATACCTGCTAAAAAGCAGCCTGGTAGTTAAGGGCGAAGACCATTTACATACCGCAATGGCTAAAACAGTGGGTCTGCCACTGGGTATAGCAGCGAAACTTCTTCTGGAAGGCCTGCTTACCACAACAGGTTTGCACATACCCATTCTCAGGGAGATCTATGAGCCGGTGCTTGCCGAGTTAAAGAGAAATGGAATAGAATTTCACGAGACAGAAGAAGAGATCTAAGGCCCGTCTTAAACATATTGTTGTAGCAAACTCTGCAGTTGCACTATGCCTTCCGTAGCCGCCTTTTCAATTACTGTCAGGTTGTACAACGATTGACTGCCGGGTACACTTTTATCTATGATAAATTTGGGTATTTTCCACGGAGCATAGTTCACAAGTCCGGCCGCGGGGTACACCAGCAGCGATGTACCCACCACCACAAATATATCTGCCGTACGGGTCACCTGCACTGCCACCTCTATCATCGGCACCAATTCCTCAAACCAAACTATATGCGGGCGCAATTGTCCGCCGTCTGCTGCCAGGTCGCCGAGCATTATATCACCTCTTATGTCCGAGATCAGCTTTTCATTGAGCACACTGCGCATCTTAAAAATCTCCCCATGCAAATGCAATACGTTGGTACTGCCACCGCGCTCATGCAGGTCATCGATATTTTGCGTGATAATAGTTACGTCAAAATCTTTTTCCAGTGCAGCCAAACCTATGTGTGCTGCATTGGGCTGTGCCGCTGCTACATCTTTGCGCCGCATGTTGTAAAAGTCAAGCACCAGTTGCGGATCTTTGGCAAAGCCTCCTGGCGAGGCTACCTCATATACATCATATCCTTCCCAAAGCCCATCGGAGTCTCTAAAGGTTCTTAACCCACTTTCTGCGCTGATGCCTGCGCCGGTCAGCGCCACCAATTTTTTCTTAGGCATAGTTGATCTAGTTACAATTGTACGCAATTCTGTGTCGGCTAAAGATAGCCAGTAACGGTTACTTTCTCCTCTGCGCCAAACAAATTAGAGTAGCTTTTTTGGGTTGCCGGTATTGAATGAATGATGTGGCAGATTTGCGACAGTCTACCCCGCCACACTGCGGGGCTCCGTTCGTCTGCAACGCATAGATAGAACTTTATTAAGACAGGTTGTTAAGCCACAAAAACGGGAACATGCGCGAAGGGAATCACAAAGACACGAAGAACACAAAGGAGCACAAAGCAAAGACTAGTTATGGTTCAATTGATACTGGCTGCCACGAGAAATATTAAATCACAAAGCCACAAAAAACACACGGTAACAAGAAGATTATTAACACCGGAAACCCGCACGCAAAAACGTAAAGAAATGCTCGCCAAGCCGCAAAAATCTTTTAACTAAAACGTGTTTTCGTAACTCAAACTTTGCGTACTAGCTATTCAAAAGCCTAGCGCTCAACTCCTATTTTTTGCTATTCAAAAATTTAGCAGTTAACATTCAAAATAATTATCAATCATAATTCCTCAACTTCCTCATACCCTAAAAAAGATCTTTTTCTTGTAGAGAAAATAACACAACCGCCACTCGAGAATAAATATGCAAAGAGAGGTTATGATGTGCATGGGCAGTTCGGGCATTTGTATCATCGACATCAGACCATTGGTTATGGCGGCAACATAACCATTGAACCAGCGCGAACCAACGATCTCGAAAAAGAGATAAATAAACAGCGAGTTCATGCCTAACACCAAAAAGAAAAACAATTTCTTTTTATGGTTGCGCAGGTCAATCCACCAATAGCAAAATGCCAGCCCCAGCAGGCACCACCCGAGCGATGCCAGCGTAAACGAAGTGGTTGCTATCTTTTTTATAATAGGTGTTATTTGCGCCCAGTCTAAACCAAAGCCAACAGCAAAAGTAACTACCGCCCACGCGACCATCGTTTGCGCTTTGTAGTTTTTATGGCTAAGTAACAGCTTGCCCGTAAGTGCGCCGGCAATGGTATGCACAGCAGTTGGCAGGCAGTTGATAGCTACCCATCCACCTGCATTAATTTTGTTCATCAACAGCAGATCTACATAGTTGCCAAAGTTGTGCTGATCGGTAAAAGGGCGGTCGAAGCCCGGAACACGAACATAGCGGTACAATACCTCTGTCAACAGCAACAACCCAATGCACACCAGTATTTGTGTAAAAGCGGCCAACGGAAAATGAGAAAAGCAACTAATGTAGTAAAAGACAGTTGCGTTAGTACATCCCACAGCTCGAACGATAAACCACCGGGGCGCACGGCATAGTCTAAGACGCCAAAGAAAAATAACCAGCCACATCGCTTTAGTATTTTGCGAAAGGAAACACTCCAGGGTACACCTTGTTGCTGTTGTTTGTTAAGAGAATATGCCATTGCTGTACCTGCCATAAACATAAAGCCGGGCTGTATCAAATCCCAAAAATGCAAACCATTCCACGGGTGGTGAAAGAACTGCTGCATAAAGCCCTGCATAAAAGTGCCATCGGCTGCAATTGATAAATGTTCATACAACCCGGTACTTTCCAGCGCCAGTAAAACCATTATAAAACCCCGCATAAAATCGAGCGACAAAAGGCGGTTGGGGTTTTGATTGGCGGGAAATACATTATCCATATAATTGATTTAGCTGGTACAATACAGCACTGTTGTAAACCTTTACATTGGGGTGGAAAATGTTGCTGCAATTTCAAATGTACAAGAGTGCGACGCAACAACAGCAAAATCACGGTACAATTGCCGGCTACCAAATTCTTCCTGTCGTTGTCCTTCTCCTTTTATCTTTGGTACACTTGCTTTTACCTAAAAAACCAGTTTATGCTGCGGTATTTTTATATGTTAGTGGCTGGCATTCTCTTAGTGGCTTGCACGGCACAGCACACACCCAATCCGCACGTGGTTATACAGACTAGCCCGGGCGATATAGAAATTGAGCTGTACCCTGATAAGGCACCCAAAACAGTTGCGGCATTTTTGAAGTATGTTGATAGCGGGCTGTATCGCAATACCTTGTTTTACCGGGTGCTGAACAAAGACAACCAACCGTCGGATGCCTACAAAGCAGAACTGATACAGGGCGGACTGTGGCGGAACCGGCGCAAAGAAATGGAGAAACTGCCGGGGATACCGCATGAAACTACCAGGCAAACCGGACTGTCGCACACAGACGGTACACTGTCTATGGCGCGGCTGGAGCCGGGCTCGGCAACTACTGAATTTTTTATCTGCATTGGCGCGCAAACCGGCTTTGACTATGGTGGCGCCAACAACCCCGATGGGCAGGGTTATGCTGCCTTTGGCAAAGTGGTAAAGGGAATGGACGTGGTGCGGATCATATACGACCGCCCCGAAGATGAACAATACTTTGAGCCGCCGGTGGCTATATATAACATTGTTAGAAAATAAAGAACCGCAGCAGTGTGCGGTTCTTTGTGCCAAGCAATAAGTTGGGAACGTTGCCAGCTCATAAGCCGGATTTTGTTTAAAGCTATCATTTATCTGCGATGTTCATTGCTGAACACCTGTTTCTGCCTACCCTGGATGGCTTCCGCAAGCGGAGATAGAACGGGCAGCTCTCAAACCAATCCTATACATGGCATTTCAGCACCCAAGGTTTACCCGCACTACCGATCACTCAATAATGCCGTGGGCTCTTACCCCACGTTTTCACCTTTGTCCCGCAGTGCTGCAGGATAGTTATTTTCTGTGGCACTGTCTCTTACTCCCTGGCGGAGCAGCCGGCTATTCACCGGTAGGTTGCCCTGTGCTGTCCGGACTTTCCTCCCCTGTTGTACAGAGGCGATAGCGCGGCCGGCATTGTTCCCAACTTATAGCTGCATATTGCAAGCTATGTTTTTACTTTCGCGAAAGATCGTACCGGTCGGTGTACTGACCGCCATAGTCTCGCCAAATTTTTAAATTATTTCCGTCGAAGGTATAGTTGTAGTCGCCGGAAAAAATAAACGACCAGTCGAACTCTGCGGTGAAGACACATGAATTGGCAACTTCCATTGTACTGCCTTTACTGCTTAGTGTTCCGGCACAAATCGCCGGGTACTTTACCATGTTTGACGAACCTGTAAAATGATTGCCGCTGATCTGCAATGTGACGTTGGCTACCGGTGCACTTTGCCCCGGTTGAGCACGCACAAAAGTGCCGGCAAAATCTCCCTGGGGAAGCGCCGACCCTGGCTTGGTACAGGCGGCAACCGCGAGCCATATTGCTGCAATAAAAAACAATTTCATAGCGCTGCTTTTTTCGGCTGACATAGAATGGTAGCTGATCGTTGCACTAATCTAATATTGAAAAATTATCTCGGTAGCGCCATAGCCAAACCGCGGATCGTACTGGTTGATGAAAGACTTTACCTCTTTTTTCGTCTTCAAAATTTCGTGTATTTCATCCTTCAACCTGCCCTTGCCAACCCCGTGAATTACTATCAGATTTGCTGGTAGTGCGACACCGCCAGGTCGTACCATTTTTCAAATTCCTTTAACTGCAGGGTTATGATCTCAAAGTTGCTAAGCCCCTTCCAGTCATTGGTGATCTTTTCTATGTGCAGGTCAACCACACTACGCGCAGGTTCCAGGTGTTGCCGTACTTTACCGGCATCGTACACCTTAAAACCTGCGGTGGTAAGCTTCGACATATCGAGCAACTTTTCTTCCAATGGTCTGTCAGGAAACTTTTCAAGCAAACGGTGATTGATAGAAGGTAAGTTTTTGGCTTTCAGCTCTTCTATCTTTTGAAACATCTGCTTGGCTTTCACCTTATAACTGGCTTCGCAGTATTCGGCTTTTTGCTTTTGCGGCTGCAGCAGTCTAAACTCAAAATCAAACGATGGACTGTCGTTAAAATTTTCAAACGCTATATCGTTCAGATAAAAATCTTTGAAAGGCAAAAGATCGCTGGTAATTTCAAAATCGGTGCGACCCTGGTAAGTGAGACGGTAGGTAAATTCGTAACCTATGTCGGTCTTATTGATTATGTAAACCTTAAATCTCTCCACTATCTCATCTCCAAACATATCCGTTTCAAACTTCGGAAAGAGCGTGAGCCAAATACCATCTGACACCTTTACTTCGTCGCGTCTTTTTTCCTTCGGCACCTGGTCAACATAGACCTTGCTTTTTGGCTTTTCAGGAAACAATTTCTTTTCAGTAAAGCGCTTAAAATACGGAAAGTCTATCTGGTCCATATATGCCGGAAACTTTACGCCCTTCACTTCAATCAACACCATTTTATCATTGATGATCTCAATGACCTTTCCTTCATCGTTGCTGTGCACAACTACAATATCATCGCCAACCTGGTACTTCATCTTTAATTTATAAAAGCGCAAAGTTACGATTAACTACCAGCAGATAGCCGTGTCAGGAGGATAGTAGAGAATTAGTGACTTTTGACATTTTTATAATCAGGCAAAACCTTCCGTTTGCGAACTTTAATGGCGGCGAATAAGAAGAATTTTTGTGGGAGCCCGGCTGTAAACTCTTTGTCAGGGCGGCCGTTGCGTCGCACCCTTGTACTTTAATCTATAAAGCAACATTGTTACTTTTTTGGCAGAGACTTCCAGTTGTTAAATAAATTTTTTACATTAACAACACAATTTTCTTGAAAATCTAAAAGCCATTTTATGCCAGTTACTGTCGCAAGTCTCAATTTAGTTCCCTACCAGGTTACTGCCCTACAAGCGCCTGCTTCTGTTGCACCTCCCGGGCCTGTTGGGTATGCCGGACCACTTCAATATGGAGTGCATACAGTATATCCTACTGCAACCTGCCGCAATACGTTAAACATTACACCACCGGTTGTCGGCAGCAATCTAACCTCGCTAAGCGGCACTTATTCGCCGGCAGGCAATACCATTGTTCTCAAATTTTTCAACAACGAGATCACTTCAGTCAGGCTACCTTGTCCTGCTCCTGCGGGTGTCAACTTTTTTGTAACAGACAACCTCTCCGGTTGCCGCTTTTATGTAGATCGCATCACAGGCAGTATGGATCTCATCGTTTATCATGCCAATACGTTGCAACATACCGCCGGCAATGCGGCTAATGCCGATGTTCAGTTGCCTGCGGCATCCACTGTTCTCGACAATATGCACACCGCGGCGCAGGCAGACTATGCCAACCACTATGGATTGGCGCTAAACAATGTAGCAGTTTGTAATAAGCAAACTTATATGCGTGCCGGCGGAGATGAGGAGCGCAGAAAAAATCAAATGGGTCGTGCCAATCCTTCAACAAATCCCTTCCCTGGTGCAGGAACAGAGTTTATGGGGGGCACTACCATTGTCGGTTTTCCTGTCGGCGCTACCTGGCAATTTTATTATCAAACCTGGGGCGATGTAGGTTACAAAAGACCACATGCAGCTCAATCTTTATTTACCTTTCAATGGAAAACACTGCACAAAACCAGGGTTGAGGGCAGAACCCACCAGGTACGGTACGACACTATGAGCATAATGGAAACCGGACTTATCTACTGACGACAGATTTAGACCTACAATAGGTTCATTTCTCTTGTCACGTTGTGGCGGGCTTTCTCTTCCAGTTCACTTCTATACTTTTCTGTTATAAAAATGTGCTCGCGGGCAAGTAACTGTTTTAACGCCTGTTTACGGCCGGCTTTGTACACATCGTCCGGGTATTTGGCATATTCCAGTCTTATATTGTTGCAATAGCGCTGGTACACATCTGCCTCAGCGCCAAGTATAGCCATGTCCAGGTCAAAAAACAAAGTAAGATCATCGGGGGTAGCTATGTCGGCCGGTACTTCATGAGTTTTAGACGCACGTATTAACAATACAATTGAGTTGATCAGCGAGGGGTTGATGCTCAACTCCTGCAAATGCTCTTTTGCAATGCCCGCACTTTCTTCTTCATTATCCTGGCGATAAGTGTCATAAACTATATCATGATAAAAAATGGCAAATCCAACCAATGCCGGGTTTTTTATACTATTCAGGTTCTGGTCGCATAGTTGAAACAGGTACGCCAGGTGGCTCAGGTTATGATAATGCCGGTGCTGCTCTGAATACCTGTAAACGATTTCGTCCCACAGGAGATCTTTAATGTCTTCTTTTTTTGAGAAAGCAGTCAGTTGTTCCCACTTCTCTTTCACTTGTTCTAATATATTATCCATTTAAACAGTATTTATGGCCAGCTTACTCTTGCGTATTCCATAGCTGAAATACACAATAAGACCTACTGCCAACCAAATTAAAAACCTCAGCCAGTTGGTATGGCTTTCCTGTGCCATCAAATAAAAGCAACTGATCAATCCCAGTACAGGTATCAGAGAAAAAGATTGTTGGTAAGAAAGCACAGTGACAATGACCGCAACGATCCAAAAAAACAACATGGGAAAACCTTCCCGTGAAAATATACTGACGAAGTGCTGCGGATAGTAAACCAATATCAGCGTGACAGCCAGTAAAAAAAGTGCAGGCACTATATATTTTCCATTCAGGTATGGCACCTTAAACTTTGAGACAGGCTTATTGGCTTTTTTCTGCAAAACCAGTACTCCTGCACACACCAGCACAAATGCAAACAGCGTTCCTATGCTGGTAAGCGCCAGCACCACATCCAGATTAAGAAACAAAGCCGGTATAGCTACGAGGCATCCGGTGAGGATAGTAGAGAAAGATGGTGTTTTATATACCGGATGCAGCTTGGAGAATATTTTCGGCAGCAAACCGTCGCGGCTCATGCTCATCCAAATACGTGGCTGACCCAATTGAAAGATCAACAGCACACTTGCCGTGGCAATTATAGCACTTACAGCTACTATTCCGGAGATCCATTTCAAACCACGTGCTTCAAAAATCAATGCCAAAGGGTCGCCGACATTGAGCCTGGTATAACGTACCATGCCGGTAAGTACCAGTGCAAGTAATACATATAAAATGGTGCAAATTATAAGCGAATAGATCATGCCGCGGGGCAGATCACGTTGCGGATTTTTGCACTCTTCTGCAGTGGTAGAGATAGCATCGAAACCTATATAGGCAAAAAAAACAGCCGATACACCCTTCAGTATTCCTGATATGCCATTGGGTGTAAAAGGGGTCCAATTTTCCGGTTGCACATAGTAGGCCCCTAATACTATAACTAAAAATATAACAGCTAGCTTTATAATGACCATGATGTTACTGGCTGACCGGGATTCTTTTATACCAATGAAAACTATATAAGTGATCAACGCTACGATCATCAACGCAGGCAGATCCATGATAAGGTGAAAACCAAAAAATTGCGGAGCGCTTGCCCAGGCATCCTGCCTGTACACCATTGCCGGATCAATTGTAGTAAGCGCCTGACCATGTGCTACCAGCCCACTTACTTCATTGAAACCATTATGGGCAGTGGTATAGTCCATGGTCAACCACCCCGGAATATGTACACCGGCTTTATCCAGTAAACCGGTAAAATAGTCACTCCATGATATCGCTACAGCTATGTTGCCTATTGCATATTCCATTAGCAGATCCCAGCCAATGATCCAGGCAAAGATCTCACCAAATGCTACATACGAGTAAGTGTATGCACTGCCCGACACAGGTACGGTGGAGGCAAATTCCGCATAACAAAGAGCGGCAAAACCACAGGCTACAGCGGTGAAAATATAAAGAAAGATAACACCGGGCCCGCCATCGAAACATGCCTTGCCAATACTGCTGAATATGCCCGCGCCAATTACAGCAGCAATTCCCATAAACGTGAGATCACGTACACCCAACACCTTATTCAGCATTCCATGTCCATCGTGTAAGCCCTCTTCAGCATCAGCTAAAATTTTTTCAATCGATTTTTTTCGAAACAAACGATTTGCCATGAAGTGGAAGTTTTGGTAACGTCAGGAAAGGAGGCTTTAAATTTTTTGAAGTAAACAACCGTTAATAATCCCGTTGAACCAGAAAAGAAGCAAGCTGCAACAAAGGTTTTTTGCGAACAGACACTACGGCTATATCATCCAGGTTCTGAAAGGCTGCAGCAATATATTTATTTTGTAAACTCTTTGCCCATTCATCAATCCCACATTCTCTGTAAATGGAAAGAATTTTATCTACTTTATCTGCCGGGCTTGAATGTAGCAATTTTTCCAGTTCAATTTTTTGATCCTTTGTCGCCACCTGCAATGCATGTATCAACAGAAAGGTCTTTTTGTTAGCAACAATGTCTCCACCTACCTGCTTGCCAAATTTTGCCGGGTCACCAAAGGCATCCAGGAAATCGTCCTGCACCTGAAAGGCGATGCCCAGGTTAAGACCAAACTGGTACAATAATCTGCTGTTTGCTTCACCGGCGCCTCCCAGTATAGCCCCCATTTGCAAACTGGCACCCATCAGCACAGAGGTTTTCAGGCCTATCATTTCTATGTATTCTTCCAACCCAACCGTTTCTGTCTTTTCAAAATCCATATCCAGTTGCTGACCTTCACACACCTGGCTGGCGGTGCGGTTAAAAAGACGCAAAATAGCATGTATATAATTGGTTCTTACCTTATTGAGGTAGGCGTATGCCTGTATCAGCATTACATCACCACCCAGCAAAGCCGTACTTTCATTATACCGGGTATGTACAGTTTGCATCCCCCTGCGCAGAGGGGCCTTATCCATTATATCGTCGTGAATTAAGGTAAAGTTGTGGAACAGTTCAATGGCTGCTGCAACGTGATAGGCATCGGGATAGATGTCATTAAAAAGTTCATTTCCCATCAGGCACATAACCGGACGTATTCGTTTGCCACCCAAACCCAAAAAATATTCGCACGGCTCATACAGTGAAGCCGGTCTCTCCGGAAAATGACGTACAGTGAAATTTTCTGTGAACAATTTCACCAACTCTTCAAACGAATGCATTTACTGTTTTTCAGGTGAACAACAAATATAGCGGCAAATCACACTTCTGTTGAGGGTGTGAGTAATTGGTATGCCTTCTCCTGACTTCTACCATCGCTCTTCCGGTAAATACCTGGGTTTATACATTTTATTACAAAGACGAGATCTGAAAAGCTCATAAGTACTTCAACCATATGCTTTTGTAGCCGACTTATTATTTGTAAAATGCTACAATACAACACCAACTCTTTTAAGGGAATTTTTATTATATATGTTATTTTCAGGACTTTTTTCATTAATTTGTCATTATAATTTTATTAAAAGAATGGAGAATAGCTTACGTATACTTTTGGCAGAAGACGAACCCAAATTGGGACAAATTATTCAGGAAGAGTTAACAAGACAGGGCTATTTGACCGATGTAGCATATGATGGATTGGTGGCTGAAAAGCTCTTTCACCAGCATAGTTATTCATTGATTTTGCTGGATGTAAATCTGCCCTATAAGAACGGCTTGGCCTTGTGCAAAGAGTTTCGTGAAGCCAAGAAAAGCATTCCTATTATTATGCTAACAGCGCTCGGCGAAATCCAGGACAAGATGGACGCCTTCAATCTTGGTGCCGACGATTATATCGTTAAGCCCTTCCATTTCAATGAATTGTTCGCACGTATAAAAGTTTTTTTAAAGCGTTCAGAACCTAATTCTGAGGTAACTGAAAAGCTCAACATCGGAGATCTTGAAATTGACCTGCTCAACAAAACAATTACCCGCGGATCTACTAATATCAACCTCACAGCCAAAGAATTTGCGCTGTTGGCATTGCTGGCAAAATCAAAAGGAAAAGTGATCTCTAAAACCGAAATTTTAGAAAAAGTCTGGGGTCTGAGTTTCGACACCGGTACCAACACAATTGAAGTTTATATCAGCTTTTTACGCAATAAAATCGACAAGCCTTTTGAGACTAAATTAATTCACACCAAACCCGGTTTTGGTTACTTTGTGAAGGAATTGTAACCACATGAATTTAAAGGTTCGGCTAGCCTTCCTATATAGTTTGTCCGTTTTTATCATCCTGCTTGTATCAGGTGTCTCCATTTATGTATTAAACGAAAATTTCCGCAGCGCAGAGTTCAAAAAAAGGCTATCGTTGGAGGCTGAGGAAAGTTATCTTCTTTTTACCAGTGTTCCACAACTTACCAACGAGATAACCGAGGAATTAAATCAAAATGCCATTAACTCTTTGCCTGATGAAGAATTAGTGCTTTTCGACGTTAACCGGGTACCCATCTACCAAAGCGGCAACTACACAATTCCGCAATTTGACCCCGAATATTTTACTACAGCACGTAAAAACGGTAGCGTTTCATTTGATGCCGGAGAAAGGCAGGCAGTAATAATTTTCCGGCGTTTGAAAGGACGACCAGTATTTGCGCTCGCAACTGCCAACGATATTTTTGGCAGACGCAAGATGGACAACCTGAAAATCGTATTAATTTTTTCAATTGTCGGCGGTTTGTTGTTTTCGGGGCTTATTGCTTTTTTCTACGTAAAACAGGCTATGCGCCCACTGGAAAAGTTGAAGGAGAAGATAGAGAAGATCAATGAATTAAATTTAGCCGCCCGTATATCGGTCAAAAAAAATAATGATGAACTAACACAAATAGCCCGGAAGTTCAATGCCATGCTCGACCGGTTGCAACAGGCTTTTGAGCAACGCAAAAGTTTTGTTCATCATGCCTCGCACGAACTACGCACCCCGCTTGCCAACATGCTTTCGCAAACCGAAGCTGCTTTAAGCAATGCGCACACCGAGGCAGAATATAAAAAAATTCTGCACTCGCTTAAAGAAGAACAACAAAACCTTATCGATCTTACCAATTCCCTCCTCACCCTGTCGCGTTACGAACGTATTGACCCCGCTATCCATTGGCCACGTTTGCGCATAGATGAAGTGCTCTACCACACTGTTGAATTTATTAATGTTATTTTTCCCAAAGCAACTGTAGCTATTGATTTTGAAAACATTCCTGAAGACGAAGAAGACCTCATTTTTGAAGGCAATGAGTCATTGATACGATCGGCTGTCGTAAACCTGGTAAAAAATGCCATTCAGTATTCCGCTAATCAAAAGGCAACCATCAGCATTCATACCGGCGAAAAAGGAATAACACTGCATTTTCAAAACACCGGGAAACAATTATCCACGCGCGAACAGGAAAATTTATTTATCCCATTCTTCCGGGGTGAGAACTCTCAAAATAAAAAGGGTTATGGATTAGGATTATCTATTGTGCAGCGCATTATTCGAGTGCACAAAGGCACAATTAACTACCAGGCACTTGCGCCGGATATCAACCGTTTTACGCTTTTCTTACCAACCGTCTAAAAACAAAAGATCCTGCCAAATAGCAGGATCTCCTTATTAACTTTCTAAAAAAACAATTTTTTATATTAGGCACTTGCAGCAGCCGGCGTTTTCTTACTCAGTTTACTTTTCAGGTTGGCAGCTTTGTTCTTATGAATCACACCACGTTTAGCCAACTTATCAATCATAGAAGCAACACCCGGTAATTTTTCAGTAAAAGCGCCACTTTCAGTTAATTCTTTCAAATCGCGTATTGCATTTCGGGTAGTTTTACCATAGTAACGGTTACGTTCTCTGCGCTTTGCCGCCTGCCGTACATCTTTCTTGGTAGCTTTATGATTTGCCATTATTTTCTTTTTAAAGGACGGCAAAAGTAAGCCTATCCTACAAGAAATACAAAACTTAATTTCTATTCTTCACAAATTTTTATTTTCTGGTTACCGGCATTTGTCCACTACCGATGCATTGTTGCGACGCTCCGTTCATCGCTATAACCCTATTTTACCTTTAGTTGCGCTCTTAAAATTTACCTTAGTGTCTTTACTCCTATTCCTGGTAAATTTACTCCCTCATACCTATTTCGTTCGCCTGCTGGGTTAGTCATTGACCAAAGTCATTCAACTTATACCTGCATTATTTTAAAAGCCGCCTTTACTACTACAGGTACAAGTGAGTGACACAACAATGCTGAATTATTTCCCAGCGCTGGCTCCAAATAAATACTCCGCGAGCAAAAACCGCAAAGGTCGTCTGGAAGACATGTAATAATACACCGGTTTGCTTGCTATGCAACAACCTCCTTTTCAGCCAAACCTAAGACCTCGCTGGTGTGTTTGCGCGTTTCCAACAATAGTTTCTCATTCGCTGCCAACGATTTGCCATATGATGGGATCATTTCCTGTAATTTTTTTTGCCATTGTGCAGTAGCTGCCTGTGCTCCAAAACAACGTTTTATGAGATCGAGCATAATAGAAACAGCAGTGGAAGCGCCGGGGGAAGCGCCCAGCAATGCAGCAATGGAACCGTCTGCGGCACTCACTACTTCCGTTCCAAATTCCAACACTCCGCCTTCTTCTTTGTCTTTTTTTATCACCTGCACACGTTGTCCGGCTATCTCCAGTTCCCAATCTTCCAGTTTAGCGGCAGGCAGGTATTCCTGCAAAGCTTCCAGGCGGTCTTCGGGCGATTGCCGCACCTGATCGATTAAATATTTTGTAAGCGGTATATTTTTTATACCTGCCGCCAGCATAGGCATTATGTTATTGGTTTTTATAGACAATGGCAGATCGAGAAATGAACCATGTTTTAAGAACTTGGTACTAAAGCCGGCATACGGACCAAATAACAATTCCTTTTTGCCTTCTATCATACGGGTATCGAGGTGAGGAACCGACATGGGTGGCGCGCCTACAGATGCTTTGCCATACACTTTCGCGTTGTGTTTGGCAATAACCTCAGGGTTGGTACAGCGCAACCATTGCCCACTCACCGGAAAACCACCAAATCCTTTCCCCTCAGGTATCTCTGATTTAATAAGCAGCGGCAATGAGCCACCACCCGCACCAATGAAAACAAATTTTGTTTTCAATTTTCGACGATCTGAGGTGATGGTGTTTTTCACATTCAATTTCCAGGTGCCGTCATCTTCTTTTTCCAAATCGCGAACCTGGTGGCTAAAATGAAGTTGAACGCCAGGCTGACTTTTCAGATGATCGAACATACAGCGTGTGAGAGCGCCAAAGTTTACATCAGTGCCTATATCCATGCGGGTAGCCGCTACCTTTTCCTGTTCATCTCTCCCTTCCATCACCAGGGGTATCCAATTGCAAAGCACTTTTGTATCTTCTGTGTACTCCATGCCTTTGAAGAGGTGGCAAGCTGTAAGCGCTTCGTAGCGTTTGCGCAAATACGCTACATTTTTCTCGCCCCAAACAAAACTCATGTGGGGAATTTTTCTTATAAACGATGGTGGCAGTGTGATGAAATTCTGCTCTATAAGGTAAGCCCAAAACTGCTTCGACACTTCAAATGACTCTGCGATCTTTACTGCTTTAGAAGTGTCGATAGTGCCGTCTTCCAGTTCGGGAGTATAATTTAATTCACAAAATGCCGAATGCCCTGTTCCGGCATTGTTCCAGGCATCTGAACTTTCTGCCGCGGCTTTATCAAGCGTTTCAAATATTTCGATGGTGAGTGTTGGGTCGAGTTGTTTTAATAGAACACCCAGGGTGGCACTCATGATACCCGCTCCGATAAGAACAATATCCGGATCGCCAGGTTGATGATTCATAGTATTCATTTTGCTTTGTTAATAATGTGGTTCAGTAAAAGACCGTTGTCTTTAAATCCGTGCCAGTTACAAACTGAGCAAGCAAAAAAAGAGGCTTGCTGCGAGTAAGCAATTTAGCAGAGAAGACCAGCGCTGCGAAAACCGCAAAAGTACACGCTGTGCGACGCAACAAATGCACCATTATAAAACAAATGCCGGGTACAACAAAAAAGAAAAAACAAGCAAGAAGAAACTGCTGTGTACCAACGAAATTGTGTGGATGTTTGACCTTAGTTTTACAAACAATCAGAGTATAATGAAGAATTTACAAGCTGTCATTTTCGATCTCGATGGTACCCTGCTGGATAATAACCGGTATCATTTAAGGGCGTGGAAAGAATATTTAAAGCTTGCCGGGAAGGAAATTTCAGATGGAGATTTTAAAAGAAATATAAGCGGCAAAACCAATAAAGATGCGGTCAGCCATATCTATCAGAAAGACATGAGCGAAGAAGAAGCGCAACATTACTATTTGAAAAAAGAAGAGATCTACCGGGAAATGTACCGGTCAGATATAAAGCCAATAGCCGGGTTGACCAGTTTTTTGGAAGAGTTGGCTGTTTATAATACAAAGATGGGGCTGGCAACGTCGGGCATACAAGTCAACATCGATTTTATGTTCGAGCATGTACCTATACAACAGTACTTTACTGTAGTGGTCAACTCAGCGCATGTGCACAAGGGCAAGCCCGACCCTGAAATGTTTTTAAAAACGGCAAACATGCTGGAGGTGTCACCAGCAAACTGCATAGTATTTGAAGACTCAATTGCAGGCGTAGCAGCGGGCAAAGCCGCCGGGATGAAAGTAGTAGCGCTAACAACCTCGCATGGTGCAGACGAACTTGCTACTGCCGACCGCATTATAGCTGACTACACCGAAATAGATTACAGGCAACTGACTAAATTGCTTTAATAATCTGATCAGTTTTCAATAAGCAGGTTATACCGGTCGCGCAGGGAAACCCACTCGGTAAGAAGACGGTAGGGAAAATCGGGCATGGCAACTAATTGGTCGATGGAAATGGCAAAAAGATCATGAACAGACCGGATGTAATTGGCTTCCATGAATTTGTGCATTTCGCGACTGCAGAACAAGAGTCTTGAGTTAGATACCATGCTGTTGGATTTTAATAATAACGCCCAATAAGGAGTTGTTATTGTTGAGGTAGGTCAAACCTGATAAGAATATCGGGATTTCATCCACCACGGAGTTTGACGTATTAGCCAAATACCAGAGGGCGCGGAGTTTAAAAATTATTATACCGCCAACTTGTGAGTTAGTTAGTTTTTGAGTTCGATCTTAGAGAAGTGAATGACTTGTTCTCCTGGATACAAAAAGAACAATTTCATTTCTTAAATGACGCGCTATTTACAAATCGTTTTATAAAACAGGACATCGTGATTGTACAGAAAGTTAGCGATGTGTACTACAGTGCGATCTGCTTTTCAAGCATGGTCTTGCGCATGTTTAGCAAACCGTAGCGCATACGTCCCAGGGCTGTGTTGATGCTGCAACCCGTCATCTCAGCTATTTCTTTAAAGCTCAGATCAGCATAGTGGCGCAGTATGATCACTTCTCTTTGTTCTTCGGGCAGCATGTCTATGATCTTGCGGATGCGATCATGGCTTTGTCCTTTCATGATGTTGGTATCAGCACTGTCGTTGGATACATTGATCAGTTCAAAAATGTCGTGATCGTCGCTGGTGGTGATGGGTGGGGTGCGTTTTACCTTGCGGAAATGATCTACACACAGGTTGTGGGCAATGCGCATAGCCCAGGGCAGAAACTTACCTTCTTCGTTGTAGCGGTTGCTGCGCAGTGTGTCGATGATTTTAATGAAAACATCCTGGAAAAGGTCTTCTGCCAAAAACTTGTCTTTTACCAAAATGCTGATGGAGGTAAAGATCTTGTCTTTGTGGCGGTTTACTAAAATTTCAAGCGCGCTGCTGTCGCCTTGCTGAAAGTACTGAACGAGTTGGTTGTCGGTTGCCTGTGTAGATGTTTTCATGGTGTGGAGTGGTTTTAAGGGGGTTTGAACGGAACTTTAAAAAATAGAATAACGGATTTGCTTTCTGCAGTTTCAGCTACCGGGGAACGCCTTTCCCTGTTTTGGTATTTGCTACTTGCATGAGACAAAGAAAGACATTAACCACAGCAAACAATGGTGAATAAAGGCAAAGGAATACCCGGAAGAGACACTTTCCCAAAATGAAATAAGTTCCCTAAAAAGTACTGATGTGAATGGGTACCCGGGAGGGTGAATGGGATATAAACACCCTGTAAAAAGTGAAGAGAATACAGGTGAATAATCTAAAAAGGCAATACGCAAAGGTAGATTAGTTACACTTAGGGAAGTGTTCTCAACTGCTTATAAACTTCCGGTTCTACCGCCATCTACAGGCAAATTGATGCCGTTGATATAGGCGGCTGCAGGCGTGCACAAAAAAGCTACTGCGGCCGCAAACTCTCCCGGCTCTCCTACCCGCTGCGCCGGAATGGAAGCAATTGTTCTTTGCAATATCTCTTCTTTTTCTACACCCTGATGCCGCTGCTTGTTTCTCAAACAAATAGGTGAGCCTGTCGGTATTGGTAAAACCAGGCAAAACATTGTTGACGGTAATGCCAAAAGCCGCGATCTCGTTGGCTAAAGTTTTTGCCCAATTAGCCACTGCCGCCCGCACAGAATTTGAGATACCCAAACCATTGATGGGCTGCTTCACAGAAGTAGAAACAATATTGACGATGCGACCATACCCAGCTTTCTTCATGCCTGGAACCAGCAATTGTGCCAGCGTATGACTACTGATCAAAAGTGTTTGGAAAGCGGTCTCAATATCATTGGCATCAGTTTGCAACATTGGCGCTGATGGCGGTCCGCCGGCGTTGTTGACCAGTATGTGAAAGACAATACCTGTAGAAAGCAGATCAACAACAGCCGATCTTACCTTTGCCGGGTTAGACAGATCAAGCACAAAATAGCTGTGCTGTTGACTGGCGTTTGCAGGCAGTTGTTGCAGTGCACTTTGTAACTTTTCTGCACTGCGGCTGGCCAGGACAACAGTTGCGCCCAACGCTGCTAACTCTATGGCACAGGCGAGACCCAAACCCTGGGAAGCGCCACAAACCAATGCCGTCTTATCAGTCAGGTTGAGATCCATAGTTCTAAAATTTATAATCTTCCCGCTCGGGCAAAAAAACATCCAGCAACTCGCAGTTTGTTATTGCGCGGCCGCTGTGTTTAACATGAGGTGGAATGACGGCGACTTTCCCCACCTCCAATAGCGAAGGCTGCCCGGCAACAGTTAACTCGAAAGTGCCTTTAAGTACATGAGCCACCTGCTCGTGCAGGTGTGAATGCTCGGGCAAAGTGGCACCCGCATCAACCGTCCAATACATGAAGGTCATGGCGCCGGTATGAATTGCCCGTCCACGGTAACCGGGAACAATTTCTTTTTCGTTGAGCGTACGGAGATCAATAAAAGGCATGCAATTTTTTTTTGAGCTCAAAGGTAGAAAGATAGCGCCAAAGATATTTTGAGAGTGCCACGACGAAGCCCGGAACAAAGGGCAACAGTCTTCCATTTGCTGCCTTTTCCGGGTTAAAAAAAGAGACTTATCAATTCATTTCCATATCGGCCTTTATTATACATTGTTCCGTTCATTAACGAAGCGCTGCCCCTTGCACCAATGCAGCAAAGACACGCAGGTAGTATCTGAAAGATGTAGAATGAGACAGTTTGGTAACAGTACAATGCCTGGTCAAAACCGTCCTCTCCTGTTGCCTGTCTGCTAACCTTCATTATCACTATATCCCAAGTAGTGGCAACCAGATTTTTTTGCATTAATGCACATAGGGGTTTTTCCTGACTAACCTGATTTTGACCAGCCTATGGAAAGAAAAATCAAATTACACATTGGCGGAAACGATAGGCTAAAATTTATAAATTGCAAGTGCTTATACAAAGCCTTTTTTCATTAAACAAACCGTTATGGATGGGACCAGAATATACATTGATTACGCCGCAAAAGGGATTGAAATCATCGGAATTGCAGCGATCATCATAGGGACTTTTCTAGCATTGGCGAAGTTTATGTTCACCCGGCAGGGAATCAACCCCCGCTCCTATAAGATACTTAGACAGCAATTAGGAAAATCGATCCTTTTAGGATTGGAAATACTGGTTGCGGGAGATATCATTGGTACTGTTGTTACAGAACCCACCATGGAAAAGGTGCTGGTGCTGGCGATCATAGTTCTGATCAGAACATTTCTAAGCCTTTCCATAGAAGTGGAAATTGAAGGTAGATTTCCCTGGCAAAAAGATGATCTGGAACCGTCAAAGTAGCTGTCCCGAGGCATCAACTTCCTCCATATTGAATGCTCACCTACATTGTTCGCAATGGGTTCACAGGTTTCGGCATTTTTTTTATTTAGCAGGCGTTTATAAAATTCAAGTTGTTGGAAGCGAAACATTGCCTGAGTATCCAGGAGAAAAAGCGTTTTACTCTCTCCTAAATACTTTATCTCATTTCCAGGAAGCAGGCTGCACACCGGCCGCCTTCATTTCTCTATTGGGGAGTGTGCTGCCTTGCCACCTTTACCAATGTTAGTCATTCATCCCCTGTTTAAGAAAACAGCCACGATCTCACAACTGTGCAACACAGGCAGAAACGAAAGCGCCGGACTTTGCCTGCTGCCCCTCACCGATTGTGCTGCACACGAGCGCGACCGCAAAGGGCCGGCACAACACGCAACCAAACTCCCGCCAGGACCCGGTGCCGGCATCCCAAAAAATTCGCACCGGTTAACTCTTCCGGACAACTGCTAAGCCGGTCAGCGGCAGGCGGGATTTTTTATTTTACATTTGCCGGTTAAGGGGATGAAACTATTATGGCGAAGGAAATGAACAACAGGTCGGCATACCACGACTATTTTATAGAGGATAAATGGACGGCGGGCATTGTGTTGCTGGGCACGGAAGTGAAAAGTTTGCGGGAGGGAAAACTGAGTTTTAATGACAGTTTTTGTATGCTGCACAACGATGAATTGTGGGTGCGTGGCTTGTACATTGCCGAATATTCGCTGGGCACCAGCAACAACCATATTGCAGTACACGACCGCAAACTACTGCTAACCAAACGTGAGCTGCGCAAAATAAAAAACACCCTCAAAGACAAAGGCTACACGATAGTGCCGCTACGCGTTTTCTTTAACGAAAAGCACCTGGCCAAAGTGGAAATTGGAATTGGGCGCGGTAAGAAAAACTTTGATAAGCGCGAAACACTGAAGAAAAAAGATACTGATAGAGAAATGAAACGCTACCTGAAGTAACAGAATTTGTTAAAGATTTTCTAATGTGAAGGGTATGTACCCGGTAAACTGCGCGGCAGGAACAGATTTGGCGTCCAGTATTTTCTCATTTTAAAAAGTTTGTCGATTTGAATACTAAGATCTCGTTTTTGCTTTGCTTCTGCTTTCTCACATTGGTTGCGCAGACCCAAACGGTAACCGGCAAATGGTACGGCGTAGGGCAGGTAAAAAAAGCCGGCAGCCATAGCAGCTATCTTTCTGAGTTGATCTTGCAACAAAAGGGCACCAGGGTAACCGGAGAATTTAATTACTACTTTAGAAATGCGGAGATAAAAACCAAAGTGACGGGTACTTATAACAGTCGCTACCGGTTGCTGGAACTGAATGCGAACCCTGTGCTAAACTACCAGGCGCTGGATAGTAATGGCGCCGATTGCCCAATGGAAGGTTCCTTCACCCTGCAGATCTCCCGGCTTAAGTCATCACTCAGTGGGCAGTTCAATCCATTATATCAGTACCGTTTTACCTGCCCGGCAATAAATATAAAATTTGTAAAGCAGGTGGCGGAAACAACACCCTTTCCGGTGATTGATGCAGAAGAAGACACCCTGCCGCCGCCCAAAGAAGAACCTATTGTAGTCGAAGCCGACCCGATCATTACCGCTCTTAATCGCCGGTCTTTCGATGTGCCACCCGTGATAGACGTAGAGGCCGACAGCCTGAGAATAGCGCTGTACGACAATGGCGAAGTGGACCATGACACCATCTCAGTTTTCTATAACCGCAAGTTGGTTGCCTACAAGCAAATGCTTAGCGATAAACCTATGACCTTTGTCTTACCGCTCGATACTGCAATCAACGAAATAACAATGTTTGCAGAAAACCTGGGTACAATTCCACCCAATACTGCTTTGGCGATCATCTACGCCGGCGAACAACGATTTGAGTTAAGTCTCTCCAGCAATTTCATCAAAAATGCGGCGATCCGTTTCAGGCGAAAAGTAACTGTTAAAGACCCCAAAAACATAAATTAAAGCACTTTACATAATCCTCGTACACACGGGCCGGCTTTGCCGGTTCTTTTTGTTGCTGCTAACAATATTTGGGGAAAAACACAGGTGCACTGTTTTTGCAGGCAAGCAAAACGGGGTTGCACTACCTTCTAACAATAAACGACTTAATTCCACATCACTACATGAAACAGGTATGCATCGCGTTGTTTTCAACTATCGTTTTAGCAACTGCAAGCCCGGCACAAAGGCTGAGCAAAACAGCGTACACTTCGCCGTATAAGACAAGCATTAAGGTGGATGCACCCATCATTCCCGGCGGTATCGCCTTAACCGCCCTCGGTGTCAAACTCATCAACGACAAGCACGATCTGACACCGGCTCAACTGGCAACCAAAACAAAAAGCAGTATCCCTTTTTTTGACCGCAGCAGCGCAGGTTTTTATTCTACCAAGGCTGATGATCTCAGTTATATTCCCTTTCAGGCATCGTTTGCGCTACCGGTGTTAATGGCTTTGGTAAACACCAATGAGCGCCACAAGCTGGGGCAGGTGTTGGTTTTATACACCGAAACCATGGCTATTACCGGCACGTTGTTTACCATGTCAACGGGTCTGGTGTACCGCAGCCGCCCCTATGTATATGGCACCAAAGCGCCCTACGATCTGCGCCTCGATAAAAATTCCCAACGGGCATTTTTTGCCGGGCATACGGCTGCAACGGCTGCCGCTACCTTCTTTTGGGCAAAGGCGTTTCAGGATTTCAACCCCGGCAGCAAAGCCATTCCGTACGTATGGGTGGGCGCCGCTGCCGTGCCCGCGTTTGTTGGTTACCTGCGCTACAAAGCGGGTATGCATTTTTTGAGCGACAATCTTCTTGGTTATGCCGTGGGCGCCGGCGCCGGTCTGCTGGTGCCGCAACTGCACAAGATCAAAGCCATGAAAGATGTGAGCATTACACCTATGTCAAACAGGGGTGCAAAAGGGTTAGCATTTGTGTATTCATTTAAATAAAGCAAGTAGAAAAATTCTGATGTTTACTTCTCTGGTTTAAAAAATTCAAGTCTTTTTTTAGCTGACCAGCATTTGAACCCTGTGGGTCTTTTGTTGTGTCACTCCCTTGTACCGCATCTTTTCAGGCAGCTTTGCAGGCAATTTATTCGGCAGGTTAATTCGTTGGTAGCTGTATAATTGTTGAGATGGATTTATCTTGTATGTCCTATTCAAACTTTTATCCAAAGACAATTTCTTGCTATATGAAAAAAACAATGCTTCCTTGCTTTTTCCTGGTTGTTTGTCTTGCCGCTGTAGGCAATGTATTTGCACAATCATCGTCGCCGGTCAGCAATCTCTTTCCCAAAGGCACCATTACCTATGGCAACATACCCTATGCAGGCGATACGAGCCGCCATCATTTACTGGATATATACCTGCCCGAACACGCTACTGCAAATACTCCTTTAATTGTTTGGATACATGGCGGCGCCTGGATGCTCAACGATAAGTATGCCGACATGAACTATATGAAGAACACCGTGAAGGGATTTATAGACAGCGGTTATGCCTTGGCTTCTATTGACTATCGCTATAGCACCGAGGTGCCTTTTCCGGCGCAGATCATTGACTGCAACCAGGCAATACAATACCTGTATGATCATGCCGCTCAATACAAATTTGATAAGCAACGTATTGCTCTGATAGGCTTTTCAGCCGGTGGACACCTGGCGTCGTTGCTAGCCCTTTCCAATAACAACCATGTAAGCGAGTTTTACAACGCCAAACCTGCGTTCAAGATCAGGTGCATGCTCGACTTCTACGGTCCGTCAGACCTGGTAGCTTTGGGTAGCAGTCCGGATACTTCTGTCAACAACGAGAGAAACCCGGTTTCCATTTTGCTGGGTGCTTTGCCATTTGAGCGCCCCGACCTGGCAAAGCGCGCAAGCCCTGTAACTTACATTGACAAGTACGACCCGCCCTTCCTGATCGTACAGGGTGAAAAAGACCAGTCGGTACCCTACACCCAATCGAAAATGCTAAGCTCCTGGCTTACCGTTACCGGTGTACCTAACCAGTTGATCATAGTGCCCAACGCACCACACTACGGCGAAATGTTTGATGTTGACTATATCAGGAAAACGCTGTTTGCTTTTTTACGCATGCATTTGTAAACTGGATGAACACGCAGATGCTTTTGCAGTTTTTTTTTCATTTCGATAAAAGTTCAATAAAGAGACTTCAGTACAAGAGTGCGACGCAACAATGCTGAAATACATTTTTTTGCCTGGACCATAAAAAAATCGCGCGGGAAAAAAAAGCCGGCAGCAGCTTCATCAAATTTTTTTTTAGCTATAATAAACATCTACATGAAATTCATTTTCAGCATATCACTATTAATTCTAAGTCAAATGGCAATAGCCCAACCCAAAACAGCCGGCAGACTGGTGCGTTTGCAGCCCGGCTTCGACGACCTGATCGCCAAACAGGCAAAGCTGGAAGTGCTGGCCGATACCTTTCTCTGGAGTGAAGGACCGGTGTGGGTAAAAGATGGTGGATACCTGTTGCTCTCTGATGTAAAACGCAACACCATGTACAAATGGAATGAGGGTGAAGGACTTTCAGTTTTTCTGCAGCCATCCGGCTACACCGGTCCCGGTGTCTATAGCGAAGAGCCTGGCAGCAATGGACTGATCCTGAACCAGCGAGGTGAATTGGTTGCCTGCGAGCATGGCGACAGAAGGGTCTCTGCCATGAGTTTATCGACCCGAAAAAAAAGAACGATCGCTGACAACTACCAGGGTAAACGTTTCAACAGCCCCAACGATATTGTTCAGAAATCAAATGGCGATTATTACTTTACCGACCCCATTTATGGTTTGCCTAAAGAACAGCAGGAAAAGGAAAAATTGCGTGGTGTGTACAGGATAGATACTGCCGGAAAAGTGACTTTGCTGATCAGCGATCTTACACCTAATGGGCTGCGCCTTTTCACCCGATGAAAGCATTTTGTATGTCGGTCAGTCGCTGCCGGAGCGTGCGATTATTATGGCATACCCGGTAAAGCCTGACGGTACATTGGCAGCAGGTAAATTATTTTATGACGCTACACCTATGCTGCAACAAGGTATGAAGGGTTTGCCCGATGGCATGAAAACAGACATCCATGGAAACCTGTTTGCAACCGGACCAGGTGGAGTATTGGTGCTTTCACCAACGGGAGAACTGCTGGGGCGTATTGAGACAGGTCAGCTAACCAGCAACTGCGCCTGGGGCAACGACGGTTCTACCCTATACATCACTGCCGACAACATGCTTTGCCGTATTAAAACCAAAACGAAAGGCAAGGGTTTTTAACCAGCTTCTACAACGCTACTTTAAAACCTCCCATCAACCACCGCCCGGGCATAACAGAACCCAACAGGTCACTGTATGGTTTATCAAACACATTGTCGAGCTGTGCATATACTGCCACTTTATTCTGGTAGAGAAATATTTGCCCTTGCAGGTTCAGCACAAAATAGTCTTTTGAGATGGTTGCATGTATGGGTGTTGACATCTGCGGATTGCGCACCTTATACAAACCGTTTGCACTTACAAGAAACTTTTTGGCGGTGTATTGCAGGGTAAAGTTGCTGAGAAATTTTGCGTGCGATGAAACATAAAACGAAGGTGTTGATCTATCACTTTCGGTATGCAACCAGGTTGCCCCAACCGTTGCAAAAAGCTGGCGGTCTTTCACCATTTTTAGCAAATACTGCACGTCGGTTTCAACACCGGTGTTACGCACACTGGCAATGTTTTCGGCCAGTGCATAAGTGCCCGTTGGCGACAGGTTTACCTTGCGTGGCATCATGGCGTACGGAGTGGTGACAAAGTCAATTAATTGCGAAAAACGCTGTTGAAAAACAGTCGCTGCGATCTTTACATTTTTGAGACCGAAGTAGTCTGCGCCTGCTTCATAGCTAAAAGAGCGCTCAGCTACCAGGTCTGGATTACCAATACTGCCACTGCCTACAAAAGGTTTATTATAGTTGTTATACCGTTCGGTAAAATCGGCATCGCGGGTGGTTTTGCCGGCGCTGCCCCGCAGTTGCCAATACGGAAGTTTGTATGATACATTCATCTGCGGCACCAGTTGCCAGCCGCTGATCTCATTCCACTCCAGGCGCAGGGCAGGATTGACCATGAGATGGTCTGCCAGTGCCTGGTTCAGCAGCACAAATGTGCCCACCTGGTTCAGGTTGTGGTTACCCCTGTCGTTGCTTACAATCTTTTTATTCACCCACTGGGCACCGGTAGTGATGCCCGTGTTTTTTGTTGCCTGCCATTTGTACACCGCCAAACCTTGCAGCAGTTTGCTTTTGTTGAGGTTGGCTGTTGCTGCTGAGTTGTATTTGTATTGGTCTTTTGCTGCTTTGTAGCCCAGGTCGAAACTAAAACTGTTCTTATTTTTTTCGTAGGCCAGTCGCAATTGATTCCAGACGGTCGTCACCTTTTCGCTGGCTGTGTCGGATGAAAAAGAAGTATAAAAATTTTGAGCGGCAAAATCACGTTTATCATAGGCCAGCCTGTACTGAAAGATTCCAATGTTCACCTAAAAACTGGTTTACAGAGGCGGAGGCTGTTGTGTTGTGCAGAAAACCTTTTGTGCCTCTTTGTGGTTGCCCATCGGCATTGTTACTGATTACACCACCGCTTACAACCGTATTGCCTGCCTGGTAGATGCCACCCAGTTGACCGTTCCAAAGACCGTATTCGCCAACTGTTCCCTGGGCACTAAGCTGTTGTTTGTGCTGTCCTCTTTTGGCGGCAAATGTTTTGGTAATGATCTGAATAACACCGCCCACAGCCTCCGAACCATAGATGGCAGACGATGCACCTTTCAGCACTTCTATGCGTTCTATTTCAGCGGGCGCTATGGGAATATAACTGTTGAAATGCCCGGTATTAGGATCGTTCAAGCGGATGCCGTCGAGTATAACCAACACCTGCTGAAAGGTACCACCCCGCAACACAATATCGCTTTGCGAGCCCATGGGTCCGCGCATTTGCACCTCTAGTCCAGGTACATACCGCAGCAGTTCGTCCACAGAATTTATGGGTAGTTTCGAAAATTGGTCGCCCTTTATTACAACAATATTTCGTCCTGTTGCCGAGGCGTTTTCAGGGTGCAAAGTCGCTGTTATGGTTACCGGGTCAAGTTCGGTCTGGGCTTTTGACGCGGTAGAAAGACAAATACAGATGATACCTGTCAGCAGTTGGTTTGTTTTCATGTTGGGTTTCCTCTTCCACTACCTTTTGAGTTCTCAGCAGAAAAGTTTGCAAATATGGTTGTATTTATCGTTTGATAAATCAATATCGTTGAGTTAATGCTGTAACTGGATTACAGCAGAATGTACTATCTGAAAGTACAAGGGTGTGACCTGCCTGCCGGCAGGCAGGCACAACGATGCTAAAGAAAGTTCCCAAAGCCCGGCTCCCAAAAAAAACTTCTTACTTGAACGACCTTGTTCGATAAATGCGCAATTACATTTACTTCCACCCGGTGGTTGGATGTTTTCAGCTTTTGTCACCCGCGTTTACCGGTAAGTGAGCCATCGTTGCACTTGCCATCCATTTTTTGACAGACACTCCAATTCGTCTTTTTATACCTGTTGCAAAACGATACATTTATAAAACAGGAACAGACCCAATGATCATTTTTTATGTGTGTGTGTGTTTCCAGTTCTTGCAGAACCTCTAAAAAAATGTTTAGGGTTCCGGTTCTTCGCCACTTAAAATATTTTTTCATCCATAATGCTTATGTCCCCACTTTGTACTATGAAAACGATACTTTCTTTATTCATTTTATACAGTTTATCCTTAGCTGCCATTGCCCAGCAAAACGAGCTTAACTCACTGTTGCGGGTGTTTCCCCAGCACTCGCAGGCAGATACCGTGCGCTTCAACTTATTAAACTCGATCGCCTACGATTATGCCGAGATAGATCCGGAAAAAGGGATACAATTCGCCAACCAGGCGATAGCCCTTGCTGCAAATTTATCCAATGCATCGCTCACGGCTGCTGCCACCAGTACCAAAGGTCTCAACTATATACGCCTGGGTGAAGACTCAATGGCTGAAAAAATGTACAACACGGCACTTACTATTTATGCCGATCTAAAAAATGAACGCGGCTATGCCCTGCAACTTTATCGTCTTGCCGAAATATACTTTAACCGCGCACAATATTTTAAAGCGCTGGAAAGTCTTGACCAGGCGAAAATCATTTTCGCGCAAAAAGAACCATCATTCCTGCTCAATATTTACAACAGTACCGGCGCTATTTACTCTTCTTTATCCAATAACAACCGGGCACTCGAATTTTATCTCAAAGCCCTGGCAATTGCTGAGCGTTCATCAGACCCACAGACCATCGCGACCATTCTCGGCAATACCGGTACGCTCTATGGCGATATCAAACAGTACGACAAAGCGCTGGCTGCTCACCGAAAGGCGTTGCACCTTTACGAATTGGCTGGCAACAACCTTGGCAAGGCAATGGAATATGAGGGTATCGGTATAGTGTACGACAACCAAAACAACAAACCCGGAGCGCTTCAATATTATACCAAAGCACTTACGCTCAACGAAAGCATTAACAACAAACGCGGTGTTGCCAACAACCTTTCCAACATGGGCATCGTGTACTTCGACCAACACAAATATGTAGAGGCCATGGATAATTTTTTCAAAGCCAAAAAGATCTATGAAGAAGTGGATGATAAGTACAGCCTCGCCACAGTACTCAATATGATAGGTGATACCTATACCGGCGCAACTCCAACCGAACTACGATCCTATGCCGTTACAAACCGTTTTGAAATTGCCAATGCTTACAATGGTGAGGCACTAGATCTGGCAAAAGAGGCAGGTTCACTCACCAAGCAGGAGGAAATACTGCAGAGCATGGCTACAGTCTATGAAAAACAAAACGACTTTGCCCAGGTTGCAGCAGTGTACAAAAAGTTACTGCCGCTGCACGACAGCATTCTCAACAATGCAAGCAAAGAAGAGATCACCCGGCAAGAGCTGAACTACGACTTTGAAAAGAAAGAAACACTCGCAGCCGCAGAGATCAGAAGGCAGCAAACAGTAAAGAATGCAGCCATAGCGGGTGGTTCTGTTCTCCTGCTCTCAGCCATTACCAGCTTTTTATTTTACAAACGCCGCCGCGACGCCGAAGAACAAAAGACCAAAGCCGAACTCAAAAGCCAGGTGAGCGATGTAGAAATGAAAGCCCTGCGCTCTCAGATGAACCCACATTTCATTTTCAATTCGCTGCACTCTATCAACAACTTTGTTTTGGGCAACGACAGCCAAAGTGCCTCTTCTTACCTCGCCCGTTTTTCAAAACTCATGCGACTGATACTGGAAAATTCTCGCGAGCAGGAAGTAACCCTCGACAAAGACCTGGCGGCACTCGATCTCTATTTGCAACTCGAATCGTTGCGCTTCGAAAACCGTTTCAGCTACACCATATACGTCGATAAATCAATAGAAACAGACAACACACTTATCCCTCCGCTCCTGCTTCAACCGTTTGTTGAAAACGCCATCATTCATGGTCTTGCCAACAAAGCTGGCGGCAATATTCAGGTTGCAATAAAAAAAATAAACGGCCAACTTCTGTGCACCGTAGAGGACAATGGCAAAGGCAGGGCAAGCATTTCGGTGGAACAGCGGGGCGAAAAAAAACAAGCCTCGCTCGGCATGAAGATCACACAGGAAAGACTAACCATTTTAAACCGTATCAAACAAGTACAATCTGCTATCAATATATTTGACCTGAAGGACTCCGGCGATCAGCCCAAAGGTCTGCGCATAGAATTGCTGCTACCTTTTGAACAGGCTTTTTGATCAGCGACTTCTGCAGAGGCTATGATACAGACAATAATCATTGAAGATGAAGAGCGCAGCAGGCATCTGTTGCAAAACCTGTTACTTACCCATTTCAAAAACATCGAGTTGGTAGCTGCTTGCAAAAACGCAACAGAAGGAAAAGCGGCAATTGAAGAGCTGCCGAGCCCGACCTTGTTTTCACCGATATAGAACTGGAGAACAGTTCGGCATTCACCATGCTGCAACAACTCAGCACCATCGACTTCGAGGTCATTTTTACCACCGCTTATGAGAAGTATGCCATACAGGCAATCAAGTTTTCAGCCCTCGATTACCTGCTCAAACCTTTCAGCCTCGAGGAGTTAACAATAGCAGTGCAGCACTACGAACAAAAGGTCAACAAGAAACAATCTGCCACCCAGTTCGAAACGCTTTTTTACAACCTCAGGAACATGCAGAAGAATGTAAAAAAGATCGCCCTGCCTACTTCAAATGGTCTTATGATAATTCAACTGAGCGACATCGTCCGCTGCCAGGCAGATGCCAACTATACCAACTTTTTTTTGACCAATAAAAAGAAGCTCGTCATCTCAAAAACGCTCAAAGAATTTGAAGAGTTGTTACATGAATACGACTTCATACGGGTGCATCATTCGCACCTCATCAACCTGCATCATGTACAAAACTATGCACGCGGCGAAGGCGGTACCATCACGCTTTCCGATGGCTCGCAAGTCGATGTTTCGCGCCGCAAAAAAGATGAGTTTCTCAGCCGTCTCGCCAATTTATAATTCCGGTCTCTTTATATAAATCCTTTTGTCAAAGAAGAATGATTTGGTTACCGGCATTAGTCTCTCTATCAGGCATCGTTGCCACGCTCGCTTGTACGGCAAATCATCAGGGGGCTTTTTCCAATTTTTTTTCAAAGGTGTATTGTCAGTTATAAAACTGCATCTACCGTCATTTCCATCGCCACATATCAGCCTATTCCTGCCGCCAAATAGTATATAGTCTCCACCTGTTCATTGCCGGTTGCCCCGCCTCCCTCCCCCCTTTACTTTTATTGTATTCTTTCCGGAAAAGGAATACTCCCCTACGCCTTTATCATTTTCATAAAAGCAATACAAAACATACTCATCATGAAAACTTTACACAGGATACTTTCCCTCGCATTGCTCCTTTCAATGCAGTACAATTTTGCCAGCGCGCAATCCTGGCTAACAACCGGCAACTCAGGCACAAGCTCCGCCACTAATTTTTTGGGAACCATCGATAACGTTCCACTGGTGTTCAAGGTCAACAACAATCAATCAGGTTTCATTGGCACCAACACAACTCAGGCGCGTACCGCAATGGGTTACCAGGCGCTCAAAAACACGACCGGCAACCGCAATACGGCTTTTGGCTTCCGCACTATCTCGCAACCTTCTACCGGCGCCAACAATACTGCCATGGGCGCCTATGCGCTCTACGGCCCAACAACCGCAGCAGGCAATACTGCCCTGGGTCAGTCCGCACTTTACCAAACCACTACCGGCAACAGCAACGTTGCCATTGGTTCTGCTGCGCTTATATAACAATACGGTAGGTCATCACCTCGTAGCAGTAGGTGATTCTGCCCTTTACTATCAGGCGCTCGGCACCTCCCCAAGCTGTGAGTTTTGCGATACTTCGCGGCTGTATCAAAATACCGCGCTCGGCTCCAAAGCGCTGTTTAGAAACACTGCCGGTTACAACAATACAGCAACCGGCTACCAGGCGCTCTACTGGAACAACAGCGCTGCTGAAAACACTGCCAACGGCGCCCGGGCTTTGTACAACAATGTTTACGGCTACTACAATACAGCTATGGGCAGCAATGCGCTCGTGGGCAATGTTGGCGGCTATTCTAACACCGCTGTTGGTTATTTTGCGCTTTCCAATACCAATTCTTCGGGTAATACAGCCGTCGGTAGCCTGGCACTCAACCAAAACTACAATGGCATACAGAACTCTGCCGTCGGCGACAATGCGCTTTACTTTAACTATACCGGCAGCTACAATACCGGCGTAGGCGAACGCACCCTCTATCCCAATACCAGCACTGCCAAAAACACCGCAATAGGCTGGTCTGCCGGCGACTTCCATGTGTCCTCCGCCTGCACCTATGTCGGGCACAAGGCATCTTCAACTGTCGATAATGCGGATAACTCTACGGCCATTGGTTTTCTGTCATTCGTTTCCGCCAGCAACCAGGTACGTATTGGCAGCAACTATGTTAGCAGCATTGGTGGCTACACCGGCTGGAGCAACATATCAGACGGTCGGGTTAAAAAGAACATACAAGCCAATGTGCCGGGGCTTGAGTTCATTAATAAATTAAAACCTGTCACCTATAACCTCGACCTCGATGCGGCAAAAGATCCTGCAACCCAATGTCTCAAAAGACGAGAAAGACAAACTTTTGCAACCCACACAAGCCGAGGTTACTGCCCGCAAGGAAAAACAACAGATCGTTTACAGCGGCTTCATAGCCCAGGATGTAGAGAAAACAGCAAAGGAGGTTAAATACGATTTCAGCGGTGTGGATGCAGCAAAAAACAGCAAGGATCTGTACGGTCTTCGCTATGCTGAGTTTGTAGTGCCGCTGGTAAAAGCTGTGCAACAATTGTCGGCACAAAATGAAGAAATGAAGAAAGAGATTGAAGACCTGAAAACTATGATCAGCAGCGGCGCACAGACCAGACCTGCACCGGTAACCGACAACATCAACAGTACGTTTGACAAAGCGACCCTGGCACAAAATGCACCTAACCCTGCACATGGCAATACCACCATTTCTTATTCCATTCCGGCGGGTGTTTCGGTAGCCAGTCTTGTTATCAGCGACATGAGCGGCCGGGTACTTAAAACCATTTCACTGTCTGGTAAAGGCGCAGGACAAATCACTCTTAATTCGGTTGACTTTGCCGCCGGCAACTATACTTATACTTTGCTAGCAGACGGTAAAAGAACAGCCACCAAACAAATGATGATAGGCAAATAAATTTTCGGAAAAAAAAATAGAAGAAGGTTTCTGAAGTCTAAAAATTGGGGAATTTTTAATTCAGCTTCTGCCGGTAAGCCTCGCTTTTGCGGGGCTTACCTTTTTACTTTTTCTCTACGAGGATTTTTTGGTCACCAGCAAAGTAGCTTTGAGGTGGCATAGTTGCGACAGTCTACCCATACAACGGGGCTCCGTTCAGCGGCATCGCTCTGTTGAACTGTAAATATAAAATGTAAAAAGCCCCAAAAAATATCTTCCGTACACGAGTGCGACGCAACAAAAGCCTCATTAAAAAACAACTGTTGGGCTCCAAAAAAAATTCATTGTAACCCCGATTTGGTTATATATCTCAATTCGCTAAACCGCTGAGTATGTCCTTTGTTTGTTGATCTGTCGGGTCGAACTCTAAGGCTTTCTGATAACTTTTTATCGCCTTTGTTTTCTCTCCGGTTTTTAGATAAAAATCTCCCCAACGGCTGAAAACAATAGATGCATTGGGATGTTGCTCAACGGCAATATTTAATATGGTTGCAACGGCCGTGCTATCCATCGGTTTATTGTTCATAAGGTCGTAAGCCAGGTAAGTAATTTGGTATTCGTTCATATTCATAGCTGCAAAGGCTGTCGTCGCGTTGTCATATCTTTTCATCTTCAGGTATTCACCAGGTGAAAATTCGTTGTCCTGCATTCTTGGCATGGGCTTCTCCTGGTAGATGTTTTGCAAGGAAATGATGTCGCCTTTGTCATTTCTGCCAAAACCGCCTTTGATGTTGAAATCCGTAAAAACGATGGTGTCTTTCGAGATGGGAAAACAATAAATATCCTTACCATCATTTATATTTTCAACGAGGTAGTTCTTTTCCCGGCGCAGGTAAACAACCTCGTTGGTACCCATTCTGTATCTGCCTGTCATTTTCTCCAAATCACCCGCAGGTAGTTTAGCAGGTTCAATTTTTTCGGGTAAAAAGTTTTTCCAGTTATACACCTGCGCAACTGCCCGTCTTATTTCCTTGCCAATTCCGTTTTGGTCATCGCCTGAATTGAGCATTACTATTACGCCGTTCCCGCCCGTTACACTGGCGATGCCATAGGCCAAAAAACCAGCATTTACACCCGTAAACTCAAAATAGACGCCACTTGAGTCTTTGTTGTCTGTTCGTTGAATAATAAACGGCCCAATACCCATTTGTTCTTTGTAGCCACCGTCAGAAACATTTACCTGTGGAGTAAGCATTTTTTGTGTCAGCGGCTGATTTAATACGACTGCCTTTACCAATAAATGATTTTTGGATGTCGATGAAAAATTTAGCCAGGTCTGTGGGCGTTGTATAAAGCCCGGCTGCTGCCTGTTGCGGGTAAACATAAGGCATGCCTTTGAACCAACTTGCCGACGAGTAAGCCCACGCCACTTGCTTATCAAACTTCGCCGGAACCGGTTGTGCAAAGGTTGAGTTGGTCATGCCCAGTTTGTCGAAAATTAGCTGCTGGGTGAGATCACTAAACGATGATTTGCTGACATCCATCAAAGCCAATTGAGCAATCATGCTTCCGCCACCTGAATAGCGGAACTCTTTACCGGGTTCACTGTTTACAACTACTTTTCTTGACTCGGCTATTTTATCACCATTTAAAATTTCCACGATAGAAGGCAACGGTGATTTATCGGGTGTAAATCCGAAATAAGACGTTTGTGAAGTGCCGGCAGAGTGGCTTAACAACATGCGTAGCGTGACGGGTGTCTTTTTGGTAAAGTCATTCTCCGCGAGTTTCCAGGAGGTCAGGTATTTATTGATAGGACTGTCTAAAGCAATTTTGCCTTCTTCAACGAGCCTAAGTGCGGTAGTTGCCATCAAAAATTTACTGATAGAACCGGCTGAAAACATGGTCTGTGTAGTGACCGGTATCTTCTTCGAAGTGTCTGCAAGACCATAGGCTTTTGCCCATTCAATTTTGTAATCTTTTATCACTGCTATGCTTAGTCCCGGTACGTTATAATACCTCATTCTGTCATTAATGTTCCAGCCTTTGAAACCTTCGACAGGAACGTATGGAATTAAGTTGTTTTCGACCTGCCTGATCTTTTCTTTGACCAGTGTGGTCTGCGCAGGGCTTTGCAATGAAGCGATCAATAACAAAAAGATGGCTGTAAATCTCATAAGCTTTGTTGTTGGCTGGTGTGTAAACAGCAACCATTGCAACAAAGGTTTACCGTATCAAATATGTTAGACCGGGTAACCAATAAAGGTGAAATGGAAGTGCTTGATTTATACAAAACATTCCGGCAAAAAGTTTATGCATTGAAAAACATAAGTGGAGGTTCTTGTTCATTTGACCACAGTTCAGCGTATTGTGTTTGGTATGCGAAGTGGTGGATTGGGTTTGTTTCAGAAGGTGCTGAGTAACTTGAAAAAAGGCAACCGGGCGAGTGGGATTCCTCCTTCCTCGGAATGACAAAATACTTCGCGTCCCTTAGCGTCTTCCCGTCTTCGTGGCTACAACTCGAGTATGAGATTCCTTCCCGAAGAAAAATCGGGAGAGGCTCTGCGTTGGAATAGAAACTCTGTGTTCCTCCGTGTCTACCTGCCTCTGTGGTTCAATATTCTTTGCGCCTATCCTGCATTCTACAGTCAAACGGAGCCCCGCTATATGGCGTGGTAGACTGTCGCAAGCAATGCCCCTCAAAGAACAAATGCCGGCTACCAAAAAAGATCTTTGCGCTCCTTAGCGCCTTCCCGTCTTTGTGGCTATAGTCCGGGAATAATATTCCTCTTCTTACCGTTAACCACCTCTTCCGCCAGACCAAAAGAAAGGGTCATACCGGCGCCGCCCATGCCATTGACGATTGTTACGCCGGGCTGCGGATCGTAGATGAAATCGGTAGCGCCATTGCGGATCTTGGGATAGATGCCGTTCCAGGTTTGCGTAAGCTGGTAGCTGCCAAAGCGCGTAAAGCGGTGCAGGTAATCGAGTATGAGTTGGTTGATGAACTGCCGGTTGAAAGGATCGTGCACGGCGGCATACTCGTGGCTATCACCAATAGTCAACTCGCCGGTGGCGTTTTGTGATGCCATCACATGTATGCCCCCACTGCAGGTAAGCTGGCAGGTTTTGCTGGTACTGCCTTTTGAGGGCTGGCAACGACGGCGCAACCTCGAAAGATTTGTAGTGTATAAGCGAGAGCCCGCCGCAAAGCGATGGTCCAATGCGTTGCGCAGCGGGCAGAGCAGCCAGCCGCATCATCTGCAGTTTGCATTGTGTAAAGTCGTTGGCAGCAAAAACCTCCGGGTACAGTGTTTCAAAATCGGCACCGCTGCAGATATATATCTCGTCAGCCTGCCACATCTTATCACCACTATACACCGTTGGATGATCAACAGCCGTAATCGCCGTGCTGAAATGAAAAACGATCCCATACTTTTCGGCGAAGTAAGAAGGTATAGCGGTTATCGCTTCCCGCGCTTCAACCACCATTTCATCTGCACTGTACAGCGCACACACCAGGTTTTCCGGATTTATCATGTCGCTCTTGGCTAACGCCTGCTCTTTACTCAACACCGCTACCGGGCGCAGTTCGTTATTATGCGCTTCTATCTCCTTGTATCACCTCCTGCCTCCAGTCGGATCGTAGGCGCAGGTGCAGGCTGCCCTTTTCTTCGTTGTACAATTTCGCTTCTGCACATATTTGTTGCCAGATGCTTTTGCTGCGCAGGGCACGTTCATACAAGTGTCCATTGGGCTGACCTACGGGCCATATCATTCCAAAGTTGCGGATGGACGCACCCACCGCCCGGGCATCGCGTTCAAAAACAGTTACACAGTAATCGCGCCCGGCAAGGCTTCTGCCATTGCCAAACCCACCATACCGGCACCTACAACTATCGCACTTTTACGCTGCATATACAGGCTCAAATTTTTTATCGGGTGAATAATATTTTTTGCGAAAATATACTGCAGACAAAAGGGTGCCGGCAATGCCCACCCCGCTGATGATGCATACAGCGCCGGTGAAAAAAGTTGTCCACGAAAGGCTGAGACCAAAGAACTGCTTGATGAATAAAACCGCCACACTGCCAAGGTAGCCAAAGGCATCCGCTACATACATTATAAAACCCACATTGCCGGTGATCCGGTAGCTGGCGATCATCGCTCAAAATACAAGGCATTGAAGGGCACATAACTCAGGTACAAACCAGTGCCAATGGATATCATCCAGGCGACAGGGATTGATAATGTGATGCGATAAACAAAAGGGTGGAGATAAATGCCAGTACATAACCGGCAATGATGATGTAGTGATTGATCATAAAAGCCCGGATGTTGTTCTTCACCAATATGAGTGAACCCATGCATAGCAATACGATTAGTGAGACCGGCACTTCCGTTTGCGTAAATATAGATGCCTGGTCTTTGTAGCCCAGTTCACTCCAGATCTCATTTGCAAAATTGTCGCGAAATCGCGCAATATGGTCAGCAACACATAGGTTATCACGATCATCACGATGCCCGGCAAAAATTTGTAAAAATGTTTTGCGCTCCTCTTTGGTCATTGGTTTGCGCACGCTGCGCAGGGCTATATCGGCGGCTGATGGCGGTGGTATATGATTTAACAAACCAGGTAAATATAATCATGGGCACTACAAATAATGCCCCGGTACAAAACGGCATCCACATCTCGCTAATATGGTAGTCGAGCATCAGTCATTTGCCGGTACTCTTTACCACGCCCGACGAAAAAATAAAGCTTACCGCTAATACGGCACCCATAAACTCTGTTTATTTTCGCCCCTCCAGGTAACTAAACACCAGCCCCCAGATCATACCCAACGGAAAGCCATTGAGAAGTAAAAAAATGATATTGTATGGCGTCGGCGTAATGGCAAAGAACAGTAACGCAAGCCACGCAAAAATATAAGCAGGACAATGGTATCTTGCCCTGCGCTCGGGCCGCATGGAGGAGATGAATCGGATGCCATAGAACTTGCTGAACATATAACCGATCACCTGCGCCGTCACCAGCCATACTTTATAATCGACCTGCAGAAAAGACAAGCCTTGTAACCGGCTGCAGTAAAGGGTTTCTGAAAAGCATACATGCAGAAATACACGCAAAAAGAGCACACCGCCGCATAGTACCGATAGCAGCCATGGAGACAGGTTTACTCAACTTTTTTGCAACAACGGGGATACATACATAGTCTCTTAAACAAGCGTGTTCTATGATAGGTAATAACTCCTTCATATCATCAATAATAAACGATGGCTCATAAGGCAGCAATTCTTCGCGTGTAAAAGCGCCGGTCGTTATGGCGATAGCATACAGGCAACCTGCATTTTTACCTTCCTTCACATCCACTTCGGTATCCCCATTTTAATCACTCTGCCGTGCATCGGTAATGCCTGCTTCCTGCATCATTTTATTAATCATAAATGGCTGAAACGGCCTGCCGGCTAGGCACTTCGTTGCTGGAGATGGCATAATCTACCACCCCATCTTTCAGCCAGCCGAGACGGTTTATAATCACTGCAGTTATATCGCTGTAAAAGCCAGTGTCTAAACCGATCTTTATGTTCTTAGCCTCGCAAAAATGCGAATACCTCCAATACATGGGGCAAAGGCACTATTTCGGCTTGTTGTTGTGTAATGCGCAATCATGAGTTTCATAAAACCGTTCATGAATCTCGTTGATATAACAGCTTCGGTTATCTCTCTCATTATCATTACTGTATTCTTCAGATCCATTTTACGAATCGCCTCGGCTTTTTATAGCCCATCAATGGATTGATTTTGCTTACGGGTACATCATATCCAAATTCGGCAAGCGCATCCTTAAAAGCAATTGCAATCTCACCGTTGTCTTTCACCGTAGTGCCGGCAATATCAAATACAACCAGTTTTATAGGTTAATTCATGCGTTGTGTTTTTCAGTTAAGTATTGCTTGATAAGTGTATAAAAATGTGGCAGCGGCAGCAGTTCTTTGGCGCTGTCTTTTGCCTGCTCATCCCACAGGCGCACCCTTACAATGTCGGCAAAGTAGGGGTGATCTCTAAAGGCTCTTGTCTCCTCATCGCTCATAGGTCCGCCCTGCCATTTCAATGTCTCCAGGCTTCCCGGCGACAGTTATTTTGGTAGGTTGCATCGGTGGCTACCAGGTAGCGTTTGGCGGCAACATGCTGCTCTACCACTGCACATATCCTTTTTGAAAACCCATGCGCCTGCAGGTAGGCGGCGCCCAAGCCTTCATGATTGACAACTCCGTAGTTGCCCATGGCTGTGGTGTGTTGGGTATGTTTTAGCAGGTGCCCGATATCGTGCAAAAAGGCTCCGATCACCAGTTCCTCATCAGCGCCTTCCTTTATTGCCAGCATGGCTGCCTGCTGCATATGTGCTGCCTGCGATACCGGCTCACCATCATAATCTTCGTCGCCATGTTGCAGGAACAGATCCATTAGTTTCTGTGTAGTTGCAGCAGCATCGGTATTGATCATTTCCATTTTTTCCTTCGCATTTTTTGGTACAGGCAGAAGCCCTTTGTGGAGGCATGGTTGCGTCGCATTCCGTTCATCTGCATCGCGTTGATAGGGCTTTTTTTGGGTTTTGCCGGTGTTATCTCGAGGAACGAGGCGATCTTATGTTCTCCAAGAATTATTGCAAATAGTGAGTTTTAAACCGCGCTGTCATCCCGACGAAGGAGGGATCTCATTTTCTCCTTGAGCCCTGCCAAGCGAATGGACCCGAGCGAGTGTGAGATTCCTCGTTTCCTCGGAATGACAAAACACCTTCGCGTTGTCATCCCGACTAGTTAATTTTTGGCTACCAAAACAGTTTTTTGAAAATGACATTTCTTCACGACCATGCAATTTGTTCTACAATTCAACAGCGTATGTCACTTTCTTTTTCTTGAAAAAAAGAAAGTAACCAAAGAAAATTCAAGAAAGGAATGAAACAGCCCATTCCCCCCTATCTTCCATTCAGGATCGTCTCCACGGGGTGCATCACTTCATGTGCGGGCTTAAAATCGAAGCCGAGCAGGGCAGCAAACGTTGTCGCCAATTGACGCTGGTACAACTGTCCATCCTGCTTCACTTCACCCAATGCTTTTGTATCCGGCCCGAGCGCCGCGATCCATATCTGGTTTGAGTCTTCCACCTTTTGTCCATGGCTGCGCCACTGGCTTTTTATTGCATCACCCCGCCCATGATCACACGTAATGATCAGGGTGGTTTTGTCTTTGTATGCCGGCATTGCCTGTAAGGTCTTCCACAGATCGGCGATCATCGCATCTTCTGCATGCGCGCTTTTCAGGTATTGATCATACATACCGTTGTGGGCGAAATCATCCGTCTCATCGAAGGCGATGTACAAGACTTTGGGTTGGTAAGCCTTCAGGTATTCACGCGCGGCCATGTAGGTCAGCACATCGGGACGCACACCGATGGGACGTGTGGTGAGGAATTGCATGTCGTTGAGGAGGCTGAGCGAAGGGTTGGAGAAGCGCAGCGTATCTACGTCTGCATTTACATATATACCGCTGCGTGGCGCATTCAGTATATAGGGAAACACATCCCAGGTAGTAAACGCCGCTACCTTACCCTTGTAGTTCTTTTGCCGGTTGATATACTCCAGCACATTTACATTCTTGTTGTAGATCTTATCGTTTGAGCTAACCGCGGTATCAGGGTAGCCTGTAAAGATCTCATTGTATCCCGGGTAGGAGAACCAGTATGGATTGGCATTGTTGACATAGTTGTGCAGCCACCTGTTGCCATAGAGTTGCCCCTGGTCTGCCACTGTGGACCATAAAAACGGGAATAGCTTCTGTCTTCTTTCGGTAGCATCATTGCTCCAAAACGTCTCAGCCATAGCCGACGAGTTGCGGTCGTATTCGTGGTTGTTCATAAGGGCGGAGTCAATGCCGCCAAACACTTCCTGCCAACGCATGCCATCCAGCGTTACGATCACCAGGTTTTCGGTCTTGCCTTTAGTTTGAGCATGGACAAGTACGAAAACAAATAGGGACAGCGCTAAAAAGATCCATCTTTTCATGACTAATTTTTCAGTTAATATACAATGCAATTTTGTTAACAAAGAGTAGGTTATAGCCCAGTAGAATGATTAAAAGTACAAGGGAGTGACACAACGATGCACCATAGAAATCCTACTGTTGGTTTGCAAAAAAGGTACGTTACTAAACGCCATTGGGTTAGATAGGAATAATTAAAATAGCATTTGTAAGTAACCCTGTGGAAGGAGAAAAAATGGACGAAGCCTATAGAAAGCTTCGTCCGGTAAGGGATAAGGGTTTATTGTAACAGCCACATTACCCCATTGATATCGTCGGAGCCGAAACCCTGGTTAGCCAGGGCAGCTTTCCAGTTAGCGGCATTTTGATTTTGTTCCGCATTGGGGTAGCCCCAGCGCTTTGGTATCTGACCATTGTTGCCGATGCCCGTACCACTTTTGAACGACGGCACCCCTGTTCTTCTGAAATTGAAGTAGGCTTCCCAGGCTGAGTTTTGAAATAGCGCCAGGTACTTCTGCAGCAATATTTGATGGAGCCCGTCGCTGCCGCCTGCATAGGAAACAGCGGGTTGGCTATAATAATCAGCAAAATTGAACGAGAATGGATAAGGAGCGATATCGCTCAAGCCGCCAGACTTGAGGAAGTAGGCAGTGAAAATTGGTTTGGTTGATGTCGATGCCATAGAAATTCATCGACTCGACAATTCCTTTTTTATACCATGCCTGGGCATCGCCGCTGATCCAGCCGCGGTTGATGGCTTCGGCTATGTTGAAGCAAAGTTCTTTGTAGCCGACCAATACATTGGGCTCGCCGGTATAGGTAGAATAGTACCTTTTGCGATTGATAAAAGAGAAAAGCCTGGCGCTGGCTTCTGTTTCGATCAGGTCGATAGACTGACCGGTGCTCTCGCCGACAAACGCACGGAAATCAGTAGCAGCATAGTGCAGCGAGTTTACGATCTTCCAGGCAGGTTCGGCGGTGATGAACACCCGCGGATCGTGCAGGTCGGTGAGGCTTTGTATGTAGGTTTGCGACATGCCATAGCGCGAAGAGGTGGAACCGAAATTATCTGCATTGATACCGTACTGGTTGTAGGTAGGTATGTAGGTAAATTTCAGATCATCAGCCTGGCTGGTGAATACCGGGTGACTTGCCGGGTTGTTGACAATGGCTGCAAACTGTGCGGGGATGTTCAACTCAGCATCGCCAGACTTTTTGCTGAGGGCTATCAATACGCGCAGTTTAAAAGCGTTGACCGTTTTCTGCCATTTGGCAAGGTCACCGTTGAAGTAAATATCCTGCGTGGGTGTGCTGATCGCGTTGCCTCCTTCTGAAAGCAACTTCGCAAAATGCATATTGGCTGTATCTAATGTTGCCAGTACATACTTAAACACTTCTTTTTGTGGTGTATAGGCAGGCGTTGGGTTGTCGATACCCTGCAAGGCATCGGTCAACGGAACGTCGCCCATCATAGAAGTGAGGTTATAGAAATACCAGGCGCGGATGAACTTGCCAATGGCTTCATACGCATTAACGCTGGCTAGTCCACGTGTGGCTGCTTCGCTCTCCATACGGACTACATTTTTCATGACCAGGTAGCTATCAAAAGAACCGCTTTGCCAGTTGTATTGATTGTCGCCGTAGTAGCCGTATGCACCGAGAAAATATTGATTGTATTTGTGCACATCATCCCACGAGTTGATGCCACCTAATGAACCGGCATTTCCTGTCCCGGAAACATCTTTCAAAACAGTACCCAGGAGCAGGTCGGGTGTCACCGTAGATGCCTTATTGGGATTGACCTGCAGTTCATCTATGGTCTTGTTGCACGAGGTTGTGATGATAAGCAGCGCACAGGCGCTGATAGCTATATTCTGAAACTTGAACATACTAATTGTTGTAAGGGTTTAGAATGAAAGATTAAGGTTGACACCATAGCTTCGGGTAGTAGGCGTTTGCAGACCCGAGCCACTGTCCTGAGTGTATTGATCCACATCCACATCTTTATACCGCGACGGGAAAAAGTAGAGGAGATTACGGGCGACAAGGGACAGCGATGCCTGCTTTACCCACTTTACGTTGCCCAAAATGTTTTGTGGTAACGCGTAGGAAAGTGATACTTCCCGCAGTTTGGCGTAGGTCTTTTTAATGATGTCGAGATCAGGTATGCTGGCCATCCTGGAGACATAGCCTTGTACAGATGCTTTGGTTGTGTTGGGTACTGCTGTTAACTTATCCATGTTGGTGATCTGCCCCGTTACCGGATCGAGCATGATAGAACCACCTGTCAGTACCACACCTTCGCCCACATAAGAATAACTGGAAGCACCTTTTGCATCGTTGTCACGCGCATCGCCGAAAGCACCTTCTATCGTCTCAATGTGGCGACCACCCTGCAATGTTTTCTTGCGTACATAATCTTCCATTACCCCACCTACCATACCGTCGAACTGGAAACGCAGCGACAGACTCTTGTATCCAACGGTGTTGATCACTGCCCACTGCCAGTCGGGATCAGCATGACCGTATATTTTTTGTGCATTCACACCCAGGTCGGAATAGCGTAGCAACAAACCTGAACCGGCATCATGGACCAATTGCCCGTCGGGCGTGCGCACGAAAGCATTGCCATATACCAGGTCGGTACGTGAGCCATTTTTAGAGTAATTATTTGGATTGGAATTCTCAACCCAAACCTTTTTAAAGGTGAACCAATTGGCTACCACATTCCAGCTAAAACCATTTGGATTTTTAAACGGGGTAGCATTCAGGGCAACTTCCCAACCATCGTTTGTATATACATTTCCATTGGTGAGGTTAGAAGAGTAACCTGTGGAAGATGAGATGCCTTTGGATACGATGCCGGTATTTTTATAATGATAGCGGGTGATGTCGAGACCAATTGCATTTTTAAGGAAGCGCATATCCAATCCTACTTCGTAAGCCTTGCGGCTGTTGGTTTTGATGGAGTTGCTGATCGTTTGATTGGTATAAGCTGCACTGTTCTGGTTTTCATAGTTAGGCGTGAGTGTGTAGGTGGGTGAGAATTGGTAAGAAGGTCCATCATAAGGTGAAGGATATGCATACCCATATTCGCTGCCGGCAAGACCACTGATGTCGGGAGTGAAAGTGCCATAGGTGCCTCCTGATTTACTCTCGGCATACGATGCGCGGGCTTTTACAAATGATATTGCTTCCGGTAGTTTGACATACTCTGAAATAACGGTTGCGAGGTTGAAGGATGGATAAAAATAAGTGTTGTTGTTGGTTGGCAAGGTGGATGACTTGTCAACACGCCCGGTAGCATTAAGGGTAACATAAGATTTATAACCCACGTCAAAAGAATAGTAGGCGCTTAACACTTTCATCCTTGAATTGAACGAAGTAGCCTGTGTGGCATTGAGTGAATTGGAAAAGGAATAAATGCCGGGAACGTTGAGGTAGTTGGTTGTTGTATAATTGGAATTGAAGGCAAAGCTGCGCACATTAGCTCCCAGCAAACCTTGCACATCGATAAAGCCTAAGATGCTGTTGCGCTGGTAGCGTGCCTGCGCTTCTATGTTAGTTTGAAACAAGGAGCGGTGATCTTCGCGGTAGTCTCCTTTTGCAGCGCTGCGGTACGAATTAGCCGAGTAAGGCATTTTTTCAGTGTTCACAAAGTCGTAGGTGTTTACGCTGGGGCGCAAAAGAAAATCGATATTGCTATTGAGTTTATAGTTGAGCGACATATATCCATACTCGTTATTCATATAGTGTCCGCGCAACCATTCGTAGCTCATGAAATATGGATTGTTGTAGCGGAAATATTCTGCATAGATCTGCTGTGTACCCACCTTGCCCGGTTGCCAGTAGTTGCGCATATCATCTATATTCCAGTCGGCACCGCCCCACAAGGTCATGTTGTAAATGATGCTGTTGGGACCATAGTTCACATCAGGCAAATTGGGTGTGGACTGCCGGTTGTAGTTGAAGTATGTACTCAGCGTAAACTTTGGTGAAAGCCGCTGGGTAACATTTGCTGTGAAGTTGAAATTGTTCAGGGAAGTGTTTGGCACAATTCCTTTCTGGTAAGTGTTACCCAAAGAAAACCGCATGTCCGTCTTCTCGGTAGAAGAGCTGAGTGCTATGCTGTTGGCAGTGAGCAATCCTGTTTGTATAAACCGCTGCAGGTTGTCCTTGCCACGTGCTACCCACGGTGTAGGTTTAATATGTCCTGCATAAGAGAGACCATTTTCGAAGGTTGTCGTATAGGTTTGATTGGGGTCGTACATGCCATCGTACTGTGGCAGCAACCGTCCGTCGAAAACGCGGGCCCCAACCACCATCATAATCATAATCATTAACGCCGCCGCCATTGCCGTCACCAAATGCGTAGGTGCCATATTCGCCGGGTCCATACTCATCCTGCACCAGTGGCAATGCTATAAAACCCTTGCTGAATTGTGTGCTGGAGTTGAGATCGATCGTGAAACCTTTCTTGTTGCGACTGCCTTTTTTGGTGTTGATGATGATGGCACCGCTTTGACCGGCAAAGCCATAGAGAGCTGCCGCATTGGGTCCTTTGAGAATGGTGAAACTTTCAATATCGTCGGGGTTTACATTGTATGTATCGGAGGTCATGGGCACACCGTCCACTACATACATGGGTGAACCGTCGCCACGCAGGGAAACAGATGGCGCATGTCCCAGCTCGGGGTTGATATTTACAGACAGCCCTGCCACATTGCCCTTGAGTGAGTTGAGCGGATTGGGTTCGCGTGCCTGCGTAAGCCGCGATGCATCTACAGTTTGCGTAGCATACCCTAAGCGTCGAACTTCTTTTTTGATACCGGTAGCAGTAACCACCACTTCATTAAGTTCATTGTTGGCGGGATGGATCTCAATCGGCAAATAGTCGGACTGAACGGTTACTTCTTCCTGTTCGAAGCCAATGTAAGTGACCGTAAGTACATCACCTTTTTTTGCAGGGATGCTGAATTCGCCGCCAGCATTGGTAGCTGTTCCGCCTTTGTGATTCTTTATGGTGATACTGACACCTTGTACAGGTTGGTGATCAGTATTGGTGACCTTGCCACGCACAAAGCCATCCTGGGAAAAGGCCCGAAAGGTGACAGGCAATAAGATGAGCAGCCAAAAGATCCGGGCTACAATTGGGTTGAAATGCCGCATACAATTTTTTATTGTTTCGGCAAAAGTATCCGGGGTATGTTACGGAGATGTTGCGCTAAAATGACCAAAACGTTAATGAATTGTAAACGTGTAAGGAGGACACAATAAATTGGAAAAAGGGGTAAACAAGACAAAAAAATACGAATAAAAATTTAAGATGGTTCTGTGGAGGAAAATCAGGAAGACAATAAAACACTGATCAATGCGTCAGTTTTGGGGTTGATCTTCGAGAAAATAAATGGCTATAAAGACGGTTCGTTTTTTACGCCGGGCTTCATTACCATGTATATGTGCAGCGAAACCATACGCAAGGCCGTAGTGCAGAAATTTAACGAAACCAAAAAATGGAACTGCACAAGTTTAGAAGAATTGTACGACAAAATAGAAGACCGCAGAGAAGCCAACCACATTGTCAACAGTATTAAAATATGCGATCCTGCCGTTGGTTCCGGCCACTTTCTGGTTTCGGCGCTAAATGAAATGATCGCCGTAAAAAACGATTTGAAAATACTGCAGGACAGGCACGGTAAGCGACTGAAAGAATACCAGGTAGAAGTAGTAAATGACGAACTGATTGTAACTGACGAAGAAGGTGAACTTTTTGAATACAACCCAACCAACAAAGAAAGCCAGCGAATACAGGAAACGCTTTTCCACGAAAAGCAAACCCTTATTGAAAACTGTCTTTTTGGTGTTGACATCAATCCCAATTCTGTAAAGATATGCCGCTTGCGTTTATGGATTGAGCTATTGAAAAATGCTTACTACAAAAACGCCACAGAGCTTGAAACGCTTCCAAACATTGACATCAATATTAAATGCGGAAACTCTTTGGTTAGCCGCTTTGCCATTGATGCCGATCTGAAACAGGCGCTTAAAAAAAGCAAATGGACTATTGACAGTTACCGCATAGCTGTTGACACGTACCGCAACGCAGCAAGTAAAGATCAGAAAAGAGAAATGGAAAAACTGATATACCGTCAGTCAAAAACGATTGTTTCAGAATTAAAGTGTGTTTAGAAATATAAGAAAGGCTAGAGTTGTTATGTAGACTTAAGAGGGAAAGTGTGGGGAATATTGACCAACCGAGATTAATAATCGCCTTGCATTTAAGGAAATAGTAAAATCTAGATTGTACCTAAGAAGTAGAATAAGGCTAACAATGGTTTTGAATTTTGATTGAGCAGTGATTGGAATAAGGTATTCTTGTTTCTTTTTTGTGCCGAAACGATGCAAAGGAAAGGTACATCAAAAAGGCAAAACACAGCTGAGCATGAAGATCTGTAATGCTGAAATTCGCGCGGCAGTTAGATTTGTTTATGAGGATTTTTTTGGCAAGACACTTAATTGGAAGCAGGAGTATCAATGGAAGGAGCTAAAATCCGTTTTGCTATTTTTTGTTTTAGTATCTGAGGTTAAATCAATACACTGAATTAGAAGCCCAAATTAAAAATTACAACACTGTTGCTTTATTAAAAAAATATTTATCGAAACCAATACAGTTAGGTACTTATTAGACTAGTTGGTTTACCAGCTTTACGACCTGACCAAAGAAGAAATCAAGATTATTGAAACAGCATAAAACGTCTGCAATACTTGCGCACCAACGCAGGCACATCTGCAAGGCGCACAAAGCTGGTGCACAAAGATGGGCTTACAAAAGAATACTGCCAGTCATCACCTTCAAAAAACAGATTCGACATCACGACACCGGATTGGACAAAATTCTAATAACCGTATATTTCCAGGTGCAATTTGAAAAAAGCCAAACCAAGGCTATGCTGATGAACGGAGCGTCGCAACAAAAGCAGGAACATAGTTATACTGCTTTGCTCAACAAGTAGCAGCGCACCACATAAAGCGGTAAAAAAGTTGAAGGAAGTCCGCCCATTGTTACTTTTAATTTCTATTTTACCCATTGTAAGTTTGTTTACCACCTTACCCAAATTGCTCATCAAACAACGATAACGATCATGACCCCATCTGAAAAAATGATTGCCAAACTTGGCATAAAAACTCCCGAAACAAACGCTACACAACCCACCCATGACGACAATGGTCGCCGCTCTTTTTTTAAAAAATCTGCCCTGGGAGGTATTGCCCTCGGCGGCTCGATGCTGCTAAGCCCGATAGAAGATATGTCGCCCAGACAACGGGCGGTGTACGGCGCGCTTCGTCGCCATCGGACCTGAAAATAACCGACATGCGCTATGCCGTAACGACCGTGCTGGGCCGCACCGCCATCATACGCATAGACACGAACCAGGGAATCTATGGGTTGGGCGAAGTGCGGGACGGCGCCGATGAACGCTATGCACTGATGCTGAAAAGCCGGATTCTGGGCATGAACCCCTGCAATGTGGAAATGATCTTTAAAGCCATTAAACAATTTGGCGGCCCATCGCGGCAGGCCGGCGGCGTATGCGGGGTAGAGATGGCACTGTGGGACCTGTGTGGCAAAGCCTATAATGTACCCGCGTGGCAACTGCTGGGCGGCAGGTACCGCGATAACATACGATTATATGCCGATACCCCCGAAGCAGACTCTCCGGCTGAGCAGGAGAAACTAATGAAATACCGCATCAACGACCAGGGATATACCTGGCTGAAAATGGACCTGGGTATTGGCGAACTGAAAGACATACCCGGGGGTTTGGTCAATTCAAAATTCTGGCAAAACGATAAAGGAGATCTTGCCCAATGGCAGGGCAATTATATGTCGTATGCCAATGCGCGGCATCCGTTTACGCAAATACAGATCACGGAAAAAGGACTGGAAGGACTGGCAAAACTGGTAGATAATGTACGTGGTATTTTGGGTTATGATATTCCGCTGTCAACCGACCACTACGGACACTTTGACCTGAATAATGGCATACGCCTGGGCAAATCGCTGGAGAAATACCGCCTCGCCTGGATGGAAGACATTGTGCCGTGGGACTATACCGAACAATGGAAAACCATCACCACTGCGCTGGATACGCCTACGCTTACCGGCGAAGACGTGTACCTGCTGGCGGGCTTTAAACCGCTGATCGACTCACACGCGGTTGATATCATTCATCCCGACCTTTCCACCTCGGGCGGATTGCTGGAAACCAAACGGATTGGCGACTATGCCGAAGAACATGGTATAGCCATGGCGATGCACCAGGCGGGCACGCCGGTATCGTTTATGGCAAATGTGCATTGTGCGGCTGCCACGCAAAACTTTTTGGCGCTCGAGCATCACTCTATCGACCTGCCGTGGTGGGAGAGCCTGGTGAAAACAACCGACGGCAGAAAATTAATCACCAAGGGTTTTGCCAACCTGCCATTGGCGGCGCCGGGGCTGGGCATAGAACTGAATGATGAGGCGGTAAAAGAACACCTGCACCCGAAAGACAAAAGCTATTTTGCACCTACACCGCAGTGGGACGATCTGCGGTCGCACGACAGGGTGTTTAGTTAAAAGAATTTGTTGGGAAAGCATAAGAAGTGGTAATAAAAAAATTGTAGAATTTTTATTCGTCGTGGCAGTCGGTTATTCTGCCTGTGCTTTAGTATCCGACTATAGGTAAACAGTTGACCAAATGTTTAAAGCGTTCATTCTTTTCCGGTTGCTTATCTGCCATATTCCAGTGTTATGCCGTTTTTAGGGACCAGGGTTTTGAATCTTTTTTTAAGCAGTCGTTGCGTCGCAGTACGTTCATCTTTTACTTCTCTGTTGTGGCTTTTCAATCATTGCTTTGAAGATGAATGGAGCCCCGCTGTATGGCGGGGTAGACTATCGCACCAATGCACCATCGGGGAAATACCGCTGGCTACCACAAAAGCTCTGCAGCAACATCTGTTATGAGCCATGTAACTAATGCATAAAGGAAACGGTAAAAAATAGGGAGAGTTGTTGCTGCCTGCTGGAATAATATTTGAACCCCTTTGGTAATAGCTTAATTTTGTATTTCAAAGACAACGATTGCGACCCGATTATCCATATAAACTCTTCACCGACAGGTACAACAATTACGTGTGCCTGATGCAGGCGCTTGCTACAGACACGGCAGCATAAATTTTTACTTTTTTTAATGGAAACGCAGGCACAACTATAGTTGTGCACTTACCGTCATTACTAATAAAAATTAATTTTTATGTCAACCGTAACAACCAAAAAAACCAGGAAAAACATAACCGACTTTTTGCCCTTGCAGGGCACCGATTATATTGAATTTTATGTTGGCAATGCAAAGCAGGCAGCACATTATTATATGAGCGCTTTTGGGTTTCAGGCACTGGCCTATGCCGGACCTGAAACAGGAGTAAAAGACCACGTAAGCTATGTGGTAAGGCAAAACAAACTCACGTTTGTTCTAACCACCCCCCTGCGCCCTTGCAGCGAAATTGCCGAACACATCTATAAGCATGGCGATGGTGTAAAACACATTGCGCTAATAGTAGATGATGCAGGCTGATCGTGGGAGCAAACAACTGAGCGCGGCGCAGTCAGCTATGCCGAACCGGAAATACTGCGGGATGAATTTGGTGAAGTTGTTATCAGCGGCATTCATATCTATGGCGATACCGCCCACCTGTTTATTGAAAGAAAAAATTACAAAGGCGTTTTTATGCCAGGTTATCGCGCATGGAATAATCCACACTTTAAACCTACCGAAACAGGGCTGTTATATGTTGACCATTGCGTAGGCAATGTAGGTTGGAACCAAATGAATAGATGGGTGAAGTTTTATGAAGAGGTGATGGGCTTTAAAAATATTCTCACTTTTGATGATGAAGATATTTCAACAGAATATTCGGCCCTCATGAGTAAGGTAATGAGTAATGGCAATGGCTTTGTCAAATTTCCTATCAATGAACCTGCTGAAGGAAAAAAAAAATCGCAGGTGGAAGAATACCTTGAATTTTATGATGGCGAAGGTGTGCAACACGTTGCTATGGCCACTAACGATATTGTAAAGACAGTAAAAGAACTGATGAGCCGGGGTGTTGAATTTTTAAAAGTCCCTAACACTTATTACGATGACCTGCTGGACCGGGTTGGTCATATTGATGAAGACCTTGCGCCATTGAAGGAACTGGGCATTTTGGTTGATAGTGATAATGAAGGTTACCTTTTTCAATTGTTTTCCAAACCGGTAGAAGACAGACCCACCCTATTTTTCGAAATCATTCAACGCAAAGGTGCCAAGAGTTTTGGTAAAGGCAATTTTAAAGCACTGTTCGAAGCCATTGAAAGAGAGCAGGAAGCAAGAGGAAATTTGTAAGATTGTGACACACAATACTTTACAGCTTTAGCTGCTACAGCATGTCGCAACATGATACTTATAAAAGACATGATAAGCCTCCTGGAAATATGCCGTACAAGGAGTGACACAACCGGAGATCACTTGCGATAATTGCCTGGAAACAAATTAAAACGATTTGCTATGCCATATTATTATTCACTCGGAGAATACCACATAAACGCCATACACAGTTTCGCAAGCCTGATGGAGGATTTATATTCAGAACAATTCTTTTCAACTGAAGGATTTTCTAACGATTATTCTTTGCTGTACCATGTTTATCCACCAACACAAATTATTAAAACCGAAAAGCCGGTAGATGTAGCGCCGGAGATTGCAGAAGAAAAAATGCTGAAGCACCGCAGCTTTGAAGGCTTTAAAGTTAAACCTGCAGCTGATTATCTTGAAAGCCGCGTGCCGGTATTGGTAAACAACGATGTGCATATTGTTTTAGCATCACCGCAGCAAGTGTCACAGATTATTACTATAAAAATGCCGATGCCGATGAAATGATTTTTGTACATGAAGGCAGCAGGTGTGCTAAAGACCATGTATGGCGATCTTCCCTTTTCGTATGGCGATTATCTCATCATTCCCCGAGGAACTATTTACCAGATTCATTTTAACAATCACAACAACCGGTTTTTCATTGTAGAGTCTTTCAGCCCCATTCGTTTTCCAAAAAGATATCTGAGCAAATATGGGCAGTTGCTGGAGCATTCACCGTATTGTGAAAGCGATATTCGTCCGCCGCTAAACCTGGAAACGCATGACGAAAAAGGCGACTTTTTAGTGCGGACAAAAAAGAAGGGTATGCTATATAATATTCACTATGCAGGGCATCCTTTTGATGTAGTGGGTTGGGATGGGTGTTGCTATCCTTTTGCTTTTTCCATCCACGATTTTGAGCCCATTACCGGGCGGGTGCATCAGCCGCCGCCGGTACACCAAACTTTTGAAGCCAACAATTTTGTGGTGTGTTCATTTGTTCCTCGTTTGTTCGATTATCACCCCTTGTCTATACCTGCGCCGTACAACCACAGCAATATCGATAGCGATGAAGTGCTTTACTATGTTGATGGTGATTTTATGAGTCGCAAAAATGTTACCCGGGGAATGATCACCCTGCATCCTGCCGGCATACCGCATGGCCCACACCCCGGTACTGTTGAAAAAAGCATCGGGGCCAAAGAAACCAAAGAACTTGCAGTAATGGTTGATACTTTTCATCCGCTTGATGCTTACAAACCAGGCATTGGAAATAGAAAATGAAGGCTATACCGAAAGCTGGATTGAATAATGAATAATGAATAATGAATAATGAATAATGAATAATGAATAATGAACCCTCAAAACCCTTTGATCAGAAATTCAATATTCATAATTCATAACAACTCATAACTTCAAAACTCATAACTCATAACTCATAACTCATAACTCATAACTCATAACTCATAACTCATAACTCATAACTCATAACTCATAACTCATAACTCATAACTCATAACTCAAAACTCATAACTCAACATTCCTCACAGTCTTGGCAATGCAGGCTTAAAGGGTTTCTCAAAAGTATTGGTGCCCTGCACCTTTACTTTTCTGCGATAGACTTTGTCAACACTGGTCACATACATTGTATCAAAGTTTTTTCCGCCAAAACATATGTTGGAAGCCTGCCCGGTTGGTACAGGTAGTATCGCATTGACCCTGCCCGTCTGATCAAGCACCTGAATGCCCAGGCGACTGGTCACGTAGATCCTTCCGTCACGATCACACTTCAATCCATCAGACCAGGCATTGCCTTCCAGGTCAGGTGAGTGCAGCCAGCCATAGCGTTGCTTATTGGTAAGCGTTCCGTCGGGTTGTATTTGGTACACCCATACCCAATGTGTGGCCGACTCTGTTACATACAGTTGGGTTTGGTCGGGCGAAAAGGCAAGACCATTCGCATATTTTATTCCTGCGTCAACTTCTATTTTTTTACCGCCGGGTTGTAGCAGGTACAGTTTGCTGGGCTTGTCAACACCATCGGGCGAAGTCACATAAACATTACCATTGTAGGCTACAGCCAGGTCGTTGCCACTAAGGCTGTCTGCTACAATTGTTTCTTTGCCGGCTTCATCGTAGCTGATGATCTGTTTCGTTCCACCGGCTACTACATAGCGTTTACCATCCGGGCCAAAGGCCGTTCCACTTGATTTTTTTGCATCGATGGGTAGTGTGGTCACTTTCCCATCCAGACCAACTTTGTATGTTTTAGCGTTTGGTATATCCTGGAAGAAAACTTCGCCTGTTGCATTGGCGGCTATTCCTTCGGTGAAAGTGTAGCCCTCTCCTACCAATTCCCAGGCGTTGCCGGGCAGCAGTATGTCGTTGAGAAATTGATTTTTTGTGGCACTTGTTGCAACAGGTTTTGGCCAGTCTTTCCACAGCCAGCGCATGGCTGCCGGAAAAATAGCGGTGCCGTGTTTGCCGTTGTGCTCACCTTCGCCCCACACATGATTTACCTCGTAGCCTGCAAACGTCAGGGCACGCTCCATCGTTTCATTGGCTTTCCACCAATCCCCGGCATATATGTTCAGGTCGTGCGTGCCATCCTGCAAAAAAATACGCAGCGGTTTGGGTTCATACTTGCGGATGAGCGTCGGGTATTCGCTCGGCGCCGCGCAAACCGATATACGTACCAATGGCGCTGAAGACACGTGAAAACTCTTTTGGTCTTTCCCAGGCTGCTGTAAAGGCACATACCGCTCCGCTGCTCGAGCCACCTATCGCCCGGTCATTTCCATTCTTTAACAAGCGGATTGCCCGCCCGTCACCGGTCGTTTGCTTCTCCACTTCCGGCAGCATTTCTTCCAGTATAAAACGGGCATAGTTTCGCCCAAGCCCATCATATTCAAAGCTGCGGTTAAAGCGATTGATGGCTGCGGCTGTATCGCGCGCTCGTACCACACCCGGATTGATAAACACCCCAATGGTCACCGGCATCTCGTGGCTGTTGATCAGGTTGTCAAAAACCGTTGGCGCTTTCCACTGCACACCGTCCTGGTTTACATACACGCAGGCAGGTTTGTCCGCTACATATTGCGCCGGCACATAGATCCAGTATTCGCGCCAGGTGCCCGGAAATATTTTTGAATTTTCAAAAGTGCGGTGCAGCAGTTCGCCTTTTGGCACTCCTGCCTGCTCTATCGATGCCGGGTCGTCAGTATAGTTTTCGGTAACGGGTTGGGCAATAACAACAAGCGGAAAAATCAAGACAAAGAATAGCAATGATCTTTTCATGAATGGCATTTAGCAATGAGTAAAAAGTAGATTGTAAATGTATTGGTAATCGCTGTAGCCATTGCGTAAATAAAGAATATGTTTTGCGCTTTTGGGCCAGAGCTTTGGAATATCTATGCTGCGGCCGTTGCGTCGCACCCTTGTACTGAAAATCTTTTTTGAGCTTTTTTCAATCACATAAAAATTACTCATACAATATCATCAATCCTTACCATCAAAGCTACGCGCCGTATATTTCAGCGCATCGAAGCGCCTTGTTTCTTTTCTGAAAGTAAGGGTCAAACCCGGATAGAGTGTGGTGTTTTTACCCATAGCATTCATGTACCAACTGCGGCAGCCCGCTGCCCAAACGGTGCTTTGCAATCGCTGTTGCAAACGTTCGTTGTAGTCGTGTTGTACTTGTGGCAACAGATCCAGGTAAGCAGTATCTGCTGCCTCCAGGTGCTGAATGTATTGCACCAGGTAGTTCATTTGCGACTTAATCATGTGCAGTATGGAGTTATGTCCCAGACCGGTGTTGGGCCCGAGCAAAAGACCAAGATTTGGAAAGCCGGAAACTGTTGTTCCCAGGTATGCCTGTCCACCGGTTTCCTGCCAATGTTCAACCAGGTCCCTGCCATTGAGACCAGTGATCGAAATACCAAGTTGTAAGTCAGCAGCTTCAAATCCGGTTGCATAAACCACTGCATCCAGTGCATACGATCGACCATCTTTTGTGATCAATCCATCTTTGGTAAACCTTTCAACCGGCTCTGTTATTAAATGCACCTGGTCTAAATTGAAAGTGGGGTAATAATCATCGGACCGCAAAATCCGTTTGCAGCCAATGGTGTATGCCGGTGTCAATTGCTTTCTGGTAGCAGTATCTTTTACTTCTTTGTGCAGTTTGCGCAAAGCAATAAAACGCATGAAGCGGTTGAGCGTTTTGCTGCCCAGAAAACCCAGACCAAAGAACTCGTTGAACCAGTAAAAGAACTCGCGTTTTAACCGCTGTATAAAGGGAAGTTTAGTATGCAGGCTGCGGGTGGTGCGACTGATGTTCTTATCGAAACGGTGGGTGATGTAAGGCGGGGTTCGCTGAAAGACATACAACTGATCAACAACTGGCGCTATGGCGGGTACTACTTGTATGGCGCTTGCACCTGTGCCTATTACCGCGATCTTTTTACCGGCAGGTTCAAATGTTTGATCCCAGTTACTGGTATGAAAGGCAGGTCCTTCAAACAAATGACTGTCTTTTATCGCAGGTATGACCGGGCGGTTCAGCGGACCCAAGTCCCAGCAATAAAACCTGCACGGTAGTAGTGTTTCCCGCCCGGTCGTGCACCTGCCAAACACCTTGTTCTTGTAAAAAGTGCGCAGCCACAACAGGGGTTGCTAACCTGATATGTTTTTGCAGGTCTCTATCTGCGACAACTTGTTTCAGGTAAGCAAGTATGTCGGATTGAGAAGCATATAGCTTGTTCCAGTTTGGGTTGGCGTTACCAGCAAAAGAGTAGAGATGAACAGCTACATCACAGGCACAACCGGGGTAAATATTATCGCGCCAGGTGCCACCGATCTGCTGCCCCTTTTCAAAAATGATAAAGGAGTCAATGCCTTCTTTTTTAAGGCGCAAGGCAGCCACCAACCCGGCAAAACCGGCACCGACAATGCCTATACGATAGTCAGCTTGCATGATAAAAGATCCATTTTATTTGATGGTGCGGGTGAAACAATACTTGGGCAAAACATAAAAAAAGTAAAATCAGGGCTTTGCAGATGAACGGAGCGTCGCAACAATGAACCACCAGAAAGACTTTGCCGGCGACCACAAAAATACACCGCTCGTTTACCCGGGCACTTTAAAGGTCTGGTCCATCTTCTTTTTAAATATTTTGGTATAAGCAACCGGCAGCAGCCGGGTAAGCAGGTCAATTACCTTTCCGTCTTTGCCGATCACCAGCCGCTGCTTTTTCTTATGCACGGCGTCAAGATTTGGCTGGCAGCGCTGGCGGCCGAAGTCATTGCTATTTTATCGAAGGTTTGGGTCGCTTTGGTGTGCATCTCCGGAGTAAGTTTTCCACGGGGCTTTGCTGAACGCATGATGTTAGTTTTAATGCCGCCGGGGTGCACGCAGGTAGTATGGATGTTTGTGCCCACCAGCTCCATACGCAACGCTTCGGTAAAGCCACGCACGCCAAACTTTGCCGTGCAGTAAGCGGTCTGGTTGGCAAAACCACCCAGACCAAACACGCTGGACAGATTGACGATATGCCCGGCATTTTGCTGCATAAAATAAGGATAGAACGCCTTCGTCATGCGGATAACGCCCCAGAGATTAATGTTGATGAGCCATTCAAAATCTGCCGGATCTGTATCGGCGAAGTTGCCACTAAACAAGCCGACCCCGGCATTGTTGATCAGCACCAGTTTGCGGTTTTGCAGTTGCGGAATGACCTGTTGTGCAAAGCCGTCAATGGCAACTTTATCCGCTACATCCAATGTAAGGGTATGCAGGTGCAGGTTTTTACCCGCAGCAAGTTGACGGGTTTCTTCGAGCCCTGCCGGGTTGATGTCGGCAGCATAAACAGTGGCGCCTGCAGTGGCTGCCTGCAGCGCCACCTCGCGACCAATGCCAGACGCAGCGCCGGTGACAACAAAGACCTGGTTATAAAAACGGTTTTCAGACATAACAATTCTATTAGCAATTATTATTAAATCAGTCAGTAAGGTCAGACTTTCCAGTGTTCACATTTATCGAGGTACGCATCATCAACATCTGCGCCTATGCCGGGTAAGTCAGTACAAGTAAGACGAAACTGGTTATAGGTGGCGCCGTTTGTTACCGGATCTGCAAGGTGACCGAGAAGACAAGTGTCAAGATCATAATACTGCACATTGTCGCATGCCAATGCAAAGTGCAGGTTGGCAGTTAGGGCAAAGCGGCTTTCGAGCATACCACCGATCATGCAGGGAATGCGGGCTTCTTTTGCGATTGTGTGGATCTTCAGCGCCTCCAATATTCCGCCTGACTTGGCCAGTTTGATATTGATGGAATGGCATGATTTGGTTTCTATCAACCGCCGGGCATCGTGGCTGGTATAGCAGCTTTCATCTGCCATGACCGGAACTTTAGATGTTTGACAAAGCGCAGGTAAATAGTTGTCGTTCCAGGCGCGCATGGGTTGTTCGCAAAATTCGATGTCTAATGATTGGATTGCTTCCAGAGCATACACTGCATCCTCATAGTTCCAGCCCTGGTTGGCATCGATGCGTATTTTCATTTCCGGCTTTACCGCCTGCCTGATCTGCTGTAAAGTCTCCACATCGTGCACAGCGTTTTTACCCACTTTCACTTTCAATATATTGGCGCCCTGCTGCTGAAAGTCGAGCGCTTTTTGCACCATCTCAGCAATTTGTCCAATCCCGATCGTAATATCAGTCTCCACCTCTTTTTTACTACTGCCGAGAAATTGATACAACGGTTGACTGGCAGCTTTCGCAGCCAGGTCGTATAAAGCCATATCGAAAGCGCTTTTGATGGTGGTATTGCGGGCAGTGAGCATCTCCAATTCCTGCATTCTTAGCTCAATCTCCAGTGGATCTTTTCCTTTCCAAAGTGCTGCAAAATCTTTCGCCATAACCAGGCAGGTATCTTGTGTTTCGCCGGTGATGTAGGGAAATGCCGAACATTCTCCGCCGCCGGACAAACCATCGGTTGTATGAATGCGTATAAAAATATTCTGGGCAAACTGCATGGTGCCGGTAGCTATGGCAAAGGGCACCATGGGTATGCTGTAACGGTAGATGTCTGTGTGAGAGATCTTCATAGCAAACAATTTTAGGATAAAAGCACAAGCAGTCAATAAAGAACAAGTGAACCATCACGTTGCTGTAAATGTAAAGATGAGAAGGTTACTTTCGGTACCGGATTGCGTGAAGTAAAAACTGACAAATATAAACCAGCAGAAAAGTGAGCTGACTGATAATAATTATCTTTAAAAGTGTAGTGTCAATTTAATGACACGATTTAAAAAGTACCTCAACTACCAGCGATTGAAAAAATTTCTCACTTTATTTTTTGTGCTGTACCAAACAGTTTTTGCGACTGCACAAAACAATCATTTTAGTTGGGTAAAACAGCTCACGGCAAATCCGTCAATGGTCACGGAGTATAATTATTTTATTGGAACCGATTCGCTGCGGAATGTATATGTAGCAGGCAACTTCATAAACACAATAGATGCTGACCCCGGCGCGGCAAATTTTACTCTTAGTAGCGCGACCGATAATATATTTATCACCAAGCTTACTGCCGCCGGCAATTTTGTCTGGAGCAAACAACTGGGCAGCGGGGCAGGCTTTGCCTATTGCAGATCGCTGAAAGTTGATCAGGCGGGCAATGTATATACCACCGGTTACTTCCAGGGTATCCTGGATTTTGATCCGGGTGCAGCGAACTACTTTCTCGATGCACCCGTCAATCCATCTCCTGATAACAATGACATCTTTATATTGAAGTTAAGTGCTGATGGAGACTTTATATGGGCGAAACAAATAGGCGGCTCACACAAAGACGTTGGCACCTGCATAGACCTCGACCCGGTGGCCAACATTTATGTAACGGGGTACATAACCGGCCCGGTAGATCTCGATCCTGGTGCAGGTGTGACCCTGAAGGGAAGCAACGGTGTGGTTACCGCTTTTATCACCAAGTTTTCTGCAGCCGGCGATCTGCTCTATGCCAATGAATTTCAGAGCAACCAAAGATCGAGTGGCGAATTCATACGCACCGACCATGAAGGCAATGTATTTGTTTCGGGTCACGTAAATGGAAGCATCGATTTTGATCCGGGGCTAAATGTGGTCAGCTATACAACTACCATCAATTCCCAGGTGAAGTTCGTAGTCAAGTTTGATCCCCTGGGCAACTTCATGTGGGTGCGCCAGGGCATTATCGGGTATGATATTGCCGTAGATGGTAATGGAGATCTATTCGTCTATGATGAACAACTAACCAAGTATGATCATGATGGAAATCTTATGTGGACGAAACTTGTGGGAGGCGGACCTTATTCATCATTTGAACAAACGGTTATTGCTATTGATGAGAATAATGATGTTTACATCACCGGCATGTTTCGCAATACACAGGATTTTGATCCCGGTCCAGGCGAGGTAAAGATCACCTGTACAGGGGCTGGCTTTCCTTCGGATGTTTTCGTGTGCAAACTTACCAACGATGGCGATCTGGTGTGGGTGAAAACATTTGGTGGTCCGGGTGAAGACTATGCATCGGGAATAGCAGTTACCCAAACAGGAGAGATCTATACAATCGGTGAATTTGAAGGAACTGCTGATTTTGACCCGGACAGTGCAGTGTTTCGGGCAACAGCAGATGCAAAAGGCAGCCTCTTCATTCATAAGTTATCGTCGTGTACAAAGATCGACACGGTACTTACTGTAACTACCTGCAAGCGTTACACACTCAACAATGTGTCGTATGACAGCAGTGGGACTTATTACCAAACACTGTCAAACAATTATGGCTGTGACAGTACCATAACGCTTGCCTTAACCATCACTACCAGCAAAAGCAGTGAAGCTGTTGTTGCCTGCAAAAACTATGTTTGGCATAGCCGACAACTTTTGCAGAGCGGCATTTATGCAGATACACTACTCACAACAAATGGCTGTGATAGTATCACGCTACTCGACCTGACCATTACGGATAAACTAAAGTTACTGCTGCAACAATAAACATTTGCCGTGGCGAAACTTATCGCGGCTATTCCATTGCCGGTACCTATATTGACACCTTACAAACGAACACCGGCTGCGATAGCATTGTCACTTTGCATCTCACTGTTGCAGATATACCGCACCCCGACCTCGGCGCTAACAGAACTCTGTGCAGCGGAGATTTTTATTGTTGGCACCGGCAGTATTTAAATCTTACCGGTGGCAGAACGGCAGCACACAACCCTTTATGCCTGTTACCAAAGGTGGTGTTTACAATGTTGCAGTCACAAATCAATGTGGCACCGGGTATGCAGAAATATTGATTGATGAGCAACCCTGCAAAACAGTTTTCCCGACCGCATTTACACCCAACCAGGATGGCAAAAATGATGTGTTCCGGCTACTAAATCCCCTGGGTGTTTCAGCCTTTCACCTGGCGGTGATGAACCGTTTGGGTCAGAAAGTTTTTGAGACCAATGACTATCGTGAAGGCTGGAATGGAACCTTTAAACAAGAAGCGGCCGGCATGGGTACGTATGTCTGGTTTTGCGACTTCCTGCAAAATGGACAAATTTTTCATTTGCATGGAACTGTAGTGTTGATCCGGTAAATAAAAAAAGACATAGCAAGCAAAAAGATAATGCAAATTATACTGCTCTGTTAGAGGGCAGCCAGGCAGGTTGTAAAGTGACAGTCACCCGTAAGCTTCAACAAAGATTTGACGTTGAACGGAGCCTGCCTACCGGACAGGCAGGCGTCGCAACAATGCCCAATCAAATTCCTTCTGTTGGCAAACCAATACACTTTATCCGCTAATTCTGTACAAAACTGCAATCCCACTTCACAAATATTTTCTACATTACTGCCGGTAATTCCTTTTCTCTTATTCAAACTGCAAGTCTATATGAAGTATCTCCAATGTTTCTTTAAAGCGCTCATCGTTACGTCTTTCATTTTTTCTCTTTGCTTCCCGGCATTTTCGCAAAACCAACACTTAAAGGGAACGGTAGAACGTATTAAGATACATGGTAAAGGTTTGGAAGGCAACCTGGAGGGAGACGATCCCGACCGTGATGTTTCTATCTACCTGCCACCGGGTTATAAAACCAATCCCAAAAAACACTACCCTGTTGTATATTTTTTGCATGGCTATACCGACAACGATGCGCAATGGTATGGACTGGTAAAACATTGGATCAATATGCCGGCTATTATCGACAGTGTTTTTGCCGCCGGCGCCGCCAAAGAAATGATCTTTGTTACTCCCAATGCTTATACCAAATACCAGGGCAGCATGTATTCCAGTTCTGTAACAACCGGCGATTGGGAGGACTATGTATCCAAAGAGATCGTGTCTTATATTGATGCGCACTACCGCACCATACCGGCTGCGGCAAGCCGTGGGTTGGCCGGTCACTCTATGGGTGGATATGGCACACTACGCATCGGTCAAAAGCACCCGGAGATTTTTTCTGCTATCTACCTGCTTAGCCCTTGTTGCCTTGCACCCGATGTGGCGCCACCCCCCGGCAATATGCTGGGTGGACGGCTCGAATTCCATCACCAGCTTCGAGGATTTTGCCAAAGCCGACTTCTTTACCAAGGCTATGTTTGCCTCCGCCGCTGCCTGGTCGCCCGATCCTTCTAATCCCCCATTTTACGTGCAATTGCCGGCAAAAAATGGCAAAGCCCAGCCGGAGGTTACCATCAAATGGAATGCGAACAGACCCCTTGCGACCATCGATCAATACATCCATAACCTGCGGCAGTTGCATGCGATCGCTTTCGATGCGGGTGCGCAGGATGCGGGCATTGCGGCAACCATTAAAACACTCGACTCTACCCTAAACAAATACAGCGTTGCCCATCAATTTGAGATTTATGAGGGTAATCACATCAATCATGTTGGAGACAGGATTGAGCAAAAGGTATTGCAGTTCTTTTCAGCTAACCTCAGCTTCGATCAAAAAAAATAGTCGCCTTTTTTGGGAGCCACAAAGGCAGGAAGACGGTAAGGGGCGCGAAGGATAATGACTAGTGAATAATGAACAATGAATAACGAATAATGAACAATCAATTTTGTTTGGTTAAGGGATTTTTTGGGGACCGGCTTTTGGAATTCTTTTGAACATCGTTGTGTTATTTTTAATTCCGGTTTGTCGGAACTCCCTTGTACTTGTAGATATTACATGCTGCTTTTGGTATGTCAATGCCTTAACTAAACGACGCTGAATTAACTATGAATAATGAACAGTAAATGATGAACAGTGAAAAATTAATGCTGGTCACATAAAGATGTCATAGGCTTCACGCGAAGGCGTGAAGTAAAACAAGCCAGGGCGTAAAGAGAAGAACATACGTTTGCGTGTTTGCTTCTTTGCTTTCTTTGCGTGAACTTTCTTAAGTCAACAAAAACTGCCTTATGTTAAAAAAAGAATTGACCGTTTTGTTGTTGGTTGCTTGTGCAATCAGTGCTTGCACAGCCCAGCGGCACATACAAACTTCCACCTTTACCAGCACCCAAAATCCGGTGTTGCCCGGTTGGTATGCCGATCCCGAAGGTGCCGTATTTGATCAGCAACTTTGGATCTATCCTACTTACTCGGCACCGTATAAAGAACAGGTTTTTATGGATGCCTTCTCAACCAACGACATGGTGCATTGGACCAAATACAATCGTATCATAGACACTGGCGCTGTAAAGTGGGCAAAAATTGCCATGTGGGCACCGGCCATTGTAAAGAAAGATGGCAAGTACTACCTGTTTTTTGCAGCCAACGATATACACAGCGACGAAGAAGTTGGCGGCATTGGTGTAGGCGTTTCTGACCAGCCGGAGGGTCCATATAAAGATCATTTAGGAAAGCCATTGCTGAATAAGATTTACAATAAAGCACAGCCAATAGACCAATATGTGTTTCATGATAAAGACGGCAAATATTACCTGATCTATGGTGGCTGGGGACGTTGTAATATCATGCGGTTGAAGGATGACTTTACCGGTTTTCTGCCACTCGGCGACGGCAGCATGTATAAAGAGATAACGCCAAAAGGCTATGTGGAAGGACCGCTGATGTTTATAAAGAATGGGAAGTATTATTTTATGTGGTCAGAAGGTGGCTGGACAGGACCTGACTACCGGGTAGCCTATGCGATTGGTAATTCGCCACTGGGGCCCTTTGAAAGAATTAGTACAGTGCTGCAGCAAGATACGACGGTTGCAACCGGGGCGGGTCACCATTCGGTAGTGCATTCGGGTGATGACTGGTATATCATTTATCACCGCAGACCACTGGGTGAAACAGATGCCAACCACCGTGCAACAAGTATCGACAAAATGGAATTTGATGAGAACGGTTTAATTAAACCCGTAAAAATAACCACGGCAGGTGTGGGTATTGTTCCATTGAAATGATAGTAACATCACCAATTTGAAAGAAATAATAGTAGGGTGCATACAACGATTTGTCTATAAAGAACAGTTGCGGATGTGTATATAAGAGGCGGAAAAAGCTGCCCACAGATAAAGTGTACAAGGGTGCGACGCAACAGAAGGACACATTTGATTGTAAAGTCTGGCTCAAACCCTTACTGGCAAAAAAAACTATTTTAATCACAACCGGTGCAATATTATTTGCTCCTCCTGATAGTAGCGGATAGAAGTAAGAAAAGAAAATATTCTGCCCCATAATTCGTTCTACAAGAAATAATCGATATGGAAAGTTTTCAATTAAAAGCAAGATTAGAAACATTATGTTGTCACATTCACGGTGATGCTGCGCATGTGACCGTAGCCGAAGACAACAGTGTTGAGATAGAGACCTGCTGTCTCTTGTTCAGACAACAGCTATTGCTGATGGCTGGTAATGATGAAAGTAAAGTAAGGGGTACCGCCAGTATGTAGCATGATTTTGTCATTTGATATTATGGATATAGGATCCATTTGTTATGACCAAAAAAGCGCCACTGCGTATGGGCAAGATCGGTGGTGGTATCGATCAATAACCGTGGCTGGCTGAAGTTGATACTTACTTTATTAATTGCATACACCGAAACAGAAAGCTGCTGCGTTGCATATTTATCGCGCAAATAATGGGCAGCCTGCAAGGTAACATCGGGCAGAACCGCTACAGTTACCACCTGATAATTATGTAAAAACGAAGATGGATTTACATACCACGTACTGTCGTTTTTTGTGTTGACTACTTTGAAGAGACACTCACCCGAACGCGCATACAACATCATGCGCCAGGCCATGCGGTAACCCTCGCTGGTCCAATTGACCGGGCCCGGAATAAAGTAATGCCTGACAGGCAACACCAGTTGCAGAAGCACGTAGGCGCTAACCACCAGATTAAAAATATTTGCTCCTTTTTTACTACGCCAGTCCCGGATCGCCCTGCCATTTTTCTGTAGCGGTATAACCCTTTGGAAAGTAGGTGGTGGAAAGAAAAACACCGACATACTTAGCGCTAAAAACGGGAAAAAACCAATGGCAAATACCCACGCATTGAATAGATGAAAGACCACACCCAGGGCAAAAAAGTAAATCCGTGTTGGCTTGTACAACATGCCGGGAACAACCAGCAGGTCAAATAATAACCCCACATAAGAAACTAACCAGGCACAGTAAGGCTGCGCCAGGAAGTGTCCGATAAAGGGTATGCCCGCTTTTTTTGGCAACCATACCTTCAGGGGAATTGCCTGCAACCAATCCGCATTTATTTTGCTGATGCCCGCAAAAAAATAGACACACGATACTTGAAATATAAAGATCCAGACCTGCCAGCGGTAACACATATTGGCTGGTTGCGCCCAACCCAGCTTCGCGTCGAGAGAAAAGCGTTTGTTTGCCGGCATCAATGCCATGAGCCAGGCAAGTAATACCATCAGGTAATAGTGATTGTTGTATAGATCTTTATGCGACAAATAGGCAACAGTCCACATGAATGCGAATAAAAGAGAGAAGAGCCTATACGCCAGCCCGGCCATGATAAAAAAACCGCAGAGCGCCATGCAGGCAAAGTATATAAGCATGTTGTGGCCGTGCAGAAACCCCAGCCACTCAAAACCAAAAAAGGCAAAATTGTGAGTGATGTCGAGGTATAAGATCTTCACCGTTCCCGATCTGATGTTGTGAGTACATTCGAGCATTATCAACACACCAAATAACACCCTAAAGGCAACGAGCTGAACATTATCAATCGGTTGCGACAAGAATGATATTGCTTTCTTCACGAAGAAATTTTGGATTAAGAATTTTTGACTTCTGCTTTTCAACCTTCCGCCTTCTACCTTCCACCTTCTGCCTTCCACCTTCTACCTTCCACCTTTCTCCTTCTGCCTTCCACCTTCCACCTTCCGCCTTCCACCTTCTACCGTGTTCTTTCGCTGTATTTAGAACTTAAAACTTAGAACCTAAAACTTAAAACTTAAACCTTCCACCTTCCACCTTCCACCACCTCATTTCTCACACAGGATCTACATCAATTATAATGCTGACACTTCTGTAGCGTTTGTTAGATTGGATGATCACGATTTGTTGTTGTATATCGGTTTTGCACTTTTTGATCAGGGCAGTATCTTTTGGCAACTTCAGTAAAAGTTCATACAGGTATTGATTGCGTATGCGGTTGACCGCGGGTTCGGCAGGTCCGCTTACGTGTGCAGGATAATTACGGGTGAGAAACGTGCCCAATATATTAGCGGCTTCTTCGGCTATGTTTTGAAATTTGTGCCTGCAGGTCAACTGGATGATGCGGGAAAAGGGCGGGTAAAAAAAGTTGCGCCTGTTCTCTATTTCAAATTGATACAGTAGCCTCGTAATCGTGCTCTTTTACAAACTGCAACACCGGGTGATGTGTGTTACTGACCTGCACGATCACTTTGCCCTGCTGCTCTCTTCTGCCAGCCCGCCCGCTTACCTGTTCCATCAATTGAAAGGCACGTTCGTTGACCCTGAAATCGGAAAAGTTCATGATGCCATCAGCATCTACAATGCCTACCAGGCTTACGTGTTCAAAGTCTAATCCCTTTACCACCATTTGCGTACCTGCAAGTATATCTATGCGTTGCTGTTCAAAAAGTTTGATCAACGCATCATGGTCATTTTTTCCGCGAATGCTGTCGTAGTCCATGCGTGCCACTTTTGCTGCAGGAAAAGCTTCTGAGATCACTTCCTCCATCTTCTCTGTACCGAAATTTTTCTGCACAAAATTGTGGCTGCCACAGGCAGCACAAGTATAGACCAGCGGATAAGTTGTGCCACAATAATGACATTGCAGTTTGTTTTTTGCCTTGTGGTACGTAAGGGTTACGTCGCAATTTTGGCATTGGGGAATCCAGCCGCAGGTGCCACATATCTGGTAGGGTGAATAGCCGCGACGGTTTTGAAAAAGGATGACCTGTTTTTTATTGGCAAGCGCCTGTTGTATAGCTTCGGTTAGTTGAGGTGTTAATATGATCTTTGCCTTCTCTTTGGTAATGATGGTTTTTACATCCACTACCTCCATTGCCGGCATTTGTACATTGCCATAGCGCTCGGTAAGTTTAATAAGTCCGTATTTTCCTGACAACGCATTGGTATAGCTTTCCAGTGAGGGTGTAGCACTGCCCAGCAACACTTTGGCACTAAACAATGATGCATAAAAAATAGCGGCGTCTCTTCCATTGTATCTCGGTGCGGGGTCTTGCTGTTTATATGACTGATCGTGTTCTTCATCAACGATCACCAGCCCCAGTTCTTTAAAAGGCAGGAATAAAGAAGAGCGGGCACCCAGCACCACTTTGGTTTCGCCTGACTTTATTTTATTCCAGATCTCCACCCTTTCGTTGGCGTTGAACTTAGAATGATAGATGGCGATATATCCACCAAAGTACTTTTGTAACCGCCTGATGATTTGCGCGGTCAGTGCAATCTCGGGCAACATGTACAAAACCTGTTTCCCTTGTTTTATAGATTGCTCTATCAGTTTGATATAGATCTGCGTTTTGCCGCTGGAAGTAACCCCTTTCAGCAGGCACACTGACCTCTGCTCCAGTGCCTGCATAACACTATCAACAGCAATCTGCTGCGCCGGCGAAAGTTCAAAATCTATGTTTATGTTGCGCGGCAACGTAGGCAACCTGTCAACGGATCGCTTTTCAAGGCGCAAAATGTTTTTGTCGGCAAGTGCCTTCAATTGTGCGGCAGTGGCATTGGCTTTCTTTAGCAGATTGGTTTGTGTTACCTCGCCTTCGGTTCGCATATAATGCAGAAAGGCAAGTAACAATTCCATTTGTTTGGGTGCCTTGTTTTTGCTCCATTCGTTCAGCAGTTTGGCCAGGTTTTCTTCGTTGTGATATGCGGAGCCCAACTGTATATATGTTTCAAATTTCGCTTTATAAGTGTCACGCAGGGCTTCCCAAACAATGCATACTTTTTTCTCGATCAATCGCTTAATGACAGGATACACATTTGCGGCATCTAACACCTGCTGCACCTCACTTAGCTTCAGTTCTTTTTTGATCAGCAATGCCTCGGCAACCAAATATTCTTCATCGCCAAGATCTGAAAAGTCTTCTCCATATTCTTCATTGAAGGTCAAAATACTTTCACTGGTAAGCTTTAGGTGCGACGGCAATGCAGCCTGCAAAACTTCGCCCTCGCTGCACATATAGTATTCAGCTACCCATTGCCACAGTTGTAACTGCTGCCCGTAAACAAGTGGTTGCTCGTCTATTACATTCAACAACTCTTTAGGCTCAAAAGCAGTGGGTTTATTGCTATGAACACGCTTCACTATACCCGAGTATTTTTTACTCTTCAGTTCTACTTCAACCCGCGAACCGGGATGAATTTTTTCGCGCAACCCAGCAGGTATCGACCAGGTAAAATTTTTAGGAAGGGCAAGCGGAATGATCACTTCTGCATACAGCAATTGCGCTGCAGAACTGGTAAAAAGAGGAGAAGATGTAGAGGTTTCCGCCATAGTTTTAGAGCGCACAAATTAAACTGAATTGGCAAATAGACCGGTATAATTAACAAACGACGGCAGTATGGAGTGTTGAGCCATTTTACATCTGATGGTTAGCAATACCCTGCCAAAAGCCCCATTCAATATCTGCCGATGAACGGAGCATTGACGTCAACTATGCGGTAGGCATGCTATGATAAAAGCCTAAACATTGCTCTACAGTTGAACGGAGCCCCGCTGTATGGCGGGGTAGACTGTCGCAACTATGCCTCACCAGGGTACCTCTGCCGGCTACCAAACTCACCCTGCCTGCCTATTCAACCAGGGAAATAAAATCAATTCACTGCTTCAAAACTATGTCTGTCTATAGCGTTTTAGCGCACCTTCCATTTCAGCATAAACCTGCTGTTTTAGCGTTGGCAAATCTTCCGGGGTTAGCCCAGCTACCGGCACCACCGGTAGAAATACTGCGCGACTGATGCCCGGCGTAAAAGAAAAAATTGAGCTGTAGTGCAGCCGTTGCAAATTGTCGGGAAAGACTATGGGTTTTACCGGCGTGGCTGTTTCAATGGCAATACGAAAGGCACCGTCGTAGAAATCCTTTAGTGGTTGCCCTGTCTCGTTGAAGGTGCCTTCGGGAAAAATAAATATAGAAATGTGGCGGCGCAAAAAGTCTTTCATCAGTTGCAGGCTCGCCGCCCTTTTATCTGCATCCCTGCGGTCTACCAAAATAGTGATGCTTTTATATACGATACCAAACAAAGGAATTTTCGACATTTCGTACTTTGCCAACACCCTTACAGGCTGCCGCAACGCCATCATGATCGGTGGTATATCAAGGTATGATGTATGGTTGGCGACAAAGATGTAATGCCCTGTTGGGTCATAGTCGCCGTCGTATATATTGCGGTGTCTGATGCCCACCAAAAAATACCAGGTGAAGCCCCAGATCCGCATGACCTTATAAATAAAATTGCCACCCCTGACGGGACCAAACAGCGCAGCTACAAACGCCAATGGTATCACCAACAATAAAATAGCGGTGAACAGTACAATAGCATAAACACTATATATCCATTGTAGTGGTCTTAGCATGTGAGGGGGAGGTGATGTTTAGTCGGCATGGGTTAGTCGGCAACCACTATCTGGTCCACCGACCAGGCTTCGGGCTTCGCTGCAAAAAGCAGTTTGGTCTGCTGCCAGGTGTCTTTAAAGAAGGCGGAATTTCTGTAATGGTTCAGTGATCTTTCGTTGTGCCAACGGCTATAGGTAAAAAAAATGGCCGGGTGTGCAGTGTCCTGCCACAACTCCAGGTGCAGGCAACCTTCAAAACCTTTTATGGTTTCTTTTTTGTCATCAAAAAACGCTTTGAAGGTTTCAATCTCTTCGTGTTTGAAGGTCATCTTTACCAGGCGTAGCAACATTATTCAAAAAAAATTTTTACAGTTTGGTAGAACCATTTGTTCTGCAGCGTGATACTTTGTTTTTGCATGGCTTCAGAGAAACCCTGCAAGCCGAAAAGCCCTGCTGCATTGCCCTTGTTAATAGCTATTTCAAGGTAGCCCGATGAATTGAAAAATGCCACTTTTTCTCCCTGCGGCACACAAGCGTAGGTATCGCTTATCGTATCTATCACTTCATCGCGTTTAAAAACAATTTTAAACTTTCTACCATTGCGTTCGCGGTCAAAATCTTCTTTTGAAATGTTCACGATCACATTCTCAAAATTATCAATGTACAGGATCTGCCCTTCCATAGTGGTGGGGCTGTTTACGTATTTTAACCGCAGCTTCTCTACAATAGGAACCTTCGGCACGCCGATAAAATCCAGGCTTTTGCCAGCAAGTATTTGCCACATAGCATTGGCTATTACCCGGGTGCAGGTAAGTGTGGTGGGGCGTTCATTATCGGGCAGTGGCAGCCCTACCACCCGCTCGGGATGCCCGTCTATGATCATCGTCAGCAGCCCGTTGTCGGCGCAGGCAATGTATTGTTTATTGTGGTAAGCGAGCAGCATTTGGGTGGGTCGCTCGTCAAACATATTCACCAGCACAATATGAAAAGTGCCGGCCGGAAAATGCCTGAAGGCGCTATCGCAGAAATAAGCTGCCTGCGGATAATTGAATGACGATAGTTGGTGCGATACATCAACAATAGTGATATTTTCACTTACACTATATAGCTGGCCCTTCACCGCTGCCACCAGGTAATCCTGCTGCCCAATATCACTAGTAAGGGTTATGATCGACATATATCAGCTAACAGTCACGTATTTTTTAGTTCTCAATCTTTGTTTACCGGCTGCGCAAAACATCCGTTTGCCAGGCTACCCGTTACATTTTTATATTTTTTTGCCGGGAGTTTTTTGGTACCCGGCCGTAGTTTCTCTGGGCTGCATCGTTGCGTCGCACTCTTGTACGGTTACATGTATATGCGGCGGTTTACAATATTTGTTTTAGCAAATTCGCCGTTGAGTGCATTGGCATAACCCCGCTGAAAGAACAACAAAAAAGTACAAGTGAGTGACACAACGATGATGAATAAAGAATTGAAGTCTGCCCCCAAAAAAAATTGATACAGCTATGAACTTTATTTTAAAAAAACTAAACTCCTTTCACCCTTTGCGCTTATTATATCACTTTGTCAGGTAAGCTTACCTACTTCTGATACCCGTATAACGACAAACTTTTTTAAATTCTTAATTCATACTATTTAACTCACCCCTCCTAACACTTACGTCCCCATTTAAATCCTTACTTCAAAACTTACAACCTACAACCTATCACTTAATACCTATCACTTAATACCTATAACCTACAACTTATTACTTATAACTTAAAACCTCCAACTTACAACCTAAAACTCACCTGCTCACTTCACCAATTTACCTTCTTTGAAGTAGAATTTATGCACCAGCTTATCGGTCAAACCCGGAAAAAATTTGTTCATAAATACAGCCTGCTTGCCCAAATAGGTTAAGATCGTGCTTCTTTTTTTATGTTCTATGGCATTTAAAATATAGCCTGCGCATGCTGCTGCCGACATCATCTTGTCTTCGTCCATTGGGTTTTCCTTTTGTGGCTCGGCACTCTCATTCAGCGCTACATTGCGAATGTTGCTGGAGGTAAAACCAGGACTTACCCACATCACGTTCACCCCGTCGTCGACCAATTCGGTGCGCAATGCCTCCAGAAAACCATTAACGGCAAATTTGCTGGCGCTATAACCTGTTCTACCCGGCAAGCCTCTAAAACCCGCAGGTGAGGAAACTCCCACTACAGCGCCTTTATTTTTTCTGATCTCGCTCAGTGCGAATTTGGTACAATACACCGTGCCCCAAAAGTTCACATCCATCAGGGTGCGCAGCGTTTTTACATCCACATCTTTAAACAGCGCCCGCATAGATACACCCGCGTTGTTGATCAAAATATGTATGGTGCCAAAATTTTTAATGACCGCGTCAATGAACTGCAAACAGTCGGTCTCTTTACTTACATCAGCCGCCATTACCATAAGGGGTTTACCCTTGTGTGCAGACTGCAGGTCGTACAGTTTTTGATAAGTGCGGCCACAAGTAGCCACCTTTGCCCCATTATCTAAAAGAAGTTCAACCAAAGCTTTACCGATGCCGTCGCTGCCACCTGTTACTACTACTACCTTGTTTTGAAAATACGACATGGGCTCACTTGAATTTGCAAAAGTAACAGAGTTGGTTTAGAAATCGGGGTAACGGGAATATCTAAGGAAGCGGTAAAATGTTTTTCAAAAATTTGGCTGGTAGAGTGTGCACCCCTATTTTTGCACTCCCAAAACGAAAAAGGGTTGTTCCGTAGCTCAGTTGGTAGCGCATCCCAATTGTAAATCGGGAGGGCTCAGGGTTCGGAAGAGTAAAAATAAAGAAGTTGATTTCGTAGCTCAGTTGGTAGAGCATCCCGATTTAACGGGAGGGCTCAGGGTTCGGAAAGAGTAAAAAATAAAGAAGTTGATTCCGTAGCTCAGTTGGTAGAGCATCCCGATTTAACGGGAGGGCTCAGGGTTCGGAAGAGTAAAAAATAAAGAAGTTGATTCCGTAGCTCAGTTGGTAGAGCATCCCGATTTAATCGGGAGGGCTCAGGGTTCGGAAGAGTAAAAAATAAAGAAGTTGATTCCGTAGCTCAGTTGGTAGAGCATCCCGATTTAACGGGAGGGCTCAGGGTTCGGAAGAGTAAAAAATAAAGAAGTTGATTCTGTAGCTCAGTTGGTAGAGCATCCCGATTTAACGGGAGGGCTCAGGGTTCGGAAAGAGTAAAAATAAAGAAGTTGATTCCGTAGCTCAGTTGGTAGAGCATCCCGATTTAACGGGAGGGCTCGGGTTCGGAAGAGTAAAAAATAAAGAAGTTGATTCCGTAGCTCAGTTGGTAGAGCATCCCGATTTAACGGGAGGGCTCAGGGTTCGGAAAGAGTAAAAATAAAGAAGTTGATTTCGTAGCTCAGTTGGTAGAGCATCCCGATTTAACGGGAGGGCTCAGGGTTCGGAAAGAGTCAAAAAATAATGAAGTTGATTCCGTAGCTCAGTTGGTAGAGCATTCCCGATTTAACGGGAGGGCTCAGGGTTCGGAAGAGTAAAAATAAAGAACCAGTTGATTCCGGTAGCTCATTTGGTAGAGCATCCCGATTTTCAATCGGGAGGGCTCAGGGTTCGGAAGAGTAAAAATAAAGAAGTTGATTCCGTAGCTCAGTTGGTAGAGCATCCCGATTTAACGGGAGGGCTCAGGGTTCGGAAAGAGTACAAAAATAAAGAAGTTGATTTCGTAGCTCAGTTGGTAGAGCATCCCGATTTAATCGGGAGGGCTCAGGGTTCGGAAAGATTAAAAAATTAAGAGAATTTGATTCCGTAGCTCAGTTGGTAGAGCAATACACTTTTAATGTATGGGCCCTGGGTTCGAGTCCCAGCGGGATCACTAAAAGAGGCAAAAAGGCCCTCTTTTTTTATGCCTTTCACTTACATCATATATTCCGCAAAGCTCAATAAGTATTATGTCGGAGCATGTACTGATCTCGACCGAAGACTGTATGAACATAACATCGGTCACTCAAAATTTACTTCTACCGGAGTTCCCTGGGTCTTAAAACACAAGGAAGAATTTCAACAGTTTGCTGGAAGCCAAAAAAAGAGAACTGCAAATCAAAAAGAAAAAATCCAGAACTTATATTGAAGGCCTTTTTATGCCGTAGCTCGGTTGGTAGAGCATCCCGATTTTAAATCGGGAGGGCCCTGGGTTCGAAGTCCCAGCGGGATCACAGGTAGGCTGCCGGAAGGCAGCCTTTTTATTTTTGACTAATTCGACACATTAAAAAATCTTCAATCAATTAAGGTTACATTTAGGCAATACCTTCTATGCCTTTCACTTACATCATATATTCCGCAAAGCTCAATAAGTATTATGTCGGAGCATGTACTGATCTCGACCGAAGACTGTATGAACATAGCATCGGTCACTCAAAATTTACTTCTACCGGAGTTCCCTGGATCTTAAAACACAAGGAAGAATTCAACAGTTTGCTGGAAGCCAAACAAAGAGAACTGCAGATCAAAAAGAAAAAATCCAGAACTTATATCGAAAGACTTTTTATGCCGTAGCTCGGTTGGTAGAGCATCCCGATTTTTAATCGGAAGGGCCTGGGTTCGAGTTCCCAGCGGGATCACAGGTAGGCTGCCGGAAGGCAGCCTTTTTATTTTTGACTAATTCGACACATTAAAAAATCTTCAATCAATTAAGGTTACATTTAGGCAATACCTTCTATGCCTTTCACTTACATCATATATTCCGCAAAGCTCAATAAGTATTATGTCGGAGCATGTACTGATCTCGACCGAAGACTGTATGAACATAGCATCGGTCACTCAAAATTTACTTCTACCGGAGTTCCCTGGATCTTAAAACACAAGGAAGAATTCAACAGTTTGCTGGAAGCCAAACAAAGAGAACTGCAGATCAAAAAGAAAAAATCCAGAACTTATATCGAAGGCCTTTTTATGCCGTAGCTCGGTTGGTAGAGCATCCCGATTTTCAATCGGGAGGGCCCTGGGTTTGAAGTCCCAGCGGGATCACAGGTAGGCTGCCGGAAAAAGCCTTTTATTTTTGACTAATTCGACATATTAAAAAATCTCCAATCAATTTAAGGTTACATTTAGGCAATACCTCCTATGCCTTTCACTTACATCATATATTCCGCAAAGCTCAATAAGTATTATGTCGGAGCATGTATCAATCTGCGAGAGACGGTTATATGAACACAACATCGGTCACTCAAAATTTACTTCTACCGGAGTTCCCTGGATCTTAAAACACAAGGAAGAATTCAACAGTTTGCTGGAAGCCAAACAAAGAGAACTGCAGATCAAAAAGAAAAAATCCAGAACTTATATCGAAGGCCTTTTTATGCCGTAGCTCGGTTGGTAGAGCATCCCGATTTTCAATCGGGAGCAACCTTTAAAGTATTGACGAATTGTATATGATTTTAATTATGCGGTGAACCATTAGGGCACTCTCTCCGTTTAAAAATCAGTAAATAATTTGCAGTATGGAAACAACAGTGCCGGGATTTATTCTACACCGCGATTTTATAGATAGTCCCATGGAAGAGGTGTTGATGCAGGAAATCGACAGTCAGCCGTGGGTAGTTGATTATGACAGAAGGTTGCAATATTATGGCTACCGAAACGAACTCGAAAAACCTTATGACCTCGTGGAGTTTCCTGTTCCCCTGCCACCACTGGTCAAAAAATTATCAGCGCAGATAGTCGAACGCCACCTACTGATCAACCAGCCTGACCAGGTTATCATCAATGAGTATTTACCCGGGCAGGGAATTAGACCGCACAAAGACCGAAATTATTTTGATAACCAGATCTGTGGCATTAACCTGGGCAGTGGTTGTATCATGCGGTTTATAAGGGGAGCGAATGTAGTAGATGTTGAGGTGCCAAGAAGGTCGTTGTATGTGATGCAGGATGAAGTACGCTACAAATGGAAACACGCCATACCACCCAGGAAAAAAGACGTCATCGACGGTATTGTTCAACATCGAGAAAGAAGGTGGTCCATTACTTACCGGAAGGTGAAAATGAACCTGGTCAAACCCATAAACCCTGACGGCAAGGTAGCGGGAATGCTAAGGGGTATTTATGGTATGACGATAGAATAAACTGCCTCCGAACCTGTAGGTTGATGAGGGCGTACTGGCGTCGGGTAATTTCCAAATGCCAAACGCAATCTGGCGTAGCAAATACCTCAGCAGTTGTCCTGCAAGACACTTTGGAGAACTTGGGGAAGCCAAGCATGGCCGGGTAATATGAACGCTACGGTTGTTGGTCAAAACAAAAACCAACCGTTATGCTGCTACCTGCCCAATCACCTACAACCGTACAAGTGAGTTCCGACAAACCGGAATTAAAAATAACACAACGATGTAAAATCAAGAAACTAAAGCTGGTCCCAACACAAATTCTTTAGATACCAACTATTGTGTACTCCCCTCCTTTTTTGGTTGGAATGTCGTACAACCAGGTAGATTTGAGTTGCGCTGCACCAATTGAAGCTTTTGGAGATACCACCGGTTGCGGAGTTTCTTCAATTTGATAATACAGATTACTGTTGTTACCGGTAGCTTTCTTCAAAGCTATTCCATCACTTATTTTCATCTCATTGGGAACCCGTAGGCGAAGGTTGCCGCCGAGATTTGATCTGATTACCACTTTTACAATTTTGCCGTTCTCTCCAATGCATACTCACCACTTCAAAACCGCCCCGTGCGCGCAAACCGCTTACCCTGCCTTCACCCTGCCAAACATCCGGCAGTGCAGGTAGCAAATGGAGCGCTCCATCTTCACTTTGCAAGAGCATTTCAGCAATTCCCGAGGTGCAACCAAAATTGCCATCAATCTGAAAAGGCGGATGGGCATCGAACAGGTTGTTGTAACTGCCGCCACCTTCCGCATTTGGTACCAACAGGAGTAAGTTGATTTTGAATTAATTGATAAGCATGGTTTCCATCCAACATTTTTGCCCACCAGTTTACTTTCCATCCCATGCTCCAGCCGGTGGACACGTCGCCCCGTTGCAGAAGTGTAGTTTTTAGCCGCACTATATAATTGGGGTGTTCGGTAGGGAGAGATTTGGTTAGAGGGAAATAAACCGTACAGATGTGAAATATGGCGGTGATGGTCATTCGGATCATCCACATCATCTAACCACTCCTGCAACTGTCCGTACTGCCCTATATGCATAGGTGCGAGGCGACTGCGCATTTTTTTCAATGTATCCGTAAATGATGCGTCTATTATTCAAAACCTGGGCTGCACGAATGGCGGTACTGAACACATCAAAAACAATCTGGTTGGTCATCGTTACGCCGGCATCCAGGGAAGAACCCTGGTGGGCACTGGGCGCATTTTCCGGCGACATATCCGGGCAAACAACCAGCCAATGATACTTCGGATGTTCTACCAGAAAATCGGTGTAAAAGTAGCCGCACCTTTTAAAACCGGATAAATGAAGCGAGAAAAGTTTTGTCGCCACTGTACAAATAATGCTCCCAAAGATGCTGGCTTGTCCAACCACCACCATTGCTCCAGACACCCCAGAAGGCACCATCTACGGCACCCGTTGCACGCCAAATGTCTGTGTTGTGATGGGCCATCCACCCTCTGGCTCCATACATGTCCTTAGCTGTTTGCTGCCCGGTGACAGACAGCTCTTTTACCATTTGCAAAAACGGTTCATTCATTTCGGCAAGTTCGGTTTTTTCGGCCGGCCAGTAATTCATCTCGGCATTGATGTTAATGGTGTACTTGCTATCCCAGGGAGGATACAATTTGTTATTCCAAATGCCCTGCAGATTAGCGGGCTGACTACCCGGTTGTGAAGAAGAAATCAATAGGTAACGACCATATTGAAAATAAAGGGCAGCCAACTGCGGATCGTTGATGGAATGAAACTTCTTCAATCGTTCATCGGTAGGTAGTTTACTGGCGTCTGTTGATGCCCAGGTCTAATTTAACCCTGTTGAAATATTTTTGGTAAGCAGCAATGTGGGATTGTAAAATAACTGCAAAAGATTTTGGATAGGCTTTGTTCAAATAGTCTGCAGCTCTTTCATTTTCGTTTGCCGCTGACATCTTTGTAATTATTAAAGTTGGTGGCAATAGAAATATAGATGGTGGCCGCATTGGCGTGCTGTACTGTAAGAGAGGTATCATTTGATGAAAGTACACCCCCCTCCAATTTGATGCGTACCATGCCTTTAAATCTCACTTTGCCTTCCACGCCTTCATGATCAATGGTAGTACCTGCAATTATCAATTCTTTTTTGCGTGATGTTGTAACATGTGCTTTGGGCTGAGGGGTTGAAAACAAAGCGGTAAAAGAAATACTGTCTGGCTTGCTTGCTGTTACATGCATGACGATCACACGGTCGGGAATGGAGGCAACACACTTCCGAGTGTAAGTGATATCGCCAATTGTATAGGACGTTTTCTGCACCGCTTTTTCAATGTCTAATTCACGATGATAATCGGTATAATTTTCCTGGTGATTAAAAACAAGCTGAAGACTTCCCACGGGTTCAAACATTTGTCCTTGCGATTTTTTGCTGATAATGGTTCGATTGGCCATTTGTTCTGCTTCCTTTTGCTTGCCGTTGAATATCAGTTTCCGTATCTGCGCCAATGAGTCCAGGATCAAAGGATTATCGTTGCGGTTCGGGCTGCCGCTCCAAACAGTGTGCTCATTTAACTGGATGATTTCAGTATCAACATTGCCATAGACCATCGCTCCTAATTTGCCATTCCCGATAGGCAAGGCATTTTCCCAGGTGCTGCCGGCTGGCTGATTGTACCAAAGTTTTAAGCCCGGATATTTTTGTGAAAGACAAACCGATCCACAAATAAGCAGAGAAAACAAGAAGATTAGTTTCATTCAATTACAATTAAGGTATATCTAAATACCACTAAATGTACGTGTCGAAAAGAAAGTGAACAATTCAGATTCAATGTCGTTTACCTGAGAGATATTTTGCGAACCGGCTTTTGGAATTCTTTTTGACATCGTTGTGTTATTTTTAATTCCGGTTTGTCGGAACTCCCTTGTACTTACAGATATAATATTCAGCTTTTACAACGAAATTGAATTCAGATTAATTGAATGCAAGTCATGACAAATGATCACGGTGCTGACTCATTTGTTAAGAAGCGGATGTAAACTACGAGGGCGAATAGTATTAATGCCATTGCAGGTGTTATCAC
>CAVSED010000008.1:0-107545 GCA_963726895.1 uncultured Chitinophagaceae bacterium | reverse complement strand
CCGCAAGATCATAGACATGCTGCCCGAAGAACAAAGAGAAGTTATCATACTGCGCCACTATGCTGATCTGAGCTTTAAAGAAATAGCTGAGATGACGGGTTGCAGCATCAACACAGCCCTGGGACGTATGCGCTACGGTTTGCTAAACATGCGCAAGACCATGCTTGAAAAGCAGATCGCACTGTAGAATGCAAAACTAATTGCCAATAAAACTATTAACCATAAACTCGTACAGTTATAATTTCTTAAGACCCCCAAATCTGCTCAACAAAAAACCTTCCCTGACCGGAAGGTTTTTTTATGTTATAAATTGTAGAAAAAAGGAATGTAATTACTGTGATGAAGTATTTGCGTTTCTAGTTGAAAAGTTAACTTTCAATACAGTGGTTTTGCGGCTGGTATCTAAACTGGGAATGAATTAATATTGCACAAGTTATTTGTGTTATGATTTTATGAATTAATCTTCATCAACATCACTTTTTTTACGTTTTATAACGGTTAATCTGCAGGTAGTAATTCACTATAAACAGTTTTCAATTAAAGGTTACAATTGAGCAATAAGACATAATGAAGGATTTTTTCAATAGCAACATGATCGCGAACGAACAAGAACAATTGATTGAAACGCGGTGGAGCGAAGCCTGGTCGTCTGGCTTGTACCGCAAAAATTTTTTAACAGTTTCTACTCTCTTTACGATCGTATTGCTTTGCTATCCCTATTTTTTTGCTTCTATTCAAAAGCGGGAAGGGCATGTTTTAAATGATTGGATACTTCACTATCTGCCATCGGCAGATGTGTCAGTATATATCTTTTCGCTTATCTATATTACGGTATGCGTTGGCATCTTTAGGGCGGCACAGTCGCCTAATCAATTTCTTACTTTTTTGTGGGGTTGCCTGTTGCTAAGTCTTTCGCGTATGATCACCATTACGGTTTTTCCACTGGAGCCGCCAAGCGGTTTGGTACCCTTGGTTGACCCGGTACTAAAAGCCTTTTACGGACATGATGTGATAACCAAAGACCTGTTTTTTTCGGGGCATACCAGCTCGTTGTTCCTGATATATATGGTGGTAAAGAAAAACTGGGAAAAGGTAATGGCGCTGACCGCTACCATTTTGGTAGGGATGCTGTTGCTGGTACAACACATACATTATGTATTGGATGTAGTAGCCGCTCCGGTCTTTGTTTATTTTATTTTTCTGCTTGCTAAAAAGCTTTCTGCTTTTTCGCTTACCGATTAATGATCCCAAGCCAGATTTTGTAGTTATTTTCCTGAGAAAAGCCTGAACAAAGCTTTGCAGACGAACGGAGCCCCGCCTCTGCGGGGTAGACTGTCGCAACTCTGCTACCTCTTCAATCAAAAGTTTGCCTCCCAAAAAAGAAAAGATCAGATGTCATCATTCTCCTGGATCTTTAACAGGATGGCGTGTTTATTTTTTAAAGAGCTGATCTGAACGCCTTGCTGAGTATAGCCTTTGGCATCGTATTTAGCGTCGGAATCATAGAGGATAACGTCGTGATCTTCAAAGCCGAGATCGATGAAAACTTTGTTGTCGATGATCCACCCGGTGCCGTGAATGATGGTGCCTTTGCGATTGTAGCGCCCCTTTACTTCGAGGTTGTCCTGTAGCTCTATAGAAATGAAAGTGCCGTCAGTAAAGTTTTTATAATCGCCTTGTATACGCGCAACGATCATGCGATAGTGGTTGGTGTTGGCACCGGTTTGTTTCTTTTGATTTTCGGGTAAATTTTTTACCTCCTCTTCATTCACCTTTACTTCCATCGAGTTAAATTCGGTGGTATCGACCGTCTCTTCTTCAGCCTCCGGCGCCTTTTTAGCCACGGTATTAAATACGTTGTACCCAAAGTTTTTCATGTACAATTCAGGGTATTCAAACAACTCTTTTACAGCAATGATCTTATAAACATACACCGCGGTCTCGGGGTTTAGCTTCATAGAAAAATAGTCTTTGCCCTGCTGGTCGATGGACTTGACAATATTGCCAATGCCGAAGTTGTAAGCCGCAGCGGTAAGAACCCACGATGAGATCTTATAGCGCTTTTGTATGTAGAGATAATAGTTGGCGAGCACCTTGCAGGCAGCCAATGTTGCCTTGTCGAGATTGTCGCGCTCATCAACATATTCATTGACCAGCAAACCCATGTCGCGGGCAGTTTCGGGCATTAGTTGCCAAAAACCCCTGGCACCCACCGGAGAGGTAACGTTGAGAAAGCCACTTTCTACAATAGCGAGATATTTAAAATCTTCGGGCAAACCACTTTCGCGCAGGTAGTACTCAACTCGCGGAAAATTGGCCACCACACGTTTGCGTAGCTGTGGCATGTTGACATTGGGTACCTGGTTGCGAATTACATTCATTAGCCGTGTACCGATGAAATTATTACTGACCGGAATGCGTTCGCCACAAAAAATAATATCATGTGCCAGTGCCCGCTGCGGGGTAGCGGACAATACAAATAAAACGAGCGCAATGGCGAAAAGTTTGTTGATCATGTTATGCTGACAAGACTAAAATGAAAAAGTATGGCTAACCTCAAAAGTAACCCCGAATTATTAAAACGAATAGCGGATAATGACGTGAAATTGGCAGTGGGCAACAAATAAAAAGTGCGGGGTTGTCCACGCACTTTATTACTTATAAAATCAACCGTCGTATTACTAAGTGGTTATTTATGAGACAAGCATTGGAAGGTAGTTGAGCATCGTTGTGTCACACCCGTGTACCTATAGATTTTACATTCAGCTTTTAATAGTTGTTGACTTAATAAACAACTTTGTATTGTACAAAATTACTTCAGTGCAGAACCGGGGATGGTCAATTGTACCGCCGGGTTTTTCTTGCGATCGTTGAGTTGAAACACCAGGTTTTCGCCGCTGGCAATGTTGTCGGGTTTGCAACCATAAACAATGGAAAATTCTTTACCGGGAAGAACAACCGGGTAGGCGGTAACATACACCGGCTCGAAAGGAACATTCTTCTTTTTGCGGGTAGTGCTGATGTGCATATCCCCGGTTAAAAAATCTGTTGAAGTACTATTTAATATTTTGAATTTGAAGTAAGTATATTCACCTGTTTGGGTAATGTTGACACAAGTTACTTTAATGCCATTTGCACTATCGGCAAGGCTTAGCCGTGGTGTTTCGGCTGCTACATCTTTAGCTGCGCTGGCGAGTGAAGCTTTGTCAGTAGGTCCAATGATGGGCTGAGGTGATTGAGCAAAATCGACATCAGGATATTTCTTGCTGAGATCGTCTGGCGTATAGGTTATTGCATCGGATTGATAAGTACTTCCTTTTTGCCTGTTTAAATAATTGCGCAGATCAATGATCTTTCGTTTGGCAAACTCGATGGTACCTGCGGTGTTAAATTGGTAATTGTTGAGTTCTTTGGGATCGGGTATGAGCCTGATAAAGTTTTCGTACTCGACCAGTGCGTCTTGCCACCTGCGCTGGCTAAGCGCGGTATCGGCTCTTTTATAGGAAGACATGGCATCATTGAAGCTTTGAATGCGTATAGCTTCACCGGCCGTTGTTACTTCCTTCTCCTTTGTTTCTTTTTCTGCAGTGTTTGCTTTCGTCATTACGCTCTCTACATAGCTTATCTGCTTTAGCGGGTACGTTTCAAGGGGTTTTAGTTTCAAAGCATCTTTAAAGCTTGCCAATGCATCATCGTACTTACGATCGCCGATAGCTATATTGCCGGCAGCGATGGCGGCGTCATATTTTTTGTCGGTCTCTACAGCAGTTACTTTCTTGTCGAGCGCCTCAATGCGTGCTTTCACCACCACATCGGATGGTTTCGCCTGCAATGCCTCCAGGTACGCGATCTTTGCATTGTCGAAATCATTATTTAACTCCAGGGCTTTTGCCTTTTGTATAGCCAGGGTATATTTCTTTTCAGCATCCTCTTCCTGGGCTTTCTTTTCTTTTTCCAGGTTATTTTTTGCAGCAAGTTCATTTTGTAATGAATCAATTTCAGCTAACCTGTCTTTTGGTTGTTGCTCATCCTTGTAGTTCAGCGCTTGCTTGTAAGCAATAGAAGCATTGGCGTAGTCTTTTTTAGTAAACAGACTTTCGGCTTTTTTCATAGCCTGGTCGTAGTTGTTATTTCGCTGCGCTTCCCTGGCTTGTTTTTCTTTTTCAGAAAGGGCTTTTTCCTTTTCCTTCTGCAGAATATCGTTAATAGTCTTGATCTGGTTTTCGGCCCTGTTGTCATTCTTTAAATCGAGCGCTTTGGTGTATTCTGTAAGAGCGACATCGTAGTTCTCAGCTTTGAAGGCATTATCAGCAAGTGTCATTGCCTCTTTAAAGGCTGCTTCGGATTCCATGCTCTTCTTTTCGTCCAAAGCTTTTTGTTGCTCGCTTGCGATGGCTTTATCGATAGCCTTTATTTGGGTGCGCGAAAACTCATCGCCGGGCTTTAGGTTTAGTGCCTGGTTATAAAGGTCTTTCGACATATCGAAGTTGCGGGTATCATAGGCAGCTTTGGCTTTTGAAATAGTATTGTTGTATAGTTTTTCGCGTTCTTCAATTTCCTTTTGTTTTGCCTGGTCGCTTATCTTCTTATCTATCTCCTCCATTTTCTTTCGTGGATAAGTTTCGTCAGGCTTATAAGAACTTGCCAGCGAGTAGTAGCTTTTTGCGGTTACAAAGTCGCCTGCGGCATTGGCTTTGTCAGCACTGGCAATAGTGGTTTTGTAAGTTTCTTCCTGTTGTTTTTTTGTTTCAGCCTGTCTGGCTTTTACCGCTTCATCCGCTATTACCTTATCAATTGCCACAATTTGGTTCATAGCAAAAGCATCGTTAGGGCGTGATTCCAAAGCGTCTTTATAGCTTGCTTTTGCTTCAGCAAAATTCTTGTTGGTAAAAGCTTTGGCAGCTTTCAACAAGGCATTATTGTAGTTGTCGTCGCGTAACTGGGCTGCCAGACGTTCTTTGTCGGCAAAAGCTTTTTCAATGGATGCCAGGCGTGCTTTTGCATAGTCGTTGTTGCCTTTGATGCTGAGGGCTTTTTCATAGGCTACCTTGGCTTCTGCATATTGTTGCTTATCGTAGGCTTCGTCGCCGGTTGCGATGGCAAGGGCAAAATCCTGCGCTTCCCTGCTTACGGCGGGTTTGTCGTTGGCGGGTTTGGCAGGAGCAGGCTGAGCAGCAGCTACCGGTTCATTGTCCTTCGTAGTCGCTTTGTCCTTATTTCTCTTTTCAATTTGCTTTAGATCAGAAAAATTATAGACCGACTGGCTGGGATCAATATCTTCTTTGTAGTAAACTACAAACTGGTGGGTTCGCGAACCTTCCTGCACAATGAGCGTGGTAGTTTTGGTTGGCGGTTTGGTGGGTTCTATTGCCAGGCTTTTGCCGGTGCCGGTTATCGAAAAACTACTGGCGTCTTTAGTAACCTGCCCGTTTGGCGGCGAGTTGAATGTGAGCCAGGTTTGTGTGTCAGCAGAAACAAGGATCGTATCGCCAACAATATTCTGTGCAGTAGCGAAATTGACTGCAACTAATGTAATGCCTGTTGTCAGAAAAAAAGCCCTTGCGTTCTGCACTTTAGTTTGCCACTTCATTGTTTTATTGATAAAGATGATTGGTAATTATTGATAAAAAAGCGAGCACATTTTTGCTATGTGATCGCTGAATAAACATCCTAATATAAAACTTTCTACAATACCAGAAAGTGATGATTTAAAAAGAATAACTACTTCGGGGCGTAGCATTTTAATTTAATAGTCGGGGGAGTGCAGGAACCTGAATGCAACCAGTATGACCGGTTGCAATAAAGCTTTCAAAGTAAAGAAGTTGTCAGCCAATCCTGATTATTGGTGTATGCGATATTTTGACAGGAATGATTGTAAAGATTTGTTGAGTGTTGCCTATAGATATTTCCGCCTGATTAAAATGGCAGCAACCCTTTTTTCTTATAAGTAATATTGATTTTCAGCACATCTCCATTAGCGTCCCTGTCAATGTTTACTTCTTTTATTGTCACCTTCTTATTGTGAATTCGTTGATATAGTTCTGAAAACTTGATCATTTTGTCTTCTCCTTTTACCTGTACCAAAGTTTCTCCGCCATTATTAAGATACTTATTGAAAAACGCAAGATCTTTTGAACCTTCAACCACTTCACGTAAATAGTCTGCGAATGGCTCGTCGGGAATAAATTTCACTTTTTTAGCTACCGGTGTTTCCACAACGGGGGTTTTTACTTCCGGAGCCTTTTCTACCGGTTTTTCCACCGGCTTATCTTCCACCTTCGCTTCCTCGGTCGGCTGAAAACGCGGTGGCGGAGGTATCAGTTTTTTTGTGGGTAGCAACGCATTGGATGATGGAGGTATCACCATAATATATTTGGTTGAAACCTTATTAGGATCATTATCCAATTTTAGTTTTAGTACATACCTGCCGGGTGTTCTGAAGCTATAGCTAACGTTCAAACCCTTCTTAATGTCATAATCCTTGCGGTCCTGAATGGTCCATTCGTAAACCGAAGCCGGAGTATTGCTGGAAAAATTTACCTGCTCACCTACTTCCGGATCTTCTTTGCCAATAATGGAAATTACTGGTGTGCCGGCATCTGCTGTTGCCTCCTGACTTGCCTGAGGTTTATGTACTGAAACCATCTGTATCTGCTCACACCTGCCGTTAATACGGGCGGTAACAGGGTAGTTGCCTTCCACCGCAAAACTGTGCATCACCAGCGAGCCGTCTTTTGCACTTGTTTTATCGCCGAAGTCCCAGGTCACATTGCTCCCCGGTCCTTCAGATGTTGTTAAACTGAGGGTCTCACCAACAAATATTTTCTGCGGATCGCCGCTAGACATGTTTTTTACTCCAATCGTGAAATCTTTGCAGTCTTTATGGAAGGCAGCTTTGTAGCTCAGTAATCCAATGCAAACAACTATCGTTAAGATCATCACTGTCCAGATATTTTTATCCAGACCCATTCGTTGATGCGTGTAGGTAGCTTTCGATTTCATAATAGATTCACTTACATAAATAAAAAATTATTTTTGACCCTGACCCTGGCGGTAATAGGTAAGTTCAAAATTTGCCTGTGCAAGCTCCGTTCTTAACCGGGCATTTTCCTGCTGCAACTGATCAAGGTTGGCATCCTTACCTGTAAGATCTCTTATTGTTTTTTTAGCTTCTTTTAAATCTCCCATGTTCGTAAGCACATACATATACAATGATTTGTCACGAATAAAATCATTAACGATCATTGAATTCATTTTGCCTACATTTTCTTCAATTTTCATATCGAAACGGTCAGACTTCACATTGGCTAAATTTACAGAGTTCAAGCAAACTCATTGTCTCCGCCATTTTATTTACAAAATTTTGAGAAAAATATTTTTCCTTTTCTATCATACCAATTTGCTGGCGAAGCTGATCATTTTGCTTTAGCGGCACCTCTATGCTCAAAAAAATTGTCGCTACAATAATGCCAATAGTGATAAAAAAGAACAATAAAAAAGTTCTGAAAGCTTTGCCCCTTTCTTCCTGGTTGTGCGGTTTCATATTGAAAAGAATTTGATTTTTTATTTTTTGCAATGGTGTTCAACCTGTTTTTCCAACAAGGAAAATTAAACAGAACTACCCGAAAAACCGGCGTCTTGTTTTGGTCTGATTATCGGAATGTTCCATAGGTTCTTCCTTTACGAAGATGCCGGTCTCCCGACGCTTACCTATAAACTCCAGCTTGCTAAGTGTATCAAATAACTTAGAAGTGACTTTTACAAAAACTACCACCTTCTCGATGTTTTTATTAATATCGTTATTATCGTAGCGCAGGTTGGCAAGATTGCTAAGCATAGTTTCTAATTCGCCCTGCTTTAGTTCGCACCATTCACTTAAGTAATTTAGCATTTCTTCTTTGCCTGAACCAATGCGCAGATCAATTGAGTTTTTCATAATGCGACCGAGACTGGCAATGGCGGCAAACAAGGAGGCGGGACTTTCGTGAATCATCGTCCAGCGTAGTGAAGTAATGCTGCCACCGATATAGATCATTATACGATCGCATAAAAAATTGATCAGTTCCGATAATTCGTTTTGCTGGTTCTTTCTATAGATCTTTTGAACTATCTGCGAACAACGGATCTCCAACTCACCTAAAAAATGATCGATCTCGGCATGTAGCGCCACCAGGTCAGGATGTGCACTAATGGAAAAACTTGGAGGTATATAATCAGCGTCCACTTTCACATCATTTCCATTGATGTTTATTTTTCCTATGGTTAGTGCATACGGATTATTAACGCTTTGTTGAAATTGTACATCGGTTAATACCTGCACAGAATACACCGGCAAAACAAACGGAAATCGTGGAGGGCTATCCTCAAGATCAGGACTACCTGCGGGTTTTTTCTCAAACGGGTTTACGGTCAGTTGGATCCAATAAGTATTCTCACCTGCTGTTGGAGAAAATTGAAACGAAGTTGCGGGTACTCCGTCAGGTGCTGAAATACCGCTTCCCTGCAAAGCAGGTATAATAATGCGGGTTCCACCAGATGTAACAGCATTACATGCCAACACGGTCACCCGCAAGGTATTTTGATTATCAATGGTAGCTTTTACATTAAAGGTGTTTTCTCCTGACACCGACGGTGGAAGTACGCCATACCTGATGGGTGAAAGAGAAAGAGAACCTATGTCATGCAATGCGTCTTTCCAGCCATCATCCTGGGCTATAAAATGATTTTTATTGATCTTCATCCCGTCGATCCAATTCACGGGAAAATGCCTGAGATTATCTCTCATAATAGATTAATTAGGAAGATTGTAGAATACGTTCGCAGATGATGACCGTGTTTTCGCGAATGTCATTATCCCGCACAGTTAAAGATGGATCTATAATTTTTTTGCCCTGGTACCATTTTGTTTTTATGCGAAACCACCACTCATAAGGTCGCCCTGCTCTGTCTGTAAATTCTATTGGTGTTTCACTTTGCAATTCATTATAGTCGTTGATAAAAAAATAAAACAAATCACCCAATCGTAAATTCTCCGGTGCCTTGGCTCTAAAGTAGGTGTTTTTCAATTCATCGGCTTTTTTACTCATTTCAAAACCAATCACCAGCAATTTTTCATTCGGGTTTTCGTCGGGCAGTGGAATAGTTTGATCTACCGGGTACTTCCAGGTGCTATAGACCGGTGGCGGAATATCGTAGGCGGATTGAAAAGTTTGGAAAAAAAGGACAGGAAGAAAAAAAGCCAGCGTGCTCATCATCATTGGGTAAAATAAAAACGACTTGTCTTTTAAAAAGTATTGCAGTGTAGAAAAGATGAGAATTGTAAAAAGCACCAGCGATACTGCAAACAACAACTCACCCGCAAATATCTTCATGCTATCTTCTGCGCCACTCGTAAAATATTTATTATGAACGAGTATCATATGCACAATGCCAAACAGTAAAAAAATACCCGCAAAAAACCAAAAGACGGTGAAAAGATTGTCGCTGATATAGGTGGCTGCATATACAGCTACTGAGGCAAGTATCGAAGAAAGTGAGCCATAAATAATCGGCTGTTTTCCACCCGTTGCAAAACCTGCTGCAAACTGCTTTACTACGGTAAACAAGAGTACAGAACAGGCAAGCAAACCGCCGGCATACATCAGGAAAAATTTAATAGCCATTATTTCTTTTTAGAACTTGGTGCGAAATTTCTGATCTTATGGGGTGAATGAAACCAGTCTATTCAATTCATACAGCCCATTCTTCCTTCACTTACAAAGCAGGTCAAATATAATATCTATAGTCAGAGGAATAAAGGTTTGCCAAAATTGTTTTGAAATTTTTTCGCAGAGTCATTTACTTGTATTATCTGTCGGTAAGAAGCACAAAGACCGGCAATGCCCGATCGCTAACCTGCCCGAAGAACAGATAATGACACTCAACTGAAATTTTGTTGGCCTTCTTGCTGTAGCGCTCTGGCGTGCATAGAAGGGCAACGGTTATGTAGCGCCAGCGAAGTTTTAGGAAACTATGAAAGCAGCACAGGTAATAGTTCAATAACTGGTAGGTAGTAAATATGAGAGACTATTGCTCAGCGAAATTGTATGCACCTGCTACAACAAAGCACTCCACGATCAGTCTTCCAGCAGTTTGCTTAGGTTTAGCAGTTCGTTGTATTTGTATTGATGTCGGGCATTTTTAAAGCACTTCGCCAGTTCTTCCAACTGAATTTGGATGATACGTTTGTGCGTTAGCGGCTTAAAATAAAAAGGCGTTATAGGAACAGAGATACGCTTGAAGTATGCCTCCATGTCTTTGTGCGAAAAGATCTGCCCGGTAATAGCATTGATATAAAAATGAATCTTTTGCTGCGGGTTGGTGTCTTTGTGCTGATCGAAGTCGTCGTGAAAATAGGCAAGTATAAACTGCCGCGGCACATTAATAGCCCGCACATTTATATCGAGCAAACCGCATAGCAGCAGGTAAAAAACTCCATTGCTCAGCGCATTGCCCTTCTTACTTTCAATTACGCGATGAATAAAAAAATCGTCGGGGTTGGTATAGTTCAACTCTATGCCATTGAGGCGGTAGTAATTGTACACAATACTCGAGATCACATTTGCCTGCTCCAGTGCTGTTAAAAAACTATTCAGCTCCAGCCATACATTGCGCCGTATTTTTTCCAGTTCCTGCAGTACCGGGGCAGTGGCCAGCTCGGGATATTGAAACTTTGCCACCAGCAACGACCCAAACAACAGGTCATGATACGGATTATTTTTCCAGTCAATAAAATCTTTGGTCAGGTCGTTGTAATGCAGCTTGTGTATCAGCAATTCTATGCGCTCCTGCACCTCTTCACTCAGGGTGTTTTCCCACAGGTTTTCCAGGTTGGGTATTATGCCGCGCCCATAGTCAACAATCCGTGTTGACACAGATGTAAAAACTTCCTGGTCAGGGTCGTCTATAAGCGAAAATAAAGCTGAAATTTCCACCGTTTCCTGCATATACTAACTAATGTTTTAAGAATTCCAGGACACCATTTTGCACTACAATTCTCCTCTTCAAACTACGCTATTTTCCATTGATTAACCAAGGAGAAGTTATTCAATCTATGTTGATTACTAAATGATTTTTTCTACTAATTTTCAAGTAACATAACAATAATGTTAACAAGTCATTTCCTCTTGCAGCACATTTTAATTCAGCCGCTGTTGAAAGCTCATTTTGGTACAGGCAGTATAACAATGAGGAGACATTGTTGCGACAGTCTACACCGCAGAGGCGGGGCTCCGTTCATCAGCAAACCATCTATGAGCACTTTTTATAGCAAAAAATAACTTACAGGTAATCATCACCTTATTGTTATAGATGTGGATTGCGAAAAAAAAGTTGGTGAGGCTTTCGTAATTAATAATCGCGGGGAAAGGTGCACCACTTCTCGAGATTTTTATAAATAATCTAAACCAAATTGGTTTGCTAAATAGGTATTGTACATCTAAAAGTTTTGCAATGTTCAGGTATCTATAACCTTCCTGAGCTCGCTACATTTTGCTGATTAAAGAGCTGCCGTTAAACGGAGCCCCGCCTCTGCGGGGTAGACTGTCGCAACAATCCATCCTATACATTCCAACTGCAGGTCACCTAAAAAAACCAGTTAGTATCATTTGCCCGATGTAAAAAATAAAAGCCCGCTTCGGCGAGAAACGGGCTCTGAAAATTGGGAACTATTGCTATTTGGCTTTCGCCTTTGCTGTTTTTTTAGCCGTGGTTTTTTTCGGTGCAGTTTTTCTTGCTGCTACCTTTTTTGCTGCTGCCTTTTTTGCAAAGGCATCCGGCACCTGCAGTTCTATCATTTTTTTTACTTCCTCCAGCGAAACTGTTGCCAGTTCTTCGGATGTGTATTTTCCTTTTTCGCCCTTGCCGGTAATCTTCAACATTTTTTTGCCAAAGCGTAAAAATGGCCCCCAGCGTCCATTTTCTATTGCGATCTTTTCAGCCGGCCATTGTTGTATAAAACGGTTGGCTTCTTTTTCCACTTTCTTTTCAATCAACGCCACGCAATCCTGCTGCGAAAGGTTGTCAAAATTGTAAGCTCGTGGTACGTTTATAAACAAGTCGTTCCATTTAATGAACGGACCAAAACGACCTTTGCCCTTGGTCACGGGCAGACCTTCAAAGGTGGCAATAGGTGCATCGGCGGTTTGCTTTTCACCTATCAATTCAATCGCCCTTTCCAGGTCAACGGTCAGCGGGTCTTCGCCGCGCGGCAGCGAAACAAATTCTTCGCCCCAGCGCACATAAGGCCCAAAGCGCCCCATGTTTACAGCCACTTCTTTTCCGTCGTGCTCACCCAGGGTCAATGGCAATTTGAACAGGTCCATTGCCTCATCCATTGATATGGTTTCTATGCTCTGGTTGCTCTTTAGTTTGGCAAACCTGGGTTTCTCTTCTTCTATGTTCGACTCACCTATTTGCACCATCGGCCCGTAGCGCCCCATGCGGGCTATTACCTTCTTACCGGTTTCTGGTTCGGCGCCCAAAATTCTTTCACCCTTAGCACGCTCGGCGGTTTCAAGCGTTAGCTCTATATTGCTGTGGAACGGTTTGTAAAACGTGTCGATCATATTGCTCCACTTCATCTTTCCCTCGGCAATTTCATCGAACTCTTCTTCTATTTGTGCCGTAAAGCTGTAGTCCATTACCTTCTTGAAGTGTTGCTTCAAAAAGTCGGTAACCACCATGCCCAGATCGGTAGGAAAAAGTTTGGATTTTTCAGCGCCGGTATTTTCTGCGATCACCTCTTTCTTTATCGTGTCAGCTTTGTCCAGTTTCAGCACATTTACTTCTCTCTTTACCCCTTCTTTATCGCGCTTTTCTACATAGTTGCGCTTCATAATTGTGGTGATGGTAGGCGCATAAGTGGAAGGTCTGCCAATGCCTAATTCTTCCAGCTTTTTTACCAGTGAGGCTTCGGTATAACGTGGGGAGGGGCGGGTGAATTTTTGGGTTGCCCGCATTTCTTTAAATTCCAGGGTCTGACCTGTTTTCAATGGTGGCAAAATGCCTTCTGTGTCTTCTTCATCTTCGTCGTCTTTACCTTCATTGTACACCTTTAAAAAACCATCAAACTTCATCACTTCGCCGGTAGCTGTCAGTAGTTCTTTATTGGTAGAAATATTGATCTTGGCGGTTGTTTTTTCAAACTCGGCATCACTCATTTGCGAGGCGATGGTACGTTTCCAGATGAGGTCATAAAGACGGCGCCCTTCGTCGTCATCAGCCGTATGGTTCTCCATATAAGTAGGTCGAATAGCTTCGTGTGCTTCCTGTGCGCTGGAGTTCTTGTTTTTGTAAACCCGCGGTTGGTAGTACTTATCGCCATAGCTGCTTTTCACTTCCTTTTGTATCTCGTTCATGGCAGTCTCACTCAGGTTAATGCTGTCGGTACGCATGTAGGTGATCTTACCACTTTCATATAATCGCTGGGCAACCAACATTGTTTTGCTAACGCTATAGCCAAGTTTGCGACTGGCTTCCTGCTGCAGGGTAGAGGTTGTAAATGGCGCGGCTGGTGAGCGGCGGGCAGGTCTGAGTGTTACATCAGCAACTTTATAACTGGCGCCTTTGCAGCTTTCGAGGAACTTTTCCGCCTCTGCCTGTTCGTTTTTTGCCGGGCCGTCGGCTAAGAAAGTGACCTGCTTGTTGTTGATGTCGCTGGCGGCAAACAAGGCTTCAATCTTATAACTGCTGGCCACTGTATAATTGTTGATCTCGCGCTCTCTTTCTACAATCAGCCTTACAGCAACGCTTTGCACACGTCCGGCACTCAGGCTACGTTGCATACCTATTTTGCGCCACAGTACGGGGCTAAGTTCAAAGCCCACCAGGCGATCGAGTACGCGTCGGGCTTGCTGTGCATTTACCAGGTCCATGTTAATAAGCCGTGGATTTTCGACAGCCCTGCGGATCGCGGGCGCGGTGATCTCATGAAATACAATTCGCTTGGTTACCCTTGGGTCGAGACCCAGTTCTTCTGCCAGGTGCCAGCTAATGCTTTCTCCTTCGCGGTCCTCATCCGATGCCAGCCAAACTTCTTTTGATTTTTTTGCCAGTTGTTTTAACTCTCGTACAACTTTCAGCTTTTCATCGGGAACTTTATAGCGGGGTTGATAGTGATTGTTCAGATCGATACCCATATCGTCTTTCTCCAGGTCGCGGATATGTCCATAGCAGCTCTTCACTTCGAAGTCGCTACCGAGGATCTTTTCTATCGTTTTAGCTTTTGCCGGCAACTCCACAATTAATAAATTCTTACTCATTCACAGGTTTTTAAAGATTTCGGATCTGTATCTGCTTTCTCTCGAAAACCTTACTGAAACAGATACTTTCACCGGGTTCAATAACCAATGTATTGGTTACCGTTGTTGCAATATTACATCTTAACTGCAAATAGTGAAATAATTGATACCACCGCCTGCCCGGTGGTAAAACCATAAAAAATGGGTACACTTGCCTGCTAAAGCAATCCATTACTGTAGTTTATTTTATGAAGGTTTGATGAGCCAGGCTATTTGTTACAAACAGTAAGTTCAATTTGAAGATGATTACAAAGTCATGTTATCTGCATGATTAATAGCGGATATCGCATAAACTGATGGGGCTTTTTGAAGAACTTTCTACTGGTAAAACAAGCCGGTAGTATGGTTTGCTTTTTATAGATACAGCAAACAAAATAAACGTATGAAACGCGCAGCAGGTATTTTGGTGTACCGGTATAACACACAAGCAAACCTGGAGGTAATGCTGGTACATCCCGGCGGACCTTTTTGGAAGAATAAACAGGAAAGTGCATGGAGCATACCTAAGGGCGAATACGAAGAGGATGAAGATGCCTTTGCAGCAGCCAAACGCGAGTTTACAGAGGAGACCGGCAATGTGCTGCCGGAGCAGGAATATGTCGTTTTAGCACCGGTAAAATCGAAGTCGGGAAAGCTTTTATCGGTGTGGGCAACGGAGGCTGACTTTGAGAAATGCTTTGTGAGCAGCAATTTATTTGAAATGGAATGGCCGCCCCGCTCGGGTAAAATGTGCTCGTTTCACGAAACGGACGATGCACGGTTTATGAGCCTGGAAGAAGCCAGGAAAATGATCAACAAAAGCCAACTCAATTTTTTAGACCAGCTTGCCGCTATGTTACCAGCTAATCGCCCGGCGACAAAATAAGTGGATAACCTACGCAGAAGTAAACTTAAATCCGCAGAGATATTTTGGCAACCAACTTCTAAAATTCTTTTATTCTGCCGATGTATAAATTTTATTACCGGCGCTCGGGTATCTACATGCCTTACGTATAGCTTTCCGGCAGCATTGCGGCAGCTAAGCTAAACTGAACGGCAATAAAAAAATTTGGTGTAAAAAGTCCATTCAAAGATCTACCGATGAATGGAGCGTCGCAACAAAAGCCGCCTCACTGTGGTGCGGCTGGTGACCAACAAAAACGAATGGTGTAAAAAAAAACTTACATGAAACACCTGCTTTTATTACTGCTGCCGCTATCTGCCATTGCCCAACCGGCAGTGGACATTTTGATCCGCAACGGAAAAATTATAGATGGCACCGGTAATCCCTGGTACTATGGCGATGTTGCCGTAGCCGGTGGACGCATCGTAGCCATTGGCAAACTCCCGGCAATGCAGGCGCAACGTGAAATTGACGCCAGCGGCAAGTTTGTGACGCCCGGTTTTATAGACGTGCACACCCACATAGAAGGCAGCGAAAAAGAAGACCCGCAGGCGGAAAGTTTTATTTATGATGGAGTTACCACTGTGGTTACGGGCAATTGCGGCGCTTCGCAGGTAGATATGAAAAAATACTTTGCAATGCTCGACAGCCTGCAATTGTCGATCAATGTAGCCTCTCTTATAGGGCACAACGATGTGCGAAAAGCAGTGATGGGAACGGTAAACCGTGCCCCAACAACAGCGGAGTTGCAGCAGATGAAAGACCTGGTGCAGCAGGCCATGCAAAATGGTGCGGTGGGCTTCTCGACCGGGCTGATATATGTACCTGGCACCTATGCGCAGACCAACGAAGTGGTGGAACTGGCAAAAGTGGCAGCCACCGGCAACGGCGTGTATGCCTCGCACATACGCGACGAAGGTGACAGTGTAACGGCTGCAATAGCGGAAGCGCTGGAAGTAGGTAAAACCGCCAACATACCGGTAGAGATCTCGCACTTTAAAGTAGGTGGACAGCAAAACTGGGGCAGATCGGGCGAAACCCTGCAACTGGTAAAACAAGCGCGCGAACAAGGAATTGATGTCACCATCGACCAGTATCCCTATACTGCCAGCAGCACCTCGCTGAGTACCCTGCTGCCCGAGTGGGTGCTGAGCGACGGACAGGACTTCAATAGTGGCGCGCCTGCAAAATGCAGCGATACGCCGGCAGGTAAAAGAGCAAATGCTGGCAAAACTGAAAACGGCGAAAACTGAAGCACTTTAGCTTTGCGATGGTTGCCTCGTACAAAGCCGATAGCACCCTCAACGGTAAAAGCATTGAAGAGATAAATGAGCTGAAGGGACGTAAACACAAGGCTGCCGAAGAAGCGGAAACAGTGCTTGATATGATGCAGCAGGGCGGCGCCGGAATGGTATTTCACGGTATGAGTGAAGACGATGTAAAGAACATTATGCAATATCCCTTCAACATGTTTGCCTCCGATGCCAGCATTCGCATTTTTAACCAGGGTATGCCGCACCCGCGTGGCTATGGCACCAATGCACGGGTATTGAGCGAGTATGTAAGGCAGGAAAAAATTCTCAGCCTTGAAGAAGCGATCAGGCGAATGACCTCGCTGCCGGCGCAAAAGTTTCATCTCAGCAACCGTGGTTTATTACAGCCCGGTTTTGCAGCCGATATACTGGTGTTTGATCTCGCCCAGGTACACGACCTGGCAACCTACGAAAAGCCGCACCAGTACTCCCAGGGCTTTACCTATGTGCTGGTCAATGGAAAGTTAACGGTGGATAACGGGGTGCACAATGGTACAAGAAATGGGCAGGTATTGCGTAACCGGTAAGTGATACTTTCACTGCTCCGGGTTTTTAGCGTTTGCTGTTTTTTAGGGCCCGGCAATATATCCTTTATGTTGCGCCCGTTGCGTCGCACTCGTGTGCTATTGTCTCTATAGGGAGCAGTGAAAATAATAATACAAAACCATCCATTAAACGGCAACAGCTTTTCTTGCAGCCGGTTTTTATTTATTAGGCAAAGCCAAATTCTTTGTCGGCAAACCTGGATAACTGATACTGATCTTTGCCACTCCTTCATCATTCAATGGTTGTATAAAAGCCAGCAGTTTACCATGCAGCACTTTGTGGTGATTTGCCTGGTAACTCTCGTGGCTGTCGTAGCTGCCACTCTCCATTCCCACAAGACGGGCGTTTCCTGTTATGGTTATATTCACCTCATCGTCGGCAGCATATACAATCTGCCCATGCTGGTCAACAATGTTTATCTCTACCTGGTGCATTTGCAATAGGTTGTTGGGCAATTTGCTCTTGTACACATGGGTAACGATAGAAGCAGGTTTTGTAGTTGTTTGCAGTGTATCAGCGGTTACAACAGTTCCATTGTTACTGCCTTTTACCACCAACAAGCCGGGTTCATACACAGTTTTCCACGACAATATGCGGTCATCGTTGTGTGCCAGCACTTTTCTGCCCAGTGATTGTCCGTTGAGAAAAAGTTCTGCTTCGCTACAGTTGGTAAACGCGCTGATGCGCACACTATCGTTTGTTTTAAAATTCCACATTGGAGCTAAATTTCGCATACCCCGGTCACTGTTATTGTCAGATTGTATGGCCTGGGTAGCCAGGTAAATCATAGGTTTACTGCACCAGAGGCTTTGCCTGAAATAGAATTGTGGTTTTTTAAAACCAGCCATATCTATCAGACCGGCCTGCGAAGTTCGTGCAGGCCATTTTCTAGCTTCGCCGAGATAGTCGATGCCGGTCCAAAGAAATTGTCCTGCGATATAATCATTGTCTTCCACTGCCTTCCAGGCATCTAGAACTCATACCATTCTCGCTGCCATAGATCACTCGTTCCGGGTATTTTTTGTGATCCTCGGGGTAGCGATACTCCTGGTAGTTGTAGCCCACCACATCCAAAACTTCGGGGAAGCCTACTTCGTTCGACATAACTACGCCGGCAAGTGCTGCCGTTACCGGCCGGGTGGTATCTATATCCTTCACATCTTTTACCAGTTGTTTAGCCAGTTCTGTCAACCGGCTGGCAGCGGGGTGCCCCTCAGCATAGCCTCGTCCATAAATCTGCGGATTACGGCCGGTACTAAGCACCGGGTGGGTATAGGGATCGTTGGGGTAGTCGATCTCATTGCCAATACTCCACATAATGATGGACGGATGATTGCGGCTGCGCAATACCATGTCTTTTACATCGCGGTCTGCCCATTCTTTAAAGTATTCATGCGAGCCGTTTTGACCGGGTTTGCCAACATTCCATCCTTCTATCCATTTGTTTTTGCCGGCTTCCCATTCATCAAATGCTTCATCCATCACCAGCAAACCCATGCGGTCGCAAAGATCGTAGAGGTAGTCGGCATGTGGGTTATGACTGAGGCGAATAGCATTGACACCTGCTTCCTTTAAAATTTCAAGTCGGCGTTCCCACACCTCCTGTGGTACCGCCACGCCCAGCGCACCTGCATCGTCGTGTATGCATACCCCCTTAAGTTTTAGGTTTTCACCATTGAGAAAAAAACCTTTGTTCTTATCGAAATAGAAGGATCTGATTCCGGTATTCTCCACAACATCATCGATTTTCCTGCCATTAACTACCAATGCAACCTCCAGGGTATAAAGTGTGGGTTGCGCAAGTGTCCACAGAGAAGGTTGATTAATTGTAAGACTTCAGTGCCGATGATATAGCCTGGTTTGCTGAGGTTTTTACAGTGTTTTCACGGCTAGCTACGGTTTTGCCGGCGGCATTTTTTAGCAGGGCTTTCACCACTATAGTAGCAGCAGCTTTGCTGGCGTTGGTAAACGAGACTTTTACATCGGCGGTAGCTGATTTCTCTGACACGCGGGGTGTTGTAAATGCAACTCCCCATTTATCGATGCTAATTGCATTTTTAGCGACCAGGTAAACATTGCGATAGATACCCGAGCCGGTGTACCACCGTGAAGTCAGCAAATTCGGTGTGATCAGCCTTTACGGCAATGGTGTTGGTGCCGGGGTGCAGGTAGGGTGTTACTTCATATTGAAAAGGAATGAAACCGTTGGGTCTTTTACCTAAATAATGGCCATTTATCCACACTTCGCTGTTCTTGTAAACTCCGTCGAAGTAAACAAAAATGTTTTTACCCTGCATAGTCGCAGGTATTGTAAAAGATTTGCGGTACCACCCAATGCCGGCGGGAAGATAGCCTGTTGCACTCGCCCATTTCTCAGCAAAGGGACCTTCTATGCTCCAGTCGTGTGGCAGCTCAATTTTTTGCCAGTTCCTGTCATCAAATTTTTCGTCGGAAGCATCAGCAATGTCTCCTTTATAAAACTTCCAATTTTGATTAAAGAGAGTTGTTTGCCTGACCTTTTGAGCAGATGCATTGTAAACGAAGCAAATAACCAGGAGTAATACAACAAGCGTAGAAATTCGTTTCAACATGGGGCAACTTTTAGCTGGCAATGTTACGAATTTATCTGTCAGCCCTTAGCAAGAGCATGCACTTTGAAGCACACTACAGAAGGTAGAGATAATAAAGTACTGCCAACAAAAAAGCCGGTGATAAATCACCGGCTTTCGTATGAGAAGTAGTTACATGAATTATTTTACTTCTACATCTGCACCTGCATCTTTCAGCTTGGTTGCAATTTCCTCAGCTTCTGCTTTGGCAATACCTTCTTTGATTGGCTTTGGAGCACCATCAACCAGGTCTTTTGCTTCTTTAAGACCAAGACCTGTAAGGTCTTTTACGATCTTAACTACCTGCAGTTTTGCAGCACCACCGCTCTTCAATATTACATCAAAAGCAGTTTTTTCTTCTGCAGCAGGAGCAGCAGCGCCACCGCCTACAGCAGGCCCAGCAGCAGCTACAGCAGCAGCAGGTTCGATACCATAAGTATCTTTCAAAATCTTAGCTAATTCGTTAACTTCTTTTACTGTTAAGTTAACCAGTTGTTCTGCGAATGCATTTAAATCTGCCATGTTTGTCAAATTTTTTCCGCCTTCAATGCCTGCGCTCCGGCGGAGTTATTAAAAAAATTTGTGTATATCAACCCTTCAGGCTGGGTTGAAAAATTTGAAAATTTGAAGATGTGCTAATTTGAAAATTGAAGAAAACGAAAAAACATTTTCAAATTTTCAAATTGCCACATTTTCAAATAAGTTTTATGCTTCTGCTTCCTGCGGCTGTCTTTCTTCCAACGCTTTTATTAAAGCAGCCAGTTTGTTACCTGCGTTCAAGCCGCTGATAACATTTTTGGCAGGAGATTGCAACAAGCCAATGATCTCGCCGATAAGGTCGTTTTTGCTCTTCAGTGTCTTCAGCGCTTCCAATTGATCGTCGCCAATGAAAACGGCTGAGTCTATATAAGCAGCTTTTAGAACCGGCTTTTCAGCTTTCAGGTCGGTACGGAAGCTGCTAAGGATCAAAGCTGGTTCTTTAGCGTTCTCGCTGAACATAAGGGCAGTTACTCCGTGCAGGCTATCATATACACCTGAAAATTTTTCTGCGTCAATCCCTTCAAGGGCTTTGCGGATAAGGGTGTTTTTTGCCACCTTCATTTCTACACTTTTATCAAAGCATATCTTGCGCAGTTTGTTTATCTGGGCTACAGAAAGTGCCTCGGTATTGGTGATGTAGAAGTTATTGTATTGATTGAATTTCTCTTTGAGCACTTCAATCGCGTCGTTTTTTTGATCTTTAGTCATTACTAATGTGTTTACAAGAGCCGTAGGGCTTAGATGAAAGATTTAGTGTCAACAGTTATACCGGGGCTCATGGTCGAAGCCATGCTTACACCTTTCAAATAGGTGCCTTTGGCTGCAGAAGGTTTTAGTTTCATGATCGCACTGATAAATTCTGCGCTGTTAGCTGCAATTTTTTCAGGGTCAAAAGAAACACGTCCGATAGAAGCATGTATAATACCCGCCTTGTCAACTTTAAAAGCAATTTTACCACCTTTTACCTCGTTAACAGCCGCGCCTACATCGTTGGTCACAGTACCTGTTTTAGGGTTGGGCATCAGGTTTCTTGGTCCCAATATTTTACCCAGTCTGCCAATTCTTGGCATTACAGACGGAGTAGCTACAATTACATCAACATCGGTCCAGCCGCCTTCAATTTTGGTAATGAATTCATCCAAGCCTACGTAGTCTGCGCCAGCTTCTTTTGCAGCCGCTTCTTTATCGGGTGTGCAAAGCACTAATACTCTTTTGGTTTTACCGGTTCCGTGTGGCAATGTTACTGTACCACGCACCTGCTGATCAGCTTTTTTTGGATCAACGCCCAAACGAACGTGAACATCCACAGAGCTGTCAAATTTGGTTACGTTCACTTCCTTTACCAATGCAGCGGCATCAGCAAGTGAGTAAACCTTGTTTTTATCTACTTTAGCTGCAACAGCTTTTCTTTTTTTAGTGATTCCCATTGTTAATCAGTTTAGAATTGATCAATATTATTTGTCCCATGGAGCTTTACCATCAACCGTTAAGCCCATGCTGCGTGCTGTGCCGGCTATCATTTTCATAGCGCTTTCAGCGGTAAAGCAATTCAGATCGCTCATTTTATCTTTGGCGATCGCTTCTACCTGTTCCCAATTAACTTTTCCAACCTTGTTACGGTTAGGTTCTTTGGAACCACTTTGCACTTTTGCCGCTTCTAATAATTGAACTGCTGCAGGAGGAGTTTTAATGACAAATTCAAACGATTTGTCAGTGAAGACTGTGATCAATACGGGAAGTACTTTTCCCATCTTGTCCTGGGTTCTTGCATTAAATTGTTTGCAGAACTCCATGATGTTCAGACCTTTTGAACCCAGAGCCGGGCCAATGGGAGGTGCAGGGTTTGCCTGGCCACCTTTAACCTGAAGCTTAACGTAGCCAGAGATTTCTTTTGCCATTTTTTACTTTTTTTTGGTGTTAACGTCCCCCTATATGCTCATTGCAAAGCGGAGCCGGGAAACTCCCAAATCAATCAATTCTACAGAAAGAACTTTTTTGGGACCGCGAAGGTAAGTGAAACAGACATATCAACCGAAGCCCATTCAATAAAAAATTGATAATATAGGCAAGAAGTAGGGAGTACAAGCTCCGGAAACTCCGGTTGAGCATTGTTGCGACGCATTCCGTTCTTCGGTAGTGCTACTATGTGGCTTAGGGTAAAAAGCTTTATTCTGCTTTCAACCTAAGTTAGTTCCTGGGTACTTGCGATAGCTCGCTGTGGTAATGTAGGTAAGCCAAGCCCATTTGAAAAACCAATTGTACAAGGGTGTGACACAACAATGCACCATTGAAACTATGTGGCTGGTAACCAAAACATTCTCCGGTTAACTATCACCGGGCGGCAACTATGGGTTTACCTGCTTTACCGTGTTGGGATCTTTTGCTTCCTGCTTTGCCTTGTCTTTAAAGAAACCCTTTAGTAAAAAGTTGTGCTGTACAGCTTCCAGATCTTCATCCAGTTTTATGCTGGCGGTTTGCAGGTTGTGGAGCGTTACCCTTATGTCGGCAGCGGCATCTTCGTCGTTTAGCAATACGCCTATGGGGGTATTGGTGCCACTCAGTTTTTTGTTCAATCCTTCTGTTGTCTGGTTCAGGTTTTCTACTACCAGACCTGCCCTACGCGATACATCTTCTATTTGTGCCGAGGTTGAGCGCAATTTGCTGAAGATGGTGGTATCGGTTATCAGGTCGTTGGCCAGTGTACCTTTTTTGCGCAGTTGCCCGGTGTAATCAGCCATGTTCAGGCTGAGACGTTCCGCGTTTAAAGAGGCTTTCCGCAACATTTCCATGGTTGTTTGCAGTTCGTTGATCATGGTCTCATCGGTTAGCAGTTTGCCTACGGTGCCTTTACCTTCTGACAGGCGACGGCTGATGATCTTAAAATCAGCCGTTATATCCAGCAGGTTGCGGTTGTTCGATTGCAGGGTCGCCATCATCTCATCGGGGTTGCTCGCTTTCTCTACGCCAATCATATCGCCTTCATCAACCGGTGGCGATTTTGACGCTCCCGAGTAAATGACTATGATCTTATTGCCGATCAATCCGTCTGAACTGATTCTTGCCTTTGCATTTTTACGGATGTATTGGCGGGCTGTTTCATCGATGTTCATATCTACTTCAACCTGCGCATTGCCATAAAAAGATATCTTTTTTACGGTGCCGATCTTTACACCGGAGAACCAGATGTTATTGCCCTTTTGCAATCCATTTATGTCATCAAAAACCGCTTTTACCATGATCGATTTTTGAAAAGTTTTTTGCTGACCGCCAAGCGTGAGTACAGTAATAATAAAGATGGCTATACCTAAAAAAATAAATATGCCTACTACTACTGCCCGCGAATTTTTGGTTGATTTCATTGCTTATTTGATAAAATTATAATTATAAAAACTTTCTATCCGTTCATCGTGGCTGTTGAAAACTTCGTCGAAAGGGCCTGTTTTTATAAACTTGCCTTCCAGCAGCATGGCTACCCGGTCGCCGGTCGCCTTGGCGCAGGTCAGGTCGTGCGTAATGATGATAGAACTGGTATTGAAATTTTCTTTTACCGAGTTGATCAGGTTGTTGATCTCTATACAGGTGATCGGATCCAGACCGGCAGTTGGTTCATCGTACAACATGATCTCGGGTCGCAATATCAGGGTACGGGCTATCCCTATTCTTTTTCGTTGACCACCCGACAATTCCGATGGCATCTGACCGATCGTTTGGCTTAGCCCAACAGCCTGCAACACCCTTTGTATGGCTTCCTTTACTTCTTTGCGGCTTAGGTGTTTGCGGTTTCTCACCAGCGGAAACTCCAGGTTTTCACCCACCGTCATACTATCGTACAACGCGCTGTTCTGAAAGGAAAAACCCATTTTTAGCCGCAGTTGCAGCAGGTCTTTATCATTCAGTTTTTCTACATCCTGCCCCAACACGTTTACTGTTCCGCTATCCTGGTTCAGCAAGCCCGAAATGATTTTTATCAACACCGATTTGCCGGTGCCAGACCTGCCGAGCACAACCACATTTTCGCCCTTGTACAGGTCCAGGTCAACTCCCTTCAGTACATGATTATTGCCAAACGATTTATACAGATCGCGTATGGTTATCACTTTTTCGGTGTAGTCAATCTCGTGTTTTTCATTCTCCATGTTATCCCCTGATGCTGTTGGTTAGTTGAACGATCAATATCTCTTCGATAAAGATCAGGAACATAGATGTTACCACCGATGCGTTGGCAGCCCTGCCCACACCTTCGGTACCCTGCGATGCATGGTAGCCCTTGTAGCAACCCACTATACCAATGGTAAAACCGTACACAATAGCCTTGGTAAGCGACGACCAGATATCCAGAAAGGAGATCTTTTGAAATGCCTGCTCAAAAAAGGATACAAAGCTTGTCATTTCATTGGTATGCACATTTATGTACGAACCCAGCATTGCCACTCCGCCTGTGTAAAACATGAGTACAGGTATCATAAATGTGGTGGCGATAACCCGGGTAACGACCAAAAATTTAAAAGGATGCACCGCCGATACTTCCATTGCATCTATTTGTTCGGTCACCCGCATCGAACCAATTTCTGCCCCAATGTTAGAGCCCACCTTACCTGCCGAAATGAGGGCAGTGACCAGCGGCGCCAGAGCTTTAATAATGGCAATCGCCACCAGCGACGGCAACCACGAGGTAGCACCAAACTCTGCCAGCGACGGGCGCGACTGTTTGGTAAAAACCAAGCCGGTAATAAAGCCGGTAAGTGTTATAAGCGGCAGCGATTTATACCCGATCTCAAAGCACTGTTTTATGATCTCCCTGCCTTCGTAAGGGGGTAGAAAAACCTCTTTAAAAAAGCGCATCGTAAAGTTGAATGCGCTGTACATGTCACTAAAATATTTGTCTAACCCTTTAGTGATTACATGTTCTCTGGTTAGTAAGCCCATAATTTACTAAATCTTGCTTTAGGGTTTTTTTTAAAATGCGAAAGTACGGCAAAGCCGTTCTTGAGAAGTGAAGTTGATAAACACATCATTTTTTATTCAACAGTTATGCCCGCTTTTTTTGGTACCGGCAGGGGAACCCGATGTGGCATTGTTGCGTCGCAATCCGTTCATCGAAAGTGCTACTATAGGGCTTATTTCTATGGTTAATAAAGGGTGGTTCAAGCGTATGACAGAGACGTTTTATGCAGTGCCTGCCTTTTGCACTGCCGACCAAAAACAAACACCTGCAGCAGCCTAAAAAAGAATGTATGGAAAAAAGATCCCCAAAGGTGTGCCGATGAACGTACTGCGACGCAACGAAGTCTCCACAAAGCACAAATGCCCGGAACAAAAAAGAATAAAAGGCTGGCTTAACGTGCGGTTGTTAATCGTGCCCTGCCAATTCTTTTCCCATTATTTTTGTTGAAAACATACCCATCAACGCTACTAACAGCATATTAGACAGCCCGATAGAATACCTGAAAGGAGTTGGGCCGCTAAGGGCAGACCTCCTGAAAAAAGAGCTCAATATTTTTACGTTCAAAGATTTACTGGAACACTTCCCCAACCGCCACATAGATAAAACCATCCTTAACACGATCAGGGACATAACACCTGCTACTGAGTTTATACAGGTGGCCGGCGTTGTGGACGATTTAATAATAGTGGGCGACAAACGAAGCAAACGTTTAATAGCACAACTGCGCGATAAGACCGGGATACTGGAGCTATGCTGGTTTCAGGGCATTCATTGGGTTGAGAAAAATATAACAGTCGGCAAACCGTATGTGGTCTATGGCAGAACCAGCATGTTTAATGGAAAGCCCCAAATTACACACCCGGATATAGAGCCCTGGACAGCGCAGGTAGCGGACGGGAAAAATTTTTTGGAGCCTGTTTACCCAACAACTGAAAAGTTAAAAGCCAGAGGACTAAATGGCAAACACATTGGTAAACTGACTGCTGTTTTGCTTGAAATGATCTCGCCCCGCGACGTGCCGGAAAATATTCCGCAAAGCCTGCTGACTTCCCTGCATTTGGTTAACCGGTTCGGGGCTTACCAGGCGCTGCATTTTCCGCCTACAAAGCAAGCCTACGAACTGGCGCTCTACAGGTTAAAGTTTGAAGAATTTTTTATATCGCAGGTGCGCCTGGGGCTCACCCGCCTGAGCCGCCACAGGCAAAGCCAGGGAGTGGTTTTTGAGAAGGTGGGGGAATACTTTAACAACTTCTACACTACCCACCTGCCGTTTGAACTAACCGGTGCCCAAAAAAGAGTGATGAAAGAAATAAGGGCGGATACCGCACGGGGCCAGCAAATGAACCGGCTGCTGCAGGGTGATGTGGGAAGCGGTAAAACCATTGTAGCGCTGCTGACCATGCTACTGGCAGCAGACAACGGGTACCAGAGTTGCCTGATGGCGCCCACAGAAATTCTTGCTACCCAACACTACCTGGGTCTTAGTGAACTTTTGCAGGACATGCCGGTTAACATTAGATTATTGACAGGCAGCACAAAAAAAGCACAACGCAAAGAGATACAGGAGCAATTGGCCGAGGGCAGTCTGCACATGGTGACTGGCACACATGCGCTAATAGAAGATACAGTGCAGTTTAAGAACCTGGGTCTGTCGATAATAGATGAACAGCACCGTTTTGGTGTAGCGCAACGGGCGAAGCTTTGGTCGAAAGCAGCTATCCACCCGCATGTGCTGGTGATGACGGCAACGCCCATACCCCGTACGCTGGCGATGACGGCTTATGGCGATCTTGATTATAGTGTAATGGATGAATTGCCACCCGGCAGGCAACCGATGACAACGGTTCACCGCAACGAAATGCAGCGGGTGAAGGTGATGGATTTTATAAGGACAGAAATAGAAAAAGGCAGGCAGGCATACATCATTTTTCCACTGATAGAAGAAAGTGAAAAACTGGACTATGAAAACCTGATGGATGGATATGAACATGTAAAGGCTTTTTTTCCGGAACCGCGATATTGGATCAGTATGGTGCATGGCCGGCAAAAACCTGAAATAAAGGAAACAAATATGCAACGCTTTGTTGCGGGCGATACTCAAATAATGGTTAGTACGACTGTAATAGAAGTGGGCGTTAATGTGCCCAATGCGTCCATAATGGTGATTGAGAATGCGGAAAAATTTGGCTTGTCGCAGTTGCACCAATTGCGTGGCAGGGTAGGGCGGGGAAGCGAAAAAAGCTATTGCGTACTGTTGACAGGTAGTAACCTAAACCGCGAAGCCCGTGAACGGATAAAGACCATGTGCGAAACGAATGATGGTTTTAAAATTGCGGAGAAAGACCTGGAATTACGCGGACCGGGCGATATTGAAGGCACCCGCCAAAGTGGAGCTCTAAATTTTAAACTGGCCAGTCTTGTTAACGATAAAGAAATACTGGAATTAGCAAAACTGCAGGCAGAAAAGTTGTTAGAAAAAGATGAAGAGATATCGCTGCCAGAAAACCAGGTGGTGAAAAATTTCCTGGTGCAGCAACGGGGAAAAACTGCCTGGAGTAAGATATCGTAGCAGGCAAAAGAGGGAACTTTAACAATATCTGAAATAAACCTGTGCATAGCTTTAATTCGTAGATTAATTGTAACTTTTAAAAAATATTTGTACTTGAGAATTCGCATATCAATTGCTTTCACACTTGCCATACTTTGTAGCTATTTTACCGCTTTTTGTCAAAATTCCAGCCTTGAGTTTGTTGAAAACAAAGGACAGTGGGACAACAGCATCCGGTTTAAGGGAGTTATGAATAACGGTGCTTTTTTTCTACATGCCAACGGTTTTACAGTGGCTCAACACAAAGCCGAAGACCTTGAGAAACTGGCTGGTTACTATCATGCAATTCCCGAAGCAAATATATCAACTGCACAGGCCAAGGCAGTTGTTCCCCAAACTGACAACGAAAACGAAAAGCTCATACTGCATTCTCATTCTTACCAGGTCACTTTTTTAAATGCCGGTTCGCCCACTATTGTTCCGGATAAAGTTATTCCAACTTACTATAACTATATAATAGGTAACGACTCCACAAAATGGAAAGGCAATTGCAAGATCTTTCAGGCTGTTACCTATAAGAATATGTACAAGGGTGTCGATGTACGCTACTACACCGATGAAGGAAAATTGAAGTATGACATTATTGTTCAGCCTGGCGGAGACTTGTCGAAAGTGGTGATGAAATATGATGGTGCAGATGCATTATCAATTGTGAACGAACAACTGGTGATAAAAACCTCAGTTGGCGAGGTACATGAAATGGCTCCCTTATGCTTATCAAATTGTAGATGGTTTTAAACATGAAGTTAAATGCCGGTTTAGGATCACAGGCAAAACAGTCAGCTTTGTAATAGATAGTTATGCAAAAACTTCAACTTTGGTAGTTGACCCCACGCTGATATTTTCTTCATTCACCGGTAGCAGTTCTGACAACTGGGGCTTTACCGCAACGTATGGCCCAGACGGAAGTTTTTATGCCGGGGGAATTGTCTTTGGAACAGGTTTTAAGACCACTCCCGGTGCCTACCAGGAAGCTTATGGCAGTGGAAAAAGTGATGAGGAAGGTTTGGGCGGTTATGATATTGGTATTATGAAGTTTACCCCTGATGGATCCTCCGTAAGTTATGCAACCTATATAGGTGGGAACGGCAATGAACTACCACATAGCCTTGTAGTTGATGCACAGGGCGAATTGGTGATTGGCGGCAGGACCAACTCTATCAACTATCCGATAAAGGCGCCAAAAATCGGTCCAGGCGGAAACTATGATATTGTGCTTACTAAATTGAATGCAGCGGGCTCAGGTCTGATTGGTTCATTGGTGATTGGTGGTACCGACCGCGATGGAGTAAATATCAGACCTAAATATGCAGCACCGAAGGGAGTAGAAAGCATTCGTCGCAACTACGGCGATGACTCACGAAGCGAAGTAATATTTGATGGAGCCGGTAATATTTTATTGGCTTCCAATACACAATCTGTCAATGACTTTCCAACAATCAATCCTTTTCAGGCAACTTCAGGTGGTGCGCAGGATGGAGTGATCATAAAAGCTACTCCTGATCTCAGCAGCGTTCTGGTCTCCAGTTTTTTAGGCGGCAGTGGCAATGATGCTGCTTTTGTTTTAGCTATCAACCCTTCGGACAGCAGGATCTATGTAGGAGGAAACACCGTAAGTACCAACTTGCCGGGTAGTAAGAGCGGTGTCATTTTTCCTACTTTCCAGGCGGGTGAAACCGATGGCTTTATATCTATTTTAAGCCCCGATGCCAGCCAATTGCTGAAAACCAGTTATATGGGCACCAATGGCAATGATATGGTGTATGGTATTCAATTTGACAAGTTTGGATATCCCTATATCATGGGCACTTCAAATGTAAGTTGGCCGGTGATCAATGCACCTTTTTCACAACCGGGCGGCAAACAGTTTATTGCTAAACTAAAGCCTGATCTGTCTGGTTTTATATACTCTACCAACTTTGGCACCAATAGCCAGGTGCCCAATTTGTCGCCTATTGCTTTTTTGGTTGACAGATGCGAAAATGTATATGTATCGGGCTGGGGAGGAAACATTAATAATGGCAGCAATGGACAAGGCTACCCTAATGCGGGAACGAATGGACTGACCGTAACACCTGATGCTATTCAAATCAACAACAGACGGAAGCGATTTTTACTTTTTTGTATTGGAACGTGATGCGCAAAACATTTTATTTGCAAGCTTTTTTGGGCAGGTTGGCGGCAGTGGCGAACATGTTGATGGTGGTACCAGCCGGTTCGATAAAAATGGAGTGATCTACCAGGCTCTGTGTGCAAATTGCGGGCGTGGTGCCAGTTTCCCGACATCACCGGGAGTTGCCTATCCAACCAATGGTTCCAGTAGTTGCAACCTGGCTGCCGTAAAGATCGCTTTTAACCTGGCAGGAGTAGCCGGAGCGTGCGGTCATCTATTAAAGGCTCAACAAACGATACAACCGGTTGTGTGCCGCTAACGGTTGATTTTACCGATACAATAGGCGCCGGCCACCGCTATATCTGGAATTTTGGCGACGGCACCGGCAGCCAGGAAACGCTTACTCCTTCTTTAAGCCACACGTATAATGCAGTTGGCACTTACCGCGTTCGGCTGATATCAATTGATAGCAGTAAATGTAATATTGCAGATACAGCCTACACCAACATCAAGGTGAGAACCTTTAAAGCAATTTTGGATTTTACTCCAAAAAAGTTGCAACCCTGCGATGCCTTTAATTTTATTTTTGGCAATAATTCATATGTATCTCCTGCCGCCCGCAGCTATAGCAGCACTTCTTTCAGGTGGGACTTTGGCGATAACACGCCCATCGTCACAGCGGGGCTCGACTCTGTGCAGCACACTTTTCCGGGTCCTGGAATTTATAAAGTGAAACTGTCTTTACTGGACACCAATTTTTGTAACTCACCCACCGACACTACTAAACCATTGCGGATAGCCACCAACGTAAAGGCACAGTTTGAAACACCGCAGCGCGGTTGCGCACCATACGATGCATTTTTCAATAATACCTCGGCTGGCGGACAGGAGTTTACCTGGGACTTTGGCGATAACGCTACCTCTAATGAAACCAGCCCCACACATACTTACCCAACACCCGGCACCTACACGGTAAAACTTAAAGCAGTTGACAGTGCAACCTGCAATGTGGTAGATACTACCCGGTTCGATATTGTTGTCAGCAGTAAACCAATAGCCTCTTTTTCGTTTACTCCCAATCCACCACAGGAGAACACAGCGGTTGAGTTTCAAAATACTTCCATTGGCGCTACAGACTACATCTGGCGATATGGCGACGGTGATACTTTGCGCACCTCCTCAACCAATCCTGTGCGGCATATATTTAATGAAACCGATACTTTCAGAACCTGCCTGGTAGCCTTGAACCCCATTGGATGTCCGGATACAACCTGCCGCAATATAGCCGCTAAGATCTATCCTTTGCTCGATGTGCCCAATGCATTTACACCCAATGGCGACGGAATAAATGACCAGGTGTTTGTGCGTGGCTTTGGAATTACCAATATGACCTGGCGGATTTATAACCGGTGGGGTGCTGTAGTTTTTGAAACCAGCGACCGGTACCAGGGCTGGGATGGACGATACAAAGGAAGTATGCAGCCCCAGGAAGTTTATCACTATGTGTTGGACGTTGAATATTCCGACAAAAGTAAATTTCAGAAGAAGGGTGACATTACATTATTAAGATGATGAAACCGAAGAGAATGAAAAAGAATCAATTTTTTTTAACCGTACTGTCAATGGTGGTTCTGCAGCTAAGTACCCGGGCGCAGGACCTGCATTTTTCACAATATTTCAATGCACCCTTACTCGTCAATCCGGCTAATACCGGTTTTATACCCGAGGGTGATTATCGTTTTGGTATCAACTACCGCAAGCAATGGGAAAACGTTGGCAACCCCTATAAAACTTTTAGCTTGTATGGAGATGGACAGGTGTTTGGAGACCGCTTTGAGAATGGCTGGGTAGGTATAGGTGGTGCTTTGCTGCGCGATGTGGCGGGTACCGGAAATCTAACTACCACACGCGCCTATGGCTCAATTGCGTATCACCAGGCGTTGGGTTTAGGCAGCCTTCTTAGTGCAGGCTTCAATGTTGGCTGGATCAATAAGCGGGTTGATTTTACCAAGCTAACTTTCGATAATCAATGGAACGGGAAATTCTTTGACATATCTACACCCAGTGGCGAGCCCTTTCTTTCAAACCAGGTTAGTTATTTTTCGTTGCAGGCAGGTCTTAATTATGCCTATTTCCCCAATGAAAACACCTACCTGAATGTGGGCGTCAGCGCGTCTAATATTAACCGGCCAAAAGAATCGTTTTTTAGTGAGGGGCTGGTAGATACACGTGTTCCACTCAGGGTTACAACTTTTTTAAACGGCAGCTTCAGAGCGGGCGATGCCTGGATTGTGAACCCCAATGTATATGTAAGTAAAATGGGAACCGCTACAGAAGTTGTTGGCGGCGCCAATGCACAGCGCAAAATAACCAACGACGGAAACACGCAATTGATCTTAGGTGCCTACTACCGGGCAGGCGATGCCATGATACCTATGGTTGGTTTTCAGCAAAATGGATACAAACTAACTTTTAGCTACGATGCCACTTCTTCAAGTTTGAAGACCTACAATAAGACTTACGGCGCTTATGAATTTTCCATTGTTAAGCAGGGTTTGTTCGATAACTCACGCGACATCCGGTGCCCTGCGGTGAGGTTTTAACGGTTGCTTTTTTATAGACCGGCAGCAGCTCTTTACGCAGCATCGTTGTGTCACTCCCTTGTACATTTTGTGCTTTATGCAGCCAAATAAAAATACCGGTCGTCACAGTTTTGCCAACGCGGTAAATCCTGCATCTTTTTTATTTAGACCGTCTATACTTTCCAGTAGTATTTATAGTACTGCTAAATTATTTGCCTACATCCGCTGCGAAGAGTTTTGCCGATGAACGGAGCGTCGCAACAATGTTCCGTCGAAGCGCAAAAGCACACTACCAAAAAATATTCTATTCGGTTATTACCGGTCAATAAAAAGGGCAGTTGGTTTTACGAACCTGTCTTCAGGTAGGTTTGATTGAGGTTTGACACTTCTACTGAGCCATTTTCGTTTACGAGATAAATTCGAAAGAAAAGATTGTTGACGGTGAAGTAATCATTGAGGTTTCTGATAATGGCCTGGTAGCGACCAACATTGGGCAGCGCCATGGCAACTTCAGCGTTTTCGAAACTGCTAAAATTGACAAACGAGTTGAAGAGTGCCTCAGTAAACCAGCTTTTTGCGTGGGTGTTTTTAGCTGGCATGGCGGTAGGCGAGTGCAGGTGAGAAGTGGGAAAGCCTTTTACTTCTATAATCTCTTTGCGAAAGTACTTGGAAGCAGTTATGATCTTGTCGCTTTTGTCGTGGTCTTTTCCAAACGGTTCGCGGTGAACCTTATAACCATTTTCCTTCAAGAATTTTACCACTTGTGCGCTGATGAACTCTTCGGAGAACCAATTGGCAACGGGCAAAATTTGGGGTAGCAAATTATTTTCCATGGATGGAGATTTCTGGTTAAGCAACTCAAAAAATAAAGACCATAGACCTGTTGTTTGTGATGCTTCTGGTTGGGTGTTAGTTATCCACTTATTCACATAGTTGAACTTAGGTATCAATTTGTTGTTCACACTCATACAGCAGCAACCCTGCGGGCAAAGAAAGTTGGTATGAATGGTTGTAAAATGATACAGCCAAGGGAGTTGTGTATGCAGGTGGAAGTAATGAATTTCCTGAATTTCATATCCATGCTGTACTTTTGAACCCTGGTAAGGCTGGCATGTTGTTTTAAGGTTTTTAAGGGATGATTTATGGCTTGAAAAAGCTAAATTGAGAAGATAAAAAATTGTAAAATATGTCTCGTCCGGTAAGATTTCATACACAGGTTAAAGAACTGGAAGCTCCTGAAACATATATGGGAGAAGGGTTTATGGCAACCTCAATGGAAAAAGTGCTTGGTTTAGCGCGCAAAAATTCTATTTGGCCGCTGCCATTTGCAACCAGTTGTTGCGGAATAGAATTTATGGCCACTATGGGCTCGCATTACGATCTGTCGCGCTTTGGCAGTGAGCGGTTAGGTTTCTCGCCCCGCCAGTGCGATCTGTTGATGGTAATGGGAACCATTGCTAAAAAGATGGCTCCTATATTAAAACAGGTGTATTTGCAAATGGCTGAGCCAAGGTGGGTAATGGCAGTTGGTGCCTGCGCCTGTTCAGGTGGTATTTTTGACTCTTATAGCGTATTGCAGGGTATTGACCAGGTGATACCTGTAGATGTGTACGTGCCGGGATGCCCTCCACGCCCGGAAGCGATTATTGATGGGGTAATGCGTATCCAGGAACTGGTGCACAACGAAAGTACCCGCAGAAGAAATGGTGATCAATATAAGGCGCTGATGGAGACTTATAGACATACAATAACCCTCACTGGCAAGCTTTTGTAAATTGCCACTTGTTTTTTCCTGATCAATCTACTCTTACGTCATCATTTCTCAAAAAAGTACTAAATGCCCCTGACAAACGAAAACATTGCAAAACGGTTAATCGAAAAATTTGGAGAGGCAGTTGCAGATATAGAAGAACCTTATGGAATGCTTACCTTTTCTACACCTGCTGAGTTGAACCTGAAGGTGATGCAATTTCTTTTTGACGATCCTGAACTTCGTTTTCAATTTTTGACCGATCTTACTGCAGTACATTATCCTCAACGTACCGGTCAGGAATTGGCAGTAGTTTATCACCTGCATAATTTGGTTGATAATGTGCGCATTCGCTATAAGGTGTTTATACCTATAGCGCACCCAGATATTTTTACGGCAACCCGTTTGTATGAGTTTGCAAATTGGATGGAGCGGGAAACATATGATTTCTTTGGAGTAAATTTCGTTGGTCATCCCAACCTCATCAGAATATTGAATGTGGAAGAGATGGATTATTTTCCGATGCGAAAAGAATTTCCTCTGGAGGACCAAAGCAGGACCGATAAAGATGATGAGATGTTTGGCAGAGGTGGCAGTCTCGATTTTGGAAATCGAAGGGCAGATGGTTCGCCTACTACCATAAGTGAAGCCGAACAATAACCCAACAAAATACCCGGCAGGTATGACCATGGCAAAAAGCAATTTTGGTTCTCATCTGTTTTAAATGTTCTTTATACAAGCAGGTTCACCGTAGATTTGAAGCCGTCCTTTTAATAGGTTTCAAGGTTCAACCAACGGCGGAATTTGCTGTTTTGTAAGGACTTAGTTGATCTCTCTGGCAGTATTAACTGTTTCAGAAAGATCACCAGCCGCCAACAACAATAGCGGTAATACTGTTAACTGGAATTAAATACTAGCAAATGTCTGTTGTAGAACAACACAAAAACCTTCCTGAAGGAAGCATAGAAAAGACCACCACTACACTTAACCTGGGACCTACTCACCCGGCTACACACGGCGTGTTTCAAAATATTTTGGAGGTAGATGGCGAACGGATAGTAGATGCTGAGCAAACGGTTGGCTACATACACAGGGCATTCGAAAAAATAGCTGAGAGGCGACCGCTCTATCAAATTACTCCGCTTACTGACAGGTTGAATTATTGCAGCAGCCCTATCAACAATATGGGTTGGCATATTACCTGCGAAAAGTTGCTTCGCATTACGTTGCCTAAGCGAGTAGATTATTTGCGTGTTATTATCATGGAACTTGCCCGAATTGCAGACCACCTCATCTGCAACTCGGTTGTAGGGGTAGATACCGGTGCCTTTACCGGATTTTTATATGTAATGCAATACCGTGAGTTGATCTATGAGATATGGGAAGAGGTTTGTGGCTCACGCCTGACAACCAACATTGGTCGCATAGGTGGCTTCGAGAGAAACTTTAACGATATTGCCTTCAGAAAATTGGAAAAGTTTCTGGATGAATATCCAAAGGTGTTGAAGGAGTTTGAAAATCTTTTTAACCGCAACCGTATTTTTATGGAGCGTACGCAAGGCGTGGGTGGAATCTGCTGCAGAGCGGGCGTTGAATTATGGATTTACCGGACCCAACTTGCGCGCTACCGGCGTTGATTATGATGTGCGCGTTCATTCACCTTACAGCAGTTACCAGGATTTTAATTTTGAAGTACCTGTGGGCAAAACCGGCGATGTATATGACCGCTACCTGGTACGCAACGAAGAGATGTGGCAGTCGTTAAGTCTTATAAGGCAGGCCTACCAAAAAGTGCAGGAATTCAAAGGAGCAGAGGCAGATGTTTACCATGCTGATGTGCCCGAATATTACCTGCCGCAAAAAAAGGATGTGTACACCAAAATGGAGGCGCTCATTTATCATTTTAAAATAATAATGGGTGAAATAGAAATGCCCGTTGGCGAAGTCTATAACAGCGTTGAGGGCGGAAATGGAGAGCTGGGTTTTTATCTCATCAGCGATGGTGGTCGCACACCTTACCGGCTGCATTTCCGTCGCCCGTGTTTTATATATTACCAGGCATTTACCGAGTTGGTCAAGGGAAGTATGTTGAGCGATGCTATCATTTGCATGAGTTCCCTTAACCTGATAGCAGGCGAAATGGATGGATAGCGTGCGGGTTACAAACACCAGTTCCGTGATTTTGCATCGTTGCGCCTGCCTGCCGATTGGCAGGTCGCCTTACGTTCATTGGCATATCACCAATAGGGCAGTTTCCAATTGGTAATATTGTCTTTTACTTTTCATCTTTTTAATAGTGCAAGAGAATGGCATTACAGTTTTCGCAACAAAGTTTACAGAAGGTACAGGAGATCATTGAACGGTATCCTGACGGCAAACAAAAAAGTGCCCTGCTTCCTGTTTTGCATTTGGCACAGGAAGAGTTTGGTGGCTGGCTCGATGTACCTGTGATGGATTATGTGGCAGAGTTGCTCAGTATTACACCCATCGAGGTGTACGAGGTAGCCACTTTTTACAGCATGTACAATATGAAACCGGTAGGTAAATATGTATTTGAAGTTTGCCAGACTGGTCCTTGCATGGTGCGTGGAAGCGATGAAATTATCAACTATATAAAAAACCGGCTGGGTATCAACGTAAGCGAAACTACTCCAGATGGTTTGTTTACTTTAAAAACCGTAGAGTGTTTAGGTGCCTGCGGCTATGCTCCCATGATGCAATTAGGTAAACACTTTAGAGAGCATCTTACACCCGAAAAGATCGATGAGATAATAAAAGAGTGTCATACTCTTTCGGCGATAAATAATTAAATTGAATTAGAAGTATAGAGTAGCTTTAAGCTTCAATACTATTTAATATGAAACTCGTTCCCTATCTATATTTTGCCGGCAATGCCGAAGATGCATTGAACTTTTATGCCAATGCCTTAAATGGAACCATTACAACTCTTTCCCGCTATGGCGAAAGTCCAATGCCTTGTGACGACGACTACAAAGAGAAACTAATGAATGCCGCCATGGAGTTTAACGGTAATTTGATAATGGTATCGGATGGTATGAAAGGTCAGCCTGTTTCTACCAATGGCAACATTCAATTGTCTATAGACATGCCGGATGCTGCACAAACAGATGTCGTTTTCAATAAGTTAGCAGAAGGTGGAGAGGTAACCATGGCATTGCAGGATACTTTTTGGGGAGCAAAATTTGGCATGTTGAAAGACAAATTCGGTGTAGGCTGGATGCTAAATCATGATTATAAAAAGTAATGGGAATTACTACAGCTATATTATCTGTGAAAGAACATCGCAAATCTGAACTATCAGCAGAGGTGGAATTTCTAATAGACAGCGGAGCCGTTTATAGCCTGGTTCCCGGTAAAATTTTGGATGAACTGGGTATAGACCCCTACCGGGAAATGAGTTTTGCATTGGCTGATGGAACCACCATTAAGAGAAAGATCAGTGCGGCTTATTTCACCTACGCAGGTGAAGGCGGACCTGCTCCCGTGGTTTACGGCGAGGAAGGTGATACCGCTCTGCTGGGAGCAACAACACTCAAGTTTATAGGATTAGTTTTGAACCCATTTACCCGCACGTTGCACCCCATGCGTATGCTGCTGGCGTGACAAAAAAAACTAAGTGCGTTGATCAATTTCAGACAATATTGATTTTTGCCAGATGTGAACGGGTTAGAGAAGGAAACTGAAGTGGAAAAAATTGTTGCAGACGAACGTAATGCGACGCAAGCAATGTTGCTAAAAGAACCCATGCCGGTACCCTAAAAACCGGTGTGTATGTAGGTAGGTAATCGACCACCATAAATATTAAAAAATTAGCAGGAGATATTGGCTTATGAAAGTGTTACTGGATAAGGCTGGGATAGATGGAATTCGCTTTTACAAAACTTACCGCCAAAATGGTGGGTATGCGGCTGTAGAAAAGGCTTTCAAAATGTCGCCTGCCGATATTGTAGAGGAGGTTAAGAAAAGTGGGCTGCGTGGACGTGGCGGAGCAGGTTTTCCAACGGGCATGAAATGGAGCTTTTTGGCGAAGCCTGAAGGCGTACCCCGGTATCTTGTCTGCAATGCTGACGAGAGTGAGCCGGGAACTTTTAAAGACCGTTACCTGATGGAATTTCTTCCGCACCTGTTGATTGAAGGGCTCATCATTTCATCATTTGCCCTGGGTAGCAGTCGAACCTACATTTACATACGCGGGGAGTATGCATGGATACCTGATATTTTAGAAGAAGCAATTCTGGAAGCAAAGCAAAATGGCTGGTTAGGTAAAAATATTTTGGGCAGTGGTTTCGATTGTGAGATCTATGTTCACCGTGGCGCCGGCGCTTACATCTGTGGCGAAGAAACTGCCCTTATTGAAAGCCTCGAAGGCAAGCGCGGCAACCCGCGTATCAAGCCACCTTTTCCTGCTGTAAAAGGTGTTTGGGATTGCCCAACGGTAGTTAATAATGTAGAGACACTTGCAGCGGTAGTGCCCATTTTAAATATGGGCGGTTTAGAGTATGCAAAGCTTGGTGTCGGCAAATCGACCGGAACCAAACTGATAAGTGCTTGTGGCAATATTAATAGACCCGGAGTATTCGAGATAGACATGACTTTGAGCGTTGAGGAATTCATTTACAGCGACGAGTACTGCGGAGGCATTCCTGATGGAAAAAAATTGAAAGCGTGTATCCCGGGCGGTTCATCTGTGCCCATTTTGCCTGCTAATCTGTTGTTGAAAACAGCCAAAGGCGAAACTCGCTACATGAATTATGAAAGCCTTTCAGATGGTGGTTTTGCTACCGGCAGTATGATGGGGTCGGGTGGTTTCATAGTTCTGGATGACGACCAGTGTGTGGTTAAAAACACACTCACGTTGGCGCGCTTTTACCACCACGAAAGTTGCGGGCAGTGCAGCCCCTGCCGCGAAGGCACAGGATGGATGAAGCGTGTTTTATACAATATTGAATACGGAAAGGGAAAGATGAGTGATATAGATCTGCTCTGGGATATTCAAAGCAAAATAGAAGGAAATACAATTTGTCCACTTGGTGATGCTGCGGCCTGGCCGGTTGCGGCGGCAATACGCCATTTCAGAGACGAGTTTGAGTGGCACGTGCTGAACCCTGCAGAAAGCCAAATCAGGAACTTTGGTCTGGCACATTATGCAGATGCACGCGAGGTTGCCGTGTAGTTTTTTTTGGTACCCGGCAGTTGAATGACTATTAAACGGCCGTTGCGTCGCACTCTTGTACGGAATAAAAGTCTTAGCATAATAAAAGGGATGAACCATATCCGGAACATAGAAATAAAAAATTTCAAATCTATCCGTCAGCAAACCATAGAGGACTGCCGGAGAGTTAATGTTTTTATCGGATACCCGAATGTGGGCAAGAGTAATATTTTGGAGGCGTTATCACTGTTTTCTTTAAACACTATCAGCGAATTGGTCAAAGACTTCATAAGGATTGAAAAGCTTACCACATTTTTTTTTGATGGGAATATTGACGAGGATGTAGCAGTGGTGATTAATTCAGTTGACAGGATTGTTGGGAAATACGAAGGAAATTTTTTAAGTCTTCGCAATCAATATGACAGTGAACGGCATGGGTTTGATGTAATTGATAAAAGTGAGTTTACGATTACCCGTCCGGAGGTATCGGAGCTGTGGTCTTATGGAATAGACGACTTGGGAAGGAGTTCACGATGTAACGGTGCAAATGGAATTAAATTAGATGATGGGAGTTCTACGGTTAAAGTAGGCAAATACGTTTTTAACAAGTCCATCGCGTTCATGCCGGGCAATGGACAAAGTCTGCTTCATCCTTTTGGCGAAAATATTTTTTCTGTTATTTCCGGTAACAGGCAAATTAAGAATGAAGTAAAAGAAATCTTTGCTCCTAATAATTTGGAACTACTGTTTGATACAAGGCAACAAATATTTACCATCTTGAAGAGAACCGTTTCAGGAATTTTTACCATCCCTTACGAACTTATTGCCGACACTTTGCAACGGTTGATTTTTTTTAAAACTGCTATTTATTCGAATAAAAATTCTGTTCTACTTTTCGAAGAACCGGAAGCGCACATGTTTCCACCTTATATCTCAAAACTGACAAGCGATATTATCAACGATGAAAACAACAATCAATTTTTTTTGGCAACCCATAGTCCCTTTGTTTTGAATGATTTGATTGCAAATTCAGAAAAGGATGAATTGTCGGTATTCATTGTTACCTATGAAAATCAAACAGGTGAAACCCTGGTTCATAGGATGAGTGAGGATGACGTGAATGACGCGTACCAGTTTGGTTATGATTTTTTTATGAACATAAACAACTTCATTCCGCAAAAAGAACATGGATAGTTTTAATGAGGTTTGGCATATGCATTTTATCCCTGAATGTTATTTTGATACCATCCTTATAAAAAAGTTGCTTCAAACAAACAGGAGGTTAGTACACAGAAAAGGATGTAACAATGTAGTAAATGATTTAGAAAGCAGAAGATTAAATGGCGAATTTGCCGTTGGAATAATAGATAAAGAAAAAAGAGAATTGGCGTATCTGAAACGTTGCAATGTTCTCTACAATGCCGACAAAATAGTTGTTTTGAAACATCGTGAGAGATCACAGTATATTTTGCAACTGAACCCGCCGATCGAACAATGGCTGCTTCTAATTCTTGAAGAGAACGGTTTAAAAATAGAAAACTATGGTTACTCAAACAATGTGAAGAAGCTAAAGCAACAAATAAAAGATGATATTGACGATGAAAAGGATGATAAATTGAACAAACTTGTAAGTGCAATTATAAATACTGATTGCACTACAATCAGGAAAATAAAATCACTTTTGCTTTATCTAAAGGAAAAAAATTATCAGACAGATATAAACGAACTAATAAATGGCTGACGAAGTAAAAAAGGAAGCTCCGCAAATGTTTAAAGTGACGATCGACAATATAACTATTGAGGTTTCGCCCGGAACAACAGTACTCATGGCGGCAAGGAAAATTGGTGGCGATGTAACACCACCCGCAATGTGTTTCTATAGCAAACTAAAAGGTAGCGGTGGAAAATGCAGAACCTGTTTAGTAGAGGTGGCTGCCGGCTCAACCGCCGATCCGCGTCCTATGCCCAAACTGGTAGCCAGTTGCCGTACCAATGTAATGGATGGGATGATAGTAAAAAGCGCCACCAGCGAAAAAGTTGTAGAGGCACGAAAAGGTGTGGTAGAATTTCTGTTGCTTAATCATCCCCTCGACTGCCCAATTTGCGACCAGGCAGGTGAATGTCACTTGCAGGATCTCGGCTATGAACACGGCCGCGAAGGCACCCGTTACGAATTTCAACGCAGGTTATTTGAACGTGAGGATATTGGCCCTTATATACAATTGCATATGACGCGTTGTATCCTCTGTTATCGCTGCACCTATGTAGCCGATCAACTTACAGACACCCGTGTACATGGCATCCTCGACCGTGGCGAACATGCACAGATCAGCACCTACATATCGAAGGCAATAGACAATGATTTTAGCGGCAATATGATAGATGTTTGCCCCGTTGGCGCACTTACCGATCGTACCTTCAGGTTTAAAAACAGGGTTTGGTTTTTAAACCCTATGGATGCACACCGAAACTGTGACAAATGCTGCGGCCAGGTAACTCTTTGGAACCGTGGCGATGAAGTGTACCGGGTAACAGCCCGCAAAGACAAATGGGGTGAAGTAGAAGATGCACCCGACGGAAAACCTGGATGGATCTGCAATACCTGCCGTTTCGAGAAAAAGAAAACAAGCGATTGGGTGATAGAGAAGCCCAGGAAGATCGACCGGCATTCGGTGATCTCAGCAGGACATTATGTAAATATTAAAAAGCCCAACGAAACCATTGCCAATGTAATGGGCGGGCACGAACCCAAACGTTTATTAGACATTCATACAATAAGTGAAGTAAATAAACCCAGCGTACATTTAAGCGAAATTGAAGGGCCTGCCACCAGCGAAGTTTTTGAGAACCAGGCAGACAATGCCGGGCTGCCGTACAAATAACATCTAACTGAAGAAAAGAAACTTACAAATAGATGGTGCTTTTACAAATTGACTTTGGCATTGCTGATTGAAAAATTGGTTTTAATTGGCGCTAGTCATAACCGCTTCGCTGGTTATAGCCATGTATGCTACCTATGGCGAGCGAAAAGTAGCCGCCATTTTGCAGGATCGGGTAGGTCCTAACCGCGCAGGTCCGTTTGGTATTCTGCAACCCCTTGCCGATGGAATGAAACTCTTTTTTAAAGAGGAGATCATACCCAATACATCCAGCAAATTACTATTCATTTTAGGTCCCTGCCTGGCTATGCTTACCGCCATGATGACGAGTGCCGTTATTCCCTGGGGCAATCAATTACATTTCTCATTATTTGGCATTGATCGCGTAGTGCAGTTGCAGATCGCCGACATCAACATTGGTATGTTGTTCGTTTTTGGTGTGGTAAGCACGGGCGTTTATGGCATTATGATAGGTGGTTGGGCGAGCAACAACAAGTTTTCGCTTATGGCTGCTATGCGTGGCGCCTCGCAGGTTATAAGTTACGAGCTGGCAATGGGTCTATCGTTTATCGCATTGCTTATGCTTACCGGTTCACTTAGCATGAAGACCATTGTTGAGCAACAAATACAAGGCGGTGTCTGGAACATATTTTATCAGCCACTTGGCTTTCTGATCTTTTTCATTTGCGCCTTTGCCGAATGTAACCGTGCGCCCTTTGACTTGTCAGAAGCTGAAAATGAATTGAACTTTGGCTACCACCAGGAGTACTCGAGTATGAAACTCGGGTTCTATCTTTTTGCCGAGTACATCAATATGTTCATTAGCAGTGTCATCATGGCTACCCTATATTTTGGCGGTTACGATATGCCATTTGTTAACGAAGCAAACCTTTCGGTCAACATTGCGGCGTTGGTAGGCATTGTTGCCCTGTTAGGCAAGTCATTCATCTTTATTTTCATATTTATGTGGGTTCGTTGGACACTGCCGCGTTTCCGCTACGATCAGTTGATGAACCTTGGTTGGAAGTCCCTCATACCATTGGCATTGGTCAATATGTTTATAACCGGTGCCGTTATTTTGTGGCGGCAGGGGTAAATATTTCGATTGGGTTATATATAGATCACCATGAGATTTTTGTTACCGACAGTAGTTCTTTCAGGTTACATCGTTGCGTCGCAGTACGTTCATCGGCAAACCATTGGGGGGCTTTTATCTACAGGCTTTGTATATGTCTTGCTAAAAGATCAATCAGGGCGATGCCTGTGAACTGAGCCTGCCTACCGGACAGGCAGGCGTAGCAACGATGAAACATATCGCTACCCTGCTGGTAACCAACAGTAAAAACTGAAAAAGACTGACTGCTAATAAGTCAAGTTGATAAAACTAACCGCCGGAAGGTGTTTAAATAAAATTGGTAGGTTAGAGGCGGGAAAATATTTTTGCAAACCTTATAAAAAAGAAGCTAAACGTGTTTCGTTGGCTTTCAATATATGCAGGCATTAACAAACAAAGTAAAGCAAGTAGAACGCAAACCAATGACATGGTTGGAAAGGTTGTACCTGCCAGCCATTTTTAAAGGTATGGCGATCACTTTCAGTCATATTTTTAAGAAAACACCTACCATCGTTACCCCGAAGAAAAACGTCCTTTTGCCAAAGTTTTTCGTGGTTTGCAGGTGCTGAACCGCGACGAAGAAGGACGTGAGCGGTGTACTGCCTGCGGCTTGTGTGCCCTTGCCTGCCCTGCAGAAGCCATAACCATGGAAGCTGCTGAAAGCCAAAGAGGCGAAGAACATCTATACCGGGAAGAAAAGTATGCGGCAAAATATGAGATCAATATGCTTCGTTGTATTTTTTGCGGTTTGTGCGAAGAAGCTTGCCCGAAAGAAGCGATCTATCTTAGTGAAACTTTTGCACCATCTAACTTTAGCCGCAAAGGATTTATATATGGAAAGGAAGATTTACTGATACCAAACCCGCTTACCCAGCCCGAAGAATATGAAAAGGCGAGAGGGTAAAGACGCGCCGGTAACTCACTAAACCATACTTTTACCAACTGCCGCAAATGAGTACAACTGAAATTTTATTCTGGTTCCTTTCTGCACTTGCGCTTGCTGGTGCCACCATGGTTTTAATAAGTAAAAATCCCGTTCATAGTATTTTATGGCTTATCGTTGTTTTTTTCGCTATTTCAGGTCATTATGTTTTATTGAATGCCCAGTTTCTGGCTATTGTTAATTTTATTGTATATGCCGGCGCCATTATGGTTCTTTTTCTTTTTGTGGTGATGCTGATGAACCTCAACAGCGATTCGGAGCCACAGAAAAATAGCAGGCTGAAATTTGCCGGCGTTATTTCCGGAGGCTGCCTGATGCTGATAATGATAGATGTGGTTCGCAGTGCTTCAGAATTGCAAAATGCTACGGCAATGGTAAGTGCAAGGCAATATTGGTCTGATAAAAACATTGGGTATGACTTTGTTTCAATCGTATGTAGTGCCTTTTGAGATAAGCAGTGTATTATTTTTGAGCGCCATGGTGGGTGCCGTTGTAATTGGCAAGAAAGACTAAGGCTTTTTTTGAAAATAAAGACGTGTTTTGAAAGGAAAGCTTTTTGTCTTAAACATTTACAAACTTTAATTCAACATATACAAATGCCAATCATTTATTATATCACACTTTCTATTGTGCTTGTTTTGTATTGGAGTGGTAGGGGTACTGACACGCAGAAATGCGATTATCATTTTTATGTGCATAGAGTTGATGTTGAATGCCGTAAACCTGTTGCTGGTGCTTTTTCTAAAATGCACAATGGCAATGCCCTGGCGGTAACTGCCAATTCCACTGCCGGTATCGACGGGCAATTGTTTGTTTTTTTTATAATGGTAGTAGCCGCGGCAGAGGTCTGTGTAGGGCTTTCCATAATAGTTATGATGTATAGAAATACCCATTCGGTGGATGTAAACTTTTTGAACAGACTGAAAAATTAAATCAAGCTGTGCAAATATAGGTTAATTGAAGCAATAACACATTTACCATCCCTGCGGGGAATTATAGAGACGAAGCTATATGAGCAAACTTGTTTACTTAGTTCCGTTGTTTCCCTTGATAGGATTTCTTATCAATGGGCTTGGGGCGAAAGTCATTATCAAAATCGATGATTGGCCTCATTGGCAGCGGAGTAATCCTTGCTTCTTCATTGTAAGCCTGGGAATTTTCTTTGAGGTAAAACAAGTTGGTTTTGCAGCCGGTAACTGTTAATTTGTTCGACTTTATCAATGTCCTGCTTTCAATATCCCTTTTGCGTTTTTAGGTCGATCAGTCTCTCTTCATTGTTCCTGCTTATCATTACCGGTGTTGGTTTTCTTATTCATGTGTATTCCACTGCATACATGAAGGATGAAGAACCGCGAACACTACGGCCGCTATTTCGCTTACCTCAATCTGTTTGTTTTTTCTATGTTGCTGTTGGTGCTTGGTGCCAATTATGTCATCATGTTTATTGGATGGGAAGGTGTGGGGTTATGTTCGTACCTGCTGATCGGATTTTGGTTTAAAAATAATAACTACAATTACGCAGCGCGGAAAGCCTTCGTAATGAACCGGATTGGTGACCTTGGGTTTTTGCTGGCTGTATTTTGGATACTTTATCAAAACTTGGTACTGTTACCTACAGCGATGTTTTCGCACAGTGTATCATCTTTTAGTACGTTTGAAGTAACCGGTATTACGCTTGTTGCTGTTTGTTGGCGCTATGGGTAAAAGTGCTCAAATACCACTTTACACCTGGTTACCTGATGCTATGGCAGGTCCTACACCAGTATCTGCACTGATACATGCTGCAACAATGGTAACGGCTGGTATTTATATGATCGTACGTAGCAATGTACTGTATAGATGCCGCGCCTGCCACACAATCTGTTATTGCCATTATTGGGGTAGCTACCGCATTTCTCGCAGCTACCATCGCACTGAAGCAAAATGATATCAAAAAGGTTCTTGGCATATTGTACGGTTAGTCAATTAGGGTACATGTTTTTGGGTTTAGGCGTAGGCGCATACACCGGTGCAGTGTTTCCATGTGATGACACATGCATTTTTTAAAGCTTTGTTGTTTCTGGGTGCGGGTAGTGTTATTCATGCCATGGGACAACGAACAGGATATACGAAAGATGGGTGGGCTTAAAAAAGCATATGCCTATTACGCACCTTACTTTTTTACTGGCTTGTCTTGCCATTGCCGGTATTCCGCCCTTTAGCGGTTTTTTTAGTAAAGATGAAATTCTAGCGGCCGCATTCGAGCACAACAAAGTTCTGTGGGGTATTGGAGTATTTACAGCAGGTATGACCGCCTTTTATATGTTCCGATTATATGTGATGACGTTTCTGGGAACGTTTCGTGGTACACACGAGCAAGAACACCACCTGCACGAAAGCCCGTCGGCTATGACAATCCCTTTGATCATTTTGGCTATATTGAGTGTGGTAGGTGGCTTTGTAGGCATACCGGAAGTTTTTGCCCCCAAGGCACATATGCTCTTAGCATTTTCTTTCTACTGTTATAGTGCCAACTGGTGAAGCAACACTGCTTTAGATCATGGAACTGAATATATGCTTATGGCAATTTCAGTAGGTGTTGCCGTTATCGGAATTGTTTTTGCCTGGACACGTTTTAGTAAAAAGCCGGAGAGTACCAGAACCAGCCGGTGCAGGTTTGTTTCTTGCTAATAAATGGTATGTAGATGAATTGTACGATGCGGTTGTTGTCAGACCCTTATTAGGTTTAGCAACCTTCTTTAAAAATATTGTTGAAAAAAGTGGAATTGATGATTTGGTGAATGGAGTAGGACGAGGTGTGAACTATGCCGGAAGACAAATACGATTGATGCAAAGCGGACAAGTTGGTAATTATGTTTTGTTGATGGTGTTGAGCATGGTGTTGATGATCATTCTTATTTTTTACGGCAATAATCTAACACCCATATTTAATTATTTTTCAAAATAACTGCAGGTAAACATAAAGTATGACCACTGTTCTACTCATTTTAATTCCATTGCTGAGCGGCTTCGCCACTTTTTTTCTTAAAGAAGAAAGGAGTGTAAAAGCGTGGGCTTTACTGGCTTCGGTGGCGACACTTGCAATATCCCTGATCACGCTTTCTGCAAAATTTGGAAGCCACAACTTGTGATGTAAACTGGTTACCGATGCTAGGCAGTCGCTTTTCAGTCTCACTGGATGGCATGGGTAAAATGCTGACCTTACTGACAGCCATTTCCTTCCCGGTAATTTTCGCCGCAACCTATAAGAATAACTACAAGTCATCTCATTCTTTTTACGGTTTTATGCTGCTGACGCAGGCTGGTTTGATGGGTGTGTTTTGTGCACAAGATTTACTGTTGTTTTATTTTTTCTGGGAACTTGCTCTGATACCTGCTTACTTTCTATGCTCCATCTGGGGGGGAGAAAGGCGTATCCCGGTCACCTTCAAATTTTTATTTACACTTTTGTCGGATCACTGCTCATGTTAGTTGGAGTATTGTATGTCAATTACAAATCGCCTGATCATTCATTTGCATTATAATCTCTTCCGAAATTTGTCGCTCACTACCGGAGAAGAGAATCTGGCGTTTTGGTTGTTCTTTATTGCCTTTGCTATAAAGATGCCAATTTTTCCTTTGCATACGTGGCAACCTGATACCTATGAACAGGCACCAACAGCGGTTACAATGGTGTTAAGTGGTGTAATGGTAAAGATGGGTGTGTTTGCAGTTATACGTTGGCTGTTGCCCATGTTCCCAAATGCGGCAACAAGTATGTCGAGCATAATCGTTACCGTTTCTGTTGTAGGCATGATCTATTCCAGTTTGATCGCCATGCGGCAGGATGATATGAAACGATTGGTCGCTTATTCATCAATTGCACACATTGGCTTAATGGCAGCAAGCATGTTTACCGGCAGTGAGACCGGCATGCAGGGAGTGATCTTTCAAATGTTTGCGCACGGTATAAACATTATTGGCTTGTGGATAGTGGTTGATGTAATAGAACAACAAACCGGCACACGCAAATTTAGTGAATTGGGCGGCTTGGCGCAAAAGATACCAGCTCTGAGTATATTGTTTGTTGTGATGGCTTTTGCCAACATTGCACTTCCGCTGACCAACTCTTTTGTGGGTGAGTTTCTGATGTTTAGCAGTGTATTTAATTATAGTGCGGTCTGGGGCACCATAGCCGGTATCAGTATTATTTTGTCGGCTGTTTATACCCTCTGGATGATACAAAAAGTTTTTTACGGGGAGGTAAGAGAAACAAATACCCTGCAAATAAATGTGCCTTTTGGTACAAGTATTATGTTGGTAGTTCTGGTGGCAGTCGTACTGATCTTTGGCGTGTATCCACAGCCAATGATCAATTTGACCAGCGATACAGTAACAAAACTAATTGCTCAATTAAAATAACAGCTTTGCGGCAGGTTTATTTATGAATACGATTATCCTTTCGGCAATTTTTGGAGTAGTGTTAATGTTCAGCGGGATATTGATAACTAACAAGTCAGCTTACAAAAATATAGCTGCTGTTTTGTTATTGCTGCTGCTCGTTTTCAACATTGCTGAAAGACATGGCTTTACACTTTTTCATATAGACACTTCTTTATTTCTGCATTTTACAACCTATGGGCTATTGTTTAACGACATCTGTATTTTTTGCACAATGTTTTATGTGTTGCTCAGTGGGCGCGATATTGAAAAGATTGGAAAGAATGTAGCGGAGTTTTTTGCCCTGATATTTTTTGTGCTCTGTGGCATTGGCATAGTAACCTCTTACACAAATTTATTGATGTTATTTATAGGCATCGAAATTCTTTCTATACCACTTTATGTATTAACAGGCAGTGACAAAAAAAACTTAAAAGGAAACGAAGCGTCGCTGAAATATTTTTTGATGGGTTCTTTTTCAACCGGTATTTTGCTAATGGGAATTGCTCTGTTGTACGGCGCATCGGGTACTTTTATGGTAGAGCATTCGGCGAGACAAAATGCTGTCGTACCTGGAGGCTTTGGGAATGGTACTTGTTTTTATTGCCCTTTCATTTAAAGTTTCGGCAGCCCCTTTTCATTTTTGGACACCTGACGTGTATGATGGTGCGCCAACTGTCTTTACATCGTTTATGGCAACGGTTGTAAAGGTGGCTGGTTTTGCAGCTTTTATTCGCTTGTTTGAAGGACGAATGGGTACTATGGGCAGCCAAACAGAACGACTTATCGCTGTTGTTATTTTCTTACCCTTGCTTTTGGAAACCTGACCGCTGTTTTTCAGCAGAGTGTAAAACGTATGCTTGCCTACTCAAGTATTGCGCAGGCGGGTTTTATGTTGTTCGCTCTTTTCGCAGTAAACGACACAGCGAAGGAAGGTTTATTGTTATATGCCGCAGCATACTCTTTGGCTACTATAGGTATTTTTGCCGTTTTAGCTAAAATGGAAGACATGACCCTGGAGGGTTTCAACGGTATGGCTAAAAACCAGCCGTTAGTAGCTGCTTTGCTGGCGATCTTTCTGTTGTCGTTGGCAGGAATACCCCTGACCGGCGGTTTTTTTGCTAAATATTATATGCTGGCATCTGTAGTAAAAACAGGCAATTATATCGGATTGGTAATTATAGGTGTTCTATTTGCTGCGGTGAGTGTTTATTATTACTTCAAGGTTATACAGGCTATGTATTTTAAAGATGGGGAGATCATACTTTCACCGGTATCAGCGGCATTTAAATACCTGCTGGTAAGTGTTGCGGTTTTAGTGGTCTTATTAGGCATTTTCCCGAATGCATTGTTGAGCCTTCTTTACTTCTAACCCGACAAATTGCTGAGGTTTTATTTGTGATGTATCAGCATTTGCACCAGCGCTTGTTTATTCTTATAGCCTCAGTAAAAAGCGCCGCTTCAGGAATTGTTGTAAACTCTGATACTTTTTTGGTTACCCTTTAATCTCGTTTAAGTAAGAATTTGCCTGGTAGCCGCATGTGGGTTTTCTATTAGCATTGAATTTTTAAATGTTGATTTATAGGATCTGCCGTGTACTTACAAATGAAAAAGTTTGCTTTAAGACGGACAAGGCGTTAAATAAACGACACTGAATTATAGTCTTATAAAGTACTAAAGCTGTTTTGCCTACCAGGGCTAATAGAGCGGGAAGTATTGTAATATTTGCGGTGCCTAAACAGAGCGATGCCGATGAACGGAGCGTCGCAAGTAAAGCCAAACCGGAGGTAAATCGCCGGCCCCATAAAACCACGCATTCTTTCTTTGCCCTGCCTATCTTTATACAGCATCAAGATACAACTCAATGAAGACATACGACATTTTAGCCCTTTCATTCCTTACCGTAAAAAGCAATAAACTACGCACCGGCATTACGGTTGCGATTATTGCTTTTGGGATAATGGCTTTAATAGGAATAATAACGGCAATAACCGCGATGAACCAAAGCCTGCAGGAAAGTTTTTCGACGCTGGGCGCAAACGCATTTTCAATAAGGTACAAGGAAAGAAACATAAGGATAGGCGGTGGACAAAGTGATGTGTCGAAGACAAAAAAGGGTGCGAAGCGCGACAAAAATTCAAATGTTGGAAAGGTTATAACCCTGGAGCAGGCGAAAATGTTTAAACAGAATTATGATTTTCCCGGTGTAGTAGGAATACAGCTAAACGGACCCCGTTCGCTGATAGTGAAATACGGGAATAAGGAAACCAATCCCGAAGTGCAAGTGAACGGTGGCGATGAAAATTTTTTGCTGACCAACGGATACTCGATTGAAAGCGGCAGAAACTTTAGTAAACTGGATGTAGAGACCGGGCGCAATGTATGCCTGTTGGGAAGTGACATAGCCAAGAAATTGTTTCCGCGCAATCCCGAGGCATCGGTTGATAAGATCATAAAAATTGCGAACCTGCCCTACCGGGTTATCGGTTTACTGAAACCAAAAGGCACCAGTGCGTTTTTGCGTATGGATAAGGTTATTGTTTCGTCGTATAATAACGTGCGGCGACTACCCAATGCGTCGTCTACCTACACTATAAATGTAATGGCAAATGATATTACCCAACTTGAGCCGGCGGTGGGCGAGGCAACAGGTTTGTTCAGAGGCATTAGAAAACTAAATGTGAAGGACAGTGAAAACTTTTTTATTGATAAAAGTGACAGCGTTGCACAAACAATGATCGGGCTATTGTGAGTATATCAGGCAGTGCGGCAGCTATTGGTCTGATAACCCTGATAGGCGCGGCTATTGGTTTAATGAACATTATGCTGGTAGCGGTAAATGAGCGTACGCGTGAAGTAGGATTGATAAAAGCGCTGGGAGGAACCCGCCGCAGTATTAGGAATCAGTTCTTATTCGAGTCGATAATTATAAGCCTGCTGGGCGCCATTTTCGGGATCATATTAGGCGTTGCAGTTGGCAATTTGTTTTCAATATTTTTAGGGACCGGTTTTGTTGTACCATGGGGTTGGGTGATAACCGGTATTGTAATATGCACTATAGTGGGGCTGACTGCCGGCATTTGGCCAGCTATGAAAGCATCGAAGCTTGACCCGATTGTAGCGCTGCGGTACGAGTAAAAAAGCTTTCACTCACGCTGCAAAACTCCAACCTTTTTGTAGCTCAATATTTATCAAGGGTAGGCTCTCACCAACTCTCTTTCCCTTAAAAGAGGTAAATCTTTTATTTCTTGGGGTGCAATGCTTCATCAATTTTATTTACAACTGCAATAAGATGAATTTAAGATCATCTTATCTTTTGTAAACGGTATAGCTGCTGCCAGTTGCTTTCTTAGAGTGGTGAGTTGCGCCCGCGCGATCGCCGGAATATCGGTACGACTAAGGTCGGTTGCCGATACTGTGCCTGACCTGTTAAGTGAAATGAGCATAAGACCGCTGCCCGTCTCTACAGGACTGATCATTGCCTGCAGTTTATCTACGTAGCTGTTTTGTAGTTTTCTGCGGTAGCTATCAACAGGTTTATAACTTGCTACATCAGCAAAGAGGAGTTTTTGTACATCAGTAAACAGTTCCAGCGCTCCGTAGGCATTTTTTAAACCAAAGCGTTCTACTGATTCCTGCAAGCGGTTAAGCCTTTCTGCGCGCAGCAGGCTTGCTAAAATGTTTTCCTGAACCTCAGCAACGGGGTCATTTTCGCCAGGATTAACTGTGCGGTTCAATATGTATTTAGACAGCAACCATTTGGGCGTAGTAAAGAGTTGAGAACCTAAAAACTTTACAGCCTCCTGTTGTTTTAAACGAGGTGTGGGCTCATAAACGGCGTCAGCCTGCTCTGATGATCGTATGGTTTCATATACGCCGCCGATGTTGGCTGCAACGTGGCCCATGTAGCGCCGGTATTGCAGCAGCAATTGCGTGTACATCTCATCGATGTTTTCGTTAAGATCGTTCTCTTCCTTTGTCCACTCCGGCAAATTTTGAATAATAAATTTCAGGTTGTTAATACCGTACCTGCTGGCTGCTATCGCATCGTCGCCCAGGTCTTCAGTTTGGTTCCGTGGATCACTGGGATTGCCAAATTCATAAGTACCAAAATAATTCCGTGAATTTTCTTTTAACGCCTGGATGATCAGTTTGTTGCTGCTCACTTTTTTTTCTGTCTCCGTGTTTCCGGGTAGGTAGCCATAGCCCCAGCGAATGGCCCATTTATCGTAGTCGCCAATTCGTGGGAATAAGTCCTTTTTCCGTAATGCTGTCCCCGGGTTGTGCCACATAATTAAAACGCGCATAGTCCATTATAGAGGCGCTGTATGCCCATTTGCTTCTCAACCCATTTTTTATCCCGCAATTTTTCAACCGGTGTCTGACTGCTGCTGCCCATATTGTGGCGAAGGCCAAGGGTATGTCCTACTTCGTGCGATGAAACAAAACGGATTAGTTGCCCCATTAATGAATCATCAAATTTCATTTTTCGGGCACGTGGATCAACTGCTGCAGTTTGTATCATATACCAGTCGTGCACCAGCTTCATCACGTTATGGTACCAGCCAATGTGGCTTTCCAATATTTCGCCGCTGCGTGGGTCATGCACATTCGGACCATAAGCATTTTCTACATCCGAAGCAAAATACCTGATTACCGAATATCGGGCATCTTCCATGCTCATTTCTGTATCGCTTACCGGCCATTCTTTACCCATTATTGCATTTTTAAAACCCGCTTTCTCAAATGCGATTTGCCAGTCATTTATCCCTTGTATCAGGTAGTTTCTCCACTTGTTTGGGTGTTGCAGGATCTATATAATAAACGATTGGTTTTTTGGGTTCAACCAATTCACCACGTTTCCATTTTTCTACGTCTTCATCTTTTGGTTCCATCCTCCACCTTATTGCAAATGTGTTGGTTTTTAACCCGCTGCTGCATCGTCAGTAATAGGTAAAGTATGTCTGGAAAAAAACCTACTCTTCTATCCCAATAACGAATATCCATGGGTGTTCTGGGCAACATTATCATAGATGTATTTAGTTCGATGGTTACTGCTCCTGCAGCGTTTGCTGCCGGTACATCCGCAGTGGAAGGAAGAAAATGACAGAACTGGACGGACGCTGGAGTTAAAAGTTTTTACCGTTCTGATTTCTGTATTGATGGGAAAAGCCTTTATACTTTGAATATAAGATCGGTCTGAAGCTATCGAAGAAAGATTAAAAGTTCTTTTTGCCGACTGGACTGACACTTACTACCTGGTTATCTCCTTTAAAATAATCAGTTACATCAATTACCAGCGACTGTAGAGTCTTTTGTTGTAAGCAGCTATAGGAAATGCTGCCGCAATTGGGTTGAGATTTGAATTATTTACAGCGGTATAAATAGCATTGCTTGGTATCAGCAACATTTACCAGTGTTATAACACGCATAAAAACATTGTTGTTGGGTCCTTTTTCAAAAGCAATGGTTTGTTGGTTGGTTTGTTCTCCGCCATATGTGCCCGGCCACCACCTTTTGCCGGCACTTTTACATACCGGGTAACAGCCATAATTTCCCTGTTCATAATACTGTCAGGAATTTCAAAAAAATATTTATCCTCAACCTTATGTACGGTAAAAAATCCTTTTTGGGTCACGGCTTTATCTGTTATCACATCTTTGTATGGCTTTGGCCCGATTTGGAACGGAAAATAAGTCCAGCTGTAGCTGCATTAGCAGTTGTGGTTTCTTTTGCCGTAGGTACGAAGGTTTTTTTTGTGCAGAAACCAAAGTATAAATAACTAAGTGCATAAAACAAGTAAACAGGTACATTTTGTTCAAAACAATATCCTTTTAAGGCATGAAATTAAAAGTTACCACGTTGTTCAAATAGTTAAAAAAGAGCCCCTCATTCCGGCAAATATTTAAGTCAGCTTTTTTCTTTATTTGGGTGCAGGCACAGGTCCATTATTCAGCTCCGGTTGTGTCACTCACTTTGCGCTTATATACCTCTGTTGAGCTTTCTTTTTAAAAACACCACATTTGTTTTTAGCGTATTAACCTTAGTTCAAAAAATCAATCCTATCTTACGGTTTTTATTATTCTTTCATTCAGTATTCGCTAGGTATGGTGGCTTAAAACTTGCTATAATTTTTATCTGTATCTCGCATTATTTCAATAGGTTAGTTTAAATAATTTTTTTATTTTGTGCGACCTGCAAAAAACTTTTATAAAACCTTTGTTTAAGTAATTATTTTCAGTAGAATTGCGAAACATTTTTCTTCATCATCATTTTAAACAAATTCTTAAACAAAAAAAATCGAATCATGGCGGAAACTAAACCAACTGCAACAGTAAAAAGCACAACATCTGTTCAACCAAAAAAATCAGGTAATTCTATTTCCTGGATTGCACCTGTTGCTTGTATTATTTTAGGTTATGTTTTTTGGCGTTTTGTAATCGGTGCGGAATGCTAATTTTACAAATCCGGATAAAGCCGGTGGATTTTGGCCAAATCACGAAGGACCAAAAGGTAATCTTGCCACGTATGTATGAGGGTGGTATTATTGTACCTGTTCTTATTGGTTGTTTGTTAATTGTACTCACTTTTGTTATTGAAAGATTTCTTACTGTATCGAAAGCTGCTGGTACCGGCAGTATTGCTGAATTTATCAGAAAAGTTCAATTTCATCTTGCTAACAAAGATGTTGATAAGGCTTTTGCTGAGTGCGACAAACAAAAAGGTTCTGTAGGAAATGTAATGAAAGCCGGTTTGCGTAAGTACAAAGAAATGATCGTAAACACTGAATTGGATACCGATCAGAAAGTACTAAACATTCAAAAAGAAGTAGAAGAAGCAACAGCACTTGAATTACCAATGCTTGAGAAGAACCTTGTGTTCCTTTCTACTATTGCATCTGTTGCAACATTGATTGGTTTGTTAGGTACGGTATTGGGTATGATCAAGTCTTCTCTGCACTTGGTGAAAGCGGTGGTGGTGAAGCTGCTCAAAAACTTTCTCAGGGTATCTCTGAGGCACTTTATAATACGGCTCTTGGGTATCGGTACATCGGCTATAGCGATTATTATGTATAACATCTTTACTACAAGAATTGATGGTATTACTTATGGTATTGACGAATCTGGTTTTACCTTAACTCAAAGTTTTGCTGCTAATTATAAATAGTTCAGTTTTTTTGTGGAAATAAGTAGAACTTATGCATCTCATTACATGAATTAAAAATTTAAAAAATGGCAAGACCCAAAATAGCCCGAAAAAGTACAGCGGTTGATATGACGGCAATGTGTGATGTGGCTTTTCTGTTATTATCATTTTTCATCCTTACTACAAAATCTAAAGCCTGAGAAGACTATACAGGTCGAAACACCAAGTTCTGTTTCTTCTAAGGTTGCACCTGAAAAAGATGTTACACTTATTAGCTATTACTAAAGATGGTAAAGTGTTTATTTCCCTTGATAACGAAGAAGTAAAAGAAGAGGTTGCAAACCAGTTGAATGCAAACAATGGTGCTGAATCTTTCTCCTGCTGACATTGCTGCTTTTAAAAATGCTAGTTTTTATGGTACGCCGTTTTCGCAGTTAAAATCTGCTTTAGCAAATTCCAACTGATAAACTTAAAGGGAGATGTACTTCCTGGTATTCCTGCACAGGATACGTTGCAACAACGAAATGATCGACTGGATGAAAGCGATAGTTGCAGCTCATGCCAGTACAAGTACTAAGCTCAATCTTTTATTAAAGGAGATAATCTGGCTAAATATCCAACTTTTAAAAATGTAATTACTGCATTTAAAAAAAATGATCAGTTCAAATTTCAAATGATTACAAATCGCTGAAGGTGTTCCTGAAGGAACAGATCTTTGGAGGAAGTATCATGAAAGGGCGAGACTACGACCAGTACTGAATAATATTTTTTTACATTAACTAAATTAGTTATATGGCAGAAATGGATACCTCCGGTGGCGGTCATCATAAGAAAGGCCCCGGAGTAAAAAAAGCAAAAAAAGCTATCTACCAGAGTTGACCTTACACCAATGGTGGATCTCGGCTTTCTTCTGATCACTTTCTTCATCTTCACCACTACAATGAGTCAGCCTACAGCAATGAAGCTTGTTTCTGCCGAAGGATACTGATAAGCCTGAAGAACAGAATAAAGCTAAAGAAAGTGGTGCGCTTACCTTGTTGTTGGGTAAAAATGGATAATGTTTATTATTATGAAGGGCAACTCGATCCTTCAGCTTCTAACTTTAAGAGTACTACAATGAAAAAAGTTCGTGACGAGATCATTAGCAAGAAAAGAAGTACGCCAGAAGATGATTTGGTTATTGTTATTAAAGCCTGGTAATGAATCCACTTATAAAGATGTGGTTGATATACTTGATGAAATGACTATCAATGACATTAAACGCTATGCCCTGTTGATATTTCAGATGTTGAAGAGCAATTGGTTGGTATGACTGATAAGGGTGATGCACCCGCAACACCAGCAACGCCTGCTAAGTAAAATGATTTTGTGGAATTTTTTACTTAATGCATCTAAAGTTATAAAACAATTTTATGGAAGTTAATAAAATTATAAATGCCGATTTTCTTGACATCCTGTTTGATGGGAGAAACAAGGAATATGGCGCTTATGAATTACGGAAAACATACAATAGGCGAATTACAATTGCCATTGCCGGAATGGTCGCTATGTATGTTTGTTGTTCTTTCTTAGCCAGATGTTAGGCAAGGATAACGACAAAGACAAAAACAAGATAATTGTTCAGGATGTGCAGCTGGAAGACATTAAAAAAGAAGAGAAAAAACCTGAACCGCCTCCGCCACCTCCACCGCCAAAACCAGAACCTCCAAAGGTGGAAATTACCAAATTCACTCCTCCAAAAATTGTGAAGGATGAGGAAGTAAAAGAACCACCTCCACCTGTTGAAAAACTGGAGGAAACAAAAATTGGTACGATTAACCAGGAAGGAAAAAAAGATGAAGGTTTTGTTGCACCTCCGGTTGAGGAGAAAGGTACCGGTGTAGTTGAGGCTCCTAAAAAAGTAGAAGAAGACTACGATAAGGTGTTTACAAAGGTGGAAAAAGAAGCTAAATTTCCCGGTGGACTGGATGGCTGGAGAAGATACCTTGAGAGAAACTTAAATGCTAACGTGGCTGCTGATGATGGTGCGCCAACAGGTAACTACACTGTAAAAGTTCAATTTATTGTTGATAAAGAAGGTAGTATTAGTAATGTGCAGGCTATCGAGGTTCCGAAAGCTTGCCCGAGCTGCGGTCCTGAAGCTGTAAAGGTTATTAAGAAAGGTCCTAAATGGGAACCTGCGGTTCAAAATGGCAGAAATGTTATTTACCAGGCAATTCAATTTGTTACCTTCCAGGTTGCAGAAGAATAAAACCTCTGATTTATGTAAGGAAAAAATCCTCCCTTGTGGAGGATTTTTTCATTTAGCGCGTTTAGTCTTCTGGTGATTTTATTGTAAAGGTTGAAGATTTACAAAATGAACGGAAATATTGAGTTTACTGGCTTTTAGAAGGAGAGCGGGCTCTTTACACTATTTGTTCAAATATGCCCAGACAGTCACAACAAAGCGCTGCACCTGAACGGAGCGTCGCAACAATGCCAAATAGATATATTTTGCCGGTCAAAAAAACTTATACCGGAACTTGGATCCGCGCTAATTTGAAGTTGATCAAAAATAAACGTATGCTGGGAAAACTTTCGGGGTGGGAAGATACGATTGTAGCGCTGGCTACCCCACAGGGCATTGGGGCAATTGGCGTGGTGCGGGTGAGCGGTTTAAACGCGATACAAATTGTAGATGAATTGTTTCCTGCTAAGGCATTGCAGCTACAGAAGTCGCATACGTTGCATGTAGGGCTGCTGGTTGCGGGTGAGAAAGCTATTGACCAGGTTGTAGTGGCGATCTTTAAAGCGCCTACATCGTACACCGGCGAAAATGTGGTTGAGATTTCATGTCATGGATCTCCGTACGTGTTAGAGAAGATTATTGCTGTAGTTGCTGCCCACGGCGCAAGACTGGCGAAGCCAGGTGAATTTACGCAACGGGCTTTCTTAAATGGAAAACTCGACCTTGCCCAAGCCGAAGCAGTTGCCGATCTGATTGCCAGTAATACCGAAGCGAGCCGCAGCCACGCTTTGCAAAATATTAGAGGCGGATTTTCGGTGGTGTTGCAGAATTTGCGCGAAAGGCTGTTGACCTTTTCGGCATTGATAGAATTAGAATTAGACTTTAGCCAGGAAGATGTGGAATTTGCTGACCGGACTACGCTGCGCACTATGGTTGATGAGGCGGAAAGAGAAACCGGCCGTTTACTTTCTTCGTTTGCACTCGGCAACGTAATTAAAAATGGCGTGCAGGTAGCGATCATTGGAAAACCAAATGCAGGTAAATCTACCTTGCTTAACGCACTCCTGAATGAAAACAGGGCAATTGTAAGCGATATCGCCGGTACTACGCGAGATACGATTGAAGAGGTGCTAAATATTGATGGCATTTTGTTTCGCCTGGTAGACACCGCGGGAATACGTGAGCATACTACCGATAGTATTGAAAGCATTGGTGTAGAAAGAAGCCTGGAAAAGATGAAGCAGGCTGACCTGGTTATTTATCTTTTTGATGTAAATGAAGTAAGTACAGATGAGCTATTGCAGTTGATGCATGGTATGCGGGAGCAGGGTGTACGCTTCTTGTTGGTAGGAAACAAAATGGACCTGAGCACAGATGAAGAAGTTGCGCGTAAGTTTTCAAATATTAATATTCTTTTTATCTCGGCTAACCAGCAAATGAAGATAGAAACGCTAAAACAACGCCTGGTGGATGAGGTGATTGGAGGTACGCTGCAATTGGAGAGTACGGTTGTTAGTAATGCCCGGCACTACGAAGCCCTTCGTCTGGTACACCAAAGCTTGATAGATATACAGCAAGGTATGGACATGCAGGTGTCTATTGACCTGCTTTCTTTAGACATTCGCCGGTGCCTGCACTTTTTGGGCGAAATAACCGGTGAGATAACCAACGAAGATCAACTGGATTATATATTTAGCAAATTTTGTATCGGAAAGTAAGGGTTCATTTTTCGCGTTTAAGACACAAATTTTTCTTGAACCAGCATCAGTACTTTAGTCAAGGAGGTTTGTCACTCTTACTAACCCGATCTATTCCCCAAACTTAAATTTTCTAAACAAAATTTTATTACACGAATAGTATGCTTTTGGGTTTGTCTTGTTAAGGCTAAACGTGGCACCGGTATCCCCCCATAAACGAAAATAGATCGCATATTCAGAACCTAATAAAACGATGTCGCCATTATGAAGCGATCTATTTTAGTTGTAGGAAGCTCAAATACCGACATGGTGATCAAAGCTGACCACCTGCCATTGCCAGGAGAAACAATTCTTGGCGGAATATTTTTTATAAATCCCGGGGGAAAGGGTGCTAACCAGGCTGTGGCAGCAGCCAGGCTTGGCGGAACTGTTTCGTTTATCTGTAAAACCGGCAATGATATTTTTGGACGGCAATCCGTACAGCTCTTCAAAGAGGAAGGTATCGATACAAGCTTAATACAATCTGATCCCACCAACCCCTCCGGTGTTGCTTTAATTACCGTGGACAAAAATGCTGAAAATTGTATTGTTGTAGCCTCCGGGGCAAATGCCTCCTTAATGCCACACGACCTGGCAAAAGCTAAGACAATTATCGCAGACGCAGGTATTGTTTTGATGCAATTAGAAATTCCGATGGAAACGGTTGAATTTGTTGCATCTGTTGCTGCTGCCAATGATGTTATGGTGGTTCTCAATCCGGCACCGGCTTGTAACTTATCAGCCGGCTTGTTGCAAAATATTTCCGTGATTACACCAAACAAAACCGAGGCAGAAATGCTGTCGGGAATTGCTATTACCAGCAGGGAAACAGCAGTTGCTGCTGCAAACCTTATAAGAGACAAAGGTGTAGAAGTAGTCATCATTACGCTTGGCTCAAAAGGGGCTTTGGTGGTAACTAATTCAATTGCTGAAATGATAGATGCCCCCCAGGTTGAAGCCATTGATACCACCGCCGCAGGCGATGTGTTTAATGGTGCACTTGCTGTGGCACTTAGCGAGAAAAGATCGATCATCGATGCGGTCACTTTTGCCTGCCACGCAGCAGCTATTTCTGTCACCAGAATGGGTGCTCAATCTTCTGCTCCATACCTGCATGAAGTTGTTACATTGCCAGGATCTTAAACTCGTAACTTATCTTTTTTTGTACCCGGCAGCAGGTCTTTGTGGCAGCAGCCGTTGCGTCGCACTCTTGTACTTTTTATTCTCTATGCAGCAGGTAAAATCTATATTCCTCATTTAGAAAAGTTCAGTAGTGCTTCTTTTGTACAAGAGTGCGACGCAAGTAAAGCACAATAGTAATTCGAATGGTTTGGTAAAAAAATTTAAACGATTGTTGATATGAGAAAAAACATACTGATTGGGTTGTTGTTAGTGGCACATTGTGCCCTTGCCCAAAAAACAATAACGATTTCGAAGGACGTTGTAAAAGACAAGATCAGGGGCGGCTGGGCAGGGCAGACCATTGGTGTAACCTTTGGGGGACCGTACGAGTTTAGGTTCAACGGAACTTTTATACAAGACTATCAACCGTTGCTTTGGTACGACGGGTAACTCGTAGCAGGGATTGTAGTGTTGCAACCCCCGAAAAGTGGATAAACGAAATACCGGTAAAATAAGCCCGCCCGATACAGTAAAAATAAAAAGTTCTGATAGTTGGCTTACGTCCCGATAAAATACACCAGGCGGTATATTTTATCGATGAGCGTAAAAGGGAAGGGTTGACCCGGGGGTTTGTTGGGGGGTAACAGGGGGTAACAATTTTCCAGGATTTTGTTTGAAAAACTAATGAGTATATAAGTTTTTTTTTGCGGTTGTTCTTTATGAAAAAGGGCTTATAAATTATGCGGAAAACAACATTTGTTCACAATCCTTCTCTACCATTTCTGCTAACTTTTTACTGGTAAGTGGCTTTTCTACAAAACCCGTCACCAGTGAATGACTGCTGCTTAACTGCCGGTCCTCATACATAATGTTGGAGGAGAACATGTACACTCTTATCCAGGTCGCCATTTGCACTTCTACCTCAGCCAACTCTTCCAATACCTCCCAACCCGACATAAACGGCATATTGATATCTAACAACATGAGGGTTTTTGCAGGCTTATTTTTAAACGAATGCTTAATATATTCAACAACACTTTCGGGGGTGGTAAAAGTCACGATTTGCAGTGTTGGCATATATTTTCTAATGATGTGACTACAGATAGTAATCACCAACGGGTCGTCGTCTACTAAAATGATCCTCTCAAAATTGCTCATTTATATCCCCTTGCTTTACATGATTATTATAATGACGATCCCAAGATTATTACCTATTCAAGTACGGTTCTCACCTCCCGGAATTTCTAGTGCACCTTCAACATATTAACCGCCAACTCTCCTCCATTAATTGGATGAAGTATTTGCAATGTGTATTAAATTGTTCTGAGCGCTTTCACTTGTATTACACTTGGAAAGTTCAGTTGGTGTAAACACGTTACCCTCTTAAGTGCTTTCAGGAAAAGAACAAGATCCAGCTTGGCCTTGCGAAATAGCATATTGAGTTTGCACAGCCTCAATATATCTTTTCGCTATTACGCTGCTTTACTGATATTTTTTTAAAACCAGGTAGTACCTGATGTCTCAATGTGGCGCTATACAGAGCCGCTATTCTTTTCCTCTTGTCCGGCAATTAGATAAAAAAGGTCATGTAATAACATATTTACAGGAAGTGCAAATACATTGACTTAGATGATGTTTTCGTAGGTCATAGGATCTTAAAAAAGGATATTGAATTTTAAATGAAATACTAGATTATTAATTTATTGTGCATTGGGTCAGTTAAAAAAAAATTAGAAAATATTAATGGTTAATGACGACACGAACGTATGTGGTATCGTAATAAAATTATTGTGCATGAACAATGTCTTCGTGCAACAATAAATGAATTACCGGGCAAAGTTTTTCACTCACATTCGATTTGTCAATAAATGCATCGGCACCTGCCTTTAAACAAACATTGCTATATTGATCTTCACAATGGTTGGTTATCACAATTACAAAGGTGCCGGGCAAATTGCGTTTGATATACCTCAACAAGATCACCCCACTCTTACCCGCAAGATTAATATCGAGTAACACAATGTCTGGTATTGCCGATGGTAATACTTGTAATGCATTATCAAACGTATGGCACGCATCAACGACATTCACAAGTGCCATATCGTACAAAAGTTCTTTCAGCTTTTTTACAATCACCGGTGAATCATCAATGATCAGAACGGATAACATGTATGTTGACAATTAGTTTTTCGCCTGCTCAAAAACAAATTTGGCGTAATTGGATATTCGGGTGTAAAAGTAAGAAGCGTGTTATTGACGATTTATAGTACAACCTCTTAGATATATGTAGTAATATTTCGACATACGACACCTATAACCAACCTGAAGCGGCTGATTGTGTCTTTAGCTAGCGCAAAAAATGTAAAGAATGAATGGTAGAAAGTTGAAGCGGTGGACGGGCTTATAGAATACTTCGGATAAATGACTGGCAATTTGAAATTACCCTATTTGCGGGCTTTATTCAGGTAGCTCAAAAGATGTTAAATCAACTTTTGCTCCAGGGCATATTGCGTAAGGTCGGCGTTGGTTTTCATATGCAGTTTAGTTAAGATGCGCGACCGGTAAGTGCTGATTGTAGTAACACTAAGGCTGAAAGTGTTGCCGATCTCTGACACAGATTGACCCGCAGCGATCATTTTAAATACCTCAAATTCGCGGGTTGACAGCAATTCATAAAGTTGTTTATCCGAAAACTTATCGATAGCGCTGGCAAGCTTTTCTGCTACCACCGGAGTTATATATTTTTTTCCGCTCAATACTACATTCATCGCCTTTACCAACTCCTCGGGAGCCATATCTTTATTGAGGTAACCGGCAGCGCCTGCTTTTAAAACACGCAGGGCATACTGGTCTTCAGAATAAACGCTCAGCACCAATACCGGCAATTTGGTATTGTATTGTTTTATCTGTTGCAATGCTTCCAGACCGCTGCGCCCCGGCATAGACAGATCAGTTATTACAACATCCCACTTTTCTTTTATCACATGTTTTATCAGTTCCTCACCATCGCATACTTCGGTTATGCTTGCAAACGGGAAAAACTCAAGCAAAATGTCCTTCAAACCCCGTCTTACTATCGCATGGTCATCAGCTATCAAAAACCGCAGCATACTAATTAATTTATTATAATATGGGTATCGAAACCGAAACAAGTGTGCCTTTGCCCGGCGCGCTGGTTATATCGTATTCTCCGTTCAATTGCATCACCCGTTCTTTCATCCCCAGCAAGCCCAGTGTTCTTTTTTCGTTTTGAACCTGTTGGTCAAAACCGTTGCCGTTATCCCGTACAATCAGTTGCAATATATTGTCTATTTGTACAAGGTGGCAAACAACTTCTGTGGCTTGGGCATGTCGCAAAATATTGGTTAGACTTTCCTGGTAGATCCTGAAAATGGCAATAGAGATCCCAGTGTCAAACCGAACATCATCAACACCGCTAAAGCATTGAACAGGAATGCCCGACCGTTTGGTAAACTCTTCACTCAGCCAATTGAGCGCCTCCGAAAGTCCCAAATCGTCTAGAATACTGGGGCGCAATTCAGCAGCGATCTTGCGCACCGTTTTTATGGTATCATCTATCAGCGCCAACAATTCCTGTAGTTTGGTTTCGATGGCTGTATCGCTAGTTTTCAATTTTCTTTTTAACCACGATATGTCCATTTTAATTCCTGTCAATTGCTGACCCAATTCATCATGTATCTCGCGGGCAATGTTCAGGCGCTCTTCTTCGCGCACATACTGCAGGTGCAGGGCAAGCTCACGCATTTCTTCGGCGGAGGTCTTCAGCTTTTCTTCGTAGGCTAACTGATCGGTTATGTCGCGAATAGAACCTACTAACAGATTGCATTTTGCGGCATCGTTATACACGGGCGACACACTCACCCGAGCTGTTTTTTCTCCCGACGGATAGGTCGTTTGCTCTAACCAAGAAACGGTTGTATGCTGCGCTATGGCACGTTTGTAGTTGGCTAATACTACTTCCAGCGAAGGCGATGGTATAACATGATGAACATATTGACCCACTACCTGCGCTTCCGTGAGACCCATGGCTGTAAGACCGGCCGCATTCATTGCGGTAAATCTGTACTGCTCTTGCTCTGCATTTTCTATGGCAACCATAAATATGATCTCTGAAACGGTATCAAAAAGTACCTGTAGTTGTCTTTCATTATTAGCTATGACCTCTTCAGTTTTTTTCCGGCGCGTAATGTTTTTTAGGTATACAGACATTCCATTTTCTGACGGAAAAACAGAAGCTTCCCACCAGATATGAAAATAGGTGGAATAAATTTCAAAGTTGTGTGGACTGTTATTTTGGAGGACCTGTTGCAGGTGCTCCAAAAATCTTGAGCCCTCCGTTTCAGGAAAGACTTCCAAAAAGTTTTTTCCAACGATCGCCCCACGGGCTATAGACGATACTTTTTCCGCTTCATTGTTCCAGTAAGTTACTGTCCAGTTGTGGTCGAGAGCAAAAAAAGCATCGCCTATACTTTCCAGAATGGTGTTTCTTTCTTCAAGTGTTTTTACAAACTTCCTTTCTGTTTTCTTCCATTCTGTAATGTCTATGCCTACACACTGTATTTCGGCTGCCTGGTTGTGTTCGTTGGGCAGGAATACAAAATCCCAAAGAGTTGTGCGCACAGTATCTCCCTTGCCGGGTTTGTCTATTTCTATTTGGAAAATTTTATTAGGGTTCAACAGGCATTGTTCTACGGCTTGTCGTACTCTTTCGCGATCATACTCCATTATGGAGTTCGCGGCATTTTCCCCAATGAGATCCTGCTGCCCGTAAATCCACGAATATTCGGAAAGAAACGTTTGATTGCAGTAGGTGTAATTACCACTCATATCCAGGCGAACCACGAAGCAGGACTGCAATTCGATGATGCCTTTTAAACGGGCTTCACTTTGGCGTAGTGCAATTTCAACTTCTGTTTGTTGGGTGACATCCTGCACAGTACCTAGAAAGTAAGTTGCCTTTCCCTGGTCGTCAGTAACCAATGCGCCTAACTCGTGCACATAACACTGTTCGCCGTTGCGTTTTAAAATTCGGCAAATAAAGTCAAGCTTTTTTATGCCCGCCAATGCTGCTGTACGTGCTACATCAAAAGAAGCTTTGTCGTCGGGATGTATGAGTGGATAATAGTCTTCGTAACTTATGTCTTTGTCCTTTTGTTCGATACCAAAAATCGCATAGATCTCATCAGACCAGGTAAGTCTTCCGGTTTCGAGGTTCAGTTCCCAATTTCCCATTTTACCCAGGCGCTGTGCATTCCGGTATTTTTTTTCACTTTCCTGCAATGCCCGCTCGGCTTTCCTGCGCTGGGTTACATCAATTACTATGGCAGAGCGGCATGGTTTGTTGTTAAACATTACCAGCGAGCTGAAGATTTCAACATCAATCAGGTCACCGCTTTTCTTACGGTGCTGGGCTGCAACGGTACAGTTACCATTGGCTGAAGATTTCAAATGCCTTATATTTTTCAGCATTTTTTCCCTTCTGTTCACATCTACCAGGTCAGGTAATGACATTTGCAAAAATTCTTTTTCACTATAGCCATAGTTGTCAATGCTTGCCTTATTAACCTGCATAAAACGCAGGTTTTCTATATCGTACACCCACATGGGTTGCGGGCTTAGTTCAAACAATGTGCTGAACTTTTTTTCCGACTCCTCCAGTTGCAGGGTAAACTTATACCGCTCTATAGCGTAGATAATGCTTTTATAAAGCACAAGGGCGCTTAGCTGATCCTTGACCAGGTAATCGCTTACGCCCAGTTGTATGGTGCCCTTGCTAAACGACATATCTTCAAAACCGGTAAGCACAATGACCGGGCAGTGCAGTTTGGGTAGTTGCAATATCGCTTCTATCAGGGCTTTCCCGCTTTTGTCGGGCAGGGTCAGGTCCAGCAATACCACATCAAATGGTAGAGCGTCTGTGGCCAAGATTTGCTTTGCCGCTTTAAAATTTTTTGCAAATTCTATTTGCGGCAATTCAATTTGCTCAAACACGAAATCCTGTATCAACTCGGCATCGCCAATGTTGTCTTCAATTACCAATATTCTGTAGGGTAAATTGTCTTTGATCATCGTTGGTTTTACTGTAGTGCCACCTGGCAAAGTGACTATCGTGACCCAAAAGTTTTCAATAGTTGCTACTACACTCAAAAATTGTTCTGCATCTACCGGTTTGGTAATAAAACAATTTGCATGATTTGCATAAGATGCCATCACATCTTTTTGCGACGACGAGGTAGTTAAAATAATAACCGGGATGGTTTTTAAGGCTTCATTTTCTTTTATCATTTGCAACACTTCCAACCCATTTCTTTTGGGCAGATTAATGTCGAGTAAAATAAGATCAGGCAAAATAACGCTGGCAAAAGGGGGTTTTTTTTCCAGGTATTCCAGGGCTTTTTTACCATCTTTTACTACGTTCAGCTTATTAATTATTTTGGCATTGCCCAATGCCTCAGTTATCAAAAAAATATCGCCATCATTATCTTCCACCAATAATATCTCTATCGGTTGCATGTTTTGTTTTTTTAGGTAAAGCCAAATTTTAGCGGTTACACTTGCTTTTATAGCTGCACATTTTGGGTGTTTTTTACCGGATCATTTTTTTGGTCGCGGGCTTCAGTTCTTTATGTTGACTTTAGTTGCGACGCTCCGTTCAACTATAGTTCCCTGATCTGTCTGATGCCGGTTGTATAAAATAACCTGCTCTAAACCACCTTTCTGTTCTCTTAAACTCAAATAAACGGACCTGCTTTAGTTAGCATTGCGAATAGAACTTTCAGGGTTGTTTTTTACACATCTTTAAATAAATGCCAATTCTATTTTTTTCGCTTTGCTTAATCTTTGTACAACTTTTCAACTGAGCGTAGCAACGATGTTGCTATAAAAACCCCTGCTGGTGACCCAAAATAAAATGGTGATCTTTTTTTCAGCCTTCATTTTATTAGCGTAGCAGCGTTATTTTTTTCTAAGGGTAAAATAGAAAGTACTGCCAACATTTTCCTGTGCGGAAACCCATATTTGTCCATTTAAATTTTCTACAATTTTTTTGGCGATAGCCAAGCCAAGACCGGTGCCCGCATATTCGTCGCGGCTGTGCAGGCGTTGAAAGATCACAAATATTTTCGCAAAAAATTCTTCTTCTATACCAATTCCATTGTCGGCAATGGCAAACTGCCAATGTGTATGCTGGTCGGTAACCGAGATGTGTATATGCGGCGGTGTATTGTTTTTAATATAGGTAAGTGCATTGTTTATAAGGTTTTGAAACAGTTGGCGAACGGGCGATTTGTGGGCGTGGATAATGGGCAACTCATCGGCAGTTATCACGGCATTTGTTTCACTGATCTTTTTATAAAATAATATTCTCAATTCATCAACTATGGTATTTAGATCGACAGCCTGTACTTCGTCTTCGTCTCTGCCAACACGCGAGTACTCGAGAAGGTCGAGTATTATCTGACGCATGCGCGCGGCACCATCAACAGCAAAGTCAATATATTTATGCGCTTTGCTGTCGAGCAAGTTTTCGTATTGTTTTCTTAATTAAGTCAAAAAGCTGCTTACCATGCGCAGGGGTTCCTGCAGATCGTGTGAAGCGATGTAGGCAAACTGTTCCAGTTCCTTGTTAGAGGTCTCTAGTTCTGCGGCTCGTTTTTGCAACAGCATTTCGCTTTCTCTTAGCTTCGAAACATCCTGCACAGCACCAATCATTCTTATGGGTTCGCCACTACTGTTGCGAATAATAAAACCTTTGTCATATACATATGCATAGGTACCGTCGGCGCGCCTGAAGCGGTATTCACTATCCATGAACTGCTCGTTAACATCTTTAAACTTTTTGGTGAACAAAAGGCGGATTTTCTCAGCATCGTCCGGATGGATTTTAGAAGACCAGAAATCAGCATTTGCTATGTCACTTGAGGGTGCATACCCAAACACCTTCAGCATGTTTTCGGCAGACCGTGCTATTTTTCCAGTCTGCAGGTTCCAGTCCCAGGCAACATCGCTGGTAGCTTTCGATACGTAGTAATACAACTCGTTGCTTCTTTGCAAGGCGGTTTCGGTCAGTATTCTTTCTGTTATGTTCAATACGATGCCATTGATGCGCGGCGGGCTAAATTCATCTTCCTGCTGCAGTGTTACGCTTTCTAAAAAGTGCAGGGCAGCGCCGTCTTTGCATTGCAGCACACCTTCATAATTCTGAATTTTCTGGTGTAGCAATATGTCTGCAAGAAAATTGCGGCGCTTTGTGTTTGAAAAATAGATCTGCTCAACATTTTTATGTATCAATTCACTGGCAGTGTTGTACCTGAGCATGGAGGCAAATGCCTGGTTGCAGTTAATGATCTCACCCTCTAAAGTAGTTTCGTAAATACCGGCCAAACTTTGCTCGAACAAGGTGCGGTAGCGCTGCTCGCTTTGTTTAATGGCGCGCTCGTTTAGTTTCAAACCTGTGATGTCGCGGGCTATTTCACTGGTTCCCACCACCTCGCCGCCGGGGTTTAAAATGGGTGAAATGGTTAGCGCTATGTCTATCGGATCACCACGTTTAGTCAGGCGTTTGGTTTCAAGATTTTTTACAAATTGTTTGGCGTTTATTATACCGTTGATTCTGTGGCGCTCGTTGGCACGGTCGGGTGGAAAAAGAATGGAAGTTGGACTGCCCACTGCTTCGGCCTCGCTATAGCCAAACATTTTTTGTGCACCGCTGTTCCACGAGGTTACTATGCCATTGAGGTCAGCACTAAAAATAGCATCATCAGACGACTGAACGATGGCACTAAATAATTGTTGTTGCAAGTAGGTTTTTTGCTGTTGTTGTTCTACCTGTTTTCGCAATGAAATATTTCTGCTGTGACAAGCTATACCAACGATCTGCTCTTCGTGCACAATGGGTTTAAATATTATTTCATCCCATCGTTCGGGTACATCAGGTGCCGATGGGGTTAAGACCTCCTGGGTAAATGACTCACCTGCAAGCGCGCGGTCGTAGAGGTGTTTCCAGTAGCTTAGCCATTCCGGTGAAAATTTTTCCTTCATCATCAGGTTGTCGCCTTGTCTCAAAGTGATGCCGGTATTTGTCTGTATCAATGTAAAAAAAGCCACGTTGCCGGTTACCAGTTTATAATGGTTGTCAACACTCCATATAATGTCATCGGTTGTATTGATGAGGGCTTCTTTGTTTCGCTGTTCGGCCAGGCGCGCCAGTTCAGCATTTTCCTGTTCGGTAGTGTCTGACACGGTTACAAATACGCCAATGATGTCTTTTTTCTGCTCGTCTTTTGCCGGTGAATATTGTAGCGTGAAATGCCGGGCATTCCCGTCGGGGTCAGACAAAATAAGTTGGGTAATCTCGCGGTTGCCACCTAAAACGCTTGCATATATCTTCTTAAGTTCTGGTATCCTGTCGGGTATTGCATAATCAAATATTGAACTGCCTTTTTGCAATTGCCGGTTAAAATATTTTTGATATAAGCGACTGAACTGGCTATTGTGGGTTACCAGTTCAAGATTTTTGTTTAGCAATACAAACGCTTCTTCGGTATTGTCGAGCAGCAAAGCCATTTCGCGTTCTGCCCTTTTCTGTGCAGAAATATCAGAGGAGATGCCTATGATACCTGTGAGTTTGCCGGTGTTATCGGTAACGGGTGCATCGGAAACATAAGCAGGAAATTTGGAGCCATCTTTACGTTGCACCAAAAATTCACCCGACCAGGTATGTCCCTTTCGCAACTGATCCATCAATTGCAATGCTTGCTGCCGGGTTTGGGCTGAAGGCGTAATTTGAATGATATTTTGCCCTAGTGCTTCGTCTTCTGTCCAGCCGTACAGGTTGGTCGCCGCCTGGTTCCAAAAGGTGATATTGCCAGCCAGATCGGTAGCGATAACAGCCTGCCCGATGGTATTCAGCAACTTGGCCTGGAACTGCTGTTTATCGTCTGTTGCATCGTCACCAACACTTTCTTCTGCAGTAGCCATGCTATCATTGTTAGGTTGCATGGTCAGTACCAAATAGTGGTTGCCATCATTGCTAAGTGCACAAACCCGGGTGGCAGCCGTAAACAAGCTTCCGTCACTACAGGTATAGCTGGCAGTAAAAGATGCGCCGCTTTGAGCTATGCCTGGCAGGGTAGAAAGTTGTGCAAAATCTTCACTGATTTGCACCGGCACAGATCTTAGAAAAGTGTCACGATTATATCGCAATAGATCCAGGGCTGCTGCATTTACTTCTATAAACACTTGTTTGGAAACGTCAATGACGATAACAGGTAGTGGAAAACAACTAAAAACCCCGTGAAAGAAAGTGTAGCCGGGTGAGGCAGACAAATGGGAATTCATGATGAAAGATTAGCAGATAAAGTTTGTTTCCGGCCAGATGCTGGAACGGGTTTTAGAATTTGATGTTTCTTGTGGGGGAGAGAAACCTTTTGATAAAAACATGTAAAGACAAACTTAGGCGGTATTTGCCGCTGTTATCTTCATCCAAAGTTACCGGGCTGCAAATATTTTAAATAATTAATTTATCGCGTACTGAACCGGGTAAAAAAATAAAACGCCTGTACCCAAGCCTGCCTGTATTTGGTGGAGGCAAGATAATACGACCAGTGTTGGTTTACAACATACATTTATTTTTAGCAGGGAAATTCGCTATCAGTGCAGGTCCATATTGCCACAGCAAGGCACGGCTGATGAACGGAGCCCCGCCTCTGCGGGGTAGACAGTCGCAACGGCGCAACATGCATGTACAAAAGCCGGCTACCAAAAACTTCTTCTTGTTGCCTTACCGGTTCAAGTTGTGATGCAATAAATTTATTGTTTTGGCGTTGCTATTTTATGACTACACAGCGGGAAGTGATTGTTGATCTGATCAATAGATTTTCGCGGGACTCCGAAAATTATTTAAATGAGATGATCGTGACCTTTGAACACTTGTCGCAACGGATAAGGTTGGAAGGTTTAACGCCGGAATTTTGTTTACTGTCGCGGCGTATAAACAGAACCTACGCGGAAAACATACAGGCGCACCTGCTGCGTTTTCGCCATGAGGTAACGCGGGTTGGCATCTATAACCCTGCTGAATACAGCGAAGAAGAAAGATTTGCCATTATTAATGTGGAAATAACCATGCTGGAATCACTTGTAAGTGCATGGAAAAACTTATCGGAAATGATGATGGCGCAACTGGGCGAATAAGAAAATACCTGCACTTGTTTTTTTCTACCTGAATTTATATTTACAGTTAAAGCACCGTTCGCCAGGCGCTATTCTTAATATCCGGGGTCTTCTACAATTACCTGTTCGGTAACAACCTTTTGCTGTTATAACTGACTGCGAAACAGCATTGTTAACAAAAGATTTTTGCGTATCTCATTGGGTAAATGGTATCTTCCACCAACCATTTCTACCGTCTTTTCAACCAAATAAATTATGGAATTACGCAATCACTTGCCACGTATCTTTCCTGGCAGCTTAACCATTTTACTGCTTACTATTTTGTGCGCGGCCTGTTCTAAAAAGAAAACGATTTTGGAGTCAGACCCGGGATTTAGTAAATACATAGAAGCCTATACTTCTGGCGTTATCTCCAAAAAAAATACCATTCGGATTCAACTGGCATCAGAAGTGTCAACCAGCCATGCCCTCAACGAGACCATACAACAAAATCTTTTTTCGTTTTCACCTTCCGTTGCGGGCAAAGCCTACTGGACCGATGAGCGAACCATTGAGTTTAGACCCGATAAGGACCTGCAACCGGATGAACTATACCAGGTAGATTTTCAATTGGCAAAAGTGGAAAAAGTGCCTGAACATTTTGAAGTTTTTTCCTTCAATGTGCAGGTAATAAAACCATCGTTTGAGGTAGTTGATAAAGGGTTGAAAGCAGTGAGTGACAGCAAAGATCAGATGACATTTTCCGGCACTGTTCTTACCGCTGATGTGGAAGAGAATGCTGCGGTAGAAAAGCTGGTAAAGGCATCTTATCCTGCGTCATCCGTTAAGCTACAATGGCAGCACAATGAAGGGTCAAAAATGCATGACTTTACCGTGTCTGGAATACAGCGGATGGCTGCTGCAGAAAACCTGACAATACAATGGAATGGTGACCCCCTGCACATAGATAAAAAAGATAAACTGGAAGTGGCAATACCTGCAAAGGGAGATTTTAAAGTGCTTGATGTGCGGGCAGTGCAGGAAGCGGAAGAATATGTGCTGGTACAATTTAGCGATCCTGTGGCTTATAACCAGGATCTGAAAGGGTTGATCAGTGTGAGTGAACAGGAAGATATCAGCTATACCATTACAGGAAGTGAGGTGAAAATATATGTAGCCAACAAACTGGACGGGAATTATAAGGTAAGTATTAATACAGGCATAGAAAACCAGTGGGGAACCAGACTTGCGCAAAATTATTCTGCCAATATCTTTTTTGAAAACCGGCTGCCTTCAGTACAGATACAAGGGCGGGGAACGATACTGCCCAACAGCACTGGCAAATTGTTGTTGCCTTTTGAAGCCATTAACCTTCAGGCGGTTGATGTATCTGTCATTAAGATTTATGCAAACAATGTTGCGCAATTTTTGCAAACCAACGATCTGGGTGGTGAAGATGGGCTGCGACAGGTAGCAAAACCACTGGTGCAGGCAACCATTCGCCTCGACAATGACCAAACGCTGAACTTGCACAAAAAGAACCGGTTTCTGCTGGACCTGGATAAATATGTAAAGACGGAGCCCGGCGCTATTTATCGCATCAATATAGGCTTTAGACCCACTTACAGTTTATACACCTGCACGCCTGTGGGCAGTCGTAAGATAAAAGTGATAAAAGATGGACTAATGGTGGACAGTACTGTAACAGTAGCACCAGATGAGCAGGAAACAACTGACATATCAGAAGAAGAGGATGACTACTATTATGCCGGCAACGTTCAATCACCCGACGAAGACGATGAATTCTGGAACCGGTACGATACTTATTATCCCTATGGTTACAACTGGAACCAACGCGACAATCCCTGTAGCAAATCTTACTATAACAAAGAACGCTTTGCCAGCCGAAATATCCTGGCTACCAATATTGGGCTCACGGCAAAAAAAGGCAATGAAAATTCTTTGGTGGTAGCCGTAAGCAATATACTCTCTACCGCACCGATGAATGACATAGATCTCGAGGTCCTGGATTATCAAAGACAAATTGTGGCTACGGGCAAAACCGACAATAGCGGCTTTGCTACTCTTGAATTGAAACGAAAGCCTTATTTACTGATTGCCAAAAACGGTGAAGAAAAAAGCTATCTGAAATTGGATGATGGCTCAGCATTGCCGCTCAGCCGGTTCGACGTGAGTGGGGCAGAAGTAAAGAACGGCATAAAGGGATTCATATTTGGTGAAAGAGGTGTCTGGCGTCCCGGTGATAGTATGTACCTCAGTTGCATTATTGAAGACAAAGACAATAAGCTTCCTGCTGATCACCCGGTTGAAATGGAACTCTACTCGCCAACCGGGCAATTGTACAAGCGTGTTGTGCAGACGAATGCCAGGGATGGTTTCAATGTGTTCAGAACCTCGACAGACGATGCAGCGCCAACAGGTAACTGGAATTGTAAAGTAAAAGTTGGCGGGGCCGTATTTGAAAAGAAACTAAAGATAGAAACGGTAATGCCCAACCGCCTGAAAATTGATCTGGACTTTGGCGCTGATCCGGCATTGGGTAAAGGGGTCACAACCACGGGTACACTTACCGCCAAATGGTTATTTGGAGCCACTGCTACCAATCTAAAAGCAAGGATAGACGCACAGTTGTATAAAAGCAAAAACCAGGTTTGCCGGTTTCGATGCATTTACTTTCGACAATCCCACCGCCAATTTTGAACCCCAAAGCAAAACCATCTTTGACGGTGCGTTGAGCGGGGAAGGTACTGCCCAGGTCACTCCCAATTTTACGATCACTTCGCAAGCTCCCGGGGTACTAACCGCCAATTTATTGGTGAAAGTATTTGAACCGGGAGGGAATTTCAGCATCGATAATGTTGCTTATCCCTATTATCCATACAATACTTATGTTGGGGTGAAAGTACCCGAAGGCACAAAGCCCTGGGGCTATTTGATGGCTGGAAAAAACCAGCCGGTAAGACATTGTAAATGTTGATACAAAAGGACATTTATTGCCTGGCTCCACTCCAGTGGAAATAGAGCTGTATAAAATTCAATGGCGTTGGTGGTGGGACAATAGCAGCTCCGACCTAAGCAACTTTACACAGGATGAATACAACAAACTGATAAAAAAACAAACAGTAACCCTGCAAAATGGCAAAGGCGTATATGATCTTAAAATTGATGCCGATGACTGGGGCAGGTATCTGGTGCTGGTAAGGGATACAAAAAGCGGACACGTTACCGGGCAAACTTTTTATGTGGATGATCCCTATTGGCAAAGCCGCGACAATAAAGACGATCCCTCTGCAGCTTCCATGCTGTCCTTTACCTCCGATAAACAGATATACAATGTTGGCGAAGAAATACAACTAAGCATACCCAGCAGCAAAGGCGGTCGGGCATTAATAAGTATTGAAAGTGGTAGTAAGGTGATTAAAACCTATTGGACAGAAACCGAGCAGGGTCAAACCAAATTTAGTTTCTCAGCCGACAAAGAATATGGCTCCCAATATGTATGTTAACGTTAGCTTGTTGCAGCCCCATGCACAAACGCTCAACGATCTTCCCATTAGAATGTATGGTGTTATTCCGGTAATGGTAGAAGATAAAAACACCATTCTTAACCCGGTCATTAAAATGCCGGATGCCATCAGACCTGAGCAACCCACAAACATCACAGTGTCCGAAGCCAATGGTAACGACATGAGTTATGTCATCGCCATTGTCGATGAAGGCTTGCTCGATCTTACCCGGTTCAAAACACCCGATCCTCACCAGGCTTTTTATGCGAAGGAAGCCCTTGGAGTAAAAAGCTGGGATCTGTTTGATTTTGTCATTGGTGCATGGAGCGGCGACCTGGAACGCATACTCACCATTGGTGGCGACAATGAAGCGCCTGAACCCGGGAAGAAAAAAGCCAATCGCTTTAAACCGGTTGTCAAATTCATGGGTCCTTTTAAATACAATGGCGGCAGTACTACGCATACCTTCACTTTGCCTGCTTACATGGGTAGTGTGCGGGCTATGGTAGTTGCCGCCAACAACGGTGCATATGGTTTTGCCGAAAAAGCGATTGCCGTAAAAAAACCACTCATGATGTTGGCAACAATGCCACGCGTACTAGGTCCGGCTGAAGAAATTCAAATACCTGTTACCGTTTTTGCTACCCAAAACAACATTCGAAACGTTAGCCTGAGCCTGCAAAGCAACCCTCTCATCGAAGCTGTCGGTAGTGCCAGTCAACTGGTAAAGTTTACAGCTACCGGAGAGCAGCAGGTGTATTTTAACGCCAGGGTCAAAAACTCGGTAGGCATAGGACGGGTAAAGCTGGTGGCAACAAGTGGCAGCGAAAAAACAACGTATGAGGTAGAGCTCGAAATTCGCAACCCCAATCCTCCCGTCACCAGCATCACCGACAAAACGCTGCAAGGCGGGCAATCATTCGCCAGTCTTGTTTCCGCTATAGGTACTGGCAACACCAGTCATGCTGTCGTCGAGGTCAGTAGTTTGCCGGCTATCAATTTGCAGAGTCGTTTGCAATATCTCATTCAGTATCCTCATGGCTGTATCGAGCAGGTCACTTCCTCCGTTTTTCCGCAACTGGTGCTAAACCAACTGTTAGAACTTTCCGAACAGGAACGTTATACCGTTGATGTAAATGTGCGAAAGGGCATCGAGAAATTAAAAAATTTTCAAACCCGCGATGGTGGATTTAGCTACTGGCCAAACCAGGCAAACAGCGATGAATGGGGCACCAATTATGCCGGGCATTTCCTGTTGGAAGCTGCCAACAGAGGCTACAACGTCCCAGCTTCACTCACCCAGCAATGGCGCAATTATCAGCGGGTTTTGGCAAACAACTGGAACCAGGCAGGTCCGGTTTATTACGGCGGCGACCTGGTACAGGCGTACCGCCTATATTTGTTAGCGCTTGCCAATGCCCCGGAACTCGGCGCCATGAACCGCTTGAAAGAATATAAATTCCTGCGTCCTGAATCCAAGTGGCGCCTCGCTGCAGCTTACCACCTTATCGGCAAAAATGCGATCGCCTTACAAATGATCAGCGGGTTGCCAACGCATTTTTCCGAGCGTCCTGATTTTGGCATTACCTACGGCAGCCAGCTTCGCGACCAGGCAATGGTACTCGAAACATTGACCATCATGGGGCGCAAAGCTGAGGCGGCAAACCTTGTGCAGGCGGTAGCACAGCAGCTTTCCGCCGACAGTTGGTACAGCACCCAGACAACCGCCTACGCTCTTATTGCTATCAGTAAGTTTAGCGGCACCAACAAGGGCAGTAGCAAGATCTTGGCCAGCATAGATGCAGGCGGCAAAAACGTCGTCGTCAATACCAGCGCCAACTATGTGCAGGCGCCCGTCTCATTTAAAGGGGGCAAAGCCAGTGTACGTGTCAGTAACCAGGGCACCAATGTGCTTTTCATTCGCCTTATTAACCAGGGGCAACCGGTCACAGGCGACAGTTTGCGTGTGCCCAACCATTCGGATGTGTTGAGTCTTTCAGTTGATTATCTCAGCTCTGCCGGCGCTGCGCTTGATCCGGCATCTATTCGCCAGGGCACCGATTTTATGGCAAAAGTCACCATAAAGAATACTGGTCAGCGCGGCACCTATACCCAAATGGCACTGTCGCAAATTTTTCCAAGCGGCTGGGAAATTCTTAATACCAGGTTGTACAATAGTGAAGGTGCTTATAAATCATCGCCCGCCGAATACATAGACATCCGCGACGACCGGGTGTATCATTATTTCGATATACGGCAGGGCGAAACACTCACGTATTATGTGCAGTTAAACGCTGCCTACACAGGGCGCTACTATTGGCCGGGTACCTACTGCGCCGCCATGTACGACAATAATATCAGCAGTGGCAAAAGTGGAAAGTGGGTCAATGTAACGCGTTAGTGAAGCAACAAAGGCTAAGGAAAGTTTTTGGTAACCGGCAAATGAACTTCAATGGAGCACCGTTGCGACGCTCCGTTTATCATTTGGCACTTTTGGCAACAAAAACCTTTGCAAACCTTTGCGTCTTGGTGGCTAAAAAAAAGAACTTCGTGAACCTTTGTGTCCTTTGTGCCTTTGTGGCGCAAAGAAACTTCGGAAACCTTCGTGCCCTTTGTGCCTTTGTGGTTCAAAAGAACTTCGTGAACCTTTGTGCCCTTTGTGCCTTCGTGGTTCAAAGTCCTGGTGGTTCAAAGAAACTTCGTGAACTTTTGTGCCCCTTGTGCCTTTGTGGTTCAAAATTCTCCAGGTTCAAAACAATTACACATGAAAACAGCAGGTAAAAAAATCGGCTTTACCCTGCGCTCTCTTTCGAAGCGGAGAAAACTGGTATTGATAACATTCGGTAGTTTGCTGTTATGGTTTGTCTTTTCCTTACCCCGCCAACTTTTTCAAAAACCCACTTCCTTTGTCCTCGAAGACAATAAAGGCATTTTACTATCAGCGTCCATCGCCACCGACGGGCAATGGCGTTTTCCTGTCAGTACCGTACCAGATAAGTTTGTCAAATGCATTACCACGTTCGAAGACAAGCGTTTTTTCTATCACCCCGGCATAGATCCCATAGCTATGTCGCGGGCTGTCTGGCAAAACTTACGGCGAAAAAAAGTGGTTAGCGGTGGCAGCACACTTACTATGCAGGTCATACGCCTCAGCCGCGGCGGCAAGCGCACTCTTTGGCAAAAGGCAATGGAAAGCCTGCTCGCCCTGCGTCTAGAATGTGGCAGAAGTAAAAAGGAAATTATGGCGCTTTATGCCGGCAATGCACCCTTTGGCAGCAATGTCGTTGGTCTCGATGCAGCCGCTTGGCGCTACTACGGTCGAAGTGCCGACAAGCTAAGTTGGGGCGAAATGGCTGCGCTTGCTGTGTTGCCAAATGCCCCTACATTGGTACATCCCGGGCGCAACCGTCAAATATTATTGCGCAAACGCAATGCCTTGCTCGATAAACTTTTTCAAGACCAGGCTATTGATGGCACAACAGCGGGGTTGGCAAAGGCGGAGCCACTTCCCGGGCAGCCTTTACCCCTGCCGCAGTTGGCGCCTCACTTGCTCGCTCGTTTTAAAAAAGAATACCTGAAGCTCACAACCGTAGCGCCGCTATCTACCCGCGTCGCAACAACACTGGATGGCGCTTTGCAACAAAATGTTTCACAGATCATTTCCAGCAATCAACGTGTTTTCCGCGGCAATAAGATCAACAATGCCGCAGCTATGGTTATGGACGTTGAGACCGGAAACGTATTGGCATACGTAGGCAACGTTTATCAACCCGCAGATGCGGAACTGGAAAGTCATGTGGATGTGCTGGCCGCGCCGCGTAGTCCGGGCAGCACACTCAAGCCCTTTCTTTTTGCCGCCATGCAAAGTGACGGGTTGTTATTGCCTAATCAACTGGTTGCAGACATACCCACCCAGATAGGCGGTTATACACCGCAAAATTTTAATCTTGAGTATGATGGTGCTGTCCCCGCGAGCAAAGCGCTAAGTCGCAGCCTTAACATACCGGCAGTGCGCATGTTGCAGCAATATAAGTATGCCCGCTTTTATGATGTCTTAAAAAAATGCGGCATCACTACGCTCAACCAACCTGCTGACCATTATGGTTTAAGTCTCATTTTGGGCGGCTGTGAAGTTACTCCGTGGGACCTGGCAGGTATCTATAGCAGCCTTGCCCGCAGCTATATTCACCAGCGATATAATAATGGCAGAATGGATGCCAACGATTGGCACCCGCCAGTGTATTACCAAAAAAGTCTCCAGGAAAAAAGAACCTCAGATCAGCTTATAGGTGGGCAGACAACGGCAAATGTTAGTGCCATCGCAGCAACAGAAGGAACAACATTTTCGGTCGGATTACCACCTTTCGATTTCACTTCCATCTGGCAAACTTTCAATGCAATGCAAGAGGTGATGCGCCCGGGTGAAGAAGGACTTTGGAACCTATTTAACTCCGCTCAGCGCATAGCCTGGAAAACGGGTACCAGCTTTGGTTTCAGAGATGGTTGGGCAATCGGGGTGACACCTAAGTATTGTGTGGTGGTGTGGGTGGGCAATACCGACGGGGAGGGCAGACCGGAACTTACCGGCATCAATACTGCAGCGCCTGTTATGTTCGACATATTCAGGCTGCTTCCGGCAACTGCCTGGTTTCAGCCACCCGGCTACGACTTTACCTACCTCCCCGTTTGCCACCAGAGTGGCTACAAAGCCGGTCCCAACTGCACCCAAGTCGATACTTTGCTCGTTAGTAAAAACGGGAACAACGGAGCTCTTTGTCCATTTCATCGCATTATTCACCTGGAGCATACCGGTCGGTATCGCGCTACGGAAAGTTGCGAAGCCCCGTCAGCTATGATACACAAAAGCTGGTTCACATTGCCGCCAGCCATGGAATATTATTACAAAGCCAAACACCAGGATTATCAAACACTGCCCCCGTTTATGCCGGGCTGTCTTGCTGATGGCAGTCGCCAGATGGAATTGATCTATCCCGGTCCCAATGCCCGGATCTTTGTTCCCAAAGAACTGACCGGAGAAAAGGGCAAGACGATCTTTACCGCCACCCATCGCGATCCCGAAGAAGTATTATTCTGGCACCTCGACAATGTGTATATCGGTAGCACCCGGCAATTCCACCAGATGGCACTGGACCCTGAAAAAGGCAAGCACACACTTACGATTGTGGATGAACAAGGTGAAACACTCAGCAGAACCTTTGAGATTTTGGAAAAAGAATGATAAGAAAGGATTTTTTTGAATATTCAAATGTGAGAGCACTTATATTTGCAGCCCGAAAGGAAAAATGGCGAGGTAGCTCAGCTGGTTAGAGCATCGGATTCATAACCCGAAGGTCGGCAGTTCAAGTCTGCTCCTCGCTACAAGTAATTACAGTCACCTAATTGGGTGACTTTTTTCGTTATATGCTTTTTACTGCTTACCTATTATTCTCTGATCGTTGCCTGAAACATTACACAGGATTTCCAAGGGATCTTAAGCAAAGGCTTATTTCTCATAATAAGATGGGAGATGGCTGAACCAAAGCCTGTCGTCCATTGAGATTGATCTACACAAGAGAATTTACTGATAAGTCAGAAGCGATGAAGTATGAAAAATGGCTGAAAACAGGAGTGGGGAGAGACTTCCTAACCTCATTAAAATAAGGTGTATCGAATTCATATCCGCTGCGGCGGACGGTCAGTTCAAGTCTGCTCCTCGCTACAAGAAATTACGATGAATTAAATAAATTTTATCCGCTCGGGCGGATACCTTACAGGTGCAGCGCACCGCAAAATTTGTAGCTAACGCAGCACGTCATTTTATAACCAGGTGCAGCGCACCGTGATATTTGTAGAATGCGTTAATCCTAACCGCGCTGCACCATGGCAATGGTCTAAATATCTCGGTGCGCTGCACCTCTTCGTTGTTTGTTGTTACCTAAATGCTACACATATTACGGTGCGCTGCACCTTTTTGCTGTTTGCTACTACCTGATGCTATAAATGTATCGGTGCGGTGCAGCTCTTCGCTGGTTGTTGTTACCTAAATGCTACATATAATACGATGCGCTGCACCTAATCGCTGTTTGCCATGATACTGCTACAAATATCACGTTGCGCTGCACCTGGCAGATGTTTGTAAATTCCAAACTGTGGTCAATGGCAATACTTTATACTGCCGTCGTCTTTGCTCCCTTTCTGCTATGCCCTTGAACCGAGCGTGGCAACGAAGTCTCCTTATTGCCTTACTGTTGGTACCCAAAAAACCTTCCTCCATGTTTGACAATGCAGCTTAATACCTTTGCCGCCTAAATGTAAAATATGGGGTACGATACAAGTCAACGTTATACTGACTACGTAGTAAAAATGCAGGCGATTGCCGACCTTAAATATGCGGCGGCAGTGCTACAGTGGGACCAGGAGACCTATATGCCGGCAAAAGGAGCGGAGGGCAGAGCAAGGCAATTGGCAACCCTTAGCGAACTGGCGCATCAGCAGTTTACGAGTGCAGAAACGGGCGGGCTTTTGCATGACTTGCTGGCAACTGAGCTGGATGAAAAACAACAAAGAAATGTTGCCCGCTCCTGGGATGATTACAGCCGGTTGCAAAAACTGCCGTCAACTTTTGTACGCCAGCTAAGTGAAGCAATATCGGCGGCTTTTTACGCCTGGTTGGAGGCACGCAAACAAAATAGCTTTTCTGTTTTTGAGCCACAGCTTACGGCGCTTGTTGGTTTAAAACGGCAGGAAGCGGAGCTATATGGTTATGCAGCGCACCCCTACGATGCGCTGATGAATGAATATGAAAAGGGTGCAACCGTAGCTGAGGTCGATAACATTCTTGCCGGTGTAAAAGCGCCGCTCTATGACCTGCTGCAGGAGGTAAGAAACCTGCCGACGGTAGATGACAGCTTTATGCACCGCTTCTTTCAAAAAGATAAACAATGGGAGTGGGGTATGCATATGGCGCGGCAGCTTGGGTTCGACTTTGCCGCCGGCAGACAAGACATTTCTGTACATCCGTTCACTACCAACTTTAGCAGCCACGATGTGCGCATTACAACCCGCATAGACGAATATGATTTTGCCAACATGACCTGGAGCAGCATTCACGAGGTGGGACATGCGCTATACGAACAGGGTTTGCCGGCAGAGCAGTATGGCTTGCCGCTGGGCGAATATGCCTCGCTGAGCATTCACGAATCGCAATCACGGCTTTGGGAGAACTGTGTAGGAAGGGGAGAAGCTTTCTGGCAGTATTATTTGCCTGTGTTAAAACAATATTTTCCTGAGCCATTGCACGATGTAAGCCACCGGCAATTTATGCAGGCGATCAACAAGGTGCAGCCCTCGCTTATACGCACAGAGGCTGATGAACTCACCTATCATTTTCATGTGATGGTGCGGTATGAACTGGAGAAAAAGCTGATAGAAGGAACACTACAAGTGAAGGACATACCTGCTTACTGGAACGAACAATACCTGCAACTACTGGGCGTGGCAGTGCCCGACGACCTGCACGGTTGCCTGCAGGATGTACATTGGAGCCATGGTAGTTTTGGCTATTTTGCCACTTACAGTTTGGGCAGTTTTTATGCAGCCCAGTTTTGGCAACAGGCGCAAACCGATCTGCCTAATCTGAAGGACGACATACAAAATAGGGGAGATACATCAGCCCTCTTGCAATGGTTGCGTACCAACATACACCAACACGGCAGAATGTACACCAGCAACGAACTTTGCCAACAGGTGACGGGTAAGAAACTTGACAGCACCATTTTTATAGAATACCTGCGGAATAAACTGTATAGCATGTTTTCCGGTAAAGCAATTTGTTGACTTAGTGAAGTGATAAACTTGCTTTTGGTGAAACAAAATTTTAATTTGTTAGCAACCAAAACATAAGGTCATGAAAAAAGTCATTGCAACTTTTGCCCTATTTATTACTGCCATCGTGTACATGGGCTGTGGCACCAAATCTGATCCTGAAGTGGCAACTACTGATACCACCCAGGTCACCTATGCCTACACCATTGACCAACCTGATGGCTGGGAATGGGGCAGCAAACATAATACGGAAATGGTGATGAATGCCCTGAAGAATTACGAGACGGGAAACATAGAAGAATGTGTAAAGTCGTTCGGCGACTCGGTGCTGCTTCAGTTTGATAATTATGAAGCGAAGGTTAGCAACGACAGTTTGATGGCTATGTTTACACGTCAACGAAGCCAATTAAAAAGTCTGAAAGTATTTATGAACGATTTTGAATCAGTGAAATCAAAAGACGGCACAAAACAATATGTTTCGCTTTGGTACAAAGAAGTGTTTGAAGGTAGCGATGGCAAAAAAGATTCGCTTTCCTGCATGGACGACCTGAAAATAGAGAATGGAAAAATAGTGGGTCTGGATGAAAAGAGCCGGCACTATATGAAATGAATGCCAGCCAGGTACAACATAAGGCGATGGATGTTGTCCGGTTTTGTTTTCGGTTGATCTTTTTGGCACCGGCATTTTTGCCCTGATAGATCATCGTTGCGTCGCAGTACGTTCATCGGCAACGCATAGATTGGGCTGAAAACAAGAAGAAATAAAGCGAAGCGCCCGGCATGCCGGGCGCTTCGCTGTCAAAAAAAGATACTATTATTCCTCCATTTTCTCCGGGCGCATTTGCGGAAACAACAATACATCCTGTATGGATGGCTGGTTGGTCATCAACATGCACAACCGGTCGATACCAATACCAATGCCGCTGGTTGGTGGCATGCCATATTCCAGTGCGCGTAAAAAATCGTAGTCGATAAACATGGCTTCATCATCGCCGCGTTCCATCAGTTTTACCTGCTCTTCAAAACGTTCACGCTGGTCAATGGGATCGTTCAGCTCACTATATGCATTGGCAATTTCTTTTCCATTTACCATCAATTCAAAACGCTCTACCAGCCCGGGTTTGCTGCGGTGCTTTTTGGTCAGCGGGCTCATCTCCACCGGGTAATCGATGATGAAAGTGGGTTGAATATAATGTGCCTTCACATTTTTCGCCGAATATCTCATCTATCAGTTTTCCTTTGCCCATGCTTGGCTCGGCGTGTATGTGCAACTGTTGGCAGACTATCCCGCAGCTGTTCTTCATTCATTTCGGCTTACATCGATACCTGTATGTTCTTTAATGGCATCGTATATAGCTAATGCGTTTGTAGGGCGCTTTGAAAGTCAATTTCTATTCTCCACCGATGTTACCTTGGTTGTACCATTGGTGGCAATGGCCACTCTTTCCATCAACTGTTCAGTGATGTTCATCATCCATTCATAATCTTTATAGGCAGTGTAAAATTCCAGCACGGTAAACTCGGGATTGTGGGTGCGGTCCATCCCTTCATTTCTGAAATTGCGGCTGAATTCATATACCCATTCGAACCCACCCACGATCAGTCGTTTCAGATAAAGTTCATTGGCAATGCGCATATAAAAGGGCACATCCAGGGCATTGTGGTGGGTAATAAATGGTTTGGCTGCCGCACCCCCGGGAATGCTTTGCAATACCGGCGTATCCACTTCCAGCGCACCGTGTTCATTCAGGAAATCGCGGATGGCATTCATCATTTTGGTGCGCTTTACAAATACCTCTTTTACCTGTGGGTTTACGATCAGGTCGGCATAGCGCTGCCGGTATCTGAATTCAGGATCAGTAACTGCATCAAAGGTTTCCCCGTCTTTTTCTCTCACAACCGGCAAGGGTTTCAGCGACTTGGTCAGCAGGGTAAATTCTCGTACGTGTATGGAAGTTTCACCGGTTTTGGTAGTAAATACATATCCTTTTACACCGATGATATCGCCGATGTCAATCAGTTTTTTCCATACCTTATCGTACAGGGTTTTGTCCTCACCCGGGCATATTCATCGCGTTTTATATATAACTGTATTCTTCCCGCTCCATCCTGCAATACGGCAAAGTTTGCCTTACCCATATCACGTACACTCATTATGCGCGCCGGCAACACATACCTCGGCAAAATCAGCCTTGTTCTCTTCGCCTTTATAATTTTCTTTAATATATGCTGATGTTGTGTTGACCGGGTAGAGGGCAGCCGGAAAAGGGTCAATCCCCAGCTTACCGAATTCTGTGAGTTTCTCGCGCCTGATCACTTCCTGCTCACTCAATTGTGGACTTATATTGAATAGATTCTGTTTTTTTAAAGAGCAGCAAAATTAGGGGATTAGCTACGTACCAGTTTTGTTGAAACCTTTGAACGCTGATAAGAACAATATTTTATTTGTTCCTAAATTAAAAAAATGGTTACCTGTACCTATCTATCCTTTACTAAGGCAGTATGTTGGAAACCACCTTTTCAAAAGTCCTTTCAGCATCGTTATGTCACAGACAGCTCTTTGAAGCATTCTGATAAATAACATTGAGATCGGAACATGTAAGTGCAGATAGTACTGCTGCTTTACAACAGCAGATCTTTTCACCTAAAAACATTGGCATTTACATCGGCGATCTAAACAAATTGTTCTATTTAAAACAGGCAAGTTTTGCTACCGTAATTTTACCTTTTTATGTTATTAAGTTTTTTTTAGTTTCACCCCATTTACCTACAAACTGGCAGTTCTATTTACTTATGCTTTTACACCGGACCAACAAATCGATCTACAAAATCCTGGCGATTATTCTTGTTGCCGGCGCTGGCTTGGCCTATTATTTTGTTGGGCAAAAATCTGATCTCATCGCTGCTAAACCGGAAGCCAACTGCGTTGCCTGCAAAACGCCGTCGCGTGCAGTAGCATTGGCTGTAGTTTCCGATACTGTTCACGGTACTTTCGGCGAAACGGAAAACAATATGGTTTGGATTCCCGGTGGAACTTTCACCATGGGCAGCAACGATTTTACTGATGCCAAACCGCTGCACCAGGTTATTGTAAATGGCTTTTATATGGATGAACATGAAGTAACCAATGCTCAATTTGCCAAATTTGTGCAGGCAACCGGTTACCTCACAGTTTCCGAACGCCCGCTTAATGCTGCCGACTACCCTGGTGTACCGGCTGATAAACTAGCACCGGGTTCGGCTGTTTTTGTACCTCCGGCCCAAAAAGTTTCGCTGGATAACCCGATGCAGTGGTGGCAATATTTATCCGGCGCGGATTGGAAACATCCGACCGGACCAGGCAGTTCTATACAGGGAAAAGACAAAGAACCTGTTGTACAGATCAGTTATACAGATGCCGCTGCCTATGCCCGTTGGGCGGGCAAACGATTGCCAACCGAGGCGGAATGGGAATTTGCAGCCCGTGCGGGCAAAAACAACACGAAGTTTTACTGGGGCAATGAGCTAAAGCCAAATGGTAAATGGATGGCAAACATTTACCAGGGCGATTTTCCGTATAACAATACGCAGGAGGATGGCTATCAAACTGTCGCACCTGTCAAATCATTTCCACCCAATAGTTATGGGCTGTACGACATGGATGGTAACGTGTGGGAATGGTGCCAGGACTTCTATCGCCCGGACTACTATGCACATAGCGACAAAAAAAACCCGACAGGTCCGGTAGATAGTTATGACCCTGAAGAACCAGGGGCGGTGAAACGCGTACAACGCGGCGGCTCATTTATCTGCAGTGATGAATATTGCATCCGTTACAAAGCGGGCAGCCGCGGAAAGGGTGAAGTAAACAGCGCCAGTAATAACCTCGGCTTCAGATGTGTAAAAGACAAGGTAGTTAACTGACTCCGGCAAGATTGTGCACACTTGAAAGCGCTCTAAATCTCCACCGCTATGTAAACTTTACTCACCATTTATTTTTAACACCCCGATTGGTATAATCGAGACAATTAAGGTTTTATTGAGCGGGCAGGCAGTAAAAGAAAAGGGGTCAACAGATGCCTGATTGCGGCACGGTTGACCCCTTTCTTTATTTTGAAACTCCTGATCGGGAAGGTCTATGCTCTGAACGCAGTTTGTTGCGTAGCCATTCCACAATTCAGGTTACAAGGAGTGATGTTTCGCGCTGAAAAAGGTTTCACCAGGGCACTGCCATTGAACGGAGCCCCGCAATAGGGCGGGGTAGACTGTCGCAACGCTGATCGATCAGGGCGCTATTGCCGGCTTCCCAAAAAGCGTTAAGAAGCTATTATTTATTTCATCATCAGTTGCTTGGCCATGCGAACATAATCGTCGTTTTTGGCTTCGGTAGCCACGTCAATCGTTTTGTTAGCCGAAGCTGTTGCACCAGCCATATCACCTGCGTCTTTTTGTATTCTTGCCTTCAGGAGGTACAACCAAAAAGCCTTTGGGTTTTCTTCAATGCCTTTGTTTACATTTTCAAGAGCTTTCGGGTAATTTCTCTCCCATTCGTAATAAAAAGTAGCTGCCTGTTGGTAGGGCTTTTTGTCCGATTTCAGCGCATCTTCCAACTGCGCTTTCAGGCGGTCTTTTATGTTGGTAGTAATGGTGACAGGCACAAGTGTATTGCCCCAAATAAGGTTGAGGATACAACTCTCATTTTGTATGTCGGTAAAGACCATCGTAAACGTTTCAACGGTATTGGCGAAATCAACCGCCGGTGCTTTGAAACGCACTACATCGTCGTTGGTGGTAAAGCCTTCGGAGCCGGGGTAAGCGGTACCCTTACTCACCACTACATCCCACTCGCTGCGGCCGGGAATGGTGTAGAGAACGTAACTGCCTGTATCGAGGAGTTTTCCACCCACTGTTACGGGATCGGTAAACCTGATTTTAGTGGCAGCGTTGGCACCGGTTCTCCACGGTTTGCCAAGTGGGGCAAGCACCGTATTTTCTCCAAACAACTGGCGACCTTTTATGGAAGGCCGGCTATAGGTAAGTTCAATTTTGCCCAAACCAAAGTCCTGGCGTATAAACTGGGTAGTGCTTGGCGCGGGCATATTGACCTGCGCTATGGCTCCTGTTGCAAATAAAGCGATGGAACTGCAAGCCATCAGAAAAGATCTCTTCATTTTTCAATAATTTTTGCAAACGTACAGCAAGTAAAAGCAAGTGAAGGTTAAAATGGAACGGTAACTTTTACTTTTTTATCTATTTTTTTCGTCCATTTCGGACCTTCTTTTAAGAAGTCAACCGCTTGCCCGGCAGCCACTTTGTTGAATTGGCTGAGCACCGAAATGTTTATGGGTCTGCCCTTGTCATCTATTGAAAACGATAAAACAACATCGCCGTTAAAATCATCGTTGGCTTCTTTCAGACCTTCTATCTTACCCGTCAGGTATTTTTCAAATTTCTTCCAGCCGCCGTCGGGCACAGCCAGGCTTGTATCTGTTTTAGTAAAGAAGTTGTTTTTCTTTAGCATGTTGCTGACCACTACTTCCGCCAGAGATTGGTTGTTGTTTTCCAGTTGTATTATTTGGGGCGTGGTTCCGCTGAGGGTAACAGTGGTGCTTGTATAACCTACATCAGCTACCGATACCTGTACCGTACTGTCGGCAGCGGCAAGATTAAATTCGCCTTTATTGTTGGTAGTTACTGCCTGGTTGCTGCCATCAATGGTCAGGTTAGCATAGGGAATGGGTTCGCCTGCCTGGTTTACCACCCGCCCGCTAAAGGTATAAGCAGCGCGGGCATAACCTAAACTGCGGGCTACATTGGCGGGCGGCACTGCCGAAGCCTGCCTGCTTGCCATAGCGGGTGCATCTGCTTTAGCTTTTGCCTGCGCAGATGCAAGAGGGGAAACCGATGAATCCTGAGCACTTACTGTTGCTGCCTCCGCAGAAAAAGAGCGCTGCGTGACCGATTTTTCTGCTTCATCGTTCATGGCAAGAGAGGGTGGGGTTGCGCTTGTAAGTGCTGGTTTTGCCTGCCCTGCCGGGGCGACTTTCAGCGCCTGTACTGGTTTAATGGGTGTGCTTTCAGACGGCTGGCTATCAACCTCTGCCAGCGAAAGTTTGGTAGTGGTTGTATCAGCGGTCTCCATTTGCACATCTTTGGCTGCTAGGCTGGAGCCGGTATCTTTATTCTTCACTACCTGGTACGTAAGCAAACCTGCCAGTGCTATAACCACAACAATGGCTGCTATGCGCAAGAGGTTAGATTTGTGCGGATGCAACGGTACTACCCTGGTGCTATGTTTTTCGCCCCGCAGTTGTTCCTCTATCTCAGCCAAATGCTGCTGCGATAGTGCCGGAGCGCTTTGCCTGTATCCCTCCAGCGCATCCGCCAAAAAGGGATCGTCCATTAGCGAGCGCTCAAAATTGTGCATCTCCTGCGGCGTCATTTTATGCTGCAGGTAGCGCTCTATATCCAGGTGGGTATATGTATGCATTTCAGCCATTTTCTTCCATACAAATTTTTAGATTGCGTCGTCCGTTTTGAACCAGGCTGCGCACCTTGTTCCAGTCGAAGCCACTGATCGCCGATATTTCGTTATAGCATTTATTTTCCAGGTAAAACAAGCGGACCGTTTGCTGTTGTTCGGCATTCAGTTTCTCCAGGCAGGTCTCCAGTTTATCCAATTGTCGTTCTTTTTCCAATACACTTTCCAGATGCGAAAAGTCTTCCGATTGCACAACTGCCTCAACCAGTTCGGTGGTGGGGCTGTCTTTGCATTTTCGCAACTGCATCAGGCAGTGGTTTTTTGTCACTACATACAGCCAGCTTTTAAAGTTGTCGATTGCGTGTTGTTGTACCTTTTGTATCAGCAGGGTATAGATGTCTATGACCGCATCTTTGGCAGCATCCTGGTCGGCGAGGTATTTTACACAGGTGCCATACACCAGGTCGTTGTAGCGCAGAAACAATTGCGCCAACACATCTTGCTGCCCGTCGCGTTGGTACAGCGCCACCATTTCCGCATCGCTTAGCGGAGAAGTGCGTATGTTTTTAAGTATGCCCATGTGCTATGAATGCCGAATGTAATTAAAATATGTGGCTACCTGGTGTGATCAGAATTTAGCGGGCAAGAGGAGGGAGAATTTTGGTACCGGCGGCAGAAACTCCGGTTGAGCATTGTTGCGACGCATTTCGTTCATCGGGGGGATATGAATGGGGCAGTTATTGCATATTGTTAAAAAATCCAGGCAACCCGCAGTTTTGGGTTATAGGAAACAGTAGCAGAAAAAAAGCTCCTTGTTGTTATGGGGTAGAAAGGAGCGTCGCAACAAATGTTTCCCAAATGATACTATGCTGGTTACCCAAAAAAAACGTGGAAAAATTGCACAAATGAGAATCAGATAAAGGTGCGTACGCCAGACGAGGTATAGGATTGGCGAAATTCTTTGGGAGTGCAGTCTTTTTTCTTTTTAAATATGCGGTTGAAGTTAGACATGTTGTTGAAACCACATTTGTAGGCAACTTCGGTAATGCTGTCCGTTGTATCGATGAGCATGCGCGAGGCGGTGCCAAGGCGTACTTCGTTGAGGGTATCGACAAAGGTTTTGCCGGTGCGCAATTTAAAAAAACGGCTGAGCGCCACTTCCGTCATGCCGGCTATTTTCGCAGCTTCCTTCAGGGAGATATTTTTATCGAAATTAGTTTTGAGATACTCCATGATCCGGTCTATGCGGCGGCTGTTGTAAGATGACGTTTCAATGTTGTTGAAGGTGACGCCGGACAATATCCTGGTATTGGGTGAGGTGGAGAGATCGTGAAGAATAGACATTAACTCCAGCACGCTATCGAAGCCTTTTTTTTGCGCAAGTACTTTTATCCGCGGCATAATGGATGTGGTAGTTTCCCGGGAAAATAACACGCCACGCAGTGAGTAGTCCAGCATGTGGCGTATAAAGCTCATCTGGTTGCGTTGTAAAAATCTCTCATCGAACAAGTTACGGTGAAATTGTATGGTAATTTCATTTATAGTGGTACTGGTACATTTGTGGGTAAACCAGCCATGTTGCAAATTAGAGCCTACCAACACCAGTTCCATATCATTTATTTCTTCTATGCTGTCGCCAATAACGCGTTTGGCACCTTTGGCACTTTCAATGAAGTTCAGTTCAAACTCTTCGTGGTAGTGTAGTGGAAAATCAAACTGGGTTTTGGAGCGCGCAAAAACCGTAAAGCAATCATTTTGGGTCAGAGGCGTTATTTCACGCAATATTTTATTCAACATAGCAGATAGAAATGAGGGGGCAAAAACCATTGTCAAGCTAGAAAAACCTTCTAATTTACTAAGTTAGTACTTATCGGCATGCAAAAAAGTATTGAAAAATGAAACCGAATGCATAAAATTGTGCAACTGTGATTATTACACTTCTTTTTTGTAGAGTGCATTTAAAAATATATATATTAGATAAAAAAGTATCACTTCTATGAGTTTTTTTCAATCTACATTTGGACAATTAAAATTGTCTGTTATATGAAAGAATTTATATCCCATGTCAGGATACTACTTTTTCCTAATTCACTCTCTTATGTTGCCTTACCAGTGCGGGAAAAAATAATGACCTGTGCTGTATTGAAGGCTAATTACTCACCATTTTTAAGTTTCTTCCCAATGTAAAGGCGCTCCGGTAGGCGGGGGAATGAAAATACCTTTTTCACAATTTTTTTAAAAAGTCAATAATTGTTTTACACATGAAACAAAGTTACGTTGCAGGCAAATGGTGGTTCAGTTTAACATCAGTTGTTTTTGTGCTCTTCTTCTCAATGACGGTTTTTGGGCAGAAGGGACCTTTAAAAACAATCACGGGCAGAGTTACCTCTATAAGTAACGATAGCGCAGTTGCGTATGCCTCTATTTCTGTGAAAGGCACTACCAGTACAGTGGCAGCCGGGCCTTCAGGAGAGTTTTCGATCCAGGCTCATCCGGGTGATGTTTTAGTAATATCGTTTGTAGGGTATCAGTCCCGCGAAGTGAAACTGGGAGCAAATGACAAAAATTTGACCATTGCACTTAGTTTGAACCAGGCGCCCCTCTCGGAAGTTGTTGTGGTGGGCTATGGAAAAATGAAAAAAGCCGACATGAGTAGTGCAGTTCTTACTGTGTCAAGCGCTGAATTGCAACGCACGGTAAACACAACACTAGACCAGGCATTGCAGGGTAAAGCACCCAATGTATATGTTTCGCAAAGCAGTGGTGCACCAGGTGCAGGAGCTTCCGTTATCATCCGGGGTGTTAGTACAGTTACCGGTAATTCTCAACCATTGTACGTTATTGATGGAGTGCAGATAAGACCCTCAATGTCAAGGGGAGGTGCTTATCAAACAGGTTCTGGCGGCGCCAGCAATGAACTGGCAGGATTGAACCCTGAAGACATTGAAAGCATGAGCGTATTGATGGGACCGGCTGCTACTTCTATTTATGGTGCTGCCGGTGCGAATGGGGTATTGGTTATAACAACTAAACAAGGTAAATCTGGTGCAACACGAGTAAATGTAACCAGTGCACAAACCCTGCAGACAAGACCCGGCGAATTGCCCACAATGAACCTAAGAGAATGGGCAGAATACAGGTTGAAGATGCAGCAGTACGGACTGGTAGGGTACAATCCGCCTGAGATAATGGATCCTACCTTATTAGGTGAGGGAACGAATTGGCAGAGAGAATTGTTTAAGAATACTTTAATGCAGAAATATTCGCTTTCAGTAAGCGGTGGTTCTGAAAAGTCAACCTTTTATATCTCAGGTGACTATCTTTCACAAAAGGGTGTAGCCGTAGGGTCTGGTTTTAACAGGGGTTCGGTACGTATGAATCTGATCAATACTGTTAACCCCTGGCTGAAGTTCAATACCAACTTAAACAGCTTTGTTACCAAAGAAAAGGTAAATACCTACCAGGCGAATATTATTAATATGGCATTGCAGCAAAATCCTTCCATTCCGGTTAAAACACCGAATGGCGGCTTTGGTGGACCTGCAACTCCCCAGGAAGCGCAATATGCAATCACTAATCCTATAGCTATTGCTCAATTGAACAATAACTACAACACCTCTTTTGGAGTAATTGGTGGTTTAAGTATGGATGTAACGCCGTTTAAAGGTTTGGTATGGCATACTGAAGGCAACGGGAATTATACTTTCAACAATAACTATACATTCAACCCTTCCTACAGCCTTGGTCGTTACTATACCAATCCCAACACAACAGGTAGCCGCGGTAGCAGCAACAACTATTGGGTGTCTTTAAACACCAGGCTTCAGTACGATTACACAGTTGGCAAACACTATGTGTCGGCAATGGTAGGACACGAAGCGCAATACTATGCGTACCAGAGTTTGTCGGCCAGCGGGACCCGTTATTCTACCAACTCCATCCAGGAATTAAGCGTGGCTGACCCTTTATCTCCTCCTGGTAGCAGCGACCGTGGCAATGGCTCAAATGAGTCTTATTTTTCACGTCTTAATTACACGTTCGACAATAAATACATTGCGCAGGTTGTATATAGAAGAGATGGTAGTTCAAATTTTGGTCCTGCTAATCGTTTCGGTAATTTCCCTGCTGCGTCTCTGGCCTGGAAGATATCTGACGAAAAATTTATGCAAGGTTTTACGTTCATCAATGATCTTAAGTTGCGTGGTGAATATGGTATTTCCGGAAACTCAGGACAAGGTGGTGCAATCTATTCCAGGTTGTATCCTACTGCAACAGTTTGGGGCGGTGGTTTCCTTCCGTCAAATTTTCCTAATCCGAACTTAAAATGGGAGCAGGATAAATCAGCCAATATAGGTTTAGACCTGCACATGTTTAATAATAGAATCGAAATTATTGCCGACGCATATAAAAAGAATATTTCTAACCTTATACTTCCCGCTACTGGTCCGCAGTACCTGGGTGGTTATCTACAGGGTGGCTTTGGAGGACAGGTGGCTTGGCCTATCGTTAACTATGGTGCTATGCACAATAAAGGTTTTGGTATTAACCTGAACACAGTAAATCTCTCAACGAAGAATTTTCAATGGAAAACTGGGGTCAACTTCTCTATGGACAGAAACAAAGTTGACAAACTGGTATCACCCATCATCACGGCGTATAGATCATGGGGCAATGATATCCAGTCTCAATTCCTGATAACAGAAGGTCAGCCACTAAGTATGATCACCGGTTATGTTGCTGAAGGTCTTTTCCAGGATAATAAAGATATAGCTACACATGCTATCCAAACCGGCGGTCCGGGTTCTCCTCTCATCATTGATCCGGTAAGAGGTTCATGGGTGGGTGATATTAAGTATAAAGACCAAAACGGAGACGGGTACATAGATCAAAAGGACAGGATTGTCATTGGAAATCCATGGCCGAAGTTTACCTATAACTTCAATTCTTCCTTTCAATATAAAGCATTCAATTTGAATCTCTTCTTTACCGGTGTTTCTGGTAATACTTTATTGAACCTGGTAAGATACCAAAATGAAACGCTACCACAGGGCGGCGGTGTGTATGGTAATCACTTCCGTAGCGATGCGAATTTTGCAGTGCCAAGCAGCACCAACCCGGCAGATGCTGCAATTGCAGTGCTTACCAACCCGGGGCACAATATTCCTAATCTTTTTGTAGATGCAAACGGTAACAACAGGATATCACAATGGAATGTTGAAGACGGCTCGTACATCAAGTTAAAGAATGTACGTTTGACCTATCGTGTGCCAAACAAACTCCTTTCCCGGACACATGCGCTGCGTGGTGTATTGGCAACGTTCCAGGTGCAGAATGCATTTACCATAACCAAATATTCAGGCTACGATCCTGAAATTGGAATGTATAACTATAGCGGTATCAATCTTGTGGGTCTAGATGAAGGCAGGTATCCCTCGACCCGTTCCTATACATTTAGTCTTTCAATTGATCTATAAATCAAATAATAATTGAAAATTGTAAAAATGAAACAGTATATAAAGACTATAACAATTTTAGCTTCGGTTGCTCTTGTTATACAGTCGTGCAAAAAAGATTATTTAAATCGCCCGCCGCTCGGGGCACCTACGGCCGGTACATTTTATCAGACCGATGCTGATGTGCTAAGCGGTACAGGTGGGCTTTACAATGGTTCATGGGGAGGATACAATGGCACTTCTATGCAGTACCTCGGAGATATACTTGGTGGTAACAGCACTACCGATAGCTATCTCGGCAGGAATGCTTACCTCAACTTTACCGTTACAGCCTCTGATCCAAGCCAGGCATTGCCGAACGCTTACCAGGCTTTTTGGTCAGTAGTTGCCAATGCTAATGTAGTTGCCTATAATATTAAAAATGCTGGTGCTGGTGCAAGTGAAAGTGCAAAAAACGCTGGTTTAGCTGAATGTTACTTTATGCGGGCTGCTGCATATTATTTTTTAGCCCTCAACTGGGGTCCGGTTCCTATTATTTACAACAACTCTGAGCAGCTAGGTGATAATAGCATAAAAAGAAACAATTTAGAGGATGTTTGGCAATTCGTTATCAACGACCTCACCTGGGCAAAAAATCACCTTCCCGCAGCCCCGCTACAGCCTGCACGTATCACTAAATGGAGTGCCGAAGGAATGCTGGCACGTGCTTACTTAATTAAGGCAGGATTGGGTCAGTCAGGAACCCGCAACCAGGCATTATTAGACAGTGCCAAAGTTTATGCAGGCGACGTTTGTAACAACAGCGGTCTTTCACTGATGCCAAACTATTATGATTTGTTTACCAGCGCAAATTTTAGTGGTAGTAAAGTACCCCAGGAGTCGCTGTTTTCCTTATTGTGGATACCCACAGGTCAGTGGTTCGTGCAAAACCATATGCAGGCAAACCTTGCCTATGACAGCAAAATAACACAAACCGGCGACGGATGGGGCGCGTCTTTTGGAGCTTCGCCGAGCCTTTATAAGCTATTACCTTGACCCCCTGCTAATAAAGCAAACTCGCAGCAGGCATGCGACCATCTTTTTGCCTGGCGATTATTACCCTGACATCAACCAATCAAACGGTGGATGGCGCGTGGATACAACACAATTTGGTCAGGCTACAGACGCAGTTACAGGAAAACATATTACATCTCCCGGTCACTACCGGCACCTATTATGGAAGTGATCACGCATTTGTAAAGAAATATGTAATTGGCTCTCCCGCAGACAATGGGGGTTTAGGTGGTCAGCAGAACATAAATCTGAATACCTACATAATGCGTTTGTCCGAGGTGTACCTCATATATGCTGATGCAATCTTAGGTAATAATGCATCAACATCTGACCCTGAAGCATTGAAGTATTACAATGCAGTAAGGATTAGGGCTGGCATAGCACCAAAGACTTCCATTACTTATGCAGATATTTTCCAGGAAAAAAAGATCGAGTTTGCTTTTGAAGGTCATGCATGGTACGATTGGAAACAGTGGTATTATTTCAACCCAAGTGCTGCACTGAATTATTTCAATACTCAGAACCGCGGACTTTATAGTATAACATATTACAATGGTATATCCCTTTGTTACTTTCTTTAACGACGCTACATCACCAAACCGTCGGCATGAGATATTATACTATCACACCAGATAAAGCAGATTTGCCTTATCCGGAAAATGAATTGAAAGTTGCGCCTAATTTAACTGATCCTCCTGTACAGTTTGATTTCAGCAAAATTTCGTATTAAACTCAATTAATCAGAAGACTGTATTGTAAAACGTACTGTTCATTCTTATACAAAAATCCTGATATGACTAAGCAAATAATATTTTTTTTCATTATAGCACTTGGGCTTGTCCAATTCGGCTGTAAAAAAGATGATCGTTGGTGGCAGTGGTACACCTGTTATCAGCAACGTAAGGGTAGTAGAATCTACCAAGCGGGACAGTTTTTTTACCGCTGCAGTTCCCGGCACATTGATCGTGATCCAAGGACAAAACCTGGGGGGATTACAAGCCGTGTACTTCAACGACACTGCCGCTAATTTTAATCCTACCTATTGTACCGGTACAAACATTATAGTTTCCATACCTGCTTCAGCACAAACAAAAGCAACCAATCCAGACGTTCCGGGAGTTATAAAGGTGGTAACGGATCATGGAACCGTAACCTATGCATTTCAACTATACCTTCCGCCGCCTGCTATTTATTCAATCGCTTTCGATAACAGCGGAACAATGGTCACCATCAACGGTATCAACTTCCAGGGAATTAAAAAAATAACGTTCCCTGTTCCCGGAACTGCTGATACGGCGCTTTCCTATTCTGTAAATAAGGAGTTTACACAAATCGTTGCCGCTATACCTCCGGGTACACCCTCCAGGATTCTATTCGTGTGTATTGTACATTTGGCACTGCAGCTTATCTGTATCCGCCTCCAATGACTATCACCTCAGTTTCAAACGAAAATGGGGCTGCAGGTACAACCATCACTTTCAACGGCACCAACTTTATTGGTATTAACCAGGTGACATTTCCTGGCGGTATCGCCGGAACAAGCATTACCCCAATTAGTGTAAATCAATTATCTGTAACTGTTCCTTAACGGCGTCTCAACCGCAGATTATTTAACCCTATCCGGAGTGTTAGGTACTGCCCGGTCACCGCAACCTTATGGTACATACATCACCCATCCTTCGCCGGGTTATATCAGCAACTTCGACAATCAAAACAATTCCGATAACACCGGTTTTGTCGGCTGGACGGGGGGCTATGCAGATGCCACAACTGCCGAAACCAAATACCATGGTTCAACTGGCGGTGTGGCGGTATTGCAGCAGGGAAGTCCGATGGCGGCTAATGCAGGTCCTACATCGCAGGGAAATCCTGGCTTGCTTTCAGTTAAATGAGCAACCCTGGGTTAGTATACCAATCAATCTATTAGCGGCTACTCCTTGAAATTTGAAGTGTATGTTGCTTCTCCATGGACCGCCGGCGAAATTTGGATCGCAGTAGGTGGCTGGTATGGCTGGAACAGCTATACTGCACGATGGGCTCCGTGGGAAACTGCACCCGCTAACAAGTACCAACCTACAGGCTGGCAAGACCATTACGATCCCGTTAACTGAATTCCGCAAGAATAACGAATTCTGGAAAACATCGTATGATGCCACCGGTGCAATAGCGACCAAATTTTCTGATTTTCCTAGTACAGCATATGGGTTTCTTAATAGCCAATGACCAACCTAAAGCAGTTCCTGTAAACAGTATCGATTATCGCTATCGATAACGTTCGTATTGTTAAGGACTGATAAACTTTCGACAGCACAAAAGGTATGAAAACATATTAAACGGTTGGCTTGCATTGTATGTGCTTCTTGCACCATTTTTTTTTCGTAATCAGTTGCCAAAAGAATTCGGACGGTACGGGCGGCATTATCAACCCGCCGCCACCTTCCGGTGTCATCAATATATTCCCCGGTCGATCCGGCATCTCCGGCTTCAATTGGTTTTTTCGGCGATAGCTGGAAGCAGAAAAACTTTTACCATTCCTGCTGCAGTTGGTGGAACTCCATCAACTGCAGCAATCTGACCGTTCGCTCATAATTGATGTAAATCACGTACTGCAAAAAGTATCGCCATTGGTCTATGGCAACAATTCTAACCTATGGTCAGGGCAGATGGTAACGCAGTCGTCTCTCATGCAATACATCGGTGACCTTTCGCCAAACATCATCCGGGCACCGGCAGGTAGTGTCAGCGATATTTATTTCTGGAATGGAACAGATGCTAATCATGCCCCGGCCGATGTTCCATCAACTATTGTAAACGCGGACGGATCTTCTTCTGCACTCCCTGGTATGGAGGCAATACGGCTTCCTGGACTTTCTCCCTGAACAACTATTACAGCCTTTTATCTCAAACCAACAGCACTGGCATCATTACCGTTAATTATGGATATGCCCGGTATGGTACAAGCGCCGATCCCGTGGCAGCAGCAGCTCATCTTGCCGCCGACTGGGTTCGCTACGACAATGGAAGAACCAAATATTGGGAAATTGGCAATGAGTCTTATGGCGTTTGGGAAGCTGGCTACCGCATTGATGTGGGTAACAACAAAGATGGTCAGCCCGAAATAATTACCGGCGCTTTATATGGGCAGCATGTAAAGGTATTTGTTGACTCAATGAAGGCTGCTGCCCAACAAATAGGAGCAACCATTTATATTGGCGCAACCTTATACCAGGAGCAGCCCTATCCCGGTGCATACCAAAGCATTCTGTCCTGGAACCAGGGCGTATTAAGCAATGCGGCTGCGGCAGCCGATTATTTTATCGTACACAATTACTTCACTCCTTATAATGCTAACTCGTCTGCAAGCGTTATTCTTAGCACCGCACAAAGTGTTCCGGCTGCAATGATGTCGTATGTTAAAAGCCAGTTGGCGGCTGCCGGTGTAGCACAAAAGCCTATAGCCCTCACTGAGTGGAACATACAGGCTGTAGGCGCTAAGCAAAACACCTCTTATGTTGCCGGCATGCATGCAGCGCTTACATTAGGTTCCATTATTAAAAACGGATATGGTGAAGCCAGTCGCTGGGATTTTGCCAATGGTTATGCCAATGGCGATGACATGGGCATGTTCAACAACGGCGATGAGCCCAATGCACCTTTGTGGAACCCGCGCCCGGCTTTCTACTACATGTATTATTTCCAAAAGTTTTTTGGCGACAGAATGGTATATGATACAGTGCATGGCAGCACTGATGTTACGGCGTATGCATCTACTTTTTCATCCGGGCAGGCAGGCGCTGTTATCACTAATACAAGTCCGTTGAACCGTGTTGTTTCTATCGATTTCCGGCACTTTCCTGCCGGCAGCAAATATTACTGGTATGTATTAACCGGTGGAAGCGACAATGGAAGTTTTTCGAGCCAGGTATATGTAAATGGAAACGGACCATCGTCGGCTACAGGCGGACCCTTAAATTACGCGGCTATTAAACCCTATTCAGCATCATTAACCGGTACTATCCGGCTTGCTTTACCAGCTATGAGTGTCATTTACCTGGTGGCAGATAAGAAGTAAATTAAACCGTTTTCCACAACTGCGAAGTAAAGCAGTGCGCCCCGATTTCTTATTTTGATTGGAGAGTATGGTAGCATTTGATCTTGTATGTTACCGGCGGCAGTAACTCCGGTTGATCTTTGCTTGCGACGCTCCGTTCAAGGGTTGTAACAATAATGAGCTATAGCGTAGGGCAGTTAAATACGGCTTTGTTGCAAAGAGAACAAAATGTACAAGGGTGCGACGCAACGATAAATCATAGCAGCAGAAATGCCCGGCTCACAAAAACAAACACTATTCTTCGGCGTTGCGTGTAGTATCAATAAAAGCTCAATGCAGCTTTACCTTGCAAACTGCCAAAGGAGTAAACGAGAAAGACTTTTGTCTTTCAACCGGTCGTACTCCGGTTGATCTATGCTTGCGACGCTCCCTTTAACAGCCTGGGCAACGGTGGAACAAAGTGCAATAAGTAATCAATGAAGTATTTTTTTGCCGTCATAGCTTGCCTGCTCATATTCTCCTGCACCTCCTCAAATCACAAGGCGGGGATGCACTTCAGCATTCTTCCTGCTTCGCATACCCACATCGATTTTACCAACTCTATCACTGAAAATGACAGTGTAAATATGTTCGTTAACGAATACACCTACATGGGCGGCGGTGTTGGTGTTGGCGATTTCAACCACGATGGACTGCAGGATATTTTTTTCACCGGCAACCAGGTCAGTTCCAAACTGTATATCAACAAAGGCGACATGCAGTTTGAAGATGTGACCCAAACTGCAGGAGTAGCCACACACGCGTGGTGCACCGGGGTAAGTGTTGTTGATATAAATAACGATGGCTGGGCGGATATATATGTTTGTGTTTCGGGTAGGGTAGCTGGTGAGCAACGAAAAAATTTGTTGTTTATCAATCAGCACAACCTAACCTTCAAGGAGCAAGCGGCGGAATATGGCCTGGCTGATACAACGTATTCTACACAGGCTGCTTTTTTCGACTATGATGGTGATGGCAGACTGGATATGTATCTGCTCAACCATACTTTGAACGACATGCAGCCCAACAATATCCGCGATAAAAAAGTGGATAGCAATGCAATGGCGGGCGATAAACTTTTTCATAACGAAGGCAATACAAACAGTCCCGGTCATCCTGTATTTAAAGATGTTTCCCGTGCCGCCGGAATTGCTGAAGACGGTAATGGTCTCGGCATTTCAGTGAGTGATTTTAACAACGATGGTTATGCGGATATATATGTAGCCAACGATTATATACGCAACGATCTGTTGTGGCTGAACAACAAAAATGGCACTTTTACCAACTGTATTGCTACCGCTGTTAAGCACCAGAGTTATTCAAGCATGGGTACCGATGCAGCAGACCTTAACAACGATCGCAATGCCGACATCATCACGCTGGATATGCAGCCTGAGACCAACGAACGGAAAAAGATGATGTATTCCTTTTTGACAGAGCAGCGTCACCAAATGGAAATGGACAAGGGTTACGAACCACAATACATCCATAACATGTTGCAGTTGAACAACGGGGTAAGAACCATCAACGGACAACAGCAGCCTTACTTTAGTGAAGTAGGAGAGATGGCAGGCATTGCAGAAACCGATTGGAGCTGGAGTGTGTTGATTGCCGACCTCGACAACGATGGCTGGAAAGATGTACATATTGCAAACGGTCTTGGGCGCGATCCCACCAATATTGATTTCCTGGAATACCGGCACAATACAGTTATGCAAACAGGTATTCCGGACAACGATGGAGGACAAAGAAGAATATTCATGGACCATCTGTCTTCGTTAGGCGAAGTAAAGCTGCCCAATTATCTGTACCGCAACCTGGGCAACCTTTCTTTTGAAGATGTATCCAAAGAGTGGGGCATAGATGAAGTTGTCTATTTCGAACGGAGCCGCTTATGCCGATCTGGACAATGATGGAGACCTTGACATTATTACCAACAACATCAACAGCGGTGCATTTATTATGCAAAATGAAGTAGAGCCAAAAGATGCGAAGGAGAATAAAGTAAATTATCTGACCGTCACGTTAAGTGGCAGTCCATTGAACAAAGATGGCATTGGCGCCAAAGTGTTTGCCTATAGCAAAGGTCTCACCCAAATGCTCGAGCAATATCCCGTGCGTGGTTACCTGTCAACTGTTGATAGCCGCCTGCATTTTGGCTTTGCCAGCAATAGCATCGATTCCCTGAAAATCGTTTGGCAGGATCAGAAAACACAAGTGGTTACTCATCCTGCTGCCAATACCATTTTGCGGGTAGATTACGCAAACGCAACAACTGCAAATAAGGAACAAGGTTTGTTGCCTTCCCCCTTTTTGAGCGACATAACGAACCAGGAGAATATTGACTTTCATCACCGGGAAACTTTCTTTTTAGATTATGCATTTCAACCGTTGATACAACAAAAATATTCACAGGAAGGACCCTTTATCAGTACCGGCGATATGAATGGCGATGGCAGGGAAGACTTCTTTATTGGCGGCGCTTTTCAGCAAGCAGGCAAAGTGTTTTTGCAGCAAGCCGACGGCACATTCTCCGGCAAAGACCTGACGACAGGCACAAAGAACGAAGAAGACATGCAAAGTATTTTGTTTGATGCCGATGGGGATGGAGACTTGATCTGCTGGTGGTCAGCGGTAGTTCTGAGTTTGATCCAACTTCATCCTATTATCGCCCGCGTTTATACACCAATGATGGCAGAGGAAATTTTCAACTGAATGATAAAGCTATATCCACCATCATTCGCACACCTGGCAAAGCCATTGCCATTGCCGACATGGATGGCGATGGAGACAAAGATATTTTCATCGGCGGACGTGTATCACTGGGTACTTTTCCTCAGCCGGTAAGAAGCTATATTCTGCGCAACGATAAGGGTTTGTTTACCGATGTAACAAGAGCAGTTTGTCCGGCATTGGAGGAAGCCGGCTTGATCAACGCAGCAGTATGGACTGACCTTGATAAAGATGGCAAACCCGACCTTCTCGTAGCAGCCGATTGGGCGCCACTGCGCATTTTTAAAAACAACGGCAATTCACTAAACGAAGTTACAGACGCAAGTGGTTTACAAGGTATTCCCGGCTTTTGGAGAAGCCTTACCATTGCTGATATAGACCACGATGGAGACCTGGATATTGTTGCCGGCAACCAGGGTTTAAACATGCCCTATCACATTAGTCCACAACATCCCGCAGAGCTTGTTGCCAAAGACTTTGACCATAATGGTATGGTAGAGCCGGTATTCTGCTATTATATCAAAGACAACGATGGTAAATATGTGCTGTCGTCAGGCATCTCGCGTGACGAATGGGCTGTGCAAATGCCATCGTTGAAAAAGATATTCGACAAGAATGCATTGTATGCCAAAGCAACAATGGATCAGATCTTTACACCTGATATGAAAGAGGGTGCGATTACACTGTCTTGCAAAGAAACAAGGAGCGGCTACTTTGCAAACGATGGCAAAGGTAAGTTTAGCTTTCATGCATTTCCGGCAGAAGCGCAGATAGCGCCGGTAAATGCTTTCATATACACTGATATCAACGGAGATGGTAATACTGATCTCGTGTTGGCGGGCAACGACTACCAGACAAATGTAAGCGCAGGTCGCTACGATGCCTCGTATGGGTTGGTTATGCTTGGAAATGGTAAAGGTGATTTTAGACCTGTTTCTCCGGCTGCAAGTGGCTTAATTATAGACGGTGATGTAAGAGATCTGAAAATAATTACCGCAGCTAAAAAACGAATTCTTCTTGCAGCCATCAACAACGAGAAAATAAAAGCATTTTCAATAAACCACCCGTAATGCTAATGATACGACACAAAGTTTTACTGGCATTTTCAATCGCGCTGACAACCGGTTGGTTTGCAGTGCAGGCACAAAGCATTTTGCCCATCGATACACTCGCAACCAAAGAGACCGTAAACCTGTATCACAACCTTACACGCCTTCTAAACAAGGGTATTATGTTTGGGCACCAGGACGATCTGGCTTATGGCGTAGGGTGGAAGTATGTGCCTGGCAAAAGCGATGTAAAAGAAGTGACGGGTGATTACCCGGCCGTATATGGTTGGGAACTGGGCCGGCTTGAACTGGATCTGGTTGTGAACATCGACAGCGTGCCTTTCGCAAAAATGAAGGGCTTTATAAAAGAAGTTTATGAGCGGGGCGGGGTAAACACCATTAGCTGGCACCTCAACAATCCCCTGACAGGCAAAACCGCCTGGGACCCTGCGCCGGGTACCGTAGCTTCAATACTGCCGGGGGGCGAAAAAAATGCATTGTTCAGAAGTTGGCTCGACAAAATCGCAGCTTTTTTGCAAAGCCTGAAAGGTGCACATGGAGAGTTAATACCTGTCATCTTCAGACCGTTTCATGAGCTAAATGGCAACTGGTTTTGGTGGGGCAAAGACCACTGCACACCTGCTGAATACCGTGAACTTTACCGCTTTACCGTTACGTATCTCCGCGACGTAAAAAAGGTGCACAACCTGTTGTATGCCTTCAACACCGATCGCTTTGCAAACAAAGATGAATACCTGCAAAAATTTCCCGGCACAGCGTGGTCCGACATACTTGGCTTCGATATATACCAGCGTAATACAGGCAGGGAAGCCAATGAACAATTTGTAAAAGATGCCAGCCGTATGCTCACACTGCTGGAAGAAATGTCTGTAGAAAAAAACAAAATTCCTGCGCTTACCGAATTTGGTTTTGGGCAGGTGCCCGATAGCACCTGGTGGACCACTGCGCTGTGGCCGGCATTGGCAACGCACAAAATATCGTATGCGCTTGCCTGGCGCAATGCCGGGCTAAAACCCGGTGGTGAAAATGAGTTTTACCTGCCGTATAAAGGGCAGGTTTCCGAAAATGATTTTATACAGTTTTACCGCGAACCACGCACCTTGTTTCAGCGCGAAGTGACAAAGGAAAACCTGTACCAGAAACGTTTGTAAGAAATTTCCAGAGTCGTCTTGCCGGTGCAGTTGGGCGGTGCCACAGCAATACAACTTACAACCTGGAGAGTTTTTTTGAACCCGGCTGCAGGTTATGTATTGGGCGGCCGTTGCGTCGCACTCTTGTACTTTTTGTTTGGCTATGCAGCCTGCGAAATTGTACCTGCCGGTTGAGGTAAATAACAATGCAATTGGGTTATAAATTAACAGGTAAAAAGCCCCATAGAATGATGCCGTAGAACGGAGCCTGCCTACCGGACAGGCAGGCGTCGCAACCATAGCCGCAAATGGTTACCGTGTGCTGGCACCCAAAACATATATAATAAAACATGAAGCTTCACCTTATAGATGTTCTCATCATTGTTGCCTACCTGGTGTCTATGCTGATGATTGGGTGGTTTATGCGCAAGCGGGCGCGCAAAGACAAAGAAAGCTACCTGCTGGGCGGCAAGCGCCTGCCCTGGTACCTGCTGGGCATGAGTGATGCTTCTGATATGTTCGACATCAGCGGCACCATGTGGATGGTTTCGTTGTGTTTTGTGTATGGGTTTAAAAGCATTTGGATACCCTGGCTGTGGCCGGTTTTTAACCAGGTTTTCAACATGGTTTTTTTGGCCAAATGGTTGCGCCGTTCCAATGCCGATACCGGCGCCGAATGGCTGGCTACACGGTTTGGTTTACGCGGTCCCGGTGTTAAGGCATCGCACAATGTGGTGGTTGTGTTTGCACTGTTGGGTTGCCTGGGTTTTCTGGCCTATGGCTTTGTTGGTCTGGGTAAGTTTCTCGAGATCTTTATGCCCTGGAGTGCTATACAACCTTACGTTCCCTTTACTGTAGCACCCGAATATGTTGCTCATTTTTACGGAATTGTTTTCACCCTGTTTGCTATGTTTTATTCCATACTGGGCGGCATGCACAGCATAGTGATCGGCGACCTGATCAAGTACATTATAATGACAATAGGTTGCTTAGCGGTAGGCTACATAGCCATGACGCATTTAAGCGGTCAAAAGCTCCATGTGCCCAAGGGGTGGAACAGTCCGTTTTTTGGCCTTGACCTGGGGCTGGACTGGAGCAACATATTGCCGGCTGCTACCAAAAAAATAAAAGACGATCAGTTTGGGCTTTTTGGAATATTCTTTATGATGATGGCTTTCAAAGGTGTGTTTGCCAGTCTCGCCGGGCCGGCGCCTAACTACGACATGCAAAAAATACTCTCTACCCGGTCTCCCAAAGAAGCTTCTAAAATGACGGGCTTTGTCTCTATCATTCTCTTGCCGATCCGCTACTCAATGGTCATTGGTCTTACGGTGCTGGGTGTATTATATTATAACCAACTCGATCTGCGGGCAGCAGATGGCGGCACAGACTTCGAGCGCATATTACCCGCTGCTATCAATAACTTTTTACCGGTGGGTATTTTGGGTATTGTGCTTACTGGTTTGTTAGGTGCTTTTATGGGCACTTTTTCCGGCACACTCAATGCAGCGCAGGCATACATTGTCAACGATATCTATCTGAAGTATGTAAACCCCACAGCCACAACCAAAAAGATCATTTCGATGAACTACCTGGTAGGTGTTTTGGTAGTGGCAGTGGGTATAACGATCGGTTTTTTTGCCAAAGATGTAAACAGCATTCTCCAATGGATAGTGGGCGGCTTGTATGGTGGTTACCTGGCAGCTAACATGTTTAAATGGTACTGGTGGCGTTTCAATGCATCCGGGTTTTTCTGGGGCATGCTGGCAGGTATCGTAGCTGCGCTGGCTTTCCCTTATATCTTTCCCGATACCCTGCCACTATATGTTTGGCCGCTATTGTTTGTCATCTCGCTGGCAGGCTGTTTGGTTGGCACCTATGCTGCGCCGCCAACAAATATGGAGATCTTAAAAAAATTTTATCGCACGGTGCGCCCCTGGGGTTTTTGGAAACCTGTACATAACCTGGTAGTTGCTGAGCAGGCTGATTTCGTTCCCAACAAGCGCTTCGGACTCGATATGTTCAACGTGGTGCTGGGTATCATTG
>CAVSED010000007.1:0-45905 GCA_963726895.1 uncultured Chitinophagaceae bacterium | reverse complement strand
GTGTTATGTCACGCTTGAGCCGATTACGTATTGCTACCACTGCCTATAGCGAACATGCCGTACAAAGCTTCGAACTGGATGCGATAGACTATTTATTGAAACCATTTTCGTTGTCACGTTTTTTAAAAGCCTGCAACAAAGCCCGCGAAAAGTTTGAATGGAAGAATGGTGCGAGTGCTGAAACGAACTCCATATTTATTAAGAGTGGCTATGGTCAGGTACGTATCAATTTCGCTGACATACTTTATGTGGAGAGCTGTGGGAACTATATGCAATTTGTTGTAAGCGATCAAAAAATAATCTCGAGATTGACAATGGTAGATTGTGAAAATCTCTTGCCAAAAAAAAGTTTTATGCGCATCCACCGGTCGTTTATTGTGGCTAAAAAACAAATTACCAAAATTGAAAAAACTAGTGTTTGGGTGCAGAAGACTGAGTTGCCAGTCGGTGCAAATTATATTAGTGAAGTGCAGAAACTCGTGTAGGTGATCTTTGCGTGTGTAGGGTTATTAAATCAAGTTTTATATCGCTGCTATAAGATAGTTATAAGATCTTTTGGTTACCGGCAGTGGAGTTTTAATTCAGCATCCTTGCGTCGCACACTTCAACTTCAGGAAAGTCTGAGCAGAGGGTTTTGTTTTTTAGCCACTGTTTGTATTATTACCACCGGCATTTCTTAAATGATTTTTTGCAGGTAGAAATACAGGAAGATATTATGTCGTCTGCAGTGTCTCCGGTTGTACATTGTTGCCGCCTGTCTGCCGTGGCCTATCGCATTCCATTTATAATCTCGAGGTTACCTTGTTTATTATAAATAGAATTTTTCTTCTTTCCAATTCGCCGGATTTTTCTGAATATAATTTGAAATGCGTACGCACAATTCTTCATTTCGTCTGATGTGATTATCAAACGATCCCTACCACCACCGAACCTGTTTTTTTGCAACAAATGAATTTGTTTCGACGGGGTGGTTTTATACGCACCCATTAATTCGGATAATGATTTTATTTTCATAGGGACAGGTCGCGACCTGTCCCTATGATACAACCTGTCCCTGCCATCGCGCTATTTGGTCAATGCCGCCACAATATCCTTTCTCACCGGGCCATATTTTTTGATCGCCTCTTTTATCTGCTCGTGCGTAAAGGAGGGATGTTGCTGGTGAAGGTATTCCACCTCGCTGGGGTCGTTGTAATCAACCTTTAATTGTCGCGACCGTCTACGTTTTTTTTATCGTCTGCCATAATGATAGGTTTTTATTGATCTCGTGTATACAATATTCATTCCTGCGACCTTGCTTTTTTCAATGTTTTTGGCGAAATAAACGCGGTAGACCTCTCCACAAGGCATGCTGCTTACCGGCACAAAAAAAGAGCTACTGTACGGTAACACTTTCAATTGTTAACTCTTTCAATTGTTTTTGTCGGGATGACAAATTTCGAACTTGCGACCCCACCCCGCCGGAAAGGCGGGGCTACATTCCGCCAGCTAACATGTTTTTAAAAGTGTTTCCTTTTCTATAACTTAATCTTAAAAAACAAAACAGCCACTCACTTATGAATGGCTGTTGTTAGTAGTCGGGACGACAAGATTCGAACTTGCGACCCCTCGCCCCCCAGGCGTGTGCGCTACCGGGCTGCGCTACGTCCCGAACTTCAAACATGCTTAACCTGCGGGGCTAGACTCATTTTTAACGGGTGGCAAATGTAAAAGGATTTTATAAAAAACGGCTATCTTGCACAAAATTTTCTTTCCTCTTCATGAAGCTTTTACTAAAGCAAGTTACTATTTCAGATAAACTTTCTCCTTTCAATGGATTAATTAAAGATATTTTGATAATTGATGGTATTATATAAACAGGATAAGTGATCAATTGACTGAAACAGATGCCGATGGTAATGAGTTGAGAATGGATTAATTGTTTCAACGGGTTGGGTAGATATGTTTGCCCATTTCAATGATCCGGGTTTTGAATACAAAGAAACATTGGAAAGCGGGGCTCAATGCAGCAGCTGCAGGTGGCTTTACACATGTATTTGTGCTTCCTAATACCCACCTGTAATAAGCAACAAAACAACAGTTGAATACATTGTTCAAAAATCGAAAACTTTACCTGTAAACATACTTCCGCTGGGAGCAATTAGTAAAAATGGAGAAGGAAAAGAACTGTCTGAAATGTATGATATGTACAATAGCGGGGCAATTGCTTTTTCTGATGGTTTGATCCTGTGCAAACACCAGGATTGTTTTTAAAAGCGCTACAATATGTAAAAGCAATTGATGGAGTATTATTCAACTGCCTGTCGACAGATCAGTTGCTAAATTTGGTTTAATGAATGAAGGCATAACGAGTACGCGATTAGGTCTGCCGGGTATACCTGCTATTGCTGAAGAACTTATGGTAGCCCGCGACATAGAGCTGGCGAAATATACCGGCAGTAAGCTGCACATTACCGGCATTTCTACCGCAAAAAGCTTCAGATTAATAAAAGAAGCAAAAGATGCAGGGTGTTAATGTTACCTGTAGTGTTACTCCCTATCATCTTACTTTTGTGATGAAGACCTTGCAGAACTATGATACCAATTTAAAAACAGATCCGCCACTGCGCAGCAAGGAAGATATGATGGCCTTGAGAAGGAGTTGAAGAAGGCACTATTGATTGCATCGCCTCGCACCACCTGCCGCAAAACTAGAGATGATAAGATGTGCGAATTTGAATATGCAGCAACCGGAATGATTGGCTTGAGACAGCCTTTTGCAGCTGTAAATGATCGTTTCCGTAATTAGCAACGAACAGTTTAGTCGACTTGTTCAGCAACAATGCAAGGCAAATCTTTTCGATTAACCAATGCAGCGATTACAGAAGGAGCAATTGGCTGACCTTACCGTGTTTAACAGGGGCAAAAGCACTTTTACAGACCTCATCGATTAAAAGCAAAAGCAGAAACAGTCCCTTTCTGAATATAGAACTTAAAGGGTAAGGTGATAGGGATTATAAACAAAGACAAACTATATTTGAACGATTAATAATCTACAAATGGAAGAAAAATAACAGTATCTTGTACAGGATTAATTATTACCTGGGCTATTATTGGTCTTATTTAGTCTCATATATTTTACGGAGTATTACCATCGAAAAGAATGGGCTTAACTATTTGCACTATCGTTATTTTTACTGGGGTTATTATTTGGAGCTGTATGCAATATGCAAAGCAAATGAATGACAATGTTACATTTGGAAACTTTTTGACCCATGGTTTAAAACAACACTGATCATTGCAGTTATTATGATTCACTTTACTCTGTATCATTTCTATTATACTGATTCCCTGAGGTGACAGAATATGCTGGTGCAGTAAATGCAGGAAGATGGATAGATAAAATGATAATATGATCCGACGAACAGAAAGAAACTAGCCTTGGATGAATGGCGAAGAAATTTTTTACGATTGGCGCAATAGGTGGCGGTATTGTTTATTGACCTTGTAATAGGTGTAATTGCTTCATTAATAGGTGCTGCAATAGCTAAAAAAAATCCACAGGATCCTTTTGTACAACAAGGTCAATTAATACAAATGGATGTATCAATTGTTGTTCCGTTGTTTAATGAAGAAGAATCTCTGCCAGAACTTTGTGCATGGATTGAAAAAGTAGTGAAGAACAACGATTTTTCCTATGAAATTATTTTGGTAGATGATGGAAGCACTGATGATAGCTGGCAGGTTATTGAACAACTTAGCTACTGCACAATCCATAATAAAAGGCATAAAATTTCAGCGCAATTATGGCAAATCTGCTGCACTCAACGAAGGATTTAAAGCTGCAAAGGCGATGTTGTTATTACCATGGATGCCGATATGCAGGATTCGCCCGATGAAATTCCTGATCTGCGAAGAATGATAGTTGAAGATGGTTTTGACCTGGTGAGCGGCTGGAAAAAAAAACGCTATGATAACAACTCACTAAAAATCTTCCTTCTAAAATTTTCAATGCTGCTGCCCGCAAGAAGCAGCGGTATTTACCTTGCACGATTTTAACTGCGGACTAAAAGCCTACAAGAAAAAAGTGGTGAAAAGTATTGAAGTGTATGGCGAAATGCACCGCTATATTCCTGTTTTGGCCAAATGGGCGGGCTTTAGGAAAATTGGCGAAAAAGTAGTAGAGCACCGGCCAGAAAATATGGCACTACCAATTTGGCTGGGAGCGTTTTATCAATGGCTTTCTCGATCTGGCAACCATTACTTTTGTTAGCAAGTTTGGCAAAAGACCCATGCATTTTTTTGGCTTGTATGGCACCCTGTTTTTTCTTGCGGGTTTCGTGTATGATCTTTTACCTCATCATTGCCAAAATTATTTTCGGCCGATTTTGCACTTACCAACAGGCCCGTCGTTTTATATTGCGCTTACTACTATGATCATTGGTATGCAATTGTTTCTTGCAGGCTTTATTGCCGAACTGATTGCCCGAAATGCTCAGAACGAAATAGCTATCTGATAGAAAAAAAAATTGGGCTCAACAAGGTGTGATATTTTCTTTTGAATACCAGCTTTGGTTTTTTATGGCTAATCGTTGCGTCGCAATCCGTTTACCGGCAAATCAATGATCGGCTTTTTATGTGCTGCTACACACATTCCCGTTACATCAACAACTTTTTTTCATGAGCAAAGTAGTCATCATTGGCCCTGCACATCCACTACGGGGTGGCTGGCTTCTTTAACGAAAGGCTTGCAAGACAGTTTGGCTATGAAGGACATGATGTCACCATCTATACTTTTTCTTTGCAATATCCCGGCTTTCTTTTTCCCGGCACCACGCAATATTCATCTGAGCCTGCCACCTGAAGACATAAAGATAAAAGTTGCCATCAATTCGGTCAATCCGTTAACTGGGTATTGGTAGGGCAACGAGCTGAAAAAAAAAAACCCGATATTATTGTTGTTCGCTACTGGCTGCCTTTTATGGGTCCCTGCCTTGGCACTATACTAAGAATGGTAAAAAAAAACAGTCATACCAAAGTGGTTTGCATTGCAGATAATGTTATACCGCATGAAAAACGACCTGGCGACTCAGCATTTACGCAATATTTTTATAAAACCCGTTGATGCATTTGTTACCATGAGTGAAAAGGTAATGAGTGACCTGAAAGCACTTACCACCAAACCGGCAGAACAAGTTGTGCATCCCTCTGTACGATAATTTTGGTGAAGCAGTTAGCTAAAGAAGAAGCAAGGCAAACATTTGGGAATTACCCGATGCAGAAAAGATCATTCTGTTCTTTGGATTTATACGGAAATATAAAGGACTTGACTTGTTGCTGGAAGCAATGGCGCTACCTGAGTTAAAGGCAGTCATGGTATAAAGCTGTTGATTGCAGGAGAATTTTACGAAGACCGGAAACGTATGATGAATTGATTGATAAACTAAAGCTACACGATCAATTGATACTTACGCACAGATTTTATTGCCGACAGTGAAGTAAAATATTACCTGAGTGCTGCCGATTTTGTTATTCAACCTTATCGGAATGCCACCCAAAGCGGTGTTACTCCCCTGCCTATCATTTTGAAAAACCTATGCTGGTAACCAATGTAGGCGGATTGCCCGACCTGGTTCCTGACGGTAAAGTGGGTTTGATTGCAGAACCTAACCCCGACATCATTAGCCGCAGATATTTTGAAATTGTACGAATTAGGAGAAAACCACTTTTTGCCACATCTTCGCGAAGAAAAGAAAAAATACAGCTGGAACAATTTAACCAGCAGCCATTAATCGTTTATCATCTTGATAATTCTATAATAATTTACATGATCTATCGAAGCAGGGCGCCACTTAGAATTGGTCTGGCAGGTGGCGGTACCGATGTTAGTCCGTACAGCGATATTTATGGAGGAGCCATTCTAAATGCAACCATCACTGTTATGCGCATGCCAGTATTGAACCCATTGAAGAAAATGCCATTATTGTGCAGGCGCTCGACCGGCACGAAGAACAACGGTTTGAATGGAACAATGAATTGCCCATAAATGGTAAACTCGATCTTTTGAAAGGAGTTTATAACCGCATTCAAAAAGATTATGGTGTGCCGCTTAACCGGCTTTAAGCTATCCACTTATGTTGATGCCCCTGCCGGCAGTGGCCTTGGGTACTTCATCTACTTTGGTGGTAGCCATTATTGGCGCTTTTGCACGAAATGCTGCGCCTGCCCCTGGGCGAATATGACATTGCACATTATGCCTACGATATTGAACGAAACGATCTGAATCTGGCAGGCGGCAAACAAGACCAATATGCTGCTACTTTTGGCGGCGTAAACTTCATGGAGTTTTATGAAGGTGATAAAGTGATTGTAAATCCATTGCGCATAAAACAGCAATACCTAACGAACTGGAAAATAACCTGGTGCTTATATTTTACCTCCACCAGCCGCGAAAGTGCAACCATTATTAAAGAGCAGGTAAAAAATGTAAACCAGAAAAACGAAAAATCAATTGAAGCCATGCACCAGTTAAAAGAGCAGGCGCAAATGATGAAAGAAGCTTTGCTGAAAGGAAGGCTGCATGAGATAGGCGAAATACTCGATTTTGGCTTTCAGCAAAAACGGCTATGGCAGCCAACATAAGTAACAGCGGTATTGAAGAATTATATGACAGCAGCAAAAAAGCCGGCGCAACAGGTGGCAAAATAAGTGGTGCAGGCGGCGGTGGATTTATGATCTTTTATTGCCCGGGAAACTGCCGCTACAAGGTGATTGAAACCCTTGAAAAGTTTGGCGGCGTAACCCGGCATTACCAGTTTGCACAAACCGGGCTTAACACCTGGACGGTGTAAATGCGCACACGAAAAAGTAAACTGAAACGTTAATTACAGTATGCTTATTCTATGTGCAATTGCCTTACTGAACAAATGGTATAAATCCTGGCGGTGAGAAGTTGTTTTGAAATAATTTCGCATTTTCTGCTGTAAACCTTCAGCCCAACAAAGCGATGCCCCTGAACGGAGCGTCGCAACAATGACTCAATTAAGGATAAAATGCCGGTACCAAAAATACCGGCTTAAAAAAAACAGTAACATGAACGAAGCACTTGACACGATTAAAGATATTATTGCCAGATCAATAGATGCCAAACAACAAATACTGAACGATGCTGATTTTTTGGTGCGGATACAACAGGCTGTGGAGGTGATAACGACGGCTTTTAAGGCTGGTAACAAAGTGCTCTTTTGTGGCAATGGCGGCAGCGCTGCCGATGCGCAACACCTGGCGGCAGAGTTCTCCGGCAGGTTTTATAAAAACCGCCCCGCACTGCCATCGGATGCGCTGCACTGCAACAGCTCGTACCTGACAGCCGTTGCCAACGACTACAGCTACGATGTTATTTATGCGCGCATAATAGATGGTATGGGTTTACCCGGTGATGTGCTGGTGGGATTGAGCACTTCGGGTAACTCGGGCAATATTGTAAAGGCTTTTGAATCTGCTAAAAACAAAGGGATGACGACCATTGGTTTTACCGGTTCCGCCGGTGGCATTATGAAGGAGCAAAGTGATATACTGCTTAATGTACCTTCTTTTGATACGCCACGCATACAGGAAAGCCACATTTTGGTAGGTCATATAATTTGCCAACTGGTAGAGGAAAACGTATTTCCCGGGTAATCTGTTCACCGAAAGTTAAACAATACAATGGCAATAGAAGAAGCGATCATACTCGCAGGCGGCTTGGGTACGCGGTTGCGGTCGGTTGTGCCCGACCTGCCTAAATGCATGGCGCCCGTTGATGGCAAACCATTCCTGACGTTTGTGATTAACTACCTGCGTCGCCATGGTATTAAACATTTTATTTTTTCGCTGGGCTATAAGAGTGAAATGATCATAGAGTTTTTGGAACGCGATTTTCCAAAACTCATGTTTAAAACCTGCATAGAAGAGGAGCCTTTAGGTACCGGTGGTGCCATCAAAAAAGCGCTTTCAATGGCAAAAGACAACCATGTATTAATAGCCAATGGCGATACGCTTTTCAAGGTAGATGTGGAGTTGCTGTCGGGCATTCACACCCTTAAGCGGTGCCTGCTGCTGTCTCAGCCTGAAGCCGATGCAGAACTTTGATCGCTATGGCGTGGTGGAGATTGATGAATGCAACCTGGTAAAGAATTTTTCTGAGAAGCGTTTTTACGAAAAAGGGCTGATCAATGGCGGGGTGTATGCCCTGCGCAAAGACCGTTTTTTGCAGGAAGATCTGCCGGAAAAGTTCTCGTTTGAAAAAGATTATCTTGAGAAGTATTATACCAAACGCAGAATGTTTGGCGTTGTGCAGGACCAATATTTTATAGATATTGGAATTCCCGCAGATTTTGCCCGGGCCCAGGAAGAGCTAAAGACGCACCCGTTGTAGAATTTGCTTACGTGTCATCAGCCAAACTTCACTACATGGCAGGAAAATAAATGCCTTTACCTTCTTTTTATTATTTGTTAGCCAGCACAAGTTTTCAGATCTACATCGTTGTGTCACACCCTTGTACATCCTATCTTTAGGGAGCTTTTTTTACCATTTATTCACTGGTACCAAACAAAAACTTAAAACACTTTCCCCTGCTTTTATTCACGAATTATTATAGTTGCCTTGTTCTACATTCGCAGACTAAAGCATTTACATGCGTCGTATAGTTTTGGCTTTGTTACTGGGTTGTTCACTTGCGGTCACGGCACAGTCGCCGTCAGCAAACATGAGCCATTTGCAGGTAATGGAAGACAGCCTGAAAGTATATGGTCACGATATGATCATGGACAGCATTGCATCCCGGCGGTTCATTAACGATAGTATGTTCATCCGTACGCTTGTCCGTACTTTAAAAACACCGTATTCATTTTATTTTCCTTTCAACTCACTGCAAACTGTGTCGCGTATCTACGCACCCGACAGCAGCTTCCGTATTTTCTCCTGGCAGTTTGAGCGCGATGAAGCCCAGTACCGGCAACGCGGCGCTATACAGGTAAAAACAACGGATGGCTCGTTGCAGCTCTACCCGCTGCTCGACATGAGCGATTATACCGATGCACCACAGGATTCTATCCGCAGCGGCAGCAACTGGATCGGTGCGATTTATTATGCCGTGATCATGAAACAATTTAATAACAAAAAGTTTTATACCCTTCTCGGCTACGACGATAATAATAAGCAAACCACCAAAAAATGGATTGACATTCTCACCTTCAATGAAGCTGGCGCGCCGGTCTTTGGCGGACCTTTTTTCAACTATAAAACCGGAGACGAAAAGCCTGACTTGCTGCAGGCCAGATTTTGCCTGGAATATAAGAAAGATGCCCGGGCACGCCTAACCTACGATCGCGATATGGATATGATCATGTACGATCACCTGGTAAGTGAGAGCAATGAACCCAGCGACAAATCAACCATGGTGCCCGACGGCGACTACCAGGGCTTTAAATGGGCCAATGGCAAGTGGCAGCAGGTTGATAAAGTATTCGATTTTAAGCTGCAGGATGGACAAGCTCCAGTGCCTGTGCCTCTGAAAGACGCTTCCGGCAAAAGCGACGAGAACAAACTGCTGGAACAGTCAGAAAAAAACCGGCAGAAGCAACAGGCAACTACACCCGCTAAGCCCGCGCCGGCAAAAAAACCAGCGTAGCGAAATTCTATTATAATCACTTTTTCCACAATCCCGCTTTTAGCAGGTCTTCTTCTGTTACTGTGTACAACAAAACCACATATTCGTACAAGCCCTCTGGCTGTAGTTTTTGGTACCATTGGTAAGGATTCTTTTCCCGCCGGTCGTTGTTGATCACATTGGCCATTACAATGGCAAACCTGCCCGTGTCCGGCACTGCCGAAGCAGCTTTATAACCCGGATGTTCTTGTATGAAATCAGCAATGTGATGATCAGCCTGCCCGTAGTCGATGCCTGAGTCCATGATCTTTTTATAGACCAGCTTTTTGTCGTGGATGAACTCGTTGGTATAGGGAATTAAAAACGGGTAATAGACACCAACAGAAAAGAAAGTACAGACCACCGCTGCTGTAGCCAGCACTTGCACTTTTTTAGAGGCTTTCGCAACCTCGTACCACAGCTTACCCAGTCCAATATATATCAACGGAAAAACCGGTAACAGGTGACGGATCCCTGTTTGAAACTGGTTGAAAAAGCTGAGGATTATCCAGTAAAAAATAATCGGAACAAGTAAAAAAAGGTAGTGTTGCCTAAAGCTGCTGCGCCGGAATTTTCTAACAAACAAAGGCACGCAACTCAGCAACAACAGCAGTGTACCCAGCGGCATTTTGTACCAGAGCATCACCAGGTAGTAGTACCAAAAAGATCCGTGCATTCTTAGCTGACCAAATAAGTACACACCGTTGTACGTGCTGGCCGGGTGACCGGCACCCAGTTCTGCATGGGCTTTCAGCATATCGATGGATTGGACGTAGGGTAGGGGCAGCGGCACCGGCAACCGACGTAAAAATGGTAAATGATTTTGCAACGTCTGCAGACTGGCGCTTTCAAAATGGTAAGTACCAAATGGGAGAAATGAGCCGTAGAAATAATAGCTTACATTAATGATCAGCAGAATAATGAGAGCAAACCATAAAGGATCAAAAAAAGTCATTCTTGAAATAGACTTTTTTTCAGTTGTCAACCAATGGAACAACAGCCAAAGCAACGGCAGCAACACCAGCACGAATAATAAACTTTGCTTGGTTACAATGCCTAGCCCGGTGAATATAGCGGCTGCAAAAAAGTGCCGGCGCACACTGGTTACCAAATACTTTCTGAAGTGGTACAACAACGCAACCAAAAAAGCGCCGCAAGCCAGGTCGGTACTGATGAGGGTTGAGTAGGCGAGATAGAGCGGATCGAACAATAGCATGAGCAACGGCAATTGCCAGCCAGCAGCGCCATACAGGTCGCGGCACCATTTGTACACATACACTGCTGCCAGCAGCGAAAAGATGATCATCATATACCTGCCTGCGCGCTGGTCGCGGCGACCATAGTCATCCAAATGATAGGTTGGGTCGATCACCTGATGAACCATGCGCGGCAGCCAGCAAATAGCGATCATGGGTGTCTTGCTGTCATCCAGCAGTTCCACTCGTTCAGGTTTGCCATGCAGCCAGCGTTTGGCATACTCAATGTACTGCGGCTCATCGAACGTTATGTCCTGGTGAGCGATATAGTAAAAAGAAGCGGCAGTATGCAAAAGCAAAAAGGCCAACAGCAGCAGCCGTTGACCTTTCCAGTATCTTTTTGTAAAGTATTTACGCATGCAAACAGATATGCATAACCCGGGTTTTATGTTTCAGTAATTGAGATACTATGGCGTTGACCTATTGAAGTTTCACGCAAAGAAAACAAAGAAGCAAAGACGCAAAACTTATGTTCTTCTTCTTCGCGCCTTAGCGTGTTTACTTTGCGCCTTTGCGTGAAGTTTGGCACATACGTCCAAGAAAGAACAAAAACCTGAACGGAGCGTCGCAACGACCGCCCTATAGAATCACTACTGCCCGTCTCCAAATTCTCCTCCCTCTCTCTCCTCCATTCTCAAATTCTCAAATTTCCCAATTTTCAAATTCTCTCTCACATTTTCACATTTTCAAATTCTCAAATTCCCAAATTTTCAAATTCTTCCTCCCTCATTTTCAAATTAGTCAAGTTTCAGCACCGCCAAAAACGCTTCCTGCGGCACTTCTACATTGCCAATTTGTTTCATACGCTTCTTCCCTTCCTTCTGCTTTTCGAGCAGTTTGCGTTTGCGGCTAATGTCGCCACCATAGCATTTGGCGGTCACGTCCTTTCGCATGGCGCTGATGTTTTCGCGGGCAACTACCTTGGCGCCAATGGCAGCTTGTATGGCGATCTGAAACTGCTGACGGGGCAAAAGTTCCTTCAGTTTTTCGCACAATTTGCGCCCGAAATCCTGCGCCCGGCCGCGATGTATGAGCGCGCTGAGTGCATCCACTTTTTCGCCATTGAGCAATATATCCATCTTCACAATGTCACTCTCACGGTAGCCGATCGGATGATAATCGAACGAGGCATAGCCACGGGTTGAACTCTTTAGTTTGTCGTAGAAATCAAAGACGATCTCAGTCAGCGGCATTTCAAAAGTTAGTTCAACACGGGTGGCGGTCAGGTAACTCTGGTTGAGCAGAATGCCGCGCTTGCCCAGGCAAAGCGTCATGATGTTGCCAATATAGTCGGATAAGGTAACGATCTGCGCTTTGATAAAAGGTTCTTCAATTCTTTCGAGGCGGGTGGGATCGGGCATTTCGGTCGGGTTGTTTACCGTTATTTTATCGCCCTTCGATGTATAGGCGAGAAAACTTACATTGGGTACCGTGGTGATCACCGTTTGGTTAAATTCGCGTTCCAACCGCTCCTGTATGATCTCCATGTGCAGCATGCCCAAAAACCCGCAGCGGAAACCAAAGCCGAGCGCCTGCGAGGTTTCCAGCTCGAAAGTCAGTGAAGCATCATTAAGCTGCAACTTGTCCATGCAGTCGCGCAGTTCCTCAAACTCGTCGGTCTCTACCGGGAAGATGCCCGCAAACACCATTGGCTTCACTTCTTCAAAACCCTTGATCATTTCAGCGGGGTTGTTGGCGAGCGTAATGGTATCGCCCACCTTTACCTCTTTGGCATTTTTTATACCGGTAATGATGTAGCCAACATCGCCCGTCTTCACTTCTTCCTTTTCCGTCATGGTCAGTTTCAAAACGCCCACTTCATCGGCTATATAGTCCTGCCGGGTACTGGCAAACTGTATTTTATCGCCTTTTTTCAGGCTGCCGTTCACAATGCGATAGTAGATAATAATGCCCCTGAAGCTATTGTAAACACTATCAAAGATCAATGCCTGTAGTTTGTCGTTTGGGTCGCCAGAGGGCGCCGGGATGCGCTCTACGATAGCTGCCAGTATCTCTTCTATCCCAATTCCGCTTTTGGCGCTTGCCAGCAATATGTCTTCGGGTTTGCAGCCAATCAGGTCTATGATCTGGTCTTTCACCTCTTCTATCATAGCGCCGTCCATGTCTATTTTATTAATCACCGGTATGATCTCCAGGTTGTTGTCAATAGCCAGGTACAGGTTGCTGATGGTTTGTGCCTGTATGCCCTGCGAGGCATCTACCAGCAGCAGGGCGCCTTCGCAGGCTGCCAGAGCACGGCTCACTTCGTAGCTAAAATCCACGTGGCCGGGTGTGTCTATCAGGTTGAGTGTATAGGTAGTACCCTTTAGCGGGTAGGTGATCTGTATGGCATGGCTTTTAATCGTAATGCCCTTTTCCCTCTCCAGGTCCATATCGTCCAGTACCTGCGCCTGCATATCGCGGTCGCTGATGGTATTGGTAAACTCCAGCAAACGGTCGGCGAGCGTGCTTTTTCCGTGGTCTATGTGGGCAATGATGCAAAAATTCCGGATATTCTTCATATTGCCGCAAAAATAGCAATGTACCTGCATATTTGCGTTTCTGCTTTAGCGCAGCAACAGTGGGCCATGGCTCCGGTTTGGGTGGGGGAAGGAGAATTTTTTTGTGAGCCTGGCCGTAGTAATTCTTTTGCGACATTGTTGCGTCGCACCCTTGTACTTTGGCAGCTATCGGCGGCTTTTAACAGTAGGTGTTGACACCTGTTATTGCTATACATAGAAAATGCCTTTTCTTTTCAGATCTCAAACTCCTCTTTCCTGGTTCATTAGGCTACCCCGGAAAAAAGGTCTTTTATATTTCAACTGCTGAGCTCAATTTTTAAGTAAGCAGAAAAAAATTCCGGTTTTATGTTCTGTTAAAATAACTCTCCCTATATTTACTAATTCGATTTAGCAACTTGGGGTGTTTATCCGTTAGTGGCTATTTACGCAACGCTTGTTATCAAAACTGCCGGTATGAAAACATCTGCTCACCTTTCATTCCTTGTTCACACAAATTCATTTTCCTCAGATCTTTCCACTTTTCATTTTGCACCCTGCATGCCGACCATCAAATGAAAAAGAAATCTTCCATACACGATATAGCGCGACAGCTTCAGTTGTCTGCTACCACCATTTCGTTTGTGCTCAATGGCAAAAGCGACGAAATGCGTATACGGGAAGAAGTAAAGAATAAAGTTTTGCAATATGTTGAGCAAATTGGTTACCAGCCCAACCAGGTGGCAAAAAGCCTGCGCACCGGCAAGAGCCGGATCATCGGTATGATGGTCGAAGACATTTCTGATCCTTTCTTTTCTGGTATTGCCCGCGGTATTGAACACATTGCCTACGAACTGGGCTATAAAATATTTTTCGCCAGCACCGAAAACCAGACTGATAAAGCCAAAGCTCTTTTAAAGGTATTCAGAGAGCGGCAGGTAGATGCCTATATTATTGCGCCAACGCCAGGCTTGTACAACGATGTGCAGGCATTGATAGAAGATGAAAACCCGGTCATTCTTTTCGACCGCTATTTCCCCGACCTGGAAACAAGTAATGTGATCGTTGACAATTATGAAGGATCGTATTCCGCCATCCTCCATTTGCAAAAGAACGGCTACGAAAATATTGGTTTCGTCACCCTCGATTCCGATCAGACGCAAATGGCAGATCGCATGCGCGGTTACCTTGATGGCATAGCTAACACTGGTCAGAAAAAGTATATCCTTAAAATACCCTACCTCACGCCTGCCAATAAAATCGTTGAAAAGGTAAAAACATTTTTGCCCAAGCATCCGCAAATGGATGCAGTACTCTTTGGCACCAATTACCTCGCCTTCTCGGGTCTGGAGGCGATGACTGAGATGGGTTTAAAGATACCGGGCGATCTCGGCGTGGTCAGTTTCGATGATAGCAATTTTTTCCGGCTTTTTTCACCTTCGATTACAGCAGTGGCTCAACCAATTGAAAGCATTTCAGAATCGGTGATCAACACACTGATGCAGTGCCTCGACGACAAAAGTCACCGCGATTTACCAGGTACCATCTCCTTAAAGACAGAACTGATCATCAGGGGATCGACTGCTAATAAGCTATTAAAAACAGCGGAGAAGAATGAACTAAAACATTGATAATTAGTAATTAATGCTAAACCGATTTAGCCTCTTTTACAGTATAAACCTTTAATCTTTACAGTTATGAAACAATCGTTACATGTTTTTCGACTTTTAATTTGCCTGCTGCTGTACCAGGTTGGCTACGCACAGGAAACCGCCCGCGGCAGGGTAACGGACAGCGCCGGAAATGGCTTGGCTGGCATTAACGTAGTGCAGCAAAATACAAGCAACGGGGTTGTAACCGACGCCACCGGCAACTTTTCGCTGACCCTCAGACCCAATGCTGCAAAGACGCTTTCGATCAGTGGTGTCGGTTTTGCCACTACCGCAGTACCCTACAGCGGTGGCAACCTGCTGGTCACGCTTGGGCGGGTGAGTGCTGCCATGGACGAGGTAGTAGTAGTGGGTTACACTTCACAACGGAAAGGTTCTATTAGCGGGGCAGTATCTACTGTGAACATGAGCGACCTGGAAAGCAGGCGTGTACCCGATGTAGCGCAGTCGCTGCAAGGGCAGGTAGCCGGTGTGCAGGTTACCCAAAGTACCGGCGCACCCGGCGACCAGATAAGCATTCGCGTACGTGGCGAGGGTACCATTGGAAACAACAGTCCGTTATTTATCATTGACGGTGTACCCTCTCGTGATATCACTTTCCTATCACCGTCCGATATTGAGTCAATGACTGTGCTAAAAGATGCCTCGGCGGCAGCGATCTACGGTTCACGTGCCTCCGCAGGTGTGGTGGTTATTACTACCAAAAGCGGTCGTAAAGGCAGATCTAATATCGATATCAATTATTTCAACGGTATTCAAAAAGTTACCAATCTGCCGCATTTACTCAATGCCCAGCAGTATATATCAAAAGTGGAAGAAGCCTGGAATAATTCCGGCTATTCCGGCACCAATCCTTATACCACCGATAAAAACACGCGGAAATTTGCCAATACTGACTGGCTTAACGAGTTGTTTGAGACCGGGCATTCGCAAAGCCTGGAACTGACCGCCAGCGGAGGTTCAGATAAAGTGCAATACCTGCTCTCGGGAGCCGCTTACAAGCAGGATGGTATCGTTATCTATGACAATGACAAGTACCAGCGTTTGAACCTGCGGGCCAATATCAATGCCAATATCACCAGCCGGCTAACGGTAGGTACTAACCTGCAATTGTCTTATGCTGTACAGGATAAATTGTCATCAAAAGGGGATGCTCCCGGTATCATTCGTCATGCATTGATACGCCCACCGGTGATACCTGTTTACAAGGATCCCAGCGATCCTACCTATTCGCCGGAAGATCCTTTTACCGATCTGCCTTTCTTTGACAGTACATTTCAAAACAGCAATAACATTTATGAGTTTAGCAGCAATCCTGTGGCACTGGCTTACTTCACCAATGATAAGAGGAGCAACTACAAAACATTTGGAAATGTGTATGCTGAATATGCTTTCTTGTCGCGCAACGAATTACGCTTTAGAACCAATGTTGGGATAGATCTCAACTTTACGCACAACAAAGCTTTCAATCAAAACTTTGGTGATGACAATGGCGGCGGCAGTGCACTCGACCAGGGCTTGGGTCGTCAAAACCGCCCGACCAATTTAAATGAAGACCGCGGGCAGGACAATACCATTACCTGGAATAATACCTTAAGCTATACCAAGAACATCAATAAAAACGCGATCACCGCGCTGGTTGGTACCGAGTACATTACCAATTATTCATCCTCAATTGGTGCCAGCCGTCAACGCTACGATTTTGTAACACCCACCTTTCAATATATCGACTATGGTGGTACTACTAATTTGTACAATGGAGGCTCAGCCTCTGAGTGGACACTGTTCTCATTATTCGGTACGGCTACCTACACTTACAATGCCAAATACATGCTTACCGGTAACCTGCGGGCTGATGCATCCTCCCGCTTTGCCCAAAATAATCAATGGGGATATTTTCCTTCGGTCTCCGCAGGATGGAGGGTCTCCAAAGAAAGTTTTATGCAAAATGTAAACTGGTTATCGGATATGAAAATAAGGGGAAGTGTGGGTAAGCTAGGGAACCAGGAAATTGACAACTACGCCTACCTTACCCTCCTTAGAAGATCCGGTGAACAATACCTTATCTCGCGTTACGGCAACCCCGATCTGAAATGGGAGTCTACTATGCAAAAGGATATCGGTATCGACCTCGGTTTTTTACGCAACCGGGTAACTTTGTCTGTCGATTACTTTGATAAGGTAACTTCTGATATTTTGTTGCCGATCTCCCTGCCTTCTCTGGTAGGCAATGTGTCGCCCACTATTGTAAATGCGGGTGAAGTAAGTAATAAGGGAATTGAGATCGCTTTGGGCCTGCGTAACAATAGTCGTGTTTTTCGCTACGGCATCAACGCCAATTTGGCTACGCTTACAAACCGCGTAGAAAAACTGCATCCTAATCTGCCCAGCATTATTGGTGATGTGTATAAAACCGAACCGGGGCATTCGCTGGCGTCCTTTTATGGCTATGTAATGGAAGGTATTTACCAAACCCAGGATGAGATCAACTCGCACCTTCACGGAACCAATAATCCATCAGCAAAACCAGGAGATATCCGCTTCAAAGATCTGAATAATGATGGCGTGATTAATGACAATGACCGTGACTACCTGGGAAATTCAATACCCAAACTTACCTACGGTGTTAATCTATCTGCCGGGTATAAAGGGTTAGATTTCTCGGTCCTGTTTCAGGGTGTAGGTGGCGTGTACAGGTACAACGATGCCAAACAGATCACCGACTACGATAGTCGTCCATTCAATCACAGTACAGAAGTGTTAAATAGCTGGCATGGAGCAGGCACCAGCAACACCATTCCGCGTACAACATTCAATGATAATGGCAGCAGCAAAAAGTCGAGCATCTTCGTGGAAAATGCATCGTATATGCGGATGAAAAACCTGGAAATCGGGTACACCTTGCCGGCATTTACCAATTCGGGTATTCAAAGCATCCGCATCTATTTCTCAGCTCAAAACCTGTTTACCATAACCAACTACACTGGTCTTGACCCGGAATCAACTGATTTGTTGGATAAGGGAACTTATCCGCAGTCGCAGGCGTATCTATTTGGTATTAATGCCAGATTTTAACTCACCAACTAAAAAAATTTGAAAATGAAAAGGATATTATAAATTCTTGCCGCTGGTTTTGATGATAGTGGGTTTGGGCTGCAAGAAAGAGTTGTACAAAGACCCTATCGGTTTGCTTACTCCCGACCAAATTAACACTGATCCAACTATCAATACGGTAAAGACTTCTGTGGTCTCTTCCTACCAGATGTTATCCAATACGCTCAACCTGCTGGGCGAGTGGCGCTGGGACCTGGGATTGGTGTTTCGCAACGATTATATACTGCAAGACATGGCATCGGACGATATGATGAAAAAGTGGAACCCCGATGGCGACCAGGCATGGATGGACCAGGTGTCTTCTTTTAACTTCACCGCCAGCAACCAGGCTTTTAATGGGCAGTGGAGCTACGACTATGAGGGCATCTCACGCTGTAATCTTGCCATCAGTTACCTTACCGATCAGAATGTAATTACCAAAACCGGAATTGATGCGGCACTTAAAGACAGGTACCTGGGCGAAGTGTTATTTTTGCGGGCTTTTTATTACTTCGATCTGGTAAACAACTTTGGCGACGTGCCTTTGTTGGTAAAACCGCTGAAAGATTTCTCTGATGCGTACAGTGTAGCCCAACGTGCACCGGCAACAGAAGTGTGGGCACAAATAAGTGCCGACCTCGCGCAGGCAAAACCCTTGCTGCCCAACAGCAAGTATGCTGATCCCACCGAAAAATGGCGGGTATCGAAAGGTGCAGTACTGGCGCTACAGGCAAAAGTGGCTCTCTTCAACAAACAGTGGGCAGCAGTGATCAGCGCTGTTGACGAAATAAAAGGTCTCGGTTTCGCCCTGGATGCGAACTACTTTGACAATTTTGATGTAACCAAAGAGTTTGCCGAGAACGAGGTGATCTTTGCTTATAATCACACATCCGGTCAAACACCCCGCAATGGCAACGGCATTTGTGCGCCACTCGACTGGGGCTTCTTTGCACCGACTCCTTCTTTCCTTGCGGCTTTCGAACCCAATGATCCAAGGCTGGGATATACCGTAAACGTGAGCCAGAAAGCCGTGTATAAACTTTTGGGTTCTACCAATACAGTATTCAAAGGCAACGACGATGCGCCATCAAATAAAATTTACATCCGTTATGCCGATGCCCTGCTCTGGAAGGCTGAAGCCCTGATTGAAACCAATGACATGGCTGGGGCAATTGCCATCATTAACCAGGTGCGTGCACGCGCCAGAAACGGTGTGGCTGCAGATGGTTCCACTCCGCCGGCCGGCACGTTGCCCGATCGCCCGGCATCAACAGATAAAGCGATGGTGATGGATTGGCTGATGCATGAGCGCCGGGTAGAACTGGGCTTTGAAAGTGAGCGGTTTCTCGACCTGAAAAGATGGATGATCGCCAAACCTGTACTAACCGCTGTTGGCAAAAATTTCCAGGATAAAAACTATGTGTACCCCATACCACAGGGCGAGATAGATAAATCGGGTGGAAGTATCTCGCAGAACGAGGGCTACTAACCAAGCAACGGTAACTTTAGAACAGCACATAACAGACAAGTAAACAACAAGTGTACAGGCACTATTCATTGGCAATTGCCAGTGAATAGTGCCTTTTGTTTTGGATGTTTTCCTGCAAATGATTCACCTTGTTTGTTGATGTTTACTGCGAGGTAGTGGCTCTTCTTTACACACAAGAAGCGGGATCGCCCAACCGGTAAAGTGCGTGATTTGCCTGCCTTTTCTTTTCATCAACTTTTGCTGTTTTTGGGTACCCGGCCGAAGTTTTTTATGGCGACATCGTTGCGTCGCACCCGTGTACTGTAGTCTGTACCGCAGCATTTCCAGTAAGATTTATAAAACAGTAACGTTGTAAAATGTGATGTGCTCTGCCCGATCAGAGATATATATTTGAACGGAGCCCCGCTATATGGCGGGGTAGACTGTCGCAACGATCGCCACATCTGTGTTCCAAATGCCGGTCTCCAAAAAAGCAGTGCATTTGCGGTGGCAACTCAGCAGCACGTACTTACCTAATCCATTGCTGGCAAAAGGGTTGGGCTTATCTTTAAAACTCACAGCCTGCCGCTTGTTGCGGCAATTGTTTTGTTCATCCAAAACCGCCATGCCATTATGAAAAAGTCTCTACTTGTTTTTGTCTCCTCTGCATTACTAATTGCCACAGCCGCGGTGGCGCAACCTGTCGTGGTGCAATCGCCCAATCAACAGATCAGCGTAACGTTTGATACCCGCTCAAGTAAAGACCTCACCCAAAGCGGCGGACAACTGGTGTACGCCATTGCTTTTAATGGCAGGCAACTGATCGATCCGTCCATCATGAGCCTGGACATGAATGGCACCCAACCGCTGGGCGCAGACCTACATATTGTGCGCAGTGAAAAATCGGCGAAAGATGACAATTATCGCCTGGTGGTGGGCAAGGCAAGCGAAGTACGTGACCACTACAACGCTGTACACATCTACACGCAGGAAAATGCAGCGCCCATGCGCAAGCTGGAAATAGAGGCGCGGGTGTATAACGATGCAGTAGCCTTTAGGTACCTAGTGCCGGAGCAGGGGCTGGGCGCAATAGCGCTGAAAAACGAAAACACGGAGTTTCACTTTAGCAAAGATGCCACTACGTATTCGCTGGTACTGCCACATTATCAATCGATGTACGAGAGTGAATTTCTGAAATTGCCCGTAAGCGCGTTTTCTAACCAGGGCGGGGTGAACAGTCATGTATTGATAGGTTTGCCCATGCTGGCGGAAGTGCCGGGAGTAGGCTGGGCGGCTATTGCCGAGGCTGACCTAAAGGGCTATACTTCTATGTACCTGACCAATCCCTCGGGCGGATGGAATGGACACAGTATGCTCTCAAGGTTATCACCCAAACTCGATAGCTCCGGTATAGCTGTCTCGTCAAGCGGTTCTTTGCAGTCAGCCTGGCGCATTATCATGATTGGTAGCACTGCAGGCAAAATTGTAAAATCCAATGCTGTGATGAATATGTCCCAACCAACTGCTCTCAGTGATGTTTCGTGGATAAAGCCCGGCAAAGCCTCGTGGGACTGGTGGAGCGGCAGCATAGGCGCTGATGGAAAGCCCGCCTTTACCACAGAAAACATGAAGTACTATGTTGACTTTGCTGCCAAATCGGGCTTTACCTATATGCTGGTAGATGCGGGCTGGTCGGGCAGCGACCTTACCAAAATGAACGGCAAGGTGGACATCCCCGCCTTGGTTGACTATGCCAAAACCAAAGGCATCAAGATATGGATATGGGCGTATGCAAAATATGTCGCTAACCAAATGGAAGCGGCTTTTGCCCAGTTTGAAAAGTGGGGCGTTGCCGGCGTAAAGATCGACTTCATTGAGCGCGACGACCAGGAAGGGATACAGTTCTACTACGATGTAGCCTCCGCCGCTGCCAACCATCATCTCATGCTCGATCTGCATGGCAGCACCAAGCCGTTTGGTCTGGAGCGTACCTATCCGAATGTGATGAATTATGAAGCAGTGTTGGGGATGGAACAGTCCAAAGGCGGTATGCGCGACAACCCCGATAATCACACAATGCTGCCCTTTACCCGTATGCTCGTGGGCCCGATGGACTACACGCCCGGCGGCTTCGACAATGTAACCCGCGAGGCATTCGAATCACGCAGCGAAAAACCCATGGTGATGGGTACACGGGCACATCACCTGGCGCTGTATGTAGTGTTGCAGGCGCCTTTCGAAATGGTGTCCGATTATCCTGATGCCTATACCAATCAACCCGGCTTTGATTTTATAAAAAAAGTCCCCACCTCCTGGGACGAAACAAAAGTGGTAGCCGGCACACCTGGCGAGTTCATAACAATTGCGCGCCGCAGTGGCACAGACTGGTATGTGGGCAGCATCACCAACTGGCAGGATCGCCAGGTGTCTATACCGCTGAAATTTTTGGAGGAAGGCACTTATAAAGCTGAGATCTATAGTGATGCACCCGATGCCGGAAAAAACCCAAAACACCTGCTGACCACCACCCAAACTGTGACAAAAAATACGGTGCTACATCCCACCTTGGTAACCGGTGGGGGGTACTGTGTGCGGATAACGAAGAACAGATAGCAAACGAGTTTTTATATATTTTGGAGTCAGTTATGCGGTATAGACCTGATCGTTTGCGAAGTTGTAAACTGCCACAACTTTCTTATTCGAGATGAGACTTTCAAACAACAAACGATGTTTCATCAGGCGACCAAATAGGCCGGTCAGGCGACTAATTATAGAAGAGAAATAGAAAGAGTTTAACCTGAATGTCTCTATAAAGCGTATACTTACTGATCATATTGGAATAATGAATATAGATACTACCCACTACGAACGATGTATCAGAACGCTGGAAAAAGCCCATGATCTATTGTTGCAGTCAAACATTGAAAGCATAGATTATGACATGTATCGGTCTGCCTGTGTGAAAGAATTTGAGATAATTTTAGAACAAAGTGGAAAACTTTTGCGCAAGGTTCTTAAGCCCTATTTTCATTCGACCCGGGAAGTAGATAAATTGGTTTTTAAAGAAATATTCAGACAAGGAGTTCTTCGAAGCCTTATTACTGTTGAGGCATGTGAACGGTGGCTGGAATACAGGGATAACAGAAATAACACTGCACACGACTATGGCGTGAATTTCGCAGAGGAAACGTTGATTCTTTTACCACAATTTATTGAAGACGCTACCTCGCTGGTACAAGTAATAAAACAACAAAACGATGTTGCTACGGGATAAGGACAGACAAACACTTTTACAAATATTCTCGTTGTTGCCAGACAACAATACGGAAGTTTGGGCCTACGGTAGCCGGGTTGATGGTTCTGCCCATGACGGCAGCGACTTGGACCTGGTGATACGCAATTTGGATGGCAAGAGATTATCTATCGATGATTTTATAGAAATAAAAGAACGCATTCAAGAGAGTAATATTCCTATTTTGGTCGACTTGTTTGATTGGGACAGGTTGCCCGAAAGCTTTCACCGCAATATAGAAGCACGGCATGAGGTACTGTTTAGCAGCAAAGTAATGGTGGCAAATAAATAGCCTACAGAGTAAGTGATCATCGTTTGGTTATTTACACGTAGAGGTAATTCACAAACAGCCAAACCAAGTTTGGTCTGAAATGATATTTCTTTATCCACCTGCAAAAAAATACCTAAGCCATCTTTTGCGAATGATGCAAAAACAATCTATTGCTCAATTTTTCGCCGTAGGCAAACCCTTATCTATCCAGTCGGTTTTTATGTTGTGCGGCAGATCGAGCAGGTAATAATTGGTAAAGTTCATCTGCTTTAGCGCATCTATCGCCGGGCGCACATTGGGGCAATGTTCAAACGGGCAGCAACCGCAATAGATAACCACCTTCGCATCTTTCGGCACTGCCTTTAGGTCAGCCTTAAACTTCTCTATCCCATCTTTATCCCGCGCCATTCCCGCGTCTATCGAGTTCGGTATCACCGCGCCCGGTCCTACACTTACAATCACCATTGAATCACCGTCTTTCATCTGCTGTGCCAGGGTCTCAGGTTCTATCAGTTGTTTGCTGGTCCAGTTCTCCGGGTTTTGCGCCCATACGCCCACACTGCAAAACAACATTATGGCTGCAACCAAAAATTTCAGACTGATAGATCTCATAGTTTTTCTTTTGAAGAAAGCAAAGGTAGCCGACCGCACAGAAAAAATAAATTAGGAGAATGATAAAAAATCGAGTAGCATTGTAGTGTACTAATCAACTAATACACTGATGATACAGATCGATCACCTGTCGTTTGGCTATCACAAAAAGCATTTACTGTATAAAGATCTTTCCCTTTCGCTGCGTGCCGGAAGCATCTACGGCTTGCTCGGTAAGAATGGGGCAGGCAAATCGACCCTGCTCAAAAACATGATGGGTCTGTTATTTCCAACCGGCGGTAAAATACTGGTCAACAACTTTGAGCCAAAAAGCCGGAAACCATCGTTTCTGCAAACCATTTATTTTATTCCCGAAGAGGTATATGTGCCTTCACTAACCATCAGTAGTTATACCCGGTTATTTGCTCCCTTCTATCCACGTTTCAACCACGGCGATTTTGCCCGCTACCTGCACCAGTTAGAAGTAAACGAGACCGGTAAACTGAGTTCTCTTTCTTTTGGTCAGCAAAAAAAGTTTGTGATCGCTTTTGCCCTTGCCTGCAATACCGATGTACTGTTGCTCGACGAGCCTACCAATGGCTTAGACATTCCTTCCAAAGCCCGGTTTCGCAAACTGATCGCATCTGTTATGAACGATGAGCGCATCATCTTCATCTCTACCCACCAGGTTCGCGATCTCGACAATCTCATCGATAATGTGATCATTGTTGACAATGGTCAATTGTTACTACATGCATCGGTTTCCGATATCACCGACAACCTCTGCTTCAAAACAGTAACGGTTATACCTGCAGACAACGAAGTGTTATACCAGGAAGAAACGGTAAAAGGTATATCGGTTGTAGCCCCCAACCGGTCAGGCGAAATATCCAAAGTCAATCTCGAGCTCCTGTTCAATGCTGTCACCACCAAACCCGCTGAAATAAAAAAGATCTTCTCAACCATCAATGCTTAACACAATGAACAACACATTCAACCTGCAGCGCTTCGGGTTTTTATTTCGTAAAACCCTCTTCGAGCGACCTGTTCAATTGTTTGGGTTAACCCTGCTGTCGATAATCGCAGTGCTCATTATTTACGTACTTTTCAAAAACCTGGTTGGCTACGAGGAAATGCAAAACCTGTCGTTTCTTCTCGGTCTTATTGGTGGTGGCACAGTACTGGCGTCCAATATCTTTGGTCACTTTTCCAGCGGCGCCGAAGGCATTTCTTTTCTTACCCTGCCCGCCTCTGCTTTCGAGAAATGGTTAAGCGCCTTGCTCATCAATGGAGTGTTATACACCGCTACCTTCATCCTTATTTTTCACCTGGCAGATTTGGCTATTGTTCATCAATATCACAGTAGTCTCGATCCTAAAAGTCCCTTTTATCAAACCCGGTACGACGCGGTGCGTACCTTCGAACTTACCGGTTTTGTAGCCGCTAAAGGCTATATCATGTTTGTCAATTTTACCGGCGCCATGGTAGTAGGTTCTTTGTATTTCAACAAGGTTGCCTTCATAAAAGTGGCGCTGATCGCCTGTGGTCTGTTCATCGGTGCACACCTTCTGGACCAGGTATTTGCAAAAGCCATTTTCGACAAGGTCGATAAAGCACTCCCTTATTATTGTGTGTTTATTCCCGTAGGCGATAGTTTCGGTAAGGTGGAATTATCCGCCGGTGGTGCACGGCTGGTCGATACCATTATTAAATTTATTTTGCCCGGCAATCTTATGGCTTAACGGCACTGCTAAGGCTGCACGAGAAAGAGTTTTAGCATTGTTTTTTGGTCGCCGGCCACAACACATTGTGGTTGGTCCGTTGCGTCAGTCTACCCCGCCTTATTGCGGGGCTCCGTTCATCGTTTGTTCCTTGATTGAGCGGTAGACTGCACTAAGAAAACAATAGCGCAAAAGCAGATGGAAATGGCGTAACAACAACATAAAATAAATTGAATTCTAGAAATAAAAGCGATAACCGTCATTTTTTACATCATGATCGAGTGGAAAAAAATTAGGAAATAATGCAACGGTCAACAGCATTTGATGGTGTTGTAAATACAAATTAAGCAAATGGAATTCAGAGATAAACAAGCCATATATCTACAAATTGCCGACTACGTCTGCGAACAGATCCTGCTCAATAAATGGCCATTGCAAGACAAGATCATTAGCATTCGCGAACTGGCAATTGCGTTGGAGGTAAATCCCAATACAGTGCAGCGCGCGTACGATTTTTTGCAGCAGCGCGAGATCATAACTAATAAAAGAGGGGTTGGCTATTTCATAGAACAAGATGCTACTGAACGCATCATAACCTTTCGCAAAGAACAGTTCGAGACAAATGAGCTTCCTTATTTTTTCCGCAACCTCTATTTATTACAAATAGACATGCAGGAAGTAAAGACACTTTACAACCAGTTCATCAAAGAAAATTTTAAAGATCAGCAATCATGAAACTGAGTACAACTATTCTCCTGGTTACATTTTCGCTTTTAGTCTTCGGTTTATTTGCAACCAATATCGCGCTCAAACACGAGTACGAAAAAATAGACAAGAGCGACCTGTACTGGACCTATGGTTCCATCCTGGAGCAGCCTTTTAAGCATCTGAAAATTCAAGGGGGCAATTATACACATATCGTGTTTGAGCCGGGCAAAAGATCGTCGGTGCGGGTGTTTAAAAACTGGGAAGGGTATGAGAACAAAACCGTGCAGGCTTCTGTCAAAAACGATACGTTGTATATCAACTTTCCTGAAGCGCCAACGCCCAGTGAAAAACGCTATATGGGTTACATAACTCCGGTGCGCATCTTTAGCCCGGAGTTGTTATCAGTTGCTGCAACGAACACAAATTTTGAGATGATCAAAATGAAACAACACGAGATCACGTTGCGTGTTGCGGGCAAATCGAAAGTAGAGTTGGAAAGCGATATTCACGACTTGGCAATTTGTCTATTACCCAAACCGATTCATCAGTTGTTGTGTTTGAGATGTCGCCAAAACTCATGGGTACACAGGCAGAAGTGGTACCAAACACAACAGCTACAACAGCGGATATACGGCTCAAAAACAATCCGGGAATTTCAGCAGCTCCGGCCGCTACAATCAAAAGCTGGGAAGCAATGACAGTCGATAGTTTACAGGCAACGGTGCAGGGAACTTCATTGTTAGACATTGGTCACTTCCAGGTGCGTGCGCTGCAGTTGAACATTGCCGATAGTTCCGGCGTAATACTATCGGGTGGTACACTACGGGGAATGAAGAAAATTTGAATATTAAATGAACTGCGGTAGCGAGGCGGATTGTATTCAATGAAAATAATATTTTTTTAAGAACGAACCCTGGTACCGAAAGTTTTATAGATATCCTGAAGTGCAGCAAGCCGGATCTAACTAACTTCAATAACATTTCGAAAGTCGCCTTTTGCCAGGCGTGCAAAAATTTTTGGAATAAGTAACCGTAAAGTTTTCCGGGTATTATTTTTAGCACGAAGGACAAAAATAGTAACTGTGAACCTTGTGAGATTTTGTTGATATGCCAAGTTGCGATCAACTGTTACAAATAACTTGAAATTATTTTCTGTTAAAAGTTCAAGTAATTCGCCGTTCTTTTTCCCTAGCCATCCCATATCTCTTACAGTTTTTACCTCGTGTTTTTCGTCGAAGTCGTAACGCAGTTTCCTGGGTAAGCTCTCATCAAGCAAAATTTTCATGAAGTACCTTTTCTGAGGTCAACGACTTTTTTGCCATTTCTAAAACAGTTAATGCTGCTTCCTTTGTAACAGATGGAAAATCGTCCAAAAACTCGGAAAGGTCTTCTCCGCTTTCTAAATAGTCAAAAAGATTCTGAATTGGAACTCTTGTTCCTGCAAAAACTGGGGCACCGCTCATAATCTCCGGGTCAATGCTTACTTGTCCATATAACATGATAATAACTTTTGCTCAAACCAAAATTACTCAAAATCGGTCTCTTTCATTGTTTCGGTTTGTAAACGTTGTAGCTTACCCATAACAAGCAATTTCATTTGTACATGAACCAAAAAAGGTTTTTAAGACGATTCATTATGCAAACCAAATTGCAACACTTTCAGTCAGATATTAGGAGACCTCGGATAGCGATTAAACTTCTTTTGGCGAGACTGTCATTGTTCGCAAAGACCAAGACATATTTCACAAACAGCATATCGCTATCTGATCGCATCTTATACCCTGCGCCTTAGTGTTGTGACGTATCGCCTGAGCTTGTCTCGCCGGTGCTGCCGATGGCACCCGTTCCTACACCGCCATTGCCGGTTGCACCGGATTGGTTGGTGATGACCCCGGTATCTGGCATGCCGGTACCAGCACCCGCGTTGGTGATATGCATGGTGTCTTTATCATTTGTGTTTTCAGTACCTGATCCACAGGCAGCAAAGGTGATTACCAATGCTAAGAGTGCTATATACTTCTTCATACTGTTCATAATTTGATGGTTGAACAATTGGGATATGAAGATGTAAAATCAATTTTCCTGCCACCACAGAACAAGCGTATGTGTAAATAAGTGTGCAGCGATCATGAGCCAGAGTACTCCACAACCGCCATCATCCTGCTTTTTCATCCACCTCGAAAATTCCAAAAGTGTTATTGTCGGGATCGATATAATACCCCTGCCAGCAGCGCCCGTTGATCGGGAATTTAGCCATTGCCACCTGCCCGCCATTGCTGAGGATGGTAGCTTCCATTGCATCATAATTCTCCACCTGTACCGAGCACACATAGGCATTGGTGCCGTACTGCATTGGCGGCACCGCAACCGGTCTTTTCAACAGACCGCCATTGATGCTGTCCGTTTCTATCCGGTAGTATTCGATAGGAACATATTCTTCCTTGATAAACCTCCAGCCAAAGACATTTTCATAAAAAGCAATGTCGCGGCTGCAGTCAGAAGATTGAATTTCAAAATAGCCAATGGTATTCATATAAGTAGGTTTTTGGTGTGAATATTTGCTCTGGTCTTACCAACGAATATATTGTTTTAGAAAACTCTTTTTGTATCGAATGTTCACCTTAAGAATGGAAAAAGAAAGTGATGCCGTTGAACGGAGCCCCGCAGTGCGGCGGGGTAGACTGTCGCAACCATAGTTCCCCATTGTTCCCTTGCTGGTAACCAAAAAAATAAAACAGGTTCCACACAATTGTATTTGCTGCGTTAAAGCCTGCAAAATGCGGTCTCCCTCTGCTTACCCACCCCTTATCTTTGCGCGCCTATGCATTATGTAACGGTAGAGAATTTGACCAAAGCCTATGGGATTGTGCCCCTTGTTTAATAATATTTCATTTCATATAAATGAAGGTGATAAAATTGCGCTTGTGGCACGCAATGGCGTGGGCAAAAGTACCCTGCTGCGAATATTAAGCGGGCAGGAAACAGCCGGATGAAGGAACGGTTTGGATCAATAAAGATGTAACGGTTGCGCTGTTTGAACAAGATCCAAAATTTGATGAGAACAAAACAGTTCTGGAAAATATTTTTCATACCGATAACCCGGTTCTTAAGCGATAAGAGATTATGAAGCTGCTGTGGATGAAGCGGAAGATAGGCTGCTGAGCAATAGGATGATGATGTGGCGAGTATACCGATGCACTCAGCACGAATGGATGAACTGAATGCGTGGAGTTTTGAAGCCAAGGTGAAGGAGATTTTGGGAAGCTGAACATCCATCACCTGCAGCAGCCGGTAAGCAGCCTGAGCGGCGGGCAGCGCAAACGGGTAGCACTTGCGCAAACACTTATTGACATTGGCTTTGAGCACCAGCATACGTTGCTGATCATGGATGAACCTACCAACCATCTGGATGTGGAAATGATCGAGTGGCTGGAGCATTACCTGAATGGGGAACATGTAACCCTGCTGCTGGTAACGCACGACCGTTATTTTCTGGATGCTGTTTGCGAAGAGATATGGGAAATGGAACGCAGCGACCTGTATAGCTTATAAAGGCGATTATGCCAATTACCTGGAAAAGAAAACAGCACGCATAGAAAGTGAATTAGCAACGATTGACAAAGCAAAAAATACCTATCGCAAAGAGCTGGAGTGGATGCGCAAACAGCCCAAAGCCACGTACCACAAAAAGCAAAAGCCGGCAGGATAATTTTTATGAAGTGGAAGCGCAGGCAAAGAAAAAAATAGAAGATGCGCAACTGCAATTGGAAGTGAAGATGACACGGCTGGGCGGCAAAATTGCTGAACTAAAAAAGGTAAATAAAAGCTATGGCGATAAAGTGATCATGAAAGGCTTTGACTATACCTTCAGCAAAGGCGAAAGGATAGGAGTGGTAGGAAAAAACGGTGTGGGCAAAAGTACTTTTCTAAATATTTTGCAGGGGCTTGAGACAGCCGGACAGCGGTAAGATAAATATTGGTGATACCGTAGTCTTTGGCAACTTCAGCCAGCAGGGGCTGGAATTTAAAGGAAGACATGCGGGTGATTGAATATGTTAAGACCTTTGCCGAAAACTTTCCGCTGGCTAAGGGTGGAAGCATCAGCGCCTCGCAGTTTTTGGAGCTGTTTCTGTTTCCCGGCGATAAGCAATATACCTACCTGAGCAGCCTGAGCGGCGGCGAAAAAAAGCGGCTGCAGTTGCTGGTAATACTTTTTCAAAATCCCAACTTTTTAATACTCGATGAACCTACCAACGATCTTGATCTGCCAACATTGGGTGTATTGGAAAATTTTCTGAGTGAGTTCCAGGGTTGTGTGTTGATCGTTAGTCACGACCGCTATTTTATGGATCGGCTGGTAGATCACCTGTTTGTATTTGAAGGCGAGGGCGAGATCAGGGATTTTCCGGGCAACTATACTCTGTACCGCGAGTGGCTGAAAGCAAATGAGAAGAGCGGTGCAAAATGGGAACAGTTAGAAAAGAAGAAAAGCAGCGGCGCAACTACCGAAGCGGTCGCAGCTACCTCTGCGAACACCAGCCAGGCAGCAACGGTAAAACAAAAGCCGACCTATAAAGAGAAGAAGGAATTTGAAGCGATAGAAAAAGAAATGAAGGACCTGGAGGCGGAGAAAAAGAAACTGGAAGCCGCCCTAAATACAATGCCCTTTGCGGAGATAGAAAAAGCAAGTATAAGCATTGGAGAAATATCGACCCTGCTGGCTGACAAAGAAATGCGCTGGCTGGAACTGAGCGAGATAATGGAGTAACCGCTGATTTTTTACGTAAACAAAACTAAATAGCTATGGAACTATTAGGTGTTGGGTCAAGAATTAAACATCCTTCGTTTGGTGTGGGCGTTGTGATCACGCTGCACAAACGCATCTACGATGTGTGTTTTATAGAAGGCGGCATAAAGCCCGTTAGTAAAGATTTTGCAGTGGAAGTAATCGAAAAGATAGAGCCCGAGTACAATGTTTCGTTTAGCGAGGCGGAAGATGCACTGATAAAAATACTGCGCGAATGGAGCGATGTAACCGAAGTAGTTGCCATGGGCGATCGCTGGAAAAATGGCACATTGGTGATGAAGCCCGGCGATAACAGCCTGAAGGCAAGTGAGGTGCCGATTGATATCTTCTTCAACAAGATCGTGATGCTGCGGGACCGCCTGCGGGTACTGGAGCAAAAGATAAATGCACACAAGGGTTTGAGCAACGAAGAAAAGGTGGATCTGCAGCAATACATCACCCGTATTTATGGCAGTCTTACCACTTTCAATGTATTGTTCAAGCACAAGGGCGATCAGTTTGAGGGGCAGAAGAGTTAGGTTGGTGTACCTTGATATGGATATTTTATACTCTGTAAATTTGATAAAAGGAGGCTTTATGGAAACCGGAGACATACGTAAAAAACTGCATCAGTTTATTGATACAATTGAGGATAAAAAGGCTGAGGCTATCTACACTATGTTTGAGAACGAAATAATATCGCTTCGCATAGAAAAAAGTTGATTATGGCAGAGCAGGAACAGTATCTGCGGGGAGGGAAGATCTTATAATTGGGAGGAAATAAAAGAAATGGCAAGCTGCGAAAGAGGGATTAGGTAGCGAATTTCTAATGGCAAAACGAGATCCTGGCTCTAAAAAAACTGCTTGAACTGATCATTTATTGGAAAAGTATTTAGCCACCGGTTTGTAAAAAATGCCGGTGGCTTTTTGTGGGAATGAACACCTGCAAAGTCATAGACATTACTCGTTTTTTTTGGTACCAGACATTTGTTCTTTTTGATGCATCGTTGCGTCGCACTCTTGTACTTTTGGGTAACAATACTCAGCAATGATGAAACATTTACTGGTAATGGCCTGCATGGCGTTTTCTTTGTTTGCCATTGCACAAAAGCAAACTGCTATTCGCCCGGCGAAGTCTGCCCGATACAGACGGCAACCACATACAGGCACATGGTGGGGGCATTATCAGGCTGGATAAAACCTGGTACTGGTACGGTGAAGAACGCAGACCAGGCTTAGACTCCAACTATCGCTATGTAAGCTGTTATTCATCCAACGATTTAATGAACTGGACCTTTAAAGGTGACGCCATACAATTGGCAAAACCCGATACCATGTTGCAGGGCAACCGGTGGGTGTTAGAAAGACCGAAAGTGTTTTACAATGCCCGTTCCAAAAAGTATGTAATGTACATGCACTTAGATGGCGGTATAAAAGGATCGAAAAGTGCCTGGGCGTATGATTATGCACGCGTTGGCGTTGCCATCAGCGATAAACCTACCGGCCCGTTTTCGTATGTACATTCGTTCAGGCCATTGGATAAAGAAAGCCGCGATATAGGGCAATTTATTGATGATGATGGCAGTGCCTACCTGATCTTTAAATTACGTCCGTCGAAGGGGTTTTATATAGCCAAATTATCAGCCGATTATTTGAATGTTGAAAAGGAAGTTGCATTTATCCATTTACCATTGGAAGGCGGCGCGATCGTGCATTACAAAGGCTTGTATTATGCAGTAGGTTCGGCACTAACCGGTTGGTCGCCCAATCCAAACAAAGTAGCTACGGCTACTTCGTTGTCGGGTCCCTGGAGCGAGTTTGTTGACATGGCTCCACCGGCTACAAACACCTATAGTTCTCAATCAACCATGTTTATAAAAGTTGCCGGCACAAAAGATACTACCGTCATTTTTATGGGCGACAGGTGGAACCCAAAGCAGCTATCAGATTCCCGCTATATATGGATGCCGGTACAAATTGGCGGGGGTAAACTATGGCTGCCTGAACCAAAGCCCTGGACAATCAATGTGAAGACCGGCGAATGGAAATACGTAACCGAAAAGTCTATTGCCAAGCCGCTGCAAAAAACAACTCGGTAAAAACATTGTCGCCGTTGGATTTTGTTTAAACTCCCTGCAATGACAACCGGCAAATTGTTTTTCATTTTTCATTCTTTTTGTCTATTATGATTTTCTGTAAAAGAATACTTTAGTTCTTTCATTTAAAACGATCGGTATGCAAACAGGCAGAAGAAAATTCATTAAGCTCAGTTTATCCGGGGCATTTGTGATAGGCGCGGGCGGACTAAAAGTACTAGCTGGTAACCGGTTTACCCTGCCCGCAGCGGACGATGTTTTGCTGCGGATTGTTTTGGCATCAGATGGTCATTATGGTAAATCCTATACTTTCTTTGAACAAAATCACAACGAGATGGTCTCGTGGATCAATGGTGAGGCTGCAAACCGGGGACTTGATCTTGCTTTTATCAATGGCGATCTCTTTCACAATGATCCCGCGTATTTGACTACCGTAAAACAAGTTTGGGACAAGTTAACCATGCCTTACTATGTGTCGCACGGCAACCACGACATGGTAGATGAGCCGCAGTGGATCAACACTTTTAACAACGCATGGCACTATGGTTTTACAAATAAAGATGTGGCATTTGTAGTGCTCAACACCGCCGACGACAAAGGCACCTACATTAGCCCCGACGTTGAAAAAACCCGCCAACTTCTCCATCAATATGCAGACAACAAAAATCTTTTTGTAGTCATGCACATCACTCCCTTTAAATGGAAGAAGCGGAAAGTATTACACCCTGCTATCGTGGACCTGTTCAATAACCAGGCTAATTTAAAAGCAGTTTTCCACGGGCACGATCATAACATGGATGGGGTGCAGGAACACGCCGGTAAATTTTACTTTTTTGATTCACACATAGCCGGAAGCTGGGGCACCGCCTACCATGGCTACCGTATATTGGAAGTATTAAAAAACGGCAACATCCTCACGTATCAAATGAACCCCGCCGGTGGAGAAAAAGTAAATAGTCAAAATCTTTAGATGAAAGGGTTAGGTGGTTTACCTGTTGAAGTCCACATTGGTTTACAAGGATGAACAGCAAGATTTTTTACTACGCATGAAAGAGGTGATCAAAAAAAGAGTTGCCAATAAAGTGTTCAATCTGTGTTAATCCGTTTTAGGTATTGACATATTCCCTATTGCGTTTAGGTGTGGCGATGATGTATGTCTTTGCCAACCTCTAATTAATCTTAATAATTTTTTTCACAGTCTTTAAATCGCCAAAGTTTACTTCAACCATATACATTCCCTGGCGCAGATACGATCCATCTACGGTTACTTTGTTGCTACCTTTTACTAAATTGATTGCTGCCGTTTCCTTCACTTTAATGCCAGGTAAATTGTAGACATTTAGCAATACTTTCTTTTCTTCTTTTGCCTGTATAACTACTTCAAACGTGGTGCGAAAGGGATTGGGTTGTACCCGGAATGAATTGCCTTGCAGCAGTACGTTGTTATCATCCTGCTTTACCAACTCAGGGTTAGTATTGGCTGGTCTAGGCAATGGATCGCACGAGTTGATAACGTCGCTGATCCTGATTAAAAGCGTACTTCGCTCAGGCGCAAAGAACCCGAGTGAATTGGGATTAGTAGGTGCCAAAACTACACTTGCCCCCAATTCGATATAGCCATAACCAAGCGTATACAACTTTACCGCTCCGGCTGAGGTATTGATGTTGACATTGTTTGCAGCTATTAATTTTAAGTAAGCTATATCACTGCCATCCCCGTTGTAAGTAAGATTTGTCGGGAAAGTTTCATCCAGACAGCTACCGGAGTTATCAATATAATTCTGAATTTCAGTAAGCGATTGAGAGCTCCACATAGGAGTGCCGGATTGTATGTGGGGGCACATAATATCGTTACCGTTACAAGTGGCATCATGCGAGGCGCCGAAATTGTGGCCGATCTCATGCGCAGAAAGTGCAACAGTTTTGTTGCTGACGGGTGAATAATTTACTACGCTGCTGTAATAATTATTATCATCGCAAACGGTTCCTACATAAGCGAGACCCACTGTACTGTTCTGAACTGATCTGCCGGTATACAAATGGGTTTCATCTCTGCTGACAAAGCTCCTGTTATTGTTCCACCAATCTTTAAATTGTGGCAATATCTTTTGTAAAGAATCGCCCGCATAGGGATCATCCGGAATGGTCCATATTTGCTGATAGGTAAGAATAAATTTTACGTTGTACGACGGAGTGTATAATCCTTCCACCAGGTTAAGGATGTCTCTAATTCTCCTGAATGCCAGGTTTGCACTTTGAGAGAAAGCCTGGAAATACTCGTAGTCGGCTTCAGTAGCTATTTCAAGAAAATGGCAGTTACCGGTCGCAGCAGATCTTTGATGAAGTTGTGAATCAAACTTCTTTTTTTCAACCTTCAGCATATCAGACCCGCATGTTTTTGTAAGGTCAGGTATTACGTCAGTCGCATCATACACTACTATTTTATCGTCACTCTCTGCCGGCAGGTACCTGTTCAGCTTGTCAAAATAAATCCATCTTTTTCCACTATTAATGTAGCCCTCAAATTGTGACTCATCAATGTTCAGCCGTACAATATTCCGGGGATCGTCACTCTCAAAACCTCTGTAAGTATTTGCAAATGTCTGTGTCAATTCTTCTGCCCCTTTACCCGTCATGGCTACTGCTTTAAATTGGCTGCTTCTGATATCGTTCAACTAAATCGCCAGTTTGAATTTTTCCGAAAAGAGATTTAAGATCAACCTGGCGTTTTGAGAATTGGCTTGAACATACGAGGCAATATTCTTTACGTCTAAACTGTACACCGTATATTTTCTTAGATATTTACCTAAGTTATTTTGATATTGCTCCGTGATATTTTTACCGGCAAATTCTTTTTCCTGTGCAAGCAATGCTTCGTAACACAGCAGCAGCAACACAATCATACAATGCCGCAGCACAACTTGATGAATGATCTTTTTCATAATTATGGGTTGATTGTGAAACTTATTTCTTTAGCAAATCCATTTCATTCTGCAGCTTTTTGTTTTCCTTGCTCAATTGAATGACGTACAGCGTGAGTTCCTCTATTTTCTCCATCATTGCCTTGTTCATTTCAGCCACTTTCAATCCCTCTTTTTCCACTTGTGCTGCAGGGGCAATTCCCGGCAGATGTTTGTTGTACTTTATAAATTCTTCCAGGTCATCAATTGATCTAAGCTGGTAATTCTTTTCAAAAACATAGTCGCACCAGCCGGTTTCGACGCGCAGTTCCTTAGCGCGTATTGTTCCGCATACATCTAACCGGTATGCCGGTGATATCGTTCCAATCCCCACATTTTGACTGGTAAAATCCATCGTCATCAGATCAACAACGCCAGGATTGGTGAAATTAAGCTTGCCTGCTGTTCCCTGGTTAATGGTAAGGGTTTTGCCACCTGAAATTGTACTCGTGATCGCCAAACCCTGGTAGGCATTGGTGCCGTTTACACTCAGGTGAAGTTTAGCGATAGGGGCGGCTAAACCGATGCCAACATTGCCGTCTTTATCAATTAAAACACGATCATTAACCCCTGATGTTCCAAATCCCAGGCTTACGTTGCTAACGGTATTTAATCTTGCCCGCGCAACAGTTCCGTCATAATATAGCATTACCCTTTCATTGGCTAAACCCGTTGTATTTCCAACACTTAAAGAATTCCCATCAAATGTGCCTGCTCCGGAAACATCCAATTTAGCTTTTGGGCTGGTTGTGCCAATGCCCACATTGACATTATTGCCCAGCACAAGAGCATTACTAATATTTACAGAAGCGTTTGCGCCTATAGCTGTGGCATTGGTTAAATCAGGCGCACCTACCTGCGCTGCAGCTCCAATGGCTGTATTATTGCTGCCTGTAAAATTATTGCCAAGTGCATAATTTCCTACTGCCACATTGTTTGAACCCGTAGTGTTGTTTTGCAAAGCGGTAATTCCAATGGCTGTATTGCTTGCACCGCTTGTATTGAAGAACATGGCATTAAACCCGTATGCTGTATTATCATTTGCGTTAGTGTTGAATAAAGCATATTTACCATAAGCCACATTTTGATTACCTGTTGAATTGGTATACAATGCACCATAACCTGTCGCTGTATTATCAGCGCCGGAAGTAAGAGAGTTTAGGGCAATTTGCCCGAATGCAGTATTGCGTGTACCAGAGCAACAGGTACTGTAATCTATAAGCCCCGCTTTTTGACCATTTACCTTAAACACCAATGATTTTGCATCTGTTGTGCCAATAAAGTTTGTTGCAGGATTGGTGCCCGCATTGCCGGAAAGCGACCAGAAATTCCGGGGAGTTACAGAAGTCCAGGCAGAGCCGCTGTAGTAGTATAAGCCGTTGGTGCCGGTTGTTTGATAGATAAGTAATCCTTTCACCGGCGATGCGATAGCATCACGCTGCGCCATCGTCATTCTTGGTAATAGTATTCCTTTGGTAGTTGATGTTATGTCAAGCAGCGACGAGGCATTGGGCGTGGTGGTACCAATACCCACACTTCCGCTTGCAGGAAAGGTGTTTTGTGCATAACCCTTATTGCAGAATAGTGCAATAAGAATTCCAGGAAGAATCATTATTTTTTTCATAAAAGAAGGTTTTAGTAGTATGTATGTAGTTTATGTGCAGATAAGAAATGGAAACTGTTCTATTTTTTTGCTGAATAGAATTACACAACGTACAGGAGTGCGACGCAACAATGGTCCCTTCCTGTTCAACAGCCGGATTAATATTTTTTTTCCGAAAGACTATTATGTACCGGGCTTTAAAATCCCTATTAAGCTTTACTTGCGTCGCACACTTTTACTTTTGATTCAAGAGGCAGCCGGAAGAAATTTTTTACTTTGCCCAATCATTTGTTTGGTATCACATACTTATGTTTAAAACGATTTAATTTTAGGTCGTTTTTTTGAATGGCTACTTAAATATACCTGTCGGTATATGAGAAAGAAATACCTATTTGTAGGTAGTACCTGGCAACAGTGGTTACTTACCATAATAAACACAGAAATGCTATCTCTATCAAGAAGCCGCCCGAAATGAGAGGAGAAAAGTCAGGCTGACCACTTTTGTTTCTTAAATTTTGTAATTAATTTACTGGAAACACTTTCAATGAAAACTGAGCTTTTCAACCGGGAGTTCAATAAAATGTTTACCTGGTTTACCAGCGATTCAGATTTTGAAACATCGTTGAGGCCAGAGATCGACCTGTCAAAAAAACTTCTGAATTTTTTTTTGATTGGCAATTCCTACTACTATATTCTCAATCATCATAGTCTAAGCTTTGAGTTGGTGAGCAAAGAGGTTGAAGACGTTCTTGGATATTCTCCGCGAGAATTTACTATTGAGTTTATAAACGGAAAACTTCATCCGGATGACCGGCCCTGGTTTGTATCCCTGGGTCTAAAAGTGATCGAGTTTTTTTCCCGCTTGCCGGTTGAAAAGTTGATGAAGTATAAATTGAGATACGATTTCCGCTACAGGAAAAAAAATGGAGATTATGCACGAATACTTTACCAGGTCATTTTGCTGGAACATGATGAAGGTGGAAGACCATTGCGATCACTTGCTTTAAACACTGATATTACGCATCTGAAAAACGACGGCAAGCCCGTATTATCTTTTATCGGGATGGACGAAGAGCCTTCTTACATAGATGTCGATACTGAAAATTTTTTTAGCGAAAGAGGGAAAGATCTTACAAAAAGGGAAAGACAGGTGCTGAAACTTTTAATAGAAGGAAAAGTGAGTAGTGAGATCGGTGATTGCTTACATATCACCAAACAAACAGTTGACACTCATCGCAAGAACATGCTGAGGAAAAAGAACCTTACAAATACCCACGAGCTTGTAGGTAAAGCTATCCGGTACGGATGGATTTGATAGCGATCAAAAAAATAACAAGAAACACTTTTTAATTATTCCAAACATTTTTTAAGAAAACGCCCGCTCCGGCTTTATAGTAATATGAAAGATCAGGATTTTAACCAGGAATTTAACCGGATATTCCAATTGCTCGGCAATGAGTTTTCTCCGGGACTATTGAGAATTTGAACTTTCGCTATATAGAAGGCTTTTGAATTTTTTTTTGTTTGGGGAGTTGTATTATTTTATAATTAATCATCACGCTTTAATAATTGAATTTGTAAGTAAGGAAGTGGAAAATATCCTGGGTTATCTTCCATCTGAATTAGATATCCAGTTCCTCAATAATCAGCTTCACCCGGATGACCGTTCGTACTTTCTGGCAATTGGCATAAGTATAGTAGAGTTTTTTGCAAAACTCTCTATAGAAAAGCTAATGAAATACAAGGTAAGATATGACGTACGTTACCGGAAAAAAAATGGGGACTATGCACGTATACTTTACCAGGGTATAATGCTGGAACATGATGGAAAAGGCAAGTCATTAAGAACACTCGGTACACATACGGATATTACCTATCTTAAGCAGGCAGGAAAGCCTATTCTGTCTTTTATCGGGATGGACGGAGAACCCTCTTTTACAGATGTCTGTACAAAAACTCTTTTCATGGAAAGCAAGGGCGATTTTACCCGACGGGAAAAAGAAGTACTTAAACTTTTAATTGAAGGGAAAGTAAGCAAGCAGATCAGCAGCATATTGCGCATTAGTAAACAAACGGTTGATACCCATCGCAAAAATATGCTGCATAAAAAAGAGCTTACCAATACCGGTGAGCTGGTGGGGAAAGCAATACTGTGTGGATGGATTTAATCAGTTAAAAATCGACGGCAACAATTTTCGTGAAATGTAGTCGCAATTATATCTACGTATAAAGCGCAGGGCTGCCACAACTCAGTTTTCCATTCAGTTTTCCTCACTTTTTTAGGGGTTGACAACAGTTTTCAATAAGTAAAATTTTACACCCAACCCACCTGCCCGGTGGGCACGCTTATTCATCTGCACGTCAGACTTGTGATTGTAAACCAAATCCACAAATCCACAAATCCACAAATCAACAACTCAACAAATCAACAACTCAACAAATCAACAAATCCACCAAATCACCAACTCACCAAATCACCAACTCAACAAACTAAGCTGCACAGCGAAAATACCGTACACGCTGTGCGACGCAACGGCCGCTGCATAGCGTTACCAAAGTTGGGTTCCCAAAAAGAGCAAAACTTATTTCAGCACCGGCAATATGATCTTGCTGCTGTTGTTGGCATTGTGATAAATGTCAATAGTTGCCTTTTGAAAGTCGGACGGTTTTGCATGGTATATATCGATGAACTGCTGCGGGTTGCGGTCAACAAGCGGAAACCACGAGCTTTGTATCTGCACCATTACGCGATGCCCTTTTTTGAAGGTATGTGCCACATCGCCCAGCTTGTATTTTACTTCATCCATTTTGTTGGGTGTAAAGGCTTCTGGTTTTTCATAGCTGTTGCGGTAGCGACCCCTGAAAATCTCACCATGCACCAGCATCTGGTAGCCGCCCATCGGGTACACATTTGCCGGGTCTTCATCGGCATATATATCCACCGGGTTGTACGACAAATTATCAGGAAAAACATCAATGAGTTTCACTACAAAATCAGCATCGGTAGTGGATATACTCGTCGCCAGGTCGGCTACTACATTGCCGGTCACGGTCAGGTCGCTGGTAAGCGTGTCGGTCGCAAACACCAATACGTCGGGGCGGCGTGCGGCAAAGCGCTGGTCGTCGGTCATATAGTTTCGGGTGCGATTAAAATGCACGTCTGCGGTATAAGGCACCGGTTTTGCCGGGTCGCTGATGTATTCAGAAAAGCTGTTTTCATTGGTTGGCTTTGTCCCAGCTTAAACCACCGGCATCTTGCAGGTACATGGTCATGTCCTGTTTTCCTTTCGGTGGCCAGGTGTCAAACTTTTTCCATTGGTTGGCACCGGTAACAAAGATGTTGGCTTCGGCAATGTTCGAAATATCGCCTTTGCCTTTCAGGTAATAATTAAAAAACGGAACCTCAATATTTTTTTGGTACCAGGTAGAGGTATTGCTGCCAAACTGCACATTGCCCAGGTGGGTGCCTACATTGTTAGCCCATTGCCCGTGGTACCATGGCCCCATAACCAACTTGTTAAACTCCTTTCCTTTGTTATTTTCTTCGGCTGCTTTGTAGGCATTCCAGGCGCCCCAGTCGTCTTCCGCATCAAATAATCCGCCTACCCACAGCATGGCAGGCTGCAGGTTTTTGGTTGCGCGGCGGGCATCACGGGCTTGCCAAAAATCATCGTAGTTGGGGTGGTCCATCAGGTCTTTCCAAAAGGGTATGGAGTCGCCCGTGAGTTTATCGAGGTTGGTAATGGTGCCTTGTTGCAGGTAAAATTGATAGTTGTCGTGTATGGGGTAGCCAACGCTGCGCGCCGGCACCGAAGTAGGCGCGGGGTGTGGCTGACCAAAACCAAAACCCAGCGCCGAATTAAAGTCGAAGGCATCCATTTGAAAGAATGCGCCATTGTGGTGAAAGTCGTCGCCGATAAACCAGTTGGTTACCGGCGCCTGCGGACTAACCGCTTTCAGTGCCGGGTGGTTGCTGGCGGCAGCCATAGTAGAATAAGAAGCCCGGGTAGGATATGCCAAACACACCCACCTTACCATTATTATTTGCCAGGTTCTTTACCAGCCAGTCTATGGTATCGTAAGTGTCTGATGCTTCATCGGTTTCGGTGCCTGTTTTGTCGGCGTTGAAGGGGCGGACGTTCACAAAATCACCTTCACTCATCCACCTGCCGCGCACGTCTTGTTTTATTAGAATATAGCCCTCTTTTACATAGGCATTTTTATACGAGCCCCAATATTCCCCGGTGTATTTTTTGGCTCCATACGGCGCTGATGAATACGGTGTTCTCGTCATCAGCACCGGGTGTTTTTCGGTCTTGCTTTTTGGGTAGTAGATCGAGGTAAAAAGCCGCACTCCATCGCGCATGGGTATGTACACTTCCTTCTTACTGTAGTTGCGGGCAAACCACAGCGAATCTTTGTTTTGCGCCTGTAAAATAAAGGGCATAACCAGCAGGGAAAGAGAGAGAATTCTTTTCATAAAAAGGGGTGTTATTTTTTAATTATGATGGACTACAATAGGCAGGAAACAGTTTTCACCTGCAAATGTTGTTGCAGCTTTTAAAAATAGGAAAAACAATCGTCTATCTGCAAATTGTGCAGATGCTGTACAAAATTCTTTTTGTGTAGCCGGGCAGGGATTTTGAGTGAGGCATAGTTGCGACAGTTTACCCCGCCATATAGCGGGGCTCCGTTCATCTGCAAGGTGTTTGTTGTGTCTTTTTTATGCGTTTTGACAGTTAACTAATGGTGTAATGAGGTGGATCAACAGGGTTTAATTTTTAGGAAATAATAAGGCAACAAACGCGATTACAGTATTGAAAAGAAGGAAATAAAAAAAGCTCCATCGGGTTATGTGGTAGAAGGGTGTTCCGAACCATCGGAATTTAAATAACACAACCGGCGATGAATAGAGAAAAAATCGAGTAACAACAGTTTCTATTTTCCTTACTTCATTACCTGATCATTCAAGAACCAGGTAAATCCGGGAAATGATCAGGGGTACAAAAAGACGATCAGTTCATCTGTGTCCTTTTTGGCAGTGTTACTCAATTTTAGACTTGGTGTTTTGCTTTCAATATTACTTGTCCGTTCATTACCGGTCGTGCACTATCTAAAAGCAGATTTGTGAAAGTGAAAAACAGATTTGTGAAAATGAAAAAGCGATCTGCCAAACCTAAAAAGTGGATCTGCTAAATGTAAAAATTTGCGAGGCTGCCACTCTCCCGTTAAAACGTATCTGCACTGCCTCACTACTTCTTGCCATACAACAGTAAATATTGTTTTGTTGCTCCTGCGGCTGTTGGTTTACTAGGTATTGCCTACAAAAAACCTACACACCTTCTTTCACATTCTGCCTATTTGCCTTACATTTAGTTTTTACGTTGAAACATTGATGAGCAGCAACCAAAACCCTGAACAAATTGCCCGCGACCAGATCGACGAACTGTTGAAGCAGTCCGGCTGGCTTGTTCAATCTTACAAACAAAAGAACATTGCTGCTGCAATAGGGGTTGCCATTCGGGAGTATGTTACCGATACCGGTCCGGCGGATTACATTCTCTTTGTAAATAAAAAACCGGTTGGAGTTATTGAAGCCAAGCGTGAAGAAGAAGGCGTACGCCTGACCATGCATGAAGAGCAGAGCACCGAATATGCCGCTGCCAAATTAAAATACCTGCACAACGAGCCGTTGCGCTTTGTGTATGAAAGCACCGGCGAACTCACCCGCTTTACTGATTACCACGATCCCAAGCCTCGTTCACGTCCTGTGTTTACATTTCCATCGTCCTGAAACATTTGAGCTTTGGTTAAGAGAACCTAAAACATTAAGAGCAGGTGTATTTGATATTCCTGCTTTGCAGCCGGATGGCTTACGAGATTGCCAGGTAACTGCCATCACCAATTTAGAAAAGTCATTCAGGGAAAACCGACCAAAGGCATTGGTGCAAATGGCAACGGGTTCAGGTAAAACCTTTACTGCCATTACCAGTATTTACCGCTTACTAAAGTTTGCAAGAGCAAAGCGCATTTTGTTTTTGGTAAATACAAGAAACCTTGGCGAACAGGCTGAACAGGAATTTAAACGCTTCCAGCCGCAGGATGATAACCGCCTCTTTCCTGAACTGTATGGCGTAACAAGGTTAAGCAGTTCTTTCATCCCGCACGATAGCCAGGTTTACATTTCTACCATACAACGCTTGTATTCCATTTTAAAAGGAACAGAGTTAGATGAACGCGACGAAGAAGAAGACCCTGCTTCAAAGAAATGGAAGCCGAAAGAACCGATGCCGGTGGTGTACAACGAAAGAACACCCATGGAGTTCTTCGATTTCATTGTGATTGATGAATGCCACCAAAGCATTTACAACTTATGGAAACAGGTACTGGATTATTTTGATGCTTTTCAAATTGGCTTAACTGCCACTCCTGATAACAGAACCTTTGGTTATTTTGAAAAGAACATCGTATCCGATTATGGATATAAAAAAGCAGTAGAAGATGGCGTGCTCGTTCCTTATAATGTGTTTGAAATAGAAACAAAAATCACCAAAGAAGGATCAAAGATTTCTATTGGCGAATACATTGATACCCGTGAAAAACTTACCCGCAAAAAGTTCTGGAACCAACTGGATGAAGATGTTGAATACAGCAGTAAGCAATTAGATGATAAGGTGGTAAACGTAAATCAAATTACTTTGATCATACAGGCGGTAAGAGATGCGCTGCCGGGAATGTTTCCTGATCGTTGGACCTCATCCCAACCCTTCTCCGGAGAAGGAGTCAAGGGCGATGAAGTCTCCTCCCTCTCCGCGAGGAGAGGGTCGGGGTGAGGCGTCTTTGAAGTCCCCAAGATGCTCATCTTCGCCAAGTCCGACTCCCATGCCGACGACATCATCCAAATCGTTCGCCGCGAATTTGCAGAAGAAAATAAGTTCTGCAAAAAGATCACTTACCGCACCAGCGAAGGACCTGAAAAGGAAGACCCTAAAACAGTACTGCAACAATTCAGGATGTCTTATTATCCACGCATAGCTGTTACGGTAGACATGATTGCAACAGGCACCGACATACGACCACTGGAAGTCCTCCTGTTTATGCGTGATGTAAAAAGCCGCAGCTATTACGAGCAAATGAAAGGCAGGGGCACACGTACCTGCAGCCTCGAAGAACTAAGAACTTCCGGCACACCGGCTGCTAAATTTACCAAAGATCATTTTGTAATTATTGATGCCATTGGCGTAGAAAAAAGCCAGAAGACAGACAGCAGACCATTAGAGAAAAAGCCCGGCTTAAGTTTAAAAGAAGTGCTCGAACACATTGCCATGGGCAACAAAGACGAAGACCTGCTTACCACCCTCGCCAACCGCTTAATCCGCTTAGACAAACAAATCAACGACAAAGAGAAAGCAGCCTTTGCAGAAAAAGCCGGAGGCAAAACAATCAACCAGGTAGTGAAGCAATTGCTGAATGCTTATGACCCTGATACAGTTGAGAGTTTAGAATTAAAAGTTAAGAGTGAAAACCCCGATGCATCACCAGCACAAATCAACTCTGAACTCATAACTCATCACTCTAAACTAATAGAAGAAGCAACCGCCCTCTTCAACGATTACGAACTACGCAACTACATAATAGATGTACGTAAAAAGTACGACCAGTTTATAGACCATATTAACCCCGATGAGATCGTGAACATTGGCTGGGTGAAGGACAATAAGGCTGCGGCAGAAAGCATCATACACGATTTTAAAACATGGATAGAAGCGCACAAAACGGAGATAACCGCATTGCAGGTATTCTATGCACAGCCATACCAGCGGCGCGAGTTGTCGTATGCCATGATACGCGATCTTGCCGAAGCCATTAAAACCAGCAAGCCCACATTGGCGCCCTTGCATGTATGGCGGGCTTACGAACAACTCGAGAAGGTAAACGGGCAGCCAAAGAACGAACTCATTGCACTGGTATCGTTGGTGCGTACTATAAGCGGAGCCGATACCACCCTTACCAGTTTCGATAAAACGGTGGACAAGAATTTCCAGGACTGGATATTTAAGAAACAGGCAGGAACAACCAAGTACACCACCGAACAGGTACAATGGCTGCGGATGATAAAGGATTACATAGCCAACTCGTTTCATGTAGACAGGGACGATTTCGAACTCGACCCTTTCAACAAGCAAGGCGGTCTCGGAAAAATGTGGCAGCTATTCGGCGAAGAA
>CAVSED010000006.1:0-79931 GCA_963726895.1 uncultured Chitinophagaceae bacterium | reverse complement strand
TCACCTGATAACAGGTGAATTGACAAAAGCCATTGCCAACCATGGAATAACAACCGGACTTTGCCAGGTCTTTATTCAGCATACATCTGCATCACTGACCATAAACGAGAATGCAGACCCAACGGTAAGAAGAGATTTTGAAATGTACTTTAATAAGACAGTGCCGCAAAACGATCCCGATTACCAGCACGATGATGAAGGAGCCGATGATATGCCCGCACACCTGAAAGCCGCATTGCTTGGCAGTTCGGTTACTATCCCCATCAGTAATGGACGATTTGCATTAGGAATGTGGCAGGGCATCTACCTGTGCGAACACCGCGACCGCGGGCATGCAAGAAGTTTGGTCATCACTGTGTGGGGAGAATAGCACGCAAGCTTGTTGCTGCGTTAACAACGTAAAGTACACGAGTGCGACGCAACAATGTTGCTTTCTAAACTATGGTTGGGCTCATAAAATAACACACATAGATAAAGGGCATTACAGACTTCGTGGTATATAACATTTGATGTTTTTATATCTCTCCTACTCCATGTTTCTACCTGTTATTTTAGCAATCACGTCACGGTAGGTCTCGCCCACCGGCAACTCTGCATCTTGTATAAAAACACTGTTCTTGCGAATGGCAGTGATGCTGTCTATACCCACCAGGTATGACTTGTGTATGCGGATAAATTTTGCAGCAGGCAGTTGCTCTTCAAGGCTGCGCAAACTCATGCGGGTTACCAGCGGACGTGTAGAACTCTTCAGATGCACCTTGATATAATCGCGCAGGCTTTCTATGTACAAGTATGTCGTTGAAGAAAATTTTTACCAGGCTATAATCAACATTTAAAAAGAAATATTCTGCTGATGCCTGCGCAGCCGCTTTATTGTTTTGTTTTAGCTGCTGCAGTTGGGCAGCTTTGTTACAGGCTTTCAAAAATCTGTCCATAGCTACGGGCTTTACCAGGTAATCAACTACATCCAGATCGTAGCTATCGAGTGCATATTGCTTATAGGCTGTTATCAAAATGATCATCGGTTTCTGTGCCAGCGATTTTATAAACTGCAAGCCCGTAAGCCCAGGCATTTGTATGTCTATAAACATCAGGTCAACGCTTTGTTCCTGTAGTACTTTCATCGCTTCAAAGGCATCACCGCACTTGGCAACCAGGTGCAGGTTAGGCACTTTGCTTATGTTGTCTTCGAGCAAATTAAGCGCAAGTGGTTCGTCGTCTACAGCTATACAGTTGAGCATTTAGTGCAGGTTAAGTTTTAGGTTCACACCAAACCAGCCATCTTTTTTGGTAATGAGCAAGGTATGTTGTTTACCATACAAAAGTTTAAGGCGGCGGCGCACATTGGGCAAGCCGATACCCGAAGTTTTATCTTTTGCAGTCAGATCATTTTCGTTGTATTTATTACATACACTAAAGTTCAACACCTTGTCTTTGGTACTCAGCAGTATGTTAATCTCCGGATTTTCGATCATGCCCACGCCATGCTTAAATGCATTCTCAACAAAGGGTATCAGCATCATGGGTTCTATTGACAACCAATCTTCTTTTACGTCGATGGTCGTCTGCACTTTTACCTTTTGACCAAAGCGTTGTTGCTGCAGATCGATATAGCTTTGCAGGTATTCTATTTCGGTGCCGAGCATTACTTTTTCTTCATCGGTCTCATACAGCATATACTGCATCAGGTTCGACAATTTCATGATGGTCGGTTCCAGTTGATCACTTTTTAACCGCACCAAAGCCACCATATTGTTGAGCACGTTGAACACAAAATGCGGACTTATTTGTGAGCGCAAAAAGGATAGTTCTGTTTTTAAATTCTCTTCGTGTTTCTCCTGCAACTGCCGCTCTTCATCTGTTTTATCAACGATCATTTTATAGGTAATGCTGGCAGCCACTGTGAGCAAAAAAGTGGTGAGATTAAAGCTGGCAGACATTTGCAGGTTGAACTTCCGGCTCACTATAAATAAAGTGAAAAGCATGCCGTGAAACAACATGATGACCGCATAAAAAACCAGCAGAACTACTGTGTATTGAAAGTATTTTTTACGGTATATAAACAGGGGGGTGAGCACATAGGCATTAAGATAAAAAAGCCCGACCCAAAAAATATCAGTTGCCAGGTTTAGGTAGTAGAAGCCCTGCCTGTCGGCATCTGCATTGCGCTGCGGATCGTACGACGGGCGCAGCAAATAAGGCAACGAAAAAACAATGATCCAGGAGGCTATGTGCAGGGCAATTTTGAACCACTTATTATTGATCTGTATAGCCTTCATGCGCAAGCTTTTCTTTTTTTGGTAACCGGCATTCGTTCTTCATGGTGCTACCGTTGCGTCGCACTCTTGTACAATTGATTTGTTGAGCTTTTGAAAACGAATACGGATAAGGGATGATTTTATGTTTGCTGTTTGGAACACGGATGACACGGATGGGATGGATTTTATTTATTTAAGTAGTTTACTTAAAGGCTGTTTTAAAATCCTGCTTATCCTTTTGATCCATGTTATCCGTGTTCAAAATATTATAAAGGAACACGGACAAAACGGATTAAATGGATTTTGTTGTGAGGTTGTTTGCTATAAAGCTAATTTAAAATCCTGCTTCATCCCTTTTATCCGTGCTATCCGTGTTCCTTCTTCGCGCCTGAAATTTGACTCTCAAAAAAGAACACGGATGACACGGATGGGATGGATTTTATTTATTTAAGTAGTTTACTTAAAGGCTGTTTTAAAATCCTGCTTAATCCTTTTGATCCGTGTCATCCGTGTTCCGCTGCGGCACTTACATCTGTACAAGGGTGCGACGCCTACCGGCAGGCAGGCGCAACAATCGCTTCATTTTATTCTAAAGCTAAGTACATAAAAATTCTCTACATACTTTCTGCGCCGGTAGTGCCTGTGCCCTGGCTTTTGCGTTTGAACAAACTTGCATCGATTTTGCCAAAACTATAGGTAAGGTTGAGGCGTATCATTTGCGGATCGCGCAGGCGGCTATACTCTTGTGTAAAGTAATCGCTGTACGAGAACTGGTTTTGCTTGCGGCTTCTGAAGATGTCGTTGATGCTAAGCGAAGCAGAGAACTTGTTGGCAAGGAAGCTCTTTTTCACAGCCAGATCCACACTATAAAAAGGCTTGATATAACCTTGTGAAGAACTCTGGGCAACCATACCGGGAGGACCTCCACCGCCTGGACCACCCTGGTTGGTACTGACAGGCAAGTTGGTTTTTGACTGGTACATACCGGTGAGTTGCAGGCTAAAATTAGACGGCAGTTTGAAGCTGCTGTTGAACTTGCCAAACCAGCTCCAGATAGCATCCTGCGAAGTACCGGTAATGTTATCGGTGTTGATCTTTGAATTGTACAGGTTAAGATCGGTTGAAGTGCTCCACCACTTGGTTGGTGAGTTTTGCAGGGTGAATTCAGCACCGGTTCTATAGCTGCTGTTGGCGTTGATAAAAGTGTTGACCAATATGGAATTACCGGTAGCCGCATCAGTTTTTTGGCTGAGGTAATTGGTGATAAGATTGTTTGTTTTCTTGTAATAAACGCTGGCTAAAAAAGTGTTGTTGCCGGTGAATTGTTTTAGATAATTTAGTTCGAACGACTGCGTGAACTCGGGCACGAGGTTGGGGTTACCTACGGTAATATTTAGTTTGTCTGTACTGTCGGTAAAAGGAATTAACTGAAAGAAATTAGGCCGGTTGATGCGGCGTGTATAGCTGAGTTGTAACTCCTGTTTGCCACCTAGTTTTTGGCTGAGGAATAACGAGGGAAAAAGACTGATGGGGTAGCTGTTGCTAAAGGATTGTTTGGTATCGGTGAGTTCGCCTGTATAGTTAGAACTTTCTGCACGCAACCCTATTTTGTACCCAAAATCTTTTACACTGCCGGTGAGGCTGGCATAGGCTGCATATACATTGTCGTTGCTGGTATAGTTGCTGGCTGCAGATGGCAACATCTGAAACTCTTTTGCCACATCGTTGTACATATAGTTGTAGTTGGTGTTGATACGGCTTCTTATGGCTGCACGCACACCGGTCTCCAGTTTCAACCCACCGAAAGTGTTTACATAGTCTGATTGCAAAATAATGTTCTTGTCGCTGCCACCGCCAACGATCTGCTGGGCCTGCGAGTTCAATATATTGGAGCCTACACCATTTGCATAATAGTTTGTTGTATATAGCGAACTGCTGTTCATTTTGCCGGTAAAATAGTTGGCATCAACAGTCAACTCTTCACCTTTCTTTGGAAACAAATGTTTCATACCAAACACCAGGCCCTGCCCGTTGAAGAGGCGTGAGCCCAAAGTATTTCTCTGGCTGAAGGCAGAGGTAGTACCAGTTGTGTAAAGGCTGTCGGTGTTGATATTAAGCAGCGATGAAGGCTGCATATCGCCATGTATTCTAACACCTGAAAAAGAAAGGGTGGTCTTGTTGGTGACAAAGTAATCGAGACCTGCACGGGCAAAGATCATATTGCCTTTCTGCTGATCGCTATTCATTTGGTTAATGGTAGTTACGGGTTCGGTGGTAAAGTTGGTCCGGTCTGTAGTACCTGTACTTTTACCGTTTTGTAATCGTGTGTTAATGCTGGCAGTCACGTTTATTTTGCCCTGGCGCAGGTTAATGTCGGCACCTGCGTTGGTTTCACCATATTTATCTACGCCGGTTCTTATGTTGCCGTTGTAGCCGGTCTTCTTATTTTTCTTTAGTACAATATTCAGTATTCCCGCTCCGCCGCCAGAGGCATCGTACTTAGCGGATGGATTGGTGATCACTTCTACACTTTCTATGGCGCTGGCAGGTATTTGCTCGAGCGTGAGGGTTGTGGGGCGACCATCTACAAATATTTGTGGAGAACTGTTGCGCAGCGACACGTTGCCATCAATATCAACATTTACGCTGGGTACATTTTTCATTACATCAACGGCTGTTCCACCGTCGCTTACTATATTCTTTTCTACATTGAAAACTTTCTTATCAATATCGAGGCGCATCAGCGATTTGGTCGTGGTCACGGTTACTGCTTCCAGTTCGGTAATTTCATTTGCAAGGACAATGTTGCCGAGGTCTTTCTCCGAACTACCACTCATTGAAGGTCCGCCGGCAGGTGGCGCGCCACCACCTTGTGGCGGGTTGGCTCCGCGGGCAGGCATAAATGAAACATCTTGTTTCAGTTCTTTGTAACCGGTGCTGGAAATAACCAGCTTCAGCTTGCCACCAATTGGCAGGTCTTCAAAACTAAAGTCGCCGTTGTTGGCTGTAGTGCCTCCTTTTACCAAGATATCTTTGTTCTTTTTGGTGGCTGAGTTGTAGCGGGTTTGCAGTATAATTACTGATGTTTCGCTAATGGCTTTGCCGGTTGTGTCTACAATTTTTCCGAATAGGTGACCATTATTTTGCGGCGTAAACCCGGCGCGTTGCGGGGTGAGCTGTGTTTGTGCAAACAGTTGCATTGACGCTATCAAAACAACTAAAAGGATAAAAATTTTTTTCATAATGATGGTGCAAAGAGTTTGACCGGTTGCAAATTGTTTTGTCCGCAATTTCTTTGATGAAACAAATGTATTTTGGGGCAGACGGACATTTTAGCAAATGCGGCAAACGGGAAAAACAATGCTGCCAACCGGAAAAGAAAAGTAAGTTGGAGTCTGGAGCCTATCAAAACCAGCCTGCACAAGCCACCTTTTTTGTGCCTGCATCGTCTGGTATTATTGTGACATCATTAGGCTTTTCTTCACAAATCTTTATCGCATATTTGTGACAGCACGCCCAAAGTGCTCGACAAAATCAGTTAATAAAACACGTACTCACTGGCATAGAACTCTACTCAAACAGCTTTCTCACATCCTTAAAACCACTGTTATGAGTTCTATTAAAAAAACATTTTTTACGCTACTATTAATTGGCGGCTCTCATTCACTTTTCGCCCAGTACAAATCGTCTCCGTGGGAAGTTGGGCTCCATTTCGGTACCCTTATTTACCAGGGCGATCTGTCTAAAAGTTTTGCCGGCGACTATAGTTCCCTGCACCCCGCCATTGGTCTATACGCAAGCCGGTCCATCGATCCATACTTTGCTATTCGCGGCAATTTTACCTATGGGAAGATCAGTGAAGACGAGGCAAAATTTACAACCCCGGTTTGGAAACAATTCAGGGCTTTCAACTTCAGCACAACTATAAAAGAGTTAACTGCTTCATTAGTTTTTTCACCTTTTGGTGACAATAACGACCGCAAAATTTCTCCCTATTTATTTGCCGGTGCCGGTGTGGCATTTGTAAATGTTCATCGCGACTGGCACCGCTACGACACTTCCGTTTACAATACAAAGTCGCAGGTGCAGCAGGGTTTGGCAATAGATACACTACACAGTCCGCCGCGCGTCATTGCCATTTTACCGGTTGGCGCTGGCTTGCGGTATGCCATTGGCAGCCAATGGTCTCTCAATGCCGAGGCTACCTATCGCCTCACTGCTACTGACTATCTCGACGGTTTTAAGTATGCCGGCAACCCCACAAAACGAGATGGTTATTATGGCTTTTCACTAGGTGTCAGCTACCGGTTTGGCGGCTATAAGTGTCCACCCGCCAGGTAAAATTTGCTAGAATAGATTAGTACTTTTTGGTAACCGGAAGGTTGCAATTCCGTTAAACATCCTTGCCACGCCTGCATGTCTGGTACACAGGCTCGCCTATACGGCAAACCATTGTAAGACTTTTAGCATCCTATCCCTATATGCCTGTTTTGGAGGCAGTTGGTTATCACTGTATAAGAAGTTAAAACGCCCTTGTTGCCAGCTTCTGGATTTAAAATTGATTGCCAACAGCAACGGTCTTCAACCAGCCGTAAAGTCCTAAGCAAAAACAAATTCTTAAAAAACCCTTGTTATGACACTACTGTTAAACACCGTGCTTTCTTACAATGAAACACTGGTAAATTATGAGATCCTCCTAACCGGAGGCTTTTTAGTTTTCAAACCATATTTCTATCATCTCAACGAAATGTATCCTTGTATCATTTTAACCCGTAGTACCAGTGGCTGGAAGCTGCAGGAAAAATGCGATAAGGTGCTGGAAGAACAGATCATGGACGATATAGAAAATTTGCAAATCCGGTAGTTAAAAGCGCTGATCTTATTTTCTGCCTGTTCGATTTCGAAACGGAAATACCAACTGTTTTTTTCATTCTGTTATTGGCATATCGTTTATAGCCCCTCTGCATACTTTGTGGCAGATCCAACACCCATTTTTTGATTTTGGCATCGAACAAATTGCCACCCGGTTGAACAGTTTATCTGCTACCAATATTTTCCTGACCCACTTTTTCCTATTTTTTTCCAGGTGTTATAGTTCTCCCACCCACTATTTTTTCGCTTTTCGCGGCTCTATTCAGTTTTGATAGACGAGTTTTCTCCAATATTGTTTTGAACATTCATCTTTGTTCTGCAGAAACTTATCAGTATTTTTCTCCAGCCTATTTATGTACAGTCAATTTTACTTTTATGAAACGTCCGTTTACTTTTATCTTATCCTCCTTTATTATATCGCTTTCATTTTCCTGTTTTGCCCAGCAGGGCGAATGGCAAAAACTCGCTACCAGGAATGACATTGCAGGGCGCAGTGAGTGCGGGATGGCTGAAGTAGATGGCAAGTTTTATCTTATTGGTGGAGGCGAAGGAATTGAGCCGGTGCAGCAATTTGATCCGCAAACGCAACAGTGGGTGCAAAAGGCAGAAGCGCCTGTTATGATGCATCATTTTCAGGCGGTTGGTTTCAATGGAAAAGTTTATGTGCTGGCGGCTTTTGGCGACAATAATTATCCTAACCAGGTACCGCTCGCCAATGTGCAGATATACAATACAAAAACTGATCGCTGGGATACAGGTGCCGGTTTGCCCGCGGGGCGCCGCCGGGCAGGTGCAGGCGCTGCCGCATACAGGGGCAAACTATACCTGATAGATGGGATACAGCATGGTCACAACAGCGGCACCAACAGTATGTTCGATGAGTATGACCCTGTAACCAATACCTGGAAAACGCTACCAGACGCACCTCATATTCGCGATCATTGTACTGCTGCCGTTATCGGCGATAAACTGTATGCAGTAGGGGGCCGCAATACCAGCCTGCACGATCCCAATAACTTTATGTCCTTTTTTGACAAAACAGTTTTGGAGGTTGATTGCTATGATTTTACCACAGGCAAATGGATGACACTTGCTGCGAAGTTGCCTTTAGGTTCTGGTGGTGGTGCATTAGTTAACCTTCGAAATACACTTTACTATATGGGTGGGGAAAGAGCAACTAAAAAGACTCCCAATGGTCCAAAGAAAAGTACTTATTTCCTTGATCCATCTGCTGCTACTGAATGGACGGAAACCGACAGCCTCAATATTGGGAGAAACGGTACGGCAGCAGTAGTTTATAACGATAAAATATACCTGGCTGGCGGTGCAGCAGGACAAGGTGGGCCACCACCACCACCACCGAATGCACAGGTTAATAACCAACCTGGTATGCAGATGCCCAACCAGCCTCCTCAACCGGGTCAGCCGAACCAACCCAATCTGCCACAAATTATGCCGTCCGCACCAGGCGGCTTACGGGCAGGTGCACCCGGCGGCCCATCGCCAGGCATGCGACCTGTGTCAGGCTCAATTTCATTGGAGGTTTTCACTTTGAAATAATTTTATCATTGGTCACTACTTTTACATCACTCACTAACCCCGACGGAAACCGAATCTTGTCGTATTAACTATGCAGCTATTGGTCTCTGACAGAATGTAAGTTTTGTAAGTACAACAGTATTCTGAAAAAACCATTACTGAATTCGTTGAACATCTAAAACAACAGTGCTAAAAAGAAGTACAAACCCCCTTTTTAAGAAAATGTCCTGCCAAAACAACACCAAATGAACAAGTCTCAACCCCTACATCAAATAACAACGTCTTTAGCGCCCTGGCTTTCTGTAGTTGACGGTGAAAAAGCTGTGGCATTTTACAAAGCTGCCTTTGGTGCGGAGGAATTTTACAGGTTAGAAAATCCGGGAGGTTTGGTGGTGCAATTGTCTATTGCCGGCGCACCTTTATGGATTGGCGAAGATACCAGCATGAGTGATACATCCGCAAAGAACGTGGGTGGAGGAACAATACGTATGATACTGACTGTAGCGAATCCGGAAGTTCTATTTGCACAAGCCCTGGCTATGGGGGCAATAGAGATTTTTCCGGTTGGTGAAGAACATGGATGGCGGCTGGGAAGATTATGCGATCCATTTGGGTTACACTGGGAATTAGGTTTTCCCTTAGCCCATTAGCCCTTGAACTATGCTAAAATGTAATAAAAGTAGTTGCCTTACCTTTTGTTACTTGCCCGGCAGGAGGGCAGAAATCCATCTTTTTTGTAGTATTTATACCTATACAGATAGTCACTTGTACTCCCTTTCCTGTACTCTCACCTTAAAACATAAAAAGCATATCAGCAAGGGGAAAAATACTTATTTCAATTTTTTTTTATTTTCTATCTTGGCATTGATAACATATTTGAACCAAAATAAACACCCTGCTTATGAGAAGGAATTCTATTCCTGCTCAAGACTGTACCCATTTTTTTTTCTAAGCAGGTCCTTTTCTTTCTCAAAAAGATTTTACCCCTGGGGCTATTCCTCTTCGCCGGTACCCATGCGTTAGCCCAAACCCCCGTTCCCGGCATGAAAGCAAATGGCCAGCAAATGTCTACGGGGCAAAAAATTGAGATCTGCATCGGTTCTTCGGTATTGTATGAAAACATCTCGGTCAACACTTCTTTCATCAACTGGAAATTTCAAAATGGATCACCTGCAACCTCTCAAAGTTTTAGTACCGAAAGGGTGACATATGCAGCAGCCGGTCTGGATACCACCACACTTACCGTAATCAGAGGCAAAGACACCGTTTCTATGTACATCCTGGTGCAGGTAAATTCCGTGAAACCCAAAGCAGGCTTCACCTTTGCACCCAATAATGAATGTGGAAATATTCCGGTGGTTTTCAATAGCAATACATCTACCGGCAATCAGTTGCAGTACGCATGGGACTTCGGTGATGGAAATTCGAGTAAAGTAAACAATCCGACCTATGCATTCATCAAAGCGGTTGGCACAACAGGCACAGTAACATACCCGGTAAAACTGGTTGTCAGGAATGATCAGAATTGCTACGACTCCGTTACTCAGCAGGTGACGGTTAAAAAAATACCTGATGCTTCAATTGACAATGCCAGGTCTGGCGTCACATTTGGACCTTTCAACGGTGAAGAGACTTTCCGGCGTTGTGCGAATGTTCCCTATTATGATTTTCAATTCAGCAACAAGAGTACTACAACAACTGTCAATACCCAATACACCATACAATGGGGTGAGGGCTCGCCCGATTCAGTCTTCACCAACTGGCCACCCGGCACCATCATCACCCACATCTTCCCGATAGGCAAAAGCGTGATGACTGTAAGTGTTCTGGGTAATACAGGGTGTATTGGCACTAAGACTTATATTGTTTTTTTGGGGACTACTCCAGCAGGCAGCCTCGGAAATATAGGCGAGAACAGTATTTGTTCACCTAACTCACTCACCTTTCCACTTCATGATTTCAGTACCAATCCTGTCGGAACTACTTATAGCTTTTTTGTAAATGATGGCAGTCCTGCAACGCTATATCAACAAGCTCCGGATAGTATCACCCACTTCTTCAATTCGGGTAGCTGTGAAAATTATAGCGGTAATTATACCAATGCTTTTGCCGCAACACTATTTATAGAAAACCCCTGTGGTTCTTCTAATTCGCAGATTGTACCTCTTTATGTTTCCGGCAGACCACGTGCTAATCTCGACATATACCCTTCCTATAACATCTGCACCAATTCTATTGCAACCCTTAGTAACGCCTCCAATTTTGGGGGGCAGATCACACCGACAGGTGGTACATCGTCAACTTGTACCAACGAGGGAAAGCAAGTGTGGGAAATCACTCCTGCAACCGGGTTTACAAAGATTAGCGGCACGTTTGGCTCCCTCAATGGCAACCGAACCAATAGCACCACCTGGACGGAAGGCAGCAAATTGGTAGATCTTAATTTTACTACACCCGGAACCTGGTTTGTAAAAGTGTACGCCGGCAACGACCGCTGCGGGATAAACTTGTTTACCAAGACGATATGTGTTCGGGAGCCACCCGCAGCCTCCTTCATCGCCGAAAAAAAATCCGGGTGCGCACCAAACTCTGTGACATTCACTAACACTTCACCAGCCGCTACCTGCCAGGGCGACAATTACCGGTGGGATGTGACCTATAACGATGTGCAAAACTGCGGCAATGCTACCGGCTACAGCTTTATTAAGGGTACTGGTATTACTTCCAAAGACGCGGTTTTAAAGTTTTCTTCAGCCGGCAGATATATCATAAAACTTACGGTAAGCGATAAAGCAAATTCTTTTACCTGCGCTCCATCGGTGTTTCAGGATACTGTTTTTATAAAGGCAAAGCCTAAAGTGATACTCAACCCCCTTGGGGCAATATGTGTGGGCAATACCATCTCTCCAGCAGTCTCCGCAAATAGTTGTTACAGCAGCAATCCTGCAACCTATGCGTGGACCTTCGCAGGTGGTGACCCACTTACATCTGACCAGGCGGCGCCCGGCAATATTTTATACAACGCTACGGGGAATTTTCCAGTGACTTTAGCAGTAACCAATGACTGTGGTGTAACAACTGTTTCCGATACTGCACGAATTACGTCAAAACCGGTTGCCAATGCAGGTACAGACCGAATTGTTTGTAGCGGGGAGTCAGTGGTTATTGGTTCTTCACCATCGCCAGGCATCAGTTATAAATGGGCCCCGGTTAATGGTCTCAGCAGTTCACTGGCTGCAAACCCGACAGCTACCTTATTCTACAACGGTCCCAATGGTGACACCACTTTTATCTTTGCACTCACCTCCGCCGCCGGCGTCAATTGCTCAGCAAACGATACAATAAAGATCAAGGTCAAAAAAAATCCTGTTGTTACAGTCAATCCTATTAATACTTCCGTTTGCGCCGGGACCGGCACAACGCTCATAGCATCCGGAGCCATTTCTTATATATGGAACCCATCTTCAGGCTTAAACGCCAATAACCGGGACACAGTCCTCGCCACACCGGTGGGAACTACCTCCTACATAGTGACAGGTACATCCAATGGCTGTTCGGCTTCGGCAACTGCAAACATTGCCGTCATTCAGTACGTTACAGTTAAGGCGGCGCCCGACACCACAGTTTGCAATAAAAGCAATTCCATCCAATTGAGCGGCAGCCCACAAAATGGCACCTGGAATGGTCCTTTTATTTCTACATCCGGTGTATTTAATGCAAGTGCGGCAAATACAGGTAATTTTAAAGTGTACTATACTGCCGGCCCAGGGGTATGTACCTCAACAGATAGCACCAACATAACTGTTATAAAAACACCGGTAGCCAGGGCTGGAAATGATACAACTATCTGCCAAAGTAATACCGCCGTTCAGTTAACCGGTCTTCCTGCCGGCGGCAAATGGAGCAATAGTTCCCTAGTTACTTCTGCCGGTAGTTTCACACCTGCGAACCCCGGAACATATACACTTATTTATACAGTTGGCGGCGGTTCCTGTATCGCATTTGATACCGTTGATATCACGGTGGGTGGAGCAATTACCAACAATACCATTTCCGGAAACCGGCAGATCTGCACCGGTACTTTGCCCGGCACCATAACAGGTCAAGTTGCAACAGGCGGCAGCGGAGTTTCAACTTATCAATGGCAATCATCGGCCGATAGCCTCAACTGGAGTAATGTTGCCAATGGGACAGCCAGGGATTTCGCCCCCGGTATATTGACACAAACTACCTGGTTCCGGCGCATCGCTTCAACCAATCTTTGCCAGGGACCGGAAGCGAGTTATAGTCTGCCGGTAAAGATCACCGTTAACCAGAATGCAACTGCACAATTCAATCCAACAGTATCGAGGGGCTGTGTGCCATTTACACTAACTCCTCCAATTATTAATCTGGTACCCGACAATAATACAGTGGGCGAATACCGTTGGTACGTCAATGACAATTATATAGGCAGTGGTAGCAATTTTCCGGGATTTATCATGAATTTTCCGGCTGATAGTGCAACCGTAAAATTGGTTGCGGTTAGCCGGTTTGGTTGCCTGAACGATACCACAGAGCATGGCTTTACCACCGTCGAACGTCCCGTTCCCTCTTTTACGCAAAGCAATACCACCGGTTGCGGTCCACTTACTGTTACTTTTACCAACACTACTCCTAATGCGTCCAGCTACAATTACCAGTGGAACTTTGGTCAGGGACAAACCAGCAATCTTGAACAGCCAATTCAGGTTGTATTTCCCATTCATCCCGACTTTGGCGATACAACCTATGTAGTCACCATGAAAACCATCTCATCGTGCGACACTCTTTTGACTACTCACTCAGTAACTGTTCGTGCTCATCCCAAAGCTCTTTTTGCACCCGACAAAACAGAAGGTTGCAGCCCCATGACCATTCATTTTACTAACACCAGCCGTGGCAGCAATGCGGGCTATACCTGGGATTTTGGTGATGGAACTCCCCTCTCTTCTTCATCTGCTACTACTATTGCGCATACCTTCACAACAGCGGTTCGCGATACTTTTTATGTGAAACTAAAGGGAAGCAATGATTGCGGCAGCAACTCCCTGGTGTATGCCATTGTAGTTAATCCAAATTCTATACGCATAGATTTTGCAGTGAATGGCAATGAGCGTTTTGGATGTGCACCGCATACGGTACATTTTATTAATAACACCCAGGGCGCCAATCAATTTAAGTGGGACTTCGGCGACGGCGACACTCTTTTCACTACCCGGAACATTGACACCGTTTCACATAATTATACCACTGCCGGAGATTTTCCCGTTGTATTATATGCAGCCAATGGCTGCAACGATACTACCGATACCGAAATGATCACTGTACAGACAAAACCAGTAGTTGGCTTTACCGCTAATCCTATTGTGGCCTGCGTGACTGATACTATCCGTTTTACCAATACAAGCGACGCCGGTATTTCCTATCAATGGACATTTGGAGATGGAACTTCTACCGTGGTTCGCGATCCGGCAAAAAGCTACTCGTCGCCGGGCAACTATCGCGTGCAGCTTACCGGCAGCCGCATATTTCCACGAGGGCTTAGTTGCAGCGACAGCGCTTTTGCCAGCCTGCAGATAAGAGACACCTTGCCCGGAGTATTCACCGTCAGCGACTCGTTGGGCAGTTGCACCCCCTTTAGCGTCCGTTTCCAAAACAGCACGGCATCATCGCAAACAACCTGGTCTTTTGGCGATGGTTCCACTGCAACCGGGCAATCAGCCTCACACACTTACACGCTACCAGGCGAATATGAGGTGATCATGATCAGCAAGAGTATGGGCGGCTGCCTGTATAAAGCAATACATACTATAAAGGTGCAGGCGCCACTTGGCACACTATCTTATAGCGGTGGTTTTACCTGTACAGGCAACGATGTTCGATTTGAAGTGCAGGCAACAGGTACAACCACTTACTCCTTTGTTTTTGGCGATGGCGACTCTCTCGTTACCTCCACCCCGGTTATTGATCATAAGTACAATATTCCCGGCAGGTTTGTGCCGTATGTAGTTTTAAGCAATGGGAGTTGTCGCCTGAAAACATCAACAGACGACACCATAAAAGTGGATAAAGTGGTAGCTGGTTATTCTCTCAGTGCACAATCAGGTTGTGGCGCAACCACGCTGCAGTTTACTGATACTTCTTACGCCTATTTCGGCATCACCATGCGCCATTGGAATTTTGGCGATGGTACCTTGTCAACGGCTACAAACCCGGCAAAGAAATATTTGCAGGACGTGACCAATTTTGTAGAACTGGCGGTAAGTAGTGCCAGCGGATGTACCGATACGATCTCTTCTCCCGTCAATGTGCATGTGCGCAATAAGCCGGTTTCAACCATTGTTGGCGACACAATTGCGTGTACCGGTCAGCCGTTATCGCTGACTGCCTTATCGATCTCTGCAGATTCTCTTGCCGCCTTTTCCTGGAATTTTGGCAACGGCTTATTAGATTCGGGCGTACATGTATCGCCGGTTTACAATGCCGCGGGTAGCTTTACAACCCGCCTCATCTCCACTACTATTTTTGGCTGTGCGGATACAGTCTTTAAAAAAATAAAGGTCAGCCCAAGCCCGGTTGTGAGTGCCGGCCCCGACGTACGCATTTGTCTGGGGCAGGCAGTTACCCTGCATGCTACAGGCACCGGCTCCTGGCAATGGAGTCCGGTCAATCGTTTGTCTTGTATTGCCTGTGCAAATCCATTAGCCAGACCCGTTTCAACTACTACCTACGTAGCCACTGGCACCAACTCTTTTGGATGTAGTGTTGCAGATTCTGTATTGGTCGAGGTGGTTCAGCCGCTGCACCTTTCTGTATCAAAAGACGATACGATCTGCATCGGTCAGCAAACCCAACTGTTTGCCAGCGGCGCTACAAACTACCTCTGGTCGCCGGCAAGCGGGCTAAGCAGCACAACCGCTTCTAACCCGCTTGCCAATCCAATTGTTACAACTCCCTATCGTGTAGAAGCCAGCGATGCCTTCAATTGTTTCAGCGATACCGGTTATGTCACTGTTGTTGTCGGTCCCTATCCAACAGTCTCTTTGGGCTCCGGCACTTTGGTTGTTGCGGGCACCACCGTTCCATTTAATCCGGTTCTTACCAACGGACCTTTTAGCCGTTATACCTGGACGCCTGCGGATAACCTGAGCTGCACACGTTGCCCCACACCGGTTGCTACCATCAATACAAATATTCAGTACAGGCTTGAAGTAGAAAATATCTATGGCTGCACCGCCAGCGATACCATCAGCTTCCAGGTAAAGTGTGAAGATGCCTTGCAGGTATTTATTCCCAACTCGTTCAGTCCCGATGGCGACCAGGTAAATGATGTGTTTATGGTGCGCGGCAGAGGGGTTGCCATGGTAAAATATTTCAGGATATTTAACCGCTGGGGAGAGGTGGTTTTCGAGCGCAACAATTTCAATGCTAATGATCCAAAAAATGGCTGGGATGGCAAGGTGCGCGGCGTGCGTGCCAACCCCGATGTATATGTGTACACAGCCGAGATCATTTGTACCGCCGGCGGCACTTTTGTGCGCAAAGGCAATGTGACGCTTTTCAGATAAAGACCGGAACGGCAGAGAAAATTTTTTGGGTCTTGAAACGAACGGTACAGTAGAGAAATACAGATGAACGGAGCGTCGCAACGGCCGTTTCATCAGGGCTCAAATGCCTTGCCCAAAATGTCTCTTCTCAAAGAATTGCAAAAATCATGAGGCGTATCATTCATGGTGTGAACCGGAATTTATAAACTAACTGCAATGAAAAAATTGATTTGTTGTTTGCTGATACTGGGAACCGCCCATGGCTTTAGCCAGGACCTGAATTTTTCGCAGTTCTATGAACAGCCGCTGCTACGCAACCCGGCGCTTGCCGGCATTTTCGATTGCAACTTCCGGGTAAAATCGGTGTATCGCAACCAGTGGCAAAGTGTAACGGTGCCTTACCGCACAGCCGGTTTGAGCGCCGAAATGAAAATGCCCGGCAACAATGGCAACTGGCACAATCTGGGTCTGCAGGTAATGTACGATGTGGCGGGCGATAGCCGCCTTACACGAATTATGGTGCTGCCCGGCTATAGCTATCACCTGCAGATCGCGCAGGATAACTACCTATCGTTTGGATTTCTGGCAGGTCCCGTTAGCAGCCACTTCGATGCAAGTAAACTAACCTGGGACGACCAGTTTGTAAACGGTCAATACTTGCCCACCAACCCTACACAGCAACTGATTAGAAACACCGGCAAAACCTATTTTGATATGGCAATAGGTGGAGTTTTCTCGCGACCCATTGGCGAGTTGGGCGACCTGTACATAGGTGGTTCGTTGTATCACCCGAACCGGCCTGTGGTGTCGTACGATGCAGACCAAAACAGCAAACTTAGCCGGAAGTGGGGCATCAATGCCGGTCTCACATTACCCTCGGGTGGGCGCGATGCCGTAACAATGTATGGCGACGGCTTTTTTCAGGGTGGTCACCGGCAGGTAATGTTTGGCGGTTTTTATACTTTGTCGCTGGCTGATGAATACTACGACGACCAAAACAAAACCAGCCTGCACCTGGGTGGGGTGTACCGGTGGGACGATGCCTTTATACCGGTTCTGAAACTTGACATGTCGGTGTGGAGCGTGGGTCTTAGCTACGATGTAAATGTCTCCAGCCTTAAAACTGCCTCGCAAAGCCGTGGAGGTTTTGAACTAACCCTTAGCTACCGCAACTGTTCTATTGGCGCCGACCGCAACGGTTTACCATGTCCCAAATTTGGAAGCAATTATTAGCGGGTATAGTAGTTGCCGGCAGACTATCCACGCGACCTTTTCTCACATACCAGGGCATCTTATCATTTAATTTGGGTGAACCCGGCAGTGGTAACACTGGTAAGGCTTCGTTGCGTCGCACAGCGTGTACTATGGTTGCGCTATGCAACAAGTGCGCAGAATAAAAAGTGTGCATGTTTGTGCAAAGACAAAATAGGTCAATTAATATCTGTAAGTAAAAAGCCAGCGCAAGAGCGCTGGCTTTTTACTTACAGAGAGTTAGCTGCCATGGTACCCGTTAACTGGCTACCACTACCACTTCTTCTTTGCGCTTCAATTTGTTCATTGCTTTTACCATTAAAAAAATAATGAAGGCTAGAATTAAAAAGTCGATCACTACTGTTACAAAGTTTCCCCAGGCTATCAGGTTACCAAGTTTTCGTGCTTCCTCCAGCGAAAGACTGGAGTTGGCAGCTTTGGCGGCTGTAACCTCTGGTGATAAAGAAATAAAGGAGTTTTTGAAACCTTGTGGTCCGATAACAAGACCCGCAATAGGCATAATAATGTCATTAACAAGTGAGTCTACAATCTTGGCAAAGGCAGCGCCGATGATGACACCGACCGCCAGGTCCATAACATTGCCTTTGACCGCAAATTCTTTAAATTCTGATGCAACACTCATAAATACAAGGGTTTAGAAGGTTAAAATTGAACTTTAAGATAACGACAAAAAAGAATTTGATACAAAAAAATGTTAAGTGGGTGCCTAATCCGCTGTCATTTATAAAGAAGAGAAGGTTGGAATAGGGTATGCTGTTGAACGGAGCCTGCCTGCCAGACAGGCACGCGTGGCAACGATGACGCACAGAGGCTCTACAGCCGGTCAAAAATTATTCAAAACCAGTATTCATAGGTTCATTTAAACGATTATAACCAGTCGGCACGTTTGAAAAAAATATAAAGAACTACGCAAAGTAGTAGCGTTACAAAGAGTACGATCGGGTAGGCATAATGCCACTTGAGTTCGGGCATAGAGTTGAAGTTCATTCCATAAATACCGGCGATCATGGTGGGTACCCCAATAATGGCTGCCCACCCGGCAAATTTCTTTGACACTTCACTTTGTGAAATTGAGGTGAGCGAGAAATTTGCCTCCAATGCGGCTGTTACAAGATCCATGGTATTGTCGAGCATTTCGTTGATGCGCATGGTGTGGTCGTACACATCGCGGTAGTAGGGTCTTATGTCGTCGGGTATGAGTGTAATATCGAAACGCATAAGGCGGTTGCAGATATCTATAACAGGTGAGATGGCGCGTTTTACCTGTAGCAATTGTCGCTTGAGCTGATATATTTTTTCGGTGGTGCCCCGCGTCGGCTTTTGGTTAAAAATTTCATCTTCCACTTCAATCAGATCCTGCTCGAGACTTTCTATTACAGGAAAATACTGGTCAACAATAGCATCCATTACGGCGTACAGGGCAAAGCCGGGACCTTTACTCAGCAGGTCGGGTGTGCTTTCGCAACGACTGCGCACATTAACATACGCCAGCGAAGAACCGTGACGCACGGTTATTAAGAAGTTGGCGCCAAGAAAAAAATGAGTTTCACCAAAGTCGATGACATTGTGGTCTTTTGCATTGATCTGGGCTGTGCGCAAGGCAATGAAAATAGTATCGCCATAGGTTTCCATTTTAGGACGCTGGTGCGCATTGTGTGCATCTTCTATGGCCAGGTCGTGCAGGTTAAACTTGTGTTGAACATCTTTCAACATTTCCTTTTCGGGCTCGTGCAGCCCCAGCCAGACAAACTGATCAGGTTGCTTCAGCACATCGTCGATAGCATTGAGATCAGTTTTGGCAACCCGGCGTCCCCGGTAGTAAGAGGCAATGTTTACAATAGCATCCATACGCAATACGACTGCTCTTTTCTAGTATATAACCCCGCAGTGCGGTTTAAAAGTATTGAATTTTACAAACAGTCACTATTACAATCGCCCACCTACCCGGCACCGGGCGTTAGGTAGCATTAGTTGCTTGTGCGGCATTAATTAATTGTAACGTTTATTTTCAATCTGTAAAGTTCATTCCCATTATTTTTGACGTTTGACCGCAAGGCATTACAGTCACTACACACACTTTAAAATAAATATTTACATTGATGAAAAAGGTTCTTTTGGCTTCTTGTATTTTGTTTGCTGTTCAGGCATACAGCCAGCCACCGCAGGGCGACTCAGCAATATTGATCTACCGTGCTACCGCTACAAAAATTAACGACCTGGTACATACTAAGCTGGATGTAAAGTTCGACTACAACAAATCGTGGATGTATGGCAAAGCCTGGATAACACTGCATCCGCATTTCTACAACACAGATTCGCTGCAACTGGATGCGAAGGGCATGGACATAAAAGAAGTGGCGCTGGTAAAGGGTGGAAAAAACTTTCCATTAAAGTACACCTACGACAGCTCTTACCTGTTCATCACGCTAGATAGGACCTATAAAAAAAATGAGAACTACGTTATTTATATCAATTACATCTCGCGACCCGATGAGTTGAAAACCAAAGGCAGTGCTGCTATCACCGATGCAAAAGGGCTGTACTTTATAAACCCGAAAGGTGAAGACAAAGACAAACCCACGCAAATTTGGACACAGGGTGAAACAGAAGCTAACTCGGTCTGGTTTCCAACCATAGATAAACCCAACCAAAAGACCACGGAAGAAATTGTGATGACCGTACCGGCAAAATATGTAACTCTCTCCAATGGTATATTGGTAACCAAAAAAGTGAATAGCGATGGCACGCGCACCGATACCTGGAAAATGGATCTGCCGCACTCACCATATTTGTTTTTTATGGGTGTGGGCGACTATGCAATCATAAAAGACAAGTACAAAAACAAAGAAGTGAGTTACTATGTAGAGAAGGAGTTTGCACCTGTTGCCCGCCGCATTTTTGGTCTTACACCCGAAATGATCGCTTTCTATTCGCGTATCACAGGGGTCGATTTCCCTTGGCCGAAATATGCGCAGATCGTTGGACGCGACTATGTGAGCGGCGCCATGGAAAACACGACTGCTACCCTGCACGGCGAAGCAGCCCAGCAGGATGCCCGGCAGTTGGCAGACGGAAATAATTGGGAGCAGGTAATTGCGCACGAACTTTTTCACCAGTGGTTTGGAGATTATGTAACTACCGAAAGCTGGAGCAACATCACGCTCAACGAGTCATTTGCTGACTATAGCGAAACCCTGTGGAACGAATACAAATATGGAAAAGATGAGGGCGACGCTACCATCACCGGGAATATGGATTCATACTTGTCTAACCCCAACAATGCTAAGAAAGACCTGGTTCGTTTTCACTATACAGATAAGGAAGATGTATTTGACCAGGTAAGCTATCCCAAAGGCGGCGCCATACTGCACATGCTGCGCAACTATGTGGGCGATAGTGCCTTCTTTGCCTCCTTGCATTTGTATCTTACAACCCATAAATTTCAAAATGCCGAAGCCCAGGATCTGCGCCTGGCTTTTGAGCAAATTACCGGTCAGGACCTCAATTGGTTTTGGAACCAGTGGTACTATAACAACGGGCATCCAAAACTGGATATCAGCTATGCATTCGACTCTGCTGCTAACACACAAAAAGTTTTCATCAAACAAACACAAAATACACACTTGTTTTCCCTGCCCATTGCAATTGATGTGTACCAGGGTGGCAGCAAAAAAAGATACGATGTATGGGTGACCAATGCAGCCGATACTTTTTCATTCGCCGTTAGTGGCAAACCCGACCTGGTAAATGTTGATGGAAAAAAGATTTTACTGGCTGAAAAAAACGAGCATAAAGACCTGCAGGAATATATTTTTCAATATAATCACGCTGGTTTGTACAGAGACAGAAGGGAAGCCATTCAATTTGCCTCTCAAAAAACCTCCAATAATAAAGCGGTAAACTTCTTACAATCAGCCATAAACGACAAATCGTGGCATTTGCGCATGTTGGCTTTGAATACGCTGGGCAGACAAACCGATTTAATAAAGAAAACGATTGAACCACAACTGGTGAAATTAGCTAAAACAGATAGCAAGGCAGCCATAAGAGCAGAAGCTATTTACCTGTTGGGAATGTTGAAAGACAGTGCAAACAAAGACCTGTTTCTTGCCAACACCAACGACTTATCCTATACCGTAAGTGCTGCCGCTATTGAGGCGCTCGCAAAAGTTGATAGTCTCGGCGCTGTTAACGTGGTAAAAAGCATTGCGTCAAAACCTGCCAAAGGAGAGTTGGAAAGTGTGCTGATCACCTATGCAGATGAAAGCAGGTTCAATGAGATCGCAAATAGATTTGAAAATTTGAAATTTAGCAATGCGAAATTTTCCATGCTGCAACCATTTGCAGCTTACCTGGGCAAGATAAAAAACACAGACAATCTAAAACATGGCGTCGATCTTCTTGTGAAATTTCACGACCAGGCACCGGAGGCATACCGCCCTAGTGTTGATATGTATATTAATACCATGCTCAACACTATTTTAGCCATCAAAACAAAAGCAGGTCTTTCTGACCAGGCGGAGTATATAAAAGCCAATTTGCTGGGCAACAAAAAATAACTTTTAAAAATGCATGATTGCTGTCTGCCAGTTGGCAGGCAGCACTAATGCTTCAACGGACGCTTTTTTATCATTCCGCCTTTCGTATCTTTTATACTATTCATTACTACAAAAGCATCGCGGTCTATCACTTCTATTTCGCTGTTAAGTTTGCTTAATTCCAGGCGCGTCACTACTGTATAGATAACGTTGGTATTTTTAATATTACCACTGCGCCCATAGCCATGCGTGCCGGTATATACGGTTACTCCTCTGCCCAGTTTATTTATAATCATTTCACGTATGGCAACGTGTTTCAGCGAAATGATCTTTACACCAATGTATTCCTCAATTCCCTCTATTACAAAGTCCATGGTCTTGGCTGCCGACAGATAGGTAATCATAGAATAAAAGGCAGCTTCTATAGAAAGAAAATACGCAGCACAGGAAAAGATAAGAATGTTAATGGTAATGATAATATCGCCGATAGTAGCGCCCAGTTTGCGGCTTAAAAATATCGCGAGTACTTCTGTGCCGTCTATTACAGCACCGCCGCGTATCGACAGCCCAATGCCAGCGCCCAGGCAAAAACCACCAAATACTGCTACGAGCAGTTTATCGTGTGTAATAGCCGGACAATGCACAATGGAAACACATACGGCCAAACCGGTAATGGCCAGCGCAGTTTTCAAAGCAAACTCGGTATTGATGAGTTTATAACCTAAAAACACAAACGGCAGGTTGATGACCACCAGCAAAAGAGACAGTGGAATGCCTGCGATCTCATGCGTCAGCAAAGCTATGCCCGTAGCGCCCCCATCAATAAAATTGCTGGGTAGCAAAAAACCCTCTAAACCAATGGTTGCCGAGCCAATACCTGCAGCAATCAGCACCGTATCCTTCACTTTTCTTATCACCACTGTCTTCAGGTGCATATACCCTTTCGACAGCTCGTATGCCGAAAAATGTCCACCGGCAGGCAGTTCTTTCTTGCGGTCGCGCAGTACCGTTTGGGTTATCACCCGCTGAAAAAAAGTTTTCATAAGCGGTACTTGTTTTTAGAATTTTGGAGAGCAGGTTGAAAATACAGCTTTATCGGGTGAGTTATGTTTTGGCTACCGGCAGTAGTTATTTGTGGAGGCAATGGTTGCGACAGTCTACCCCGCCTTACTGCGGGGCTCCGTTCGTCGGTACCTCCCTATTTAGGCAAGAAAAAAGTTATTTCTACAGCGCTACAGGAACAACAATTAAGCTTAACAGCGGCAAACATTCACTGCCGCCATCATTTCTGCCGTACACGAGTGCGACGCAACAATAGCTGCATCTTTATTTTAAAGCTGGGTACCAAAAAAACGCCAGAACCTGCACTCCCCATCTTGCCTTACTGCCCGCCCAGCAAATACTTTTTCATAAAAGCAATGGTTGCGTAGCGTTGAAAATCTATATTGTTCTTCTTGCGAAAACCATGTCCCTCATCTGTCGCCTCCAGGTACCAGACATCGCTGTTGGCCTCAACTTTTTCTGCCATCTGCACCGATTCTGTGCGAGGCACTCGTGGGTCGTTGCCACCCTGGACAATAAAAAGTGGTTTGGTGATTTTGCCGGCATTGTTAATAGGGGCAATCCTTTCAAAAAAAGCCGACATAGCAGTATCTCTTTCGTCGCCATACTCCACCCTGCGCAGGTCGCGGCGGTAGCTTTCGGTATTCTTTAAAAAAGTATTGAAGTTCGAAATGCCTACTATATCCACCGCGCAGCGTATGCGGTCGTTGTTGGCAACCGCCGATGCGAGTCATATAGCCGCCATAGCTGCCGCCCGTTATCATCACCCGTCTTGCATCCAGGTCGGGTTGCTGTGCAATCCAATCCAGCAATGCACCAATGTCTCTTACAGACTCTTCTCTTTTCATACCATTGTCGGCAGCAAGAAAAGTTTTTCCATATCCCTCTGACCCGCGCACATTTGGGTAAATGATAGCTACCCCCAATTCGTTCAGGTAATAATTATTTGCACCCTGGTATATGGGCAATGATTGTCCTTCGGGTCCGCCGTGTATAGTAATCATTACCGGTCGTTTGCCGGTAAATGTTGCTGGCAGGCTTATAATGAAATCCACTGATCTCTTCTCGATCAAAACTGGGCCATTTTATCAGTTGAGGCGCTACCAGGTCGCTGCTAACCACACCACCCATCTCGCTTTCCGTCCACCGCTCGGTTTTGCCGTTGCTGGTAGATATTACGTACACATCGGCCGGCGATTGTGCGCTATTGACAACAACTGCTACGTTATTCTTTGTACGCTGGTAGCTAAGACCTGAGTACACCCCCGGCGGTATGGTGGTGATTTGACGGTATTGGTTTTTGCCGGTATTGAGTAGGTAAACTTTTGAGAAGCCAGCTTCATTGGTAGAAAATACCAGTTGCGAATTGTCTTTTGACAAGTCAAATTCCTCAACATTCCAGGGAATGGCAGAGGTAAGATAGGTGAGCTGCCGGGTAGCAATGTCCATATAAGCTAACCGTGAAAATTCATTTTCCTTGTCAGTAACCAGGTACACCCCTTTCTCATCTTTACTAAACTTCGCCTCCCCATATGCAACGCCCCGCTCGCTGCGCAGGGTTAGTTCGGTGCGTGCGCCTGTTAATACATCCGCCAGCCAAAGGTGAGATTCGTTAGCAGAGATATACTCTAAAAGTAAAATCTGCTTATCGTCTTTTGACCAATCCTGCACTCCCCAGCCACCGCCGGTTACCTGCACCAGCATTTTGTTGCTGCTGGTATCCAACGGGTTCATCAGGTATATATCGCGATCAGTTCCATTGCGCCGCGTGGAAGCATAGGCGATCTCTTTTCCCTTATTGCTCCAGACGATCCCGCCGTTTTGCGCCCGTTTTCCATCAGTTAATTGGGCGATCTTTCCCGTTTTCAGGTCATATCGGTAGATCTGCGTGAACTCATTTCCACCTTCATCTTTCGTAAATAAAAAGTAATTGCCTTCGGCAGGTTCAAATGCAGCATTGGTTACCGGTTCATTGAAGAAAGTAAGCTGTTTACGCTCACCCAAAGGCATAGACACTAAATGCAACTGCGGCACATTGCCAAACCGTGTACTTATTATCATTTCCTTTTCTTTTGGATGCCAATCGCAAAATATAGCACTTCTTGACTCGAGGTAGGTGTGTACCTCCTTTTCTATTGCAGACGAAAGAGGCGGTATTCCTTTAAGGATAAGATTAGCAGCAGGCTTTATTGTGTCCTGCGCAAACAATAGCGGGCAGTAGAAGCAAAGCAGTACAAAGAATGTTTTCATCAATAGCTGGAGTATTTGGGGTGTCGGGCAAAAATAAGAAAGGCAAAGAGGTATTCTGCTGTTTTAAGTTAAAACCTTCTCAATAGCAACGGTGTTAGCTTTACTTAATTTCGCCACATGAGTAAAGTACGAATGACCCGTGAAAAACGCATTCCATCTAACGACAATGCACCTCGTACCACGCTTAAAGAAAAAGTTGCGGCGCTTGGCAATCTTCCCCGTTTCTTCCGCCTGGTTTGGGAGACTAACCGTACCTATACTTTGCTTAATGCTGTTTTGCGCCTGCTACGCTCTGCTGTGCCGGTGGCAGTCTTATATATTGGTAAACTCATTATCGACCAGGTGGTGCTGCTGAGCCGTAACCCGGCGCCACAAGATCATTCACACCTTTGGGGACTTGTAGCGGCCGAGTTTGCCCTGGCTGTTTTCTCCGATGCATTGAGCCGTGCCATTTCACTTGCCGATAGTTTGCTGGGCGATCTCTTTGCCAATCATACATCTGTGCGCATCATGCAGCATGCTGCTACTCTCGATCTTGACCAGTTTGAGGACTCTGCTTTTTATGATAAACTTGAACGTGCCCGCCAGCAGACTGTTGGTCGCACCATTTTGCTTTCGCAGGTGCTCACCCAGGTGCAGGATTTTATCACCATGGCGTTTTTGGCAGCAGGACTAATGGCGTTTAATCCCTGGCTGATCCTGTTGCTTTTAGTTGCTATTGTGCCGGCGTTCTTAGGTGAATTGTATTTTAATGATCGCAGCTATGCGCTTACCCGCGGACAAACGCCCGAACGTCGCGAACTGGACTACATGCGCTACATAGGCGCAAGTGATGAGACCGCCAAAGAAGTCAAGCTATTCAATCTTTCCGGCTTTTTGGTCGACAGGTTCAAAACTCTTTCAAACAAATTTTATACTGATAATAAAAAACTTTCTGTAAAACGTGCATCCTGGGGCACGTTGTTTACCCTTATCGGCAGTACGGGTTATTATGCCGCATACGTGGTCATCATTTTTAAAACGGTGAGCGGTGATCTTTCTATAGGTAGTCTACTGTTCTTAGCCGGCTCCTTCCGGCAACTTCGTAGCTTGCTTGAAAACATCTTGAACCGTTTTACCAGCCTGTCGCAGGGTGCAATCTACCTGCGCGATTTCTTTGACTTTTTTGAGATAACACCGAAGATCAAAGTGGCTGCCAAACCTATCCCCTTTCCCGTTCCTATACAGCACGGGTTTACTTTCGAAAACGTTGGATTTAGGTATAGTAATAGCGAACAATGGGCAAACCGCCATCTGAGCTTTACCCTGCATGCCGGCGAAAAACTGGCGCTTGTAGGTGAAAATGGTGCGGGCAAAACAACGTTAGTAAAGCTTTTGGCTCGCCTGTACGACCCGGCAGAAGGTCGTATATTATTGGACGGTATCGACCTGCGTGAGTACGATATACTGGAGTTGCGAAAACACACAGGAATTATATTCCAGGATTACCTGAAATATCAATTGAGCTTTGCCCAAAACATCGCCGTGGGCAATATCGACGAAAAGGAAAACCGCCCACTGATAGAAAATTCGGCAGAAAAAAGCCTTGCAAATTTGCTTGCTAACAAACTACCCAATAATTACGACCAGGCATTGGGACGGCGCTTCAACAATGGTATAGAACTTTCAGGTGGCGAATGGCAAAAGATCGCGCTTGCCCGGGCTTACATGAAAGACGCTCAACTACTCATTCTCGACGAACCCACCAGTTCACTCGATGCGCGTGCCGAGTACGAGGTGTTTCAACGGTTTGCCGACCTGACCAAAGGAAAGTCTGCCGTGCTCATTTCGCACCGGTTCTCCACAGTACGCATGGCAGACCGGATCCTGGTTTTGGAAAAAGGTCAACTGGCAGAGATCGGCACCCATGAAGAATTGCTTCACGCCAACAGACGTTACGCTGAGTTGTTTCACCTGCAGGCAAAGGGATACCGGTAATTTTTTTTTGTACCAGGGTTTAGAATATCAATTAAGGTTTTGTTGCGTCGCACTCGTGTGCAGAATTTGGTAAGGCAGCTTTTTTTCCTTTGTCAATATGTTCAAACATCTTGCTTTTTGCTGCGTACTGCCACTGCAGTACAAGGGTGCGACGCAACAATGTCAAATTAGTATTCTATAGTCTGGCTCATAAACTCTCACTATCTCGTCTTACTTTTTTTATTGAGCTCATGATCGGCAGCCAGAATTAAAAAGAGATAGTCTGTGGTGCCCCCGCCCAAAACGTATTCAGTCTGTTGCCATAAAAATGGCCACGTTAGCAGTTCAGGAAAATCGGGGCGTATCAAAGCGGTGCCCGAAACAATGCCACCCGGAATGTAAGACCAGTCTGCCCGGTTAAAACCATAGGCAGTTGTTACTGAGCGGGATCCGACACCGGATGCAAAAGACGCGGTATTGCTGCCGGGGTGGCAACCCAGGATGAAATCCATTGCGTACAACATATAATCAAGCGGAAAGATTTCAGGAAAGGCTGTGTGCAAAAAATATTGGCGAAAACCAAAGTTTTGAATGCCCCAGCCAGCACCCCAAATGTTGGGTTCATAGGGCAATCCATAGGGTGTCTTTTTGCCCTGCTCCACTATTTTTGCATAGTAGGCTTTAGCCGCCGTTGTAATCGCATTTTTATATGCCTGGTTGTTAATAATGTCTAAAGTCCTGCCCACAATGAAACCGGTCCTTTCAAAATTGTCAGCTATCTCCCTGGTATGGTCAACCAACCAATTGGCATATTTTTTATCCTTTGTGGTTAGCAGAAGTTCGGTGGCTGCTTCCACTCTTGCCACAGCATTTTTTTCTTTGGTAATGTTCCATAGCTGCTCGGCTGCCTGCAAACTCTGGGCACTCAACGTGTCGTTGTAGCCTTTCATAACCCTGGCTGCCGTTGCCAGCGCTGCCGCCACACTTAACTCGCGATTGGGATTGTTTTCTGTAAACACCCACCGGTCGTCAGCCGAACCTGGCAGACCCACTTGTGGCACATTAGTATTTACACCCGTGTTATCGAAGGCTATGTTATCAGTAAGGTTTGCAGGATCACCCAGCATTACATATTGTTGCTTGGTGGGTTCAATAATACCACGATAAAGTCTGCCCAGGGAACGGTAACCGCCGAGAATAGATAAGAGACCATGTTCCATTTGCTGTAAAGCATCGGGCTTGCCATCAGGAGTTTGTATTTCGACAACTTTGTTTTTTTGATCAATGGATGTATTGTCGTACTTCAAATTAAAAAGTTCGTAAGCTAAGCCTAAACCCTGCACAGTTTCTGCCTGCGACTTTACCCTTAGATCAAAATCGCCGGCATCGTGCCAGCCACCGCTGTTGAGGTTGGGCACATGTTCACCTCCATTGAATGAAGTGAGAGTAGAATGTCCCTGTATATATCCGTCGAAGTGCGTGGAGTCAATTGGCGCCATGCGTGCATCATCGAGGTGGCACCAGCCGTGCCACACTTTATAGCGCTCGTTTACCCGCATGTGACACATTTGCACCGGCAAAAAATATTCGAGCGTGGGCTGCCACACATTGCGGTCAAATACATGGCTGCTGATCTGAAAAGGCTCCGTCTTATAGTTGCCATAGGTAACTACATACATACCAGGCTTTACTACAGATGTAAAATCGAACTGCAGATAATTGTACCGAAGGAATTTACCCCATTTTGCAGGTGTAGCAGCCAGCGCTATTTCAAAACCACCGTTTTCCTTTACGCGCAACAGGTGTGCTTGTTGCAGAGTGTGGTCGTTTGCATCAAGCTCTATGACTGCTACCTTTTTCTGTGCCGGATGATATCCAACCTGTGAAATCTGCACTACCGGGGCAGCCTTCCAACCTTCTACGGCGTGTGGCGTAACCAGCCATTCTATAGCGCCGGTCTGCTGCACCTTTTGGTACCAAAGAACGAACTACAAACCAGCCGTTGTTGTGTTTTCCACGGCCGTCTAATAGCTCCAGGTTGCTTCCGGAAAGATTTTCTATGGTCATGCGCTGCAGGTCTGACTCTGGTGCTATGGTCAGCTTTCTCCCAACCGCCATAGGTACTATTTGCACGTCGCCATCTTTGTCTTTATAATTGGGACCGTTTGGTTGCCGGGGAAAAATGCCTGACTGTTGATCAACATAATAGGATTTACCGAAAAGAATTTGTGGAAACAGCTCAAAATTAAAACCTACTTTACCGATCCACTCGTCGGGTAGCGGTTTATCCAAATCGACGATAATCTTGAATGCTTTACCAGCCGGCATCGACACGAATATTGTAACTAAAATGTAAGTCGGGATAGATGATCGGATTGAAACCTTTTCGATCTATCTCTTCATTGGGAAATTCCATGTGCACGCTTACCTCCTGTTTGGCTTTATCAATTATGCGCTTGCCAACTTTGGGTGTAGGTTGCCACTGTCCAGGTGTAGGCTCAAGACGAATGTCGCCGTTGGTTGCCACACGCAATCCATTCTGTATTACTCCTACTCCACCCTGGTGACTTTCGGGATAAAAGTCGTGAGCTAACATAACATTTACACCCTGGTATTCCAGGTACTCGAGATCGTTGAGGTGCATGGCAGCCGGGGCTTTTGTATTCTGCGCACCAAGTATTGACAGAACACAAAAGGGAAGTAAGACTGTGAGGACTAACCGGCGGAAATTTACAATTGTCATAGTGGCAAAAAGTTTTAATTAGTAGTAATCGTAGCAATTTTTTATGGGGTCGAATGTAGCACTTTGCTATAGCATTGTTGCGTCGCACTCTTGTACAATAAGTACTTTTTTCATCAGTCTGACGAAAAACAATAGGGTAGGAAAAATGACAAATACTAAAAGTAAAGAAATGCGATGCCGATGAACGGAGCGTCGCAACTATGTATAATAGAATACAAACTGCCGGCTGCCAAAGCGAACATCACCTTTTGTAAAAAAGTGTTTAACAAAATAAGATCGGTTAATTTGGTCGATTGTTTTACTTTCGCCTTGTGCGCCACCTGCCACATCTGCTACAACATGGTACTAAAAAGATGATGTTTGGAAATTTTAAAATTTCTCACATTAACGTTTTTGGTATAAAAATGTTTTTTCCGTATTATCCGCTTTCATTACCTTTGCGTTCCTTTTAATTTCAGGTGCATTAGCCGCAAGCATTTCGGAGTTTTTTGTATCCGCATCTGCATCAGTTTTGATACCTAGTTACCAGCGCTTTAGCCTGAATATTTGAATAAAACCGGTTAATAATAAATATGTCTTCAACTAAAGTTCAGAACAGGGTCAGTTTCGGTAAGATTAAAAATTTATCAGAAACTCCTGACCTCCTCGACATTCAATTACAATCATTCCAGGATTTTTTTCAGTTAGAGACCACGCCCGATAAGCGTAATGTTGAAGGTTTGTTTCGCGTGTTTAAAGAGAACTTTCCGATCACCGACACCCGCAACATCTTTGTACTGGAATTCCTGGATTACTTTATTGACCCGCCACGCTACTCTATTGATGAGTGTATGGAAAGGGGTTTAACCTATGCTGTTCCACTAAAAGCAAAGCTGAGGCTGAGCTGTAACGACGAAGAGCATATCGATTTCCAAACCATTGTGCAGGACGTGTTTTTGGGAAATATCCCCTACATGACTCCCCGCGGCACTTTTGTAGTAAATGGTGCTGAGAGGGTTGTTGTGAGTCAACTGCACCGTTCACCCGGTGTATTCTTTGGTCAGTCAGTACATCCCAACGGAACAAAAATCTACTCTGCCAGGGTTATTCCTTTCAAAGGAGCCTGGATGGAATTTGCGACTGACATTAATAACGTGATGTATGCCTACATCGACCGTAAGAAAAAGTTCCCGGTTACTACCTTACTGCGTTCCATTGGTTTTGAAACTGATAAAGACATCCTGGAGCTCTTTGGAATGGCCGATGAGGTGAAGGCCGATAAAAAATCTCTTGACAAATTTTTAGGCAAAAAATTGGCTGCCCGTGTGCTGCGCACCTGGGTAGAGGATTTTGTAGATGAAGATACCGGAGAGGTAGTTTCTATTGAAAGGAACGAAGTAGTGATGGAGAGAGATACGATACTTGATGAAAGTGCTATCGAAACCATCAATGAAATGGAAGTGAAGAGTGTCTTCATTCAGAAAGAAGAAGTGAGTGGTGATTACTCTATTATATATAATACGCTTAATAAAGACACTTCGAACAGTGAGTTGGAAGCGGTGCAACACATCTATCGTCAATTGCGTGGTGCTGATGCTCCCGACAACGAAACTGCCCGTGGCATTATCGACAAACTGTTTTTCAGTGATAAGCGATATGACCTGGGTGAAGTTGGTCGCTATAAGATCAACCGCAAGTTGGGTCTTACTTTTCCGATCGAGAAAAAAGTATTGACAAAAGAAGATATCATTGAGATCATCAAATATCTCGTTCGCCTGACCAATAGTAAGGCAGAGATTGATGATATCGATCACCTGAGCAATCGTCGTGTACGTACTGTAGGCGAGCAATTGTATGCTCAGTTTGGTGTGGGTCTTGCCCGTATGGCGCGTACCATTCGTGAGAGAATGAACGTTCGTGATAACGAGGTATTTACTCCGGTTGATCTGATCAACGCCAGAACTTTGTCATCAGTAATTAATTCATTCTTCGGTACTTCTCAGTTGTCCCAATTCTTAGACCAAACCAATCCACTTGAGTGAGATCACGCACAAGCGTCGTATCTCCGCACTTGGACCCGGAGGTTTGAGCAGGGAGAGAGCTGGTTTTGAGGTTCGTGACGTACACTACAGCCACTATGGTCGTTTGTGTACTATTGAAACTCCGGAAGGACCGAACATTGGTTTGATCTCTACTCTTTGCGTTCATGCAAAGATCAATGAAATGGGCTTTATTGAAACTCCTTACCACAAAGTAAACGATGGTAAAGTAGATATGAAGACCCTCACTTTTCTGAGTGCAGAAGAAGAAGACCTAAAGAAAATTGCACAGGCGAGTTCACCGCTTAATGACAAGAGCGAATTTGCTGAAGATAGTGTTGTAAGCCGTCAGACAGGTGACTTCCCGATATTGATAAAAGTGAGGTTGAATTTATGGATGTGGCGCCAAACCAGATCGTTGGTTTGAGTGCGTCGCTTATTCCGTTCCTTGAGCATGATGATGCCAACCGTGCCCTGATGGGATCGAACATGCAACGCCAGGCTGTGCCCTTGATCCGTCCTGAAGTACCTATTGTTGGTACAGGATTGGAAGGAAAGGCTGCCCGGGATGCAAGAATTCAAATTCATGCAGAAGGTGATGGTGTGGTTGAGTTTGTAGATGCTAAAGAAATACATGTTCGCTATACACGCAACGCAGAGCAAAAGCTGGTAAGCTTTGAAGAAGACCTGATCATTTATAAGCTAACCAAGTTTATAAAAACGAACCAGGCTACTTGTATCAACCTGCGTCCTTCCGTACAAAAAGGACAGATTGTAAAAGAAGGCGACTTTCTTGACTGAAGGTTATGCAACCCGCGACGGTGAACTGGCTCTTGGGTAGAAACCTGAAAGTGGCATTCATGCCATGGAAAGGTTACAACTTTGAGGATGCTATCGTTATCAATGAAAAAGTAGTTCGTGAAGACTGGTTTACTTCTGTTCACATTGAAGAATTTGAATTGGAAGTTCGTGATACTAAATTGGGTGAAGAGGAATTGACTCCTGATATTCCGAATGTATCTGAAGAAGCTACTAAAGACCTTGGATGAAAATGGTATTATTCGTATTGGTGCACAAATTAAAGGAAGGCGATATTATTATTGGTAAGATCACACCAAAAGGTGAAAGCGATCCAACTCCTGAAGAAAAGTTGTTGCGTGCCATCTTTGGTGATAAAGCCGGTGATGCAAAAGATGCTTCTTTGAAAGCGCCAAGCGGAACAGAAGGTGTTGTGATTGATAAGAAATTATTCCAGAGAGCCAAGAAAGATAAGAATACAAAGGTTCGTGAGAAAGCCATTCTTGAGAAGATTGAGAAGGTGCACGAGAAGAATGTAGCCGACATTATGGAAGTGTTGCTTGAAAAATTGCAAACCTTGTTGAAAGACAAACCTTCTGCTGGTGTTAGTAACAATTTTGGTGAAGTGCTGATTGGTAAAGGATCTAAGTTCAACCAGAAAAACCTTTCCCAGATTGACTATCAAGAATGTTAATCCTTTAGGTTGGACAGGTGATGCAAAGATTGACGACCAGATCAATACTTTGCTGCACAACTACAATATTAAGTACAACGAAGAATTAGGTCGTTATAAGAGAGAGAAATTCAATATTTCAATTGGTGATGAATTACCTGCAGGTGTATTGAAACTTGCTAAAGTTTACATGGCTGTTAAGCGTAAGCTGAAAGTGGGTGATAAGATGGCGGGCCGTCACGGAAATAAAGGTATTGTAGCCAAGATTGTACGTGCAGAAGACATGCCTTTCTTAGAAGATGGAACACCGGTTGATATCGTGCTTAAACCCACTAGGTGTACCAAGCCGTATGAACCTTGGACAGATCTATGAAACTGTACTTGGCTGGGCTGGTGAGAAGTTGGGTGTTCGTTTTGCCACTCCAATTTTTGATGGTGCCACCGTTGAAGAAATCGCGGATAACATAGACAAAGCAGGTTTGCCAACCTTTGGTCATACCTACCTTTATGATGGAGAAACCGGTGACCGGTTTGAGCAAAAGACAACAGTTGGTATCATCTACATCATCAAACTTCACCACATGGTGGATGATAAGATGCACGCCCGTTCTATCGGACCATACAGTTTGATTACACAACAACCTCTGGGTGGTAAAGCCCAGTTTGGTGGTCAGCGTTTTGGTGAGATGGAGGTTTGGGCACTGGAAGCTTATGGTGCATCCAACATTTTGCAGGAGTTGTTGACGTTGAAATCTGATGATATTATTGGACGTGCTAAGACTTACGAAGCCATTGTGAAAGGTGAAAACGTTCCAAGAGCCGGTATACCGAAATCGTTCAATGTATTGGTGCATGAATTGAGAGGTTTAGGGTTGGATTTGAAATTTGAATAGAAGTGAGCCAGGCGGAATGCTGTAAAATGGAAAGTGCATTGCGAATCTTGTACATTTCAATCAGATATGGAACTTGTACATAAATGCAAATTTGAGGTCACAAATTTGTGACCTCAAGTTTAAAATGTCATAAGTTCTTTGCAAGGTTTTGAGGTGTAGTTGTTAGTCTCTAAATTTACAGTAGTTCTTAATTATTCAATTGAGCAGTAAAAGTATTTTGATGTTCAAGGTCACAAATTGTGACCTTGAACAATTCTAACAATCAGTCATGAGTAAATCATTACAAATTACTGAAACTTTAATCGAGAGTAAAATCTATCTGATCAGAGGGCAAAAGGTGATGCTTGATTTTGATTTGGCTGAGATGTATGGTGTTGAAACGAAGCGTTTAAAGGAACAGGTTCGAAGAAATATTGAACGGTTTCCGGAAGATTTTATGTTTGAATTGACTGAAGAGGAGTTTGAAAACTTGGAGGTCGCAAATTGGACCTTCAAGGTCGCAAATTGCGACCTTAACGAGGTCAAACGTAATACCTCCTTTTGCTTTTACTGAGCATGGTGTATTGATGTTGTCAAGTGTATTGAGAAGCGAACAGGCAATTCAGGTGAATATCCAGATCATGCGGGTTTATTCGAAGATGAAGGAACTTTTGCTCACGCATAAAGACATTTTGGTTAAGTTGGAGCAACTGGAAAAAAAGACAGACAAACACGACGATCAAATAGAAGTTAATTTTTGACTACATTAAAAGACTGGTTGAACAGCCGACAAGAAAAAACGGAAAGAATTGGATTTAATAAAGAATGGTGAAAACATGTCGAATAGTAACAGGTGAGTGACGCAATCCCGATAGCAATTGACGAGGATGTTAAGCGCAAAGGCTGCGTAACAAAAAAATAAAATCGGAATTACGATATATGGCAATGAATAAAAGAGATAACCGTCCAAGACCAACGTTTTCTAAGATAACGATTGGTTTGGCGTCTCCCGACAGCATTCTTGAAAAGAGCTTCGGTGAAGTTTTAAAGCCTGAAACCATTAACTATCGTACGTACAAACCTGAAAGAGATGGTTTGTTTTGCGAAAGAATTTTTGGTCCGGTGAAGGATTATGAATGTGCCTGCGGTAAATACAAGCGTATCCGTTATAAGGGTATTGTTTGCGACCGTTGTGGTGTTGAGGTTACTGAAAAGAAAGTACGTCGTGAAAGAATGGGACACATCAAATTGGTGGTTCCTGTTGTTCACATCTGGTACTTTAAATCTCTGCCTAACAAGATTGGTTATTTGTTGGGAATGAGCTCTAAGAAATTGGAGACCATTGTTTATTATGAACGTTTTGTAGTTATTCAATCGGGTATTCGTGCTGATAAAGGTCAGAACTTTGGTGACCTGCTTACTGAAGAAGAATACCTTGATATCCTGGATGCTTTACCAAAAGACAACCAATACCTGCCTGATGAAGATCCAAACAAATTTGTTGCGAAAATGGGTGCTGAAGCAGTTCATGATCTGTTGCAAAGAATTGATCTGGATCAATTGTCATTTGACCTGCGAAATGCTGCTGCACATGAAACTTCACAACAACGTAAAGCAGATGCCCTTAAGCGTTTGAGCGTAGTGGAAAGTTTCCGTGATGCAAATACGCGTATTACCAACCGCCCTGAGTGGATGGTGATGCAATACATTCCTGTTATTCCTCCTGAACTTCGTCCATTGGTTCCTTTGGATGGTGGTCGTTTTGCGTCTTCTGATTTGAATGATCTATATCGTCGTGTGATTATTCGTAACAATCGTTTGAAGCGTTTGTTAGAGATTAAAGCACCAGAGGTGATCTTACGTAACGAAAAAAGGATGCTGCAGGAAGCTATTGATAGCTTGTTTGATAACTCAAGAAAATCAAACGCTGTTAAAGCTGAAGGTGGACGTGCTTTGAAATCTCTTTCTGATGTATTGAAAGGTAAGCAAGGTCGTTTCCGTCAGAACCTGTTGGGTAAGCGTGTTGACTATTCTGGTCGTTCGGTTATCGTGGTAGGTCCTGAAATGAAAATGCATGAGTGCGGTCTTCCAAAAGATATGGCTGCAGAGCTTTTCAAACCATTTATTATTCGTAAGCTAATTGAAAGAGGTATTGTAAAAACGGTGAAGTCTGCCAAGAAATTAGTTGATAAAAAAGAAGCAGTTATTTGGGATATCCTTGAGAATATATTGAAGGGTCACCCGATTATGTTAAACCGGGCCCCAACATTGCACCGTTTGTCAATCCAGGCGTTTCAACCCAGGTTGATTGAAGGAAAGGCAATCCAGCTTCACCCGTTGGTAACTACATCGTTCAACGCCGACTTTGACGGTGACCAGATGGCGGTACACGTGCCATTGAGCCATGCTGCTATCCTTGAAGCCCAATTGTTGATGTTGTCTTCTCACAACATTCTTGAACCCACAAAACGGTACGCCAATTACCCTTCCTTCACAGGACATGGTATTGGGTCTGTACTATATTACCAAGGGTAGAAAGAGCACTGAAGATGTAAAGGTGAAAGGTGAAGGAAAAGCTTTCTACTCTATGGAGGAAGTGACTGATTGCCTATAATGAAAAACAAGTTGACCTGCATGCGCATATCAAAGTAAAAACTTTGGTAAGTACCAATAAAGGTGAATTGTACCAAAAACTGATTGAAACCACTGTTGGACGTGTATTGTTTAACCAATTTGTTCCAAAAGAAGTTGGTTATATTAATGCGTTGCTGACCAAGAAGAGCTTGCGGGAGATCATCGGCGACATCATTAAGATTACCGACGTTCCTAAAACAGCCAAGTTCCTTGGATGACATCAAAACTCTTGGTTTCCGTATGGCATTTAAAGGTGGGTCTGTCATTCAATATTAATGACCTGATTATCCCTGACATTAAAGACCAGTTACTTGACCAGGCAAAAGCAGAAGTTGAGGAGGTTTGGGACAACTACAACATGGGTCTGATCACTAACAACGAGCGTTATAATGGTATCATTGACATCTGGAGCCGTGTGGATACCCGTATCACTGAAACACTAATCCGTGAGATGGCAAGTGATAAACAAGGTTTCAACTCAGTGTATATGATGCTTGACTGGGGTGCCCGTGGTAGTAAGCAACAGGTAAAACAGCTTGGCTGGTATCAGGGGTCTGATGGCTAAACCGCGTAAGAGTGGTAGCTCAGGAAATGAGATCATTGAAAATCCAATTCTTTCCAACTTTAAAGGTGGACTGAACGTATTGGATTACTTTATCTCTACGCACGGTGCCCGTAAAGGTCTGGCTGATACGGCATTGAAAACGGCTGATGCAGGTTACCTTACCCGTCGTTTGGTTGACGTTGCCCAGGATGTTGTAATTACAGAGGAAGATTGTGGTACACTGCGCGGTATTGCTACCAGTGCGCTAAAAGATAATGAGGATATAGTAGAACCGCTTGTTCGATAGAATTTTAGGACGTACATCTCTTCATACTGTCTTTAACCCTGTAACCGATGAATTGCTTGTAGAAGCCGGTCAGCAGATTAGATGAGGATATTGCAAAAGCGATTGAAGAAGCCGGGATTGAAACAGTTGAAATTCGTTCGGTACTTACCTGCGAAGCTAAGCGTGGTGTTTGCGTACGTTGTTATGGTAAAAACCTTGCAACCGGTTATACCGCTCAACGTGGTGATGCAGTGGGTATCATCGCAGCACAATCCATTGGTGAACCAGGTACGCAGTTAACCCTACGTACCTTCCACGTGGGTGGTGTGGCAGGATCTGCATCGGTAGAAAGTACCTTGAATGCAAAGTTCGATGGTACAGTTCAATTTGATGGTTTAAGAACTGTTGATACTCTGAACAATGAAGGTGATAAAGTAAAAGTGGTTATTGGTCGTACCGGTGAAGTAAGAATCATGGACGTTAAGAATGATCGTTTATTGATCACAAACAACGTTCCTTATGGTGCAACCTTACAGGTTAAAGATGGCCAGAAAGTAACCAAAGGCGAAGTGATCTGTTCATGGGATCCGTTCAACAATGTAGTAGTTTCTGAAATTCCAGGTGCAATAAAGTTTGAAAATATTATTGATAGTGTTACCTTACCGCGAAGAAGCTGATGAACAAACAGGTCACCGTGAAAAAGTGGTAATTGAAACAAAAGACAAAACCAAGATACCAGGGTTGATAGTTGAAGGAGCCAAAGACAATAAAATGTATAACCTTCCTGTTGGAAGTCATATTGTATTGAGGAAGGTGAAGAAGTAAAACAGGGACAGGTATTGGTTAAAATTCCAAGGGTATCTAGGTAAACTGAGAGATATTACCGGAGGTCTTCCAAGAGTAACTGAATTGTTTGAAGCAAGAAATCCAAGTAACCCTGCAGTAGTTTCAGAAATTGATGGTGTGGTTAGCTTTGGTAATATTAAGCGTGGTAACCGTGAAATTATTGTTGAAGCAAGAGATGGTGTTGTTAAAAAATATCTCGTTCCGCTTACGCGCCAAATTCTTGGCACAGGATGGTGACTTTGTGAAAGCGGGTACGCTCTTATCTGATGGTTCAACTGCGCCTGCTGATATTCTTGCTATTAAAGGACCATTTGCTGTACAGGAATATGTGGTGAATGAAATTCAGGAAGTATATCGTTTACAAGGTGTGCGTATCAATGATAAACACATTGAGGTAATCGTTCGTCAAATGATGAAAAAGGTTGAAATACAGGATCCGGGAGATACAAGGTTCCTTGAAGGAGATACAGTTGACCGTATCGAATTCAACGATGAAAACGATTACATCTTTGATAAAAAAGTAGTAGTTGAGTCTGGCGAAAGTACTAAACTGAAAGCCGGACAAATTGTTAGCCTTACGCGAAGTGAGAGAAGAGAATTCTATCCTTCGCCGTAGCGATAGAAAGCTGGTTGAATTCAGGGATGCTCAGTCTGCCACTTCATCACCATTGTTGCTGGGTATTACCAAAGCATCTCTGGGTGTTCAAAGCTGGATATCTGCCGCATCATTCCAGGAAACTACCAAAGTATTAAGTTCTGCAGCCATCATGGGTAAAACTGATGATATGCTTGGATTGAAAGAAAACGTGATTACCGGTCATGCAATTCCTGCAGGTACGGGTTTAAGAGAGTTTGAAAACATGATTGTTGGTAGTAAAGAAGAATATGAATTGTTGGCTACAGCACGTGAAGCAATGAACTTTGATGATGAAGAATAATCACCAGATAGGATAGTTGTATAATAAAAAGAGCAGGCTGATTGCCTGCTCTTTTTATTATACAACTATTGCTGGTTAAAACATATATTTCTTCAAATCCTACAAACATTGTATAAAAGAAAAGACCGGCAACTTGCAGGTCTTTTCTATTACCTGTAGCAATTTATTTCACTATCACTTTCAAACTTTGTTTTAATCCGTTGCCGGTAACAAGCAAAACATATTGACCTGGTTGTGGTCTGGTACGTAAGTTCAACTTGTAGTAGCCTTGTCCGTTACCGGTAGAAATCACTTCCTGGTGCAATACTCTGCCACTCATATCCGAAAGGGTAGCAGTAAATGACTCCGCGTTGAAATTACTAAGGCTAAGCCCTATATCACTTCTCACAGGGTTGGGATACACTACGGCAACAGGCTTGCTACCATTGCTAAAATCAAGTGTTCTAATTCCCATATCTGTAACCTTACCATCTGTATTTACCTGGAGTAATTTATAATAATTCATTCCATTTACAGGTGCATTATCGTAAACACTGTATTGATTTTTCGAACTGGTTGTCCCTTTGCCTTCTACTGCTGCCAGCTTGGTAAAGTCACGACCGTTTGCTGACCGCATCACATCAAAGCGACTGTTATTCTGTTCAGCCGCAGTGGTCCATTGTATCCTGGCTTTTTTTCCTTCAGCCACCACAGTATAGCTGCTGAGCGTTACGGGTAATGAACCATCGGTGTTGATAGTGAAAGAAGATTTTGCAAAAGTTGATCCCTTAAAACTGTTATCAATCGCCTGCACTCCCCAGCGGTAAGTTCCTGCTGGGCAAACCTTTTATTATCCAGCCTTTATTCATATTTACATTTCCAACTCGCTGCAGCTTTAGCTTACCGGTTGTAGTATCTGCCAACGGATAATAAAACCACTTACCAGCATTATCTACCAGAAACAGATTATAGCTCAAACCGTTTTGTGGAGTTGTTAAATCCGTTGCAGCATTCCAGCTAAGTGTTAATGATGCCTGGTTGCCACTCGCAGCCAGGTTGGTTGGTGCTGTTGGTGCAAGGTTTGGAAACGGTATGGGATTGTTTAAAATAAGTGCTACCCGGCGATTATAGGCTGTACCCGGACCCCCAAAATTATTATTCGAATATCCGGTCAAGATCATATCCAGGTCTCCATCATCATCCAGGTCGGCAACTTCTATAGAGCTTTCTGACACACCCGGAAGAGAGCTATTGAGTGCAAAAGGTGTAAATGTGCCGGAGTATTAATATAAATGGCAGTTGCCTGCGTTTGCAAATCCTCGCTATAGCCGGTCACAATTATATCCAGGTCACCATCATTATCTATATCGGCAAAGCGCCCACCGTCACCGGTACTTATCTGCCTGTAGGTAGAAAAAGTTTGCACCGCAGTAAACACACCATTTACATTTGAGTACAGTCTGTATATATTATTATTGTCTTCTCCACTTGCTGCGTCACCATCCCCATTTAACAGCAGGTCCAGGTAACCATCACTGTTGTAGTCTCCCCATACAGCCGACCCGTAACTTTTTTGTATAATATTTATGTTAGTCTCCGTAAATGTTCCGTTATCGTTTTTAAACATTTTCGCAAAGCGCGTATGTGCAATGTCATCATAGGCATTCACAAATAAATCCAGGTCTTTATCATTGTCATAATCAACCAAAGTCACATTCGGATCTATCCAATTGTAAGCGTCGAACTGAGCAGATTCGGTAAAGCCGCCATTTTTGTCGTTGAACAGAATTTTGCATTTCCCATCAAAGTAATTTCCAAATATGAACATATCGGTATAGCCATCATTATTCAGATCGGCAAAACCGCTCGAAGGAGTTAACTGTGGAAGAACTGTACTGCTTGCAGTAAAATTGCCGGCACCATCCGAAGTATAAAGGCGGGTAATGGGTGGCTGTCCATCGGGAAAACCATTTTGCAGCATGTCTAATTTTCCATCGCCATTAATGTCGCCCCAATCCATAGTGGCAAACGTAAGACCCTGAAAAGGTGTTGAAGGATCCAGCGTAAAAGTTCCGCCATTGTTTTTATATACACCTAGCATATTTAGTTGACCCGAAATAACAATATCGAGGTCTCCATCATTGTCCAGGTCAACCGCCGAAATATCGGCGTGCTGTACTTCCAAACCAAGATCGGTAACAGTAAATTGTGCACGGCTCTGCTTACCGGCAAAAAGTGCAAAACAAAGCAGAAATAGTAGATTTTTTTTCATGATGACAAGGGTTATTTAATTTAAAAAATTGAGCGGAAATGAGAGTAGCAACCTTTTCTCAAATATAAGAAATACAAAATGTATCTATCAAATTTGTTATTGTTTTACCGTCGAAATATTCTCCGCCTTTTATAGTATCTGTTCTATGAATTTTTATTTTTTGGGCACAAAACTTAAGTACTTCTTTTATGCGGTCGTTGCGTCGCACTCTTGTACTTTATGTTCTTTATTGAGCCTTTAATATTTGCAGAAAAAGAATAGTCATCCAATACATACCTAACCAAAATTCAATCAAACAGATAAAAGCTGCCCATGGCAATGCCGATGAACTGAGCGTAGCAACGATGTAGCCCCGGGATCCCATGCTTGCCACCAAAAAATACCAGGTGCTACTATCAAATGATCAGTTATAGCCAGCGCCCCTGCTGTTGTAGCGATGTTTAGTTATATTTATCTTGTTGTGTTTGCCCATCTTTTTTTTCAACTTACCAATATGAAACCTCCCATTGAATTATCGGCAACGGATGCATCTGCTGCCAGTACTGAATATAAAAAGCTATTGAATGAGCCCTCAAAAACCGTAACCCTTTTATTGATCCTGGGCAAGGATGCGGCGGCAATTGCCGGGCGTAATTATGTCCGCCTGCTGCTCGATGAAGCAGCGGAAGCGTATGAATCTGTTGCGTTTATCTTCGTGCCCGAACCAACATTTCTGTTGGCAAATCTAAAAACCCTGCAGGTTAAAACCAGCGGTCAAAATTTTAGTTGGAACGACTATAGCACCTATGCGGCACTTTCCATTTCTCCTGATACAAACATCATTTCGGCTTTTATCACCCGCCAAACCCTGCTTGCTACTCCGGCCGAAATACAAATAGCGGTATTGAATGCCTGGAACAATAGCGCCCCAAACAATGCTTAAAAGATTTTTATGAAAAAGCTGGTGGTTTGTTTTTGCCTGCTAATAACAGCAGCGCCCCTGTTTGCACAACATGCAAACCTTTTGACCCTTACCGAAAAAGACCAGGATGGCAATTATAAGGACGCCGCTGGAAACATAAAAAAAGACTACGTGAACGGGCGCATAGCTGACATTAATAGCCGGGTTGCCATCGACATCAATAAGACGGGTATTATACAAGCGCTGAGTGCCCGTGGAAGCTACAAAATGCCGCCGGAAGTCTCTTCATTGATTGAACTGTTATCGGCGGCACTACACCGGCAAAATGATATTCTACAACAATTTCGCACGACACTTACAAACTACAAGCCCACGGATAATGACCCGGCAAAATCTGTGGAATTCAATTCATCGATGCAGGCTATTGCCAACTTTACCCTCAGTCTTATTAATAGCGATTCTCTACTGCGGGTTTATTACCTACAGGAAAAATCAGTTAACCCTATTGAAAAGGTGTTCCCCGTGGTAAACCGCAGGTTGCAGGAGTTGCAAAATGATCTGATCGAAAAAAATAAAGACAGCGCATCATCAGTGCAATTAGGCGCGTGGTTGTACCACAACAATCAATACTCCGGCGTGCACCTGGAGGGTTTTGATAAAATTCCACAGGGTGACTATTATGTGCTCGACCGCTGGAACATCATACCATCAGCGCAACAACTACAGCAATTAAACGAGTTGCAAACCCTGGCGAAAGAAAATAAAAATACAGGTACCGGCATTATCAAAAACGTAGTACAAAACTATATAGGCAATTTTAGTACGGTGCTCTCCCAAAGACTAAGCACCGATCTGCAGGGTGTTCGCACTGAAGCGGAACAACTGGCAAACGATCCTGCCAGCAAGTCAACAATTGCCGCAGATATCGCGCTGCTTGAGCAACAAATACAGGCGTGGGTAATTTTGTGCCAGGAGAAAATTAATTATTATTCAACTCTTGCAAACGCCGGACAATTTCAGGTTACAGGCTTCCTGGTGCAATTGAATGCTGATATACAAACGCTAAATAGCGGGTCTGTAAAGATTGTACAAGCATTGCAAAAAACAGTTGCTGACTTAGATGTTTCCAACGCTGCCAAAACCAAAGCAGCTACACTCAGGCAACTGTTAGCACAAAAGATCGAACAATTTTCTTCTCTTTTTAAACCGGCAAAGCTTGAACTGCTGGCAAAGAATGAAGAATTGAATACCACAGCCCTTGCCTTTAGTGACGAAGTATTTAGCCTTGCATTAAATAACCTGCCGGCAAGTACCGAACTTGACCTTGGATACACCGGTACCCGAGAGCCTGGCGACAGGTTAGTCATTAAATTGAGTACAGTAACCGGGATCAATCGTACAAGAAACGACCTGGAGATAAAAGAGATATTACTCTACCAGGTACTCCCCCATTTTGAAGGTACGGTGGGCGTCATTTTTGCCCATCCACTGCGCAGCACGGCGATTGAAAAACAATTTCAAATGGCGCCCTATTATAACCTTCTGTTTAAGGGTTTTGCGCCCTGGGGCGAGCGGTACCACCGCCGGTCTGCCTTACATAATACACTTACAGATTTTAGTTGGGGTCTGCATATATCATCTCCTGATTTTAATAAAGATGATGTACCTGAGTTAGCCGTAGGAATTGTCTTATCGGGTTTTAAAAATTATGTGCAGGTGGGTTTTGCCCACAATATTTTTGAAAATGTTCCTTTTTGGTTCTTTGGTATTCGACTTCCTGTACCAGCTATGAATTTTGGTGGCGGTGGCAACCTGCAAAAGATGCCAGAGTAGAATTTTAAAAGGTGAAAAATTGCAAAAAGATAACGGTTAAATTTAAGGCTTTTAGCGCTCTGTAAATCACCGCAATAGGAAGTAGATCGTACGAGAGTAAAGTGGGATTTGACCACATTCTGTTGAACCAATCAGTGTATTTTAACCCTGCTACGGGTTACCTTTTCTTGAAGTTTGTATTAAGCAGTATCGAAAACTTAACAAAACAAAATAGAAATGGTACAAAAAACTTATTTTAAGACCAAGGATTATTGCAAAGTAAAATTCGCTTTGAATGTTGAAAATGCTGAAACAGTAGAGATTCTTGGATTAAACAGTGATTGGGAGAATTCGATCGTTATGAGTAAGAAAAAAGACGGCACTTTCACGCTGAGTTATCGTTGCCTAAAGGATACAGCACGAATTCAAATATCGCATCAACGAAACTGAATGGGTTAATGAACCACAAGCCGACAGTCAGCACCACAACGAATTTGGCACCAACAGTGTTATTATTTTGTAAGTAGAAAACCAGTATCTCCTATCGTCGTTTGCCGCCGGTGTCCAACTGATTATTCCTTTTGTTTTAAGGCTTATACCTGCCAATGCTGACCCATGTTGGCTGTTTAAAATCAAAGGATTTTCAAAACTATTGATGGTATCACCTTTTGCTCAGCACAGCAGATGATAAGTTTCTTCTTACTTTTTTCACATGCAAAAGGCGTCATCACTTCACACAACTTTTGTTAGATCGTACGCGCTTCTTATGCTTTTATAAGTTATAGGTATAAAGTGATTGATGGTACATAAATTGCACCTTCAACCATCATTAAAACTATAGCATGAAAAACATTTTGATTTTTGCAGCTATTGCCGGTATTGCTGCAGCAATAGCTATTTATTTTGTTAGCGAACAAAGTAATCCGGAATACGATAGCGATTATATAGCTGATCCTGAAGTTGATGACTTCGACCTGGTTTAAACAGCTTTGACCAACGCATTTAAAACATTTTGCAAAAAATAAGATCACAGACGCGCTTGTCTATGATCTTATTTTCTACTTGCTGCAAACCGAAACCTATTCCACGGAAAGGCACAAGCCTTATTTGTCTTTTACTTTCTATTTCGTAAACATTTTCATGAGAAGTATTTCTCTAAACTATCTTAGGGCAATTCTTTTAAATAGATATTTTTCCAGACAACTTTTATTCCACCACCATCGTGAATTTGCAGTGCGATAAAACCGGTGCCTTTTCCAATTTTTTCATCCTTTAGTGTTACCATTTCGTGCCCGTTTAACCAGGAGGTAACCTCATCGCCATTGGCTCGTATTTTCATTGTATTCCACTTGCCTGGTTTTAGAATTTTTTCATCTTCAGGTTTGGGTTGTATCAACCAACCGCGACCGTACGATTCATATATGCCACCGGTATGATTGCCCAATGGGGCAACCTCAACCTGCCAGCCACTTATTTTGGTACCTTCTATGCCCGAGCGGATAAACACACCACTATTACCGTCGGCTTCCTGCCTGAACTGTAGTGTAAGCACGAAGTTTTTATAATCCTGGTTTGTTGACAGGTAACCATATTGTTTATCTGGTCCGCTTTCACAAATCAGTTTACCATCTTCAACATACCACTTTTCTGTGCCGTGTATGGTCCAGCCGCTAAGGTCTTTGCCGTTGAAAAGGCTCTTTTTCCCCTGGGCAATAACACCCAAATATGGCAGCACAACTAGTAAAAGAAAACAATATTTCTTCATGTCACTTATTTTAAAAGGTAAGTATTTAAAAGATTCTGCCAATATTATTTCCTATTGACAACAAGCAGCTTTCCGGGGTCCCACTCTTTGATTTCATTCTTAAAGTAACTATCGTTGCATAGCAGAGCAGGAGCAGCAGCTCTAAAACCAAAAAGAGGATCTTCTACTACGCTTCCTTTGTTTCTAATGGCTGTTGCCCAGTTATAAAAATGGTCAAAGTGCGCACCTTTATAACCTTCCTGTGCATTGTATTCCATTTTTTCGGGTGGCAACATCATCTTTCTATTGTAAACATATTGCTTTCCATCACTCACGTCCTTTGCTGGTTTTAGTGGATCATTCGCATCTTCTGTTACGTTATTCCTATACAATGTAACCTTGTCCCACTCTACGGTCATAGAACCTTCGCTACCCACCATACGCAAATAGTTGGTACCCCCAGTGCCATCTACAAAGTTTACCCGCAGCGAAAGGTTAAAGGCCGGGTGAATTTCTGTCTCAGGATAGTCGAACATACCCAGCATTACATCGGGTACTTCTCTCCCATCCTTCCAGTAACGCAAACCACCGGTTGCCATTATTTTATTGGGACCTAACGAACCGGTAACAAAATGCAGGCTCGAGAACAGGTGCACAAAAAGATCTCCCGATACACCGGTGCCATAATCGCGGTAGTTTCTCCACCTGAAAAAACGGGTTGCATCAAAGGGTCTTTTGGTTGTGTTCTCAACAAAGCGCTCCCACCAAACAGTAGAGGGCGATGCATCTGCAGGTATGGGATATTGCCAGGCGCCTGTTGGCGACATACGCGCCCAAAATCCCTCAGCATAATTGAGTTTCCCTATTGCTCCATCTTTCAGCAATTGCCGGGCTTTTTCGTTACCCAGCGAACTCATGCCCTGGCTGCCCACCTGGTACACTACTCCATTCTTTTTTTGTGCAGCCACCACAGCGGCTCCTTCACTTATGTCGTGCACCATTGGCTTTTCGCAATACACCGATTTTCCGGCATTCATGGCAGCAACAGAAATGTCTTTGTGCCAATGGTCGGGCGTTGCAATTATTACGGCATCTATATCTTTTCGCGCCAGCAACTCTTTATAATCGCGGGTTGCGTACAGATCATTGCCCCATTTTTTGCGGGCATCGTCCAGGCGGCCATCGTACAGGTCGCATACGGCTACCAGTTTTATACCGGGCACCGAAAGAGCCGTGTTGGTATCTGCGCTGCCCATGCCGCCTGCACCTATTAAACCGATCTGCAATTGATCATTGGCTTCGTACTTTGGCGCAAGCCTTTGCATTTCGCTGTGTGCCTGCCCGCCAAGTGCAGGCAATGCAGTAGGTAGCAGCGCTGCGCCCGCTACTCCTTTAGCAAACTTTTCGAGAAATGCGCGACGTGACTGATCACTTTTTTTTGCTGACATAGATGTTTTATTAATTAGAAAATCTATTGTGTTGAAATTATTTTTTTATGGAGCCAGGCAAAGTCACGCTACCCAGGCGGCCGTTGCGTCGCACTCTTGTACTTTTAGTATTTCAGGCAGCAATAGCTGCAATAGCCAGCAAATCCCTGTTTTAAAAACCTACGTTTTGCCGTACACGGCTGCGTTATTGTACTGGCATTTCCATTGTATAACATTATAAAAAGCTTCATCTGTGCTATGCCGATGAAAGGAGCCCCGCCTCGGCGGGGTAGACTGTCGCAACTATGTCGCCCACCACATCTGGCGCCGGAACCCAAAAAAAAGACAAGGGCTACACCTTTACATAGATCCTGCGCTTGTTTAGCCACCAGCCAACGCTCCAGCAAATAAGCATGTAAAAAATAGCAAATAATAACGAGCCAATGGCGCCGCTGGCTACCGCCTGAAATGCACTGCTACCCCACCCGTACATGCTTTTGCCGCTGATGCGGACCATATAAAAAATCGTGACTAATATCTCAGACAAGATGTAAATAAAAAGTGGATTGCGCCCAAATATGAGAAAAAAATGCGTCCAGTTGCCGCGGTTCCAGCTTTTGAGTTCGAGAGTGTAAATAAGGGAAGCGATGAGCAACAAATCGATGCCGGTGGTGACCATGACAAACGAACTGCTCCAGAGTTTTTTGTTGATCGGGAAAACCATGTTCCAACACAAGGCTATAAAAATAAAGAGTGCCCCGGTGAGCATAAGCCTGGAAATGGTCTCATAGTTTTTGCCGTGCGTGCGTATGAACCTCCCGGCATAATAGCCAACGACAACATTAACTATGGAGGTCATTGTACTCAGCACGCCTTCAGGGTCAAAGGCTACTCCTTCGCCGTGGTAAAGATGATCGTCGCCAAATAAAAATTTGTCGAGGTAAGTGCCGGCGTTGCCTAACATACTGTAAGGGTCGGCGGCATCGCCCAAAATGAGTAAAATGATCCAATAGGCCACAAGCAGAAGTACGCTAATAAACCAAACCGTTTTGGTAGAAAAGTAGTGAATGAGCAGCGAGGCGAACAGATAACACAAAGCAATGCGTTGCAGCACGCCCATAATACGGGTGTGCCCTATGGGTGCACCCACTAATTGCCCCGCCTCGTTGAGGTGAAAAAAAGGAAACCAGTACATGAGGTAACCAATAAGAAATATAAGCAGTGAACGCTTGAAAACCTTTTGAAGAAATGCACTATTGCTGATGAGTTTGTATTTGTCTTGCGAGAAACTCATAGCGTTGCCAACTGCAAAAAGAAAGGATGGGAACACCAGGTCGGTTGGGGTAAAGCCGTGCCAGGCTGCATGTTCTAACGGCGAAAAAGCCGCTGCACCTCCGCCAGGTGTATTGACAATGATCATAAAACAAATGGTCATTCCACGAAAGACATCAAGAGAAAGAAAGCGTTCAACGGCAACTTTCATAAAGCAATAGTTAGTTTTATTAGGAAGTTTTTACCTGAAGAGAAATACAACTTTGCAGTAGCGGGTGTACTGCAAAATTTGCGACGTAATTTACATGTTTTCGCTTTCGCCAATCACCTTTTCTTGTGCATAGGAAGTATGAACGTTTATGCAGTACAGTTATCCAATTCATTTCAGCAAGAATGTGGTAAAAAGCAAAAAATCCGCGCTGGCAGCACGGACTTTTTCTTTTTACCTGTAACTAGAATTTACAGATCATCTAGTGTACTCATGTCTTCATCAGTTAATGAAATAGTAGCGGCCTGGTAATTTTCTTCCAGGTGTTTTACTTTGGATGTGCCGGGGATGAGCAGTATATTTTCTGCACGGTGCAATAACCAACTGAGCGCAACCTGGTTGGGACTGGCATTGTACTTTTCACCTACTTTCTTCAACTTCTCTACAGCTTTTATATTTCCTGCATTCAGCGGATACCAGGGTATGAAAGCCATGTGGTTGTCACTGCAAAACTGCAACTCCTTTTCCCATTTACGATTATCGACACTGTACATGTTTTGCACGGAAACGACCTTTACAAACTGCTGTGCCTTTTTTATTTCATCTACATTCACTTCCGACAATCCAATGTGTTTTATCAATCCTTTTTCCTGTGCCTCTTGTAAAAATGCAAGAGAGTCTTCAAACGGCACTTTTGGGTCGATGCGGTGTAGTTGATACAGATCTATTTGATCGAGCTTTAAACGCTCGAGGCTGCCGTGCAAAACTTCGCGCAAGTGGTCGGGATGCGCATTGACGGGCCACTGGTTAGGCCCTGTACGCAACAGTCCACCTTTAGTAGCAATCACAAGATCTTTGGGGTAAGGAAATAAAGCTTCAGCTATCAATTCTTCTGATACATTAGGACCATAGCTATCAGCAGTGTCAATAAAATTGATACCGAGTTCTACAGCTTTTTGCAACACCTTAATGCATTCCCGCCTATCCTGTGGGGGCCCCAAATTCCATCGCCGGTGATGCGCATGGCGCCATAACCCATTCTGTTTACGGTCAGGTCTCCGCCAATTGTATAGGTAGGCTTATTGGTTGATTTTGTCATATTTTCAAGTTTTAGTAAAACAACATTGCAGACGAGGATTTGTTCAATCTTTCGCCCGCTTTAAGTCCATTTGTATCAAACGAAACAATAAACTGGTTAGCAACTGCAGGCATAGAAGTAGCCTTTTATATGTTGGTAAGATGCTACATTCTCCCGGGCAACTGAAAATGAGTTATCCTATTTTTGATCTTCACAAAACATACTTGACGTGACAACAGAGCAGCTCTATGAACTTTATTTTCAGCACCCCGCGGTGGAAACTGATACCCGGAAATTACAAAAGGGGGATATATTTTTTGCTTTGTCCGGCCCTCATTTTAATGGTAATGCGTTTGCACAAACAGCCCTGGAAGCAGGCGCCGCCTATGCCATAGTTGATGAAGATATTCCTAATCTCGACGGGAGAATTATAAGAGTTGACAATGTGCTTGAAAGCCTGCAAATGCTGGCAAAATTTCATAGGGAACAATTTGCCATACCCTTTATTGGCATTACCGGCAGCAATGGTAAAACAACCACCAAGGAGTTAGTGAGTGCAGTGTTATCTACAAAGTACAAAACCTATACTACTGTTGGAAACCTGAACAATCATATTGGCGTTCCCCTCACACTACTGCGAATAAAAGCCGACGCCGAAATAGCGGTTGTGGAAATGGGAGCAAACCATCTGCATGAAATTGAAAGCTATTGCCACTATGCCGAACCAACGCATGGAGTTATTACCAACTGTGGCAAAGCACACCTTGAAGGATTTGGGAGCCTGGAAGGGGTAAAAAAAGGTAAAGGTGAATTGTTCGATTTTTTGCGGGCAAATCATGGAACTGCTTTCATTTGCAGCGACTACGACTACCTGCAGGAACTAAGCAGCGGCATAGAAGAAATAGTTACCTATGGTACTGCCGCCGGAGATGTAACGGGTAAGGCTTTACCCTCGACAGACTTCTTACAGGTACTCGTAAATGCAGGTGATGAACAAATCACGATCAATACAAGGATGGTGGGCAGCTATAATTTGCCGAATGTTTTGTGTGCAGTAGCTATTGGCTATTACTTCCAGGTGCCGCTGAGCCAAATAGTTTTGGCGATAGAACAATATGAGCCCGGCAATAGTCGCAGCCAAATGCTGGTGAAGGGCACTAATCACATTATACTTGATGCGTACAATGCTAACCCGACAAGTATGCAGGCTGCGATTGAAAATTTTGCGAAAGTCGACTCAGACAATAAATTGCTGCTGCTTGGTGCCATGAAGGAAATGGGGGAGGACGCTGACAAAGAACACCAGTTATTGGTTGACCTGATCGATGAATATAATTGGAAGGAAGTAATACTGGTGGGCGAAGAATTTAGAAAAACACTACATAACTACTCCTGGTTTTCAGGATCAGCAGAGGTTGCAGACTGGCTTTCAAAACAACAATTACAAAATGCATATATCTTAATAAAAGGCAGCCGCAGCATGCAAATGGAAAAAATAGCTGATAGTATATAATCGCTTTTATAATGCTTAGGGGCGGCTTTGTTTGATAATGCCGAAGCGCGAAAGCAAGTGCCCAAACCTGGTATGAATAAATTTCCGGGCTTTGGCTACCAGGTACCTGATGAGTAAATAACCAAACACAATGCCCAGTACAACTCCCGCTATTAATCCATATAATACGATCTGCCCGCCGGTAAGCCCGGTATTGGCAATAGCGTTGATAATGGCTAATACTATGATGGCAAACAAGCTACCAATAACAGCGAGTGATGTAAATAGTATACGACGAATAATGATCATAGCAATTGACTTTGAGAATGAAAACATACCTAACACAATTAAGGTACCACATCTGTAAAATGAAAAACCCATGAAACAATGTCATGGGTTCTCTTGAAAAATATGAAGACATTATTAAGGCGCAACCAACCGGAAACCGTTGCCGTGTATGTTCACGATCTCAATGTTAGTATCGTCCCTTAAGTATTTGCGCAACTTAGCAATATATACATCCATACTGCGACCGTTGAAGTAGGTATCGCTGCCCCATATCTTTTTTAAAGCCTGCTCTCGTGCTAGAAGATCATTCTTATGTTCTGCTAGCATTTTCAACAATTCATTTTCTTTGGGCGACAATGTTTGCATAATGCCTGAATGACTTAGTTCACGCAACTTTGGATTGAAGTGATAGCTACCAAGATCGAATTCGATATTTTCATTGATGCGGTTCTCTTCTTCATTTCTCTTCAATATGGCCTTGATTTTCAGCAACAGCACTTCGCTGTCAAATGGCTTGGTTATATAGTCGTCGGCACCCAATTTATAACCAGCTATAATATCTTCCTTCATAGTTTTGGCACTCAGGAAAAAGAGTGGCATATCAGGATCTACATCTCGTATCTCTTCTGCCAACGTAAAACCATCCATGTTGGGCATCATAACATCCAACAAACAGATATCAAACTTCTCGCGTTGAAATGCTGCCAGTCCTAATCTGCCATCTCGTTCAAGTATCACATCATAATCATTTAGCTCTAAGTAATTTTTTAACACCATACCCAAATTGGTGTCATCTTCACATAATAATATTTTGTATTTTCTGCCTTCCATAATATTGTTTTTAATTTGTTTTTAAAGGTAAAACTATTCGAAGGAAGCACTACAAGTAATTGATAGTTATTTTTTTACGAAGTGATTGAAAAAAATTATCTTACTTCAAAACAGACTTTACCATTGTTGTAATAGCGATAAAAACAAACTTGTGCAGCAAAAGTTTGCCGGTTGCTTTTTTCTCATTTGTTGTTGTAAAAATTATGCCATAATTAAAGCAGCAATTCTATTCTGTCAGAAGCTGCCCTATTGGTTTAATACTTGCTATTCTTCGCTTTATTAATACTTACGAGAGAATGCTTTTAACATCCGAAAATAAACTCAAAAAACTGATAGTAATTGGCGACCGCGTGTTGATACGCCTGGCAAAAACCAATGAAAGAACAACCAGTGGGTTGTACCTGCCGCCAGGTGTGCAGGAGAAAGAAAGAGTACAACAAGGCTATGTAATAAAAACCGGTCCGGGTTATGTAATATCCTTGCCGGCTGATAGTGAACCATGGAAAACTGAGGAGGAACAAGTTAAATATATACCTCTGCAAGTGCATGAAGGTGACCTTGCCATTTTTTTAGTAAGTGGCGCCACTGAGGTAATGTATGCAGGTGAAAAATACTATATCGTTCCGCAGAGCGCAATTCTTATGCTGGAAAGGGAGGATGAATTGTGAGCGACCGGATAAAAAGGTGTAAGACAGGTGATGTAAGTAGGATTTCGGCAATTCAGATTTCAAAAGGTTAACCATCTGTCTTTTCAAAGCTGAATGTAGTATTTACAAGTACAAGGGAGTGACACAACGATGTTGAAGTGAATTCCAAATGTCCGCTCCCAGCAAATTCCGGAAAGATACCAATTATAAAAAGGTGCACATAGTTTGATAAGTTCTCTGAATAAACAAAGGCAAGGCTGAAGGAAGATTTCCGGTGCATTTAGAAAAACCCTGCACATGAACAGCAAGTGCTTTATTGTTGCTCGAATTAATTTTTATTACATCAGCCATAAAATCAAATATTTTCGTACGATACATCATCTATAAACATGTAATGTTATGTCACAGGCTGAGTTGTTCGTAGAGAAAATAAAGAGTGGTTACAACTTCAAAGGCGAAAAGGTAAAGATTGGTACCGGCATGCTCGATGGCAAACCTGTAGAAGATGCAGATATATTTTTGCCACTGAAAACTATGAACCGCCATGGATTAATAGCTGGCGCAACCGGCACCGGCAAAACAAAAACATTACAAATGATGAGCGAGGCACTGAGCAATGCGAGTGTGCCTGTTTTGCTGATGGATATAAAAGGTGACCTGAGCGGTATTGCAATGCCTGGTAAGGTGAGTGAAAAATTGCAGGAGCGGAGCGCACTTTTACAAATGGCATTTCAACCCACTGCATTCCCGGTTGAACTGCTAACGCTGAGTAAGGAAAAAGGGGTGCGGTTGCGGGCAACGGTCAGCGAATTTGGTCCTGTTCTGCTTGGCAAGATCTTAGGTCTGAATGATACGCAGGGAGGTTTGGTTGCCATCATCTTTAAATACTGCGACGATAATAAGCTACCACTGCTCGACCTGAAAGATTTTATAAAAGTGATACAATATATAGGCAATGAAGGCAAGGCAGAAATAGAAAAAGCATATGGCAAGGTCTCAACGACCAGCACGGGCACTATACTGCGAAAAGTAATAGAACTGCAACAACAGGGAGCCGATATTTTTTTTGGTGAAAGAAGTTTTGAAGTGGAAGACCTGATGCGTATAGCGGACGATGGCAGGGGAGTGATCAATGTGTTGCGTGTAACCGATCTGCAAGACCGCCCGAAAATGTTTTCAACGTTTATGTTGCAGATGCTGGCAGAGTTGTATGCTATTAGCCCCGAAGAAGGCGACCTTGATAAACCCAAACTTGTAATTTTTATAGATGAGGCACACCTTATCTTCCAGGAAGCGAGCGCTGCGTTGCTGCAACAAATAGAAACAGTCATCAAACTGATACGTTCAAAGGGAATTGGAATATTTTTCGTAACGCAAAACCCGATGGATGTACCGGTGAGTGTGCTGGGACAATTAGGTATGAAAGTGCAACATGCCTTGCGTGCTTTTACTGCTGCTGACCGGAAAGTAATAAAACAAACAGCCGAAAACTACCCCGAAACAGACTTTTATAAAACTGATGAACTGATCACACAAATGGGCATTGGCGAAGCACTGGTGACGATGCTGGATGAAAGAGGGATACCGACCCCATTGGCGCATGTATTGCTGGCACCACCACAAAGCCGGATGGATATATTGAGTGGTACCGAAATAGACACGTTGGTTGCTAAAAGTAAACTGGCAGCCAAATACAATGTTGCAATTGACAGCGAGAGTGCCTATGAAATATTGTGTGCAAAGCTGGAAGAAGCCGCCGAAATGAGACCCGCTGCATCTGCAAAAAAAGACAGCAGCCCGCAACAACGGGTTGCTAAAGAACAGAGTTTTTTTGATAACCCTATGGTGAAGAGTGCAGGACGCACAGCTGCTACTATGATCACCCGCAGCCTGCTGGGTGCGCTGGGTCTTGGCGGACGGAGCAGGAGAAGCAAGAGTTGGTTTTAAGATCTCTTTTATGTAGCCAAAATAGTAACCCGGCTGCATGCAAAGTCTATTCTCTAGTCACATTATTATGTCTCAGTGTGCGCGCTGCAAATTCCCTTTATCGTTGACTATCAATTTCCCTTCTGCCTGTAGAAAATCGAGCACCTGCCAGACTTTTACTTTTTTGTATCCGGGTAGCAAATCTATAAGAGGCTGCACAGCCATGTCGCCACCATTGAGAACCTGCAATATTAGTAAAGAGATCTTTTGAAATTCGTCAGAGGAAAGGGCTGAGCTTTTCTTTGCGAGGCAATTATCGCAAATACCACAAAGCTTCATTTGCAAGTCGCCAAAATACCTGCCAATGAATTGACTTCTGCAACCCCCAAGATCAATGAATGCTGCCATAGCCGCTACCCTCTTTTCATATTGTGCCCTGCGTTTGTTATAGGCATCCTGATTAAAATTGAGATGCTGTTGACTGGCCCGGCTAAGCAAAAAATAGATCTGTGGTGTTTCCTTTTGGGGCTGGTATTGGATGATCCCCAACCGATGCAATTCCTGCAATTGCCTGTTCAAATCTGCCAAAGGAATTTTAGTTAACCGCACCAGCAGTGTTTCACTGATCGATACCTCGTTATCGAAAATACCATTATAAGTTCGCAGCAGGTATTTGATCAGATGATCCAATTGCGGATACATCTTTTCAAATTCATCCAGTGATTCCCTGGTAGTTGTAAAACCTACTTTAGTTGACTGAAAAACCTGCTCGGTAAAAGTAAAATGCCCTTCTTGCTCAAGCGCCTTTATAGCATTGATCACCAGTGTTAGATCAAGCTTGAAGAAACTAACAAATGTTTGCAGGTTGAAATCGTACGAGTTGCCTTCGCCAATACCAACCGGTATTTGAAAATGATTAACCAAAGCCTGGTACACCAGCTTGATCTGTGCAAGTGAAGGATATTTGATGGCTGGCAAATTTCTCAGCGCATCATATTCCTCTTGTGTGTAAAGCAATACGGCAAACGACATCTTACCGTCGCGCCCGGCCCGCCCGGCTTCCTGGTAATAATTTTCCAGGTTGTCTGGAATATCCATGTGAACCACGACCCGTACATCGGGTTTGTCAATACCCATACCGAAAGCGTTGGTACAAACTATCACACGGGTTTTGTTTTGTATCCAGTCTTCCTGCTTTTGGTTGCGTTCTGTTTGCGTAAGACCTGCATGATAGAAATCAGCAGAAACATGATTGAGTGTAAGCAGATGGGCGATCTCCTTTGTACGCCGGCGGTTGCGACAGTAAACAATTGCGGTGCCGGGTACTTTCTGTAAAATATCCAACAGTTTGTTGATCTTGCTATCTGACTTGAAAATACTGAAAGACAGATTTGGTTTTTCAAACGATTGGCGGAAAATGATCTCTTGTTTGAACAGCAGTTTCTCACAAATATCCTTTTGCACAACCGGTGTGGCAGAAGCCGTCAGCGCCAGCACGGGCACACCGGTAAACTCTGCCCTAATGTTGGCAATGCGCAAATAAGGTGGTCTGAAATCGTAACCCCATTGCGAGATGCAATGCGCTTCGTCAACGGCTATGAGGTTAAGATTAAATGCAGGTAAATATTCTTTGAACAGTGCAGTTTCTAATCGTTCGGGCGAAACGTACAAAAATTTATATACTCCTGAGGCCGCATTTTGCAATGTTTGCTTTACCTCATAATAGGTCATGCCGCTATAGATGGACAATGCAAGAATGTTCTTGTTTTTCAGGTTTTGTACCTGGTCTTTCATTAAGGCTATCAACGGACTAATGACCAGGCAAAGTCCGTCTTTGATCAACGCCGGCACCTGAAAACAAACCGACTTTCCACCGCCGGTAGGTAGCAGTGCCAATACATCATTGCCCGCTAAAACGGAATTAATAATTTCTTCCTGTAACGGACGAAATGCATCGTGACCCCAATATTGTTTTAATATTTGCTGTGGTGTAGTCAAGAAAAAATGCGAACTTTTTTATGGAGGATGTTGTGTGCTGAAAGTAAGTTTATCTGATTTTACAACCAAAAGCTGCTTTAAAAAATAGTGTACAAGGGTGTTCCGCCTCGCCGGAATTGAAATGACACAACCGGAGGTGCAGGAATATACACTGCCGGCGGCTATAAAAAAACAACACCTCAGCTCAACTTTTTAAATCGTAGCCAAAGGGAATTGGCAGCTAATACCACATCGCTAAGACCCATTACCAGGGCGCCTGCAGTAGGTGTCAGCAAGCCCACAGCCGCTACGGGAATGGCAAAGATGTTGTAAAGAAATGCCCAAAACAGGTTGCCGCGAATGGTGCCATAGGTGTGCTTACCAAGCAGTATGGCAAGCGGTAATTTTTTGAGACCGCTATCCATCAGCACTACAGAAGCGCTTTGGATGGCGAGTTGAGAGGCTTTGCTGAGCGAAATGCTGATGGACGCTTTAGCGAGTGCCGGGGCATCGTTGATGCCATCGCCGACCATAACAGTTGGCTGCTGAGCAACAAGTTCTTCTATCTTCTCCAGCTTTTGTTTGGGCGATTGCTGCGCATATACTTCGTCTATCTGCAACTGACCGGCGATCGCCCGGGTTTTTGCTTCACTGTCGCCGCTAAGCAGGATCGTTTTTATATTTTTCCTTTTGCAAAAATCAATCACCTCGTGTGCTTCGGGGCGCAGTTCATCTGCAATATTGAGCCAGCCGACAAGTGAACCATTGCGGGTGACATACAACTGGTGTGATTTATCAATTATGTTCTCGCTGATCTTAGCCGAACCGATCATGTAAATATTCCCGTCTTTATCTTCAGCCCGCATACCCAACCCTTTTATCTCTTCCGTTTTTTTCCATTTTACCGGTGTCGTTTTCCAGGCGCCTGCTATACTTTGGGCAATAGGATGGTTGGAGAATTTCTCAAGCGAAAAAACCAGTTGCCTGAATTCTTCTTCGTCCATTGTACTGCCAAAAGCAGAGATGATAAATTTTCCGTTGGTCAAAGTACCTGTCTTGTCAAAGACAATTTGGCGCACGTCTTTGAACAGTTCCATACTCCTGGTATCGGTGTACAGGATGCCTTCTTTTGCTGCGCGCCCCAAGCCAACAGCTATGGCAGCCGGTGTTGCCAAACCCATAGCACACGGGCACGATATAACCAGTACAGCAATAGAACGCATCAGGCTTTCCTGGAAAGTATGGTCAGCAACAAAATAATTGATGCCAAGTGTTAGCAACGCTATGGCTATCACCACCGGCACAAACACTGCGCTTATTTTATCTGCCAACTGCTGCACCGGAGGTTTCTGGCTCTGCGCTTTTTTCATCATTTGCACTATGCTGTTTAGTACCGTTTCATTTCCCATAGCGGTTACATACGTCTTTACATTGCCATTCACTACAATGCTGCCCCCGATCAAAATATCATTTTGCTTTTTGTGTACAGGTACACTTTCGCCGGTTATTATAGCTTCGTTTACTTCCGCTTCACCACTAAGAATTTTGCAGTCCATAGGCACCTGCTCGCCGGTTTTTATCAGTAGCAGGTCGCCAACTTTCAGGTGGGTATTTTCCACCGGAAAAATGTTTTCATTGTGCTCATCATCATAAGCGATCATATTAGCCATCACCTTTTCATGGCGTGTCAGTTCTTTGATTGCCTTTTGTGTTTTTTGCACGGTCAGGTTCTCCAGCCATTCGCCAAAAAATACAATGTTGATGATGCTGGCAGAGGTTTCAAAAAAGATCTTGGTCATGTCGCCGGTCAGCAAACCAATGAGGCTGTAAACAAAAGCAGCAGCAGCGCCGAGTGCTATCAATACATTCATATTGGGTACGCCAGACCGTAAACTGTTTATGGCACTTTTGCCAAAGTACCCCATGCCCACTACAAAAACAGGCAGACACAGCAGCAGTTGCACCAGCGGGTTGTGCAGCAATCCCAGGTGTAAACTCATACCCAGGTGACCCAACATCAGCAGCAATGTAAATGGCAGGCAAAACCAAAACTTTTGCATGTGGGTATGCAAAAATTTTTTAGTTGCAGGTTTGGCTGCCATGTGCTCATCCTGCACCTTATAACCCAACAGTTCAATGTTCTTTTTGGCTTTATCCAGGTTGGCTTCAACGGCTGCTGTTTCAAAAAAAACTTCACCATCAATCGGGTTAACGGATATATTGTTCATACCCTGCTTTTGCAATACTTTGTTTACACTCAGTGCACAATTACTGCAGGTCATCCCTTCCACTTTCCAATTCACTTTTTCCATATTTTTAACTTTATTATTCCATTCTTTTCTGGTTCTGCAAAGGTAACCCACGATGCCCGGCACCCGGACCTTACACCCGTTTATCTTTATTACACTGTTGCAAAATCACCTGCCACGCACTCGTTTTTGCAATACGTTTGCACAATGAATTATACGTTTCGGTTAGCTGAAATAGGGCAGGTCGCCAGCAAAGTTTTTGCCGCTGCAGACGGCAAAAAAGTTTGGGCATTACATGGGCAAATGGGCGCCGGCAAAACCACTTTTATACATGCGGTGTGCGAAAATCTTGGCGTTACATCAGCGGTTGGCAGCCCCACTTATTCTATCATCAATGAGTACACAAGTCCGCTGCACACTATTTATCATATAGACTTGTACCGTTTGCGCAACGAAGAGGAAGCGTTGGAGGCTGGCGTAGAAGAGTGTTTGCAAAGTGGCAAATTGTGCTTTGTAGAATGGCCGGAGAAAGCGCCAAATTTACTGCCCGTCGATGTATTCGAGCTACACATAACTGTTGAGGATGAGCAGACCAGGACCATCACTTTTGCTTGAACCCATTTATATTTTTTGGTCACCGGCCACTTGTCTCCGGGCGACATTGTTGCGACGCTCCGTTCAGCAGTAAAGCAAAGATGTAACGGGTGTTTTCTTTTGTCATTTGCGGTACATAATCTATTCCCCTTAAAACGTTGGCAAATTAGCCTCCGCCGGAAAGGATATAATTCTACCTACCTTTTATCTCAACTTTACTTCTGGCAACCCCATTCAATTCCATTACCAGGTCTTCACCATAGGCTCCGGCGGGTGTTTGGTAGCCTGTTTTGTAGTTTGCCTCTAATATCTTTTTTGTAATAAGCAAGGTACTGTGTGCTGTAAGTGTATATGCTTCCGGGGTGCTGAGGGTAGCTGTAGCTGTATTGCCGGCTGCATTGCTTACCCGCCCCCAAACCAGGCTGCTTGCTTTTTGCCGTTGTGTTTCTGTAGGCCCTGCAGGTCGCTTTAGTATGATTGCCTTTACAAGATTTTTAACCGCCGAAGTGCGTAGTATCCAGTTGAACAAGCCCTGCGCCTGCAACAAAAACCAGGTAGGTTTGGGTACGTTTATATAAGCAGTTATGTTGGGAATGCCGGTAGTAAACCAGGCAGTAAAAACATCACCCCAGGGCAGGCTCATTACAAACATTTTCTTTACTACTCCGCTGGCCGTCACGAAGGGAACCTCCATACCTTTTTCACCCACCGGCACTGCAACTACTTTATTGTTTTTGCGCTCAGCACCGGGCTCACCCAGTTTTAGCGCTGTGGTAAGCGCCGTACCCTTTGAAAGCGTTCCGCCGGGCGTGGCAAAAGCGAGTTCCAACCGGGTGGCATCAGGCAAGGCTTTTTTTAGAAAAAGTGCGAGGCAATCGGTCGGCACTACGTCGAACCCCGCACCGGGCAACAACATAATACCGGCTTTTTTTGCGGCTTCATCGTAGCCTTGTATCATTTCAAAAACCACCATGTCTCCATTAAGGTCTAAATAATGGGTATCGGTTGCCAGGCATGCTTCCACCATTTGCCTGGCTGTAAAATCGTAGGGACCGGCTGCATGCACAACAACGCTAACCTGCCGGAGTGCTGCCTGCAAAGCGCCGGCATCATTTATGTCGATCGCTACATAGGGATAACCGTATTGTTTTGAGAGTGGCGCTAAAGCTTCTGCCCGACGACCGGCGAGTATAGGTTGCAAATCATATTCTTTTGCATATTGAAGTATAAGTTCGCCCGTATAACCGTTGGCGCCATATAGTAAAAATTGATTTGCTGCCATTGCTATTTTCTTTTATTGAACGAGGGCAAAAGTACCGGATTTAAACACCAAAGTATTTACCTGTCTGAGACCGGGTGGTGTTAAAACCAGGTTTGGCAGCACATCCAAAACAATTGACTACCTGTCTGCCATTTTTAACTATTTGAACCGGTGGCTTTTCTGCAATCAGTAGTACATTTCATACTATGTGGAGATGTGTCAATTTGTTTACTTTTTTGTTGTTGATTTCAGCAGGTGCCAGGGCACAGCAAAATTGGGTGAATGGCTACTTGCTTGACAGCCTAACATTGTTTCCCATTGCCAATGGCAATTTGATAGATCTCAACAGTAGTAAAGTGGCCATCTTCGGCAGAGAATGGTTCCTTCAGGCTGAGCGTAAAACCAAATGATAAAATTTTGGTGACAGCAAAAGATTATACTAACGATACCATTACCTATCAATATCTCTTTACCGATACGCTACGTATATTGTTGCAGCCTGCAGGCAACATACTGCCCAACGTGGTGGTGACCGGACACTATACCAGGTACCAGTTGGACAGTATAAAAAGAAAGGCTGATTTCGCAACTTTACTGGGCAGCAGGATACCCACTTTGTCGTCGTCGCATCCGTCAGGTTTTGGCCTAACATTTAACCTGGATGCGGTATTTAAAAAGAAATACAGAGACCTGCATAAAAAGGAGCAAATTTTCGCCAACACCGAAAGGGCTGCTTATGTCTCCTATCGTTTTTCGCCGCACCTCGTGGCACACTTTACAGGTTTAAAAGGTAGCCGGTTACAGGATTTCATACAACGCTATGAACCCAGCTACGAATGGCTGCGTAAAAACACTTCAAACGAAGATGTGTTGTATTATATCAACGATAAACTGAAGAGTTACAGGAAAATAAAAAGATAAATTCCACCGTATTTACTGGACAGAGTAGGTGCCGCCAATGAATTTTACAGGTGGTTGAAGCTTGCCAAAATTTTGGCGGGATACCATAGCAAACCATATAAAAAGCCCTAACAAAGCGATGCCGATGAACGTACTGCGACGCAACAATGTCAAATAGCCATTCTTGGCCGGGTTCCTAAAAACAATCCTTAATTTTTATGGTTCCGCACCAGTACAAACGATATAAGAGAATATGTCTGTTATTTTGCATACTTATAAAATAAAACCTCTATGATAAAACACCTGAGTACTTTTTTAGGCTGCGTTTTGCTATCTGTTGCAGTCCTTGCGCAAGAGTTTAACTACAGCCAGAACGACGCATTTAATCCGGAATTCTACACCCAGCAGGGCAATTCTATTCGCACTGCTACAGGCACCCCCGGCCCCGACTACTGGCAAAACGCGGCGAACTATAAGATCAATGCAACGCTCGACGACGAGAACCATACGGTAACCGGAGATGTGACCATTACTTATAAAAATAACAGCCCTCAGAGTTTGCCGTTTCTGTGGCTGCAAACCGATCAAAACATCTACAACCTGCAATCGAGAGGAGTTGCCCAAACTACCACACAAGGCGGGCGGTGGGCAAACCAGGACTTTAATGGTGGCTATAACCTGCAGTCTGTAACGATTGTACAGGGTGGCAAAGAAACCAAAGCCAACTATAAAAATTACGACACCCGCATGCAGATTGTGCTGGCACAGCCTATGAAGGCAAAAGGCGACTCTTTGCAAATTAAGATCAGCTACAGTTTTACTATTCCGGAGTATGGCACAGACCGCCTTGGCAGACTGGAAACCAAAAATGGCTGGGTAAATGAAGTAGCACAATGGTACCCACGTATGTGCGTGTTTGACAATGTGATGGGCTGGAATACACTACCCTACCTGGGGCAGGGTGAGTTTTACCTGGAGTATGGCAATTTTGAGTATAACATTACGGCGCCGGCCAATGCCATTGTAGTGGGTTCGGGTGAATTGCTCAACCCGAAAGAAGTATTGACGGCCACCCAGTACACTCGCCTGAACCAGGCACGCCAAAGCGATAAAACGGTGATGCTGCGAACTACAGAGGAAGTAACAGATCCTGCATCGCGCCCAACGGGCAAAAGCATGCTGACCTGGCGGTTTCGCTGCACCAATGCCCGCGATGTAGCCTGGGCTGCCAGCAAGGCTTTTATTTGGGATGCTGCCCGCATGAACCTGCCCAATAATAAAAAAGCGCTCGCCATGTCAGTTTACCCGGTTGAAAGCGCCGGTGACAGTGCGTGGTCTCGCTCTACAGAGTATGTAAAAGGCGCTATAGAGCATTATTCTTCGCAGTGGTTTCCCTTCACCTACCCGGTAGCCACAAATGTGGCAGGCAGGGTTGGCGGTATGGAATACCCGGGCATCGTTTTCTGCGGCAGGCGGGCAAAAGGCAAAGGACTTTGGGGTGTAACCAGTCATGAATTCGGACACAATTGGTTCCCCATGATTGTTGGCAGCAACGAGAGAAAATTTGGCTGGATGGATGAAGGCTTCAACACTTTCATTAACACCATTGCCAATACCCAATTTAACAACGGGGAATATCCCAACGATACCACGAACCGCAACAGCCTTGCACGTATTTATTTTTCTGATAGCACCGAAAGCATCTTTACCATCCCCGATGTTAACTCGCCCATGAACTGGGGCATCAATAATTACCGCAAACCAGGGCTGGGACTTGAACTTTTGCGCGAGGAAATATTAGGGCCCGAGCGTTTTGACAATGCCTTTCGGTATTACATAAATAATTGGGCATTCAAACATCCGACACCGTGGGATTTTTTCCGGGCTATGGAGAACTACAGCGGCGAAACACTTGACTGGTTTTGGCGTGGATGGTTCATAAACAACTGGAAGTTTGATATAGCTGTTAACAACGTCGCGTACATCGATAACGATCCCGAAAAAAGGGGCATTGATAACTGTAGAACTCCTGCAAAAAATGCCTATGCCGGTTACCATTCAATTTACACCCCAAAACGGTACTCCGCAAACGGTGAAATTGCCGGTAGAGGTTTGGCACCATGGCAGCAAGTGGACGTTTAAAGTGAGTACAACACAGCCGCTGACCTCTGTAGTAGCTGATCCGGATAAGCGTTTGCCAGACATTAACCCGGCTAACAATACCTGGGCGCAGAAGTAATGCTATTTTTTTAGGAGCCAAACAGGTGATTAAGAATGGTACATTGTTGCGTCGCACTCGTGTACTGCATCGCTTTGCGGAGCCTGGATCCTCCGGGGCCTTAGCCTAGTGTAGAAGTCAGGAACCGGGGTCTGAAAACTTTAGTTTTCAGACCCCGGTTTTGTATAAAGATCTTTATAATCCAGCCATGCAGCAAGTCTCTTTAGCAGGCCCCTGGAAGTACTATTCTGTAAACTTTGTTTTCGTTTCGTGGGGTCAAAAAAATCTTGTTTTGCTTACTGCAATAAATAGTAGTTTGTGTTTTCTTACTATTAAAAAACTACCTAACGTATGCATATCGATTCCCCTGTTGCTGCCAGCTCGGGTATTCCCGCCAAAGTTTCCGGTTATGTTATTCGCATATCTCTCATTGCCGCCCTGGGTGGCTTTCTCTTTGGCTTCGAAACTGCGGTCATTTCCGGCGCCGAAAAAACAATTCAGAGCTTTGGAATTTATCGTCGGGCTGGCAGGGTTTTACAGTCGCCTCCAGTCTTATAGGCACTGTTATCGGATCTTTAATTGCTGGTACTCCGGCGCAGAAGTATGGTAGAAAAAAAGTACTCACCTTTATCTCCATTCTTTACCTGCTATCCGCATTGGGTTGCGCCCTTACACCCATCTGGTTATTGTTTATATTCTTTCGTTTTATCGGGGGCATGGCTGTAGGCGCATCATCGGTTGTAGGACCTATGTACATTTCCGAAGTTTCGCCAGCTCACGTTCGCGGTCGTTTGGCAGCCTCGTTTCAATTGATGATCGTGGGCGGCATATTCATAGCCTATCTCACCAATTTTTTCTTCCTGAACCTTGGCGAAAACTCCTGGCGCTGGATGCTGGGAATAATGGTTGTTCCTGCCGCGCTTTTTGCAATACTGCTGCGCTCTATTCCTGAAAGCCCACGTTGGCTGGTACTTAATGATCGCGACGAAGAAGCCAAAGCTGTTTTTGCCAAAACAGGTGAACCCGATGCCCTTGCTGTAATTCAACCGAACATCAATTGGAACACTATGGGCTGAAAGGAAAAATTCTTTATGGGCAACACTTATCGTAAGCCGATCATGTATGCAGTTCTGCTGGCAATGTTCAACCAGCTTATCAGGCATCAACGCCATTTTATATTATGCGCCACGCATTTTTGAGATGGCAGGTTTAGCAAAGCCGATGCCTATTTGCAACCTGTTTACATCGGAGGGGCAAACTTACTTTTCACATTGTTAGCGCTTACCGTTATTGATAAGTTTGGAGTAAAACTTTGCTTCTTGTTGGTTGTGTGGGATCTTATCGTCTTTCTGGGTCTCACTGCGCAATGCCTTTAGCCCTGGTGGTACATTAGGCAAAAATGTCTTGTTTTATCTGTTGGGCTATATTGCCTTTTTTGCCTTTTCACAGGGCGCGGTTATTTGGGTATTTCATTTCCGAGATATTCCCAATTCAGTTCGTTCGCAAGGCGGCTCGCTGGGCAGTTTCACCCATTGGATCATGGCTGCCATCATATCGTGGACCTTCCCAATTATAGTGGAAGGAAGCCCGAATGGAGGCTATTATTCATTTGTTTTTTATACTGTGATGATGGTGCTGGCATTTATATTTATCTGGCGGGTAATGCCAGAAACAAAGGGCAGATCGCTGGAGCAGATACAAAAAGAATTGGGTATAAAATGAGATTGTTTTGCCTAATATTATAAAGGGGTTCACACTGAATAATCTCACTAAAATAGTACGTTTAAAAAAGCTTCATTTTGCACCTCCGATGAAACGAGCCTGCCTACCGGACAGGCAGGCGTGGCAACAATGTAATAACAGAGATTCCATTGCCGGCTACCAAAAAAGATTTACAGGGCAATAGCAGAAATGATAAAAGGCGCTCGTAAGCGCCTTTTATCATTTACAAATTTTTGTTTATCCGCCACCCACTTTTACTTGCTCCGGATCTTCGTTGTAACCTGCTGCTGCTTCGTTTTTGCTGTCGGATTTACCTACTGAATCTGCATTACCTGCAACTGACTTGTCAGACAAATAGGCGGCAAGGTCGTTCAATCCCTGTTCCCAGCCGTCTTTATGCGGATAAGTCCCTTCGTTATCGGCTAAACTTTCCTGGCTAATGCTTAAGGCGCATTTTCCATCCTTATCCGAGAAAAGAACAGTTAGAAGATAGGAGCCGTTTTTTGCAATCTCGTTGGCGAAGTTCCAGTTCCAGGTGTACACCAATTTTTCATTTTCTTTTACTTCCTGGTATTCGCCTGTTATTTCAAGACTGTCGTTCCCGAATTTGTATTGAATTTTTCCACCTTGCTGCAGGTCATTGTTTACTTCAGTCAGATCATTATGAATGGGTTTCCACCAGGCTTTCAACTGTTCAGGTTCGGTCCAGGCGCTATAGGCTTCGGTACATGAAACCGGTAACTCTTTAGTTATCTCGAATGTTGCTGTCTTCGTTGCTTCCATATCAATTATTTTTTAGTAAATACAATAGGGTTCGCTCTATTGTTTAAAAACTGATACCCACTGTCAATACAGTGGAAGTGTAGATGATTTGGGCTAAATAGTATGGTGTCACCTGGCAAAGAAAATAAAGCGCGTGCACTTGTCTTCTGTACGGCTATTTACTGCCACAATAAATGGTGCTGATACCAAGAGTGAGCGGTTGTAAATAGACCGCTTTGTACCCGGTGTTTTCTAAAATCCGCACAAACTGCTCACCTTCGGGAAACCGTTGGACAGAGTTCGTTGAGGTATTGGTAAGCATCTTTGTTGCGGGCAATCAATTTGCCAAAACCGGGAGCGATATAGTTCATATATAAGTTGTAGACAAAGCGAAATATTACATTTTTTGGTCGCGAGAATTCCAGCACAACCAACTTTCCGCCCGGCTTTAACACACGCAGCATTTCTGCCAAACCTTGCTCAAGATTTTGAAAGTTTCTTACTCCAAAGGCAACTGTTACGGCATCAAAATATTCGTCAGGAAAGTCAATCTGTTCGCTATCGCCAGGCACAAGAGAAATTTTGTTCTCTAAACCTAATGCGGCTATTTTATTTCGTCCCAGATCAAGCATACCATTAGATATATCGATACCGATAATCTTTTCAGTATGCAAAATCTTATAGCTCATAATGGCTATGTCACCGGTCCCCGTTGCTACGTCAAGCATTGTTTTTGGTTGCAGGGATTTTAGTTGTGCAATTGCTTTTTTTCTCCAGCTAACATCAATTCCCCCAGACAAAAAACGGTTTAGAAAATCGTAGCGAAAGGCAATTTTATCGAACATCGTGGCTACCTGCTGCTTCTTACTTAAAGCGCTATCCTTAAAAGGAACGATCTCATCGTGTGCAAACTTTGACATAGCCCGCAAAGGTAAACCCGCTTGCCTCAACCCGCGCACTCGAAATGTGAAAACAAACATATACGGAGCTATGTTTCATCAGTAATGAAGACCTTTGCGACTGCAACCAGAATGGTTTCTGGAGGCAATTAAGAAGCACTAAAAATGAGAGACCTTACCCACATAATTTTTCAAAATAAATTTGTTGAAACCTTTGAAGGTGATGATAGTGGCGACCTTAGTCCCCGCCAAACTCCGGGCAAATTGTATAGTCTGGCATTGCCAACCCCGGTCGAAAAGATCACCCTGCTGGGTTGGAGTGACTCACTTTCAAAACAACTGGAAGTAAATGATCTGCCCGTAAATGCTTCGGGAGATGAAATAGGGGCGATCAGCGTGCTGGGTGGAAATACGGTGCTGCCTTCCATGAAACCGTATGCTGCCTGCTATGCAGGTCACCAGTTTGGCAATTGGGCGGGTCAGTTAGGTGATGGACGAGCGATCACCCTGGGCGAACTGCCAACATCCGATGGAGAAATATATGAACTTCAACTAAAGGGCGCCGGTCCTACTGCCTATAGCCGGCGGGCAGATGGGCGTGCTGTATTGCGCTCGTCTTTACGCGAATTTATAATGAGCGAGGCAATGTATCACCTGGGCGTTCCCACTACCAGGGCACTTAGCCTGGTAAGTACTGGTGACCAGGTTTTGCGTGATATGTTTTACAACGGTGACGCGCGGTATGAGCCCGGGGCGATAGTTTCGCGGGTAGCACCCTCGTTCTTACGATTTGGAAACTTTGAAGTGTTGGCTGCCCGTGGTGAAATCGATAAGCTGCAACAATTGATTGATTGGACTATCAGCCGGTATTTTCCGCACATAACCGGGAAACGAAAAATGTTAGATTGGTATGGTGAAGTAGTAGAACGAACGGCAAAACTTATTGTCGAATGGTTAAGAGTTGGCTTTGTACATGGTGTAATGAATACTGATAACATGTCTGTTTTAGGATTAACGATCGACTATGGACCGTACTCCTTTTTAGACGATTACGATAAAAATTTTACGCCTAATACTACTGATCTTCCCGGCAGGCGTTATGCGTTTGGCAACCAGGCAAGTATAGCAAAATGGAATTTGGGTTGTTTGGGTGGGGCACTTTCTCCATTGTTTACCGATACCGATGAACTGGTGCATGTGCTGGAAACATATGATGATGTTTTCTGGCGCAGTTTTTACCAAATGATGGGCAATAAACTGGGACTTGATAGCGTCACCACCGCAGACATTTCGCTCATTACCTCGCTCGAAAATATCTTACAGGCTGTACAACCGGATATGACCATCTTTTATCAGTTGCTCATACACCTGCCTTTAACCAGTCCACCTAACCTCACCTACTTTCAGCCTTGCTTTTATACCGAAGATCTCGCCCCGCAGCATGGCGAGCTTTTCACAGATTGGACAACGAAATATGTGGAGAGGAGAAGAAAAAATACCATTTCTGAAACTGAAGCAATTAATAAAATGACACTTGCTAATCCACGTTTTATACTCCGCAACTACCTTCTGCACCAGGCGATTGAAGAGGTAGAGATGGGCAGCAATGAGCTATTTGCAAAACTGCAAAAAGCTATAAAAGAACCCTACTCCAAAAATTTCGACGAATTTTTTGCTAAGAGACCAACCTGGGCTACGCAAAAGGCTGGCTGTTCTATGTTAAGCTGCAGTTCATAAAAATGATACGGATAGTACTTTACGACGCAATGCCATTTCACGCTTAGGTCTATCGATTGTCACATTCTTTTGACAAACGGCAGAAATACTATAAGGCTGCAGGTTGCGACGCTCCATTCGTCTGTTAATACCACCTCAGCTTTTTACGCCTTCTACTTATTCAAACGTCTGGTACTGTGTCTAATAAAATAATACCGTCAGTAATTTGCAGGTAAAAAGCTGATGCCTTACAAAAGAACACAAGAGAAGATTCCCCGTGTAGTTCGCGCGGAAGTGAAAGTGCTTGATGAAAAAATTGACCGCCTTCACCTTGAAAAATTGATGTAGTGTTAGATGAACTTACCACTACTCAATCGGAGTACTTAGGCATCAGCAAGACTGGTCCGTTTAAGCCTGAGTTGTACGGCTACTAAGGCAAAATTAAAAATGTAAAAGTCAAAACCCGCTTCAGAGATGGAGCTGGCTTTTTTTCAGCCTGAGCGTACCTACTTGCAAAATGTGGTGGTTGAAGCACAACTATGTATAGCAATTTGTTTTGCTTATAACATAAGACTTCTTTGTTCTCCCTTTTTTTCTATAGGCAATTGCGAATTCCAGAATTTGAACAAACTTTCATTGTCAATTAAAAACTGCCTAAGTCTTTCCATAGGAGGCTTGGCAAGCCAGATTTTTAATTGCAGGTCTTTTATATGTTGTGGTGTATCGGTCATTGATGAAATAAATCAAAGATATTTAATTGAAGTTGGTTGACCCAGTGTTTAATGTACTCCCAATCTAAGTTATCTATTTGCGAGAGGTTCCTGATATCCTCCATTTGAATATTGCTTTGAAGCTGCTGTATCCAGATAAGCTTTGAGAGTAATAGGTCTTCGGCAGAAACAATGCTTATTGGCAGTCCAAAGAAATCGGCTGCAATCCTACGCGAAAATTCTGTTTGCCGGTATGGTTGATTCTTTAGTATCACAAAATCCGCTTTAAAACCCGAGGCATGATCAATGATATTAAACTTTCCTTTTTCTATCACCGCCTCCCTCATTGATTCGATATTGCAGTAAAATCCGTCTTTAAAACAGGTTGCCATTATATCGACATCTTTCATTTGAAGGTTAACTACAAAATCAAAATCGCGGGTAGCCCTGGGAAGTATATAAGTACTCATAGCCACGCTTCCCGACAACATGTAAGTAATCCTGTTTTCATTCAAAAATTGAATGATCTTCTGCAGAAATTCGAGCATGTGGTGAAGATAAATAGTTATGAGAGTACGGCAAAGAAGGTCCGTTTAAGCCTGAGTTGTATAGGTATTAATTTAGGTTTGTCACTCTTGTCATCCTGAGCTTGTCGAAGGATTGTGGAAGAGTAGACATTGATAGATTTTATAAAAGCCCGCTGATAAGCGGGCTTTTTGTTTTTGTGGTGTAGGGATTTTGTTACGAGCATTTGTGTTTCATGGGGTCATCGTGAGGCTGTGCAAAAACTAGAGCCCTTTGTCAAAACATTCGGATCCCTGTCGGAGAAAAATTTCGTACAGACGATTCTCAGAAGGTCAACTTTAGTTTTTGCACACTCTCTCGTTGCGTCGCACTCTTGTACAGTTAATTTCATTTGGCAGCATCCGGCTTCAAATAATTATGGTTTTGGACAAGTAAATCCACATTACAGCGAGTGAAAAATAAAAACTGAGGTTGATATTTGGACTTTATCTCCTGATATTTTTCAAGCTAGGATTTTCTTTTGTGTAGTATTCACCAACGACTAGAGGGTTATTATTTAACTCTTCTGTTATATAAGATGTCGTATAAATCATTTGATAAGTATCAGTATTGAAATCACCTTTACTCTTTTATTAGAATGTTCTGAAGGTTTTGTGCCCTTTGGGTTCTATTCCCTTGTCTTCCATATTGTCGGCAAAAATAAAGCGGGGAAATCTCATATCATCAACAGACAATGAAGCCAAGAAAATTGCGAACCTTACCATCTTAGATAAAAATTGGAGCTTGCTGAATACCTAGAATGTTTATTACTTAAGAATGCAATATTGTTGGAAAAGTCAATAAAGAATTCATTAGCTTTTTTAAATTCGTCCTGCCTATCTAGATCATTGTTCAGAAGGTAAACTCCCTCTTCTCTAATTTTATTATTTATCTCCTCCTTTAACAAAACTTGCTTTTTCTCAGTATGAAATATGTAGCTTCGTAATGACGAAACCTCATCTTGCAATTCATTCTTTTTGCGCACCAAACTTTTATAAAGCTCTGCGTTATCCAGCATGGTCCTATATTGGAGAATTTCGCCTTCTAATAATCCTTTACCAAAGTTTAGCTTATCTAATGTTTCTTGACCATATGATTTTACATCCTGTAGTGCCGAATTAACTTGCTTCTGAATATGTTGAAGCTTTAAGAGTCGATTCATAATTAGATTTTAGCTCCAAAAGTCGTCTTCTATTTATTTCCAGTAACTACTGAGATTCACTTATTTGAAAACCTATTTCCATTTCAAGCCTTCGCGCTTGAAGGAATGCCGAATGTACCATCAATACTTTCTTTGCAAAGCTTACACTTATTAAATTCTTGATCAGTCGAAATCTTTGTCAAACATTCTGGACAATACTCGAGAGGAAGGTTACCTAAAAAATCTCGTGTGATAATCGAATTACGGATCGCCTTAATCTTAGTATTAAGAGTATCAATGAAATATTTAAATCTACTATCTCCGCCTGAGTTTGATTTATTTCATCTTGAAATCCGAGGACTGCCTGCCGTTGTTTAAGTGCCTCTTCATTCAATAATTGAAACTCCAGGTTTGATGCTGCATTATAATTGGTTTCCTTTTCTTTCTGACGTAGCTGAACTATTTCAGTTTCAATATCTGAAATTTCAATTTCTTTATTTTCGATAGCTGTCCTTAGATGTGATGGATCTAGAGTTCGGGGATCTGCAAAAAATTTTTCCGTTGCTTTTAATTCTGCTTTTATACCCTCCAATTCCTTTTCTGCAACGATCAACCTCTTTTTTCTTTCATACAAATCTTCATTATATACACCCAATAATAAATCAGATACGGTTTCTCTCGTCAGTTGGCTATCAAAATTTTCATAGTAGAAAAAGGAGGACAACTTGTTGGCAACTCCTGATCAATATAAAGCAAGCGCAGAATTTGGTGCATCGATATATTGTTATCCCCTTTTACTATTGGCAGGGATAGGTGATTAAAGAATACGTTGGAAAAACTTCTCTTGCCGTCTGTAGAATTGTAATTAAATTTTTGCCATACTTTGTCGGCAGGTGGATTAAGGCTTTCAGCGAGAGTTCCCCAAAAGAAATGAACGGCTGCCTTTGTATTTATACTGCCTGTTTCAGCGTCTTTTTCTATGTAACGCTTAATTGTAAAAATCGCTCCATTCATCTCAACTTCGGCGTATACAACTTGACATAAGTGAGCTTCAGGAACGAAATCTGAAAACGCTCCACCAAGAACAAAAAAAATGAAGTGGGTTATTGTTGACTTACCACTACTATTATCACCACGTATTATATTTACGCCTTTATGAAATTTTTCGTCATAGGCAGTTTCGCCATTCTCAGTATATATCAATAAATGATTAACGAATAGGTTGTTACGCATCGTACTTGCTTTCGAGTAAATCTGTTCTGTGTTTTAGCCCATTAGGTCCATAAAGAGGAATTTGCGAAAAGTGAGAGGTGAGCAAAGCAATCGCATTTCTTTCCTTTGGGGAAGCCCGGAAGTTAGTAGTCACTAAGAGCTTTGTTGTTAGTCGTTTTTCTCCAATAAAGCATTCTTATTATAAAATAATACCATACAACACAGAAAAACGTATTTACTGAAAGTTGATATGGCTTTGATTTTTTCAAAAACTTTTCCTTGTTCTCCTTTACTTCTTCATAAGGATTTTGTACTTGTTTGAAAAATTGCTTTCGCAATTGTCTAATATCTTTCTCTTCACGAGTTAATTTGATTTCATGAATTTTATTTGGAAACAGTAGATAAAAATCCCAAGATAACTCTGTCAACTTCAATCATTTGACCCTCTTCAAATTTATTCAAAAGATGAAGTATCCTATAAATAGAATGATATAAATCAAATGCTTGGTTGTAGATTATCATATCTAGCCCAATTAATATGGCATTTGCCTGTTAAAAAATACAACATTCCCAAAACATCAATAGCATTATAGTTAAGGTACACATCATCATAACCCTCAGTATTTAGGATACCTATGATAGGCGAGATAACTTTCTCGTTCAAAGTTATTTTTATCAGCGACTTGTCAGCGTCGCTTTCAATTAAGGGATAAACGTAAGTATCAAAGTTGAACTTTAATAAAGCAAATATTTCTGTATCAATAATCTGAGCCGTTTCAAAAAATCTATTTTTCTCAAACTTTTGCCAATAACGTTCCTTTGATTTGGTTGCTGCTAATATTTCAATTCATTAAACCCACCGTCTTTCAATTTTCCCCGGCATACTTCTCCATCAAGCAGGGTGTTGTAATCCATAAGATCTCTTATGAAATCATCAAACCTAATGTCTTTTTCAACTTCCTCCCTTAATCGTTGGAAACGTCTGCTCCATCGTGAAGGCTTGGTGAAATAAATTTCTCCTTCATTTTTGCTTACATTCAGCTGCTTTTCAACGCTCCCCTTGTTGTCAATCTTGATCCATTACGTTGAATATTGCCATTGTTTGCGATATTAATTTGTTTCTGAATTTCAGCTTCATTATGTTCTGCTGGTAATTATTCAACTGCGTTTGAGCCGTCTGAACTCGCTTCCAATTCAGCCTTGTAGTTTTCGTCATCTTCAATTTTAGAGCTAATTCTCCTTTTAGCTTTTCAAGATTCTCGGGCTTTGAGTAATCAAGGGCTGAGAAAACCTCAGCCTCACCGCTTTTTACAAATGGCTTTTTTATCACATTCCATAGGTCTTCGCCAATTTTTTCTGCCATTGCTTCTCCACTTTTAAGAAGGAAAGGCGAGGCTAAGGCTATGGCAGTTGTTACTAGTGTTACAGCATCCATAATTTTTTTTTCTTTTAAATGTAAAAGTTTCAACGAATTATATCCCGTGATAACTTTGACTATATACTCCTATATAAAATTTAGGGATCAGTGCCGGTGTTTCCATAGCTCCGCTGCGTTGCGCTCCCCTTTTGTGTTCCTTATATAGTTACTGCCTATCCAACATACCTTATACGAGGCGAACGCTGTTGCTGTTATTGTAAGTTGTAAGTGCTGATGATATTCCAGGCTTTGCCGTTATGCTGTAACAGGTGAAAATTTTGACATCAAACCCGGCAACGTATTTCTTTGTCTCATATTCCTTCCATGCTTCTTTAAAAAGATTTGGTTGTAGATCAGGATAAGCGATGTCATATGTGGTGCAAAGTCCAGCTCCTGCTTTAAGATATCTTTCATGCGAATACGACCGCATTATGAGGCTGACAAGCCAATCAATTCTTCAACGCTGTAAATTTCATCAATTGAAAGAAAGGAAAGGTGAGTATCATCGATAATTTCAAAAGCCTTTTTCTCATCAGCAGAAAGTTGCTGTATTGCTGGAAATTTTTCTAAAGGGACGATGAAAGTTCTGTCGTTATCCAAATGCACAAACATTATGGAGCTATTTATAAATTCAACAGCTTTAATACTGGGATATACAAGTGTAGCATTCATTTCTTTATAGATTTAACCGGTTTCCTGATAGAATAAATCCAGCTGCTGTAAAATTAAATCTTTATTCTCTTCAATTAAGTTTCTGATCTCTCTCAGTTCTGTCTCTGTGAAATCTCCTTTCTTGTTCTCGTCCAACATTATTTCCGGCTCCAACCAAAACTTACACGACTTTTTATAACCTGCCACATTATGAGTTACATGAATGTGTCTTCTTGTTTCATCTATATCAACACTGTAAATCAAAAACACGTATCGCAGCAGTATGAGAATTTTACCCATAACCAACAGCAAGGTTTATTATCAAAGCTATCAAAAAGTAGATGACTTCCAAACAGCACTATTCACAGCTCTCTACATTTCCTCTATGAACTCCAAACCAATCATCAAACACACAATTGCAGGCGCTCCTGGTTTTATGTTCCTCATCAAACAACCCAATCATAAACTACGGAGTGAGTTAATAGGAAGGACTATTAACCATACATCAATATAATAAAGCACCCGTCATTAGTTTCTGCCTCTCCACCATACCTTATACGAGGCGAACGCTGTTGCTGTTATTGTAAGTTGTAAGTGCTGATGATATTCCAGGCTTTGCCGTTATGCTGTAACAGGTGAAAATTATTCACATCGAACCCGGCAGCGTATTTCTTTGTCTCATATTCCTTCCATGCTTCTTTAAAAAGATTTGGTTTCAGATCACGATAAGCGATGGTCATATGTGGTGTAAAGTCCAGCTCCTGCTGTAAGATATGCTCATGCGAATACGACCGTTTTATGAGGCTGACAAACCAATCAATTCTTCGACGCTGTAAATTTCATCAATTGAAAGAAAGGAAAGGTGGGTGTCATCTATAATTTCAAAAGCTTTTTTCTCCTCAGAAGAAAGATGCTGTATGGCGGGGAATTTTTCTAAAGGAACAATGAAAGTTCTGTCGTTATCCAAATGCACAAACATTATGGAGCTATTTATAAATTCAACAGCTTTAATACTGGGATATACAAATGTAGCATTCATTTCTTTATAGATTTAACCGGTTTACCCTGATAGAATAAATCCAGTTGCTGTAAAATTAAATCTTTATTCTCTTCAATTAAGTTTCTGATCTCTCTCAGCTCTATCTCCGTGAAATCTCCTTTCTTGTGCTCGTCCAACATTACTTCCGGCTCCAACCAAAACTTACAGGACTTTTTATAACCAGCCACATTAGGAGTTACATGAATGTGTCTTCTTGTTTCATCTATATCAACACTATAAATCAAAAACACGTATCGCAGCAAAACAAGAATTTTACCCATTTATAGTAACATTAAATCTCAAATAAAACTACGGAACTTCTATGGCTTATCAGCTACTCCCACATTTGCCTTATCAACCTGCAATCATCAAACGTTTTACTGCTGCCGTTCCTCCTTTTATTTTCCTCATCAACCAACCCAATCATACACTACGGACTTATTTGATAGGAAGGACTATAAACCAACCATCAATCCAATAAAGCACCCAACTTATAGTTACCGCCTCTCCAACATACCTTATACGCGGCGAACGCTGTTGCTGTTATTGGCTTTTATTAAAAGGATTTGGCTCTTCAGATCTATCGATAGCGATGGTCATATATGGTGTAAAGTCCAGCTCCTGCTGTAAGATATTCTCATGCGAATAAGTTTCTCCAAAAATTTTCAGTACTTCTTTTTGCAGGCAATCAGCGAACTATTCATTACAGGCTTTACAAAAACAAGGGCTTCGGCTATTATGAAAAACAATGAACAGTGCTTTCAAAGTAATGTGAGGCTATGGATTGAAAGCAACGAACAATTGTATTTATACCGTTTTCTCTAAGCAAGGCACACTTTCATGATAAAGAGTTTCAGGATCAATGTCAGCTTCATTCTCCCACTCTACCGTGTCGAAGCTTACTTTAGCAGACTTAAAAATTCTCTCATCTTTCAATTCCTGAAATATCCCTTTACCTAAATAAGGCTTCATGTCAAAAATTTTTTGCTCACCGTTCTTAAAAGTTAAACGAAGCAAATAATCATCTAAAGGTTCAACATCTTTTACAGCAAAAAACATATCGCATTATTTTAAAGGTTCTATTGCAAATGGCTTCTCTCCGTTTTGGCACAATGCCCAATCAGCTAGCAACTCTTCTCTATGAATTTCGATCCATGCTGCTACCAATCTAAGTTGTTTGGGTGACAACCTGCCTTCTAAAATCTCGCAAGAGTTTATATCTACTATTGCAGAATAATCTTGATAATACACATGGATATGAGGAGGATTATGCTCTTTAGGTGCATAATACATCCTGATTATTAAACCGAAAAACATTGACAGGGTAGGCATGTGTTCTTACTTATCAACCAAAATTAATGCAATATAAGTTCGCGTTCTTCCACTTTGCGTGATCTAAACCAACAAGTCATTAGTCGCACAATTGCCGGCGCTAATGGTTTTATGTTCCTCATCAAACACCCAATCATAAACTATTAAGTGACTTGATAGGAAAGACTAAGATCCCTATCGATACAATAAAGGTCCAGACATATAGTTAATGCCTCTCCAACACACCTTATACGGGCGAATGCTGTTACTGTAGTTGCTGCTATCGTAAGTTGTAAGTGCTGATGATATTCCAGGCTTTGCCGTCATGCTGTAACAGGTGAAAATTATTGACATTCAAACACGGCAGTGTATTTCTTTGTCTCATATTCCTTCCATGCTTCTTTAAAAAGAAATTGGTTACTTCATTACTGATGCTTGACGGGGGAATAATTGCTATGAAGTATAGGCTTTGATCTTTGGGCATAAGAAGAAGTGGGCATCAAAAAAAGAAAGTAACAAATGTTGCACAGCAGGAAATTATAGCCAGTAAGGTCTTCTACTAAAATGAAATATGGAAACAATTCTGACGATCATTTCTACTTCATCAATTTCATAATGAACCGCATAAGGAAAAGTTTCGCATGCAGCCGTCCTAATGTTTTCAAACTTAATAGAAGCGAAATATGGATTTGATCTAACGGACGCCAAAGTGTTTCCAACATCTTCAACGAATCTTTTACCCAATCCTTTTTGTTGGAGATTATACCATGTACTGGCTTCACGCATATCGAGTAATGCGCCAGAAGAAAAAAATATTCTATACTTGTTCATCGCTATCTAAAGACCGGAAAAAGTCCGCCTCAGAAATTTGCGAGCTGGGCATCCCTTTCATTTCTGCCAGTCGTTTGAGAGACTTCTGCTTTTGCCATTCAGGTATAGGCTCTTCCATAATCTCAATAGCATTAACTTGCTTCAAACCTTCGAGAATGGCAGAAGCATATTCTTTTTTTATTTTGATGGTATAGGTAGTTGAGGCGTCACATAATTCAAATTTACAAAAATAACTTAAACGAGAAGGTTAAACCCAGCATCAAACGCACAGCTGCCTACACTCCTAGTTTATGTTCCTCACCAAACAACCCAATCATAAACTATTGAGTGACTTGATAGGAAAGACTAACGAACCCATACTGATACAATAAAGGATCCAGACATATAGTTAATGCCTCTCCAACACACCTTACACGAGGCGAATGCTGTTGCTGTTGCTGCTATCGTAAGTGGTAAGTGCTGATGATATTCCAGGCTTTGCAGTCATGCTGTAACAAATGAAAATTATTGACATCGAACACGGCAACGTATTTCTTTGTCTCATATTCCTTCCATGCTTCTTTAAAAAGATTTGGGTTCAGCGCTAACAAAGCATCCAAAAATTAAAGAGATACAGGATACATCTCTTTAAACCATTTAATATCATGCACTGGTATCGGTGAGTTTGTAAAACCTAACAAAGCCTTTTCTTTGGTTACAATAATTTCGCAATTGGTTTGAAAGGCTAAGTCCCAGAGAAAATTATCTTTTGGATCAGGACTATCTACAAACTCTTGAATAGGGTCGAACAAAATAGAAATCGATTTGATGGTATGCAGGTAACCGTCGTAAACAAATTGAGGTAACTCAACTGCACTTGTTAAAGGAATATTACGTTCCAATTCATCAATCAAGTGAGAAGAAATGTAAATGACTAAGTCGTAAGTGAGGATTGCATCAACAAGACGATAGAGCTTTTGGTGGCGGGTATAGTTGATATACACACTGGTATCAATAACCAAATGCTTAGGCTTTGGTTCGCTCATATGTTAATTTACGCTGTTCGCTAAGGAAATTATCAGCTTCATCATCTGTCATAGCATCAGTCTTTGGCTTGCCATTGACTGCATCCAAATTCCGCGTTTCATTTAAGAGCTTCTCTTTACGTAATTGGATCAGCAATCTTTTTTTTCTGCCTCATTCAACTTTTCGACTTCACTAACTATCTGCCCCA
>CAVSED010000005.1:0-58309 GCA_963726895.1 uncultured Chitinophagaceae bacterium | reverse complement strand
TCCTAAAATAGGTTGACCAAAAATTCACCAAAACCAGGTCAACATGGACACACAGAAAAATTTACCCTGCCGGAAAAGAAATGGCAGAGAAGTCAGCTTTAACTTTAAACTTTCCGTCATTGACGAAATCAACAACGGGCTTATTTCGACCAATTATGCTTCGAAAAAATACAATATTTCCAGAAGCACAATTGACTATTGGCGTAAAAAGTTAAGTAACTCTGTATCTAAATCAAAAAGCATGAGCAAAGAACAAGAATTAAAAAAGCTCAAAGAACGAATTGAGGAGTTGGAGTTCATCAAAGACTTCCAGCAAGATCTGATTGCAGAATTTGAGAAGGAAACAGGAAATGAGCTTTCAAAAAAGTGGTTGCCCGAACACTTGGCAAACGAGATACAGAGAAAGAAGAAAAAACTTACAAAGTAAAGTTTCTGTATGAAGTGTTCGGGATAAGTAAGCAAGCATATTATAAGCGGATTAAAGCGCAACAAACAAGAGAGTTGCAACAAGATGCTGTGATAAAAGAGGTGGGAAAAATTCGAGCGAGAATGCCGCAGACAGGCACCCGAAAACTGCATAAGCATCTTGAACCTGTACTGCCTGCAATGAATGTAAAAATGGGCAGAGATGGTCTATTTGACCTGCTAAGAAACAAGGGAATGCTAATCCGTAAAACCAAACAGTACCATATTACAACCGATTCCAACCACTTTTTTCGTACAGCACTTAACCAGTTAAAAGACATTGATCTAACTCATGCAGAACAAGCTTTTGTCACAGACATCACCTACCTGAAAACTGACCAGGGTCATGCATATCTGGCGCTGGTTACCGACGCTTACTCAAAGCAACTGATGGGTTGGAGCCTGGATGACAACATGAAAGTTTCCATGGTAAAAGAAGCTTTAAAAATGGCAAACAAAAACAGGATATACAAACACAAAGGCGTCATTCATCACAGCGACAGAGGCAGACAATATTGCTGCCCTGAGTATCAGAACTATGCTGAAAAGATGGGCTTTGTAATGAGTACCACACAACAATCAGATCCTTATGAAAATGCTGTAGCGGAACGAATAAACGAGACATTGAAATACGAGTTTGGCTTGAGAAAAACCGTTCCAAACATTGGGGTTGCAAAAAAGATGATGAAGCAAGCAGCAGAAATTTATAACAAAGAACGCCTTCACTGGAGCCTGGACCTTAAAACACCACAACAAGTCCATCATCAGTTTAATCAGCATAAACACAAATCATATGCAAGAAAAGTCAAAGGAAAAAAAGTAACTTTGAATAGTTCATGTGAGGATGGAAGCGAGCTCTGCAGAGGTGCAACTCGAACAGTGCCAAAACCATGAACGCACTGAAAATGGATAGGGGCAAGCAATTGTCCCTCTTCTTTCAACTATCCATTTTTAGGGCAAGAAAAAACTAAGAAAACCTAATTCGCACCAATTAAAAAAAAGGTCAACCTATTTCAGGACAAGACAGCCATCAAAATATTCAAATTTAAAATTTTGTTTTTAGCTGGTGCTGACGTAGTATTTTTTTGTTTCTTGCTAACAATTTAAATACCGAGGCAGCGTTTTAAACAATAATATTATCTAACTTATTCACTCACAAAAGACTACGCTATTATTTAATAATTCTACCTTAAAAGTTTCTGCAAATTGGATTTAGCAAGAGACCTTTCTCATAAGTTTATTAAATTTTGAGCACTTGAAAAAAATAAAAAACGCAGTAGTTTTTTTACAAACCATTGCACTTACTTTCTCTACTTCGTTGGTACAAGGACAGGACATTCACATGCCAGCTTTGCAGGAATTAAATATATTATATAATCCATCTTTAAAAACCGACAAGACCACAAAAACTTATGTTGGTTTTCGTACTGTAAATTATTCTGGTATCATTTCATATTCGTCTAAACTAATAGCAATTGAACTACCTCTAGTGCCGAGTAATGCAGACTTTACTGATGTTACCCGCTATTTCGATATTGCAGTGGCTATTACAACAACAGGGGCTACAGATAGGTCACTGGCTGCTTCTGGTGCGACTTTGGCTCTTACCTATGCACTTCCTCTCGATGGCTATGGCACTTATATTTCTGCAGGTTTTAATGCAAATTACAATTTTAACAAAATCGGAAGCACCTTATATGGTGGTTACTATCCAGAAGGGTTTGACAAACAGGACGCATTAGGGGCTGCAATAGTTGCCGACCCATACCAGTCGGGTTTCAACTTTGGGTATTTTAGTAGCGGTGCTGGTGTATCAGTTTTTCATACCGATGAAAATACACAATGGTATGCTGGTGTATCAACAAGGAATTTTAATCATCCTTATACAGAATGGAATCGTACATCAAGGCTTGGGTCAAATAATGGTGTGCAGGCAGGCTATACAACTACCATTAATGAGGTTGCTGTTATTGGCGGCTATGCAAATTTGAGCTGGCACAATGGTGTGCATGAACATTTTTTTGGGGCTACCTATACTCGTAATCTTGGTGATAGTTCTAAGTATAAAGTCACAGGAGGTATTGGCTTTCGACTGGGTGACGCAATAGTACCAAGTGTGGCAGTAACAATAAAAAAAACTCTTGTTTCATTTTTTTACGACCTTAATCTTCCAAATAGTAATTATAAGCTTGAACCGACGAAAGGCTTATACTTTTTCTTTACGCATTTTTTTATAAAAACACCAATAGCTATTCAAGGGCTAAGACATCCCAAACAAGGAAAAACTGCACACAACATTAAGTGAAGCAGACGAAAAGCCCCCAAAATGAAGCCCCGATAAGAAGCGACTTATCGGGGCTTTTTGTTCTACTCTCCCGATTTTGTCAGGACAGGCTATGTTGACCGAAGCCGGCGAACAATTGGGGGCTAAGTAGCCTGTGAGTTTATCCGGTGTTTTATTTTCCGGGAAAATAACCGTCCAGCACTTCTTTTGCTGATTGTTTTATCATATCCCAGGCATCCCCCCGCTGGTTTAAGTGTTCCGCAGGACACTTAAATCCCAAATGGCTGTAGGACTGTGTCTGGTAAAAATAAAATTGCTTGCAGATAGTTTTGCTGCCGTTGCTGTTGTTGCTGCTTGTGCCGTTGCAGGGGTATTATCATCTGCAACTGTAGCATAGGTACGGCAGCATTTTAAAGGTTTATTATTACAATTCTACCACAGGTAAGTTCTTTGAAAGTTGCATATTGAACAAAAAGTACAAGAGTGCGACGCAACAATGCTAAATCATACTACTAACGCCGGGTACATAAAATATCCCTCCCCCACTGTTGCCACTTCTATTAACGAAACGGCAAAATGCCTGCAAACAAAAAGAGCACGATCGGTTTCGTGCTCTTTATTGTACGCATGCTCCAAAATTGATTTACAATATCCGGTGTTTTATTTTCCGGGAAAATAACCATCCAGCACTTCTTTTGCAGATTGTTTTATCATATCCCAGGCATCCACATCTCCTTTGAAAATAGCAGAGGAAAAAGCCTTCATTTGCTCGAATGTAATATGCGGTGGCAGCATGGGCACAGACGGGTCGGTATGTACATTGAGAACAACCGGTTTCTGAACACTAAATGCCCGGTCGAGAGCCGCTTCCACTTCTTCGGGTTTTGTAATTCTTATGCCTTCCAGCCCCAGCATGCTGGCATATTCATCGTACTGAAAATCGGGCACATCCTGCGAGTCTTCAAACTTGGTTCCACCACCCATCACGCGCTGCTCCCAGCTTACCATGTTCAGGTCTTTGTTGTTGAGCACCAAAATGATCATACGAGGATCGCTCCAGCGTTTGTAATATTTGGCAACGGTTATCAGTCCATTTATACCGAGCATTTGCATTGCTCCATCGCCTATTAATCCAATAGCAACTCTATCAGGATAGGCAAATTTTGCCGCAATCGTGTAAGGCATGCCCGGGCACATTGTGGCCAGGTTTCCGGAGAGAGATGCCTTCATGCCTTTGCGTATTTTAATATCGCGGGCAAACCACGCAGCAGTAGAACCAGAGTCGGCGGAAATAATACAATTGTCAGGCAAGCGCTTGGAAAGTTCCCAGAATACATATTGCGGATTAATCGGATCGGCCGTGTTTTGCGCCCTTGCATCGGTGATCCGCCACCATTTTTCAATACCCTTTTCTACCGTCTCCCGCCAGCTTCTGTCTTCCTTGCGTTGCAGGTAAGGTATCAATGCCTTCAATGTTTCTTTGCTATCGCCCTGCAGATTTACATCTATCGGGTAGCGTATGCCCAGCATCTTTCCATCTATGTCTATCTGTACAGATTTACACTGACCTTCTTTGGGCAAAAATTCAGAATATGGAAAGCTGGTTCCCACCATAAGCAGTGTATCGCAGTCTATCATCAGGTCCCAGCTTGGTCCGGTACCCAACAAGCCAATGGCCCCTGTTACATAGGGCAGATCATCAGGCAGTACTGCTTTACCCAGCAATGCCTTGGCTACACCTGCTCCCAGCAAGTCTGCCACCTGCATTATCTCTTCCTCTGCCCCCAGTGCACCGGCACCCACCAACATCGCTACTTTCTTACCGGCATTAAGTACGTCGGCAGCCTGCTGCAGATCTTCGTCGTGCGGAAGAATGCGTGGCGCCCTGTAACCGATGCCCGAATGTATGGTTCCATGCTTGCGCTTCGGCTCTTCATATTCCAGTTCCTGCACATCGTTTGGAAAGATGATACAAGTCACAGTTCGTCGTGCCTTGGCAATACGCATAGCGCGGTCTACCAGGTGGCGTGCCTGTGACGGTTCGCTGGCCATGAAAATATATTCACTTGCTACATCTTTAAAAAGTGAGATAAGATCTACTTCCTGCTGATAGCTGCCACCGATAGATGAACGTGCCTGCTGACCAACAATTGCAACAACCGACTGATGATCCATCTTTGCATCGTACAATCCATTGAGCAGGTGAATAGCTCCCGGACCTGAAGTAGCGATACAAACTCCTACTTCACCGGTAAACTTAGAATGTGCGCCAGCCATAAAAGCAGCCATCTCTTCATGCCGCGTTTGTATAAAATCAATTTTACCGTCTGAAACATTAAGGGCTTCCATGAGACCGGTAATACCATCGCCGGGATATCCAAACATACGCCGCACACCCCAGTCATGTAACCGTTGAATAACAAAATCTGATACTGTAGTTGCCATAAACAAAAGTTTATTTATTTGAAGTGAATTGTAAACGAAGTGGAGGAGTAGAGTTGAAAGATTATACAGGAAGAACGAAGAACAATACATCTTTTTTCAATTATCAGACCATTGCTGCCAGGCCTGTACCGAAGTGGCTTCTATACCGCCTCTCTATAAGAAAGACGATAAAATTTATATCTGTAAAATGGTCAGAATACAACTGAGGTCATTTTTCAACACATTGAGTTTGTGATTTTTTTCCCCAACTTATGATCTTTTACCGCTATGTGAAAGTTATCTTAAAAGCACATAGTTGCAGTCTTCCGGTAAGTGTCGCTCAACTAATAAGTTAGGTGAAAGCCAGCGTTCGCTTTTGCCATTATTGATCGCAAAAGTTAAAACACCACAAGGCAACTGGCAAAAAAGTTGTACTATAAGGAGACATTAGACAAGCATAGATACTCAGAGCAATCTGGTATTTATTTGATTTATCATTAAAAATTTATAACAATGGAAACGAGAAATGGAACAACAGAAAATTCGAAACTAAATCAATTCTTTTTAGACCAATTAAAAGACATTTATTGGGCTGAGCAAAAATTAGTGAAAACACTTCCAAAGATGGAAAAGGCGGCGACAACGCAACAACTTAAAAACGCTTTTGCCAATCACCTGGAAGAAACCAAAGAACATGTGAACAGACTGGAAAAGGTATTTAGCCTTGTCAATGAAGATGCCGATGCAACAAAATGCCCTGCTATGGCAGGTATCGCAGATGAAGGTGAAGAGATCATTGATAAGACCGATGAAGGTACTGCACAGAGAGACGTAGGATTGATATTCGCAGGTCAGAAAGCTGAACATTATGAGATAGCAACCTATGGAGGACTCACTCAGTTAGCCAAGACACTGGGTCTGAATGAAGCAGCAAACCTGTTAGCAAAAACTCTCTCAGAAGAGAAGGAAGCCGACAAACTTCTAACCCGAATAGCTGAGAAAAACGTAAACTATAAAGCAACCCGCGAATTTCAGGAAGCGTAATTTCCAAATCCTGATCACCGATGAAAAGAGGCTATCCACTTAAATGGATAGCCTCTTTATTTTTTTTACAACCATGTTTTATTTTTTTGGAACCAGCATTTGTCTGCTGTGGTGCTTTGGTTGTGTCACTCCCTTGTACCACATATTTTCAGGGAGCTATTCTTACCCATTATGGCTGGTAATGTTTTTTTGAATACTGCGGTAACTAACAAATTTGAAAATCTATTTTTTAAATGACGACAGAGTATGACGCGATCGTTATTGGCGCCGGTCCCAATGGGTTGGCAGCAGCCATCACACTACAACAGCAGGGTCTCTCGGTTCTTGTGATCGAGGGCGAAAAAGCCATTGGCGGCGGCATGCGTACCGCAGAACTTACTTTGCCTGGCTACCTGCACGACGTCTGCTCCACGATCTATCCTTTGGCTGCCGACAGCCCCGTCTTTAATAAAATGCCACTTGATAAATTTGGGTTACAATTTCTCTATCCAACATTTGCCGCAGCCCATCCCTTTACCAATGGGCGGGCAATAGTAGTAGAACAATCTATTGAAAATACAGCCCGCCAGTTTCCACGCGACAGCAAAAAATATAGCGCTCTCTTTACCTCATTTGTAAAAAACTGGCCGCATCTAAGGTCTGCATTTCTAGCACCCCTGCACTTTCCCGCACATCTTTTTACAGCAGCAAAATTCGGTCTGCAAGCGGTTACTTCTGCTGCATTCTTTGCCAGGTATCACTTTAGCTCCGAAGCAGCAAAGGCTCTCTTTGCCGGTATGGCAGCGCACTCCATGTTGCCACTGCATGCTCTGGCTACAAGCGCCTTTGCGCTTACCCTTATGACAACTGCACATGCAAAGGGCTGGCCCGTTGCCAGGGGTGGGGCACAAAGCATTGCCAATGCACTTGGCGCCTATTTCACTTCGCTGGGCGGCACCATTGTCACAGGCCACAGGGTACGCTCACTCGCTGATTTGCCACCAGCCAGGGCCATACTTTTTGACACATCGCCACACCAACTATTACAAATAGCTGGTCATAGTCTTTCAAGCATTTATCAATGGCAGTTGCGCAGATACAGATATGGAATGGGCGTTTTTAAAATGGATTGGGCACTGTCTGAACCAACACCCTTCACAGCCCCGCAATGCCGTGACGCAACGACCGTACATCTCGGGAATTCCTATGCTGAAATACGACGTAGCGAATATGAAGTAAGCAAGGGCAGGGCTACAGAAGAACCCTTTCTGATATTTGCCCAACCCGGCATAGTTGACTCCACCAGAATGCCCGCTGGCAAAGGAAATGCCTGGGCTTATTGCCACGTGCCAAACGGAGCTACAAAAAATATGACCGACGTTATAGAACGCCAGATAGAACGTTTTGCACCGGGGTTCAAAGATTGTATTCTTGCCAGGCATCAATTGAACACTGAAGATTTACAACTTTATAATCCTAACTATATTGGTGGTGATATCAATGGTGGGCGACAAAGTATAAGCCAATTGTTTACACGTCCCGCGCTGCGTTTCTCCCCCTACAGAACATCCGCAAAAGGACTTTATCTCTGTTCCTCTTCTACCCCACCCGGCGGCGGTGTCCATGGTATATGTGGTTACTATGCCGCCCGGCAGGCATTGGAAGATATTTTTACAATCCGCCTGCCGCGGCTGTAAATGCCAGGAACAAAAAAGCATCGCTTCCTTTATCGAAGCGATGCTTTTTTTGAAACCGTATGATAAAATTATTGATTTGCCTGTTGTATAACTCCACATCCGATTCTTGAACCTGAGTTGCCTGAAGGCTGCGTAGTATAATCATCTGCACCACTGTGCACAATGATAGAATGGTTCAGGATGTTTTTACTGGCGTCGCCACCGATCGACCAAAGATCAGTTTCCATTTCCATGGTACCATTACCATTTGCATCCAGGTTTACATTGCCAATGTCGCCTGCATGGAAACTGGCACTTCCCCATTTGCCATGGCTTTGATTGGAAGGGTTCCAGTGGCCACCTGCTGCTTTGCCCATATCGCCACAGGCACCGGTTTCATGAATGTGTACAGCCACTACTTTGTTGGCTTCTTTTGGAACTGATATCTGCAAATTCATCTTCACCTTATCCCCATCCTGGTCGAAAGTTACTGTTCCTGTTACGGTTGTATCTGGCTCAGTGCCTGTAAGCGTTACCACGGCATGTTGCGACATTTTATTATCTGTTGGTGCCATGCTATCTTCTTTGGCTTCAGTACTGGTGCCGCTGTTGCAGGCGGTCAGCGAAAACAAAAGGCAGGTACAACCTGCAATTACATGCGAAGACATAAATTTTTTCATAATAGTATGTTTTAGAATGAATTAAAAGTACTCAAAAATTTATGCCCGCTGCAAGCAGCCACTATTACCCGGTTGATGCATAGTAAGCACGCATTAGCCATCATGCTTACTTTTGCTGCTGCAAAAAGCTGACGATCTTTTTCAGTTCCTGGCTTTGCAGCGAGCGCCCGTAGGCGGGCATGTCATCGCCACCATTCACTATTCTGATTTCTATTTCCCCGGCGGTCAGTCGCCTGGCAACATGGGTAAGGTCGGGACCGGTAAGCCCACCCTTATCACCAATTTTATGGCAGTACAAACAGGCTTTATCATAAAACAACTGACTGCCGGCCAGCACCAGTGTATCAGAGGAATGCACGGCTGCCAGGGGTATTTTTTTTGTATCAAAATGCGGTGACCACGTTGCAGTATGCCCAACCACCAGCAATGTGCTTACTATAACAACAACTGCTGCTGACCCCACTATTGCCCAGGGTCGTTTCAATGGGCTGCGCTCTCCTTTGTTTGATAAGAAAGGTAACGCGAACAACAAACCGAGTACCAGTATCGGGGCTAAAAAGATGACATATGATTCTATTTCTGGCGGCATCAGGGCAAACAAGGCATAGATCCATATCAGGTACCAGTCAGGTTGCGGTAGGGTGTGGATGATGGAAGGATCAGGTGGTTGTGTAAGCGCCGGTGGACCGACGAAGTAAGCCAGCCCCAAAATCACCAGCAAGGTTGCAGTACCAAATACAACATCCCGCCAGGCAGCATCAGGAAAAAATGGCACCCCGGTTTTATCCAGCATATTCTTGTACCAGGCGCGGTAGGTTTTCGGATCAACTATTTGCCCCGGTCTGGTCGGTTCAGAAATACCGTTTCGTATTACCAGGTATAAGTGAAAAGCTACCAAACCTAACAAAAGACCCGGGATCAGAAAAACATGGAAAGCAAAAAACCTACTCAGGCTTTGACCACCTAACGTATCGCCCCCGATTAACAAACGGGCAACGTATTTGCCTATCAGGGGTATGCGACCCATTTGTTCAGCCGCAACAACAGCGCTCCAGACACCATTGCTGTCCCAGCGTAGCAACTGACCGGTAAAACCCATGCTAACGGTTAGCAGTAATAGCACAACGCCCGTTATCCAGCTCATTTCCCGCGGATATTTATAGGCGGCGGTTAGGTAAACCCGCAGCATGTGCACGCCTGCCATCACAATCATACCCGACGCGCCAAAATAATGTATGCCCCGCAACCACTTACCCATTACGGCCTGGTTGGTTATAAATTGCAGCGACTCAAACGCCTTATCAGATGATGGTTGATACAGCAACGCGAGTCCTACACCCGTAACCACCTGCAATAGCAAACAAAACAACGTCGCTGACCCAAATACATAACTCCATTTAGCACCGGGTGGCACAGGGTGGCGCAACGACAGGTAGTATCAAACCGGTCAAACCCGTTCTGTCATCAACCCAGCGCCATATTTTTTGTAAGCCTTTTTTCATTATGCGGTCAGGTTGGTAATGGGTACGGGAGCGGTCATAATTTCTACTTTGTCTTTATTCACCCTTACCTGGTATTGCACCAGTTCTTTTGGTGGCGGACCGGCCGCAACCGTGCCGTCTTTGTAGTAAACACCACCATGGCAGGGGCACATAAACAGTTGTGCTTTGTCTTCCCACCGCACAGGGCAGCCCAGGTGAGTGCAGTTGGCTGAAAACGCTATCAATTCCTTTTCATTTTCACGGCGTACCCAGGCGGCGCTTTTAGCAGTAGTGCCCGCCCACGGCAGCGGGTCTGCGTTTATAAACTTTACCAATTTTGTAGTCCCCACCGGAAACTCGTTAAGGCTACCAACACTTCGCCATTGCTGCCGGGCACGCTGCAGCAATGGACCCAGCAGGGCACTAAACACCGGAACAGCAACTAAGGCTGCAGGTATGGCTCCCAGGCCCAATGTTAGTTTAGTTAAAAATTTTCTGCGGCTTTCATTCTTTTCGCTCATAAATTATTTCTTTGATCCATCTCCATAAAACAATAAAAAATGCAACCAGACCAGCAACACTCAGTATCCAATGTGTAATGAGTCCCCAACCCATAAACAAAACCGACACCGCCAATAGAAAAGGGGTATAAGTACCTTCAGGTATCTCGGTGGGGCGGGCTTTATATTTATTTGTTTGTTCGTTCATGTTACTTTTTTTATCTACCCTTTACGCCAGGTATAGCGCGATAGTTGTTTGGTAACCAGCCTATGAATTACAATGAAGCATTGTTGCGACAGTTTACCCCGCCTTACTGCGGGGCTCCGTTCTACGCCATAGCCCTGTTGGAGCAATAAGCGAAAAAATCTACCGAACTCTTTAGCCAAAATTGCTGCTTCTGCAAAGCTTCACTCTACCTTTTTTCCTTATTCTTCAACTGCCGACCAAAGAGTTAAAAGTACAAGTGAGTGACACAACGATGTTGCTAAAAGAACTACCGCCCGCTACCAAAAAACAATCAACCGGCATCAACTACCCGCAGGTCTTTTTCGTTGAACCATACGATGAGCAAATACAGTGAATACACTACATACAACATGCAGCAGGGTACCCACATGATCAATCCCGCTATCTGCTGGTCCATTGCCTGGTTTAGTTGCCACCGGTTTAGTATAAAAGAATTGAGACCAAAACTGTCAACAGCCGATAAAAAGTGATGGTACATGCCTGCCGGTGCAAAGGTGATAAGCAAGCCCAAAACAGAGCAACCAATACAGGCGGTAAAAAGGTAAACAACGGCATGCAACGCCGGCAACCGCAATTGTGGCACGGGCGATATGAGACCCCAGCCAAACAACATTCCCGCCAGGAGCAGACTTGCACTTTCAACAAACGTTATTGTTGCGGCAAGGCGTGGAGACGTATGCCCCAGGTTCATAGCAAAGTTGAAAACAGCCGGTATATGCCACACCCACATAATGCCAACGCCAACCAGCCAGCCTAATATTGGGCGGTGATAAAGTTTTTGCGATAACCATAGCACTGATTTGTTACTGACTTGATCTCTTCGAAGGCTTAGTACCAGTAAGGGACCTACCACCAGTAGCAGCAATACATGCACGATCATGTGGGCAGTAAAAAGATAATCGGCAGAGAGTACCTGTAAAGGCGAAAAGAAACAAACTGCCAGCAGGCTTATGGCAATTGCAAACGGTTGTAACCATGCGCCGGTCTTAAAATTATGAAAAGCGCCATACGCAATACATAGCCCTGCCAGGCCTATAAAAGCACCCCAGTTCATCGTCCATATGGCTAAAATATCTGTCATTACAAATAAGGTATTACATAGATCAAAGTAAAAACGACCAGCCACACAACATCTACAAAATGCCAGTAAATACCAATGGTTTGAAAAAGTGTTGACTGCTTTAAAAAACCCTTGAAAGAGAGTAGCAACAGAATGCCAAGCATAATGATACCGATAATAACATGCAAAGCATGAAAACCGGTTAGCGTAAAAAAATTGCTGCCAAATACACTGCTGCTCAGCGACACTTCTTTTTGAAAAAGACCGTAATACTCATGTGCCTGACCACATAAGAAAATAAGCGCCAGCACAATTGTAGCCAGCAACCATTTATTTAGTCCTTGTTGTTTGCCGTGCCTGTAGCTACGCTCGGCCATGAAAAAAGTAAAGCTGCTGGCTACCAGCAAAACAGTGAAGGCACCCGTAAGTTTTATGTTGAGCAGCGACCGTGAAGAGGCGGGCAAATGACCACTGCGCCAAAACATAACATAGCCCAGCATCAGCGAAATGAAGAAGATCGTTTCGGAGCCGATGACCAACAACATCATGAGGGTATTTTCTTTTTTAATCATTGTTTTTCCAGTCAGCTTTAGCAGGATATTTTTCGTCCCAGAAGGCGCGGCGGCCTTTTACCTCCGGCACTTCATCAAAATTCTTCATACCGGGCAATGCCCACGAATACCACTCAAGTGTAAACGCATCCCATGGATCGTTGGACGCAGGTTTGCCCTTTTTTAGTGTTGTGTACAAGTTGTAAAAAAAGACCAGCATTGCTACACCCATTAAAAAAGCGCCGCCTGTAGAAATGAGATTGAATAAAGTGTAATTGTGCATGTCGGGGTAGGTATAAACCCGCCGCGGCAAACCCATCATACCTAAAAAGTGCTGTATAAAAAAGGTCATGTTGAACCCCAGTACCAGCAGCCAAAAAAATACTTTGCCAAGCTTTTCATCCAGCATCCTGCCGCTCATTTTTGGGAACCAGTAAAACAAACCACTGAACACCCCAAACAACGATCCACCTACAAAAACATAGTGCATGTGCGCCACTACATAGTAGCTGTCGGTCACCTGCCAGTCGATGGGAATAATAGAAAAAGCGATACCGCTCAGACCACCAATGGTGAACTCTATTAAAAAAGCAATGGCAAACAGCATGGAAACGGTCAGCCTGATAGACCCACCATACATCGTTCCAATCCAGTTGAATATCTTAATTCCTGTAGGCACACCAATAAGCATGCTGCTGGCGCCAAAAAATGCATTGACCGTATTGCCCAGCCCCGTGGCAAACATGTGATGGATCCACACCCCAAACGATAGCAAACCAATGCCCACCGTAGAGCCGGCAACAAAGGCATACCCAAAGATCTTTTTTCGACTGAATACCTGGAATACCTCAGAGTAAATACCGAAAGCAGGCAGTATCAATATATACACTTCCGGGTGACCAAAGAGCCAAAACAAATGTTGCCAAAGCAAAGCGTCGCCACCACTCGCTGTATTAAAAAAGTGGGCATTTAGTTGGCGGTCGAGAAGCAACATGCTTAACGCAGCATTTAAAGATGGCAGCGCGGCGATGATCAGAAATGAATTCACCAAACCCATCCACACAAACAAGGGTAGCTGTTTCAGGCTCATGCCTCTGGTACGGTAGCGAAGAATGGTAACGATCAGATTTACACCGGTGCTGATGGTGCCGGTACCGGCAAGCAACAAGCCCATGCAGTAGTAATCTATCCCCGGGCTATCAGAGTAGTTAAACTCATTGAGTGGTGCATAGTTGAACCAGCCGGCATTGGGTGCACCACCGGCAGCAAAGCTGAAGTAAAGGAGAAAGCCACCAAAAAAAGTGATCCAAAAGCTAAACGCATTCATCCGTGGAAAAGCCATGTCGTTGGCGCCTATCATCATAGGTATAAAATAAACCTGGAAGCCCAGCAATGCAGGGACCATTACAAAGAATATCATCGTTACGCCGTGCATGGTAAATATCTGGTTGTAGATCAACGGACCCAGAAAATGATTATTGGCAACCGCCAGTTGGGTGCGCATCAGCAAGGCAAATGAACCGGCAATCACAAAAAACAAAAGAGCCATGCACAGGTACATAATACCTATTTCTTTGTGGTCAACTGTTGTTAGCCAGCGCAGCATGCGATAGTCGCGGTATTTGCCGCGCCGGTGTTCTTCTATATGTACAGTGCTTTCCATTTATTTTAGTGTGGTGAGGTAGGTGGTTAATGCATCGAGAGAGGGTTTATCCAAAGCAAACTTTGGCATTTTAGCGCCCGGTTTTATATTCTGCGGATCTTCTATCCAGCGCTTCAGGTTGTTCTGATTGTTTTCAAGCATGCCGGTAAGAATGGTTTGTCTGCTTGCCAGGTGGGTTAGGTCAGGACCTGCACCGCCCAATGCCGGTGTACCCTTTATCCGGTGACAATTGCCACAGGTCTTTTCCTGGAAAATTTGTGCACCGTTTGCGCTAAGGGCATTATTAATGACCGAAGGTGCCGCTGTTGTTTGTAGCCAGCGATCGTAGTCCTGCTCGTTTTGGGCAATAACTATAATGTGCATATTGGCATGTTGAGCACCACAAAATTCACTGCAAATTCCACGATAGATGCCTGGTTGCTTTATGTTCACCCACAGGTAGTTTTCCTTGCCGGAAACGAGATCCATTTTATTGCCAAAGGATGGTACCCACCAATCGTGAATGACATCTGCCGATAATAGTTTAATGAGTATTTGTTTGCCCGCGGGCAGATGTATCTCGTTGGCTGTAATGGCGTTGCTGCCTGGGTAGCTGGCCTCCCACCAATACTGGTGCCCGGTGATGACAACGTCCGGTTGCTTTACACCTGCCGTGGGAAGCACATCGTGCATAGTTCTGAGCATAAGCACAAAGAAAAAGATCACCAGCGCCAATGGCACGCCAATCATAGGTATCTCCCATTTGGCACTAAGCGTTTTGGGTTCATATACCGCGTCTTGCCTGTGTCTGAACTTATACAATACAAACACAGTACACACTGTTACAACCAACAAGATAAAAGCTGCGGCAAAATAGAAATACACATGAAGACGGTTCATTTCTTCCGCCTGGCGCGAGTAGGATTGTAAAACTGATTGTAAGAGGTACAAAGTAAAAAGGTATTAAAGTATCTGCTAAAACAATGGGTACGAGAAACTGGTACTAACAGCGTTTTTAAACAGCAATATGTTTTTTGTCCAACTTATTACACAAATAAAGAATACGATTTTATCAACCTTTTTGGTGTTAGATCCTGTTTGCAGGCACACACCAAATAGAGACAGAAAATAAGACTGAACCTGCGAGTGTTCATACCCAGGACTAATTCAAAAAGCACACCTGAATTGTAGGTAGTAAACATTGATAAATAAAAAATGTACCACTAACATTATCCTCTTCACCAAAAAGAAAAGCAACATCATTTTTATCCGGCAGAAGAACTAAGCGAATGAAATTTATTTGTTCCTGATCACTGTGCAATGATTTTCAACTGCATTGCGGGTACGAGCCTTTCAGGAATAATTTTTTTGTAGATGGGCATAGCCACTATTGATAAGCATTTCAGAAAACTACTATGGCAGACAAGCAAGACAATAACGACCAGACCAGGCAGGGCGACATGGGTAGCCGTGGTGTAACCCGCCCGGTGATGAATAGGGACATGACCAGCAAAAACGATGACACTGAAAAAGATGACTTGAGCCGGGCGGTTCTATGAATATGGAAATGAGCAAAGAGCAGCGTTTGCAAATGCTAACCATGCATCATATGCAAACGCTGTGGATCTATTGGATGGTTATTATTTTAGGTATCTGGATGATCCTCTTCCCGCTTACTTTCAGCTATAGCATAGGTACTGTAGAACCTGCCGGCGGGCGAACCGTCTGGCTTTCGCTTGCACAGCGCAGCAGCATTATGAAATGGAGCGACATCATCAGTGGCATTTTACTGGTGGTGCTTGGTTTTCGTTCACTTACGCCCAATCGTCCTATAGCAGTTTGGCTTTGTTGTTTTGTTGGCGTTTGGCTAAGTATCGCTCCTCTTATTTTCTGGTCGCCAACTGCTGCCGGATATGTAAACGGAACAATGGTTGGTATGCTGGTCGTTTCACTTACCATCCTTATACCGGGGATGCCCAATATGATCATGTATATGAAAATGGGTAATGAGGTGCCACCCGGCTGGAGTTACAATCCATCGAGTTGGGCACAACGCTGGATCATGATAGTAACAGGTTTTCTGGGCTTTATAGTTTCCCGGTATCTCGCAGCTTTTCAATTGGGTTATATCGACCAGATGTGGGATCCCTTTTTTGGCAGTAGCAGCGAACAGGTGCTCAACTCTGCCATGTCGCATTCATTACCCATCAGCGATGCCGGCATTGGCGCACTCGCCTACACATTTGAGTTTCTCATGGGTTTCATGGGCAGCCCGTCGCGGTGGCGCACCATGCCATGGATGGTTGCGCTGTTTGGCATATTGGTTATACCGCTTGGGCTGGTACACATCTTCCTTGTCATTTCACAGCCCTTAACAGTAGGTGCATGGTGTACCTTTTGCCTGTGTGAGCCGGGATAATGTTGCCCATGATTCCGCTGGAGATAGATGAAGTGGTGGCAATGGCACAACACATGGTGCAGGCAACCAAACGCGGCGAAAAGTTTTGGAGTGTATTTTGGAAAGGTGGCAAACCGGCAGAGATGAACAAAGACGAACGCTCGCCCGGCATTATGCAATTGCCGGTGAAATTTGGCGAGGTTTTCAAAGCCTCACTGTGGGGCATGAGCGCACCCTGGACACTTGCCCTTTCAGCGGCGTTAGGCGTTGCATTGGTTGCTTTGCCCGGCAATATGGGTGTGCCCATTAAAGATTTGCTTGCCGATGTCAATCACCTGTGCGGGGCGCTTATTGTGGTCACCGCCGTCATTTGTATGGGCGAAGTGGTGCGGCGGGCCGGTACCTCAATGTGCTGTTTGGTTTGGCTGTGGCGGTGTTGCCGTGGATAGTTGCAGATACTTTCACCACATTAAAAATACTTGATACAGGGTTGGGTATAGTTGTTGCCGCACTTGCATTGCCCCGTGGAGTGATAAAAGAGAAATATGGTTCGTGGGATAAATATGTGGTATAGTTTATTCTCCTTATAGTTTTTGGTAGCCAACTGCAGCCTGTTTGAAGAGACATAGTTGCGACGCTCCGTTCAACTTTTAGAGCTTTGTTGCGCCTATGCCGGTGAACAATAAAAATGTATTGCTCAGTATAAGAAATAAAAAAGGCTCAATAAAGGCGCTGCTGTACAAGGGTGCGACGCAACGGTAGTTGAAAAAAGAACAAAAGCCGGCTACCAAAAAATAAATAAACACGTCCCTGCAAGTTGTAGGGTTGATAAAGAAGACTGCACAGCCGTAAATGTTTCACGCAAAAAAAAATTAGTAGTTATGTCAAAAAAATTCAAGAATAAAGTAGTTGTGATCACCGGCGCCTCCGGTGGTGTAGGCAGGGCAACTGCCTGGGAGTTTGCTAAACAAGGTGCAAAGATAGCCTTGCTGGCGCGCGGCATAGAACAATTAGAAGGCACCAAAAGAGAAGTAGAAGAGTTAGGCGGCACTGCCCTTATAATACCTACCGACGTAGCCGATGCCGCACAGGTGGAAGCCGCGGCAGAACAAACAGAAGCTAGTTGGGCCCGATTGATGTGTGGGTAAATAACGCTATGAACAGCGTGTTTGCGCCGGTAAAAGAACTGCAGGCAGATGAATTTAAACGCGTGACCGACGTGACGTACCTGGGGCAGGTGTATGGTACTATGAGTGCCCTAAAACGCATGTTGCCCCGCAACAAAGGATCCATTGTTTTTGTGGGTTCCGCATTAGCCTACAGGGGCATACCATTGCAATCGGCGTACTGCGGCAGCAAACATGCGATACAAGGATTTTATGACAGTTTGCGCACCGAACTAATGCACGATAAGAGTAAAATAAAGATCTGCATGGTGCAATTGCCGGCCATGAACACCACACAATTTGGCTGGGTGCTTAATCGACTGCCAAACAAACCACGCCCCATGGGAAAAGTATATCAACCCGAGGTAGCAGCCAAAGCCATTGTATTTGCCGCTGCACATAACCGCCGCGAAGTATGGGTAGGCTACCCAACCTATGAAGCCATTATTGGCAACAAGATAGCACCGTGGTATGCCGACAGAGTGCTGGCAAAAACTGGTATTAGCGGTCAACAAACCAGCGAACCGGTGGCAGCAGACAGGCAAAACAATGTGTGGCAACCGGTACCCGAAGACCGTGGCGCGCACGGCGATTTTGCAGCCATAACACACAATAAAAGTTTTACCCTGTGGGCGGGTATAAACCGCAATTTGTTGCGAACGCTTGCGGGCGTTGCAGCAGGCGCGATCGTAGTAGCATTGTCAACTTGTAAAAAGAATGAGCCGGAAGGTGAATAATAAGATAAAAAAAGTGCAGGCTTTGGATTAGCCTGCACTTTTTTGTTTTTAATGACTCAATGCTAATTGGCATAGTCACTTACATTGTCTTCAGGATATTGGTTGCTTACAGTTGGGTGTGTACCCCGGTTCTGCTCAAGGTATTGTATCACCGCCATTACATCTTCATCGCCTAGCCCCTGCTCTACCGCTTGTTTGAACGTTTGGAAAGCTACAGGAAAAAGTGGAGATTGAATACCTTGTTCGTCTGCAAGGCGCAGATCTTTTACCAGGTGTTTCAAGGCAAATGTTGCTGTAAAGTTGTTGGTGAGAATAGAACCGGCTTTACCTTTTGTTATACCATTAGCCAACCCACCTTCATTAATGATCTCCAGCATATCCGCTGCTTGTATTCCGTTGTCGGTGGCAAATAAAACCGTTTCTGCCAATCCCTGCAGGTTGATGGCTAAAAAATAATTGATGGCTAATTTGGCAGTTGCAGCCATACCGGGCTTGCCGAGATAGATCACCCGCTTGCCGATAACTTCCAAAATTGGTTTGATGCTATCAACAACTTCTGTTTCGCCGGAGCTAATACAATCAAACTTCCCTCGCGCGCTGGTTTTATACTACCCGACACCGGGGCTTCTACAAATTGATTATTACTTTCCCGGCAGCGCTCCGCCAGGTATTTTGAGGTGGCGGGCGATACCGTGCTCATATCAATAAAAGTCTTTCCGCTGGGTGCATAACTCAACAGGTCTTCAAAAATTTCTTTCACGGCGTCATCGTCGGTCACCATTGTGATTATTACAGGAGTGTTGTGCACGAGTTGCTGCAGGCTATCCTGGCTTTTGGCACCAGCCAGCACCACTTCTTTCTCCTTTTCTTTCGTGCGATTATGTACGTTTACCTCGAAACCGTTATCAATTAAATTGTGTACAATGGCGTTGCCCATTTTTCCAAGACCTACCCATCCAATGGTTTTATTCATCTTACAGTTTTTATAAAGTTCATTTCTTATAAAGGTTAAATAAGCATACCAGCGCATTTACCACAGCGTTAAAGAACTTGTGAGCAGGCTATTACAGATATGCAGAAATAAAGTTTATAAGAGTTGATGCGGTCATTGTTCAATGCTTCTATTGATCAATAATTCCCTTTAAGTTATTTGCATTTTAGTAGCATGCCTGAGCGCTTCGCATCTATTTTCTATGTGCTCATGGAGAAAAAATTGTGTAGTAACTGCTAGAATTGTTCCGAAACAAAAAAGTACCATCTACCAGGAAAACAAGTTAACAGAACCGTGTAAAAAGTGTGGTAGCCGAATAAACAAAAAGAGGCAATCCTATCAATAAGATCACCTCTTGTATGTTCTATGGTAAGCAAGATCTAATCAAATGCTTTCTTGATGTCATGCCCTATTTCCTGGGCTTTGTCTTTGGCTTTCTCCCACAGGTTTTTGCTTTCGTCTTTTGCGATATCAGCTTTCTCGTTTGCCCGGTTAGTCAAATTATCAGCCCTGTTTTGCCAATCATCTGAAGTGTTATCGGCGCGATCTCGCAGCTCGTTGGCGGTTTCGCTGGTACTGTTCCTGGTGTCACTATAGGCATCTTCTACAGTGTTGCCCATTTGGTTAGTAGAGTTTGCCGCCTGGGTGGAAAAATTGCTGGCAGAACGGGAAGCTTCATTGCCGAAATTAGTGCCTGCCTCCGCTGCCCGGTTGCCCCTTGCATCAGCAGAATTCGACATATCGTTCGCTGTATTTCCTGCCTGGTTGCTCGTGGAATTGGTAGCGTTGGAAAGATTGTCTTTTACATTGTCTCCTACATTAGCAGCAGAATTTGCCATGCTTTGGGTACTGTTTGTACCCGTGGTTTCATTGGCGTTTCTGTTCAGATCGTCAGCGCGATCTGTGGTGTTTTTGAAATCGTCAGACTGTGCCATAACAATAAATTTAAGTGATGAAAAATAAAGTTTCAGCTCCTGGATTAATGTAAAACAACTATGCCATTGTGCTGCAAAACGCAGGAAGTAAATTAAATTTTTAACATTCGAATTTGTTTGGCTGCATACTTGTTTTTACAAGCTGACCCCGGACTAATAGTAATTAAATTGAGAAAAACCTGGCTGGATTAAGGCGCTCTTTTTCTGAGAAAAGTAGTTGAACAATATAATTGTAATAACACCAGACAATGTCGTTTTAAATAGTTCATATTGATTTCAATAGCAGCATAGAAGATCTGCAAGTACAAGTCCCGGTTTCATTGGTATCTGTCTGGATGCCAAAAGAGTTGCAGGTAACACAGCAATGCTGAAAATAATATCAAAAGCTGGTCACGAAAAAATCGCTCAATAAACGAGAGGTAAGTAGAAGAGCAACTCAGATGTTCACCTAATGAATTGTCGTGACATTATATCTGCCGGGGACTTATCCTGATCCTCTGCGGTATTCCATGCAAAAACAACACATGATAATTCAGGATTGAAAACTAAATTTGAGGCCGGACTCACGTTCAAAAAGAAAGATGTACCATACATGCAATGAAGGATACTCCGCCGAAAGAAAACAATAAATTATTGATGAAATACGTGGGTATGGCTACCCAGGTAATGGTTGGTTTGGGCATTGCGGTTTTTGTGGGACTGAAGCTGGATAAATGGTTAGCGTTTCCGCTGCCGCTACTGGTGTGGATTTTGCCCCTGCTGGTCATTTTTGCTTTAATATACCAGGTGATAAAAGACACCTCTAAAAAATAAAAATGTTTAATAAAAGTATTCTTCCGTTAGTGATCGTTTTTTTGGTGATAGCGGTTTTCATTCTCATCTGCAGGAGTTTTTTAGTGCAGCATGGGTTTAGCTGGCAGGTACTAAGTGGTGGCAACCTGTTCATTTATATTGTAACGGCTATCTCTATGCATTTGCTGAGCAAAGGCTTACATGCCGAGAAAACGCAGGCATTTCTCCGCAATGCATACAGTGGGATTTTAGTTAAACTTTTTGCATGTGCAGCAGCAGCGTTTATATATATATTAGTTGCTGGTGAAAATGTAAACCGCAGTTCCCTGTTTGCCTGTATGTTTCTTTACCTTGTATATAGCTTTACCGAACTGTCTGTGATAATGAAGCAAAGCAACGCACGAAAAAATGCCAAAAACTGAACATCCGCTGCAGGCACTGGCACCTTTTCTTCCACTGCCTGCTTTTTTACCTGTCGTTTCATTTCTTCAACAGTACAAGGTTCACCTGACCATTACCCGCGAACGCAAAAGCATTCTTGGCGATTACCGCAATGCACATAACAACCGTAACCACCGTATCAGTGTTAATGGCAACCTCAACCAATGGTCATTTCTCATTACGTTGCTGCACGAATTGGCTCACCTGCTCACGTTTGAAGAATATGGAAACCGCGTGCAATCGCACGGACCTGAATGGAAAAAACAGTTTGGCATTTTGCTGGCGCAATTTGTTAGGGATAAGATTTTCCCGTCAGATATAGAAAAGGAGCTATTGGCAACCTTGCAAAACCCCGGAGCCAGCAGTTGTGCCGAAGAAGGGCTAATGCGTATTTTGCGCCGTTATGATCCACCAACTCACGGACTTTTTTTGGTTGAAGACATACCTTCTGAAGCACTGTTTAGACTGAAGGATGGACGTATTTTTAAAAAAGGTGAAAAGTTGCGGAAGCGGTATCGCTGCCTTGAAGTCTCTACCAATAAAATTTATCTGTTCAGCCCTGTTTTTGAGGTGCAGTTGATAGCTGCCTCCTGATATAGATGCCAGGTGATTTATTGTACATTGATCATATCAGCGTAATGATGCGTAAACATTCCCTTGTGGGTGTTCTTTGCGCTGCACCATTGCTTTCGCTACCTGCGCAGCTTCTATACCGCGATATTTCGCCAAAGGACCCATCATCAACAGGGATAAACCTTTCATAAAAAACTTGCCTATCGACTCTCCCACCCGGCTTTCATTTCGGGAGCCATATAAAATGCCCGGTCTGAATGAATGAAAACTTTCGAAGTGTTGTCCGGCGATCGCGTCTTCTACCTTGCCTTTTAAGCCGAGATAAAAATTAGACGATCTGGCATTAGCGCCAACAGCAGACACCAGCAGGTACTTCGAATAGCCTGCGTCCCGTCCCATTTTGGCAGCATTCACCGGAATATCAAAATCTACTTTTCTATAAGCTTCCTTATCACCTTTTACTTTTTTATTGGTTGTGCCAACACAGCAAAAGATACAATCTCCCAAACCTAGGTTAGCCCGGTAAGCTGTAAGATCGGAAAAATCAATTTTTTTGACCTCCAGTTTTGGATGCATTAAATCTACATCGTGTCTTACAAGTATCGTTATTTTTGAAAATGCCGGATCTTGTAAAAGTTGCTCAACCAGATGACCTCCGATAAGACCCGTGGCGCCTAATACAACAGCAGATAGTTGTGACATACATCAAATTTAAATGAAGCATTCCAGATGGAGGTAGTTGAAAACATTTCTTTGAAACCATACAATACTTTTGGTATCGATGTACCCGCCAGGTATTTTGCAAAATTTACGTCAACAACCGAATTGCAGGAGTTGATACACAGAAAGACAAAGCATGGTGAAAGACCCCTTTTTATATTGGGAGGCGGCAGTAATATATTGCTTACCCAACCTTATAACGGCTTGGTTGCAAAGAACGAACTACCAGGCATTGAAGCTATTGGCGAAGACGAAGAATTTGTTTTTGTAAAAGCTGGCGCGGGAGAGAATTGGCACCGTTTTGTGCAATTCTGTATTGCGCATAATTATGCAGGCGCAGAAAATTTGAGTTTAATTCCAGGCAATGTAGGGGCTAGCCCAATGCAAAATATTGGCGCCTATGGCGTAGAAATTAAAGACATTTTTCATGAACTGGAGGCAATGCATATAGGAGAAATGAAACTGCAAAAATTTTCATTGGCAGACTGTCGCTTTGGCTATCGGGAAAGCGTTTTTAAACACGGCCTAAAGGGTCAGTATGTAATAACGAGCGTAACCTTTAAACTGCGTAAGCAACCAATTTTTCATGTTGAGTATGGAGCCATTCGCGATGAATTGGATAGAATGCACATACAACAGCTTTCGATTGCAGCAATCTCGCAGGCCGTAATCTATATCAGGCAAAGTAAACTTCCCGACCCAAAAATAATTGGGAATGCGGGCAGCTTTTTTAAGAACCCAACCATTCCAACGGATCAATTCGAAGAGCTGCAAAAGAAGTTTCCTTCAATTGTTGGCTACCCTGCAAATGACAACGAAACCAAGGTTGCAGCAGGCTGGCTTATTGAACAATGTGGTTGGAAAGGCTTCCGGCGTGGGGATGCAGGTTGCCATGCAAAACAAGCATTGGTCCTGGTTAACTATGGTAATGCTACAGGCAAGGAAATTTATAATTTATCTGCAGAAATTGTACATAGTGTAAAACAAAAGTTTAGCATTACTTTAGAGCGTGAGGTCAATTTATTTTGAAACGAATTGAAATTACTAACCCGAAGAACTAAAAAACAACATGAAAAAAACATTTATTCTTATCTGTGTTCTCAGCTTTATCACCTTCATCACTAATGCACAAAAGGCAGCGAAGGATATTTTTTTTGAAATTGGCGGACCGGGGCTTGCCTCTATCAACTATGATATGCGTTTGCAAAACAAAGAAGATGGAATTGGCTTTCGTGTTGGTTTTGGCGGTTTCTCTGTACAGGATGCAAGTGTATTATTTATACCCGTCGGGTTAAACTACCTGCTGGGTAAAGATGGGCGGAATTACTTTGAAGTGGGAGGTGGTGTAACGATTGTCTCTGTTAATGACAATGTTGATAATACCTTCGGAACAACCTTTGGTCACCTCAATTTTGGCTATCGTTTGCAGCCGCGCGAAGGAGGTTTTTTATTCAGAGCAGGCATTGTACCAATATTTAGCAAAGAGGGCTTTATTCCCTATTATGCAGGCATCTCGTTCGGTTACAAATTTTAGAGCAGGCACCTTTAAAAAGAGGAAGGTTAGCTATCCGCCAACCTTCCTCTTGTGTTATGTTTATCTATTACAATCATTTAAAATCATCATCCGTCAGTTCATCATCAAAATTCATTGAGCCAAAGTTCATCATACTACCCATCAGGTCTTTAAACTCGATCTTACCATCCAGCATCTTTTTGCTGATGAGCGAATAGCTGGCCAAGCCGTGTAATACAAACTCCATGAGCAAGGCATTTTCTTTGTCATTTGCCTGCGGATAAATATTTCTTTACAAATGCATGCAAACCATCTACTTTATACAAGGCTGCAGTGCTTATTGGCATCTGTACTATCCAGCAATAGGTCCAGGTGATTGCCACCATCAAACCAGCGGGTAATAGCTTTGTATGGGTTTTCGTCTTCTGCCCGTGTTTGTACACTTGCCTTTCCTGTAGTTTTCTTCTTCTTTGCCGCCTCAGGATTAGGAAAATATTGAACAAACTGGCTGCGAATCGCTTTTTCCAACAAGATTAACCGCCACCTGGTAAGGACCTTCCTGTTCACCTTCATATACCAATTCTATTTTACCCGTTATAGAAGGAATAATACCCACCAGGTCACTGATCCAAACCTGTGTCTGTTTTTCGTTGTGAATAATAGCCCGGCGCTCGGCGCTGCTCACCGCATTTTCATAGGCAGCAATTGTAAGCCTGTGCACTTACACCACTCTTTTTATCAACATATTCATTGCTCCGGGCTTCAAATGCAACCTGTTCTATCAGTCGCTTAACCAGGTCACTAACATTTATTCTTTTTAACTGTTCGTCCAGTATGTCAGCTTCCTGTTCGGTTATCTCCAACGATGTTTCCAATGTTTTGGGATAGTGAGTAAGTATCTGGCTTTCTATCCTGTCTTTTAGCGGCGTTACAATGCTGCCGCGATTGGTATAGTCTTCAGGATTTGCAGTAAAAACAAACAAGATATCCAGCGGCATCCGCAGTTTGAACCCACGGATCTGTATATCGCCTTCCTGCAAAATATTGAACAAGGCAACCTGTATTCTTGCCTGCAGATCGGGCAATTCATTGATCACAAAAATGCCGCGGTTGCTACGCGGAATGATACCATAATGTATCACCATCTCATCGGCAAAGCTCAACTTTAGGTTGGCTGCTTTTATAGGATCAATATCGCCAATAAGGTCTGCCACACTTACATCAGGTGTAGCCAGTTTTTCTCCATAACGCTCTCTTCTGTGCACCCAATGCAGCGGTGTTTCGTCCCCATGCTGGGCTATAAGATCTTTGGCAAATTTGCTCATGGGTTGCAAAGGATCATCATTGATCTCACTGCCCGCAACCGTCGGAATGTACTCATCCAGCAGGTCAACCATCTGCCGCGCCATTCTTGTTTTTGCCTGTCCACGCAAGCCCAGGAAAAGTATATTATGCCGGCTTAATAATGCCCTTTCGGTATCGGGAATAACTGTCTCTTCATAGCCCACAATACCCGGAAATGTGTTTTCTTTCGCCCTTATCTTTCCAATCAGATTCTCACGAATCTCTTCTTTTATTGTTCTGCTTTTATAGCCACTCTTTTTTAAATCACCTAACGTTTTGAATTTGTAATATCCATTTATATTTTTTTGGTAATCAACATTTGTTCCTGGAGGGGCATCCTTGCGACGCTCCGTTTAAGGGGCAGTATCAATAGGGAGCAATTGGGGAGAATGTATTTCAAATTACTTTCAACTTATCCAAAATGAAAAAACTCATTTTTTTTTCAAATTGAAAACCGCTAAGTATTTACCGTTGCCAATTCTTTTGTACGGCAACAACCCTGGCAAACTTAATACACTGTCTTTCTTTTTCCACTCTCAAAATCTTTAAAAATAAAAGCTCCCAATTTGTCAAGTGAAGCAAAGAAGGCTTTACCATTATTGGTTTCAGTAAACTCTGTAACAAATTTTTGCAGGTATGGATCACTGGCGATCATAAAAGTTGTGATCGGAATTTTCAACTTCTTGCATTGCGCAGCCAGATTGATGCAGCGGTTCACAACCCTTCGATCGAGACCAAAACTGTTTTTGTAATACCGTTTCCCAATCTTCAAACAGGTTGGTTTGCCATCGGTTATCATGAAGATCTGCTTGTTGGGATTTTTTCTCCGGCGCAGCAGATCCATTGCCAGCTCCAGTCCGGCAACGGTGTTGGTATGGTAAGGACCAACCTGCAGATAAGGCAGATCTTTTATTTCAATTGGCCATGCATCATTGCCAAATACCACAATATCGAGTGTGTCTTTCGGGTATTTGGTTGTGATGAGTTCACTCAATGCCATAGCCACTTTCTTCGCAGGTGTTATCCTGTCTTCACCATACAATATCATACTATGGCTAATGTCAATCATCAGCACAGTAGAGGTCTGTGTTTTAAAGTCGGTCTCCCGTATCCGCAGATCATCTTCCTGCATGCGAAAGCTCTCAATGCCATGATTGATCTGTGCATTGCGGATACTCTCGGTAAAATCAATCTGCTCCATCGTATCACCAAACTGAAAAGGCCGCACATCCGGACTTATCTCATCACCTCCACCGGGTTTAAATGTATCATGATTTCCCTGCCTTGATTTTTTCAACTTTCCAAATATCTCCTCCAAGCTGCTTTTGCGTATTCCCTGTTCGGTCTTTGCAGTTATGGAGATACTCCCATTCACCGGGTTTTCATCTATGTATCCTTTCTCTTTTAGCTCATCTATAAAGTCGCCCATGCCATATTCATTATCGGTAAGACCATATTGATTATCGAGTTGGTTCAGCCATTGCAACGCTTCAGCTACGTCGCCATTGGTGTAGGTTAGCAATTGCATAAAAAGGCTGAGCAATTGCTCAAACTTTGTTTTCCCATTGTCATTGGGATCAAATTTTATAAAACGGTGTCCTAGCATAGTGTACAATTTCGATAAAATGCGCGAGATATTTCAAACAACATTTACGCCAGTGTAAAGTTTTAACAGTAAAAACTTCTTTGGCTTTTGAGGCAGGGCAGAACGTCAGAAAAACAAGAATTTGGCTGGCAGCAGCCTGACAGGTAAAGACGGGCAAAGCTACAGTTGTGTGAATGATTGATCTACTACTAACAAGTAATAACAAAAAGAGACCAACAAAGTTGGGTAGCAACAAAAGTGTTACTGCATCCGGTTGAAGAAGGCCGTTTATTTAATGGCTACAACTAACAAGGTGTAAAAAGATACAACAATGCGCTGCAGATGAACGGAGCGTCGCAACAACGTATCACCCTACCTGCAAATGCCTGCTACCAAAAAAGCCCGCCAACAAATGTTGACGGGCTTAATGAAAAATAGTTCTTTACCTGGCAGGTGTTGTATCAAGAGCTGTTTGATCAACCTTGGGCGTGGGAGTAACCGGGTTGATCAGGTTGCCACCCGTTTCGGGCGTTAACTTGCCACTGAACATTTGCTCGAGACTTGTAAGCGACTGCAGGTAATCTTCAGTTATTTTTTTATCGTACGCCATCCATTCGGCTTTGGTTCCGCTAAGGGAATTGTAAAATTTCATCTGCTGCTGCAGATCGTTTCGTACCGACTCTAAGCACTTTTGCAGCAAGTGCTTTGTCATCTGCACGGTAACATGCTTCTAGAAAAGCAATGCTGTTTCGGTTGTGCATGTTGCCACGGCTGATCATTCCATAAGGCATATTTTCCTGCAGCATCATTTTATCCGCCTTCTCCAACACTTTTCGGGCTTCTTCTTTTCTGACCTTTTGATGACAGATCGAAAGCCAGTTCAGCATAAGCACTACGAATGGTATTTAGATGCCGACGATTTTCTTCATCAAAATATACATTGGGCATATTTGCATTGCCAAACGCAAATTTGTTCATCAGCTTGTCCGTCATCCAATCGGTATTTACCTGCTGCCAGCTACCGGAACAAACCGTAGGTTAACCATCTTTTCGCAAATAGGTACCAAACCCACTCTCAAAATGCGGAGGTGAAATAAATAGGACGCTTCCATTTGTTTGCAGCAATTACGTTTAAGACCGCCAGGTCATTCTTCATCAGCAAATTCTTTGGGATCTCAAACCGCATTTCACTGAACCACATTATCTGTAAGATTCACCGTTCCATTTTGCCTCACCAAATTTACATCAACAGGTACCGATACTTTCTTAACCGGGAAGGTGTTGATCATTTCTCCACTGCCACCTGCAGCAAGCCATTTTAGATGGATCGTCGCTACCCACATAATTTTTCATCAGGTCGTATAAGTCAAAATATTGGTTCGCAGGCAAGCCTGATTGTGTCGTTGTAGCGGATATAATCTCTTTTGCGTCCCTGTATCTGGTCGGCAGTCCAGATCACATCTATGGGTGCACTCTGGTTTACTTTGTAGCGCATCTGGTTAATGTACCAGTCTATACCTAACAGACTATAATTAATTACGCGGATGTCAGGTCTTATACCTTCCACTTCCTGCGCATACCACAAGGGATAAGTATCGTTGTCGCCAAAAGTGAAAACAGGACTGCATTGGGTGCACAACTTTCCAGGTAATCTTTTGCAAGATCTCTGGCCAATATCTTTCTTGCTGCGGTCATGGTCGTCCCACTCCTGCGCCGCCATCAGTACCGGAACAGCCAACAGGCAAACAACTGTAGCCAGATTGGTTGCAAGGCTGCGGCTCATGTATTTTGCGAGCCATTCTCGTACCTGCAATACACCCAAGACCTATCCAAATTGCAAAAGCGTAAAATGAACCTACATATGCATAGTCACGTTCACGCGGCTGGTTGCCTGCCTGGTTTAGGTAAAGAACAATGGCAAAACCGGTGAAGAAGAACAAAAGAAAGACGACAAATGCATCGCGCTTGTCGGCTTTGTTTTGATAAATGATGCCAATAATGCCAAGATAAAGGGAAGTAGAAAAAGTTTGTTGTGAGCTTTATTGTTTTTACTGCTGTCGGGCATCAGGCTTTGATCGCCATAAAAAGCATTGTCTATAAAAGGAATTCCGGTGATCCAGTTACCATCTCGTACGTTGCCATTAAAAACACCCTGCACATCATTTTGCTTACCGGCGAAATTCCACATGAAATAGCGGAAGTACATCCAATAAATTTGGTAGGCAACAAAGAATTTTATGTTGTCGCCAAAGTCAGGATCCCGTTCATATGTGCCATCCTGCATTTTGCCAATGTCTAAAACTGTGCATAATAATCGGCATGACCCTGGTCGTTGCTGGCATCCCACACGCGGGGAAAAAGCATCATCTTGTCGGGCTCATATACATAATGACCATCTTTACCATTTTCTATATAATGCCCGTTGGCTTTTATATATTTGGTAGATGTTTCTTTGTAATCTGAATAGGTTGTGCCGTAAATTTTTGACCATACACCAACGGGAAATCTCCATATTGCTCACGGCCCAAGTAACCAACAAGACTCATCGGGTTATCAACATTGTACATATCTACTGCAGGGTCAGCATTGCTGCGTATCATGGTGGTGATGTAGGTGCTGTAGCCAATCAGCATAAATGCAAAGCACCATAGACCCAACTTCAAAAAGCTCCAGTTATTTTTTTCTGGCCACTTTTAAGCAAGTACCATATTGCAACACCAAGCAGAAGAAAGAATATGATAAAGCCGCTGAAGAATGGAAGACCGAAGCTGTTGACAAAGAAAATATCAAAATAACCGGCACCATCAATGGTGTATTGTATAACCGCTTTTTGAACAATACCTGTTATGAGGCACCCGATCAGAAATGCCCAAAGCACTCCCCTGGTTGTGGTTTTATAACGCTTGTAGTAATATACCATTACAATTGCAGGAATGGTAACAGGTTCAATAAGTGAACACCTATTGAAAGACCCATCATAAAAGAAAATAAAGATGATCCACCGGTCGGCATTGATACCGGTCTGCTCTTCATGATCAACTGCATGTTCCCATTTCAAAATTGCCCAAAATACAATGGCTGTAAAGAAAGAACTTAGTGCATATACCTCACCCTCTACGGCTGAATACCAAAACGAGTCGCTGAAGGTATAAGCCAATGCACCAACAGCACCTGCACCCATAATAGCAAAAATCTGGTTGTTGGTTAAAGCCTCCCCGGCTTTTTGAACGGCTTTGCGGGCAAAGTGCGTGATGGTCCAAAACAGAAAAAGTATAGTAAAACCGCTTGCAAGAGCACTCATTATGTTCACTGCCTTGGCAGCAGTATCAGGATTGTCGCCAAATAGAATAATAAAAAAACGTCCAATCAAAACAAACAGGGGCGCACCGGGCGGATGCGGAATTTGTAATTTAAAAGCAACTGCTCACAAACTCGCCGCAATCCCATAAACTGCCGCCGGCCTCTGCTGTAAGTATGTAAGTTGCCGAAGCAATAACGCAAACAATCCATCCAACAATGTTGTTGATCCTGTTGAAATTCATCTGGTATTTAATTTTTTGATAGTTGGTGAGCACAGCACTGACTTTGCAAAAAGAGATACTGTATAAATCACCATTGTTTTGGTTTTAAAAAAGACTGGCAAACCTACCTTAAAAATGCGGAAAATAGAAAATTGAAGATTTGCCCAATTTTTATTTTAACCATGATTTGGGAAATGAAGAAATGGCTATCAAAAGACAACTGAACAGAGGGCTATCGTTTCCAATTATTCTTTTGTTGTAAACAAAGATCAGGGAGTATTTTAGGTGAGCCGGGCAATAGTGCAGGCAGAAACATTGTTGCGTCGCACCCGTGTACCGCATTGCTAATCGCAGCAGGTTAAAATTTGTTAGTAGAACCTTGAATTGTTTGGCAATGGATGTCTCTGCCAAATTAATAGGAACCGGTCATTATCTCACCGGCGCATTAATTGATAAATTTTTAAAAAAAACAGCGAAGCCTGCACTTCGCTGTTTAAAAGAATACTACAGTGCCATAGATTTTTATAATGTCGACATGTCAATAACAAACCTGTAGCGCACATCACCTTTTACCATGCGTTCATAAGATGGGGTGATGTCTTTTATGTCTATCATCTCAATGTCACAAACAATATTGTGCTCTGCACTGAAGTCAAGCATTTCCTGGGTTTCTTTAATACCGCCTATGCCAGAACCCATGATGTTTTTTCGACCGCCCAATAAAGAGAAAGGCTGAATGGAATAAGGCTTGGTTGGAACTCCAACACAAATGAGAGTTCCGTTGGTTTTGAGCAGAGACAAATACATATCCATGTCATGCTCGGCCGAAACCGTATCTAAAATAAAGTCGTAGCTGCCTTTAACTGCCTCTAATTGTTCAGGATCGGAAGTAACCACAAAATGATGAGCGCCGAGGTCTTTAGCAGATTGTTCTTTGGAAGGAGATGTACTTAATACCGTAACATCAGCGCCAAAAGCAACACCCCATTTTACGCCCATGTGACCCAGTCCACCTAAACCAAGCACTGCCAGTTTGTGTCCCCTGCCAACTTTCCAATAACGCAATGGTGAGTAGGTAGTGATGCCTGCGCATAACAATGGAGCGGTTGCCGCAAGGTCAAGTTTCTCTGAAATGTGCAAAACAAACTCTTCACGTACTACTATATTGTTTGAATAACCACCATACGTAGGTACACCACTTCTGTCCAGGTTATTATAGGTCTGGGTGCTACCCTCCAGGCAATATTGTTCCAGATCTTGTTTACAATTTTCACATACCTGGCACGAATCTACCATGCATCCAACTCCTGCCAAATCGCCCTCTTTGAAACCTTTTACATGCTCGCCAACTTTGGTTATTTTTCCTACAATCTCGTGTCCGGGAACCATGGGGAAAACACCCGGAAACCATTCATTTTTGATCTGGTGAAGATCGGAGTGACAAACACCGCAATACATAATTTCTATTTGTACATCATGCGGACCAACGTCTCTACGCTCAAAACTCCAGGGTGCAAGGTCGGTCTCCGGAGTTTGCGCTGCATATCCTTTTGATTAAATCATAATTCCTTTTTTGAATGAGCCGCAAAGTTATTGATGAAGTGTGAGGATGAGAGAACAATCTTTGAAGATAATACGTCGTTGAAAGCTTTTTTTCACAAAAGAGCCACCTTAATTTTAAAGTATAATAAAATTTTACTTTAGCCAGTTCAGAAATCACTCGCAGTGTTTAGCAGGTCAATAAAGGATTATCTCCCAGATAAAATAACAAGTTTGTAATCATCTTTTCAAGATAAGTATCAAGGATACAACCGAAGCAATAATTGCAATAAGTTGACCTAAAGAGGTTAGATAAATGGTCTTGAGTAACTCTGTACGAAGGTTGAAAACATCTTCTTTAGTAGCAAGTTCATTTTTCTTCTGCTCAAACTTACCATCTGCTTTATTTTCAAGTATTTGTAAAAAAGCCTCTGCCTCTTGTTCCCCAATTTTAGCTTTTAACAGGCTCATATAATTTGATTTCAGATACAATCACTTTTAATTCATTTAGCTAAATAAGAATTAAAATTTAGCCCACTGCCACTTTCTTAGCGCTGGGTGGCGCATCTGAAAGTCCCCTGAAATCAACCGGCACAAGTTTACTCACGCCGGGCTCCTGCATAGTAACACCGTAAATAACATCAACCGTGCTCATGGTTTGTTTGTTATGGGTAACGATAATAAACTGGCTGTTTTGGCTGAACTGCTGTATCATCTTAGTAAACTTTCCAACGTTGGCATCATCAAGCGGCGCATCTACTTCGTCCAAAATACAAAAGGGAGCAGGTTTTATAAGATAGATAGAAAATAACAGCGCGGTTGCAGTCAGGGTTTTTTCACCACCACTTAATTGCCCGATGCTGCTAGGGCGTTTGCCCTTTAGGTTTAGCAATAATATCAATTCCACTTTCAGCCAGGTTTGCAGGATCCACCAAAATCAGATCGCCCTGGTCTTCCTCGGTAAACAAGGTTTTAAATACCTTTTGAAAGTTTTCACGAACCTGGTTAAATGTATCCAGAAACTTTTGATTGGCTGTTGTTTCCACCTCCTGTATAGTTTGCAGAAGACTGTCTTTCGCATCAACCAGGTCGTTCTTCTGCTCCACGATAAAATCATAGCGCTTTTTCATTTCCTGGTAAGCCTCAATAGCTGTCGGGTTCACTTCACCCATATTTTCCAGTCGCTTCTTCATGCGGTCGGAGGCAGCCTGCAGGTCAGCAACTGCTGTATCAGTTGTACGCGCCTGGTCTAATAATTTCATCGAGATTGATTCTGAACTCAACACTTAATCTTTCTTTCATGCCGGCCAACTGCAGCTTCAGTTCATTGAGTTTGTCTTTTATTTCAGTGAGAATGTGATCGATCAGCTCTTTGCTTTTTACCTTATGGCGCAACTCACTTTCCTTAGTAGCAAGTGCATTGCGTAGATTATAATATGCCTGGTCGGCTTCATTCAGCCTCCTTTCTTCTTCCTCTTTCATCCGCATCAGGTTCACTAAAAACTCATCGTTGTCATTTAGTGTTCCTTCATTTTCAGCAATGGTTTCAGTAGCTTCCTTTAGTTGAAGTGCGTTGGTTTCTATCTGCTGGGTCAGATCGTTCAACTGGTTTTGCTTAAACTTCAATTCGGTTTTTAAGGCTGAAATTTTGCTTTGCTGGCGGGTGAGTTGCAGGTTGCTTTCATTGAACTGCCGGTTTAACTTCAGTATAATCCTGTTCTGCAAAACGATAATCCTGCTCCTGCATTTTCATATCGTTGCCCGCAATTGACAACTGCTCATTTAATTGTAACAATTGCTCCCGTACATCCGATATTGAGTCTCTATTGGCTGCCAGGTTGTTCTCAACATCTTCTAGTCTTTTTTGACTGGACGTTTGCTGAGCTGCCAGGTTCTCCAACTTATTCTGCAAAGCAAAAACCTGGTTGGTCAGGCTGTTGATTTCTTGTTGGGTTTGCCTTATCACATGTTCCTTCAATTGATCGTTATAGGCAATTACCTCATCATGGCGTGCCTGTATGTCTGCTTTTATAGCATTCACCACCGATTCCTGCGCCTGTATCTGCCCCGAAAGTTTTTCCAGGTTCTTAGCCCGTCCGATCTTTTTACCCTCAAACAAACCAACACTTCCACCGGTAAGCGAAAATTTTCCTTTTACAAACTTGCCATGTTTTTCCAGCACCACTCCCCCATCACTGTCCAGCATGGCAGCTTCATCTTCGGCTATATAAACATTGCAAAGCAGATACTCGGCCAGGTTGCGATATTTATCCTCCACTTCTATTACGTCAAGCGCCTTTATAGTATTGGCAGGCTGGTGTTCTTCAGTTCGTTTATAGTTATTAATGCGATCGAGCAGAAAGAAGTTTGCCTTACCTTTTTGATTTGCATCCAGCAAACGCACTGCTTTCATGCCTTCCTCCAGGTCGTTTACAACATAATAATTGAGGTAAGGTTCCAGCACGTTTTCCACGGCTGCACGGTATTCTTCTTTTACATAGATGGTATCAGAAAGTATAGGCGCAGTATGGTTCCAGTTCTGGTTTTTGTGCAAAAACTTCACGCTCTCAGGGTAGCCTTCCATGCTATCGATCAGGCTTTTCAGCAATGCATGTTCATTGCGCTTGCTATCCAGTTTGCGGCTCTCTTCGGCTAGCCTGTTACGCAAGCCTTCTACTTTTTGCTGTGTTTCAAGTATGCGTTGCTTAGTTGTTTCATGTTGCTCCTGCAGATCGCGCAGGTCTACTCTTTTATCTTCCAGTTCCTGTTCCTTCTCCTGCCGCTGTTGTTCCAGTTGCTTCAACTGATTTTCGCGTTGTTGCCTTTCATCCATCAATTGGGTTAATGAACGTTGCAGGTTTTGTATAGATGCATCGGCGACTGCCACTTTCTTCTCAGCCTCAAATTGCCGGCGTTGTATTTCCTGGTATTGCCGGCGCAGTTCATCAACATTTGCACGCCGGTCATCAAATATTTGTCGCTTTGCAGCCACGTCCATCTTCATTTCATCCAGTTGCTGCTGTAGTGCTCCCAGCTTACCATCCTCCTCCTGCAGTTGTGTGCCGGTAAATGCAATTGAATTCATCAATGCCGGTCAACTGTCCCTGCGCCCGGTCAAAGAAAGCCTTCAAACTTCCCTCTTTTTCTTTCAGGTACTGTAACTTTTGGGTAGCCAGTTTTTTTTCATTTTCGTGGGTACGCAGTTTTTGCACCAGGTCGTTAAACTCGTGCTGCATACTTTGCAAGGCTCTTTCCTTTTCTATAAAGCCAACTTTCTCCTGTTCTATTGCCGCTTCTTCTGTCGCAATCTCTGCTTCAAGTCTTATCTTCTTATCGGTTTCTGTTTCCTGCTGTTCGTTCAGTTCGCGATAGGTATCATTGAAACCCTCCAGCGATGCCTTGGCCAGTTCAACCGATATTTCTTTATAATCTTTTTTTATTTCGTAATATTTCTCTGCTTTTTTTGCCTGGTTTTCCAGTGTTTTCAGTTGGTTATTTATCTCGAATAACAGATCTTCTATCCGGTTCAGGTCGCCTTCGGTAGCGTCGAGTTTAGCTTTAGCTTCTTTTTTTCGGGTTTTATAAATCGTAATTCCGGCAGCCTGTTCCAGCATTCGGCGGCGGCTGTTTTCCTTGTCGCGGATAATATCGTCCACCATTCCCAGCTCAATAATCGCATAACTGTCGGTGCTGATGCCCGTATCCATAAACAGGTTGTGAATGTCTTTCATGCGGCAGCTAACGTCGTTGAGGCGGTATTCGCTTTCTCCGTTCTTATAAAATTTGCGGGTAACTGTTACCGTGCTAAATTCGGTTGGCAACAGGTTTTTTGTATTTTCAAAAGTCAGGCTTACTTCTGCCAGCCCGCTGGCGCTGCGGGTACGGCTGCCGTTAAAAACCAGTGCTTCCAGGTTTTCGCTACGTAGCGCACTTATCTTTTGCTCACCAATAACCCAGCGAATGCTATCGATAATATTGCTTTTTCCACAACCGTTTGGCCCGATCATACCGGTAATGCCTTCATCAAAATTGCAGCACCGTTTTATCGGCGAAACTTTTAAACCCCTTGATTTCTAATGACTTTAATCTCACTTCACAATATTTATAACTGCGAACCTACTGTAAAACATGGTGGATGCGAAATCAGGAAAAAATGCGGTGGAAAGGTTGTGGATAGGTGATCGCAGTATCTCTCCGGAGTTTTTTTTTGAGCCCGGCTGAAGGAACCCTGATTGGGCAGCCGTTGCGTCGCACCCGTGTACTGTATTTCAATGTGCAGCTATCTGCAACGTTTGCAGGTTTTCAATTCAATCGTAAAACAACAAAATTTCCTCATTTCAGGAACCGCTTGTTAACAAAATTATTTACTCATTGCTGTTGCTATAAATATTCAGTACAAGTGTGCGACGCAAGAGTGGTGAGTGAAGCTTTGCTGCTGACCTCCTAATTTTTTTTCTCTTGCCCGTGTTCTATATTACGTCGCTAAGTATAAAAATAGAACTAATATGAAAACTTTTTTCAACCTGATCTTATGCACTTTGCTCGTTGTGTTTCAAACTGCTGCCCAACCAATAGATGCAAAGGCAACAAAAGAAACCAGGGCTTTGTACCAAAATTTAAAAAAACTTTCGAAAGACCATACATTATTTGGACACCAGCATGCTACCCAATATGGGCATGGTTGGGCGGGTGATGCCAACAGGTCTGACGTAAAATCTGTGACCGGCTCGCATCCTGCTGTGATTGGTGTTGATTTTAGTGGTTTTACCGGGCGCCCGGCAGAAGCGATCGAAAAAGAAAAAGACGATGTGCGGAAGAATATTGAGGATACCTACAACCGCGGCGGTGTCACCACTGTTGCCTGGCACTTTCTCAACCCTGTTTCGGGCGGCGGGTTCAATTGGGTGGACAGTGTATCATTCCCGGCTGTCCGGTATATTATTCCCGGAGGCGAGGCGCATGAAAAGTACAAAGAGATCCTGCGCGGTATGGGTGAGTTTGCCAATAGTGTGCGTGGCGCCGACGGTAAGTTGGTACCCATGATCTTCAGACCGTTTCACGAGTTTGACGGGGGCTGGTTTTGGTGGGGTAAACCACACTGCACCAAGGAAGAATTTCTATCACTTTGGCGTTTCACCATTTCCTATTTGCGCGATAGCATGCAGGTCCACAACTTCATTTACGCGTTCTCGCCTGATAACCGTTTTACCACCGAAGAACAATACCTTGACCGCTACCCCGGCGATCAATATGTAGACCTGCTGGGTGTAGACAATTATGGCGATATGGGCAGAGACAAATACGACCTTCCCCTGGCAATTACTAAACTTAAAATTGTGTCGGACTATGCAAAGAAAACCGGGAAGCTGGCTGCCTTTACAGAAACAGGATTGGAAAGTATTCCTAACCCAACCTGGTGGACAGGTACTTTGCTAAAAGTGATGAAAGAACCTGGTTTGGAACTTTGCTATGTGTTAGTTTGGCGCAATGATATGCGCAGTCCCACCCATTTTTACGCGCCCTTTCCCGGACAAGTGAGTACTGCGGACTTTATCAACTTCTACAATGATCCTTATACTTTGTTTGAGAAAGACCTGCACAATATTTATAAAAGAAAGAAGTTTTTGGGGATGTTATAGCGTCGGGGTGCATATATATCCCTGCGATAGATTTAGGTTAGAACGAGTTTATTATTTGAATTCAAGAAAATGACTAAGGTCGAACTTTTTACTTAGCGCTATCGATACGATAGGTTTGCTGTTCTTTTGAATTAGTCCGCGTACTTCGCCGGTAAACGAAATGCCAAAGTGTTCTTCGTTAAGTCTCCACTGAAATACATAAAACCAGTTCCAGGTTCTGTTGAGACTGACCGTTGGACCAAGTTTCAAGTTATCCCTAACTATTCCGGATGCCGGTTGGTTACTAAAGCCCAAAACGGGGTTAAAGAAGACATTGGTTTCTCCTTCCTTGTAGAACATAGGTAGCCCAGCCCCAAAATAATGGGAGCGCAAATCAATTTCCTTTTTTAGTGCTGCCGGTTCATATAATGTAAGCTGGCTTGCGGGTACATGAATTGTATCCCTTCTTTTTAACGATGAGACGTCGCGCTCACCTGTTATTACCTGCCATTGCAATTCTAGCCATACGGATGCAGAGACGTGGAAACCTTCTGCGTTTGCCGTTCCGTTTGTAAGCCGAAGTTGTGGAGAAAAGAACAAACCAATGTTTTTCACCACCTGTTTATTTTTCAATATTCCAGTATCCCGAAATACGCCCGGATTGCCGTTATTATCTACGAGAGAAAGGGATTCGTTTGTATAATAAGCAGTTGTCACACTTGTGTCGGATGATTCCGCAATTGATTTTGATTGATACACGCCTGCAAATATGCCAAAATTGGGTAGGCGTTTGCCTTTAGGACGCAGGGAAAACAGAGGCCTTATATCTCTTTTATGCAGGAATACGCCACCAAAAAAATTATTTGGCTGAAGTCCGTCGTTGAAGTCAAAGTTAGAACCAACTTCCATCCAAAAAGGTTTGTTGGGGTTGTAAACACCATAACTTGCTAACTGCACTTCATGATACCCATAGATAGACGCGGGTCTGTCTTTAAGAACAATAAAACCTCTCTGAACATTGCCTAAAGTATCCTTAATGGTTGATGACTTCACCGGCAACTTTATTTCTAATTTTCCTCCGGCGGCAATCGCTTCCACCCATTGGTCTCTGGTTATTGAAATCAGCGTATCATAAATGTTGAATTCATTGACAAGATTAGTATCAAGCATGGTAAAGGAAGCAGAATTTGCACTGGAGTCATAATCTCCGTTTAGTTGTAGTGTTACAGGAATTATTTCAGGAAGTGTTTGTTTCCGCGATGAATACAAAGGCTTTATTTCAGTTGCAGGCGTTAGTACAATGTAAATATTGCCCGGCTTTAACGCCTTTTTTTCTTCAGTTTTTTCTTTATGGGCAATGCTGTCGCAATACAAACACTTTATTAAAGAAGTATCGCTCCACTTTAGTTCGTTGCTTAATTTATAGGCAAGATATTCGCTGCATGAAACATTAATTTTTGGAAAATAGTTCTTGAGCCAGTACTGAAAATTAATAGGATCAAAGCCTTGGTTGAAGAGATACAAAGTGTCTTTAGGTTTAACCACTTCTTTGACTAGATATGTGCTGTCAACCCTAACAGTGTCTTTTTTTGACTGTACTTTTCCTTTTTTTGAAATGGTATCGTTTATAATTTGTTTTGAGGTTTCAAGGTTGTTGTGTACACTTATATAACTGCCTGCTTTGCTGCTTGCAAAAGATACAGTCAGGTTTATGTTACCACTACACGAATGTGTAAAGGCTTTGGCTGCTGCTTCTGTTTCTGTATTCTTTTTTTGTTCTTTCTCGGGAGTAGTCACAGTTGTAACAGATTTCCAAAAAGTGATCTTGTTGTCGTTATATGCCTCAACAGAGAATCATATCCCACTGGAAGACAATGTATATTTATATTTTTATAGCCATTTTTTAAAACTAATCTATCATCAATTTGAATAATACGGGACTTGGTGGCACAGGGTACTTTCTCTACAAACAGTCCGCGATGATCTCCTGAATTTTTGTGAAAAAATACTTCAAATAGAAAAAAATCCTTGAAAATACTGCTGCCGTTGATAAACTTGCAAAGTGCAGGTATCGAAAGCCACTTTGTACCATATTCTTTCACTGCAGTATCGTACATTTCAAATGTTGCAGCAGTGGGATCAGACAACAAAAAAACGTCTATTTTTCTTCTATAATTTATGCCATCAACCGAACGGCGCGGAACGTATTGTTCTGCAAAAAAATAAATCTTATTGTCATTTCCAATATCCTGAACAAGAATGAACTTGATATTGCCGGCATCTGATTCATCTAATATTTTCCCTCGCACCATTACTTTTTTAAATAACTCTGAAGAGGGTCCTGCAATATTGTATTTGTTTCTTTTTGCGGTGCCTGAGATTTTAATACCACATGATACACTTAGCAAAAGAATTAGAAGTGGAGTAATAACCTTTTTCATTGCGCTGAGGATTGTTTATCTGTGAAGTCAATAAGGATGATCCTGGTTGTCTGGGGTGCAGACATTTGTATGTTACTGCAACATAGTTGCGTCGCATCCCGTTCAACGGCATCGCATTTTGCAACTGTAAGCAACATAATTTTGCAACTTCGTACTTGTAAAAAAACACAAGACAAATTGTTGTATTTGAGATAAGATTGTATCTGTTGGTAACATATCAATATTTAGATAAGCTGGTATGGCTAGTGTAAATAAAAAACTGAACAAGTAATACATTAAATAAAGAAAATAATTATTTTAATTCCATCCAGCGCGTTTTGGCTTCGCAATATGATGCATGACCAAGATAACCGTGTGGATGTTTAGAACAATTCTCCTGATTAAATTCGCCACGGATCAATTGGTTTTGCACGAATGGTAAACCTTCCTGAGAAACTATAAATTTATCGCACAAGTCAGTTATTAAACTAACTTCCTCATCGCTTACAGCATCCATATCCATTGAAATCAAAGCATCAAATTTTGCTGTTTGATTTTTATAAACTTCCGGGTATTCGAAACTCAAATCATTTGCATTGTAGTCGGGTGTAATACAGGGGTTGATACGTACAAGATTTGCATCGTTTGCAAATGCAGGATCTAAAATGCAATACGCCATAAACGTGGCAGTGTCAGGCGGGTCGTCGAGAATACTTCCTGAAATTTTTTTAATGTCTCCACTGAATTTAAAAGAGGTTTCTGACTGTACGAAAGGTTTTGTTCTATTTTTCGTAAAGATTTTTCTTGTCTGTCTTTTGTCAGCATACTTATAATCAGTAACTACAGCTTTTCTTGACTGTCCGGACCCTACTGAAAGTATATAATATTGGTTCATGGATACATCGGGATGATTGGTCATAGCTTCTATCAAACCTGCAAGAACAGGGTTGTTGAAGCCTGCAACAGCGCCATCCCAATACCAATTTCTCCTATGTTCCGGCTTTTTAATAAGATCATTAGCAAGTTCAACTTTTACTTCTGCCGGTGAGTCGTAAAAATTGACCGGCGCATTGGACGAAGCATGAATAGCATGGGCAAGTGTTATATTGTAGAAACTTTTTGCTGAAAATCGATTGGTGGCGCTGTTTGCGTTTGATCTGAAAAAGGTAGATCGCTCACGAAAATAGTCAAAGGCAGCAATTACGATCTCTATGTAATTTTCATTGTAGTTTTTACCGATCATTACCGGTATTTCCGTCAAATGTGTATCTATAATATTGGGAAATTCAATTGTCTTAGCGTCGCTCAACACGTTTCTTAACCCCTTCAGTTTACGTTTGGCACTATATTTTGGACCCACACCTGTTAATAACCTCAATAATTGCTTTAGAAATCTTTCACCTGGGTAAAGCCTTGAAAAAACCCTGCCTCGTTTTTCACTGTCGAGAAAAAAATCAATCGTTTGGCTCACCGACATATTGATGCACAAGCAAGCTAATACAAGACTTCCCCGGAATTACCAATTACGAGATCAAACTGTCTAAGCAATGCGTGACCTTTAATATCACCATAGATGTCGAGCAGTACGCGGGCCTGAATAATTGACCATGAACCGCCTCCATCGAGAGATAGTATTTTGTATGGCATAAGGCAGACTTATTATAGTTTGTGTTAGAATACCAATATAGTAATTAATTTTAATTTCTTCTGTGAGGTTACAATGCAAGCCTCCCTCATTCTAAAATGTACTTTCGCTTTAAGCGAAAATTTTTTCAGTAATTAATAGGAGTATAAAGATCTTTTAGAGTGGCGCTTTTTTATACCGTTTTTTCACTACGAGATACCGTCTTTTCACCCTATGAACTTCGAAAATTGCTTACAAAATATTTAAAACACCGTCCACTCTGGCGAGAAAATATTGGTTTTAGTTATCTACTTGAAAGCCCTAATAGTAGCACTACCGATGAACGAAATGCGACGCAACAATGCTACATGCTTATTCTAAACCCTGTACCATACATGTAGCTCAGAGGTTTACCTAAACATCCCGTACCTGGTGAACCATGTGTAGCAAACAAACTATATTGCGGCAACTAAAAGTTTCCCCAAATTGATGAGCAGCAAAACTGATTTAAGCGCTCTTAACAATAAGCAACGGAAGCAGTTGTAAGTGAAGACAAACGCTTATTGGTTTTGGCCGGTGCTGGTTCAGGCAAAACAAAAACACTTCTACAAAAAATGATTTATCTGATTGAAGAGAAAGGGGTTAGCCCTTCAAATATTCTTGCAATCACTTTTACAAAAAACGCAACCAATGAAATGATTGACCGGCTGATTATTTCGGCAGACAGCACCGGGCAGTATGAAAAAATGTTGTGGATAAACGATGACAGCAAACAGATAAAGACAGGGAAAGGTTTAACTGGCAACGAAAATATAAATGGATTGATGGATTAACCGTCAGAACATTTCACAGCTTTTGTTACAGCATTTTGCGGAACTATGGAGTAAATGAATTTGACAATAAATTTAAAATTATTGGCGATGAAAAACGGGATGAAGAAGATGAACTTTCAAAGCATGTTGCACCGGAAACTGTTTTTGAAGTAGTTCATAAACTTCTAATTGAACAATGTGACAGACACAGAATATCTACTTCAACTAAAACGATATATTTTAGATTACCTGATCGACAAAATTCATTTGAATAAAAACGACAACAATTTTTGCCAAAAGACGGCAAATATTTCACTACCCTTGATGGAACAAAAGTCGTTCGAAATCAGAGCAGTTTATTGCTGATTGGTTTTACCGGCATAGTATTAAATACGAATATGAGCCTTTGCTCAATGTAAAAGATTTTGATTTTCATCCCGACTTTTATATTCCCGATGCAAACCTTTACATTGAACATGTAAGCGACAAAAGTTATTCAACCAAGAAACAAAGAAGAACAATTTCAAAAAGGAAATTTGCTTTTGGTAAAAACATATGAAAGCATGACTAAGGACTCTGCCTTGTTTAATCATACTCTGGACAAAGTTGTAAAAAATCGCTTGCCTGCAAACTATCATAAAACAGTTTCACTTACTTATAAAGAAGAATTTAACGGATATCATGAAAATGTAAAAGATTTTGTTACGCAGATCATGCGTATTACCGACATGATAAAAGTTGAAAATATTGACCTGAAAACAGTACTGCAAAATGCAAGGAAGGATCAGCATGAAAGAGTTAGAAATTTTTATGAATTGGCTATTCCAATTGTTGAAAGATACATTCACGTACTGTACCAACAAATCTTATCTCGACTTTAACGACCTGATCTCACGAAGCACTTCCCTGTTTCAAAATCATGAGGACATTGCGAATAAATACAAGAGTAAATACCAATACATTTTAGTTGATGAATTTCAGGACGTAAATAATCTGCAGGTTGAGTTAATTAAACTTTTGCTGACTGACAATACACAACTCTTTTGTGTAGGCGATGATTGGCAAAGCATCTATGGGTTCAGGGGTTCAAATGTGAGTTATATTATTGACTTTGAAAATCACTTTCCAAACGCGAAAGTGGTAAAACTTAACCTAAACTATCGCAGTACGCAAAACATTGTTGGGGCAAGCAACGAAGTGATCAAGCACAATAAGTTTAAGGTTGAAAAAGAAATACATTCATCAAAAAAATCAGAACATAAAATTGTGGTGTACTCGGGTAACAGTGAAGATGAAAACATTCAGTTTTGTTATGAAAAAGTGCAGAGAATTATTAGAGGAAGGGCTTACCAATGACGACATTCTATTTCTGTACCGCAGAAGCAAAATGTTCACACCTTATTTTTTTCGTTTTAGAAATGAAGGGTTAAAAGTGCAGGGAAAAACAATTCATGCTGCAAAAGGACTTGAAGCTAAAGTTGTTTTTGTGATTGGTCTTACAGAAGGCAGCGGCGGGTTTCCCGACATTTGGCTGGAAGACAGAATTTTCCAGGTGATTAAAAAAGCCAACCATGATTTGTTGATGGAAGAAGAAAGACGTTTGTTTTATGTGGCAATCACCCGGGCAAAAGACAAACTTTTTCTGATAACAGAAAAAGGAAATGAATCAAGTTTTTTAAAAGAAATTCCCGACATTTTTACCGTAAGAACAAGCATTCCTATAAAGTCAGTTGTGGAAAAAGTATTGTTATGTGAAAAGTGTTTTAGCCAATTGGAAAAGCTTTGGCATTTATGCCCGTATTGCGGTCAAAAAGTGGAAGAACATAAAAACACGAATAGTTAAAACAACTTAATTTTTACAGTTCCATGTACGGGATAACGACTTTCCGGAAATAAGGAAAATACGATTGATCATTAGGTGGTGACATAATCAGAGAACACAACATATAGCTTTAATTTGTTTCCATCGTTGACCGGGGCACGTCCCTGGCACCCGGTTTTTTGCCGAGCGTATTTGGCAGGCATATAGTGATACAAGTGCCGCTGCCGTCCAGCCTGCTTTCAATATGGCAAACTGCTCCGATGACCTTGCACCGGCTTTCGATATTTATCAAACCATTGCCTTTCAAACTATCTCCCATTAGAAAGCCTTTACCATCATCTTTTATTGATAAAATTGTGTTATTATCAAAGTAACTGACAGTGACGCCCAGCAGAGAAGCACCGGCATGTTTCACCACATTTTGAATAGCCTCCTGAATGATCCTGAAGAGGATGATTTCTTTCTTGGGGTCAATTTCAACGAAGTCGCCAATCGACTGAAAACTGGTGATGATCGTTCCAACCTTTTCCAACTTTCGCAGTTCTTCATTAATCGCATGTTCTAAACCCACCCTGGCAAAAAAATCGGCGTTCATTGTTTTAGAAAGATCACGCAGGTCTTGTATCGCACCGGTAATGTAATCTTTAGCAATGTCAATTTTTTCGGACGCCTGATTTGAGGGATATAGACCAATTGCATTTAGATTCAATTTGGCCATAGTAAGCACCTGTGCAACATTGTCGTGCAATTCCTGGGATACTTCGCGCAAAGTTTGTTCCTTTATCTCTAGTTCATTCTCAAGCATTTCCTTTTCGAACCTTTGTTGCAATCTTTCCCGTTCTCTAAAATATTCTGACTGTCTTTTTTGATAGGAAAGAACCAACATAAAAATGCCGACAGCTATCACTACCAATAGACCGGTTATTAATAGAATTGGCTCCATCAAATTTTTATTAATCGTTTCTTTGATCCAATAACATACCCGATAACCGCCAACAACGAACTAACAAATAAAATGCTGCTCTGGACAATCCAAAGCGCAGCACGTTTAGTGTCGACGGTAGTATCGTAGTATATGATGATGATAAAGGCACTCAAATAATAAATAAGGTAAGAACCAATCAACCAAAAATCAAAAGATTCTAAAAGATTTTCTTCCTTAATTTCAGAAAACAACTGATAAAAATAGAGAAAACAATAAATGATTATGGCAAGAAATATAGGGCCGTGAGCGTAGCCACTAAAAACATTCTCAAGATGATATTTAAAGATCAAAAAGTAGAAATAAAGAACAGAGGCTGCAACACAAATAATAGTAACCGTTTTTCTGGCTGCAGGCGCAGTTAAGACCAGAATAAAATACCTGGCCATAACAAAGTTAGTTACCAGGAAAAGTATATTGTAGATGACGTTGTTGTTATAATCTAACACATCCACTACCGACGCAATAAAAATGGATACGGTCATCAGGCAATAATAGCCCAACAGCATCTTATATTTTTCATTTCCAGAGGTAAAAAACAGCCTTATGAATACCAAAAAATAAACCAGGTATGCAACCGGTTCCAGAAATTCTTTGCAAAAGAATCTCATAGGCAAATTTTAATCGAGCAGTGATGAAATTGGGCAGGAAGATGGACAAATTACCTCACTAAATGCTTCACCGGCAATAGTGCCATTTGCTACTAATTGATAATCACTACCATTTTGAACCAAAACGATCTGCGCATCACAGCTAAGAATTACCCAAATAGCCTTTGGGCAGTGCGAAGGGCATCCGGGATGATCTATACCCGCTTTTCTAAAGATCAGTTCAAACTTCGCATCAACTGCCGTATTATAAACTACCACCACCACTTTCAGATCTTCTACGAATTTATTAGTGTCTCCTGAATCAACTGAATGCTCAACTTCAAAGTTGTTAATTTCTGATGCCATTTCTGTAAATTTTAATGTGTTAAAAGAATAATTAAAATTAAAAGTAATAGCAAGAATGATATAATGTTACCGTTTTTCCACCTTTTTTACGCAGTGAAAAAACCTTTATAGTTTTTGCTTCCCAATTATTAAAAATATCTATTTTAAAAAAGTGTGGAGTATGCCATTACCGGAAATAGGATCTCAATTGTTGTCTAAGCAAAATAGCCTAAGCTATCTACTTAAGCAACAGTGCCGGATATTTTTATCATTAGTAAAATATAGTTGAGGCGTTTATTCTTCAGCATTTAAATAGCCGCGCGATTTTACGTATATGGCAGGTTTATCATGATAGGTTGTGATCGTTCCTTCGAGGCAAAACCTTTTATTCAACATTTTTTTTTCCGGATCAAACTTAAAGTAGCGCAACACCTTACGGGTAAAGATGAGGGTTAGATCCTGGTTGGGTGACTCTCCACCAACATATAAGATCACCGATTGATCTTTACTCACATTTACAAATTTGCCGTAGTCAACCCGGTCGCACACGATGACCTGTTTTCCTATATAGTCTTTTGCCTGCTTTGCCGTAATGGTATCCTGGGCCTTTACAATTCCAAAACAAAAGATTGAACAACCCAGCAAAAATAACTTTTTCATAGTTTCTGATTTAGTGAAACACAACTGTTCTACCACTAACAGGCAAAATTGATGCCCGCACCCAAATATGTTTCACCGGAAATATCGTGAAAGATGGGCTGCAGGAGTACAGAAAGTGTCCATTGATAGTAAAGCGGCAGGTGCACCCTACATATCCTGCAAATCTATATTCAATATAATAAGCTTGTATTGCCAACATACTGTCGCTTGCGATTCATGTCCAAAAAATTCGGTATGCCCTTGCCAAGGTCTGCCGGGCATCAGCTTTTTTTGGCTCCATCACAATGCAATCCCTTTGCGCAATTTTCAATTCTTCTTTTACTAAACCTAACTACATAGAAGAACTATCATGAAATACTTTTTTACTGCCTTCTGCCATGCTCGTAACCAGGCATTGAATTGATTGCAAGCAACAGCGCCCGCGCCTTACCTTCAGCTTCTGGCAGGGGCAAACCAACAGGCAGACCCGGGCGTTTGTGCTTTGTTTCGGTCAGCCAGGCATCACGCAACATGTTTTGTCTTTCAGCAACCCGTTTTACAAACAATTCCGGGTTTGGCAATCTACTAAGACTTGCAACAATAGATGATGCCTGAGCTACCTCCTGAAAGCCCAGGTGAGTAAGAATACTCCGTGCCATAAGCCAATGCCCCAACTCTCCGGGATGTACTCCATCTAATGATAAAGCAAAACCTTCCAGGTGAAATTTTGCATCTACTTTGCGATGTGCCTGCAAGTATTTTTTCATGGGTGTATGGATGTCTATTACTTCCCATCCGTCTTTTCTTTTCTGTAGCAGCCAGGCAGCGTACACATCCAGCACATGTGCATAGCCCTGGCTTTTGCCCAGCCTTTCATCATAGCAGGGAGGTGTCAGGTGAATAAGCCGTGCACCCGTTTTTTCCACTTCTGTATGCAGCCAGTTTATTCCGTCTTTGAATAGCTTAAAACGTTCTTTATCCAAAGGCAGATAGATGCCGTCGTTCATACCATAACAGGCAAACACCAGGTCTGGCTTAGTTTGGTTTAGCACCCGTGTTAATCTCTCGTGCAGATCGGGACGGGGGAAACTGCCACCAGCATGTCCGGGCTCCGATAAGCCGGAAACGGTTTCGCTTGGCACACCAACATTTATAAACTCCCATTCTCGCGTACGATCATTGGCACGCAGAAAAGCTTCCACATCATTAACATAATTGGCTGCCCAGGTTATACTGTTGCCTAGAAATACAATTCGCTTTACCGTAGATGTAATGGGCTGCGCAAAACTTCCCGCAATAGGCACCGAAAACAAGCAAAAAAGAAGAAAGGTTCTGAACATGGCAAGGGCTTTAGGGCTGAGAATGCCCGAAATTATGCATTATAACTGCGTAGGGTTATTGGTCTCAGACTATTTATGTTTTGGCCTCGTCTCTTCGGTAGAGGGGCGAAACAGTATTAAAAAAAACCACAACTGGTATAAGCTTTTAATCTATGATCTTTACAGTATAGCAAAAAACACAACCCGGATGAATAATCAACATAGATCACCTTATGATCGACGCAGGTTTATACTTGATACAACTAAAGTAACCGGCGCAGTGGTAGCATTATCTTCACCCTTTTCAAGTTTTGCAAAAACTGCAGGGGAAGTAACGGTGGGTGAGATCATGGACAAATTCATAAATGAAGTACCTAACGCACCATTTGATAAAACGGTGGATACCCTGAAGGCAGGTAGCCGTGATACAAAGGTGACAGGAGTGGTGACGACAATGTTTGCCACCGTTGAAGTAATTAAAAAAAGCATTGCAGCGGGTGCCAACTTTATTATAGCACATGAACCAACATTTTATAATCACGCAGATGAAACTGACTGGCTGGCAAACAATGAAGTATTTAGATACAAGAACGACCTGTTGCAACAGAACAATATAGCAGTTTGGCGAAACCACGATTATATACATTCGCATATGCCCGATGGGGTGAAAACGGGAGTTGTAAATAAACTGGAATGGCAATCCTTCTTTGATGCCCGCACCAATATTGCGATGCTGCCGGTTACAACGCTTAATGATCTGATCCGGATTTTGAAAGCGAAATTGAACATTGCCGAAGTGCGCTATATTGGCGACCTGCAGCAAAAATGTGAAAAGATATTATTGATGCCAGGTGCGGCAGGTGGCAGAAGGCAAATAACTGCGCTGATGGAAACTAAACCTGACGTACTATGCTGCGGTGAAATTCAGGAATGGGAAACGGCAGAATATGTGCGTGACGCCAGAGCGAAGAGTGAACCTCTTGCACTGGTGGTGATGGGGCATATTGCCAGCGAAGAACCTGGGAGTGACTGGATGGCGGACTGGATAAAAAAGAACTTTAAGACGATCGACGTAAGACATATAACTGCTGAAAACAGTTTGTCATTTGCATAGCGTTTCCATTTACACATCAGTATCTGCGCAGACACTGGCACATCTTTTATCGTAAGTGCACAATCATCAAACAGTAGCAAGTGTACACCTGGCTTTTCAAGTTGGCTCTTCGACGGATCTATCAAGGCTAGAAATTCATTTTTCGTAAGCTGCAATTTCGATACGACACGCAAAAAATTTCAATTCACAGCACTAACTTCTAGTTTATCTCATTTTGCTAAACAGTTGTTGCCTTTACAATATATTGATGGCGCAAGCTAAGGAATAGGAACGCCGTTTATTGCGGGAACAACTAGAAAAGGTACTATTCAAATTGGCAAAAATGCAGCCGAAGAAAAGTAAGTAACACTAGCCGCGGCTAATTACAAAGTAGATCACTAGACCTACAATTATCTTCTATAACTGTGTTATTGATTTAAGTTTATTTTTTTATTGAACCGGGCTACACATCTGCTATGAAACCCTGTTGCGTCGCACTCTTCTACGTTCTGTTCTTTATTGTACAACATAATTTGGTTAAGGTAATTTCTACTGGAAAAGTATAGAGACCTGTTATCTTTCAAGACTTTGCGCCATTGTGATGACATAGCTACAGATGGCAAAAGAAACATGCAACCTGGGAAGCATACAACAGATTCTATACAATCAATCCGGCGAAGAATAAGAAAGGTTCCTCGAAAGGCTTGTTCACATTGCGAAGGCATGTAAACCTGTAGTTTGCAGGCTATAGTTGCCTGGAAAGATACCGTACAAGAGAGTGACACAACCGGAGATGATGAAAAAACTATAGCTGGAAACATAAAAATGTAAAAGCTATATAATACCGCCAGAACAACATAATAAAAGGCATCCCTGCGCGCAGCAGTGCTATTAACAGGCTGATCTACCATACCAACTATAAAATAATCTTTGACGCAAAAAGCCTCCTTTTTGACGTTTTAGGCTTTTCTTTCTATAGCACTTTTAAGTAAGTTTGAACCCTGACAAATTTGTCAACACTAAAAAACAATACAAAAAATTATGGCACTGATCAATCCTCACATCAACTTCAACGGCAAAGCTGAAGAAGCATTCAATTTTTACAAATCGGTATTTGGTGGCGAGTTCGCAATGGTGATGCGTTTTAAAGACATGCCAAACACCGAAGGTTCGGTGGCAGAACATGAAGCCGATAAGATAATGCACATTGCTTTGCCAATTGGTAAAAACATTTTAATGGGCAACGATGTGCCGGAGAGTATGGGGCGTGTAAATGAAAACGAAAACAGATCTAAAATATCTATCAGCGCAGAAAGCAAGGAAGAAGCAGACAAATTATTCAACGGACTGTCAGCCGGCGGAAGTGTAGAAGTGCCTATAAACGACAGCCCCTGGGGTTCCTATTTTGGCATGTTCAGAGACAAATATGGGATAGAATGGATGGTGGATTTTGACCCAAAATATAAGGGACAGGTGTAAATAAAAAACACCGCAAGTTTACCCTTGCAACTTCAGTAGACAGGAATTTGTTTGCTTTGCAGCAATGCATCGATTGCTCACCTAATCCAGAGCTATTGATCACAAGAAATTCAGCAGGTCAGTAAACAAAAACAAGCACGGTCATTGATGATCGTGCTTGTTTTTTTAGAATAACTGGTTATCTTGATCTTCGCGCTTTGTAAAAAAGCAATAATTTATTATTCTCGTTTTATTTTGCCTGCTCTTTAAAAAGTTGCATTTTTCTACCCGGTCTTTGATGATGAGTAATTTGGGGGGAGATACAATAGATGCTCGTGCAGTAAGAAACAACACTTTTTTTTGTAATGCAAGAGGTGTTGCGTACAACCGAAAAAATAATTTTAATAATTAAAAGGCAGGTAGATTTATTCGAAACAATTCAACGCGCTCTTCGGTGTGCAAGTCACCTGCGTCTGCTGTTTAAAAATTATAAGAAATTCCAAAAAAACCACCTATCGACAGGCGTTTTTCCACAAGCGCTGCTTCATCAATACCATCGAAATAGGTCTTCATCTTTTCTTTATCTACCAGATCATTAAAACGCGATTTCAGACGGTCAACATTTGCAAGCGCCGTACCTGCTGTCAATACTATCCGCCGGTGGTTACCAATGATCAAAGAACCGCCCATAAGATAAGCTGTCTCAGAAGGGTCTGCCGGGTTGGTTGATAGACCTATGGTCAAAGATGGTTTAATCCATTTACCATTCGTAAGATAGAGGTGTGTGAATAAAGCCACTTTTGGCACAAGGGACGAGGTACCTTTTCCTTTTTTTATAGATACAAAATCGCTGTCGCCCAACTGGTCTTTGGGTGTGGAGAAGTAATAAGCTTTGGGTATGGCACCCGCAAATAGAAAGGCAAGTCCGGTAGATAAATTGAGTTTTAAAAAATGCTTTACAGGAATGGTGTAGGGTGGCAAACTGGTATCGCGTACTGAGATCTGGTAGGCCTGGAGTAAACTTTTTGCCCGTGCAGTGGGGACCACAGAAATATGAAATCTGAATGAATTTGCCGTAGCAAAACGTGGCGGATAGTTTCTCTCGAACAGTCTTGGATTGTTCAGGTTATCGAGAAAGACCATGAACGCCCTGGATATATCACCTACATTTTCATTCAAAATATCCTGTGCTTTTTTGCGATTACCTGCATAGATGGTTGAGTTGTGTGAAAATGTATTGATCGAGAAAAGCGCGTCGATGTTTCGCAGATCCTCATAGATATTTTCTGTGCGCGTCAGGTATCTCTGCATATCCGTTTTGTAAGTATTTAAAACAAAATTGAGTGAACGTTTGAGTAAATCTATATCCATAGGCCGTGGATCGGCAATAGATGTATCGGGGGGAAAAGCATAGGCAAGATAGCGGTTGATTGATGCCAATATGGTTTCGTAATCCTGGTAATCGGCAAATGATAATACCAGAATATTTTGCAACACATCTTTTTCAAACTCGTATCTTCCTCTTGCAGCATCCAGGAGCCACTCTTCAGCTTTGAGCTTCGACAATAGTTTCCCATATCTTTTTGCAGCCAACTGTTTCAAAGTGTCGTTGCCCGCCACAAAACTTTTTGATGTATCGAGGGCATCTGCCACCTTTACAACCATTTGTTTATACGCCTGATTTTTGCCCTCATCAAGCGCTTTTTGCGACGTTATTCCCGGATCATCTATTTTCAATTCACCGGCGATCTTGTAACTTAATTTTACATTCTTTTTACTCTTAACATTTAAGGGATTTTCATTGGCTTCGGGTTCCGTTGCCGGCTCGTCTTTTTTAGATCTCAGGTTCACCGGGGCTTGTTGTGGAATTAGTACCGGGCTTCAAATAGTTTATTAATATACTTTGCCCGGTTGTATCAAATTTCTGGTCGTCAAAAACATCTTCGCCATCTACAAATACATCATACAAAAATGGATTTACCTTAATCTTGAAGTTGACCTTATCGCCAAAATAGATCTTGCGCACATCCTGGTAACCACTGGTGTCGCCCAGGTAGCGATGACTTTGCCGTAAACGCTGAGATAGATTTTTCCAACGTTTGATCATCAAAGGGTCCTGGCGCGAAATAAAGTCGTAGCACACAATTACGTGGTGAGTTGTGTCAGTATTTTTGGTTGTGTTTTGCGCCTGGGTAGTGGGTATCAAACTTAAAAAAGATAAACAACCAAGCAGAAGGTATTTTCCCAAAGATTCTTTCATTCCAGGTTTAGGCTGAGATGTGGGCTTTGGTCGCGGTCTTTCCCCCGGCTGAGGTTTGGGTTGGTTTACCGGTTGAGGCTTTGGTTGAGGCTGAGGCGTAGGCACGGGACGATCCTCCATAAAAATTGGGTCAATTTGGCGTTGCATAACATCAGGTTTTTTGTTGAATGAATGTTTATTACAAGTTTCCTGGCAGCCGTTACAATAGAGGTTAACAAGGAATGTTGCATTGTACCGGTAAAAAGAGATTGTACAACAACCACCGAAACTTATAACAAATAACGACCAGCGACAAAAGATGTAAAAGAGTGAAATCACCTGCTAAAAAACGAGAAAACACCTATAGAGCAAGGATATCGCCAAATGCTACAATCAACCAAATGTGCGACCCCGCCGAAAAAGCGTGGCAGGCAGCAACGACCCAATAGTAGCACGGTTGCCCTGGTCCAAAAAAAAGCAAAAAGGCATTTGAAGATTTATCCGCTCCTGAGATTCAATCTTACTTACTGCAGAATTTTTTAGATACCGGCATTTGAAATCCATTTCAGCTCTGTTGTGTCACTCCCTTGTACTTGCAGATACTACATGCTGCTTTGAAAAAGTTTCTCTGACAGTCGACAGTGCTATAGTATGTTTACCAGCCTTTTTCTTTTTGCCCTGTGGATAACACTAATTCAATAACCGCAGAGTTTGCTATTTTACAGCGGACATTTTTACACGCACAAAAATTTTGATCAATGGATACTTCCACCGTTACTAACGGCAAAACCGAAAAGAGTTTTTTTGAAAAAATATCGCTGTGGCTTGGGTTGCTGGGCACTGTGGTAACGATCGCGCTAACGGTGTGGAATGCCCATACCAAATCGCAGATAGATCAGCGGGAAGAAGACCTGAAAACGTTGGAAGTGCAACTGAAAGAACGGGCAACGGGAGTTGAGGAATTGAAGGAGAGAGTAGATCGCTACAAATGGGTACTGTCTATGTTTCCGACGCTGAACGGGAACAATGAAAAGGAGAAAAATTTTACGCTGAACCTGGTACGCCTGGCACTGACAAAAGAAGAAGCGGAACAGTTGTTTACCGGTTTGCAAAGCTCGTCTGACACTGCCCTTCAATCGCTGGGTGAAAGCGGGATCAACGTGATACAGAACGAACAGGTGACGACACTGATATCGCAAATGAATGCTGACAAGGCTGGCACGCGCAAGAGTGCGGTGGCTAAACTGGTGCAGGAGTACAGGTCTTCGTCGCAGGCAATAACCCTGGCGCTGCGCTTGTTCGACAATGATAAGATGGCAACCCTCTCCCCCAGCGGGGTTATTAATGTGCTTTATTTTTTGAGCGCTACCGATGCTGCTGCCTGGAACAAACAACAAATGACGGATGCACAAAAGGTGGCAGCAAAGATCAATGCTGCCAACCCGGGTCCGCAAACACAGGCGGCTCTGTCGCAGTTTACCACCCTGCTAAAAACCATACAACCGCAGTAATACAAATTGAGTTTTGAATCATACCCAACTCCTTCACATTAGTACAGCACTATGTTCCGACACACAACGCAAACCATTTATAAGATAACATCCGCATTATTTGTGTTGCTTGCCTGCCAGCAACAAGCAAGCGCGCAGCCGACACTGGTCGCTAACCTGCGCTGCGAATACATGACCAACCCTTTTGGTATTGATGCAGTTCAACCGCGACTCTCGTGGCAGATGAATGACGGGCGAAAACGGGCAAAGCAAACAGCTTTTCAACTTCGCGTTGCTACTGATACTACAGAACTGCAGCGACACACGAATGCAGTATGGGCAACCCAAAAAATGATCTCCGATTCGCAGCGCGTCGTTTATACAGGCAAGCCGCTGCAACCCTTCACCCGATACTATTGGCAGGTAACCGTTTGGAACCAGGACGGCGACGCCACCACTTCGCCCTTGGCTTTTTTTGAGACCGGCATGCTACAGCAAAAGAACTGGCAGGGTGCATGGATCAGCGACGATAATGGCATTGACTATAAACCGGCGCCCTATTTCCGCCATGTGTTTACAGCACCCAAAAAGATCAGATCGGCACGGGCATACATTGCCGTTGCGGGCTTGTACGAGCTGTACATCAACGGGCAAAAGATCGGCGACCACCGGCTCGATCCCATGTACACCCGCTTCGACCGGCGCACCTTATATGTGACCTACGATGTAACAGATCAACTGCAGGAGGGAAAGAATGCTGTTGGTGTTTTGCTGGGCAATGGCTGGTACAACCACCAGTCTACTGCGGTGTGGTACTTCGACAAAGCGCCCTGGCGCGGTCGCCCTGCATTTTGTCTTGACCTGCGCATAATTTATACTGACGGCTCATCCGAAACCATCACCTCCGGCAAAGAATGGAAGACCTCAACAGGTCCATTAATCTTTAACAGCATTTACACTGCCGAGCACTACGATGCCCGCCTGCAACAACCCGGCTGGAACACCGTGCACTTTGCAGACACAGCGTGGAAACAGGTGACCCTGCGTGCAGCGCCATCGCCACACATAGTAGCGCAGGTACTACAACCCATTCGCAACGTAGATACCATTCACGCAGTAACCCTACAGAAGTTTAGTGATACTTCCTACGTTTTTGATTTGGGCAGAAATATCTCTGGAGTTAGCCGGTTGACTGTTGACGGCGAGGCAGGTACCATTGTACGCCTGGCACATGCCGAGCGCTTGTATAAAAATGGACATGTCGACCTGTCAAATATCAATGTACATTATCGCCCCACCGATGATACCGATCCGTTTCAAACCGACGTATTAATGCTTGATGGTAAAGGTCAGGTCACTTTTATGCCCCGCTTCAACTACAAGGGTTTTCAGTATGTGGAGGTCAGCAGTACCAAACCCATTACACTTACCAAAGAAAGCCTTACCGGGTATTTTATGCACAGCGACGTAGCGCCCGTTGGGCACCTGCAAACCAGCAATACTACTATCAATAAGATCTGGCAGGCTACCAATAACTCTTACTTGTCTAACCTGTTTGGCTACCCTACCGATTGTCCGCAGCGGGAGAAAAATGGCTGGACGGGCGATGCCCACATTGCCAGCGAAACCGGTTTGTACAATTTTGATGGCATCACCGTTTATGAAAAGTGGATGGGCGACCACAGAGATGAGCAGCAGCCCAATGGTGTGCTGCCGTCTATCATTCCGTCTGACGGCTGGGGCTACGAATGGGGCAACGGTCCCGACTGGACAAGTACCATTGCCATCATTCCCTGGAATCTTTATTTGTTCTATGGCGACAGCAGATCACTCAGCGATAATTATGAAAACATCAAACGCTATGTCGATCATATCAATACCCTCTACCCTACGGGGCTTACTACCTGGGGCTGGGCGACTGGGTGCCGGTGAAGTCGGTGACCCCGGTTGAGTTGACGTCCTCGGTGTATTATTTTACCGACGCCACCATACTGGCGAAAGCTGCGCATTTGTTTCATAGAACTGCCGACGAAAAAATGTACGCAGCGCTGGCGGCAAGGATCAAAAACGCCATCAACGCAAAGTACCTGGATACCATAACCGGTACCTATAACAAGGGACTGCAGACCGAACAAAGTGTGCCATTGTATTGGGGTGTGGTGCCCGAAAATATGCGGGCGAAAGTGGCGGCAAAACTGGCACAGCGGGTGAAGGCAGACAATTATCACCTGGACGTGGGCATATTAGGCGCCAAAGCCATTTTAAGCGCGCTTAGCGACAACGGATACGCTGATGTTGCTTATGCTATAGCCGCGCAGGAAACCTACCCTTCATGGGGCTGGTGGATGAGTAAATGGCGCTACTACTTTGTATGAGAACTGGAAGATCGACGCCAGTTCCGACATATCGCTCAACCACATTATGTTTGGCGATATTGGTGCGTGGTTGTTTCGCGGGCTGGGCGGCATACAGCCCGACGAGAGCCATCCCGGCTTTAAGCACATTATACTTTCACCCGTGTTTGTTGGCAGCCTCGATTCTTTTAGTGCCTCACATACCGGACCTTTTGGCACCATCGCTACAGCCTGGCACCGTGCAGGAAATACGATCACTTATACCGTTACGATACCCGCGAACTCCTCCGCCACTATTCACTTTCCCGCCAATAAAAAAGTGACGGAAAAAGGCAACGAGATCGGTACAAGAGTGTACAAAATAACTGCAGGTAGTTACCAATTTGTGCTCAGGTAAAAGCTGCTATAGTCTTTGCGTGAAAAATAAACCAGGTGCCGGCAATAGAACACTAAATAATGAAACAGTAGAACCATAGAGCCTTTCACTTCTTTGCAGTTTTGCGTAAAAAAATACCTCATGCCCCAATAGAACAATAGAACAATAAATCAATGAAACAGTAGAACAACAAAGCCTTTCACTTCTTGGCGTGAAAAGTATAAGGCTGTTTGTACTTTTACCCCCAACTGGCACGCGTATGAAATATTATTTAGGTATTGATATCGGCACCACTTCCACCAAAGCTATCGCCTTCTCTCCCACAGGTGAATTGATAAAAGGTCATTCAGTCGGTTACGACATGCAGCATCCTCAACCCAATTATAGCGAGCAGGATCCTGATGAAATATTTTCTGCAGTAGTCAATGGAATAAAGGAAGTGATCAAAGCTCTTTCGGCAGAGCCGGAATTCATTTCGTTCAGCGCCGCTATGCACAGCTTGTTGGCTGTTGATAGTAACGGCAAAGTCATAATGCCTTGCATCATTTGGGCAGATAACCGTGCCGCCGGCATTGCTGCACAATTGCGTAAATCACAAAAAGGAAAACAGATCTACGCAGCAACAGGTGTACCTATACACGCAATGTCGCCCTTGTGCAAACTGCTTTGGCTAAAAGAAAATGAGCCTGACCTTTTTTCAAAAGCTTATAAATTTACCGGCATCAAAGAATATGTATTTGCCAGGCTATTTGGCTGCTATGTAGTAGATACTTCTGTCGCTTCTGCCACGGGTTTGCTCAATACCAAACACCTCGTCTGGGACCAGGAGGTGTTGCAATA
>CAVSED010000004.1:0-51430 GCA_963726895.1 uncultured Chitinophagaceae bacterium | reverse complement strand
TCCCTATTGCTTTAATATGAATGGAAAAGAGTTTAGCGTTACCTACACGCCTGCCGAGTCTACGACCGGCATGTTTGGCGGCAATAGCAACTGGCGGGGTCCCATCTGGCTGCCAACAAATTACCTGATCATAGAGAGTTTACAACGTTTTCATTACTACTATGGCGATGATTTCAAGGTCGAATGCCCTACCGGAAGCGGCACCTATCTTACGCTTGAGCAAATCGCGGATTTCATTTCGCAGCGGGTTGCCCGGCTGTTTTTACCAGATGAAAAGGGAACACGTGCCTGCAAGGGGTCATCCGACATTTTAAACCGCGACCCTCATTTCACCGATTACATCTTATTTTATGAATATTTCAATGGTAATACGGGACAGGGACTTCGGTGCCTCTCACCAAACCGGGTGGACCGGCTTAATTGCCAAACTATTGATGCCACGCAGCAAGTGATATTGCAGGAAGAAAAATTTTTATGAGCCGGGCGGCAGTACCACTTAGGCAACATTGTTGCGTCGCACTCTTGTACCTGCGGCGCATTGTTCTTCTTTTTTTATGCTAATGTAAATACTATTTATTTGGATGTACAAAGCGAAACTTATCACATTTGTAGTGATAAAAACATAGCAGCAGAATAAAACGAACTTTAGACAAAGCCATAAATTTTGGCACCAAACTTCCTAAAACCAAAATGAAATGAAAAGCGAACCTGTTATCGTAGAACGATCTTACTCACATTCCATTGAACAAGTGTGGAGTGCTCTAACCGACAGAGACCAAATGAAACAGTGGTATTTCGATCTGGCGGAATTTAAGCCTGAAGTAGGTTTTGAATTTCAATTTGAAGCCGGCGATGATAAGAAACAATACCTGCACCTGTGCAAAGTGTTAGAAGTAGAACCCTTACGAAAAATAGCCTATAGCTGGCGGTACGCTGATCAACCCGGCAACTGGGTGGTTACTTTTGAATTAGCGCCAGAGGGTGCAGGCACTCATCTGAAAGTAACCCACACCGGGCTGGAAACCTTTCCGCAGGATAGTGGCGATTATGCAAGAACAAACTTCGAGCAGGGCTGGACAGCCATTATTGGTACCAACCTGCCAAAGTTCCTCGACAAGAAATAATCTGGTTTCACAACTCCGGAAATGGAACCTGGTGTGTCAGATGAAATCTAAACCCTGTTATTGATTTTTCTCATTGGAAAAATTATACGGTTACATTGCAGTGCAATTGGTTGAAAAACTCACGGGCACCTAGTTCCCGCACTTCACCAGGCTGCAGATTGCCCAAGGTCAGTTCTTCAATTGACAGGCGTATCAGGCGCCGGCATTTATGGTGAAGCGCACCAACCATCTTGCGCACCTGGTGAAACTTCCCTTCAGTAAGTGTCAGTTCCAGCCAGGTATGGGGCAGGTGCGACGGTATCTCATCACCCGCGTGCTGCAAGCCGGCCGGGCGGTCCACAATGCAGGCAGATACGGGTTTTGCCATATAACTTTCAACATCGGCTGTGCGGATAGAAACACCATTCTGTAATTCTAATAAAGTGTCTGCGCTCATGTTATTTTTAACCTGTACCAAATACGTACGCCGGTGCGGCACAGCAGCATTGAACAATAATCTCGTAACCCGTTTATCAGTGGTCAAGATCAGCAGACCTTCTGAGTTGCTGTCGAGCCGGCCAATAGCGTGCGTGCCGTGCGGAAATGTGAAAGGCAGATCACCTAACAACCTTACGTTGTGCGAGCTGACAAACTGCGACACCATATCGTAGGGTTTGTTCACGATAAAATAGCGGTGTTGTTCCGGTTTCATGAATTGGTGGATTAATTACGGGCAGGCAGTACCCAAAGGTCTAGAGAAGAGAATAAGAGCAAAAGAAGTTTAACTCAATAGAATGTTGAGGTTAATATCCAATTGTACAGAGATTTTCCGCCCCTGCCGAATCACTGCCATGCCGAAGAACGGAGCCCCGCCTCGGCGGGGTAGACTGTCGCAACGATCTATCTCAAGGTACTAAGGCTGGCGAACAAACAAAAACGGTAAATAAACACCGCAAACTTTTACTTATCCGGCAGGGCAAAGGCAACATACGAGTCGCCGGAGCGGGTGCCCAATTTGCCACCACCACACGCTATCACCACATATTGTTTTCCATTGACCTTGTAGGTTGCCGGTGTAGCAAAGCCAGCCGCAGGTAGTTTGGTCTGCCACAGCAGTTTGCCGGTGCGCTTGTTAAAGGCACGAAGCATTCCGTCTTTGCTCGCTGCAATAAATAATAGTCCGCCTTTAGTTACTACCGGACCGCCATAATTTTCGGTGCCCGTTTCACTAATGCCTTTGGCTTTAAAAACAGGATCTTCACCCAGCACAGTCTTCCAGACATGCTCGCCGGTGTTGAGATCGATGGCGGTAATATGTCCCCACGGTGGTGCAATGGCAGGCAACCCACTTTTAGTGATGAACTTATTGTAACCCGAGATCTGGTAAGGCACGCGGCGAAAGGAATCTATAGCACTCAACTGCGTACGATACGCTTGCTGCTGCTTGTTTTGAATGTTTAGCACATAGGCGGCTATAGCATCTTTGTCTTGCTGGCTCAGGTGCTTGAAGGCAGGCATCATGCGTCGCCCGGCATTGATAAACTCAATAAAGCTGCGGGGATCGAGCTTTTTGCCAACATCTACCAGCGAAGGATAGTTGCCTCCACCTTTGCGATCCGGGCCAGTGACAGCTCATGCAGTTTTGCTTGTACAGCCGAACCCCAGCCTGCGCGTACGTTTCGTTATTTTCCTTGTCTTTAACGTCAAACATTTGCAGTATCCACGGCATTTCATTGGCGTTTACGTACAGCAAATTTGTCTCCGGATCTACTGCCGGGCCGCCCCATTCGGCGCCACCATCAAATCCGGGAAAAATGATCGTACCTTCTTTTGATTGCGGAGTAAAACGCAGCCCCGTGTGCACTTTTTGCAACTCTTTTTTCACGGAGTCGATATTCTGTTTTTATCAGGTAGGGATTAATGTCTTTTTCGGTGACCTGCAGGCGAACAAAAGCTGCTGGTTTCTGCGGCACCGGCTGGGTTGCCACAGTTTTTCCTTTACCAGTTCAGTAGTGGTATCTACCGGTGTTTCTATTATTGGAAAAAGTGATTTGCCAGTGGCGCGATCAAATACAAACACATGACCGTCTTTGGTGGTTTGGGCTACGGCATCTATGCTATTGCCAGCCTGTTTTACCGTTAACAAAACCGGCGGCGACGAAGGGTCGCGATCCCAGGTATCGTGGTGTACAAACTGAAAATGCCAGATCAATTTGCCCGTTGAGGCATTCAGCGCCAGCAGGCAATTGGTGTACAGGTTCTGTCCGGTGCGCTTACCGCCATAAAAGTCCATGGCTGCCGAACCAGTTGGCACGTAAGCGATTCCTGTTTTTTGATCTATGGTCAGTCCCATCCAATTGTTGCCGCCACCGGTATATTTCCAGGCATTGGGATCGTCCCAGGTTTCATAGCCAGGCTCGCCAGGGTGTGGAATACTATGAAATGACCAAATCCTTTGTCCCGTCTTTACGTTATAGGCACGTATGTCGCCGGGGGCTGCGTCCATGCCTTCCGACACCCGGGTACCTATCAGCAGCAGGTCTTTATAAATGGTCGGCGGCGAGGTGGAGGTCACAAAAAGGTCCTGCACTTTTTCCATCTCCAGCCCATCGTGCAAGTCAACTTTTCCCCTTGTGCCAAATGCCGTGTCCAGTTTGCCGGTCTCAGCATTTATACTGTGCAGATACGGGCCGGCGGTATAGAAAATGCGTTTGTCACTGCCATCGCTCCAATAGGTTACCCCCCGGTTATTGTTCAGGTTGAAGTGCCCGTTTTTGTCTTCATCTATGGAATCATATGGCGAAAAAGTCCATTTTGGCTGGCCGGTTGCCGCATCCAGGGCAAACACTTTAAGCATAGGAGAGGTGCCGTAAACCACACCATCCACCATTATGGGGTTGCACTGTATTTGCGAATGAGCCGAGGTGTCAGCGTCGCCGGTATGGTATTCCCAGGCTACAGCCAGTTGCTGCACATTGCTGGTATCAATATCGGTGAGTGTCGAATATTTGTTGCTATACGAGTTACCATGTGCCATCGGCCAGCCACCGAATTCTGCCGGCTGTTTATCGTGGCACCCGAAAGAGTAGAATGATTGCAGTACCGGCCAAAAAAGCACTTGCAGAATTGGTTTGCCGCATAAAAAGTTGCAGGGTTTTCATTGTGGTTTCAATCGTTTTTTGCAGGGGCAAAAGATAAATACATTTTATGAGCCGGGCTGAATATTTTGAATGGGGCTTTGGTTGCGACAGTCTACCCCGCCGAGGCGGGGCTCCGTTTCGGGTGCATCGCCCTGGGGAGACGAATGACCCACTATTGTTAAGTAAGGTGTAAGAGTTGGCTGTGCCGCTACTGCGTGACGATCCTGACAGGGAATATTTACCTATTTTTATAAATACCATTTTTTATTTCAATTGCCAATATGAATAATAATAACGGTCGCAGAAAATTTTTGAAGAATGCAGCTTTGAGCGCTGCGGGTTTTTACATTGTGCCCCGCCACGTGTTAGGCAGGGGTTATACAGCACCCAGTGATAAACTAAATATAGCTGGTGTAGGAGTAGGCGGCAAGGCCGAGGTAAACCTACCCTACGCCTGGAATAAGGGTGCAGAAAATATAGTAGCCCTTTGTGATGTAGATGACCGGATGGCTGTAAAAGCCAGAGCAATGTGGCCAAAAGCACCCTACTACCACGACTATCGCGAGATGTTGGAGAAGGAGCACAAGAATATTGATGCGGTCATTGTTACTACGCCCGACCACATGCATGCCCCTATTGCATTAGCTGCCATGAAACTGGGCAAACATGTCTATTGCGAAAAGCCGCTGACGCACGATATATATGAAGCAAGGATACTAACCAAAGCAGCAGAGAAATATAAAGTGGTTACCCAGATGGGCAACCAGGGTAGCAGTGGCGACGATACCCGCAACGTAGAGACCTGGATACAAGATGGATTGATCGGAGATGTGCATACCGTACATGTCTGGACCAACCGGCCTGTATGGCCCCAGGGCATACCGACACCCAAGGGCAAGTTTGACGTGCCACCAGAGGTTGATTGGGACCTTTGGCTGGGTACTGCGCCCTACCGTGATTTTAACCCTACTTACCTGCCGGCAACCTGGCGTGGCTGGACCGATTTTGGAACCGGGTCGCTTGGCGACATGGGCTGCCACTTTATAGATGTTCCTTATCGTGCCCTTAAGCTGGGGTACCCTGTAGCTGTATCGTGTAGTGTAGGGTCGGTGTATAGTGGATTTTTTGTAGAGGAGGTGTACACCGATAGTTATCCACCGTCTTCTGTTACCTATATCAAGTTTCCCGCGCGTAATGCTATGCCGCCGGTTGAACTGGTATGGTATGATGGCGGCATAAAACCACGCAGACCAGATGAACTGCTGCCTGATGAGCAAATGGGTGAATGGGACGGCGGTATTATATTCGAGGGTACAAAAGGTAAATTAATGGCTGGGCTTTTTGGCCGAAACCCCACCTTGCTGCCTACCAGCCGTATGAAGAATACAAGTTTGCCACCCTCAAAATATCCTTATGTTGAAGGCGGCTCCGAAGGGCATCAAACCCAGTGGGTAAACGCCTGCAAAAAAGGGTATGGAGCCTACACAAGTTCGTCGTTTGACAAAAGTGGCCCATTGGTAGAAACGGTGCTGATGGGTAACCTGGCAGTGCAGAGTTATAATTACCAGGAAAAAAATGCCAAAGGCGAGATCACCTACCCCGGGCGTAAACAATTGTTGTGGGATGGAGAAAATCAACGTATCACCAACTTTGAGCCCGCTAACAGATTTGTACGGCGAACTTACCGGGGCAACTATACGTTGAACCTGTAAAGGTTAATCAGCAGGATCAGATAAATAAAGACTTAAGATTAAGGTGATTGCTTTTAGGGTAAACATCAGTGCATGCAATACTTAGCTCGACTAAATGGTATAATCGCCATGCAGAAAGGAAAAATAGAAACATGCAGAAAGGAACAAACATGCAGAAAGGAACAATAGAAAATAACTGAAATGTGTTGCCTGGACGTACAAAATGTACAAGGGTGCGACGCAACGGTGCCTAATAGCAATACCACTGCTGGTCACCAAAAAAAACCTACACCGGAGAAACAGAAACATAAGTGAGACGGAGATAAGGGCATATAAAATAAACAGAACTTGAAAGAACTACGTGATATAGTTACAGCCTATCAACAGGCAGTTGCAGCAGGCAGACAAATGGCGCTGGCGACCGTGGTGCAGGTAGAAGGATCTGCCTATAGAAGACCCGGCGCGCGTATGTTAGTAACCGACGATGGAAAGCTGACCGGCGCCATAAGTGGCGGCTGCCTGGAAGGGGATGCTTTGCGCAAAGCCTTGCTGGTGATGAGGCTGCAAAAGCCATTGGTGGTAACCTACGACACCATGGATGATGAGGACTCTCCCATAGGTGTTGGGTTGGGTTGCAACGGTATCATTCACATTTTAATTGAGCCAATAGATGTGTCAAGTGAACTGAACCCTGTCAGGCTTTTTATTCAACTTCTTAGCCGCCGCGTTCCGGCTATTTTGGCAACGGTTTTTTCACTTACTGATAAACGCGCTGAAGACCAGGGAACATGCCTGCTTTATACAGAAGAGACCTTGCAGGGTATTGGTGATACAAAAACCAATGAGGAAATGCGGGCAGATGCCGGTGAAGCATTAGCCAACAGAACTTCTGAGATAAAAACTTACCCCGGAGAAGCAGGGCGCCTGGTGCTATATGACCTGGTTGTGCCGGAGATTTCGTTGATAATAATAGGTGCCGGCAACGACACCATACCACTAATGAAATTGGCTGATGTACTTGGCTGGCAGACCACGGTAGCAGATGGCAGACCCAACTATGCAACTCCTGAAAGATTTCCCCTGGCGAAAAAGATACTACTTGCGAAACCGGCCGAGGCACTGGAACAGATAGAAACGGATGAACAAACAGCCGTTGTACTGATGACACATAACTTTCATTACGACCTGGCAGCGTTAAAAATATGTTTGCAGAAGAAGCTATTTTATGTAGGTGTGCTGGGACCTAAAAAGAAAATGCAAAAAATGCTACAGGAAGTGGAAGGTGGCGAACTTTTGGAAAGACAATTGAGACAGGTGTATGGTCCTGTAGGTCTGGATATTGGCGCCGAGACTTCGGAAGAAATTGCATTGTCAATAGCTGCGGAGATCAAAGCCGCTTTTGCTAACAGGTCAGGTATCTCGCTACGCATTTTTGATAAACCCATTCATGCGGAAATATCGCCGGTTGAATAGGTAATGTTTTTGTTAAGAATTAGCGGGATAAGGCATTGCGAGTTTGAGCTACTGCACACGAGTGCAGCGTAAGCAGATTTTCTGACTATTTTTACGCTTATGAAAATGAAGTACATATTGTTTATATTTCTTCTATTGGCCGGGCGAGGTGTGTTTGCGCAGGAAAAGCACTTTATATTCATTCAATCAGATAGTGGTCAACCATTCTATGTTTCGCTAAATGGTAAAGTTTTCAGTTCATCTGCTAGTGGTTACCTGATCATTCCCAAACTAACAGATGGTGAACATAAGTTTGTTGTGGGCTTTGCAAAAAACGAGTTCCCGGAGCAAAGCTTTGTGGCAATGATAAATAAGAAAGACCTGGGTTATAGCCTGAAGAATTTTGGTGATAAAGGCTGGGGTTTATTCAATCTGCAAACTTTGGAAGTAACGATGGGTGCAATACCCGACACCAGCACAGTAGCTGCGGTTGTAGAAAGCCAACCAGCAAAGTCAAACACCGAAGCGCCCATATCATTTGATAAAAAAACTGTAAGTGCCAACACAGCAGATACGGCTATTGCCATGGCAGAGACAAAAACCAGTGATACTGCTATTGCTGTTGATAATAAATCCGGAACCACTGACACCCAAAATACAGCACCCGTGGCTGTTGAAAATAGTACATCTGCCGCTACGGGTGCAGACACGGTGGCAGCAGTTGTAAATGTGGAAAGTAATGAGCATGTAAAAGATACGCCAGCAGCGTCAACCGGCAGCCCTATAATAAAATTGTCGGAGGTACGGTCTGATGAAGGTGTATTTCTTTCGTACCTGGATACCAGTAACCATGCTGGAGATACCATCAAAGTGATCATTCCTGCAGCGCCTGCCAAGCCGGCAACTACTTCGCACGAAGATACCAAAGCGGCATTAGCCACTGAAGTACAAAAGACACCAACTGCAACACAAATCACTGGCGACAAAGACGTGAAATTCCTGGATATTGATATGAGTGGTCTTCACAAAGACTTAACTGTTGCTGAGGCAAAAAAGGCGGAAGTGGCTGTACCGAATACTTCTACCGGTAATTGCAAAAATGTCGCGACTGAAGACGATTATATAAAGTTGAGAAAGAAAATGGCAATGGAAACCTCCGATGAAAAAATGATCAATGAGGCTAAAAAATCTTTTCGCAACAAATGCTATACGACCAGCCAGATCAAAGGGCTCTCAACCCTGTTTATGTCAGATGAAGGCAGGTACAATTTCTTCGATGCTTCCTATGTTTCTGTAGCCGACAGTGAGCGGTATTCTTCACTTGAATTTGAGTTGATTGATCCTGCTTACAAAGCCCGTTTCAAGGCTATGGTTCAATAAATTCCGCCATCACATTTTTAAAAAGATAGGAATGAGATATTTTCTCGAGGTCAGCTATAAAGGAAACAATTATGCCGGATTTCAGATTTAAAAAAATGCACCAACTATACAAGGTGAAACAGAAAGAGCACTACAAATTGTGTTTCGTAAAAAAATAGTTCTCACGGGTTCATCGCGCACTGATGCTGGCGTACATGCCTATCAAAATTTTTTTCATTTTGATATAGACTTCGAGATCAACAATAATTTGTTGTACAATATCAATTCCCTGTTGCCACAAGACATTGTGGTGAAGGCTATTACTCCCGTTGCCGATAACGCACATAGCCGTTTCGATGCTTCATCGCGTGAATACCATTATTTTCTGACAGCAAAAAAAAATCCTTTTCTTACTGACACCGCCTGGTTCTATCCTTATACCATTGAGAAAGATATATTGGACGCAGCGGCGGCAATGCTATTTGAATACAACAACTTCACTTCTTTTTCAAAGCGCAATTCTGATGTGGCGACACATGAATGCACCATATTAAAAAGTGAATGGAAGCAAAAGGAACACTGCCTGGTATATGAAGTGAAGGCAAATCGTTTTTTGCGCGGAATGGTAAGAGGGTTGGTGGGAACAATGTTATTGGTGGGAAGAAGAAAAATTACCTTGTCTGAATTCGGGAACATCATACTTGCACAAGACTGCACCAAAGCAAGTTTTGCCACCCCACCACATGGGCTGGTATTGACAAAAGTTGACTACAATACTATTGAAGCCTGAGGCTTACAATCGTTAACTATAGTTGTCTTTTCCTATAAACACAAAGGGGAAATTACTTGTTTATTAGTGCAGATAAATTGAAGCACTTGAAAAAACTACTTACCCTAAAAGACAGAGCCACCACAAAACTGTGGCGGCTCTATTGCTTGCACAAACCATCTTTCACTAGAATTTTTGAATTTTAAAACAGCTTCTAAGCAAACTCTTAAACAAATTAAAATTACCTTATAAATTTAGACTGACCAATAGGAAATACACCTCATTATTGCACCAAATGAAATTATAAATACGTAGTAAAAACACGAGGTTACTTTTCTTAAATTTTTCAAGATGCCTGAATTGTAAAGCACAAGACGCCATTATTGTTATTGATCTAAAACAAACTCCTGGTTCATAGCGGGCATTTCAATTTTCCCAAACCCCTTACGCGTTAATCTAACAGCAAATTCCTGTTGCACCAGGTATTCTCCATGAACTAGAAAAATGGTCTTCACTTTTTCAGCATCCTGGCAGCTTACAAAGCTTACAAGATCGTCCTGATCGCCATGCGCACTCATGCTTTTCATTTGCCCGATCTCCGCATTTACACTGCAGGTACTTCCCATTATATCTACGCTGTCAGCGCCATTCAGCAGCTTACCACCTAATGTATTGGGTGAGCAATACCCCGACATCAAAATGGTATTAAGCGCACCGCCTATACAACTTACTATATGATGTTTTACACGCCCGCCATCTGCTGTGCCACTGGCCGAGATAATAACGCATGGCTCTTTGTAGCCGGCTACCTGCCTGCTTTCATCTGCTGTTTCTATGTGTTTCAAACCTTTGAACAAAAAAGGATCATCATCAATCTTTAAAATATTCTGTAAACGTTCGTTGTATTCTTCCGTATAACTTTTTATAACGCCGGTTGCCTTGGCACTCAACGGACTGTCAACAAAATAATTTAGGTCTGGCAGCCGGTGTTCCAATTCCAGTTGATTTAAAGAATATAAAAGTTCCTGCGTACGCCCCACACTAAAGGCAGGTATTACCAGTTTACCGCCTTTATCAACACATGTTTTTTTGATCCATTTATATAAATTGTCTATCGTGTTAGAAGCGAGGTCATGCATTTTATCGCCATAGGTACTTTCAAGTATTATATAGTCTGCCTGCGGAAAAACAGCAGGCGGCTGCAACAAAGCACTGCGATATCTGCCAACATCTCCGCTATAGGCAATACAGGTGGTCTTGCCACTTTCAGTAGCCTTAATGGATATGGCGGCGCTACCTATTAAATGACCGGCATTGGTAAACATTACTTCCACACTATCATCTACAGGTATCCATTGGTTGTAGGCACAAACTTCAAAAAGTTTCATGGCTGTGCTTACATCTTCCATATTATACAATGGCACAACCGGTTCTATCGAAGCCATTGCTTTACTCAGATAATCTGCCTCAAACTTTTGTATCTCGGCACTATCTGTCAATAAGATTTCTGTAAGGTCTTTGGTAGGCGCAGTACAAAGTATTTTACCTGTAAAGCCTTCTTTCACCAATTTTGGTATCAGGCCTGTGTGGTCTATATGTGAGTGCGATACCAATAAACATTTTATATCGCCCGCCTCAAAACCAAAGGTCGCATTCAAGCTATCTGTTTCACTTCCCAGGCCCTGAAACATGCCACAGTCCAATAAATATTTATTTCCATTTTCTAAAGTAAGCAGGTGCTTCGACCCGGTTACTGTTCTTGCTGCCCCGTGAAATGATAACTTCATACTGATAGATTCCTATAGAAAATTTATGGTTATAATAGTTGAGCTATGTAGTCTTGTTCCTGTTTTATACAAAAAGACAGGTCACACGCTCATGTGTTTTGTTTGATTATTTTTCTGGCGGCCGGTTATAGAATTTCTATGCGACATCGTTGTGTCACTCTCTTGTACTTGTAGATTTTACATGCAGCTTTTTACAACAAATGCAGGAAATAAACATTGATCTCACCCATCCATCTCACCCCACTTTTTCAACCACTCTTTTTAATCGCTTAAGGTGGTTGCATAATTCATACCCGGAATTTCAACATCAAAACCGAGATGGGTAAGCCTGGCGGCAAAAGCGGTTTGTATATCATATTCCCCATGTACCAGGAAGATCTTTTTTAGTTTCTCAGGTTTTTGATTTTCAATAAAATGTAGCAGATCCTCATAATCACCATGGGCGCTCATGCCCGGCATATTGCCGATCTCTGCATTCACCGCACAGTCTTCACCATAGATGTCAACTTGTTTTTGACCACCTAAAAGTTTGCCTGCAAGCGAATGTGGAGAGGCATAGCCAACCATCAAAATGGTATTCTTCGCGTCTTCAATGTTGTTGCGAATGTGGTGTTTAACTCGCCCCGCTTCCGCCATGCCGCTGGAACTGATGATAACACATGGCTTTTTTTGATTGTTAAGCTGTTTACTTTCATCAGCGCTTTTTATGTAGGTTAAACCTTTAAAGGCAAATGGATCATGATCGTGCAGCAACACATCTTGTAAGGCTTTATTAAAATTCTCAGGATGACTGGCAATCACCTCTGTAGCCTCGCGACTTAACGGACTGTCAACATAGTAGGGGAGGGCGGGGAGCCTGTTCTCATTTTCAAGTACATTAAGCGCGTACAATAGCTCCTGCGTGCGCCCCACGCTAAAAGCAGGTATAATAAGATTGCCTTTCTTTTGCAGACAGGTGCGCTCTATCCACCGCAGAAAAGTGTTGGGCATGTTGTTCACTTCTTCGTGCAAACTGTTGCCATAGGTGCTCTCCAACAGCAGGTAATCAGCCTCTGGAAATGCAGCCGGAGATGGTAAGATGGCATCGTTGTATCTGCCCACATCGCCGCTAAAAGTAAGATGACAAATATTTTCATCCTCTGTAAGTTGCAGGCTGACGGCAGCGCTGCCAATGATGTGACCCGCATCAGTGAACAAGACTTTTATCTCATCGTCAATACTGAACCACTTATCATATTCAACGGTTGTAAAAAGTTCAAGGCAGCGTTGGGCATCCTCTATGGTATATAAAGGTTCAAATAATGGCAGGCTATATTTTCTTCGTTTCCTGTTTACAAATTTTGCATCAGCGGCTTGTATCGAAGCACTGTCGGCAAGTAATATTTCACAGAGATCTTTGGTTGCAGGTGTACAGTAGATCGGACCTCTGAAACCTTCTTTGTATAGTTTAGGTATAAGCCCGGAATGATCGATGTGAGCATGTGAAAGAATGAGGTAATTGATCTGAGCCGGATGAAAACCAAAGCTGGCATTCAGTTCATCAGTTTGCCTGCCCATTCCCTGAAACATGCCGCAATCGAGTAGTAACCTTTTGCCGTTGGTGAAAGTGAGGAGGTGTTTCGATCCTGTAACTGTTCGTGCCGCACCATGAAATGACAGTTGCATAAAGTAGAGGTTTTTGCATACTGCTGAAATTATCGAGCCGTGTTCCTGCTTTTAAAACTCCACGTACAAACGAATGTGGCTACTGTTTCACCGGCTTCATTAACGCCCGTACTATAGCAGTTTACGGTCCGGCTCTCACCTGTATTTATTGCCTCTTTTACAGCCTGCTGAATGTTGAGACCATCATTGCAGGTAAAGACAATTTTCCCCACGGCTTTTTTTACAAAGTCACCTTCAATTTTGGTGATGAGTAAACTGACTGCGGGTTGCCTTTTATAAACAGCAGATAAACCTAAAATGCCGGTACTTGCCTCGGCAGCCATTGCCAGCACAGCAAAGTACAATGAACCAAAAGGGTTTTTAGTAAACCACTTGTAGCGCACACTTACTATCGTTTTTTCAGTGGTTATAGTCATCAATCGTACGCCGGCAAAATAGGCAGACGGTACCTTAGTTAACAGCAAAAGCCGGAACATAAATGGCTTATTTAGCCGGGCAACAAACTGGGCGGAGTGAGGGTTCAAATGAGATGGTTTGTGGGCAAAAAATAAATTGCGAATCCCTGAAGTGAAACCATCGAAATATTATAGTTCACGGTCATATTCGCCTTGCAAAGCATATTTGCCAAAGATCAACAAGCCGCCCACAATGATGGGACAAAGCACAAAGGCATAGATAATAGCGGGTATCAGGTCTTCGGTTTTGTTGCTGTGAAACTTGGGTATGGCCTGGTTTACAAGCAGGTAATAACCACCCATTATACCCAGCAATATCCAAATTATTCCGAGGCTTCTTTTCACTTTGTTCATAAACATTTTTTTTAAAAATTGATTTTAGCAATGGCTTTGAAAGTTCCTATGAAAAGATGCCCCCGAAGAGTGCGACGCAACCGGAGAGCCACAAAGATTGACTGCTGGTCTCCAAAAAAACTTCGCACCTATTCTACTCCACTTTGTTGGCAATATTGTTTTTGCGATCGCTGTTGATGTATAGGGCACCAATCACAAAGCAAACGCCTGCAATAATAATCGGGTACCAAAGTCCTTCAAGATACGGTTTGTCGAACGGAAGCGGAGTGCCGGCTTTGGTAGCTATGTCGTTTGCCTCGGTGGCACGGGTGGCTAAAAACGTAGCGACAGCCGGTAGTAAGCCACCAAAGATACCATTGCCAATATGGTAGGGCAACGACATTGATGTATAGCGAATTCTAACCGGGAACATCTCAACCAGGAAGGCAGCGATAGGACCATAGACCATGGTAACAAAGATGACCTGGATGAACACCAGCCATACCAGCGTCCAGAACGAAGCAATGTTGAGCACTACCGCCGTCGATACTTTTGCATCGCTGCCTGCATTGGAGCCATCAGCCTTTACTACTTCTGTGCGGGTTTCTTTTTTAATGGTTTCGTCGGTGTACACTTTAAGCGTAACCGTTGTTATCGTCTTGCTGCCAAAGGGATTTGCATCTATGGTCGTGTTGGTCTCAATACTGCTTTTTGCAGGGTCTTCTACCCGCCCCGCCACGCTGCCTGCGTTGTACATAGCGGTATATATAGGGCGATAGCTACAAATAGCTATGAGCATACCCAGCAGCATGATCCATTTTCGGCCAATCCTGTCTGACAGCGCGCCAAAAACAAGGAAGAAGGGAGTACCAAAAATGAGTGCGATAGCTATGAGTTTGCTTGCCTGTGTAATGTCGATATGTAAGGTGCTCTGGATAAAGCTGAGTGCATAGAACTGCCCCGTGTACCACACCACTCCCTGCCCCATAGTAGCGCCAAACAACGCCAGCAGCACATATTTAAAGTTGTACTTTTTGCCGAAACTTTCTTTTAATGGATTGGCAGATGTTTTGCCCTCGGCTTTGGCTTTGGCAAATACCGGCGACTCCTGCATTTTCATGCGTATCAAAATAGAAACACCTACCATGATGATGGAGATCCAGAACGGTACACGCCAGCCCCAGTCGTTGAAGGCAGCATCTTTCATGGCGCCTTTGGTAGCAATGATTACAAACAGCGATATGAATAAGCCCGCAGTAGCGGTAGTTTGTATCCACGAAGTATAGAAACCGCGACGGTTTGGCGGCGCATGTTCGGCTACATAAGTGGCTGCGCCACCGTACTCGCCACCCAATGCAAGCCCCTGCAGTAAACGCAGCAGTAAAATTAAAGCCGGCGCAAAAAAACCTATCGTGTCATACGACGGCACACACCCGATAAGAAAGGTTGAAAAACCCATGATCACCAGGGTGACCAAGAACGTATATTTTCTGCCGATCAAGTCGCCCAGGCGACCAAAAAATAAAGCGCCAAACGGACGTACAACAAAGCCGGCCGCAAATGTGGCGAGTGTACTGAGTAACGCCGCAGTAGGATTGCCCGACGGAAAAAATTTGGTCGCAATAATGGTAGCCAGGCTGCCGAAGATGTAGAAATCGTACCATTCAATTAAGGTACCGAGAGATGAAGCAGCAATAATGGCGGTGAGCCCTTTAGTTCCGTTTTGGTTTGGCATTGTTTTCAGATGGCCTATAAAAATAAGTGATTATAGTTTGCGAGGAAGGGCGGATTTATATTGATGCACTAGCGACATTTGAATTTTTTTTTGGCAGCCAGCGGATTCACTTTGTGGTACATAGTTGCGACAGTCTACCCCGCCGAGGCGGGGCTCCGTTTATCGGTATCGCATTGTAGTGGGCAAACACTGGCATAATAGTAAACGCGATACTACCTGCAGATTCAGCAGACACTGGTGCCTCTTTGTTTGATTATAATATGACGTGACCTCGAATTTTACAGTCATTACTTATCTATAAAAGCCCGGCTGCTCTTTGCAGATCTTCCGGCGTATCAATCTCTATTCCCATGTATTCTGTTACTACCATTTTTATGGGCACACCATACTCCAGGTAACGCAGGCATTCTATTTTTTCTGCAACTTCCAAAGGTGTTTGCGGCCAGTGCGTAAAATTGAGCAAAGCCTGTTTGCGAAAGGCATATACACCTATGTGTTCGTAATAACTAATTGAAACCTTGTTGTCGCGTGGAAAAGGAATGACCGAACGGCTAAAGAACAAGGCATGCATATTTCTATCGACTGCTACTTTTACGTAATTAGGATCTTCAATAAATTTTTGTTCGGTCATTAGTTGCATGAGAGAGGCAACCTGCACCTGTTGTCCTTCTTCGCCAGTAAATACCTGCAGCAATTTTTCCAATGGTTCTCGTTGTACAAAAGGTTCATCACCCTGCACGTTTACTACTATGTCCACGTCCAGGTCTGAGACAGCCTCAGCTATACGATCACTGCCGCTTTCGTGTTGCCGCCGGCTCATTACCGCTTTGCCACCGTTGCCGGTTATTTCTTTGTAGATGATATCGCTGTCCGTTACCACTATCACTTCATCGAACAAGCCGGTGGCAATGGTATTGTCGTGGGTGTGGCAGATCACTGTTTTATCTCCCAGTCTTTGCATCAGCTTACCCGGAAATCTTGTTGCCGCATAGCGCGCCGGTATCAGTGCAACGGAAGTTTGTTTAGCGGATTGTGGTGGTAAAGAGGTTGCCATTGCCGTGTTTTGGTGCAAAGTAACAGATGCGGGTTGTTTAATCGCCGGTGATATTTTGAATTCCTTTTTTAAAAGGATGTTTCATCAACTGCATAATATCTTCATCGTGTTCATTCCGGTAGTAGCGGTCGAGACCATACCGAATTTGCTGATGGTCGAGCTTCCTGAATGTGCCCAGCATGCGGTCCCAGATAGAAAACACTGCGCCATAATTGCTATCGGTATAGGGCTGCATATAATGGTGATGCACCTTGTGCATATTGGGCGAAACAATGATATAGCTTAGAATATTATCAAGTCGTCGGGGCATATTGATATTGGCGTGTGAAAATTGTGTTGAGATGACAAGCAGGGTTTGGAAGATCATGACCGCATAGATGGGTGAACCGGCAACTACAACACCCGCAAGAAAAAATAAACCCCGCAACACGCTTTCAACGGGATGATGCCGCAGACCTGTAGTCACATCCACGTTATTGTCGCTATGATGTATAATATGGAACCGCCAGAGAATGCCCAGTTTATGTTCGCTGAAATGTACCAGCCACCCACCAAAAAAATCTAACACAAAAATGGTGATCATTATAGATGCAAGTACAGAAGCATTTGTCCAATAAATAATCCCAAAATGCTGCTGCTGACACCAGTCTGATAACAGCACAATAAAAACTGCAAAAAAGGTATGGATGATGAGATGTATAGCGGTGAACGATAAATTGACTGCTGCGTGGCGGACCTTATTCCGGCGGTAGGTGAGCGTCATCAGGGGAATGGCACCTTCTATCAGCCAAAGCAACAACATGCCACCAACCAGTAGCAGCAACCGCTGTACCGGGTGCTGACCAAGCGTGGTAAAGTATTCTATAATAGCTGACATGGTAAATCGTTTATAATATTTCTCCTCAACCTCCACCTTCACCTCACCTCAACCTCAACCTTCACCTCAACCTCAACCTCACCTCAACCTCCACCTCCACCTCAACCTCAACCTCTCCTCCTTCCCTGCAAAATTCTATAAAAAGAGCGGGTTCTGATCTCGTCGATGGAAAGTCCTGTTGCCAGGGCTTCTTCCTCGCTGATAGCACCACAGTTCATGGCTTTTAAGAAGAAGTTGAGCAGACCCTGTCCGGTTGCTGCGTCATCAAAAATATCGCCGGTAAGGGTAGAAATAGCGGCGCGGTCAACAAAAGATTTCAGTCTGAAGACTGCATCTTCATAGCTGCTTAAAAAGAAGGTGTAGGTGGCAGCATAGCGCATGGGCAATTGTGCCGGATTAAGATCCCAACCCTGGTAAAGTCCGTTGATGAGCGAGTGCATGGTGTGTTTAAAACCGGTACGCCAGCCATTGTACACGGCTTCGCGGTTTTCACTCAATTGTTCATAGCTAAGGTTGTCACCGCGGTGTGGACCTATGGGCATTACATTGGTAGCTCCGTCTGATAACCAAATACCGGTACCGCCAAGTGCCACCTTTGTTACATGATGGGCAAAGTCGCACACGGGGTGTGCCATGGTTTGGTATTTGGCAGTAATACCCGCAGAGGCAGTATAATCGTAAGTGCCAAAGTGGGCAGCGATACAACGTCCCTCCGCAGCTTTTACAATGCGCATGAGCGGGTTACGACCTTCATCGTCCATCACGATTTGTGTAGCCTCGACCATCGTTTCCATTTTCAAAGTACCTGCCGGTAAGTTGTTTGACTGTTCTATTATTTCAAAGAGTTTTACCAATGTGTTCATCTGCTCAGGTATGGTAACCTTGGGAAGCATGACAACAAAATTTTCAGGAAGTTGACCACCTGTTTTCTCAAGCAATGTGGTTAGAAAAATATCCAGTGTGCGCACGCCACGGTACTTCAGATCTTCGGTAAACGGTTTTATGCGAATACCAATGAAAGGTGAAATGGTTTTGTTTTGCATGCCCATTGCAAGCTCATTCGCTGCCTTTATTGCAGTTGCATCTTCTTCCGCATCCGGCCGGTTACCGAACCCATCTTCAAAGTCTATCCGAAAGTCTTCCACTGCTTCGGTTTGCAGCTTTTTAATGATCTTATTGTACACGGAGTAAGACAACCAGGCATATTCTTTTTTCCTCTCGTCTTCACTTTGTTTATCGAGTTGCTGCGTAAGATCATTGATATCTTTTTGCAGGTGTGGCAAATGTTGAAAACCGGGTAACTCCAGCACCCTTGCCAGCGTTACAAAATTGGGTGCATATGTTTTTAGATTTTGCAGGGCAATGTCTCCCATCTTCACACAGGTGTCAGCTTTAAAAAGATTGGCACCACCATATACGGTATGCACAGGTTGCCTGTCGGGACGGTCGCCGGGATAAATTTTTTGAAACTGCAGGTTGGCAGTTTTCAACGTGTTGAGCAACTCGTCTTTTTGATGGTCGGGTATAGAAAAGTTCATGGTTGTGCCAATTGTGTGCTAAAGAAATCGGGATGTAGAAAAGGGATGCAGTCTATGGTCGCCGGCATTTGTTTTTATAGCACCATCCTTGCGACGCTCCGTTCCGCGGTAAACCATTGATGTGACTTTTTTCAATGGCTTTATAATACACTACGATCCGCGGTAGGTCGTGTAGCCAAATGCGTTTAAAAGAAGGGGAACGTGATAATGTTCTCCGGTAGTTACATCAAAAACTATCTCAACAAAAGGATAGAAGGTAGGGGTCTGTGTTTTATCAAAATAGTCTTTTGTCTCGAACCTCAATTTATAGATGCCACGTTGCAGTTGTTCACCGTTCTTCACCAGATCGGGCAACCTGCCATCAATATTTGTTATGCCCCAGCTCAGTTCGGTCCATTCATCATTGGCTCCGCGATACAATGAAACCCGCACATCCGGTACAGGTTTACCCTGGGTAGTATCTAATATATGGGTGGTTATCTGGCTCATTCAAATAGTTTTTGTAAGCGTAGTTTAGTGATCTTCAATTGCTCGTCCGCGGCAATTTTTATTTCCTCTTCCGGAGTATTGGGAAGCCGGGTTTTTAACAGGCTCAACATTTCATTGGCAGACTTTCCGGTAGCACAAACAATGAAGATATGACCAAATTTATTTTCGTATTCAGTATTGCCGTTTGCCAGTTGCTGCAGTATATCATCACCTGCTGTTTCAACACCTGATTGTTCACTGGCAGCAAAGTGAGCGGTAGTGGCAAATTTCTTTTGCAATGAATTGAGATCGCCAATTTTTGGATGATGCTCAAATGCTTTCAACCAGTCTTGTTGAGTGCAGCTATACCAGTTTTCTTCAGCCGTTTCCAGCAGGTCAACAAGATCTTCAACAGGTGGCGCCTGCAACATTTTTGTTACCCAGGCTGTTGAGCCACAGCATTGAAATAATAATTGTTTTTTCTGCGTTTCATCGAGGTGATCGTATTCGGCAATGGTCATAGATATTGATAGAATTTACTTTTCAAAACAAAATTATCGAATCTAAAAATAACCTTACTGGATAATTATGTATAATAAAAGTATTGCAATAAGATAGTAAAATTTGTTATTGTGCAAAGGTTAGATTGGTTGTGCTTTTATGGTGTGCTGCACCAAGGGATATGTAGTATCTTGTTGACGCCACAAGTACCACGGTGCTCTGCACCTTTACATTCAATATATTGATCTATATTTTCTACAAATATTTCGGTGCTCTGCACCTCATAAATAAACCTAATGTTTTATACCCAATATTTTTTTCTTCTTTGTAATGATCACTAAGAAAAGATGAAAAACCCTACTGCCGTTGCAGGGTGCGACGCAACGATGTTCAATAAAGATCTGTTGCCCGGACAACAAAAAAATCGCTAAAGTTCTCCTATACAAATGTTGGAAAACGATTGACATTTTTATAGTAGATATAGACCGCAGGTTCTTTGCCCATGGCTGTAAACCATTGCTGGCAATAAGGCGCCATCCAGATAGAATCACCCTTTTTTATCGGGTACCATTGCTGGTCGAGCATATACACACCCTGCCCCTGCAGGTAAAGCAGACCATGCTCCATAATGTGGGTTTCCACCATGGGCAAATGCCCGCCCGGATCGTAAGTAAATATGTTTACCGCCATATCAAAAGAATGATCGTCGGGCAGCAACACCTGCAGGCGCAACGCCGGATCGTGAAGATAGGAGGCGCAGCAACCGTGGCTGCATCGCCAAACAGAACGGATGGTCGAGCATAGCCTTCGAGGAATTCATATACTTTATGAAAGGTGAGGAGCTGTGTTCCTTCATTAGCGTCTGTAAAAAGATATTCGGCATTGATAGGTACATAGACGAACTGACCTTTGGCGAGTGGTCGTGAATCATTATACGATTGTAGCAGTACAAGCACCTTCTATAACATAGAAAAAGATCTGCGCGGCTTTGGTTATGCCTCGTACTAGTCCTTCTTTTTGAAAGGTGATCAATGTCTGGCATAGGTTGGCACCCATGTCTTCATTGATGATCACATTGACCGTGCAATTGGTCCAGCCCGGCACGCTGCTGTTTATATAACCATCGGGACTAATGATGGCATGATTGGTTTTAACGACCGAACGGGTGAGTGCTGATATTTCCATAATTAGTTTTGGTTATAGTGAACGGCTAAATTTTGCAGGAAGTTGTCCGCGACTTGTATAGCGGCTTCCAGGTCTTTGATCTCTACGTTTTCAAGCGGGTTGTGACTGATGCCTTTGAAGCAGCGGACAAACAACATTGTATACCGGGCAAATGGCGGACAAAGCAACTGCATCATGCCCGGCACCGCTGACCAGTTCTGTTACTTCGAAGCCAGCGTTTGCAATTGATTCTTTTAAGAGATTAGTCAGCTCTTCGCTGCATGCTACCGGCGCTGTTTCCTGTATCATGTTCCAGGCGAAGGATATCTGGCGGTCTTCGCAAATTTCATGAATGATGTTTTGCAGGGCATTGCAGGCAAAGTTAAGACGGGTATCATCGGAACTTCTGATGTCGAGCGTGCAGGTAACTTTGCCGGGAATAACATTGCTGGCGGCATTCTCTATTTGTAACATGCCTACGGTGGCGATAATGCTTGAGCTGTGATCAATAGCGAAATCTTCTATTCCGGAGATGCAGGCTGCAGCACAACAGAGGGCATCGTGGCGCATTTCCATTGGCACTGTACCTGCGTGCCCGGCAGTGCCGGTAAAAACAAGTTCAATTCTTTTTTGCCCCGCAATGGCTTTTACCGCTGCTACCGGCACACCGGATTCATATAGAACAGGACCCTGTTCTATATGAATTTCAAAATAGCCCAGCAGTTCATCTTTGATCATATCAGTACGCAGCCCGACTGCATTGCCACCAACTTTTGCTATTGCTTCCTGCAGCGAAATGCCGTCTTTATCGGTAAGTGATAATTGGGTATCGAAGGAGCCGGCAAGTACTTTACTGCCTAGATAGGTAGTGTGAAAACGCACACCTTCTTCGTCGCTGAAGGCTACCACCTCGATGGTAAACGGAAGACTTTTATTTTCTTTTAATACCTGGTCAACAAGGTCAATTGCCAGTAGTACGCCCAGCGGTCCATCAAACCTTCCGGCATTAACAACAGTCGATGTGTGAAGCAATGATGAGTGTTGGTGCATTTTCTTTTTCTGCTTTCCATCTTCCTCTTACATTTCCAATGTTGTCTATCCGAGTCTGCAAACCAGTTTCTTCCATCCAGGCTTTTACCTGGTTGGCTGCGTCAATAAATGCCTGTGAACCAAATGTGCGCGTTACCGTCCCATCTTTCTCCGTGAGATCTGCCAGCACATTTATTCTTTGCATCACCTGCCTGCACGTTTACTATTGTCCATATTTGGCTTTCAGTTATTGTTACTTCTTAGTGGTAAAAATTTCGTTATCATACAGAAGCTTCCCACCCACATAGGTCTGCTCAACCACACCGGAAAGTGTATGACCCAGGTAAGGAGTGATCTTGTGTTTGTGCTGAATGATCTCAGGCACAACCTTAAAGCTTCTCTCAGGATCAAGAATTATAAGGTCAGCATCATAGCCCTTTTCAATCTTTCCTTTTCGTTTTTCTAACCCCGGGAGCATTGCCGGTTTTTGCGAAAGCCAGGTGGTTATGTCGTTCAGATCGCAACCACGTTTTTGTGCGGCTGTCCATAGTACCGGCAGGGCAAATTGCAGCGACGAAATGCCGCCCCAGGCTTTGGTGAAATCGCCGCTCTGTAGCTCTTTTAAACCAGGCGGCGCCGGCGAATGATCGGTTGCCACAAAATCAATGATACCATCTTTTAATGCCTGCCACAGCAGGTCGTTGTTGTGTTTTTTCGCGTATAGGTGGCGCACATTTAAAATCGTTTGCCCATCCTGTATATCCTCTGCGTTGAAGTATAAATAATGTTGGGCTGTCTCCACCGTTACTGGCAAGCCACGCGCTTTTGCGGCTGTGATTGGGGCAATTGAATTGGCAGATGAAAGATGTACAATATGAACCCTGCAGTTATATTCTTCGCACAGGCGTATCATCAATGCGATGGCTTCATCCTCCCAGGTTTTGGGTCGCGACGCAGATAATCCCTGATAACGAACTTTATCATTTGTAGTCTCAGCCAGCAGAGAAGTCAGTTCGCAATGCACCAGCAAGGGCAGGTTGTGCCTGGCAAGGATGGGCATGGCAAGACGCAAATCCTTTTCGGTTACATTGGGAAATTCATCGATACCGGAGTGGGTAAGAAAGGCTTTAAACCCTGGCACTCCTCTTTCTATCAGGGGTTCAATATTCTCCGTTATTGCCCGGGATAAGCCCGCCCCAGAACTGTATATTGATGCCCGGAAATTTGGCTGCCGCGGTCGCTTTTTTATCATAGGCGGCAACCGATAGTAGTCACGGGTGAAGAGTTGAGTGGCATATCGACCAGTGATGTAATGCCACCGGCAAGTGCAGCTTTAGTCGCGGTTTCAAATCCTTCCCAGTCTTCGCGACCCGGCTCGTTGATGTGTACATGCGGGTCTATAACACCAGGCATAATCACCTTGTCGCCCACATCAGTAACGCGACTTACAGCAACTCCTTCCAAACTTTTGATGACCTCTTTTATGATTGTGTCTTCCACTATCACAAAACCAGCCATCATTCCTTCCGGCGTAATAATGCGATCACTTTTCAGGGCAAATGTCTCCATATAGGTCAGCTTGCTAAATAAAAATGCTAACCGGGTAAAAATAAAACAACTAAAGGTTTAATTTGAAACCTTTTACCGCAAACCAAAAACACGCGTATGAAGGTCAATTTAAGTGCTAATGCCTACGGGAAAAATGCAATAAATCTTTCTAAAATAACCAGGCATAGTGACCATCACGAGTTCAGACAGATAAGTGTAGATGTGAGCCTGAAGGGACGTTTTCAATTTGCACATACCAAAGGTGATAACACTAATATACTGCCTACCGATACGCAAAAAAATACAGTGTATGCATTAGCTAAAGATCACTTTACAGACAGCATAGAAAGCTTCGCACTTTTTCTTGCCAATTATTTTTTTGTTCAAAACGAAAAGGTGACAGAGGCTACCGTAAGTATAGCGGAACATCTTTATCAAAGGCTTACGTTTAACGGTGAGGTTCATCCGCATGCATATGTGAGCAGTGGAAATGAGAAGCGGTTTACGCGAGTAGTACGCGATGCTGCCGTAGCCAGTATAAGTTCGGGAATAAAAGATCTGCTCATACTCAAGACCACAGACTCTGCTTTTAAAGGATATATACAAGACAAATTTACCACGTTAAAAGAAACCGACGACCGCATACTTGCCACACAATGCGAGGCAACCTGGACCTACAATTCGAATAATATAAACTTCGATATAGTTTATGCTGGAGTGCGCCTGCGTTTATTACAAACCTTTGCATTTCACAAAAGTCTGTCGGTGCAGCAAACAATGTATGCAATGGGGCAGGATGTTTTGCAGGAGAATGACTCCATAGAAAGAATAAACCTGGTGATGCCGAATAAACACCACATCACCTTCAATCTTGAGCAGTTTGGTATGCAAAACAACAACGAGATCTTTATGGCAACCGATGAGCCTTTTGGCTACATAACCGGTACACTTGAGCGCGAACGGGAATAACAAAAAGAAAAGTTCACCTGCCTCAACACAGGTGAACTCAATATTCTAACAGTCACTTTTAAGTTTTAATATCCGTCGCCATCCAGCAGGTTACCAAGTCCTCCTAAAATACTTCCTTCCTCTTTGCGGGTGGTGGTCGCATAAGAAAAAATTCTGCTGGCCAGCCTGCTTACAGGAAGTGTTTGTATCCATACTTTTCCGGGTCCGCGCAGGGTGGCAAAAAACAGTCCTTCACCACCAAAAATAGAATTTCGAATACCGCCAATAAATTGGATGTCGTAGTTAACGCCCTGCGTTAGCGCTACAAGGCATCCGGTATCTACTTTTATCATTTCACCGTGCTGCAATACTCTCTCAAAAACATGTCCGCCTGCATGCACAAACGCCATTCCGTCGCCTTCAAGTTTTTCCATAATAAATCCTTCACCGCCAAAAATACCGGTACCCAGCCTTCGCTGAAAATCGATACCGATGCTTACCCCTTTGGCGGCACATAAAAAAGCATCTTTCTGGCAGATGACTTTTCCGTCCTGACAGCGACAGGTCAAGTGGTATAATTTTGCCGGGATAGGGTGAAGCGAAACTCACTCTCTTTTTACCATACCCATATTGGTGAACGCCGTCATAAAAAGACTTTCACCCACCAGCAGCCTTTTGCCTGCACCAGCAATTTGCCTAAAATACCGCGTGCCCTGGTTGCGGCTGCCATCGCCAAAAATGGTTTGCATTTGTATTCCGTCATCCATCATCATAAAGCTGCCGCTTTCTGCAATGGCAGTTTCATTCGGGATCCAGTTCGACTTCTACATACTGCATTTCTTCACCAACAATTCTATAATCGATTTCGTGATTTCGCATAGTGATTATTTTTTGAGATGTAAATATATTTATCCCTGCGCAGTAAAAATAATCGTGCTGAAAAACGGCGGTACTATGTTCCGTTTTTTGGATCACCGGCAGCAGTCTCCCGGGCTACATTGTTGCGACAGTCTACCCCACCCAGGGAGCTCCGTTCAACGGCACCGCATAGATTGGGCATTTAGCATGCACAGTAAGAGAGTTGGTTTACGTTCAGATAACAAACGTAACATGGTCTTTGCCCTGGCAAAAGTGCCGATCGTCAAACGGAGCGTCGCAAGGATGTACCATTAAAGAACCTAAAGCTGGTCTCCAAATAAACATACGGCGGACAACTTTGCAACTATAAAAAGTAGTGCACCATCTGCTGCCACGAGCGTGGCCGGTGTGCTTCGCCTTCCCAAATGTGCAACGTATTGGTGATGCCTTTTTTAATAGGGATTGTGTAAAAATTCGTTGTTGGGTATAAAGGGATCTTCTTTCCCACCGCCAGCACGATCTGCATTTTTCGTAATTGATTGACAGATTTTCATCGGTCAGGTTAGGTAGGTATTGAGAAGGCATATTGTAGTACATTTTTCATCGTCTGTAACCATCAAACAGATCGGGGAAATTTTGGCTTTTAAAGTTATGTCGTAACGGCCGCTCATACCCACAGCTTTGCCAAATAATTGGGGTATTTAAAGCAATATTAACTGCGTGATAAGCGCCGAGGCTGCAACCTGCCGTAATGATGATAATAGTTATTTGAGTTCTTTCATCAAGGGCAATACTTCTTTTATGATATAATTTCATATTGAATGTGTCGAATAATACGCTGGCTTGGGTGGCTGCAGGGACAATAGAAACTCTCAAGGTCTATACTGTCAACACAATAGACCTGTAGCCATCCTTTTCTATTTTGTCTGCGATTGCGTCTATAACTTTCCAGTTTTCATAGTCGTAAAACCGGGCTGTCCTGGTGGGAAAAAATAACACAGGGGTTCACTGCATGACCGAAAATAAGCAACTCCATTTCTTTCCTCAGGCGAGGACTAAACCATTTGTGATATTCCCTGTTCATTATGCGTTGCATTATTTTGTTAGATTTTCTACTTCTTCAAATCTTTCCTAACTTAACAAGCACTCATTCAGTATAATTTCTCTCCATAATATATATCCATCTCTATTGAGATGAATCCATCTTCCTTGTAATAAGCAGTGATAGGTTCACCTGGCATCATTATCATTTTATCAAAAACATTTAGAAAATAATCGTTGTTTTTACCCTCTGCTGATTTCTTCCTCTATCAGTTGGTTGGTTTGTACGATTTGTTGTAATATTTCCAGCCGGCTGATACTAGGTTTTATAGAAATGTAATAAAAAAAAATTAGTGGGTAACGCACCTAGTTTGAACATAAATTCGCGAAAGAAAATCAGAACTTCCTCGGGGTGTCTTCCATCTCCCAGGTCGTTATCTCCGGCGTAAAGTATAAATGTTTCGGGGTTTCTTATTGGGAGACAACAAGGTCAAAAAACCAAACACAGGCTGCGAGGGTAGATCCTCCGAAACCTAGGTTTACTGGTTTAAAATCTTCAAAATCTTCGTATAATTTTGTCCAGAGCCTTATAGAAGAACTGCCATAAAATAGGGTCTTGGGCTCGTATGTGCACTCTGTCTCTCTGCTACTGCCGCCTTACATCCTCTTCGTACCAATGTCATATATTTTTTTACTTTATGTTCAAAAGTGATACCATCAAAAAGATTAATGAAAGTAGAATTTAGTAATATTTTTAGTTACAGGTTCAAATAAAGCAGCGAAAAGAGATATTTGTATTCGATTTTTTAAATTTTGAAGAAAAATTATTTTGATTGAGGAATTAATTTCTACAAATGGAGAAGCAAGGTAGTGAAATTATTGCTGATCGTAATATGTTTCGAACGGAAGCGTTGAAATTTCCCTTCGGGTTAAAAAGCGTTAAGGATGTTCTATTTGTACAAATTATGTCACTGCTTATTTTCTAAATACATTGCTATGCACATTTTGATGGCCGATGACGATAAAGACGATTTTTTTATTTTGAAAGAAGCCGCTAAAAAAACCGGTGAGAAATTAGAAGTTTCGTATGCCGGCAACTGGATTGAGCTTGTGGCGGTTTTTTTTAAAAAAACTTCCGGATGTACTCTTTCTCGACCTCAATATGCCTGTAAAAGATGGGATTGAATGTTTGCAGCTTTAAGAAAGGAAAGAAAATTTGATAACATTCCTATACTTATTTATTCTACTTCTTTAAACAAAGCAGATATTGATAAAGCTTACCACATGGGGCTAATTACTTTATTGTTAAACCCAATGCAATTGACGATATTACCAATATTATCAAAAGACTACTTTAATGGGCAAAGAGAAGTTACAGGTAGTGCCACCAAGGGATGAGTTTGTAATTGTGTAAATCCAACCCTTTGGTTGAAAGGAGCTTTCTAGAATAATAATTCGAAACGACGTAGCGGTAACTGGGCTGTGCTGCAATACGAAGAGGTTAACTTACGACATTTAAAAGCTTGCCTTTGCCCTAATAAATTCCTGTCACTCCCTTTTGACAAAAGCTCGTTTACGCATCCCATTTTCCACAGAAGCTTTTATGGGAACTTAATTTCCCCACCGTTAGTTATTATAAAAAATCCCTCCGTTTTTGCGGAGGGACAACAACTAAAAACACAATCTAAATAAACTCATACCAGTTCACCAACCGGTAGGAGTCTGCTCAAAATTTAATCCGGTTTTTTACCATCTAAAAATGTATTGATTGAGCTGATTTGACCTTTGTCGTTTTCATCAGGCTTTACCGTGTACTTGCTGTAAAAATTTTCTACAGAAGTAAGGGTGTTGCCAAATAACTCCATATTACGACGGATGTACGCTGGAACTGAATCAAACTCGGTGCTTGCATCGGCAGTGTTCATGTTGAAGGATAAGTTGCGCAACTTTTGAATCCTTTCCTGGGCTCTGCGTTTTTGTTCTTCTGCATCGTCTTGCATGGCAAGATCCTCTGCAGACGGTGATGAGTTGGCAACGGGTTGAATAGGTTTTGGTACATCCGCCGGTTCTGGAATTTCATCCTTCATATACCAGCTTCATCTCGAACTCCGGTTGTTCGGTAATCGGCGGCTGTGAAGGCTTCGCTTCCATAGGATTTTGAATTGGAGTTTCTCCAGACTTTGGTTTCTGCATAGATATTAGATGGCCTGGAAAGAAAACCGGTCCTGCTTTCGCATTTGCGTTATTGTCGTTTGGTTGCGGCTGTTGTTGGGTAAATTTCGGTTTGACCGGTTCAGTTACTTCGGGATTAAGTTCAAAACGGTATACAGGTCCTTCAGTTGTTTGCGCAACTTGTTGGTTGCTGTGCAACAGGTTGCGGCATTTGCTGTTCCTCCTGGTAATACTGCTGCGTAGGCTGAATAACAGCTGGTGCAGTATTTTGCACTTCCGTCATGGTAGGCGCATAGGGATCTTTTTCCTCCAATGGCAATGCAGGTTGGCTGTATTGCTTCTTTTCATTCACCTGGTTGGCAGAGAGGTGAAGCACTATTTTTTCTTCCGGCTTTTTTTCTTCTTTTGGTTTCGGTGCCGGTTTAAAAGGATCTTTGTGTTCGAAGCCGGTTGCGATAATGGTAACACCAATTTTATCGCCAAGTGTTTCATCGAAGCCAATTCCTTTTATCACATCAGCATCTTCTCCTGCTTCCTGGCGCAGATAACTCATGATCGTATCCTCTTCATCCATTGTTATCTCATAATTCGCCTTCGGCGGAAGTAATGTTTACCAGGATCCATTTGGCGCCACGGATTTCGCTGTCGTTTAATAAAGGTGAATTAACTGCATCTTCGATGGCGCGTTGTGCACGGTCTTCTCCTTCGGCCTGTGCACTACCTAAAATTGCTACACCACCATTGCGCATAACTGTGCATACATCAGCAAAGTCAACATTGATTTGTCCATTGCTGGTAATAACATCGGTAATACATTTTGCCGCTGTGGCCAATATATCATCGGCTTTGCTAAATGCTTCTCTTACTTTAAGATTGCCATATTGATGGCGCAAGTTTGTCGTTGCTTACCACAAGCAACGTATCTACGTTGTCTCTTAATTGCTGTATGCCTGCTTCAGCATGGCGCATACGTTTTGGCCCTTCATTGGTAAATGGGGTGCTTACGATGCCTACAGTTAGTACGCCCAGTTCTTTGCAGATCTTTGCAATGATCGGAGCCCCGCCTGTACCAGTACCACCACCCATACCGGCAGTGATAAAAGCCATTTTAGTATTGACTTCAAGATTCGTTTTATTTCTTCGAGGCTTTCTTCAGTAGCCTGTTTGCCAATTTCAGGATTGGCACCTGCACCAAGACCTTGTGTAAGGTGTGGACCAAGTTGGATTTTGTTCGGAACTTTACTATTGGCCAGTGCCTGCGCATCGGTATTGCATATAATGAAATCGACACTGTCAATGTTTTGTCCGTACATGTGGTTTACGGCATTTCCACCGCCACCACCTACACCTATCACCTTTAGGATAGATGACTTCTGCTTCGGCAAATCAAAGTGAATCATAGTTGGAAATTTGATTGGGTTAATTAGATTGTTTTTATTTTTAGTTGTTTTTGTGTAGTCATTGGTAATAAGTCATAAGTAATACGTGATATGTTATAAGTTGAATATTCTAGTAATAAGTCATGCGTTATGCGTTTTGAGTTCTTGTAATAAGTTGTTAGTCATAAGTTGTAAGTTGTAAGTAGTATGTTCTGCGTGATGGGGCTTAACTAATAACTTATAATTCAAAACTCTCAAATCACAATTCTCGGTAAACTCTAATCCATAACTAGCAACTCGTAACCTTCTTACAAGTCTTTATCTCCTTCTTCTTTAAATAGTTCAAGAAGGTTGTTTTTAAATTTCTCCCAGAACTTGGTCATTCCTTTTCTGCCTCTGTATTTACTTTTTCCTTTTCTATCAACTACAGGGCGTATTCAAGTGGTCTTACTTCAGGCTCATCTTCTTTTACCAGTGTTTCAGGAACAATTACTTTCTTAAATGATTTTTCAAACTCTTTGTACTTGTGTTCGTAGTCGCTGTAACCTTTTAGTATAAGACCAATACAGGTGCTGTACATTGGCTTCTTCAATTCATCTATGTGGTTGGCAGCAAGGTGTCCATTAGGGAAACCGATACGGGCATATAAGCCTGTTGAATACTCAGTTAACTGTATCAGGTGCTTTAGTTGAGAACCGCCGCCGGTTAGGATAATACCGCCGTTCAATACACGTGTATCAAGACCAACTTGTTTTAAATGATAAGTAACAAAATCAAGTATTTCACCCATGCGCGCCTGTATAATGTTAGCCAGATTCTTTACACTGATTTCTTTCGCAGGCATACCGTTCATTCCGGGTATAGTGATGAAAGCATTTGCTTTTGCTTCATCAGCAAGCGCACTACCAAACTGCACCTTCATTGCTTCTGCCTGTTGTTTCAATACACCAAAACCGGTTTTGATATCGTTGGTAATGTTCTCGCCACCGAAAGGAATAACTGCAGTATGTTTTAAAATGCCTTCATAAAAAACCGCAAGGTCACTTGTACCACCACCAATATCGAGGATGGCTACTCCGGCTTCCATGTCCAGTTCGCTCATAACTGCTGCTGCTGATGCCAGAGGTTGCAATACGAGATCTTTTGTTTTTAGACCACTCTTATCAACTGCACGGTTGATGTTGCGAATGGCATTTCGATCGCCGGTGATGATGTGAAAATTTGCGCCCACCTTTACACCATTGTACCCAATAGGATTGGGAATGTTTTGAATATTATCAACAGTAAACTCCTGCGGAATAACATCAATGATCTGGTCGCCGGCAGGAATGAAGGTCTTCTTCTGATTGTCTATCAACTGTTCGATTTCAGGATCGTAATCTCATTTTCTGAATCCTGCCGAACTATGTCGCCACGGGTTTGCAAACTTTTGATATGATGACCTGCAATGCCTACGTACACTTCACTGATTTCAAGGTCAGGATTTGATTCGTAGCAATTTTTTAAAGCCTGTTGAATTGCTTTAATTGTTTGCTCAATGTTTAGAACCTGGCCATGTTGTACGCCGGTGCTGTTAGCGCGGCCAAAGCCAAGGATCTCCAGCTTACCATATTCATTTTTTCGTCCCGCAATGGCAGCAATTTTAGTTGTGCCGATGTCGAGACCTACAATGATGGGTGCTTCGTTGACGTTCATAAATATGTGTTTTTTTGTTGTTGTTTACTTTTTAGCTTTCGGTACTATTCTTCACCCTACAGCTTTAAATGGATTGTTTTCCAGCGCTTACTGGTTTACTTTTACCGGTTTCTAAATTTGTTTTTTGCTTCTTGTTTAGTGCTTTGTAGATCCGCATTGTATCCTGTGTAATTCTTTTGGAGTTTGTTAACAAACGTTCGTAGGTTCTTCGGTGCCCGGCGCTATCAACGGTTGCTGCTTTTGCACCCTTTATGGTTGCAACTACCTGGCCATTAAATTGAACATCTACTTTCTCATAGCTTTCAAAACCTACTTTGGTCCAGACCTGTTTGTAAAAGCTAAACAACCTGTCAAATTTTTTTTTCCATTCTCCTTCTTTTCCCAACGCTACAATATGGTCGCCGACAGTAGGTATCATTTCAAACCCGGTGGGAGTGATATCGATCTGCGATACCTGCGCTTTCCAAAAATCATCGCTGTGTATAAACACTGCCAGGTCTTTGGCAGCGGCAAGCACTGCACTATCGGGCTTGGAAATTTTGGTTTGGTCGAAGGAAAATTGGTAAACATAGGAATGCGTGCACTTAGCTTTTCACTTAAAGGTAAGCGTTTGCAGGAACTATCTATATAAAACGAATTACCCGCAGATGTAAAAATCCTGGCAACAGGTTCCTTTTCCCGCACAGTTACATTTAGCATTTCATTTTTATCAAAAAACAGATCTGCATTTGCTATCCATTTGTCTTTTTTCAACCTGGCTTCCAATGATTTCAGGTCGATGTTTGCTATGGGTTGTCCTGTTATTTGAGCCGCACTTTTAAAATTGCTATCACACCTTTTTCATCAATAAAGTAGGTGGTTCCATCTCCTGCAAAATTTACTTCGATCCCTTTACAAACACTGTCGTTCTTCCAGTTTATACCATTGCAAGTAACACTAAAGTAGTTGCAGCAAGCGCTATCCAGCCTGTAAGCGTCCATCTTTTTCTCCACACTTGTTGCATAACTTTTTATTGAGATTCTAAATATTTCTTAACCTGTTGAACCATTGCATCAATGTCGCCGGCACCGGCCAAAACCAGTAGCTCCGGTTGTGTCTCTTTTACCCAATTCTGTGCCTCTGCTTTGGTTAAAACCTGGGTGTGTTTCAGCTTCATCCGCTCTATTATCATTTCGCTGCTTACGCCTTCAACAGGTAGTTCGCGGGCGGGATAAATGGGCAACAAAATCACTTCATCTGCCAGGTCAAGCACTTCGGCAAATCCATCAGCCTGGTCTTTGGTTCTGCTAAAAAGATGTGGCTGAAACATCACCACCAACCTTCTTTTAAACAAACTTCTTACTCCATTGATCAATGCTTTTAACTCTTGCGGATGGTGGGCATAGTCGTCTATTAAAACATGATCGTCTCGTTGAGCAGGTATTCAAATCTTCTTTTTACCCCTCTGAAATCTGCGATCGCGTCCTTTATTTTTTGCTCATCTATTTTTATATTTTTTGCTACAGTAACTGCTGCAACTATATTCTCAATGTTGTGCAAGCCACCCATGTGCAAGCGTACGTTTGTCAGGAGCCAATCTGGGCCAACAATGTCAAACACGTAAGAGCCATCATCAATTCTTACATCCTGGGCGTACACATTGGCGGCAGTGTTTTCAAAACTGTAGGTCAGCTTCCTGTCTCCTTTCAGCTCATTGTTTCTTGTCAGCTCAACCTTATTGATAAGGCAACCACCAGGTTTTGTTTTTTCTGAAAAAGCTATAAAAGCATCTTCAACATTTTTAGCCGTTCCATAAATATCAAGATGATCAGGATCCATTGACGTTATTACCGCAATATCTGGCGACAACTTCAGGAAACTGCGATCATATTCATCAGCCTCTATTACACAGACATTATTTTTATCGGTCCAAAAGTTTGTATTGTAATTGGCCGAAATACCGCCTAAAAAAGCATTGCAGCCATAACCGGAATGACGCAATATGTGGGCGATCATAGTGCTTACCGTTGTTTTGCCATGTGTACCGGCAACACAGATGTTGAAAGAGGTTTCAGTTATGATCTTTAATATATCACTTCTCTTCACAACCTTGTAGCCGTGTGTTTGAAAATAGATAAGTTCAGTGTTGGTGGCGGGTATTGCCGGTGTATAAACTACCAGGTCTATAGCAGCAGGCAATTGCGTTATGTCTTCTTCATAGTGAACCGTCAATATCTTCCTTTTGCAACTGGCGGGTAAGGGGTGTGGGTGTTTTGTCATAGCCACTTACGTCTGCACCTTTTGCTTTGAAATATCTTGCTATAGCACTCATACCAATGCCACCAATACCAATGAAATATAATGACCGCGGTGTGCTGTTAGCAGAACGCCCTGGTACAGTTATATTTTTCTTACTCATCATAGTTTTTCATCTCACTCTTTTTTTTAGATCAGCGACAGAATTTCGTTTGCAATTACTTCATCAGCGTTGTTGACCGCGAGTTGCGCGATATTATTTTTTAGCTCTTGTTGTAAAGCAGCATTCTCAGCAAGTGCAATTGTTTTATCAACCAGTACTTCATTAGCCTCTTTATCGGTTACCATAAGGGCTGCTTTCTTCTTCACCAGGTTTTGCGCGTTTACGGTTTGGTGATCCTCTGCAGCATGTGGAAACGGGACAAAAATGACAGGCTTCTTAGCGACACATAATTCTGTGACTGCCATGGCGCCTGACCTGGAGATGACAATATCCGCGGCGGCATAAGCCATCTCCATATGCGTTATAAAATCGTCTACCCAAATATTTGCGCGTTTATCAACTTTGCTTTTGTATTGTGCCGCTGTTGTTTTGCCTGTTTGCCAGATCAATTGCAAACCATTTTTTGCAAATGCATCCAGGTGATTGGCAATGGCTTCATTGATACTGCGGGCACCTAAACTGCCACCCACTGCAAGCACTGTTGTTTTATTTTCTTCAAGTTTGAAAAATTGCAAAGCCTCGCGGCGGCTAACAGTAGCGTTGGCTATTGACTTGCGTACAGGATTGCCGGTCACTTTAATTTTGCTGGCTGGGAAAAACTGCTCCATTCCATCGGTGGCTACAAATATCCTGGTAGCCTTTTTGCCCAGCAGTATGTTTGTTTTGCCGGCAAAAGAATTGCTCTCGTGTATAAAGTTGGCAATACCTTTTAGCTGAGCATGTTTTAAGACCGGAAAGCTGGAATAGCCACCGACACCGATGACTGCATCGGGCGTAAATTCATTGAATATTGTACGTACCTGAAAAAAACTTTTCACCAGTTTAAATGGCAAGCCAATATTTTTTATCAAAGAACTTCGGTTGAAGCCGGCTATATCTAACCCAATTATTTTATAACCCCGCCTGCGGCACTTTTTCCATTTCCATCTTTCCTTTTGCACCTACAAACAATATCTCTGTTTGGGGTTCAATATGCTTGATGGCATTGGCAATAGCAATAGCAGGGAAGATGTGTCCACCGGTGCCGCCGCCTGCTATTATGATCTTTTTTTGCGTTGCCATTTGTTTTATACTGCTACCTGGTAAATGCTTACCTGCACGCTACTTTTTTGTTTTCTTTCCCTGCTCCCCAATGCGTTGCCGATGAACGTACTGCGACGCAACGATAACTCATTTGTATTCTTCGGCCGGTGTCAAAATATCTCTCACATCATCTTTTATTATGTGTCGTTTACGAATGGTCTCTTTTGGTTCTGCCGGTGTTTCTTCCTCTTCTTCAAGGGCTGCTTTTTGTAAGTGCTCTGCGGCTGTTTTACCTTCCAGTTGTTCTACATTTCGCGCCACACTCAGCACAATGCCAATGGAGGCGCAGGTGAATAAAAACGAGCTGCCACCCATGCTAACCAGCGGCAACGTAACACCGGTAACGGGAACGAGATTAACGGCAACTGCCATATTTGCCATAGCCTGAATAACCAATGTAAAGCTGAGACCCAGCGCCAGGAAGGCACCAAAGGCAAACGGGCACTTGCGAAAAATACGGATGCAACGCAACAAGAAAACGAGGTAAATGAAAATGATAATACCTCCGCCGATAAGCCCATATTCTTCGAGTATAACCGCATAGATCATGTCGGAATAAGGATGCGGCATAAAGTTTTTTGCCTCGCTATTGCCCGGACCTACGCCTATGACACCACCCTTGGCGATGGCTATTTTTGCCTGTTGTACCTGGTAGGGTGTTTCACTTTGTTCGGCATACATAAAGTCCTGTACACGGTGTATCCACGTGCCGATACGACCATGTGATCTTAAGCTCTGTGACCGATGCATTTTTCTCAGCCTTTTTTGATTTTGCATCGTAGGTGCCGACTGCTATAGCTATGATGATAAGCACCGGGATCGTGGCTAATACCGATGGTTGCTAAAATGTGTTTTACCTGCGCCCGGCCAATGAATATCAACAACAAGCCTGTGGCGCCTGTAAGCAAGGCTGTTGACAAATTTGCCGGCGCTATCAACAAGCAAATGATTCCAATAGGTGTGATCAGCGGCAGATAACCTTGTTTAAAATCTTTGATCACTTCCTGCTTGCGACTTAACTGCCGGCTGATATACATGAACAACCCAAGTTTGGCAAGATCACTTGTTTGAAAGGTCAGGTTGATGATCGGTAATTTGATCCAACGACTGCCATCGTTGATGGTGGCGCCAAACAAATAAGTAAATATCATGAGCGGTATAGCGATCAAAAACAGATAGAACGCTATGCGCGAATAAATAGTATAGTTGATGCGATGCGCAAAGTAGATAACGATGACACCGACAACAATAAAAGCAAACTGCTTAAACAGGTACACTTCGGTATTGCCTTTGTACATTTTGTAAGCCAATGAACCGGTAGCACTATACACCACCAATAGCGATGTTATTGCCAGCAATGCCACTATGCCCCAGATGTATTTGTCGCCTTTTGTTTTTTTCAATAAGCCGCCACCAACGCCTGCGGCAGAAGGCATTTCAGCAAAAGGCTTATCGAAGAATTTGTCCATCTCTATATTTTAAACAACAGTTATTATTCTTAATTTTTTTTTCCGCCGTGTTTTAAAGATCCTTTACGGCAGCCTTAAATTTTTTACCACGTCCTCATAGTTCTTAAAGAGATCGAAGCTTGAGCAGGCAGGGCTCAGTAGCACTATCTCACCTTTTGCCGCCAGGTTAAATGATTTGCGAACCGCTTCTTCTGCGCTTTGTGTATCTACAATGGGTATGTTGCATTGTGCAAAGGCAGCATGGATTTTTTTATTATCAAGACCCATACAAACAATGGCTTTTACTTTGTCTTTCACCAGGTCAAGCAGCATCTCATAATCATTGCCTTTGTCTACACCGCCAAGTATCAATATCATGGGCTTGGTCAAAACTCTCCAGGGCAAACCAGGTACTGTTTACATTGGTCGCTTTGCTGTCGTTGTAAAAAGTTACACCACGCACTGTGGCCACATATTCAATCCGGTGCTCCAGGCTTTCAGAAGGTCGCCACGGCCTCTCTTATCCTCTCTTTGCGTATGCCCGTGTAGAGCTGGTTATGCCTGCTGCCATGGTATTGTGTTGATTGTGTTTTCCCTTTAGCGCAAAGTCATAGATGCTCATGCTTACACGTCCTTCCTTTGTCTTTTGCATCATTTGGTCTCCTTTTATGTAGGCTCCTTTTTTTACTTCTTGTTTCATGGAAAATGGCAGTTGGTTTGTATGTAGGGTTAAAGTTTTCAACTTTCTGGTGATCACTTCATCGTCGAAATTGTAGATGAAGTAATCGTTGCTTGTCTGGTTATTTATGATTCTGAACTTGCTGTTGATATAGTTTTCAAACTTGTAATCGTACCTGTCAAGGTGGTCTTCAGTTATGTTCAGTAACACTGCTATATTGGCTCTGAACTCTTCCAATCATCCAATTGAAAAGAACTTATTTCAGCTATATACCATGGCTTCGGATCCTCGCCACCTGCCTGGCAAATGAGTAACCAATGTTGCCAACCAATGCGCAATCCAATCCACCTTCTTTGCAGATATGATAGATAAGCGCGGTGGTCGTGCTCTTGCCGTTGCTGCCTGTTATAGCCACTATCTTACTGTTACCTTTATACCGGTATGCCAGTTCTATCTCACTAATCACAGGTATGCCTTTGCCCTTATCTTCTTTACCATTTCATTCTTTTCAGGTATGCCCGGGCTCTTTACTACTTCATCTGCACTCAATATTTTTTCTTCTGTCTGGCTCCTTCTTCAAAGTCAATTTCATTGTCTATCAGTTCCTGTTTATAGTTATCTTTTAAGCTATTACTCATCCGATAAAAAAACTTCATAGCCTTTTTGCTTTGCCAGCAAAGCCGCACCTACACCACTTTCGCCACCGCCAAGGATCACCAGGTAGCTTCGTTACCGGAATATTCATTTGATTCTTCTGTTGCTCTGTTATTATCTTTTTCTTCGTTCGTCACTCTTGTCTTTTTCTTTTGGTACACCTGCCCTTGCTACATCGGGTTGTAGCATTGTTGCGACGCTCCTTGTTCACTCGGTTGATCTCTTCTGCCACTGGCTTATTGCTTACCTTATTTTTAAACTCATAATCGAAAACACCACACATAGTATTGTCACGATCCAAAATCTTGTAGCTATTTTACTTTCATGATAACCCAGCTTTTGATAGTGGTGATGCAGTGGACTCATCTTAAATATTCTTCGCCCCTCACCATATTTTTTCTTGGTGTATTTGAAGTATGATACCTGTATAATCACGCTTATGTTTTCAACAAAGAACACTCCGCATATTATTGGTATCATCAATTCTTTGCGAATGATGATGGCAAGCGATGCTATGATGCCACCCAATGCAAGGCTACCTGTATCGCCCATAAACACCTGCGCCGGGTAAGCGTTGTACCATAGAAAACCAACACATGCGCCTATGAATGCGCCTATGAAAATGCTTAGCTCACCCAGGTTGGGTATATACATAATGTTGAGATATTCAGCAAAGCGAATGTTGCCACTTACATACGCAAATATGCCCAGGCAAACTCCTATCATTGCGGATATACCTGTGCTAAACCATCTAAACCATCGGTTATATTTGCGCCGTTTGATACGGCTGTAATGATAAAAATCACGATAAGTATATATAGTACCCATGTAAAGGCTTTCAATGCATCAGGCAACAACTTTGAATAGTTAAACTCGTGATTTCGCACAAATGGAATAGTGGTGATAGGTGTTTTCACTATTACATACCGGTGCTCTTTACCATTGATAATACTCTTACTTCATCTGCAATCTTTCTTTCGCCTGACGCGCATGTTGTCGGACAGCGTTGTTGCTCCGATATAATTTCCCTTTCTACATTCACATTTGAATTGAAGTAAAGTGTTGCCCCAACGATAATTCCTAACACCACCTGACCAAATATTTTAAACTTTCCTGCAAGACCATCGCTGTCTGTTTTCTTATAATCAATACCTTTTTCTTTTGCAATTCGCTTTGCCCTCAGTTTTAGGTAGTCATCAATAAAACCGATAATACCTAACCAAACTGTACTTAAGTAGCATTAAGCCGCACATACACTTTGTCAAGGTTGGCAAACAACAGCGTTGGTATAATGATAGCCAGCAGTATAATGATGCCACCCATTGTTGGTGTTCCTTTCTTCTGCTGTTCACCGGCCAAGACCCAGATCTCTTACTGTTTCACCAACCTGCTTTTTCAGCAAAAACCTGATAAGCCTTTTACCATATACCGTTGTTATAACCAGCGAAAACAAAACAGCAAGCAACATACGGAAAGTGATGAACTGAAACAGTCCGCTTCCCGGGAACTTTATTCCTGCTTTTGTCAACCATTCATAGAGGTAGTATAGCATATTTTTTTTGGCCACGCGCTTTACTTGGTTTCTACGTTTTTATTCTTTTGAGAGTGAACTTTGATCTTGTATTATTGTTATTTTCTTTTGCTGCCTGTTGTGTTGTGGCTGAACGAAATGCGTCGCAACGATGACACATCGTTGTACCATTGCCGGTCACCAAAATAGCTCACTTCTCAAACAACTCAAACATTTCCTTCAATACCTGCTTTTCATCGAAAGGATGTTTCACTCCTTTTATCTCCTGGTACTTCTCATGTCCTTTGCCCGCAACAATCAAAATGTCGAACGGCATTGGCCATACTCACTGCATTTTTAATGGCTTCTTTTCTTTCTGCAATCGATAGAGATTTTCTTCTTGCCGCACTGCCTAAACCCTGCTCCATATCCTGTAATATCTCAGCGGGTCTTCGCTTCTTGGATTATCGCTGGTGAAGATTACACGGTCGCTTAATTCGCATGCTACTTCAGCCATAACAGGTCTTTTTGTTTTATCCCTGTCGCCACCGCAACCCACTACTGTTATCACCTGTTCAGTTCCTTTGCGTAATTTTTTTATTGTATCTAAAACATTTTCCAAGTGCATCGGGCGTATGGGCATAATCTACTATGCCTATGATGCTTCGACTTGCTGATGATGTAATCGAACCTTCCTTCTGCACCTGTCATCATACTTAATGTTGTAAGCACTTCTTCGCTGTTTTCTCCAAGGCATATTGCAGCACCATAGACTGCGAGTATGTTGTAAGCATTAAACTCGCCGATCAACCTGAAATGAACTTCTTTATCATTTACCGTCATTACTAAACCGGTAAGACTGTTCTCCAAGTATCTTTCCTTTAAACTCAGCCATCGTCTTTAAGCTATAAAAATGCTTTTTTGCAGCCGTGTTCTGCAGCATCACCTGTCCTCTTTTATCATCCAGGTTCGATATTGCAAATGCAGCAGAAGGAAGACCATCGAAAAACCTTTTCTTTACTCTTATGTATTCATCAAATGTTTTATGATAATCGAGATGATCGTGGGTGATGTTGCTAAATATGCCACCTGCAAATTGCAATGCTGTAATACGGTGCTGGTGAATGGCATGGCTGCTTACTTCCATAAAAACATGGGTACAGCCGTGCATCAACCATTTGCTTTAACAAAGCCTGAAGGTTAATAGCATCAGGTGTTGTATGGGTCGATGGAACAACATTATTTGCCAATCTGATTTTGCACCGTGCTTATCAAACCACATTTATAACCCATCTTGGTAAACACCTTATATAGAAGTGTTGCAATTGTTGTTTTTCCATTGGTGCCTGTTACGCCAACCAATTTTAATTTGGTAGAAGGTTCACCATAAAAGTGATGAGCCATATGAGCAACTGCTTCAGCTAGTATTGTCAACCTGCAGATATGTAACTCCTTCATTTTGTAACAGCGGCATTGCTTCGCATACAATTACCGTTGCACCTTTTTCTATAGCAGTGTCTATATAATGCATGACCATTGCTTGCAGTACCTTTGATGGCAATGAAGACAGAACCTGCAGTTACCTTCCTGCTGTCGATCTGCATGTCTTTTACATCCAGGTTGGTTAGCACCGGTTACTGCCTGCAAATCGCACGTTGTATAATATGTCCTGTAGTTTTGCCATAACCTCACCCTGACCCTCTCCTTAAGGGAGAGGAGAGAAAAATTTTTAGTTTAAGTTGTATTGTTATTATTTGACCTTTTGAAATATTTTGCCCTGCTGCTATTGATTGGTATGCTCACTTTTCCTCTTCCTTTTACCATCACTTTCAATCCCAAGTTTTCACACAGGTAAACTGCATCTTTTAATCCCATTCCTTGTAGTACGGGCATCTTTTTCATGCTTATTGACCTGGCTGGTCATAACAGTATCTGCACCTTGCTTATACATTCTGCTATAGTTGCCTTTGCCATTCCATTTTGCAACATTCACGTCAAGCTGCTCCGCTACTTTTTTTATATCTTTGGTATAGCCGGCATAGCTATAGCAACCGCTGTCTGTTTTCTGAAAGCATCAACTGTCATTGTGATTTTGGTTCACTTTTAAAGCTATATATCTGGTCAGCTATTTCTTTAAACACCGGCCCTGCTACAGCAGCACCATAAAAATCAGCAGCATGGGGTTTGTTTTTTATGGCAACTATGATGGTGTATTGCGGATCGTCGGCAGGAAAATAACCGGCAAATGAAGATTGATAAATTTTATCATCATAACCTCGGTTGCCATTTGCAACCAGTGCAGTTCCTGTTTTACCCGCAATCTGTAGTAATTGCTCTTTGAATGCTTTACCTGTTCCTTCTAACATCACTCCTTCCAAACATTCCTGCAATTGCTGCAGTGTACTGTTGATACAGATGCTGTCTTTCATAATCGACGGGTTGAAACTGGTAGCATGAGTTCTTCCATCTTCTCGTAATTTCATTTACCAGGTAAGGCCTCATCATTCTACCATGGTTGGCAACAGCATTGTATAACGTAAGCATTTGCAACGGGCTTATGGTAAGGTTATAACCAAAAGCCATCCATGGCAATGTTGTATTGCTCCAATGCTTGCTTCCCGGCTTGTATATCGATGGTCTTATTTCACCTTTCAGATCTATGCCTGTTAAGCTGAATCAAGTCTTAAGTTTTTGATGTGATTTATAAATTGCTTGGGGTTTGTTGCTATAGTGCATCCAGGCCAGTTTTGCCATACCTACATTGCTGCTGTGCTCAAATGCCTGCTTTGCTGTTACATTGTACAAGTCCATGTTTTTCACTGTCGTATACCGTCGGTTATAGATCTGCCACGTACCGCCATTCAAATCAACTGTTGAGTATTAAGATTGATCTTTTTGTCTTCTAGCAAGCGACAACATGGTCACCAGCTTAAAAGTAGAGCCAGGCTCTGTGGGCGTGATAGCATAATTGTAATCTTCCCAATAAGACTATCTCTGTGCGTGACCCAGATTTGCAATCGCTTTTATCTTTCCCGTTTTCACTTCCATTACAATTGCGCATCCGTGTTCTGCTTCATTCTTCACCATCATCTTCATCAGCGCATTCTCTGTTACATCCTGGATGTTTACATCAAGGGTTGTAATTACGTCTTTACCGTTTTCTGCTTCTACTTCATAATCATCAACCGGCACACTTGCGCCACCTGCTATAAAGCGAACCAATCTTTTACCTGCTGTTCCCTGCAAGTATTTATCGTAAGTAAGTTCAAGACCCACTTTATTGCTATCTCTCAACAATCCTATGGTACGATAAGCAAGCATTTTATATGGATTAAGCCTGATGATTTTTTTATCGGGAATAAAGCCACTTTTATTTCTGCCCTAAACGCACCAGTGGAAATGTTCTTCAACTGCTGGTATTCTTTAAACGACATCTTTTTCTTCAACAAAAAATACCTGTCTTTTTCCCGGTAACCTGTTTGCAACAGATATTTGTATTCTGCTGCTGCTTCTGTCGCCAAAAGGTTTGCCAGACAAATGCTTAACGAGTCAATATTCTCTTTAAAGCGTTTTCCATTTTTTTCTCGTAAACCATCAGCCATAAAATCTATGTAGATATCAAACTGCGGAATGCTGGTGCTTAACATGCTTCCATCTTCACTATAAATTGTTCCTCGTTCTGCATCCAGCTCATACTAATTCGTTGGTGCAGGCTGTCGCTCATTCCACGCCAATATGCTCCCTGTACCTGTTGTATGTAAACAGCTTTGCCCAATATACATGTGCCTACAATTGCCATTAGTATAAAGCCCAGGTACACCCTCCACAATATGTCTTTTTTTACATCCACTTATGTAACTAACGTTTTTTACAGACTTATTAACTCTCAATTATTTTCCATCTGCTTTCTACTGATCAATTTTATTCTGTAAGGCGAGGTGGTATCCATAGCTAAACCCATTGGCTGGGCAGCTTTTACCATTTCGCTTTCGCGGCTTTTAAACATCATTTCACTCTTCAATGTCTTGTATTCATATTGCAGATCTTTTAGTTTTCTTCCTGTATCATTTATCTTTCTTATTCTGTTTTCAGCCATGTGCCGTTGGCTATATACACCACTGCAAGCGCTGCCAGAAAAAGAAAGAATCGAATGTTCTTTAGTATCCAGCTATAGTTGAACAAGTCTGACCAAATGCGCACTCTTCTTCGATATGTTACTTTTTCCTGTTTCAGTTCTGTTATTGGCTTATCTGCGCTATTTGCTACTGTGTTATATTTATTAAATTTTAGGTTCTTGAGCCAGCTTTTTTGGTACAAGCATTTGTTCTGTTTTAAACAGTTCGTTGCGTCGCATTCCGTTCATCTTTTGGTAATCTCTGTTCAGCTTTTCCTGCCTTTTGTTTGTTTTCTCCGTTGTTCTTCATGCTGTTCAAGTGTGCGACGCAACGATGTTTATGTTCTTTTACTTCTGCCTGGCTCACAATAATTCCTGCCTGTTATACTCTATTACCTTCTTTAGAATGTTGTTAGTGCTTCATATCATTTCTATCTTCATTAATATCTGCTCACTTTTAGTCTTACTATTCTTTCTGCCACTCTCAACTTTGCACTTCTGCTTCGCGGGTTTTTTTCGTTTCTTCAGCACCTGGCTACTATTGGCTTCTTTGTTATAATTTTCAATTCATTTTTGCGCTTTGTCTGGCAGTAACGGGTTTTCATCCTGCTCCTTCGAAAGTTCCACTTCTAAAAAAGTTTTTTACCAGCCTGTCTTCCAACGAATGAAAGGTGATGATTGCTGCTCGCCCACCGGTTTTAAAACTGCCGGCATTTGTTCAAGCATTTCTTTTAGCGCTCCCATCTCATCATTTACTTCTATCCGCAACGCCTGGAAAACCTGGGCAAAATATTTTTTTGGGTTTCCTTTTACCACCGGGCTAATCATTGCTTTTAATTGCGCTATTGTTTGCAGCGGCGATTGCTTCGTTGCTGCACGATCTGCTTTGCCAGCGTTTTCGAATTGGTCACTTCTCCATATTGCTCAAACATCTTGTGCAATTGCTGTTCGCTGTATTTTTTTACAATATGTAGAGGCAGTTAAGTCCTGCCGCTGATCCATCCGCATATCAAGCGGACCTTCGAAGCGGGTTGAAAATCCCCGCTCCCCTTCATCAAACTGGTGACTGCTAACGCCTAGGTCTGCCAACACTCCATCTACTTTTGCATTCCATTCAACCGCAAAAACCTTTGCAGGTGGCGAAATTGTTCGGTACAAACACCACCCGTTCATCGTGCAGGAATATTGTTTACTTGCATCTGCATCCTGGTCAAAGGCTACCAGTTTTCCATTTGCGCCAAGCTTGTCAAGTATTCCCCTTGCTATGTCCGCCGCCACCAAACGTACAATCGACATAAACACCATCTGGCTTATATCTGCAAGTGCCTCCATTGTTTCGGTAAACAAAACAGGCACATGATAGGCTGATGAATGATCGGATCGATCGTTGTCGGTTGATTCTTCCATTGCACAGCCTTACAGGTGTAATTATCCGGTTTATCTGCCATTACTTCGGCTGCCAGTTGCTAAAATCTTCAGGCGCCATTTCATCAAAGAGCTTTTTATATTTCGGCTGCATCCCAGATCTCAATTTTATCCAGTGCTGCAACCAAAATGATATCTTTCGATAATTCTGCATATTCTCTTAAAGTTGGCGGTAACAACATTCGTCCTGCACCGTCCAGCTCAACCTCAGTTGCTCCACCTAAAAACTGGCGGCGAAATGCCCGTACTTTTGGGTCGAATTCATTTAATGCATTTATTCTTTTCAACAATGGGTTCCCAACTACTCATCGGGTACAATGTCAGGCATTTTTCCATGCCGCGGCTTAACACAAAAGTTGTTCTCGCCTTCCTTAAGCTGTTTTTTAAAACCAGCAGGAAGAAGGAAGCGACCTTTTGCGTCGAGTGTTGCTTCATATTCACCAAGAAAGGAGGGCATTGTTGAAAAAAATAAATGTGATTTACCATTTATTACCACAAAATAACACTTTTTCCCACTTTTAATACAAATTAAAAGGCTTCTTTTTATCCACAAGCACAATAAAGCTGAAATGCTGTGGCATAATGCGTTTGCGACGATTTTGTGAACAACTATCTTAGTAAGGTGTGGATTGGTGTTAATAAGCCTATAAGGTGCTTAGTAATCAATAGGATAACATGGCTAACACTAGTGCTGAATTGTGAAAAAGCCGGTAAGAAAAACAGGCGTAAAGCCGGTAAAATTGATTGGGGAGGTTTCTTATTTTTGCGCTCCTTTTTAACATTATGCATCCAAAAAAGCTGCTGATTGCCGATTTTACGTATGATTTGCCGAACGAGCGGATCGCTAAATATCCGTTGCCCAACAGAGACAGTAGCAAATTGCTGTTATATAACGGGGGTTATATTTCCGAAACTTCCTACAGTCAATTGCCCGAATTGCTGCCAGAAGATTCGCTGTTAGTGTTTAATGATACCAGGGTGGTGGAGGCGCGGCTGTTTTTTCAAAAATCATCAGGGGCTACAATAGAAGTTTTTTGTCTGGAACCGGATCACCGTACCCTGACATTACAAGTGCCATGGCAGAGAAAGGACAAGTATTTTGGAAGTGCCTGATAGGTGGCGCAAGCAAATGGAAACACGGGATGGTTTTGGAGAAAGAAATGTTACATGCGGGTGAAAGTCTCATCTTGCAAGCCTCCATTAGTGCGCGGCTAACCGATGGTTTTATAGTTGCGTTGAACTGGAAACCTGCCAATTATAGTTTTGCAGAAGTTTTGCATTTGTTCGGTTCATTGCCCTTGCCGCCTTACCTGCACCGGGCGGTAGAAGAGGAGGATAAGGTCAGGTATCAAACGGTGTATGCGGTGGAAGAAGGCTCTGTAGCAGCGCCAACGGCCGGTTTACATTTTACAGAAACTATTTTTGCCAGGTTGCAGCAGCGAAATATTGCCAAAGAGTTTGTTACACTGCACGTAGGTGCAGGCACGTTTAAGCCGGTGAAAAGCACCAACCTGGAAGAACATGAGATGCATTCCGAATTTATAGATGTTTCGGATGCGACGATTGAAGCATTGCTCAGGCATTGCGATACAAAGATCGTAGCGGTGGGCACTACATCCCTGCGTACTATTGAAAGTTTGTACTGGATGGGGGTGAAAGCTAATCTGCAACCCGCTGCAACCCTGGAACAAATAAGTGTTTCGCAATGGGATCCGTATGAAGTTGCAGAACAAAACCTGGCTGCAACTTTTGCTTTGCAAAGTTTGTTGGACTGGATGAAAGCAAAATAATCGTAAAAGGTTGATCTGTAAAACACAGATCATGATCGCTCCCCCCTATCGCCTGCGTGTGGCACAAGGTATCATCACCAATTTTCACCAGCCACAGTCTACGCTGTTGTTATTAATTGCAGCCGTTGTGGGCGAAAGTTGGAGGGAAATTTATCAATATGCCCTTGACCACGAATTTAGGTTTTTAAGCTATGGTGACGGCTGCCTGCTTTGGCAGAAAGATTGACAGCGCCATGGGTGAATAATTAATAATCCGAACTTGCTCTCAAAATTTACCTTAGCCAGATGCGAATTGCGATAGACGTAGCGGATTTACTCAACGGGCAAGAACGATTTGCGGAATTTGCTGAAAAATTAATGTGGCAAATTAGCCAGGAACAGCCTGCACACCATTTTTATCTATTTTCAAATGCTAGCGGTGATGACCGCTTTACCGGGGAAAATACTACCTCTGTTTTTGTGCCTGCTGCGCCCGGGCGACTTTCTAAAGTTTGGCGATATCAATTTAAAATCCCTCGAATTTTGCGGCAATACGCGATAGATGTATATATAGGCAGAAGGGCACTAGGTAACTTTCATAACCGTGTTGTACAAATTCTTTTAATTAATGAGTTTGCCGGAAAGACAAGAACCCGCAACAGGAGGCGGAAAGTAAAACTGATCAGTAGTTTACATTTTCGTGCGATAAACCGGGTTGCGAAAGTGATTACGTTTTCTCACCAGGTAAAAAATAGGATCGAACAACAAATACCTGCGGCGGCAAAGAAGCTCACAATGATCAATGGAGCCTCCTTCAAAAATTGTAATGCGCTGGACTGGCAAACTAAAAAGTCGATAAAAGAGCAATTTGTGCAAGGCTGTGAGTATTTCTTTTATGATCTGAGTGAAGATCTTACCCATACAATAAATGTATTGAAGGCTTTTTCACTCTTCAAAAAACGCCAGCGGACGAATTTAAAACTATTGGTGTATGGAGAAAATGAACTGACCATTCGAACATTCATTGAAAAACTCAAGACGTATCATTATAAAAAGGAAGTACATCTGATAAATAAAATAGAGCCTGAACAACACAAGCAGTTACTGGGTGGAGCTTATGCATATGTTTATTTGTCAGCCATGAACGGTTTTGCGTTTCCGGTAGTTGATGCCCTGCAAATGGGAGTGCCTGTACTTACCGCCAGGGAAAGTAGCGGCAGCGAAGTAGCGGGAGATGCAGGCTTGTATGCCGAGGCAGACAATATAAACGGCCTTGCCGACCAGATGAAAACAATTTTTAAAGACGAAAAACTGCGGGCAAATTTGATAGAAAAAGGACTGCTACAAGTTGCGAATTTTACCCTGCAGCGAACAGCAGAGAACTTTTGGCAAACGCTTGCCGATGTAGTTTCGTGGTAAACTACCGTACTTTTGCTTTCTAAAAAAAACGCGTAAAACAAGATAATACCAGCGCAATTCAAACAAAAGATTATGCAGAAGAGTACCATTACCATCAACGTAGAATTGGATGAAGACAAAATCCCCAAGGCTATTTCGTGGAAGGCATCGGAGAGTACAGTAGCAGAAGAACAGAAAGCTAAAGCAATGATGATCTCGTTTTGGGACGGTGCAGATAAGTCGGCCCTGCGCATTGATCTCTGGACAAAAGACATGATGATAGATGAGATGGCTGACTTTTATTACCAGACAATGATGACAATGGCAGACAACTATCAACGTGCGACACAACAAAACGGACTGGCGCAGGACATGAAAAAATTTGCCAAGGAGTTTTATAATAAATTCCGGGATTCTCAAATGGAAGATAACAAACTGGTATAGGAACTTTACTGCCTTTGACCACTGTGATGAGATTTTGACGGAAAGCAGCAAAAACAACAAGTGACCTGGTATGCAGTTGCAATAGCGATGTATTTGGTAAAAAGATCCGGCATTTTATAACTCAATAAATTAAGACTATTATGAGCCTGGAACAAAGTGTAATGGCAGAGATGAAAGATGCCATGAAAGCTAAAAATGAAGCAGCCCTGCGTGGATTGCGTGCTATAAAAGCTGCTATAATTATTGCGAAAACCTCAGAAGGTGCAGGTGGGGAACTGAAGGAAGAAGATGAAAGCAAGTTGCTGCAGAAACTGGTTAAGCAGCGTAGGGACAGCCTGGATATTTTTGTGAAGCAAAACAGGGAAGACCTGGCGCAGAAAGAGCGGGAAGAGATAAGTATAATAGAGAAATTTTTGCCGAAACAGATAACTCCAGATGAACTGAAAGCTGAACTGGCAACCATTATACAAGAGACCGGCGCTGCATCACCGGCGGATATGGGAAAAGTGATGGCCATAGCCAGTAAGAAGTTTGGGGCACGGGCAGAAGGTAAAGCCATCTCAGCCACTGTAAAGGAACTGCTTGCCAAATAGGTTTTGCTTCCTCTCAACAATTTTGTTGCTATTCTTTCTACTGTCACCCCTTTTCGCTTAGATGATCATAGATCTTGTATTTGCGCTTTTGATGTTGCTGGCTATTTTCAAAGGAATTAGCCGGGGTTTTATTGTGGCAGTTTTTTCGTTGCTGGCTTTTTTTATTGGTTTGGCGGCGGCGTTGAAAATGTCGGCGGTTGTAGCAGACCACTTACATGAAAAAATGAACCTGGACGGATATTGGCTACCGGTCGTTTCTTTTTTGATCGTGTTTGTGGCTGTTGTTATTTTGATAAGGTGGGCTGCGGCAATTATAAAGAAAGCAGCTAAATTTGTTTTTTTGGGTCAGCTGGACTCTTTGGCGGGCATACTACTATTTGCGGTTCTCTACCTGATGATTTATAGTGTAATACTGTTTTATGCAACCCGAATGGGTCTCATTTCTGCTGAGACACAGGCAACCTCAAAAACGTATTTTTTTATTGAACCTTTTGGCCAAAGTGATGGGTTGGCTGGGCGACGTCATTCCATTTTTCAAGAATATGTTCAATGAACTTGGGCGGTTCTTCGAAGGTCTGTCGCACAAAAAGACAACGGGCATTTAAGTTATACGACTTAAAATGCTACTTCGCAATAAAAAAAGTTGCACAAAGATTTGCCGATGAACGGAGCGTCGCAACAATGCCTCAATTGTTGGATTTAGTTGGCTACCAAAATATTTCAACAGGTATTTTACATTTGCACGTTCAACAGCGGTATCGCAAGGGTATCAAACGGTTGGAGCAATGTAGAAGATAAGATTGGCTGGCTTGGTTGTTTGCATGTGGTCTGGATATTCTTTCGTTTTAATTGTGTTTATTTGTAGAAATATAAGCTTGTTTTGCCCAAAGAACGCAACTGCAGATGAAGTACGAAATTAAACAACAGGAAAAATTCAAATTTATAGAGGTGGGAACGGGCGAGCCCTTAGTTCTGCTTCATGGTTTGTTTGGCGCTCTCAGCAATTTTAAAGATCTAATAGATTATTTCAGTGCTAACTACAGAGTTGTAGTACCCCTGCTTCCACTTTTTGAACTTGATATTTTTCATACTACCGTTGGCGGTCTGGCAAAATTTGTTCACCGGTTTTTAGAAGCACGCAATTATAACCAGGTGCATTTGTTAGGCAATTCGTTGGGTGGTCATGTGGCGCTGGTACATATTTTAAAACATCCTGAGCGTATTAAAACGCTTAACACTGACGGGGAGTTCGGGCTTGTTTGAAAATGGTATGGGAGATAGTTATCCCAAACGCGGAGATCGTGAATATATCCGGAAAAAACCGCAGCTTACATTTTATGATCCGGCAATGGCAACCGAAGAACTGGTAAATGAAGTGTTTGAGATCACCAATAACCGGATAAAAGTGATTAAGATAATTGCACTGGCAAAAAGCGCGATACGCAACAACCTGGGTGAAGAACTTAGTCGCATAAAACAACCCACCTGTCTTATTTGGGGAAACAATGATACCATAACGCCACCTTTTGTTGCTGAAGAATTTCAAAAGCTGATACCTAACAGCGAACTGCATTTTATTGACAAATGTGGTCATGCGCCAATGATGGAAGTCCCGGAGGAGTTTAATGTCATTCTTGAGCAGTTTCTCAGCAAGCACCGCCAGCACTCTCCCAGCCTGGCCTAGTGTTTGATTACCTAAAGAAAAAAACAGGGGTCATCTGAATGTTAGCAAATCAATTAATAACCAATCATTTTCCGATAGTTGAACCTAATGATAACATGTTTGCTGCATTGCAATTAATGGATGACTTTGATATTTTGCATATTGCCGTTGTAGAAAGCAATAAATACCTTGGCATTATTAGCAAATACGATCTGCTGGATGCAGACGAAAACAGCCTGATAAAAGCAGTGATGCCCGGTCTGCTGCAAAAAGCTGTAAAAAATACCGACCACTTTTTGTCTGCTTTAAAACTTGCTGCCGATAACAGCCTTTCACTTGTGCCAATCATCAATGCCGAACACGATTGGATAGGTGCCATATCGCAGGTGGAACTGCTGAAGGCTACCTCGCAATTTAATGGAAATGATGAG
>CAVSED010000003.1:0-77437 GCA_963726895.1 uncultured Chitinophagaceae bacterium | reverse complement strand
CAGGTAAAAGTTACTGTATCGCAGCGCCAGGGTGTTGGGCAAACTACTGAGTTTGTAGCCACCGATGGAAATAATGTGTATTGGGGAGGCGATAAAAGTGGTAATCCCAGTTTTATCTGGGGCTCTAAAGTGAGCGATAATGCTGAAGTTGCCTTTTCTGCAGGTACAACACACGAAGGATACAATTCTATCGATGTAGTGAACAGCCGACTTAGTGGTATGGCTGTGCAAAAAATGGGCGGTTTTCTGTTTGTTTCCCATAATTTGCTCAACCAGATAGATGTATTGGATAAAAGTACCGGGGCGCTGGTTAAGACCATTGCATTTATAGCCCTGGTGTGGTGAAAGTAGATGCCAGCGATAACCTTTGGGTGATCAGTGGCACCAACGTGACCAAACATAAGGTGAACACAGATGGTTCTATCTCTTCCCCTTTGCTAACCATCTCCAATTTGCAAATACCTACTGCGATAGCCATCTCACCCGATAATAACACAGTGGTAATTGTAGATGGTGGCGCTTGTCAGCAGATAAAGGCGTTTAATACAACCACCGGCAATTCTTCGTGGGTTTTCGGTCAGTACGGTGGTTATGCTTCTGACCCGACGGTTACCAACGATAAGTTTGACTTTTATGGGTCCTACCTTGCTTTTCAGGCAGATGGATCTTTTTGGGTAGGAGACAGAGGCAACTACAGGGCGCAGCATTATACTGCCAACCGCACCTTTATCGACAGGATCATGTACCTGCCCTGCTTTTACAGTTCATTTGTAGATCCTAATAATCCCACCCGGGTTTTTGCTAATTACCTGGAGTTTTCACAGGATTTCAGTAAACCCCTTGGTGGAACGAATGGTTCGTGGGCGCTGGTAAAAAATTACCGGTATAGCCTTGGTCAGGGGGAGGCTTTATCTAATGTGGTTACCTTAAAAAACGGCCATACTTACGGCTTTGTTTCGCAGGCAAGCAGGTATTGGAGAGTTGTAGAATTAATGCCAAATGCTGCTTTGCGACCCACAGGTAACAACTCGTTCGGCATGGACAGCGAGCAGTTTTATCCGGATGGCTCGGTACGTCAAATCTATTCTTTCGCTAATGTTCCCCTGGAGTGGCGCAAGACACCTTTAACGGGTTTCGATGCCAATAACAATCCGCAATGGGGTACCAAGACGGTGCTGGCAACTACTCCTGCGATCACTCCCGACGATCCGCGTAATTCAGGCATTGGGGGTACACTCAGGGCAGGCGAACAAACCACATCTGATATCATGGTGGTCTTTAACGCCGCCGTTCCTAATACTGACAATGAGATGAAGTTCCATCTTGGCGGTGTGCGGGTAGGAGATAACAAATGGCTTTGGAAAACAGCAAAAAATACCTATAAAAATTACAGCGGTCCTTATCCTTCTGATGGTTCTTTTGACATCGGAAATCGCGTGAACCAGTACGGCGGTAGTGTAGCCATTGCTATGGACAGATCCATTTATTGGGGTTATCATGGCGAATTTTGGAAGAACAGCCAGGCAAACATGTGGAACCAGGTGTATGATGATGGTTTGTTAGTGGGTCAGTTTGGCGCTACCGGCGGACCCTCAGCCTTAGCTGCAATGGCGGGGAATGCTTTTTCCGGTTCAATGTGCAAAACTGCTGATGGAAGTATTTATCTTTTTCTGAATGACGAAAGCTATCATGGTGGAATTCACCGCTGGAAGATCACCAATACCAGTTCCATTCAGGAGCTAACAGTTCCGGTCGTATTGCCAAGTTTGACAGGGGGCTTGTCGGCGCAATATTTTGAAGGGAATGATCTCGATAATTTTAATGTAAAAATTGCCCGCCTCGATCCGATGATTAATGTGACCGGCGCACCTTCCGGTGTTTCCGGTTCCAATTATTCAACCAGGTGGACAGGCTTTATTAGACCAAATACTTCAGGTAATTATACTTTTTATACAACGGCTGCCAAAGGAGTTAGAGTTTGGATCGATGGTTCCCTGGTGATCAACAACTGGTACAATACTTCATTGGCGGAAACAACCAGCCAGCCCATCAGCATGGATGGTCAAAGAGGCTATAAGGTGAAGATTGAAATGAATGGCGGACCCTGTTCTTTATCGTGGTCATCGCCAGCGGTGACCAAACAAATTATTCCTTCAGCTAACCTGATACCAGGCGATATAACGAAAGATCCGGGGTTTGACCTGCTACAAAACCTTCCCTTCAGTTCATCACTAGAAAACAATTTGTACGGATGGAAGCGGGATGCAGCTACAGATGAACCTTCACGCTGGGCACTCACTACAAATTTCCACCAGTCCGACAAAAATGCGTCACCCGATTTAAACCTGTATTATGCCAAAGATGACAACCAGAATATGGTGTACACAGTCACCCGTAACCTGGGTACAAATACAGCATTAAATGCATGGAAGTTATCCGGCGTGATCAACTTTGAAGGAACATTTCCAAATGAGGCCAATGGGGGTCAATATCTTGAAGTGTTGGACAATAATGGCAAGGTCATCTCAAGATTTTTCTATACTATCAGCTTCGAAACAAATAACCCGGCGACCATTTATGGAAATGACAAAGTGATCCACAAAGATGAAAACAATTGGATCACCTGGGAAATATGGCGCAATCTTCCCATTACGATAGGTGCAACAAACGGAAAAATAACCTTCAAGTATGGAAACTACGATGCAGTAACTACTGACGTGATGGACCCAACTGCTAATTGGCAGGCGCCAAAAACAATGCGGGTGTACTTCAGGGGCTATAAATATAACCGAAGTCTTAATATCTACAGTATGCGGTTTGCAACCAACGGTGATATTACTGCTCCTGTAAACACTACACCTCCCGTACTTTCCGCCGATGATGTAAATAATACGCTCGATGCAAGTCACTACCTGGGAACTTCGGAGATTGTTGTAAGCGAAAATGGTAAGGGATTTATGGATTATACCGGGCAAATAAAGGTAGGGGATGTTGACTATCCTGTTGGTTACTGGAAGTTCAAGATCAAAGCAACAGACGACCGCAATGAAAGCGCCCTAGTAGAAAGCCCTGCCTTTAAAAGCACTATGTTTATTCCTGATCCACCAACAATCGTGGCAGATGATTATAACAATGTAATTAGTGCGACGTCTATTTTTGGCTCAACTGAAATACTCGTCGCGGAAGATAATGGCGTATTTGTGCCATATACCGGGCAACTCAATACCGGCACAGGAGATAGGCCGGTTGGATATTGGAAATTCAAGATCAGATCTGCCTCGGGCCGCAACGAAAGTGCAGTTGCAGAAAGCCCGGTATTTAACCAGGGTTCAACTGTCACTCCTGCGCCACCAACTATTAACGCCAATGATGTCACTAACTATTTAAGTGTCACCCATCCATTGGGCATCTCCGAAATAGTGATCAGTCAAAACGATGGAACTTTTTCTCAATACAACGGTCCTGGTTTCACTGGCGACGTAAGTATTCGCGCAGGTTTTTGGAAGTTTAAGATCAAGGCAGCCCCGGGAAGAAATGAAAGTGTTGCTGTGCCAAATCCTGCTTTTACGATCGGAACTACGATGATCACGGCGGCTGCTCCAACTATTCTTGCCAACGACGTTGCTGATGTTGTTGGTGCGTCCTCCGAATTTGGAAACAGTGAAATAGTAGTTTCAGAAAATAATAACGCTTTTGTAACCTACCAGGGTCAAAAGCTGGTCGGTAATGTTGCCAGACCTGCAGGCTTTTGGAAGTTTAAAATAAAAGCAGGTGCCGGTAGAAATGAAAGTCCAATTGTGCAAAGTCCTGCATTTACTTCAACCAATAATACATTTACCCCTGATGCGCCCGCGTTACAAGCAGATGACTTGTTCAATGTATTAAGTGCTTCTTCTCCTTTGGGAACTTCTGAAATATTGATGTCAGAAAATGGCGCGGCATACACATCCTATACCGGGGACATTTCGGTTGGAAATGTGTATAGAGCAGCCGGCTATTGGAAATTTAAAATACGTAGTGCAACCGGTCGCAATGAAAGCGCTGAAGCAGTCAGCCCGGCATTTACTATGTCAAATACAACTCCACCACCACCAGACATCCGGTCAAATGACAATGCGGATACTTTGAGTGCCTATTCCTCTCTGGGAAGTACGGAGATATTGGTCTCTGTTAACAATGGACTGTTCTCAGGTTACTCAGGTAAAATTCAAGTTGGTAATGTTGCGCGCCCTTCCGGATATTGGAAATTTAAAATTAAAGCTGGCGCGTTGCGCAATGAGAGTGCCGTAACTGAAAGTCCTGTTTTTACTGTTGCCAATATTACACCTGCACCGCCGGTTATAGCTGCAGATGATAGCACCAACTACCTTAGCGTGACGAGCCCCTTAGGGATTTCTGAAATTCTGGTGAGTGAGAATGGAGGAACCTTTGTAGCCTATGGCGGGCCGGGCTATGCCGGTAACGTAAATCTCCCGGCAGGCTATTGGAAATTTAAGATTAGGTCCGCACCGGGTAGAAATGAAAGTGCGGTTGTTTCCAGTCCCGCATTCACCATTGCAAATGCAAATACAACACCACAACCACCGCTTTTAATTGCCAGCAATATCACCAATTTATTGTCTGCAAATTCTGCATTTGGTATTTCCGAGATCTTGGTATCAGAGAACAACGGTGCTTATGTAACCTATCCGGCCAGATCAGCGTGGGCAACGTAGCCCGTGCAGCCGGATACTGGAAGTTTAAAATTCGTGCAGCCACTGGCAGAAATGAAAGTGCAGTGGTACAAAGCCCGGCATTTACAATTACCAACACAACACCTGCAGCACCTATATTACTCGCCAATGATGTTACCGATGTCCTCAGTGCAACATCTACCTTAGGCTCATCCGAAATATTGGTATCAGAGAACAACGGCGCTTATGTAGCCTATGCAGGGCAGATAAGCGTGGGCAACTTAGCCCGTGCAGCCGGATACTGGAAGTTTAAAATTCGTGCAGCCACTGGCAGAAATGAAAGTGCAGTGGTACAAAGCCCGGCATTTACAATTACCAACACAACACCTGCAGCACCTATATTACTCGCCAATGATGTTACCGATGTCCTCAGTGCAACATCTACCTTAGGCTCATCCGAAATATTGGTATCAGAGAACAACGGCGCTTATGTAACCTATGCAGGTCAGATAAGCGTTGGCAACGTAGCCCGTGCAGCCGGATACTGGAAGTTTAAAATTCGTGCAGCCACTGGCAGAAATGAAAGTGCAGTGGTACTAAGCCCGGCGTTTACAATTACCAACACAACACCTGCAGCACCTATATTACTCGCCAATGATGTTACCGATGTCCTCAGTGCAACATCTACCTTAGGCTCATCCGAAATATTGGTATCAGAGAACAACGGCGCTTATGTAGCCTATGCAGGGCAGATAAGCGTGGGCAACTAGCCCGTGCAGCCGGATACTGGAAGTTTAAAATTCGTGCAGCCACTGGCAGAAATGAAAGTGCAGTGGTACAAAGCCCGGCATTTACAATTACCAACACAACACCTGCAGCACCTATATTACTCGCCAATGATGTTACCGATGTCCTCAGTGCAACATCTACCTTAGGCTCATCCGAAATATTGGTATCAGAGAACAACGGCGCTTATGTAACCTATGCAGGTCAGATAAGCGTTGGCAACGTAGCCCGTGCAGCCGGATACTGGAAGTTTAAAATTCGTGCAGCCACTGGCAGAAATGAAAGTGCAGTGGTACAAAGCCCGGCATTTACAATTACCAACACAACACCTGCAGCACCTATATTACTCGCCAATGATGTTACCGATGTCCTCAGTGCAACATCTACCTTAGGCTCATCCGAAATATTGGTATCAGAGAACAACGGCGCTTATGTAACCTATGCAGGTCAGATAAGCGTGGGCAACGTAGCGCGTGCAGCCGGATACTGGAAGTTTAAGATCCGAGCAGCCACTGGCAGAAATGAAAGCGCAGTAGTACTAAGCCCGGCGTTTACAATTACCAACACAACACCTGCAGCACCTATATTACTCGCCAATGATGTTACCGATGTCCTCAGTGCAACATCTACCTTAGGCTCATCCGAAATATTGGTATCAGAGAACAACGGCGCTTATGTAACCTATGCAGGCCAGATCAGCGTGGGCAACGTAGCGCGTGCAGCCGGATACTGGAAGTTTAAGATCCGCGCAGCCACTGGCAGAAATGAAAGTGCAGTGGTGCAAAGCCCGGCATTTACCGTTGCCATTATTACGCCGGCTCCTCCGGTTGTATATGCTAACGATACAACCAATTACCTTAGCGCCACTCACCCCCTCGGTATTTCCGAAATTGTTGTCAGCGAAAACAATAGTGCCTTTACATCATATGCCGGCCCGGGATATGCAGGAAATGTGAACAGACCGGCGGGCTACTGGAAATTTAAAATAAAAGCTGCACCAGGGCGCAATGAAAGCGCTGTTGTCGAAAGCCCCGCATTTACCAGCTCTAACAATGTTATCTCCGCACCGCCGATAATATTAGGAGACGATAAAGCAAATACCCTTTCCGCAATGTCCTTATATGGATATGCAATAGTCGTTTCAGAACAAAACGGTCCTTTCCTCCCTTACACCAAACAAATTAACGTGGGTAATGTAGCGCGTGTTAAGGGTTATTGGAAATTCAAAGCTTTGGGTAGCTTACTCAGATTAGAAAGCATTGTTGTCGAAAGCCCGGCATTTACCGTCACCCTCACTACGCCACCACCGCCAGTCGTTACTGCCAACGACACAACCAATTGGCTCCAGGCTTCCAGCTATCTTGGCAATTCAGAAATTCTTTATTCTGTTGGCAACGGTGCTTACCAGGCATATACAGGACGTATCAATGTAGGAAACGAAAGCTATAAAAAAGGCTATTGGAAATTCAAGATCAGGGCAGCTTTAAATCGCAACGAAAGTTTGGTTATTGAAAGCCCGACGTTCACAGCATCAGTAGTTACGCCCGATCCACCAACATTGTCAGCAGACGATAGCGCTAACACGCTCATCGCTTCTTCAAAGTTGGGTGTTTCCGAAATATTGATCAGTATTAACAACGGTTCGTTCATTCAGTATGGCGGCACTATCAATGTCGGCAACAGCGCCGTGGCAGCAGGTTTCTTCAAATTCAAGATAAAATCAGCTCAAAACAGAAACGAAAGTGCCATTGTATCCAGCCCGGCCTTTACCATCACCAATATAACTCCATCCGCTCCCGTGCTCGATGCAGATGACAGCGCTAATGTACTGAGCGCCACTTCTTACCTGGGTAGCTCTGAGATCATGGTCAGTGTCAATGGCGGTGCCTACACAGCTTACCAGGGCAGCATCAGTGCGGGAAACGCTGACTACCCTCCCGGCTATTGGAAATTCAAAATAAAGGCCGCAGCAGGTCGCAACGAAAGTCCTGTTATAGCCAGTCCGCAATTTCATTCATCAAATGTTACTCCTGCTCCGCCCATCGTTGTTGCCGACGACAATACTAATTATTTAAGTGCTACCCATCCGCTGGGTATTTCAGCGATCGTGGTTAGCGAAAATGATGGCGCTTTCACAGCTTATGCGGGCGCCGGAAACACCGGCAATGTCAATCTCCCGGCAGGCTATTGGAAATTTAAAGTTAAAGCGGCTCCCGGGCGCAATGAAAGTGCAGTGGTAGCCAGCCCGGCATTTACTGTGGCTGCACTATTATCCACTCAGTCCAAACCGTCTCCACCGGTTGTTACTGCCAACGATGTTACCAATACCTTGAGCGTCACCCACGCCCTTGGCATTTCAGAGATTGTTGTCAGTGAAAATAATGGTCCTTATCTGCCATACGCCGGTCCTGGCAATGCAGGCAATGTAAACCTGCCTGTCGCATACTGGAAGTTTAAAATAAAGGCTGCTCCGGGGCGTCTTGCCAGCAATGTGGTAAAAAGTCCCGCATTCACCGCGCGTCAAATTGCACGTCCCCTTGCGGTAGCGCCACAGGTTCTTGACAAGTTCGTTCCCGCTTCCATGGTCGTAAAGGCATATCCAAACCCGGTAGTAAGTGTCGTGGCAATTGAATGTGCTATCACCCACGAGGATACCTACCAGTTGCAATTGTATTCAGCAAGTGGTGTGTTGCTCAAAACAATTTTCATGGGGGCATTACCCATGGGGAAAACAACTTATCAATTTAACGCCCGAGATTTAGCTGCGGGCACCTATGTACTCAAATTGTCGTCTCACCGGGCAGCGGTAAATACCCGCATTGTGGTACTTCACTAGCAAATTCCAAATTTATACACAATGACGGCTATCAATTGCCGTCATTTTTTTTGGTTAACCGGCTAAATGTGATTGGGCGACATTGTTGCGACGCTCCGTTCGTCTGCACCGCTTTGTTTAGGCTTTTTTGCCATCTTATAATATCTGCGAATTCAATAGTCGCTGTAAAGAAATTCAAATAAGTATTGCAGGTGAGGAGTGTTCTTTAACAATGCCCGGAAAGATAAGAAACATGGCAAAAGCTAAAAATAACTTTGTTTTTAATTGAGCGAAAGTTCGGTAAGAGAGAAGCTACTGGTAACGCTACAGGCAATGCTGTCAAGTAGAGGCAAAATCAAAATACTAAGCACATTGTGATAGCAGTTGATGTAGACCTCATTTAGTTTCCTGCGTTTCTTTAGGGTCCGGTTTCTATGGTTTTGTTTAACAAGTGAAATTGACTTTTGGGGCACAGGGCAGGGTATAACATAGCTGCCGTTGATGAGTTTGCCACCCATATTTTTCCAAAATTCATCGTAGTTGGCGTAAAAATTCTCAAAATCAAACTCATTGCCATACGACAATTGATCGCGGCCGGTACGCCAAGTATCAACCGGATATTGAGCGCAACGGAAAACGCTTCCAAAACCTTTAATAAAATAACTGGCGGAACAATATCACTAAAAAATTTTGTCGACCTGGAAATGTTCTCAAATTGATTCTTTACTCCCTGTAGACAGGAAACATACACAATCGTTTTATCTTTTACGCCATAGACACTGCCAGGGGCAAAACTGAATGATAAAGTAAACACCTTAGTGCCATTTACAGTAAAGAATAGCGATAGTGAACCTTCAAACTCAAGTAGACCGCTGCTGGTTAGTGTTACGCTAAACTCATCGTTGTCGCTGCGTTCTTTATATAACTCAATGCCATTTTTAAAAAGTTCTTTCAATTTGTTGGTCGGAAAAATACTTCTTAAAAATGAGTAGTGATAGGTAAGTATTTTTAATTTCTCATCAACCTTTAGAGATTTTGAAATGTAGGAGAACAGGTAGATAGCATAGGTTCTTAAACTAATTAGATTGGCTCTTTTGTAGGGTTTTAGAACTTTGACCAGATCAAGGTGCTGTTTGCAATTGCTATAAAAGCTTCGCCCTTCAAACAGAAAGTGTCTGACCACACGCAATATTATTTTTGGCGTAGACATTGACTTATACTCTTCCTGTGTTTTTCTTTCCGACATTCTTTAAAAGGAACTTTAGATAGAATAATTAGTTTTTATATTAATTTGTTTTTAAAAATAAAGACTTTATTGAGATGAGTGTTGAACAAACTTTTTTTCAATGACGGTTAATTGAGTTTTTTTGGTGTCAAAGCCGGTAAGTTATTGGTTATTTATTTCTTGCCTTACAACAAAAAAGAAGATTTGCAAATCAGTGACGTGTAGTGTACATATCAAATATTCGTTCTTGAAACACTTCCAAACTGGTCGCCTGAAAGATTTTTTTCAACTCGGGGCTTGTGGTCTGCAAATAAAATTCCTAAACACGCGTCTTATAAAAGGTAAACTGTAAAATATCGCCGGGGTTCTGTATACGGATTTTATTAAAATCCAGAACGTTTGATAGCCTTGTACCAGAGTGGTAATTGGCTTTTTCGAATTACTCTAAAAAGCTAACCCTGTCGCATAGTCTAATTATGAAAATATCGCATTTAATCTTTTTCAGTATTTTCTTTATCCTTGCAATGTTTGCAATTACTACCTACATCAACTATAACCAGTGGAACCTGGCCCGGAAAAACTCAGACTATTTCGCTACTTCTACTGAAAATGTACGGGTTACCAACCGCTTTCAAAAGAACATACTTTACATGGATTTTGGTCTGCGTGGTTACCTGATGACCGGTGATAAATATTTCTTGATCACCTACGACAGCGCAAAAGTTGAGAATACCCAAATAATGGCAGAATTAGCCAATTTGCTGGCTGCTAATCCTTTGCAGTTGCAAAAGTTTCGAAATATTGCAAAATATTACAATCAATGGGTACACAATTTCGCTGAGCCTTTGCGATCCGCTAAGCTTTCCAATTCTCTTTCAGATAACACCGTGAATGCAGCTTATAAAAATGACACAGCATTACGCCGGCAGGAAAAAATTAATATAATACTGCGGAACCAGTTCAAAGACCTCTTAAACATTGAATATGATAACCGGGTTAAAGCCAAAGAAGTGTTGGAAAAGTCGGTGAAGGAAACCAACTACATTACTTCTGCATTGGCTTTACTTTCTGTTATAATAGGTTTGTTGATCGCTATAGCACTTGCCCGTCATGTCTCCCGGCAAATGGTAAAGATGGCAACCGTGCAAAATACGGTCGCCGATGCAACATACTCCGGCATCAAAAACCTCCTGCCTATGTTGTTTGAAGGCGGTAGTGAACTTTCACCAAGAGTAAAGGAACACCTGGAATCTATAAAAGCCCGCATACACAAGTCGCACATGCTTATGGAGGGTATTCTTACCTATGCAGGACTGGGAAAAGAACTACAGGCAAAAGAAGAAGTGAACATCAATGACCTGGTGAACAATATTGTAAGAGAGCAAAATGCGAGACCAGGCTTGCGTATAGATGTTGATCCCGGGCTACCAACCTTACACACGGAACGCAATGCATTGACACAAATTTTTTCCAACATTATCGGCAATGCAATAAGATACCATAACAAACCGCTTGGAACCATTAAAGTTTATAGCAAAGACAATGGAACCAGCTATGAGTTTTTTGTTGAGGATGATGGACCAGGCATAGATGCATCCTACCAGGAGATCATTTTCGATCTGGTACAGACAGCGCAAAATGCATCCGGGCTCGACAACACAGGCATTGGTCTGCTGATCGTAAAAAAAATATTGGATACCCGCAAAGAACAAATCCGTCTTTCATCCGAGCCCGGCAAAGGAGCTGTTTTTTCTTTCACCTGGACAAAAGCCGATCCGCAGCAAAAGAACAAAAACAAACATCCTCAACCTCTTGCATAGACATTTCCCTGGCACTACTCAAAAGCTACGTTTCTCTTCTTTAATTTTCTTCTTTGTGAATGTTTGTTGCCCACTAACAGGTTTACTATTGAAGTATATTTTTCCTGTTTGCCAGGCAAATACAGCCACAAAGCATACGCTCTAATGAGGCAAATGAATAATGAAGTCCACTTCATCCTCCACTGCCTGCCATCACAAAAACCTATCTTAGCGCACTTTTAAAAATAATACATGTCAACCATTCTGATCATAGACGATGAAAGGGCCATTCGCAAAACACTGAACGAGATTTTGGGTTTCGAAGGATATAAAATAGAAGAGGCAGCCGACGGCGAAGAGGGGCTAAAGAAGTTTCAGGCCGGTGGCTTTGACGCGGTGCTGTGCGACATTAAAATGCCTAAGCTGGACGGCTTGGAGTTTTTGAGCAAAGTAACTGCTATAAATCCCGATGTGCCGGTAATAATGATCAGTGGACATGGAACCATAGAAACTGCCGTTGAAGCCGTGAAAAAAGGTGCTTTCGATTTCATTGCCAAACCTCCTGATTTAAATCGCTTGTTAATTACCATTCGCAATGCACTCGACAAAACAACCCTGGTAAAGGAAACAAAAGTGCTGAAGCGCCGGGTTAGTAAAGCGCAGGAAATGATTGGCGAAAGTGCAGCAATAAAAAAAATAAAAGAAACCATAGAAAAGGTAGCGCCCACCGAAGCGCGCGTAATGATCACCGGTGAGAATGGCAGCGGAAAGGAACTGGTGGCGCGTTGGATACACGAAAAAAGTAATCGTGCCGATGGTCCGATGGTAGAAGTGAATTGTGCCGCCATACCTGGCGAACTGATTGAGAGTGAATTATTCGGTCATGAAAAGGGCTCTTTTACCTCAGCCATCAAACAGCGTATTGGCAAATTTGAGCAGGCTAACGGTGGCACGTTGTTTCTGGACGAAATAGGCGACATGAGCCTAAGTGCACAGGCTAAAGTGTTGCGTGCCCTGCAGGAAGGAAAGATCACCCGGGTGGGCGGTGAAAAAGAAATAGCTGTAGATGTAAGAGTAGTAGTGGCAACCAATAAAGACCTGCTGAAAGAAGTGGAAAACAAAAATTTCAGGCTCGACCTCTACCACCGCCTCGGTGTTATCCTCATTCATGTACCATCATTGAATGAGCGCAGAGACGATATACCGTTACTGATAGAAAAGTTTCTGGAAATGATAGCCGAAGATTATGGACAATCTAAAAAAGAAATTGATAGCAGGGCAGTTGAGGCACTGAAGAAGTACAACTGGACTGGTAATGTGCGCGAGCTACGAAATGTAGTCGAGCGCCTGGTCATTCTTTCAGGCAAAGTTATAACAGCCGAAGACGTAACTGCCTATGTTTCGTTTTAGTCATATCTGCAGGCTACCGGCAACTATTGCTGAACAAACTCCATTATCATTTCGCTGGTACCAAGCAGTGTAGCATTGTGTGGAATTTGGCTGATCTGTGCAGTTTGCGAACCTGACATTATTACCTCTGCTCCTGCAAAGGTTTCGCAGATCTGTTGCAGGTATTCGTCAGGCGACAAGTTGGTAAGATTGGTCATCAGGCAGAAAAAAAACCTGCGACAGGTATGTTCCTTGTCATAGGCTTTCAGCGCTTCTATTTTGACATTGCTGCCAAAATAAATTACTTTTTTCCCGTTCTTTTTTAGCAAATAATGCGCAAGCTGCAAGGGTATTTCATGTAATTCCCGCTCTGGTGTAAAAAGCGCGATCTCATTTGTTTGTTCTCCGGTCACCCGGGGCAGTTTGTCAATTGCCGTTGCCAATTTCTGCCTGATGATATTACTGGTTACATGTTCCTGTGCCGGAATGAGATGATTGGTAAGCCAGAGTAAACCTATTCTTTCCTGGAAGGATTTAATGAGCTGCAAAAAAGCTTTTTCAATTCCTAATTGTTCAATTATCTCATCAAAGGTTGTGGCAAAACGTAACTCATTCAGATCAATAGCCGCTTCAATAAGTTCCTTTACAAAATAGTTGTTGACATTGTTCGCCGTATCTTTTTGAATGGCTATACGCGACATCTCTTCAGGTTGAAGCCCGCAAATTCTGGAGATCTTTAATCCGCTATTATACAGGTAAGCAATTTGCAAGATATGTTTAAGGTGTTCGTTGTTGTAAAAGCGGTGTTTGCTTTCTTTTCGTTCCGATACTGATATGCCATATCGTTGTTCCCAGATACGCCAGGTATGTGCTTTAATTCCGCTCAGGTTTTCTATATCGCGAATAGTAAACTCTCTCATTGCACTTAAAGGTATATATCTCTTTTTTCGCAGCCAAAGTGTAATCAAAATCAAATAGATGTGCGTGTTTTTAAACCTCTCTTCTTTAAGAAAACTTTTCCTTTTACCCTTCTTTTACAGAGAGATTATAATGGTACATTTGCCCACATCAAAAACTAATCATGGGCTGGATCATTTTTATCATTGGCACAATTGGCTGGCATATAGGTATGTATGGAATGTTTAAAAAAGCAGGAATTGCTCCCTGGAAAGCCCTGATCCCTTTTTACAACACCTGGTGCATAGTTAATAAAACAAACATCCGCAAAATTTGGTTTTGGTTGCAGTTCATACCTATTGCCGGGCAGTTTATCACCATTTGGATCACTATTATTTTTGTAATGCACTTTGGCAGGTTTTCACTGCTCAGCCACATGGCAACCGTCTTTTTCCCTTTCATTTATTTTCCTTACCTCGGATTTTCCGCTAAGGAAAAATATGCAGGGCATGAAGTTGTTAAACGCTACCAAAAAGGCGCAACACGAGAATGGATCGACGCTGCAGTTTTTGCTATTGTTGCGGCTACCATTATTCGCACATTTGTATTTGAAGCATATACCATTCCCACAGAAAGCATGGAAAAAACGTTACTGGTAAACGATTTTTTGTTTGTAAATAAAATGAGTTATGGCCCCCGCATTCCGCAAACTCCTGTCTCATTTCCTTTCGTGCACAACATCATGCCGTTTAGCACTACAACTCCTTCGTACACTAAACTAGTTCAACTTCCATATAAAGGCTACCGGGCTTTACAAGTGTTAAAAGAAATGGATGTGGTTGTCTTCAATTTTCCTGGCCGGCGATACCATCATTAACCTGCCCGAGTTTGGTTCCAAAGATCCTTACTACGATGTTTTACGCAGCGACTTCAAGGGCAACCGCGAAGCGCTGAATGGCTGAGTATCCGATTATTGTGCATCCGATGGATAAAACGGATAACTATATTAAACGCTGCATAGGTATCGGTGGCGATACATTGCTGGTGCGCGATGGAAAAGTGTACATTAACGGCAAGGCTGCACCCATACCTCCAGCCTCGCAAACAGACTACATTGTCGAAACAAACGGGCAGCCTTTTTCTGACGAGTTCCTGCAAAAAGAACTGCACATTTCGCCCGATGATAACACCGGGCAAATATAACCTTACCAGGGCAAACCCTACACGTTTGTTATCAATATGACACCGGGCGAAGCTGAGTTGGTAAAGAAGCAACCTAACTTTAAAAGTATCGATTTTGCTTACATCAACATGCCCGGTTCCACCTTTCCTTACAGTCCAAAGATCATGTGGACCGCCGACAATTTCGGTCCCATTTTTATACCCGCAAAAGGTAGCGTGCTTAACCCTTACCGCAGATAACATCGACATTTACCGCCGCCTGATCAGTACCTACGAAGGCAATACCTTAGACGAAGCAGACGGCAAATTTATCATCAACGGCAAAGAGACAAATACCTACACCTGCAAGTACAATTATTATTGGATGATGGGCGATAACCGGCACCGCAGCCAGGACAGTCGCTATTGGGGTTTTGTGCCCGAGACCAACATTGTAGGCAAGGCTTCCCTTATTTGGTTCAGTTGGGAAAAAGGACCCCGGTGGAACCGCTTGTTCAAGACTATAAATTAAAATATCTTTATCTCTGTTTATCAATCCTTTCCACCCAACCGGAAAGGATTTTTTGTACATCCATCTTTTAACACAATGACGAAAGAGCAATATTCATTTAGCTACGAAGTGTACGATACCATTGATGACTTGCCTGCTGCTGACCAGTACTTATTGGCAGCGGCCCGCAGCGCAACAAAGTTTGCTTATGCGCCCTATTCACAATTTTTGGTTGGTGCGGTGGCACGCCTTGCCAATGGTGAAACCATCACCGGCAGCAACCAGGAAAATGCCAGCTATCCAGTGGGTCTGTGCGCCGAGCGGGTATTGCTTTCGGCTGCCTCCTCCCTGCACCCACAAGTGCCTTTACATACTTTGGCGATCAGTTACCACAACACTAACGGTGCCAGCGACAGGCCCATTTCGCCATGTGGCATTTGCCGGCAAAGCCTGCTGGAGTATGAAGGAAGATTTGGTCACCCAATTCGCATTATTTTAGGTGGATTGCAGGGCAAGATTTTTATCATAGACCGAGCCTCTATGTTGTTGCCCCTCAGCTTTACTGCCGACGATATGTCTGTTTAAAATGAGCCGTTTGCCTGCTTTTTGGTGACCAGCCCTGGTACTCCGGTGTGGCATTGTTGCGTCGCATTACGTTCATCGGCACCGCACAGATGGGGCAGTAGGTGCGGGTACAATAATTTTCTAAACCCAAACACACCGCATACATAAATCAGCAAATTCCTCTCACGCCACCATAGGGAGAATTGGCAAAACTACCCGTTTGAATTAATATGTTTCCACCTGCCATTTGTACAGTAAGGTGTTTGTTTTCTCAAGAAAATATCTGTGGCACGAAGTTTTAAATGACATCAAAAAGCAAAATGGAAACTACCAAACAAACAATTGAGATACTCAACGATCTGATAGAAATTAACAACGATCGTATTATCGGTTACGAGCGCGCCATTGAAGAGCTAACCCAAAAAGATTACGACCTGAAAGTGATCTTTGCAACCATGATAGACCAAAGCCGTGAGGCAAAAATGGCCTTGGGCAAAGAAGTACAGGTATTGGGTGGCGAAATGGAAACTGGCACAACCTCAAGTGGTAAAATTTATCGCGCCTGGATGGATGTGAAAGCAGTTTTCACCGGTCACGACAGGCATGCAGTTTTGGCTAACTGCGAGGGTGGGGAAGATGCAGCCCAAAAAGCTTACGCAACCGCACTTGCCGACGAAGCCGTTCCTGCGTTTTTGAAGGATATGATCAAAAGTCAAAAACAAACTTTTAAAGCATCGCACGACGAGATAAAAGCTTTGCGCGATAGCGAGAAATAAACCTGTAGTGCACAGAGTAGTAGGTGTCTCAAATGTTTAGTCGTTTGGGACACCTTTTTTTATATTGGTTTGTATAGGTTTGTGTACCACTGAAGCCAAACTATAAACGTTCCTATATGACAAAGCTGCAACATGCATTTACCCTTTTCGACGATTATAATAAGCAAGATCCAAACACGATAGAGCAGGAGGGTGAAACCTTTCCGGCGGAATATTTCTACGCGCTGCGCATGCATGAATGGGTTATTAAACTGGATGCACAGGCAAGTGAAAGTTTGTTACTAGCCTCGCGGTCGCAGCATATAGGTCGCTGGAAATCGCCGCGGCAAAACTACCCGATGGATAAAGCCGGTATTATAAATGGCGCACCGACCTGGCTGCCTTTCATGCTACAACTGCCGGCGAGCTGATGCGCGAAGCAGGTTATACCGATGCGGAAATTGCCCCGGTTCAATCGATCCTAAAAAAAGAAAATTTGCGTAGCGCACATGAAGTGCAGGTAATGGAAGATGCGCTTTGCCTTGTTTTTTTACAGTATCAGTACGAAGATTTTTTGCAACACCACAGCGAAGAAAAGATGCTGAGGATACTGCGCCGCTCGTGGAATAAAATGGACGACGCCGGGCGGCAGGCTGCACTTACGTTGCCCTACAGCAAGCAGGGAGAGATGCTTTTGCAGAAAGCCCTGGCGTAGTCTTAGATACGCCAATTTTTAGTACTTGTAACTTCAGCAAATGGCTGAACTCTTTCTAGTGTGGTGTATGATTTTATAACTGGGCAACCATTGGCAATGGCAGCCTGTAGTTCCATCAATTTTCTGTACTTGCAACTACAGCAAATGGCTGAACTCTTTCTTGTGTGGTGTATGATTTTATAACTGGGCAACCATTGGCAATGGCAGCCTGCTGGTTCGCAAAGAACGGCAGATGAACGGAGCGTCGCAACCAAAGCTGCCGCATTATCTACTGCGTGCACACAAAAAAATTTAACTGAATTTTCGCCGGATATAAACTGGCCAGGCAATTAAAAACGGGTGAATAATAAACAGGCGCGACCAGGTAATAATGAAACTGGCGCACAAGGTATTGCCGCTACAATTGCTTTGCTGAATGGTATAAATGTGCGCTGGTATAAATGCAAATAACATAGCGACTATGCCATAGCAGGCAAGCGCTCGTGTGGCTTTAAAAATGAGCAGCACACCCAATATGATCTCGCTTATGCCGGCAAGTGATATTAAGCAAAGATGGCGCGGGCAAATAAGGCGGAATGATGTGAATATAAAACTGCGGATGCCAAAAGTGATTGATGCCAGCGCCCACGTACAACGCGATCAACAACACCAGCAATAGCTTCTTCATGATCGCTTAGATTATTAAAAATCTTTTGGCAGGTAAAACTTATTTTTTTCTTTCAGCTTATTGTCTTCAAACAGCTCGAACTGGTACCAGCCGGCATGCACAAAATTTGACTTGTCGAGAATGAGTGGTGATTCTTTTACATTCTTGATTTCAAAGACCGGTGTACCGTTTTCCTCGAAGAATTTGATGTTATATTTTCTTTCGGTTACAGAAGGCACTGAAATGCTGACATAGCCATTCTTATCGAGGAAGATATATTGTGAGGGTTGCCAGGCATCGCGACCTACGAATGGCAATATGGTCACCAACGAGTCATTCACGGCAAAAAGCGTGTCTTTAGTAAGGCGCAGAACACTGTCGCGAAAACTGTGAAACTGCGCAGCGGGCATTTGTTTATAAATTGAGTTGCGGATGCGGATGGTTATTTGCCGCTTGTCGTTGGCATCTACATTTAGCAGCGCTTCACTATTGATATCGCGAGAGCCAGGCGCTGATGTGGTAGCTGCTGAGCCGGCGCGCCGGGCTTTGGTAAAAAAATAATTGCCGCCCTGGAGCACATAAAAAATACGGTAGAAGATACGGTTACCCGCTACTTTGGTATCAGTATACCCGTTTTGCGGCAGCTCTGGTGAAGTTGCTGAAAATATGGTTGAGAAATTTCGCAGACTATCGTACGATCGCTGAACGTTTAATTGTATCAAACTTTCAAATGGATTGGTCCAGCTAATGATGGCTTTATTTCCTCTGTCTAGCAGCGTAAAGTTGGGTAATGTGTCCTGACTAAATACGCCTTGTGCAAGAGAAAAAATAAAAGCAAGGCTGAGTAGTTTTTTCAAATTTATTCGATTAATGGCGGCAAAGATAAAGGGAGCGAAATAATTAAAACGTTACAACTTCGTGTGGTAAACTTGCATTGCCCTGCAAACCGCCGGTATGTATAAAAAGTAGTTTGCTGCCCGGCGCAAAGTACTGTTGTGCAGCCAGGTTTTGCGTGGCGTAAAATGCTTTGCCGGTGTACACAATATCGAGTGGAAGATGATGCTGCACATAAACAGCATTGATATAGGCGATTAGTTCCGGTGGATGTTTTGCATAGCCACCAAAGTGGTAATCGTGAAACATAACTACCTTATTTGCATTGGAAGGAGGCAATAAATTTGCAACCTGCTGTGGTAGTTCATAGTTGCTCTTCATGCTGCTGATGCCGATAACTTGTTGACCAGGGTGTGCCGCAGTTGTCAGACCGGCAAGGGTAGTGCCTGTACCCACTGCAACTATAATGTGTGAATAAAGGGATGCATTGCAGCAACGTAAAATATCTGCAGCACCCCGCGCGCCTGCCTCTCCGTAACCTCCTTCTGCAATTACAAAACACCCCTGCGTTGTATATTTTTCTACCAGTTCTTTTTTGTTGCTATAACTGGCACGGCTTACAAAATGCAGGTGCATTCCAAAATTTTGCGCGGCGCGTAAAGTAAAAGAAAGATGGGCAGGTTGTTCGCCGCGAATGATGCCGATGCAGGCGATGTTTTGTTGCTGGCAGGCATAAGCAGTAGCGACGATATGGTTTGACCAGGCTCCGCCAAATGTGGCTACGCAATGTTTGTTTTGCCTGCTTGCCTGCTGTAGATAATACTTAAGTTTAAACCATTTGTTGCCGCTTACAACCGGGTGCAGTAGGTCGAGCCGAAGCACGTCCAAACTGATGTTCGCAGAGTCAATCCAGGGGGCATACAGGCTTTGTACAGCAATAGAAGAAAGGTTCAAGGTATTATTTTTGCACTGTCATGAGAAATATTTTCCGCGTGGGAAGTATCAATTAGTTTCGCAAAGTTTAAATATTTTATATGAAACCAACATTAGTGATTTTAGCTGCAGGCATGGCAAGCAGGTATGGAAGTATGAAGCAAATTCAATCTTTTGGCCCCTCGGGCGAAACCATCATGGACTATTCTATTTATGATGCGATAAGAGCTGGCTTTGGCAAAGTTGTCTTTATAATCCGCGAAGATTTTGCAGATAACTTTAAAGAAATATTTGAGCCAAAGCTGAAAGGAAAGATTGCGATTGATTATGTATTTCAGAGCCTGGAATTGTTTATTGGTGATCACCAGGTGCCTGCTGACCGCACCAAACCCTGGGGAACTGCCCACGCAGTACTTTGTTGCAAAGACACAGTAAAAGAGCCTTTTGCGGTTATTAATGCCGACGATTTTTATGGCAGGGATTCATTTCAGAAAGCTTTTGATTTTTTAACATCCAGCGCTGACAATACCCAATGCATAATTGGTTATGAATTGAAAAAGACTTTAAGTGAAAATGGCAGTGTAAGTCGTGGGGTATGCGAAGTAGATGAAAAAGGAAATCTTATATCTATTATTGAACGCACCAAGATCTACCGCAACGACGAAGGGAAAATAACCTATGAAGATGAAGACGGTCTGCATGAAGTGAGTGAAGACAGCAAAGTAAGTATGAACTTTTTTGGTTTTGAGCCGTCCATTTTTAAGATAATGGAAGAACAGTTTCAGAAATTTCTTGATGAAAGTATAGACAACCCCAAGGCTGAATTCTTCATTCCGTTGGTGGGGGACGAATATATTAAATCAGGCGAGGGAGTGATAAAAGTGATACCAACAAGTGCGCAATGGTTTGGCGTAACCTATAAAGAAGATGCACCGGGCGTACAAAAGAGTATTGATGAACTGGTAAGGGCAGGTGAATACCCTGATGACCTTTGGAACTAATTTTTTTGAATACGTGAGAAGGGATAACGCCAAGCTTTGTCCCTTCTCACTTTTAGACAATACCACCATTTTCCTACATTCAAATCATTGATTTCCCGTAACAAAAAAGCCCTGCTTTTCAGCAAGGCTTTTTTGTTACGGGAATTTATATTATTTGGTAAAGCTCTTCACCATAAATACGCAGTCCTGAATCTGTTTTATCTGCTGTACACGATCCATACCTTTTACGTTTGAGGTAGTGGGTGCTTTTACTTTTAAATAGGTTGTATCTTCTTTTTTCAGGTCCTCTATTGCCTGGTACACATTGCGCGAATTAATAGCGAAAACAACGCCTTGTGCTGCTGGCTGTGCGGTACTCAATATACCAATTACATCGCCATTGTGATTGAAAACTGGTCCACCACTATTACCAGGATTAGCACTCAATGCAATTTGGCAACTAATGGTATCACCGTTAAAGCCGGTTTTTGCACTCATATAACCTTCGTTGTACACAATTTCATCGCGGGGATAACCCAGCGTAAAAATGGGCTCACCCAAATCGGCAGGGCTCTTCTTAATTGCATAAGGCAAAGAAGCAAAGGGTTTAAAATCGCTGTCTTTAATCCTTAAAATAGCCATGTCTTTATCGGTATCAATGTGGGCTACTTCAGCTTTAAACTCCTGACCCTTGTTGTTAGATACCACAATGGTAGAAGAACCGGCAATCACATGGGCATTGGTGATGAGGTACCCTTTACCATCTATTAAGAAGCTTGATCCACCATTGAGCGCCTTCTCGTGAATGGGTATTTTAGATTGCAACACCGTATTGATCTGGTTGCCCTGTACACGCACATTGTGCATTACCTGGTCAATCTTCCGATTCAGTTGTACAATGTCATTTTTACTATTCGATGGTGAGAGGTAGGTAACAAGTACACTTATAACCATAGCGGTCACCCCGGCAATAGTAGCTGCTATACCTATAACCCTTTTGTATTTTTGCCAAAGCTGTAGCACCTTTCCACCCGTTTCTTCCGGTGTTGCGCCTATTTCTCCATTTTCCAGCAACTGGTAATGTACCTCGTTGAGCTGATGTTTGAAATGCCGGGTATTACTAAAGGTTTCCATCTGGTGCAAAAACATAGAATGCTCTACCACCATCTGGTCAATCTCCGGTGTTTCTTTGCGCAGTTTCTCAAAAGCTACTTTGTCTGCCGCAGAAAGGTCATCGTTAAGATAACGCTCCACTGTATCAAGTATAGAAATGTCGTCCATCACTTATTCTCCTATATTATATTGAGAAAAAAACAATTTTTTCAATCTTATCAGGCACTTGTACTTCTGGTTTTTCGCGTTGTCTGCGTTGGTATAACCAAAAGCAGCCGCAATATCGGTCATATCTTTTTTTTGCAGGTAGTAGGCTTCCAGCAAACTTTTGCAGGGTTCGCCAAGGCTGCCCAGTGCGCGTTCCATAATTGCAAAATCAGCGTTCTGTTTCTCCTGGTATTCTATATCTTCTTCAACCGAAATGGTCTCTTCCAGGTTTTCAACCTGGGTAGAAAAGCGGTTCAGGTGTTGCAGTCGTTTAAGCCACAACCGTCTGCAAATGCTGTAGATGTAAGTTTTTATCTGGCAGGTTAAGGACAAATGATTCGAGTTTTGCATTTTCATACAGCACAATCATTGCTTCCTGAAAAATATCCCTTGCATCGTCGTAGGTTCCATTATTGTTCAACACAAACGATTGAACCATGTTGAAATTGTTCTTATATACCGTCTCTATAGACCTTCTGTCGTTTGAAGCAATTCCGTTCAATAATGCCTGTTCGGTAAGTTCGGCTTTCACAGATGTGTATTTAATACCTGGGTGACACTAAAAGTAACCCAAGGTAGTTTCAAAATGTTTTACAAAAAACGAGGTAAAATGCTATTAATTACTTAGCTCATCGCTTCAGCATAAATTGTCTCGTTGTCTGTCCTTATATGCATCGTTTCTACAACGGTCAATTGCTTATTTTTTAGTGCGCCATTGCTCTTATTTTTTTTGGTATATTTTTTTTTAAGTGCCGGGTTACCTTTTATGCTTTGCCGTATTATAGTGTATATCAAAAAAAAACAAACAAAGAAACATGAAAAAGTTATTATTCGTTTTCGTATTAGGCGCGTTTGCAGCCTGTGGCAATGGTGGTGCTGAAGCAACTGCTGATTCAACTGCAGTTACTGTTGACACAACTGCAACTATGGCTCCTGCTACTGCCGATACTACCGGTGGTATGATGGCTGATACATCAGCTATGAGCGCTGATACGTCTGCAATGAGCACTCCTCACTAATATAATTTCCGGTAGCTGCATACAGGCTTGCTTGTCCGCCGCAGTTTATCGCTACGTTTTTCATATGGCAAGCAATCGTTAGAGGCCGTCCCCATTCCTGGGGAGGGCTTTATTTTTTATAATAACCCGCAAAAAATAATTCTAAAAAAAAATTACGGTTGGGGTTACCTTTTAGTATTTGCTGTATTAAACCCTATATTCCAAACAACATAAACAAAGAAACATGAAAAAGTTATTATTCGTTTTCGCACTTGGTGCTTTCGCAGCCTGCGGTAATGGTAGCAGCGATGCTACAACTGATACTACAACTGTAGTTACTGACACAACTTCTACAATGGCTCCAATGGATACCACCGGTGCTATGATGGGTGATACTTCAGCTATGAGCGCTGATACATCTGCAATGAGCACTCCTCACTAATATTATCAACTGATAGCTGCTGCTTTAGCAGGCTTGCCGCACCAGGCAGTTGTCAGCAAGTTTTTCATATGGCAAGCAATCGTTAGAGGCCGTCCCCATTCCTGGGGATGGCTTTATTTTTTTGCTCTCTCTGGTTCTCTGTGTATCAACTACATTGTTGCAAAAAATTTATGGCAATCATTTTTGCGGGATATAACATACCCTGAAAAAAGTTCAATCAGGGCTATACCGATAAACGAAATGCGTCGCAACTATGTTCATTATTGTTGCGCAAGCCCGGTCCCTGCGCGTCTTTTTTTTCTTTTGGAAACCGGCATTATAACTTTCTGAAACATTGTTGCGTCGCACTCTTCAGCGTTTTTCCCTTTCTTTGGCTTTTGTAAAAAACATAAAAAAAGCACTGCATTTTTCAAATCAATTCCTACTTTTATCGCGCAATGAAACAATCCGTCGCAAATACCTGCTTTAGTTTCTATTACTACTTTTATTTTACTAAGAGTACCGGGTAGGTATTGCGATTGAACAACAAAAAAACAACAATCAAAATATAAAGTCCCGGTTCACTAACCGGGGCTTTTTTTATGTTCATTTATGCCAGCAGATAAAAGAGAATTGGCGCAAACAGTGTCAACATTGTCGGTAGCAATACAAGGCTATGCCGGAAGTTTTCACCAGGAGGCAGCCCGCAAGTTTTTTGGTAAGCAGGTAGAGGTCATTCCCTGCGACACATTTAGACAGGTTATTCATGTTGCCTCCGATAAACACCAGAGCGCAGGTGGAGTAATGGCAATTGAAAATTCAATTGCCGGCAGCATTTTGCCAAACTATAATTTGTTGCAAAAAAGTAGCCTAACCATAGTGGGCGAAAAATATTTGCAGATAAAACAAAACCTGCTGGTAAACCGTGGAGTGCAACTGACCGATATAAAGGAAGTGCACAGTCACCCTATGGCGCTGCTGCAATGCATGGATTTTTTAGAAACACACCACGCGTGGAAACTGGTTGAAATGGAAGATACTGCATTGGGCGCGCGCAACATTCAACGTCACAAAAGCCGCCACACCGCAGCCATTGCCAGCAAACTCGCCGCCGAACTGTACGACCTCGACATATTAGTGCCCGATATTCACACCCTGAAGAATAATTTCACCCGCTTCCTAATGTTGCAGCGAAAAGAAGATGCCCGCGAAGTTGCCGGTGCCAATAAAGCATCTGTTTACTTCGAAACGGATCACAGCAAAGGAAGCCTGGCCAGGGCAATATCAAAAATAGCCGACATTGGTATTAACCTGAGCAAACTGCAAAGTATGCCAATACCCGGCAGCGATTTTCTCTACGGTTTTTATGCAGATATGGAGTTTGACGATGCCGGCAGGTTTTCTGAAGTGATAGAAGCCTTGCAGCCACTAACAGCAAAGTTGAAAGTGTTTGGCAAATACAAAAATGGTAAGACTAAATAAACGGCGTAAACTGTAAGCAATGAATATACAGGTGTCAGCAAGATTGAATGGAATTGGAGAATACTATTTTTCGCAAAAACTCCGTGAAATTGAGGGGCTCAATAGACAGGGAAAAAAGATCATTAACCTCGGCATTGGCAGTCCCGATATGCCTCCGCATAAGGATGTAATTGCCGAACTTCAAAACCAGGCCGCAAAACCCGGCAACCACGCTTATCAAAACTATAAAGGCTCACCGGTTTTGCGCAATGCAATCGCGGGCTTCTACAAAACCTGGTATAAAGCAGACCTTGATCCTGAAACAGAAATACTTCCGCTGATCGGTAGCAAAGAAGGCATCATGCACATCTGCATGACCTATTTAAACCCCGGCGACGAAGTGCTGATACCTAATCCGGGATATCCAACCTATAGCAGCGCGGTGAAGCTTGCCGGTGGCATATGTAGTGAATACAATTTGACGGAAGAGACAAATTGGACACCGGACTTTATTGCTATAGAAAAAAATGATCTTTCGAAAGTTAAACTGATGTGGGTCAACTATCCTGAAATGCCAACGGGTAAAAAGGCTTCATTGCAACTTTTCGAAGAGATTATTGCTTTTGGTAACAAACATAATATTCTCATTTGCCACGATAATCCCTACAGCTTTATACTTAACAGCGAGCCTCTGAGCCTGATGAGCGTAAACGGAGCAAAAGATGTAGCGATAGAACTGAACTCGTTAAGTAAAGCCAGTAATATGGCAGGCTGGCGCGTGGGCATGTTGGTAGGCGCCGCTGAACGTATAAATGAAGTGTTGCGGTTTAAAAGCAATATGGATAGTGGAATGTTTTTGCCAGTGCAACTGGCGGCCGCCAAAGCACTTTCGTTGGGCAGCGATTGGTATGCTCAATTGAACGAAGTATATGCTGAACGGCGCAAGGTCGTTTACCAGATCTTAGAAAAACTGCAATGTACCTTCAACCAAGAGCAAACCGGGATGTTTGTGTGGGCAAAAGTACCGGCACAATACAAAGATGGTTATGCTTTAAGTGATGAGATACTATATAACAACAATGTTTTTATAACACCCGGAGGCATATTTGGGAGCAATGGAAATGGCTATGTGCGCCTCAGCCTTTGTGCAAGGCAAGAGGTGCTGAATGAGGCGCTGCAAAGAATAAGCTGAAAAAAAATCCGATAGAATGGAAACAAATAGCATGAGTTCAGAAACCTCTCAGGAAGAAAGCAGCAATGCGCCAAAACAATTGGTAACGGTTACCATAGTTGGTACCGGTTTAATTGGTGGTTCGTTTGCCCTTGTGCTGCGCAACCGGAAGTTAGCAATGCATTTTATAGGCGTTGAAAATAATATCGAACACCAGCAAAGGGCATTGCAATTGGGTCTGGTAGATGAGGTGTTGCCATTAGAAGAAGCAATTGTAAAAAGCGATCTGATAGTTTTAGCAGTGCCCATAGATGCAATGCGCAAACTTTTGCCACAAATAATGGACCTGGTGCAGCAGCAGGTGGTGATGGATGTTGGCTCTATTAAAGAAGCAGTTATTTCAACTATCACCAACCACCAAAACAGGAGAAGGTTTGTTGCCACACATCCCATGTGGGGTACTGAATTCAGCGGTCCCGATGCGGCTGTGAACACTGCATTTGCCAATAAAGCCGCTGTTATTTGTGATGCAGAGAACACAGATATTGACGCATTGGAACTGGTAAAAAACCTTTATAAAAACATTGGGATGCACCTGATATATATGGATGCCATTGCACACGATATACATGCGGCCTATGTAAGTCATATATCGCACATAACTTCTTTTGCCCTGGCTAATACGGTACTTGAAAAGGAAAAAGAAGATGTTGCCATATTTGAATTGGCAAGTGCCGGTTTTGAAAGTACAGTACGGCTGGCGAACAGTAATTCAGCTACATGGGTACCCATTTTTAAACAAAACCGCGACAACGTGTTAGATGTTTTGAACGAACACATTACGCAATTGCGCAAGTTTAAAAGTTGCCTGGAAAAGGAAAACTATATATACCTGCAGCAATTGATAGAAAACGCAAACGGAATAAAAAGAATATTGAAATGATTTGGGGTAAAAAAGCCGCCGCATGTAAAATATGAAATAGGAGATTTACAACTTACAAAGCACTATAGAATGTGGCATGTTAACAGATTGCCTCAACTGGTATCCGTCGCACGTTTCTAGTTACCTTTGCAAAAATTTTAAAAGATGATGACATTCGAAGGGTTGGGAATTGACGCTAAGTTAATTCAGGCAACCGACGAGTTGGGGTTTGTGAACCCAACTCCTATACAGGAAAAAGCCATCCCGGTACTGCTGAGCGGTACAAAGGATTTTGTAGGATTGGCTCAAACTGGTACAGGTAAAACAGCGGCTTTTGGTTTGCCATTGTTGCAGTTGATTGAAGTAGAAAGTAAATTTCCGCAGGCGTTGATCGTGTGCCCGACACGTGAGTTGTGTATGCAGATTGTAAAAGAAACCGAACTGTTTAAGAAATACATCAGGGGTATGCATGTCGTGGCAGTGTACGGCGGCACCTCTATCAGCACACAGATCCGCGATTTAAAACGCGGGGTACAGATAGTTGTAGCAACACCGGGAAGATTGATTGACCTGATAGAAAGAAAAGCAATAGACCTTGAACAAATAAAATATGTAGTACTCGATGAGGCCGATGAAATGTTGAACATGGGTTTTAGAGACGACATTGAATTTATTTTAAAGAACACACCAAAGCGTGAAGCTACCTGGTTGTTTAGCGCAACAATGCCACCCGAAGTACGGCAGGTTAGTAAGCGCTACATGAAAGATCCGGTGGAAGTGACTGTTGGAAAAGTGAATACCGGCAATGCCAATATCGATCATCAATATTATGTGGCGTCTTCCCAACATCGGTATGAAACACTGAAACGTATTATTGACTTTAACCCTGGTATGTATGGAATTATTTTTACCCGTACCAAAATAGATGCCCAGGATATAGCCGAAAAGTTAACCCGTGAAGGATATAATATCGATGCTTTGCATGGTGATCTTTCGCAGGCACAGCGCGACAGCGTAATGGGTCAGTTTCGCGAAAAATCGTTGCAATTGCTTATCGCAACCGATGTAGCCGCGCGTGGCATTGACGTAAAAGAAATAACACACGTTATCAATTTTGAACTACCCGACGATGTAGAAGTTTACACGCACCGCAGTGGTCGCACAGGTCGCGCGGGTAGCCAGGGTATTTGCATGTCTATTGTACACAGCCGCGAAATTGGTAAGCTGCGCCAGATAGAACGCATGGTCGCACAACCGTTTCACCGCCTTGACATTCCTTCGGGCAAAGACGTTTGTCGCAAGCAATTCTTCTATTTTATGGACAAGTTGCTGCAAACCGATGTGAGCCATGGCGATTACGAAACGTATATGCCCATGCTGACCGAAAAGTTTGCAGATGTAACCAAAGAAGAAGTATTGAAAAGGGTGGTAGCTACTGAGTTTGACCGTTTTCTGCGGTATTACGAAAACGCCTCCGACCTCAATGCACGGGCAGAACCTCGCTCAAGGGAAAGAACTTTTGACAGGGTTGACAGAGACAGCACCCGCACCCGCGACAGCAGAGAGGGAAGGAGCCGCGACTTTTCGGGCGGCGGAAATTTTGCCCGCTTGTTTGTAAACCTGGGTACAAAAGATGGTTTTTACAAAGCCAGTTTTCTGCAATTCATCCTCGACATGAGCGATTTGAAAAAAGAAGTGCTCGGTCGCATTGATATGAAAGAAATGAATAGCTGGATAGAGATAGATAAAAGCGCAGCATCGCAAATGATTAGGGCAGTTGACGGAAAGACCTTTAAAGGTCGCCGCATACGTATGAACGATGCCAACAGCCGGGGATAAAAAGATTGGCAAAGGAGAATGATGTGTAGCCCGGCAGCACAGGTGTCTGCTGCCGCCGTTGCGTCGCACTCTTGTACGGTTAGTAATTCTATTCAGCAAGAAAAAGACTGCATCTGGCAGTGTCTTTTTGGGAAGTCTCAACAAAGAAATGCAGATGAACGGAGCCCCGCAGTAAGGCCGGGTAGACCGTCGCAACGGTAAATCGTCAGCGATAAAATGTTGGTCTTCAAAAAAATAAAAGGCTAAAAACACATGCACAATTACATCATAAATGCATCCATTCAGATATTGCCTATCGTGCAGGACAGGCATCCGTATGAGTGGGTTGATGAAGCCATTTTGATAATACAAAAGGCCGGAATTAAATATAAGATTGGTCCTTTTGCAACGGTTTTAGAAGGCACTTATAGCGAAGTGATGAAGGTAATAAACCAGGTAAATGATCACTTGGTGACAAGTGGCTGCGGCGAGTGGATAACGAGTGTGCAAATGAACATACGCAGCCAAACTGATATAACTGCCAATGAAAAACTGGCGAAGTTTATTGGTTAACGAGTTGACAGAACATGAAAATGATACTTCAATTTAAATAACGTAAAAATGGAACAAACATCAAATACCTTGTCTGTGGCAGACCAGGTACTTACAAAACGTCCGTTGATCATATCGGGGCCTTGCAGCGCCGAAACGGAAGAGCAGGTTATGGAAACTGCTATCAGACTGAAAAAAACAGGTAAAGTTGATGCTTTGCGTGCAGGCATTTGGAAACCCCGCACCCGCCCCGGCAGCTTTGAAGGGGTAGGTACAAAAGGACTGAACTGGCTTTCGCAGGCCAGGAAAGTAACGGGTTTGCCGGTGGCTGTAGAGGTAGCCACGGGTAAGCAGGTAGAAGATGCACTACATTTTGATGTTGACATTTTGTGGATAGGTGCGCGCACAACTGTTAACCCATTTAGCGTGCAGGAAGTAGCCGATGCCTTGCGTGGCGCGAAGGTGCCCGTATTGATCAAAAACCCGATAAACCCCGACCTGGAACTATGGATAGGTGCGGTAGAGCGGGTAGCCAAAGCGGGTATCACCAACATCGGTCTTATCCACCGCGGATTTTCGTCGTACGGAAATACCGAATACCGCAATGCACCTATGTGGCACCTTGCGATAGAAATGAAGCGTAGAAATCCTGGTATGATGATCATAAACGATCCGAGCCATATATCCGGCAACCGCGTACTGCTGCAAAGTGTAGCCCAAAAGGCGATCGATCTTGACTTCGACGGCATTATGATAGAAAGCCACATAGACCCCGATAATGCCTGGAGCGATGCCAAACAACAAATCACCCCGGAAAAGTTAGCCGAACTGCTGGAAGGTATTACGTGGAGACATGAGACAACTGATGCAAAAGAATTTCAGATAGCCCTTGAAAAGTTGCGCGAGCAGATCAATCATATTGACGATGAACTGGTGTACCTGCTGGGGCAACGTATGAAAATTGCCGATCAGATCGGAACGTATAAAAAAGAAAATAACATCACCATTTTGCAAACTAACCGCTGGAATGAGATACTCGAGAGAGCGGCAAAGAAGGGTGAGAAAATGGGATTAAGCCGCGAGTTCATAACCAAATACTACGATGCCGTTCACATGGAAAGCATCAACCACCAGAACAAAATAATGAACAGCTAAAGTGGGTTGCACAAAATATAAGGTTCCATACCACACCCGGATATATTTATGATCAAAAAGTCTTTTTCCTTTTCAACTGCTTCCGTACAATACTTTTTTGGTGCCGACATCAGCCACCTGGAGAGTTTGGCTGAGAAAAACACGGCTGTTGTCATTACCGACGAACATGTTGCTGCCGCACTGAAAAGGAAATTAAAAGGTTGGAAGATGATCGTACTGCCTGCCGGTGAGCAATTCAAAATTCAGGCAACTGTTGATGGTATCATTCAGCAACTGATTGATCTGGGTGCAGACCGCAAAACCATGCTCATTGGGGTAGGTGGTGGAGTAATTACAGATATAACTGGCTATGTTGCCGGCATTTTTATGCGCGGTGTGCGTTTTGGCTTTGTTCCTACTTCTTTGCTGGCTATGGTAGATGCCGCTATTGGGGGCAAAAATGGCATTGATGTAGGGCTATATAAAAATATGGTGGGTCTTATACGGCAGCCCAGCTTTTTGCTCTTTGACTATGCTCTGCTCAAAAGTTTACCGAAAGAAGAATGGATCAACGGTTTTGCCGAGGCAATAAAACATGCTTGTATTAATGATGCCGCAATGTTTCGTCTTTTACAAGCTAATAAGCTGAGCTACTTTCAAAAAGATGTGACCGCACTTGGCAAGTTGGTACAACGCAATTCTTTGCTAAAAACAAAATTTGTTGTAGATGATGAATTTGAAAATGGTGATCGCAAGATGCTGAACTTTGGTCACACGCTGGGACATGCTATAGAGAATTTGTACCGGATACCTCATGGTCATGCGGTGAGTATAGGCATGGGCGCCGCCTGCAAAATTTCGCAGCAAATAACGGGTTTTAAACAAACCGAAACAGTTGTGGAAGTATTAAAGAAGTACGGTTTGCCACCGCAGTTCGACTTTGATAAGGAAGAGACCTTTCGCCTCCTTAAATCCGATAAGAAAAAAGTAGATAATTCTGTCAAATTTATTTTGCTTTCTAAGATCGGCAAAGCGGTTATCGTTCCTCTTTCATTCGACGAGATACATACAATCATTCAATCACTCTAAAGTTGCAGGCTGTAAGCCAAGGGCATGATAGTAATCGTTAAACCATCAGAAGTTAAAGGGAGCATTGTGGCGCCGGCTGGTAAAAGTAGTATGCAGCGTGCCTGTGCTGCCGCGCTTCTCTGCGAAGGTGCAACGGAAATTAAAAACCCTGGCAAGAGCAACGACGACCTGGCAGCTCTGGATGTAATTCAGAAGCTGGGTGCGCGGGTACTGCAAAATGACGATGGATCAATTACCATCTACAGCCAGGGAGTTGACCCTGCCGGGCGCGAGATCAATTGCGGTGAAAGTGGCTTAGGTATTCGCATGTTTACTCCCATCGCTGCACTCAGCAGCAACCCCATTACCATTAATGGAACCGGCAGTTTGCTTACCCGCCCTATGCACTTCTTCGACGATATTTTTCCGCAGTTGGGTATTCAAATTCGTTCACAAAACGGGCATTTACCTTTGCAAATTCAAGGGCCGCTTATACCTGCCAATATTGAAGTGGACGGCTCTCTAAGTTCGCAATTTCTCACCGGTCTTTTAATGGCATTTGGCGCAGCGGTCACGCAGCCCGTTACCATTAAAGTAAACAACTTAAAAAGCAAACCCTACATCGACCTCACCTTGCGGGTAATGGAAAGTTTTGGCAGAAAAGTTACCCATACCAACTACGAATACTTTCACCTGCAGCCGCAGACAAAAAATTACGAGCCGCAGATATACACTGTAGAAGGCGACTGGAGCGGAGGCGCATTTTTGCTGGTTGCGGGCGCTATAGCCGGCAATATCGTAGTGCAGGGTTTAGACCCAACATCTACACAGGCAGACAAAGCAGTTTTGCAGGCATTGCAGGATTGCGGGTGCCGTTTATCGGTAAACGACAAACAAATTGAAATAGGTTCTGCAGCCATACAAGCCTTTCAATTCGATGCCACAGATTGTCCCGATCTTTTTCCGCCGCTCGTTTCTTTGGCAGCATGTTGTAAGGGAAAGACGATCATCAACGGCGTCAGCAGGCTAACGCACAAAGAGAGCAACCGGGCGCTCACCCTACAGGACGAGTTCGGCAAGTTGGGCATTGCCATACAACTGGTGGGCGATGAAATGCACATCAACGGTGGTACAGGCGTACGGGCAGCGACGGTTCATTCGCGGCACGACCATCGAATTGCTATGGCATGTGCAGTGGCTGCCTTGTGCGCCAATGGTGAAGTGCAAATAGAGAGGGCTGAGGCTATCAATAAATCGTATCCTGATTTTTATGAGCACCTGCAGCATCTGGGAGCTACGCTTACTATAGCGTAGTGAAATGCAGCGAATTTTTTGGTAGCCGGAATGGGTACTTTTTAGGAGACATTGGTTGCGACAGTCTACCCCGCCTTACTGCGGGGCTCCATTCGTCGGCAAACCTTATCTCATTAAAAGAGGTGGATAGATCTAACGAACACTGAATATTTATTCAGTTAATAATGCGTCTGTGCTTCGTCGATAAACATAATGTCTTATTTGGTACAGTCTTTTAATTTCCGGCTGCTAATCGCTCCCTAAAAAGATGCCGTACAAGGAAGTTTCGATAAACCGCAATTAAAATAACACAACAGAAGCTGAAGAAAGGTAAACTGCACGCCCAAGAAAAATGAACAGGGGTTTCTTCTAATCATAAAAACAAATTTGCTTTGAATAGTTTTGGACGCATATTCCGGGTGCACATATTTGGCGAATCGCATGGCGAAAGCGTTGGCATAGTCATCGATGGCTGCCCGGCAGGATTAGCCTTGGGTCAGGAAGATTTTGTAACTGATATTGAGCGGCGCAAAGGTGGCGCGAAGGGCACTACGCCACGCAAAGAAGATGATCTGCCGATTTTTAAAAGTGGCTTATTCAACAACAAAACTACGGGTGCACCCATTACCATATTGTTTGAGAACAACAATACCCGCAGTAGTGACTATGCAAAGCAACGGGCATTTCCACGTCCGGGTCATGCAGATTTTGTGGCGCATGAAAAATTTGGCGGCAACGAGGACTACAGAGGCGGCGGTCATTTTAGCGGTCGGTTAACGGTGGCACTGGTAGCTGCCGGCGTCATCGCAAAAAAGCTTTTGGTATCAATAAAAGTGGAAGCAACAATAGCTGAAATTGGTGGAGAACCGGATGTAGAAAAAGGCTTGCAGAGGGCAATCGACGCCAAAGATACAATTGGCGGTATTGTTGAGTGCAGGGTGCAAGGTCTGCCACTTGGCTTGGGTGAGCCGTTCTTTGAATCAATAGAGTCAGTTTTGTCACATGCCGTATTTGCCATACCTGCTGTTCGTGGAATTGAATTTGGAACCGGATTTGCCGCCGCGAAAATGTTTGGCAGCCAGCATAACGATGCCATTGCCAATGCGAAAGGCGAAACAGTAACGAACCATGCCGGCGGTGTGGTTGGTGGTATAACGAACGGCAATGAACTGGTCTTTAGAATTGCGATCAAACCCACTTCTTCTACTCCCAAAGAACAGCAAACTTTCAATTGGGAGACAGGTGCTGTAGATACTTTTTCAGTAAAGGGAAGGCATGATCTGTGCATTGCCCTAAGAGTTCCGGTGGTTTTGGAAGCTGTAACAGCAATAGCATTAGCAGATTTGATGTTGCTTGAAAATCAACTGAGACGTATTTTATAATAATAAAAATAGTAAAGTATGGCTGAACAAATTTATCACCTTACAACCCTGCAACAGTGGGAGGATGCACAGGATAAAGGATTCTATGAAGCTAAGTCGTTGGCAAAAGAAGGTTACATACATTGCTCGACAGAGCAACAAGTTAATGGTGTTTTAAAACGCCATTTTAAAGAGCACGAAAATCTGGTGAAACTAACTATAGATCCGATGCGGCTAACCCAACATTTGCAGTATGATAAACTGGATGGGACAAATGAAGAATACCCGCACATCTATGGTCCGCTAAATCTGGAAGCAGTAACACAGATCGTTTTTTTGGACCCAATTACATCTGAAAAATAATGCTGATAAAAACGAATATGATTAAGAGTTACTTATAGGCTCTTTTTTTTTGCATGAGGGTTCAGTTGCCAGGCTGCTATCGGGAGAGCCCCCGCCTTGGTAGGAAGTACTTTAATGAATTTACCCTTACATGTGGAATAATTTCTTCATATTAAGATGTACGCAATGGCACTAGTTTTTAAAGTTAATAGTCAATTAACCCATAAAAATTATATCATGGCAAAGGCATCAGGAAAGAAGGCGGCAACTAAGCAAGCTGCAACAAAAAGCATAACTGCCCCCACAAAGACAGCAGCGAAAAAGGCCGCTGCACCTGCACCTAATAAAGCTGCAGCGAAAAAAGCTCCTGCTAAAAAGAGTGTTAGTTCTTCCGCAGAGCAAAAGAGTTTACTGCAAAAACTTTTTGTTGATGGTTTGAAAGACATTTATTGGGCAGAAAAACATCTTACCAAGGCACTGCCAAAGATGATGAAAGCTGCTACATCCGATGAATTGAAACAGGCTTTTGAAAAGCATAAAACACAGACAGAAGGACAAATAGACCGGCTTGAGCAAGTCTTTCAACTGATTGCAACCAAAGCTGTAGCCAAAAAATGCGAGGCAATGGATGGTTTAACCAAAGAAGCCCAGAACATTATAGATGAGACACAAAAAGGTACAATGACACGTGATGCAGGTTTGATAATGGCAGCTCAAAAGGTGGAACATTATGAGATTGCATCTTATGGCGGATTGGCACAACTGGCTGAAACCCTGGGTCTGCAGGATGCAAAAAATCTGTTGGGCGCAACGTTGGACGAGGAGAAGCAAACCGATGAATTACTCTCACAAATTGCGGTAAGCAGTATCAATCTACAGGCAGAAGACGAAGAAGGTGATGTGGAGGAAGATAAAGAAGATGAAGAAGACGATCCTGCTTAATTCAATTGTATGGTCAATAAAAAAAACCGGGCTCTTTAGCTTGGTTTTTTTATTGACTTTTTAAGGTTATTTTTTTACCAGTGTTACCAGCGATTGGATATCTGTTTCCAGTTTTCGTTTTGCAACATGAAAAGCTGCATCTTTTTCGCCATTATCCCTGGAGTATAAGGAGATTTGGATATTGTCCCGGATATCCGTTATATCGCTATAGTAAACGGAAGTAGCGATGCGCAAATCGTCGTTGTAGCTATTAAAATAGTCCAGAATTGCTGTATATCTACTCAATACATTGTTCAATTGTGAATACCCCTTTGGCAAATTACTGGATGGAGGTAATGAGCCGATTAAAACATTTAATTCACGTATTTGCTCATCCATATTTGATTTTTTGGCTTCAGATATAAAAAAAAATTATATAATAAATTGCTATTTACTTGTCATAAATATACAGGAAATTTTAGATTTTCGTGACCATTTTATTGGAAAACTGGTAAAATACATGATTGTAGTCGCTAAAGTGACACTAAGTGAAATCTCATTCAATCGCGAGCTAATCCCATTATTAGAGCGGCGATGTTATCCACCAGTGGTTTCCAAACGGGTCTTTTATACCGCCACTTCTGCCATAATCCTGGTTTGACATGGCAGTAATAATTGTAGCCCCGGAATCAATAGCTCGCTGGTATGTCTCATCGGCATCAGCGACGTAGACAAACAAACCAGCATTTTGTGGTGGAAACTGATCAGTACTTTCCGCCAACATGATCACGCTTTCACCAATAGTTAGTTCTGCATGCATTATTACTCCCTCTGAGCGCATGATCTTCATCTTTTCTTTCGCATTGAATACATCACTTGCAAACCGTAAAAAACTCAATGCATCTTTCACTATCAAATATGGCATTACCTGCTGATAGGCGGGTGGAATTAGAAGTTCGTTCATAGTTTATATTTCGTACAAAATAATTATTAAAGAAGACTAAAACTAAAGTGTTTGTTAAAAGAGTTGTTCTGTGGACGAATTTCTATCTTCTTTCGCCATAGAAATTTATCATTTTCGTATAAGATTCAAAACTTAGTCGCTGTTTCAATAGGATCAGAGGCAAACATTCTAATGAATATCTTCTTCCTATATTTGCGACTTTGCTAAAAAAACGATGATTGAATATTGGTGTAAAAAGAGCATCCAATCCGCAGGGGTATATTTAAAAAATAAAGAGAAATATATTTATGAATAAAGTAATCCTCATTACCGGCGGGGCTGGTTTCATTGGATCACATGTTGTCAGATTATTTGTTACCAGGTATCCTGACTATAGGATCATTAACCTCGATGCGCTCACCTATGCAGGTAATTTAGAAAATCTTACCGATATAGAGCAATCATCCAATTACTATTTTGAAAAGGTAAACCTGTTAGATATAAATGAGGTTGACCGTGTTTTTCACCAACACTCTGTTACCGATGTGATACACCTGGCAGCAGAGTCGCATGTAGATAGGTCGATTGAGTCCCCGCTGGATTTCGTTTACACTAACATCGTAGGTACAGTCAATCTGCTTAATTCAGCAAAACAAAATTGGAAAGGGCAATTAGACGATCATTTGTTTTATCATGTTTCCACCGATGAAGTTTATGGTGCCCTTGGCGCCACAGGCTTTTTCACAGAAACTACGTCCTATCATCCCAATTCTCCCTATGCTGCCAGCAAAGCAGCAAGTGATCATTTTGTACGGGCTTATGGTGAAACGTACGGCTTGAAGTATGTTATCTCTAATTGTTCTAATAATTATGGTCCTTATCACTTTCCTGAAAAGCTAATTCCACTATTTATCAATAATATCATTGAAAAAAAGCCTTTACCGGTCTATGGAGATGGTTTGTATACCCGTGATTGGCTTTTTGTAAAAGATCATGCGAGAGCAATTGACACCATCTTTCACTCCGGTAAGACAGATGACACCTTCAACATAGGAGGTTTTAACGAATGGAAGAATATTGACCTTGTAAAGTTGCTTTGCCAACAAATGGATTTAAAACTGGGAAATGAACCGGGAACTAGCGAGAAACTGATCACTTATATAAAAGATAGACCCGGACATGACCGCAGGTATGCAATAGATGCTACAAAGATCAACAAGGAGCTTGGCTGGTCACCTTCTGTAACTTTCGAAGAAGGTCTCAGCGAAACCATAGATTGGTATCTCAATAACCAGGAATGGTTAAACCAGGTCACCTCGGGAGCATACCAACAGTATTATACAAACATGTACACCAATCGTTAAATTATGAAAGCAGAGCAAACGCCATTAAAAGATTGCTTCCTTATACACGATACAGTAATTAATGACGAGCGGGGGTATTTTTTTGAAAGTTTTCATCAAAATAAGTTTTGTCAGATAACCGGGTTACAAGTAAGTTTTGTTCAGGACAATCAGTCGCATTCTGTTAAAGGAGTACTTCGTGGTCTGCATTTTCAAACCGGCGTCCATTCCCAGGCGAAATTGGTTAGAGTACTTACTGGGGAGGTTTTAGATGTTGCGGTTGATCTGCGTAATAGCTCACCAACTTTTGGGAAACACTTTTCAGTTATTTTATCGGGAGGTTCTCATACCCAGTTGTTTATTCCCCGTGGTTTTGCACATGGTTTCCTTGTTTTAAGCAATGAAGTAGATTTCTTTTACAAGTGCGACAACTTCTACAATAAATCAGCGGAAGGTGGCGTTATGTACAACGATTCCCAAATTGGTATCAATTGGCAGTTAGGTGAACATGAATTGATCATATCACAAAAGGACCTGGATCTTCCCGGGTTTTCTGCATCAGCCACTTACTTTTAGTTTACCGTTAGTTCTACCTGATGTTACCCAGGAATGAGCAACTTTTAAAAATCAAGAAACGTCTCTTACAATGAAAGGAATAATCTTAGCTGGCGGATCAGGAACACGACTGTATCCTATAACCAAAGGGATCAGTAAACAGCTTATGCCGGTGTATGATAAGCCCATGATTTATTATCCTGTTTCTGTTCTGTTACTCGCAGGTATTCGTGAGATTTTGATTATTACCACTCCGGACGATAGTTCTCAATTCCAACGTTTACTCGGTGACGGTACTGAGCTAGGATGTAGTTTTTCGTATGCTGTACAGAAGGAACCCAATGGGCTGGCACAAGCATTCGTTATTGGCGAAGAATTTATCGGGCAAGACAAAGTAGCTTTGATCCTGGGAGACAACATTTTTTATGGCAGCGGTTTCAGCAAATTGGTTCAGTCTTTTTTTGATGTTGAGGGAGCAGCTGTATTTGCCTACGAAGTTGCAGATCCTGAGAGATACGGTGTAGTAGAGTTTGATGAAGAATTAAATGCAATTTCAATTGAAGAAAAGCCTAAAGCACCAAAATCAAACTTTGCTGTACCAGGTTTGTATTTTTATGATAATAGTGTTGTTTCCATTGCAAAAAATATACAACCCTCACCTCGCGGTGAGTATGAAATAACAGATGTAAACCGGGTGTATCTTAACAATGGTCAGTTAAAAGTGGGAGTTATGGATAGGGGCACAGCCTGGCTCGACACCGGAACCTTCGACTCTTTGAGCGATGCTACTGAATTCGTTAGGGTTATAGAAAAAAGGCAAGGTCAGAAAATAGGTTGTATTGAAGAAGTTGCATACAGGATGGGCTTTTTGTCTAAAGAAGGATTAAAGAATTTGGCAGAAAAATATCATAAAAGTGGATATGGAGAATATTTGCGAAGGATAAACTAATGAATTTTTTTTGTCTGTCTTTTTTGTCTCTTGCTGATACGCTTTTCTCTAAGGCAGGCACCTTTAATCTAGCCCATTAATGCGGCTTTTACAACCGAAAGTCTATTGTTCAAACAAATTTCTAATGAAAATGAAATGCTACAACCCGGCATTTCGATTGTCACTTTAAATGTGAATGTGTAGTATTACTGCGAATTATGAATAGCCGCTCAAGTAACCTGTTTCGCTTTTCATTTGCTGTTTTTGACCTCCTGTGTCTCAATATGGTGCATTTCGTATTAATGCTCCTTATGCAAAACGTGCCCGGCTCCCGGGAATACATCTTCTTATTTTTGATAAATAATGCAGCCTGGATAATTTGTGCTTATATCACAGCCTTATATATTGGGAAGCACAATAGCAACGACAATTTCTTTAAAAGATCAGTCATCTCATTTCTTTTATTTTTCGGTATTTCACTCCTTTCCATATTTCTATACAATTTCAGTTATTCCCGCCTGTTCGTTATTTTGATTTTTATTGGCTTTGGTACTATAATTCTAATTAGTAGGACTCTGTATGTGGGAGCTGCTTATTATCTACGTCGTCAATACCCGTTAAATAAAAAAGTGATTGTTATTGGTTACAACGAATTATCAAAACTCCTGGTAGACAATTTTACGAAGTTCGACAAAACACTCACTGTTATAGGCTATTTCGATGATGCAAATATGAACGGTACCTCGAGCAAGTACCCGGTTTTAGGCAGCATTAGCAAATCTGTATCCTATGCAATTGAAAATAATGTAGCTGAAATTTACTCAACTATTTCTCCGGAGGAGAACATGTATATCTATGAACTTGCGCATGAAGCGGAGACCAATTTTATCAGGTTTAAGTTTGTGCCCGATTTTAGAATGTTCATAAACCGCAAAGTACACATTGATTTTGCCCGCAATATTCCTATTTTATCCTTGCGCACCGAACCGCTGGAGAACCTTGACAGTCAGATCAAAAAGAGATGCTTTGACATTATTTTCAGCATTCTTGTAATTTTTTGTCTGTTATCATGGTTGGTGCCCTTCATTGCAATTTTGATAAAGTTGGATTCCCGTGGTCCGATTTTCTTTACACAATTAAGATCAGGAAAAAATAATCAACCTTTTCTCTGTTACAAGTTTAGAAGTTTGCGTGTTAACAAAGACGCGCATAACCGTCAGGTAACCAGGAATGATGAAAGGATGACCCGCCTGGGGCGTTTTTTACGTAAATCAAACCTGGACGAGCTACCGCAATTCTTAAATGTCTTTCGGGGCGAAATGTCGATAGTTGGACCAAGACCGCATATGCTTAAGCATACAGAGGAGTATTCGCAGATCTTACACCATTATATGATACGCCACTATGTAAAACCCGGCGTAACAGGTTGGGCTCAGATCAATGGCTACCGGGGAGAAATAAAAAATAATAAAGATCTGCATGGTCGAATTGAACATGATATATGGTATATGGAAAATTGGAGTATGTGGCTTGACTTGCGGATCATTCTTTTGACAGTATATAAAAGCATAAAAGGTGACGAAAATGCGTTTTAGTGCATTTTCGTCCTTTTTATACAATATTGATAATCCTAATATTTAAACTCGTTATCTAACTTATGAAAATTGTAATTGTAGGGACTGGCTATGTTGGTCTGGTTACCGGTGCTTGTCTTGCCGAAGTAGGCGTTGAAGTGATCTGTGTAGATGTTCATCAACAAAAAATTGACAATTTAAAAAAAGGAATACTTCCCATTTTTGAACCAGGATTGGAAACAATAGTTAAGAGCAACTTTACCAAAGGTCGCCTTCAGTTTAGCACCAGTTTATCTGAGTCGGTCAAAGGGGCTCAGGTTGCATTTATAGCAGTTGGAACCCCTCCCGGCGAAAACGGAAGTGCAGATTTAAAGTATGTATTACAAGTTGCTGACACCATAGGAAGTTGTATTGAAGACTATATTATAGTTGTTACCAAAAGCACTGTTCCGGTTGGCACCGCTAAGAAAGTAAAAGCAGGTATAGCTGCTGCGCTGGAGAAAAGAAAAGCAGACATAGACTTCGATGTTGCATCTAATCCCGAATTTTTGAAGGAAGGAGCTGCTGTTGAAGATTTCTTAAAGCCGGATCGCATTGTAATAGGCGTCGAGTTCTGAAAGGGCGAAGGAAGTATTGAGCCGTTTGTATCACCCCTTTGTTTTGAATTCTCACCCGGTACTATTTATGGATATTCCTTCTGCTGAAATGACCAAATATGCAGCCAATGCTATGTTGGCAACCAAGATCTCTTTCATGAACGATATTGCCAATTTATGCGAGTTGGTGGGAGCCGATGTAAATGAGGTACGCAAGGGTGTCGGTTCTGATCCGCGTATAGGCAATCGCTTCATTTATCCTGGCATTGGGTATGGCGGTTCTTGTTTTCCGAAAGATGTAAAGGCTTTGTTTCATACAGCCGACGATTTTGGTTATGATCTACGCATCTTAAAAGCCGTTGATGCGGTAAATGACGACCAAAAACATGTGATGTATAAAAAAATAGAAAGCTACTTCGGCGGTGAGTTGAAAGGCAAAGTATTTGGTCTTTGGGGTTTGTCTTTCAAACCTAATACTGATGACATGCGCGAAGCACCTGCACTTGTATTGATCAAATCTTTATTGGAGGCTGGCGCCAAAGTGCAGGCATACGATCCCGTGGCAATGGACGAAGCAGCGCACATGGTAGATGAAAAGGTGATGTTTACAAAAAGTGCAATTGATGCCATTAAAGGTGCCGATGCATTAGTTTTGGTGACAGAGTGGGCAGAGTTCAGATTACCAGATTGGACAAAGGTAAAATCTATAATGAACGGAAATGTCATTTTTGACGGTAGAAATATTTACAACGGGTCAGAAATGAGGCAAGCAGGCTTTTCCTATTATGGAATTGGGCTTCAACCATCAAAAATTTAGTATCAATGAAAAAAAGAATACTTATTACCGGCGCAGCCGGTTTTCTTGGTTCGCACCTTTGCGATCGGTTTATTAAGGAAGGCTATCATGTGATTGGAATGGACAACCTTATTACCGGCGACCTCAAAAATATTGAACACTTGTTTCAATTAGAAACTTTTGAGTTTTATCACCACGATGTTTCCAAGTTTATACATGTACCCGGTCATTTAGATTATCATCCTTCATTTTGCTTCACCGGCAAGTCCCATTGACTATCTTAAAATTCCTATTCAAACCCTTAAAGTAGGTTCACTCGGCACTCATAATTGTCTCGGATTGGCAAGGGAAAAAAAAGCAAGAATTTTGGTTGCTTCAACAAGTGAAGTATATGGCGATCCGCTCGTGCATCCGCAAACAGAAGACTATTGGGGCAATGTAAATCCTGTGGGTCCACGCGGTGTCTATGATGAAGCCAAACGTTTTCAGGAAGCCATTACCATGGCATATCATACTTTTCACCACCTCGAAACCAGGATCATCCGGATATTCAATACTTATGGTCCGCGGATGCGGTTGAATGACGGGCGTGCGTTACCGGCTTTTATCGGACAAGCTTTGCGCGGAGAAGATCTTACCGTGTTTGGCGACGGTTCTCAAACCCGTTCCTTTTGTTATGTTGATGATCTGGTTGAAGGTATTTATCGCCTGCTAATGAGTGACTATGCCAGTCCTGTCAACATTGGAAACCCCGATGAAATATCATTAAAAGAATTTGCGGAAGAAGTGTTGAAATTGACCAACTCTGATGTGAAAATAGTTTATAAACCCTTGCCTGTCGATGACCCAAAACAACGTAAACCCGATATAAGCAAAGCCCGGGAACTTTTAGGATGGCAGCCAACTGTTGCAAGGTCTGAAGGTCTCAAGATCACGTATAACTATTTTAAATCACTGCCAAAAGAAGAGCTAATAAAAGAACCAAAAGAATTTAAAAGCAGGTGATTAAATAATTTTTCCTTTTATCAATTTCCTGTTTATATACCCGGAGATTAATTTTTAAAGATAAAGCAAACAATATTTTTGTTTTGTATCCGTTACCTTCCCGCACTTTTGCGGTGCTTACTTTTTAAATTGATCACCTATTCCGTTACCAAATACAAGTTTTTGTAATTCTATGAAAGTTGCTCTTATCACCGGTATCACCGGTCAGGACGGTGCATACCTTACCGAACTTTTGCTTAGTAAAGATTATATCGTGCATGGTATTAAGCGCAGGTCTTCGCTCTTCAATACCGATCGTATCGACCACCTCTACCAGGATCCCCACGTATCGCAGCGTAACCTGATCTTACACTACGGCGATCTTACAGATTCCACCAATCTTATTCGTATTATTCAGGAGGTTCAACCCGACGAGATCTACAATCTCGCAGCCATGAGTCATGTGCATGTAAGTTTCGAAGCTCCGGAGTACACGGCCAATGCCGATGGTATTGGAACCTTGCGCATTTTGGAAGCAGTAAGACTGCTGGGATTAACCAAAAAAACCAAAGTGTACCAGGCGTCAACTTCTGAGTTGTATGGCTTGGTTCAGGCAGTTCCACAAAGCGAAACAACCCCATTTTATCCACGCTCTCCCTATGCGGTGGCTAAATTGTATGCCTATTGGATCACCGTTAACTATCGTGAAGCTTACAATATGTTTGCCTGCAATGGAATACTCTTTAACCATGAGTCTCCTTTGCGCGGAGAAACATTTGTTACCCGCAAAATAACCCGGGCAGCCGCAAAAATCGCCCTGGGTTTGCAAGACGTTATGTACCTCGGCAATCTCAATTCTTTGCGCGACTGGGGTCATGCAAAAGACTATGTAGAAGGCATGTGGCGCATTTTGCAGCACGACGTACCTGAAGATTTTGTGCTGGCTACCGGCATCACCACCTCCATCAGAGACTTTGTACAGCTTGCCTTTGCCAACGTTGGTATCGAATTACAATTTGAGGGCAAGGCAGAAGCCGAAATTGCTACGGTAGTTGCCTGTTCAGGTGAGTACCAGGTGCCTGTAGGAACAACAGTCATAAAGGTCGACCCCCGCTATTACAGACCAACAGAGGTAGAATTGTTAATCGGAGACGCATCAAAGGCTCGCGAGAAACTGGGATGGAGTCCAAAATATACATTAGAGGAACTCGCCGCCGAGATGGTAGCCGCAGATCTGCAATTGTTTAAAAGTGAAGTGCTGCTAAAACAAAGTGGTTTCGCTATAAAAAACCAATACGAATAAACCCCTGTCTAATATTTCATTAACAGCGGCAAAGTTTACCAATGGATAAAAACGCCAAAATATACATTGCGGGTCACCGCGGCATGGTAGGCAGTGCACTTGTGCGCAAATTGCAGGCACAAGGCTACACCAATATTATTGTACGGCAGTCTGCCGAACTCGATCTGCGCAACCAACAAGCTGTTGAAGATTTCTTTGCTGCCGAAAAGCCGGCATTTGTTTTTCTTGCTGCCGCAAAAGTTGGTGGCATCCAGGCTAATAATATCTACCGGGCCGAGTTCCTTTACGACAATCTGATGATTGAGGCAAACATCATTCACAGTGCCTATAAACATGCTGTTACAAAACTCATGTTTTTGGGTTCGTCTTGCATTTACCCCAAAATGGCACCGCAACCGCTTAAGGAAGACTACCTTTTGACTGGTCTGCTCGAAGAGACCAACGAACCCTATGCCATTGCCAAAATTAGCGGCATCAAATTGTGTGAGGCCTATCGTGCCCAATATGGCTGCAATTTTATTTCAGTCATGCCTACCAATTTATATGGACCCAACGACAATTACGATCTCAAGGGTAGTCATGTTTTGCCGGCTCTATTGCGCAAAATGATAACAGCTAAAAACACCCATGCACCCTTTGTTGAGATATGGGGAACGGGTAAGCCGCGTCGTGAATTTTTGTATGTCGATGACCTGGCTGAGGCATGCCTTTACCTGATGGACACTTATAACAATGCCGGCTTTGTAAATGTGGGCACGGGCGAAGACATTACCATCGAAGACCTTGTGTTGCTTATTAAAAAAATAGTTGGCTACGACGGTCAGATAAAATACGATTTTACAAAGCCCGACGGCACGCCACGCAAATTGATGGATGTGTCTAAACTAACTGCTTTGGGCTGGCAGGCAACTGTGTCGCTCGAAGACGGCATCAGGCAGGTGTACAACCAGGTAAAAGATAGTAATTGGTAATAGTTTTTTGTTCCCGGCAGATGGTTCTTTCTGGTACATCGTTGCGTCGCAGTACGTTCATCGGCAGTAATTCTTATGAGGCTTTTTTCGCCTTTTATTGCTAGACAACATATCATTTTAACGCTGTCTCACTTTTAGAGTTCGTGTTCTAATAAGGCTTGTAAATAGTATTGTTGGATGGCTGCAAAAAGATATAACTGTACAAGGGAGTGACACAACGATGTTGAAAAAAGTACCAAATGCCTGTAACACACAAATGGCATTCGCCTGTAAACTACAAAGAGAGATCAGCCGAAACTGATCTCTCTTTGTTTATAGCCCCGGGTTTTCCGCAGCATAGAAACGCACCTGCAACCAGGTAAACACTGGTTTTTACTTTTTTTAGGGAAATTTCTTTTTTTATAGTTGGATGATATAGTGTTAGCTCTTACCTTTGCGCTCCCAATTAGAAAAATTGGATCAGATTATGTCGCAAAGAATCAGAATAAAACTACAATCATACGATCACAACCTGGTAGATAAGTCTGCCGAAAAAATTGTGAAGACCGTACGCAGTACCGGCGCAGTGGTAACTGGTCCTATTCCTTTACCAACACAAAAGAAAATTTTTACTGTACTGCGTTCACCCCACGTGAATAAAAAAGCCAGAGAACAGTTTCAATTGTGCACGCACAAAAGGTTGTTGGACATCTATACATCTTCATCAAGAACAGTTGATGCGCTGAGCAAACTGGACCTGCCATCGGGTGTTGAAGTTGAAATTAAGGCATAATAGCAGGTTACTAAGTTTCGCCTGTTTGCAGGCAAAGTTCTTATCATATTCATCTCTCAATTGTACACTGGTGCGAAAAAAGAGCGCTGATTTAAATTAATCTTCAGCTTCTAAAATAAGCTGGATACATATGAACAAGCCCTTCGAGGTTTGTTTACTATCGGTACTTCCTCTTCGCTGTTACAGCAGAAAAACCGGAAAAGGTCGGTGGCAAACGGGGATTGATTCTCTGGCACTACCAGCCGGAAAATAAGATTGTCCTTATAACCTCGGGGCACAAAAAACACGAATGAAAGGTATTATTGGTAAAAAGATTGGGATGACCAGTATTTTTGGCACCGATGGAAAGCAAACAGCCTGCACCATTATTGAAGCAGGTCCCTGTGCAGTAACACAGGTAAAGACGCAGGAAGTAGATGGCTACACTGCACTTCAGATCGCTTACGGCGATAAGAAAGAAAAAAACTCCACTAAGGCCGAAATCAACCACTTCGCTAAGGCCAACACTACTGCGAAACGCATAGTGAAAGAATTTAGAAATTACTCATTAGATAAAGCATTAGGTGACACAGTTACCTGCGACATTTTTACCGAAGGTGAAAGTGTTGAAATTGTTGGTACAACAAAAGGTAAAGGCTTTCAGGGTGTTGTAAAGCGTCATGGTTTCCATGGAGTAGGTGAGGCATCTCATGGTCAACACGACCGCCAGAGAGCTCCCGGTTCTGTGGGTGGATCATCGTATCCTTCACGTGTATTCAAAGGCATGCGCATGGCAGGTCGTATGGGTACCGACAGGGTTAAGAGTGAAAGGACTGAAAGTCGTTAAAATTTTCCCTGAAAAGAATTATTTATTAATCAGTGGTTCAGTTCCCGGCCACAATGGTTCCATCGTTTTAATACAGAAATAATATGCAAGTAGACGTTTTAAATATACAAGGTCAACCGACTGGCAGGTCTGTAGAATTGCCGGATGAAATTTTTGGTGCAGAGCCCAATAATCACGTGATGTACTTGGCCGTAAAGCAGTATTTGGCTGCACAGCGCCAGGGTACACACAAAGTAAAGACACGTGCTGAAGTACAGGGTGCAAGTCGCAAACTACACAAGCAAAAAGGTACCGGTGGATGCGCGTAAAGGAAATATACGTAACCCGCTATACAAAGGTGGTGGTACTATTTTCGGACCTAAACCGCATCGCTACGATATCAAGCTTAACCGCAAAGTAAAGGACCTGGCTAAAATAAGTGCACTTACCTACAAAGCCAAAGACAATGCTATTGTTGTGGTTGAAGACATCAACTTCGAGTCACCAAAAACAAAACAGTTTATTTCTATCCTAAACACATTGAATGTTTCTGATAAAAAAACACTGGTTGTTGTGCCTGAGTTTAATTCGAACCTGCATTTAAGCAGCAGAAATATACCGAATGCTGCAACTGTTTTATTGAGTGATGTAAATACTTATGAAATTGTTAATGCAGATGTATTGGTCTTGACTGAAAGTGCTGCAAAGATCTTTAGCGAAGAGGAAGAAGTAGTAGGAGAGGAAGCATAAGCAATTGCTATAAGTATAGAAAGAAGATTTGAAATAAGAGTTTGACAAGTGGGAGAGTGTATTTCAAATTAACGATTTTTAAAATATTCAAATTAGTCAAATGAAACTCACAGAAGTTTTAGTAAAGCCGATACTTACCGAAAAGGCAAACGCACAGCAGGAAAAATTGCGACGCTATGCTTTCAGGGTGAACCGTAAAGCAAACAAGCTCGAGATTAAAAAAGCGATTGAAGAGTTTTATGGTGTTACCGTGACCAATGTAAACACGGTGTTGTACCGGGTAAAAACAAAACCCGCTATACAAAAGCCGGCTTTGTAAAAGGGACAAAAACCCGCTTTCAAAAAAGCACTGGTTACAGTAGCTGATGGCGAAACGATAGATCTATACGGAAATATCTAGGATCCAGTTATTTAAAAGAATGGCGTCAACTGCCGCTAAAGCTGAATAAGAAAATATTTTGATAACTAAATAATTCCCTTCGAGAAAGGTTATATGGCACTAAGAAAATATAAACCGACAACAGCAGGTACCAGGTGGAGAATTGGTAATGCCTATGCTGAAATCACTACCGACACTCCTGAAAAAAGTTTGTTGGAAATAAAGAACCGGACCGGTGGTAGAAACTTCCAGGGTAGAAGAGCAATGCGCTACATTGGTGGTGGTCATAAGAAAATGTATCGTATTATTGACTTCAAAAGAGATAAGAAAAACATTCCTGCAACTGTTGCAACTATTGAATACGATCCGAACCGTACAGCATTTATTGCCTTGCTTAACTATGCTGATGGTGAAAAAAGATATATAATTGCTCCGCAGGGTTTGCAGGTTGGTGCTACTGTTTTAAGTGGTGACACTGTTGCTCCTGATTTGGGAAATGCTCTGCAAATGAAAAACATGCCTTTGGGTACTGTGGTTCATAATATTGAAATGCAACCTGGACAAGGTGGTAAGTTGGTAAGAAGTGCCGGCGCATCTGCCCAGTTGAGCAATAAGGAAGAAAGATATGCTGTTCTTAAAATGCCAAGCGGTGAGTTAAGAAAAGTACTGATCAATTGTTATGCTACTGTAGGTGTGGTAAGTAACAGCGATCATAGCTTGCAAAGCATGGGTAAAGCCGGTCGTAATGTTTGGAAAGGTATCAGACCACGTACACGTGGTGTAGCTATGAACCCTGTTGATCATCCAATGGGTGGTGGTGAAGGTAGAGCTTCTGGTGGACAGCCACGTAGCAGAACCGGTCAATACTCAAGAGGTTTGAAAACAAGAACGAGAGGTAAAGTCAAGTGATAAGCTGATCATTCAGAGAAGCAACGGTAAGAAACTGGCGAAATAAATATTAAACGGTGAGACAGTTTGGATAATTTGAAAATGGTTCAAATTGTCACTTTAATAAAAGCTACATTTTCAAATTATCAAATTTTCAAATTAACTCATTAATATGGGTCGTTCAATTAAAAAAGGTCCTTACGTAGCAGCGAAGCTGGAAGGTAAAGTTCTTGGCTATTAACGATGGTACTGCTAAGAAATCTGTTATCAAAACATGGTCTCGCCGGTCTACTATTACTCCCGATTTTGTGGGACATACTTTTGCGGTGCATAATGGTAATAAGTTCATCCCGGTTTATGTAACAGAATTTATGGTAGGTCATAAATTAGGAGAATTTGCACCGACCCGCAATTTCAAAGGACATTCAAATAAGAAACAATAAAATAATCAAGTTGTTGGTTTCAAGTTTTAGCCAGTTAAACACTGAAACCTGAAACTTGAAACTGAAACGAATACAAATGGAAGCAGTAGCAAAATTAAGAAACTATCCAACTTCTCCGCGCAAGATGCGTTTGCTGGCAGACCTGATCCGTGGTATGGCGGTTGAAAATGCATTGGCTACTTTGGAGCACCATCCAAAACATCCTGCTACGCCTCTGGGAAAGTTGTTGAAGAGTGCAATTAACAACTGGGAGCAGAAAAATGAGGGAACAAGTGCCGCAGATGCCAACCTGGTTGTAAAAACAATTTTTGTTGATGGAGCCAGGACTTTGCGTCGTATGCGCCCGGCGCCCCAGGGTCGTGGCTACAGAATTCGTAAGCGCAGTAACCACGTAACCATTATTGTAGATAATAAATAACTGAAGTGTCTGAGAATGTTGTTCAGGCAAAGCTTGTAAATAAATATTCATTCGTAAAACTTATATATCCAGAAATATGGGTCAGAAAACAAATCCTATTGGTGCAAGGTTAGGTATCATCCGCGGTTGGGAAAGTAACTGGTACGGTAATCATAAAGATTATGCCGGAAAGCTGATTGAGGATCATAAGATCAGAACTTACCTGAATGCACGTATCAATAAAGGTGGGATTGCCAAAATTGTTATTGAGCGTACATTGGGCAAACTGATCATTACTATACATACATCTAAGCCCGGTATCATCATCGGTAAAGGTGGTGGAGAAGTTGACAGGATTAAAGGAAGAGTTGAAAAACTTACCGGTAAAGATGATGTTCAGATCAATATTCTGGAGATTCGTCGTCCGGAACTGGATGCTAATATTGTAGCAGATACAATTGCACGTCAGATCGAAAACCGTATCAACTTTAAGAGAGCCATCAAAATGTCTATTGCGTCTGCATTAGCATGGGTGCAGAAGGTATCAAAGTAAAAGTTAGTGGTAGTTTGGGTGGTGCGGAAATAGCAAGTAGTGAAGAGATAAAGCAAGGTCGTGTTCCCCTGCATACATTTCGTATGGATATAGACTATGCCAATGTTTTTGCGCAGACAGTCTATGGAAAGATTGGAATCAAAGTATGGATCTGTAAAGGTGAAGTTTTAGGTAAAAGAGAATTGAACCCCAATTTCATTGGCGGTAAAGATGCTGGTGGACCTGCGGGAGAAAGAAGAGATAACAGGTGACGACAGAGGTGGATTTCAGAGGCGGAGATCAGTGGTGGAGATAGAAGAGACAACCGTGGCGGTGGCGGCGGTGGACGCGATAACAGAGGTGGCGGTAAACAGCGGAGGTAGAAGATAGGCTCCAGATTGTTAATTAAAGCCTCGCTAACTGATTAAATATTTATTTGAACAAGAATGTTTCGCAACTACGGTTGCTAAACTGAAATTGAAATTATAAAAGATGTTACAGCCGAAAAGATCGAAGCACAGAAAAATGCAAAAAGGGCGTATGAAGGGTGACACCAAACGTGGAGCTACTTTGGCCTTTGGTTCATTTGGTTTAAAATCATTGGACTCAGTTTGGTTGACGAACCGTCAGATCGAATCTGCACGCCAGGCGATGACACGGTCGATGAAACGTGAAGGTAATGTTTGGATCAGAATATTTCCTGACAAAGTGATTACACATAAGCCTGCTGAAGTAAGGATGGGTAAAGGTAAAGGTAATCCTGAATATTGGGCTGCTGTTGTTCAGCCAGGACGTATCATTTTTGAAGCAGACGGTGTTTCGGAAGAAGTTGCAAAAGCAGCATTTGCATTGCAGCGCAGAAGCTTCCTATCCAAACCAAGTTTGTAGTAAGAAGAGATTACGCAGGGATAAAGGTTTAGGATTGTAATAACTGAAAAGATTTGGATTTTACCGGTGCAAAACCGTAATAAATTCGGCAAATTCTACAAATTAAATATAGCAATGTCTAAAAGAAATTCGAATTCAATAAAGAGTCTTAAGGATATGAATGAAGATGATCTTAAGGCAAGAATACAAGAAGATGAATTGCGCCTGAAAAAACTGGAGTTTGCTCATGCAATCTCTCCTCTGGAAAATCCAATGAGCATTCGTTCTTTGAGGAGAGACATTGCCCGTTTGAAAACAGCATTAAAGAACAGATCGTTAGGTGTCTAACTATAAATAAACAGTACAATGTTAGAAAGAAATTTGCGTAAAATCAGGATTGGTGTTGTAAGCAGCAACAAGATGGATAAAACCATTACTGTAGCTGTTGAAAGAAAAGTAAAACACCCGATCTACGGTAAGTTCGTAAAAAAGACAACCAAGTTTCATGCGCATGATGAGAAGAACGAGTGCAGCATTGGTGACGTTGTTAAGATCATGGAAACCCGTCCGCTGAGTAAAACAAAGCGCTGGCGTCTGGTGGAAGTAGTAGAGAAAGTGAAGTAAGTATACATATGCAAGCTATTGGTTTTTTACTGCAAGCCGCTGCAAGTTTTATTGATATTTAAAACAATTCTTTATTGGCTATCAACTAAGATTGATAGCTATAAAGCCAAATAAAATGATTCAGCAAGAAAGCAGATTGAACGTAGCTGATAACAGCGGTGCCAAAGAAGTGTTGTGCATTCGCGTATTGGGTAACTCGGGACAGGATTATGCTAAAATAGGCGATAAAATTGTTGTTACTGTAAAGGATGCAATGCCTGCTGCAGGTGTGAAAAAAGGAACTGTCTCCAAAGCTGTTATCGTGCGCACCAAAAACAAATTGCGTCGCAAAGATGGTTCTTACATCCGTTTTGATGACAATGCTGTGGTGTTGTTAAATAACGCAGACGAGCCAAGAGGTACGCGTATTTTTGGGCCGGTAGCAAGAGAACTTAGGGATAAAGGGTACATGAAGATCATATCGCTGGCGCCTGAGGTTCTTTAACATAAACTAAACCGTTGATGACCATTGATTTAATTGGTGGTTATGCAGGATGTAGTACTAAGGTGAATAGTGTGTTGCCGTACAAGGGTGTTCCGATAGGTCGGAATTAAAGTAACACAACAAAAGCCGAATAGAAATAGAAAGTTCGTACATAAAAAATAAAACACTTTCCGCCTAAACGCGGAGCCTGGAGGGTACATATCATGAGCAACAGATTTAAACCGAAATTCAACATCAAAAAAGGCGATACAGTAGTGGTGATTGCCGGAGATGATAAAGACCTGAAAAAGCCCCGTAAGGTGCTTGAAGTAATACTGGATAAAGGTCGGGTAGTTGTTGAAGGTGCTAACATCATCACCAAACATACAAAGCCCAGTGCCCAGAATACTAAAGGTGGTCTGGTTAAGAGAGAAGCTTCTATTAACATCAGCAATGTAATGTTGTGGGATGCTAAATCAGGCGCTGCGACAAAAGTGAAACGTGACCGCCAGGATGGTAAATTAGTTCGTATAGCAAAAAAATCAGGGGAGGTAATTAAATAATGAGTACCGACACATATACACCGAGATTAGCAGATAAGTACAAAAATGAAGTTGTACCTGCTTTGATGAAAAAGTTCGGATATAAGTCTGTAATGCAGGCACCCAAGCTTGAAAAGATTTGTCTTAACCGTGGTGTTAATGGCGCTGTGTCTGATAAGAAACTGGTTGATATTGCTGTTGATGAATTGACCACCATTTCTGGACAGAAAGCGGTTGCTACCATTCTAAAAAAGATATTTCCAACTTCAAACTTCGTAAGAATATGCCAATTGGTGCAAGGGTTACTTTGCGGGGTGTGAAAATGTATGAATTTTTGGACAGGCTTATCGCTGTTTCCCTGCCACGTGTGCGTGACTTTAAAGGAATTAATGATAAAGCTTTTGATGGACGTGGTAACTATACATTGGGTGTAACGGAACAAATCATTTTCCCTGAAATTGATATTGATAAGGTGAATAAGATTACAGGTATGGATATCACTTTTGTAACAACTGCGAATACCAATGAAGAAGCATATGAGTTGTTGAAAGAATTGGGATGCCTTTTAAAAACATTAAAAAAAGACAATCAATAATATAGATTATGGCAAAAGAATCTGTAAAAGCCAGGCAAAGAAAGAGAGAAACAATGGTTGCCAAATTTGCTGACAAACGTAGCAGCATTGAAAGCAGCCGGCGATTATGCAGGCTTTGGATCTGCTTCCCAAAAATGCTTCTCCTGTTCGTTTGAAAAACCGTTGCCAGTTAACCGGCCGTCCAAGAGGATACGTTGGTTATTTTGGATTTCAAGAAACGTTTTTCGTGATATGGCTTTGGCTGGTAAAATTCCTGGAGTAACAAAAGCAAGCTGGTAAGTAAGTTAACGGGCATTGTTAAATGGCCGTGAACGAATACCATGGGATATTCGCATTGTGTAACACATTTATAACTATCAACTACTTCAAACAATGGTAACTGATCCTATAGCAGATTTTTTAACAAGGATTCGTAATGCTCAAATGGCTAATCACCGGATTGTTGAAATTCCTGCGAGCAATTTGAAAAAACGCATCACCGAAATTCTTTACGATAAGGGATATATTCTTAAATACAAATTTGAAGATGATAATAAGCAAGGTGTGATCAAGATTGCGTTGAAATATGATGCAGCAACAAAGTTCCTGCTATCCGTAGCCTTGAAAGAGTAAGCCGTCCGGGTTTGCGTCAATACTCTAAACCAGCAGATTTTAAAAGAGTGAAGAATGGTTTGGGTATTGCCATCATTTCTACTTCTAAAGGTGTAATGACTGATAAAGAAGCAAAAGTTCAGAACGTAGGTGGCGAAGTTCTTTGCTATATTTATTAAGATTATAGCTTTGCAATTTGAAAATAATTTCATATTGGATATAGTTGATTGACAATTAAGCTCATCTATACGTAAGCTGAACACGGTCAACTTTACATTATCAATTATCAAATTATCAAATTATAATTATGTCTCGTATAGGAAAACAACCGGTTACACTTCCAGCAAGGGTGTAACGTTAACTGTTGGTGCTGATAACGTGATCACTGTTAAAGGCCCAAAGGGAACTTTAACGCAAAATATTGACAGAGATATTAAAGTGGAAGTGAAGGATAACGAGATTGTTATCACTCGTCCAACTGACCAGATCCGTCATCGTGCTATGCATGGTCTTTATCGTTCTTTGATCAGCAATATGGTTAAAGGTGTTACAGAAGGTTTTACAAAACATCTTGAATTGGTGGGTGTAGGTTATAAGGCAACTAATACAGGAAATATTTTAGATCTTGTCTTTGGGTTATTCTCACAATATCATTTTCGACGTTCCTAAAGAATTGAAAGTTAGCAACCGTTACTGAAAAAGGTCAAAATCCGAAGATCACTTTGGAAAGTATTGATAATCAATTGTTGGGCAGCTGTAGCTGCAAAAATCCGCGAGCTTCGTAAACCTGAGCCATACAAAGGAAAAGGTGTTACGATACTCTGATGAGTTTATTCGTAGAAAAGCTGGTAAAGCTGCAGGTAAATAAGTATTAAGTTGAAGCTTTTTATAAAGTCTGATTTCATTACATTTCAATTTTCAAATTTTCAACTTTATTCCCGGCAGTATCGGGAAATAAATAAAAATAAAATGGACAAATTAATTAAGAAGGCAAAAAATCAGGTATCGCATTCGTAAGAAGATAGCTGGTACCATGCTAAACCACGGCTCTCTGTTTTCAGAAGCAATACTGAAATCTATGCTCAATTGATTGATGATATAACTGGTAATACACTTGGCTGCTGCTTCTTCAAGAGAAAAAGATATTGCTGCTCAAACTGCTCCAAAGTTGAAAAAAGCAAAATGGTTGGTGCAGCAATTGCACGTAAAGCAACTGAACTGGGATTACAACTTGTGTTTTTGACAGGGGTGGTAATCTTTATCATGGTCGTGTGAAAGCAGTAGCTGAAGGTGCAAGAGAAGGTGGACTTCAATTTTAATACAACGAATTTTAAATTTTGATTACATATAATGTCAAAAGCAATTTTAAATAAAGTAAAAGGCGGCGACCTGGAATTGAAAGAAAAAGTTGTTTCTATCAATCGTGTGTTAAAACTACCAAAGGTGGTCGTACTTTTAGTTTTTCTGCTTTGGTTGTTGTGGGTAATGGAAGCGGTGTTGTTGGTCATGGTTTGGGTAAGGCCAAAGAAGTACAGGAAGCCATCACAAAAGGAATTGAAGATGCAAAAAAGAACCTGATTAAAGTTCCTATTATGCATGGAACTATTCCTCACGATCAGCTTGCTAAAGAAGGTGCTGCAAAAGTTTTGATTAAGCCAGCTGCACATGGTACTGGTGTAATTGCCGGAGGTAGCATGCGTGCTGTTTTGGAAAGTGCTGGATTTACCGACGTGTTGGCAAAAGCCTTGGATCTGCAAATCCTCATAACGTGGTAAAAGCTACTTTTAAAGCACTGGCTTTGTTGAGAGAGCCAATCACTATTGCAAGAACAAGAAATATTAGTTTAAAGAAAGTATTTCAGCGGATAAAATAGTTGACATATTGGTAGTACGAGATGATCATTTTGACTGACTAAACTCTGCATTAAAATGATTTGAATATGAAAAAAATTAAAATTACACAGGTAAAAAGTGTGATCGACAGACCAGAGACAGCAAAAAGAACATTGATTGCATTGGGTTTAAAGAAAATGAATGCATCTGTTGAAGTTGAAGCCACTCCACAAATACTTAGGTATGGTTAGAAGAGTTGACCATCTTTTTAAGGTAGAAGAAGTTGGCAATGAAGATATGCAACGCTGAAAGTGAAATCAGGACATTATACTGTTTTGCATTAGAAATTTAAATATCAATTAATATAAGCGAGGGGAATCAACCCCGTAAGTAAAAATTAAATAAAATGAAATTACATACATTTAAGACCTGCAAAAGGCGCAACACATAAAGAAAAAAGAATTGGTCGTGGTGAAGCTTCCGGTAAAGGTGGAACTTCTACAAAAGGTAACAAAGGTGGACAAAGCCGTGCAGGTTATAAGAGTAAAATGGCTCACGAAGGTGGTCAGATGCCTATTCAACGCCGTATTCCAAAGCGTGGTTTTAAAAATCCACATCGTGTTGAATATAAAGTGCTTAACCTTGGACAGATAGATCATATTGTTGAAAAGTATGGTTTTACAGAAATTAGTCCTGAAAATCTGTATATCAATGGCTTGATCAGTCAAACTGATTTGATAAAAATATTAGGTAACGGTGAACTGAAAAGTGCAAGTTAACTTTTAAAGTGAATGCAATAAGTGAAAAAGCCAAGGCTGCTATTGAAGCTGCAGGTGGTAGCGTTGAAATTGTAAAGTAATTTTAGCGATATTTGCCAGACGCATCAATGATGCGTCTTTTTGGTTTTAGAGAGATTAACAACTTAACTCAATTTATCAAGTGAAAAAATTCATTCAAACACTTAAGAATATCTGGACCATCGATGAACTGCGTAACAAGATCATTGTTACCCTTGGCATTGGTTTTTATTTACCGTTTGGGAACCCATATTGTTTTACCTGGTTTAAATCCAAACCTTTTGGCAAATGCTCAGGCAAATGCTTCAAGAATGGTTTACTTGGCTTGTTTGATACTTTTGCAGGTGGTGCTTTTTCGCAGGCTTCCATTCTTGCATTAGGTATCATGCCTTATATCTCTGCTTCCATCTTTATGCAGTTGATGACCATTCTTGTTCCGCAATTGCAAAAGGTGCAGAAAGAAGGCGATAGCGGACGGAAAAAGATTAATCAATGGACACGTTATCTTACTGTGATTGTTACAGCTTTCCAGGCAAGTGCTTATGTTGCTTATCTTAAATGGACCGGGTTATGCTGAAGCAATTATTCCTGCTTATAAAGCCTTACTTTGCTATTTCTACTATTATCACTTTTACTGCAGGTACTTTGTTTGTAATGTGGTTGGGTGAAAAAATACAGGATAAAGGATTAGGTAATGGTACTTCTATCATCATCATGGTAGGTATCCTTGCCCGTTTTCCACAAGCTATTATCCAGGAATTTGGTGCTAAGCAAGCACGTGGTGGTGGTGGTTTGTTGATATTTCTTATTGAGATTGCTATTCTTATTGCTATTATCATGGGAATTATTATTTTGGTGCAAGGTGTTCGTAAAATTCCTGTAACTATGCCAAGCAAATTGTTGGTAACCGGCAGTTTGGTGGTGCAAGACAGTTTTTTCCAATGAAAGTGAACATGGCTGGTGTAATGCCGATCATCTTTGCCCAGGCTATTATGTTCTTTCCTACTTTATTCTCTTTTACTGAAAGCGGAAAAGGTATTGCGAAAGTTTTTGGTGACCATAGTAATTTCTGGTATATGGTTGTGTATTCAGTAATGGTAATTGCATTTACATTTCTTTACACGGCTTTGATCTTTAATCCTAAACAAATGGGTGAAGATTTGAAACGTAACAATGGTTTTATTCCCGGGGTTAAACCTGGTCAGCCAACTTCTGATTATATTGGTGCTATCATGGATAAGATTACTTTGCCCGGTGCGATTTTTCTTGCGTTTGTTGGTATCTTCCGGGCTTTGCTCAGAGATTAGGTGTTACTTCAAGTTTCTCTATCTTTCTTTGGTGGTACTTCATTGCTTGATTATGGTAGGTGTTATTCTTAGATACACTTCAGCAAATTGAAACTCATCTGATGATGAGACAATATGATGGTTTGATGGACAGTGGAAGAATACAGGGAAGACAACAATTGTCAGCACTGCATCAGCTTAAGATTTATACTGTTTTTTAATATCAATAACCTGTTAGAATTAATTTTCTGGCAGGTTTATTTTTAAATGTCGAGATCAAGAAATATGATTTTTTATAAAACAGAAGCAGAAATAGCACTAATGCGTGAAAGCTGTCTGCTGGTGGGAAAAGTGATTGCAGAAGTAGCAGAAGTTTTTTAAAGCCTGGTGTTACAACTATGCAGGCCAATAATGTGGCAGAACATTTTATCCGCGATAATAAAGCTGTTCCTAATTTTTTAAATTATCGTGGCTTTCCTTATACTGCCTGTATTTCTGTTAACGATGCTGTGGTACATGGTTTTCCAACTAATGACGTATTGAAAGAAGGAGACATTGTTTCAGTTGATCTGGGTGTTTTTAAAAATGGTTTTCATGGCGACAGTGCCTATACTTTTGCTATTGGCGATCCCGGTGAAGAAGTGTTGAAGTTGATGCGGGTTACAAAAGAATCTCTCTATAAAGGAATTGAAAAAGCCCATCATGGTAACCGGATTGGCGACATTGCTTTTGCCATACAGGATTATACTGAACGCGTGCACCACTATGGGGTTGTACGGGAATTGGTTGGTCATGGTCTTAGGTAGAAGTCTGCACGAAGATCCGCAGGTGCCTAACTTTGGCAAACGTGGCAACGGACCCAAGCTAAAGGAAGGAATGGTACTGGCCATTGAACCTATGATTAACCTGGGTGTAAAGGAAGTGTTTTATGATGATGACGGTTGGACAGTGAGAACAAAAGACGGAAAGCCCTCGGCTCATTATGAACACAATGTTTGCATAAGAAAAGGCAAAGCTGATATTCTTTCTTCATTTGCCGATATTGAAATTGCTGAGCGCGCAAATCCAAACTTATCTTCGGATTACCATTGATAAAACAAGTTAAAAACTACAGTTCCTTTTCCATTACGTAGTCGTTCATAAAATAATCGTTTCCGATGTCTATATCTTCTTCCCGCACAATCGTAAAACCATCTCTCTCATAAAATGATTTAGCAACATTCATCCGGTTTACATTTAGTTGCAATTTTGTTGCGCCATTTACCTTCGCAACTTCTTCTATTTTTTGCAGGAGCGCCTTTCCGGTGCCCTTTTTTTGTGTACCCGGCAACACATACAATTTCTGTAATTTATAGATTTGCTCACCAACTTTTGAGCACGCAGCAAAGCCAACCGCCATATATTTTTCCAGTGCCAGAAAGTAGTAATGGTCGTTCATTATCTGCTCGTGCAAGGTCTTAGCATTGTACAACAAGTCAAGCATATAACTTATTTGAGCGGCACTTAATATGTTGCCATAAGCCACCGGCCAGGTTGTGTAAACAATTTTTTGGATGGTTGGTATATCAGCCAATGAAGCAGGTCTGATTTGCAGATCGTCTGCGGGCAAATGGTTATTCATCGGTTATAAAAGTGCTGGCTTTAAGATAAAAAGGAAAACATTTTTTTGGTCTCCGGCGGTATATCTCTGTTCGAATTTTGTTGCGTCGCACACTTGTGCTTTTATATTTCTATTCGGCAAAAGCAATGAAGCATTCGTTTTGATTTACACTGTATAAGTTGACATTGAAAATAAAAGTTGTAGTTAGACGCGCTTTTCTTTTTTGAAAAATTTGAATTGCCAATCTAGACTATTTTTGTTCGGGTTCTTTAAAGCAAAATCATGGCGGTGCCGCTGAACGGAGCGTCGCAACTATGTTTCACCAGTGAACAATTGCCGGTCACCAAAAGATCGCCGCGAAATAAAAGTCAGGCTATAAATTAGACAAACTTTCTTCAATGGTTTTTATGCGGGCTTCGGCATCGGCTTGCTTCTTTTGTTCGAAGGCTACCACCTCTGGTTTGGCGTTGGCAACAAACCGTTCATTGCTAAGCTTCTTCATTACGCTCTGCAAAAATCCCTTTTGATGGTCAAGGTCTTTCAGCAGTTCTGCGCGTACCGACTCAATATTCACTTGCCGGTGGCTGACTACATAAAAGGTATCTTTTTCGAGGGTTACAACGGTGGCATTGGCTACCTGCTCATTTGTGTAGGTTATGCTTTGTGCATTTACCTGCCGCGAAATGATCTGTTCCAACTGCTTATAGTGTTTCGGACTATCGGTTTGCACAAACAATTCTATCGTTTCGCGGGGCTTTAATTGGCTCTTGTTGCGGGCATCGCGCAAGGCTGAAATAACCTGCTTTAGCGTTTCCCCCAGCGACAGTATTTCTTCGTTGGCAGGTTGAATGGTATCAAACTGGCGCACACACAGGTCATTGGTTCTGTCTGATAAAAGATGGTATATCTCTTCGGTAATGAACGGCATGAACGGATGAAGTATTTGCAGCAGTTCTTCAAAAAACCAAACCGTTTTTTTGTACAGTCCTCATCTATAGGTTGCTCAAAACCGGGCTTAATCCACTCAAGATACCAACTGCAGAAATCGTCCCAAATGAGCGAATAAATAGTTTTGAGCGCTTCACTCAATTTAAACTGGGCATACATGATCTCAACTTCGGCACGAACCTCATTCAATCTATTCTCAAACCAATCTACAGCTATATTGTGCGACCACGATTTTTCGGTGTCTGCCAGTTCATCGATCTCGCCATTCTGAATTTTGGTTTCATCTGTCAGTCGCCAACTGTCATCAATCTCTTCGGTAATGTTATCGTTGCCGGTACGCTCAGCCCACATTTTCACCAGCTTCAGTGCATTCCAAAGTTTGTTGTTGAAATTGCGACCCTGTTCCAGGCTTGCTTCATCAAATAACAGATCGTTGCCTGCAGGAGACGAGATCATGATACCAAAGCGAACAGCATCCGCACCATATTTATCTATCAACTCAAGCAGGTCGGGGCTGTTGCCCAAGCTTTTGCTCATTTTTCTGCCCTGTTTGTCGCGCACCATGCCGGTAAAATATACATCGCTAAATGGCTTTTACATCTTGTAATGCATGCCCGCCATAATCATTCGTGCTACCCAGAAGAAGATAATATCCTGCCCGGTAACCAATACCGCGGTTGGATAGTAGTAATTGATTTCTTTGTTGTCTCGGATCTGAAATGCCGTTGAAAAACTTCCATTGGCCACAACCATGACGAGAACCAGGTATCCAATACATCTGCATCCTGGGTTAGTGGTTGTATTTGCTTCTGCACCTGCTGCATGTTGCAGTTGCTGTTGTTTGGCTTCTTCCTCGGTTTCGGCAACAAATACATTGCCTTTTTCATCGTACCAGGCAGGTATTTGTTGTCCCCACCAAAGTTGCCGGCTGATGCACCAGTCTTTTACATTTTCCAGCCAATATTTATAAGTAGCTAAAAATTTATCTCCGGGATGAATTTTGATCTCACCATCCGTAACTGCAGCTTCAATGCGGGTCCGGCCATTTCCTTCATTTTCAAAAACCATTGTGTACTGATGCGGGGTTCTACCACAGCGCCGCTTCGCTGGCTATAGCCTAAGCCGGCTCGGGTATTCTTCTTCTCTTGTTAGAATACCTTTTTCTTTTAGTTCTGCTATTATTTTTTTTCGTGCTGCAAAACGTTCTTCGCCAACATATATCTGGGCAGCCTCGCTTAGTGTGCCATCTTCATTTAGTGTATCTACTACTTCAAGGTTGTGTTTTAGCCCCAGGTTGTAGTCATTGATATCGTGCGCCGGAGTAACCTTCAATGCACCGGTACCAAATGCCGGATCAACATATTCATCAAATATGATAGGTATTCGCCGGTTGATCAATGGCACAATGCAAACTTCCCCTTTAAATGCGCATAACGTTCATCGTTTGGGTTTACACAAATAGCAGTATCGCCCATAATGGTTTCAGGACGTTGGGTTGCGATGGTGATGTAGTTGGGCTGCTGTATCCGACGCTGTTAGTATTTTGCTTCGCATCCTGCTCCATTTGATACCGGAAATGATATAAGTTTACCAATCATGTCTTTAAACTCTACCTCTTCATCGCTAAGTGCAGTTTTGGCGGCAGGGTCCCAGTTGATCATTCTTGCGCCGCGGTAAATCAGCCCTTTTTATACATAGTCTACAAATACCTTTATGACTGCCTTGTAATAGTGATCATCCATTGTAAAAGTTGTACCTGTTCCAGTCAACACTGCAGCCCAGTTTTTCAATCTGGTTGTAAATAATGCCGCCATATTTCTCTTTCCATTCAAAGGCATATTTTAAAAATTCTTCCCGGGTAAGGTTGTTTTTGTCAATCCCTTTTTCCTTCAGCATTTGCACCACTTTCGACTTCGGTGGCAATACTTGCATGGTCGCTTCCCGGTACCCAGCAGGCATTAAAGCCACTCATTCTGGCTTTTCGCACCAGTATGTCCTGCACAGTTTCGTTTAGTGTATGGCCCATATGCAAAACACCGGTTACATTTGGTGGAGGAATGACCACTGTATAATGCTGGTCTTTCGTCCGGGGTGCTTTTAAAATAGTCTTTGTCTATCCAGTGCTTATACCATTTTTCTTCTATCGCCTGCGGACTATAATTTTTACTTAGTTCCATGTTTGTGGTGCTCTACTATCAATGATGGATATGATGTTTCCGAAAAATTAGGGGAGTGCAAATGTACTAAACAGGTGGCTGCACGATGGCACAAAAAAACCCACCGGGCGTGGGTTTTCAAAAGTGTTTCTGTCAGTAAATAATTATAAGATCAACAGTTTGGTGTCACATGAATAGTAAGGAAAAACAACACAGAGTCTGCATCTTCTTCCTGTGTTTGTACGGCGGTCTCTTCGGCGGTATTCAGCAATATCTCTTCCTGGCAAACCGCTAACCCTTTGCAACATTTATTGATGATCACCAGGTGAGAAGGTAGCTTTGTTTCGTGATGTGTATCGCAAGCAAGAAACAGCAAAGCGAAGATGAAAGTGTAGAAAAAGACCTTTTCATAACCGCTGATTTTGGTGATCCTAAAGTAAGATAAAATTAAAAAAATTTTCTTAATGAATGTTAACGTATTGCTTATTTTATTTACCTGTTCGTTAGTTTTTACCCGACCAATCTTTTCGTTTTCAAAATAATCTGTCATTACATCTTCTGTTTTTCCTAAAACTTTTAGTAATAGGTTTGCAGCAGCAAATTCATTCACTGTACCTTTACCGGGGGCATTTTTTAAATTATGTTTGCAATTGTAGATATAGAAACAACAGGAGGTTTTGCAAGTGGTAATTCCATCACCGAAATTGCCATTGCCATTCATGATGGCGAAAAAATTATTGACTTTTTTGAAACTCTTATCAATCCTGAAACACCGATCCCGCAGCTATATCCAGTCGCTTACCGGCATCACCAATGCAATGGTCAGCCAGGCACCTGTTTTTGAAGAAGTGGCACCAAAAATTTTCGCCCTGCTGCATGACAAAGTTTTTGTTGCCCACAATGTCAATTTCGATTATTCGTTTGTAAAATATCCATCTCGCCCAGTCATGGTTACCATCTCGATTGTAAAAAATTATGTACCGTGCGGCTGGGTCGAAAAATTTTGCCCGGTCACCAGAGTTATAGTTTGGGGAACCTTTGCCGGAGTTTGCATATAGAAATTGAGAATAGGCACCGCGCCGGTGGAGATACGCTTGCAACGGTAAAATTGTTTGAATGCATATTGAAGAATGATGAAAAGGGCGAGATAAAGGCAATGCTGAAAGGCAAAGCCAAAGAGCAATTTCTACCGCCACATTTACCGGTAGAAAAAGTAGCACAATTGCCACCTTGCCCGGGGGTCTATTATTTCCACAACCAAAAAGGAAAAATTGTGTATGTGGGCAAAGCAAAAGATCTGAAAAACGGGTAAACAGTCATTTTTCAAACAACAAACCCGGCAAGCAAAAACAAGATTTTCTCCGCGAAATCTACAATATTTCTTACCAGGTTTGTGGGTCTGAGTTGATGGCATTTATTTTGGAAAGCATAGAGATAAAACGCTTGTGGCCATTGTATAATCGCAGCTTCAAAGGTTTTCAGCAAACCTATGGTTTGTATATGTTCGAAGACGGGCGTGGCTATCAGAGGCTGGTGATAGAAAAGTTAAAAAAACAATTGCAGCCGCTATACACTTTTAACCTGCTGCTTGACGGATTAAATTTGTTAAAAAAACTAATCGAACAGTATCAATTGTGCGCCAAGTTGTGCTTTGTTGATGTATCGCCTCAATCTTTTGCTGATCTGTTTCTGCCACTGAGTACAATGAAAGGGTAATCGGAGCAATCGAACATTTGCAAAATTTGCTTCCAAGTTTTGCTGTTATTGAACAGGTTGCTTCACCCCAAAAACAGGAACAAGGTATTATACTTATGGAGAAAGGTAGATTTTATGGAATGGGATATGCCCCGGGAAATGTCTCATTCACGCATATTGACGAATATAAAAAGTATGTAACCCAGTACCCTGAAAGCGAATATATACGTGGGTTTGTCTACCAATACGCCAGCCGTTACCCGCAGCGGAAATTCGATTTTTCGCCCGCCGTTACTTAAAAATTATCGCTTTCTTCCCATCCTTTCCTCCGCTTCGGTGGATAAATCCCTAAAATCATGATTTGCACCATTACTTTCGCCGCCCAACACCAGTTTGAAATAGTTGGTCCGTGTGAGGTTTTTTTTAGGGAGTCCAGCGGCAAAGCATGAATTTATTGGTTGCGACGCTCCGTTCAGCGGTTGTGCACTAGGTAGCTTTTCTCATTCCCGTATGAATAAAGTTGTTTCAAAGCGCCTTTTTATTTTGAATGATGTGTTTTAATTTTCGAAAGTCATTTTGACACCAAAATAGTATTATGGAGATCATACCCTCAATATCAGCTAAATTAAATCTTAAAACTGCCAGGTAGAGGCAGTTCTAAGCTTATTGGAAGAGGGTCTACCATTCCGTTTATTGCGCGTTATCGAAAAGACAAAACGGGCAATCTCGATGAAGTGCAAATTCAACAGATACAGGACGAAGTCCAAGTTTTTGAAAGAATTTACTGAGCGGAAAATTTTTATCGAGAAAGCGATTACCGGGCAGGGCAAAATGAACGAGGAACTGCAAGCCAAAATTGGATAAAGCAATCACCGTTGCAGAATTGGAAGACATATATCTTCCCTACAAGCCTAAACGCAAAACAAAGGCGCAAACAGCACGTGAACATGGCCTCGAGCCACTGGCTTTGTTGTTGCTCGAACAAAAAAATTTTGACGTCGCAGCAAAGGCTGCAGAATTTATAAATGAAAACGTAAAAGTGCCGAGGAGGCATTACAGGGTGCACAGCGATATTATTGCTGAAACGGTCAATGAAGATGCAGAGGTACGGGCAAAGGTGCGAAAGCTGTTTGAAGACAAAGCAACCTTCAAAGTAAAGTAGTGACCGGACAAAGAAAGAGAAGGGATTAAATACAAAGACTACTTTGAATTTTCTGAACCTATTTCTAAAGTGCCTTCACACCGCATACTTGCTATACTTCGCGGGTTTCTCGAAGGGTTTCTACGCATATGGTATTTCACCAGACGAAGAGACGACTATTGAGCTGGTAGAAGACAAATACATTAAGGGCCTCAGTAACAGTAATGAGCAAATAAAAAAAGCCATTAAAGATGCTTATCGCCGCTTACTGCAGCCAAGCCTTGAGACTGAATTCCGAACATTGCTTAAAACAAAGAGGCGATGAAGAAGCTATTAATGTATTTGCCGAAAATCTACGTCAACTTTTGTTAAGTTCGCCGCTGGGAAGCAAAAGTATCCTCGCCATTGACCCCGGCTACCGCACCGGTTGTAAAGTGGTTTGCCTTGATGAAAAAGGTGAATTGAAAGAGACAAGCCTTATATATATCCATGAAGGCAACAAGCAATATGAAGCGGAACAGATTATAAAGGACCTGGTGCAAAATATGAGATAGAAGTATTTGCCATTGGCGATGGAACTGCAGGACGGGAAACGGAACAATTGATTAAAAAGCTGAACTTGGCTTGCCTGTGTTTATGGTGAATGAAGATGGAGCTTCCATGTATAGTGCTTCAGAAATTGCCAGGGAAGAATTTCCGGATGAAGATGTTACCGTACGGGGCTCTGTAAGTATTGGCAGACGACTGATGGATCCGTTGGCAGAATTGGTAAAAATTGACCCGAAAAGTATTGGCGTAGGTCAATACCAGCACGATGTTAACCAATTTCGGCTGAAAGAAAAACTGGACCAAACTGTAATCAGTTGTGTAAACGCTGTGGGCGTGAACTTGAATACTGCCAGCAAACATTTGCTGAGCTATGTAAGTGGAATTGGTGGTTCACTTGCCGATAATATTGTAAAATACAGAAATGAAATGCAGGCAAATTTGCAAGCAGGAAAGAATTGATGAAAGTGCCACGGCTGGGAGAAAAGCTTTTGAACAATGTGCCGGCTTTTTACGTATCAAAGATGGTGACAATCCATTGGATGCAAGTGCCGTTCACCCTGAAGCCTACCCTATGGTTCAACAGATGGCACAGGATTTGCCGTTGATGTAAAGACTCTGATTGGAAATGAAGCTGATAAAACAAATCGATCGGAAAAAATATGCTACGAACAATTTGGTGAACTGACCATAAGGGATATTTTAAAGGAATTACAAAAGCCCGGACTAGACCCACGGAGCGAAGTGCAACAATTTGAGTTTGCAAACATCTATAAAATTGAAGATGTATCACGTAGGAATGATTGTGCCGGGTGTAGTAACCAACATTACCAGATTTGGTGCTTTTGTAGATATTGGCGTAAAACAGGATGGATTGGTGCATGTTTCTGAAATCTCGCATAAGTACATTACCGACCCTGATGAAGCATTGAAGCTTAATCAACATGTGCAGGTGAAAGTGTTGGAAGTGGATGTAGCAAGAAAGCGGATTGCTCTGTCAATCAAGCAGGCGGAGGAACCGCCCGTAAAGAGCGAACGGACACAACAGACGTGGAAACCTGCAAATAAAAATAGCCAGCCTGCGAACGGCTGTTGGTGCAAAAAAAGAGCAGGAAACAGCCCTGCCCATGGACGATGCATTGGCATTGCTGAAGAAAAAATTTGGTAAGTAAAAGGTAGGCAGGCTCGTTAGTATTGCCTGTATTTAATCATTGTTTATCAACCTGTCGAGGTGTTGTATAAACGCTGTACGCGGTATCATGCGTGCGCCAAGACTTTCAAGAAATTGTGTATAGACCTGGCAATCTATTACTTCTACTCCTTCGCCAAGTAAAAGTTGGCAGTAATGTATAAAGGCATATTTGCTGGCATTGCTCACCCGGGAGAACATGCTTTCGCCAAAAAAGATCTTGCCGAGGCGTATGCCATATAAACCACCGGCAAGTTCATCATTCTGCCAGGCTTCTACGCTATGTGCATATCCCTGCCGGTGCAGTTCTTTATAGGCAGCTTCCACTTCATCGGTTATCCAGGTGCCCTCTTGCCCAAAGCGTTTTGTTTCTTTGCAAAACCGGATCACATCGGCAAAGGCTTTGTTGACAGTACAGGTAAAGGTGTTTCTTTTGAGTAAAACGTTCATGCTTTTACTAATCCTGAGTTCGGCGGGAAATAAGACAAAACGAGGATCGGGGCACCACCACATGGGTATATCTCCATCGTACCAGGGAAAGATGCCTTTGCGATAGCCAAATAATAAGCGTTGGGTGGAAAGATCGCCACCTATGGCAAGCAAGCCATCGCCGGTTGCAGTATGCACAGGCGGAAACCATAAATTGTTGTCTAAAACATATAGCGGCATACAACGGTTCTTCTATAGATTAGACTGGAAAAGGATGAATGTAAAAGACAGGAATTGAAAAAAGCTACAGCAATGAACTAACAGATGAATGGAGCGTCGCAACAATGCTCAACCGGAGTACTGTATGCCGGCGACCAAAACAGCAGACAAGATGTACTAAGCCATTACGTCGAGGGTAGCGCCAATGCCGCGGTCGGTAATGGCATCTGCCTGGGGCTTTAGATCGTCGTAGCCGCCATGTTTTACTGAATATTTGCCTTTGGTATGTATGAGCATGGCGCATTGCTCTGCCTGCTCCTGGCTGTGTTTGCAGATGTCTATAAGCGTTTCGATGACCCACTCAAAGGTGTTTACTTCATCGTTCCAAACAATGAGATGATAGGTTTTTTCAATGTCGGTAAGTACGTCGATCTCGGGCTCGGCAAATATTTGTGTTCGTTCCGCCATTACTACTTCTTTTTTGCAAAGTTATCCTATTCTATTTATCTGCTCAGCGGTTGAATTGTAAATTTTACACGTGTTGAATTACAAGCGATTTGGTATGTGTTGAAAGCAACGCGAAGGGATTGTAAAAAAGATAAAACACGGCTGTTGTAAGAGGAGATTGACACCCTTTGAACGCTAAAAAATCTACATTTAGCAGGTCGCCATCAACAACAAAAAAGAAAGCTCTGCGTTATATATTTTATGATAATTTGGCTGGTAAAAAGACAGGAGAGCGATTGAAAATATTTAAGGGAACCGCCGGATACTTTAATGATTTTTAAATTTTAGCGTGTATTATTTGTATAACTTTAATCAATCCATATTTCTAACGATCAATAAACTAAAATAGATCTAATCGGAATTGTTAGCCTATGTCTTGGCATTTCGTCTGTTCTTATGATTTCATATGTTAGTGTTGCCAATTATAATGAGATCAAAAAAATAGATCGTAATTAATTACACCTGTAAAAAGGCTACCCCAAAAAAAATTGAAAAGCACCAACCGGTGCTTTTTTTTATGTGCTGAAAAGTTATTACTGCTCAGCTACCTGGAAGGTAATAAACTGAACCGCCCGAAAAACAACAGTAGTGCCGTTTTGTATGGCGGGCTCCCAACGTGGACCCTTTTCAATAACACAAATGGCCTCTGCAGCACAGGCGGCACAATTGTGTGGTATATCTGTTGCCCTAACCTGCGATATTTTGCCTTCCCTGTCTACAACAAACTCAAGCGTAACACGATAATTTCCAACAGGCGCGCCTTCGTTGGCAGCAACATTTGCATCTAAGGTTCTTTCCAGATATTTTTTCCAGGCAATGGCACCGCCGGGAAATCTGGCTTCTTTTTCAACCACGGCAAACGGTTTGTCGAAGTCGCGGGTAACTGCTTTAGGCGCCAGCCCAACTGCGGTGGTTTGCTCAACCGGTGGAGATACATATGTGTCTGCATCCACACCGTCCTGATAAATAGTTGAGATAACCGCAGTCTCTAGTTTTTGCATTTCAGGCACTGGTTTATCCGTGGTTTCTTTTACCAGCAGGGGAGGGGTAAAGATGATACGCTTAACCATGACCACCGGCGGTTTTGGAGGTAATGGCGGAAGAGGTTTGGTGGGTGGTTCAGGCGGATCCACCTTACTAAGAATTACTTCTTTTACCGGAATGCCCCAATGTGCCGTGCCCGCTGAATGGGCGAGAACCGACAATAGAATAAATAGTAAACAAATGATGAATGTACCAAGCATCGCCAGCCATATGCGACGATTGTAGGATTTTCTGAGTTCATATGCTCCATAATCTTTGTTTTTTCCTTCAAATAAAATGTCGAGTAGAGAAGCGTGCAGAATGCTTTCGGATTGCATAACTTTTGTTTTAAACGATGATAAAACTTCACACCATTGTATGTTGGAAATGCCGGGGCAAGACATGCACTTAACCGGTTGGCATTGCTACAACTGACTGAAATGAAGTTTTGAATTGGATGAATAGAAAACAAAGGCTGCGAGCGCTCTTTACCAGCTAACCAGGTTATTTACTTTTATAGATTTAGGTGCTGCCTGTATTCCACAAACAGGTTACAACATTTTGTAAACTAGTGCTACTCAATTTCGCATAGCCGCGGCCAGGCGGTACCGTTGCACTTTGGTGTAAGTAGCAACCAAAAAAAATGGTTGCCGCTTTATTCGTATTTTGCCGACTTCCAAAAAATAACTGCCGGGGCGAGAGTAGAGTAGGCGAAGGTGAGCAGGAAATATTACATCATCAGCTAAAACAGAATTGGCATTGCAACTTTATAATCTCATAACTATCATCATTGTCATAACCGCTGTATTTGGTTATATTAACTTTCGTTTTATCAAACTGCCTGGTACAATTGGCATTATGCTCATATCATTGATCGTATCGCTGGGTGTTATTGGTGTGGGATGGATGCACCCGGGTTTCTTTATAAAGATCACGAAAGTCATTAGTAATATCGACTTCAATACTGCCCTGATGAAGGTAATGCTTGCTTTCCTGTTGTTTGCCGGGGCAATACATATTGATATAAAAAAGCTGAAGGAACAAAGTGCATCGATCATTGCTTTTTCTACCATGGGGGTTATGATCTCAACCTTTGTGATAGCAGGTTTAATGTATATGGTAACGGGCTGGTTTGGGATACCTGTAGAGTTCATCTATTGTCTTCTTTTTGGTTCCTTAATATCGCCGACCGATCCGATAGCTGTGTTGGGAATTTTGAAAAAGGCAAACATACCTTCTACACTTGAGACCAAAATTTCGGGCGAAAGTCTTTTTAATGATGGAGTAGCAGTGGTGGTTTTTATTACCATTTTCGAGATCATAAAGGTTGGATATGACAATGTTTCTGCATTGCAGATCGGGTGGTTGTTCATAAAAGAAGCTGGCGGTGGCCTCATTTTTGGCTTACTGCTGGGCTATATAGGTTTTTGGGCGCTGCGGAGCATAGATAATTATGTGATAGAAGTATTGATAACATTGGCTATTGTAATGGGCGGATATTCTTTTGCCGATTACCTGCACATCAGTGGACCGTTGGCTATGGTAGTAGCCGGCATAATAACCGGAAACAAAAGTTTGGAACAGGGAACCAGTGATGTAACACGGGACTACATCGACAAATTTTGGGAAATGATAGACGAGGTTTTGAATGCTATTTTGTTTTTACTCATCGGGTTCGAAATGCTGATCATACCCTTTAATAAAATATTGCTGTGGTTGGGCTGTGTAACCATTGTAATTGTTTTAATAGCCAGGTTCGTTTCGGTTGGTATTCCCATTTCAATATTGAAACTGAGAAGAACATTTGAACAAAATGCCATCCCGATACTTACATGGGGTGGGCTGCGTGGGGGTATCTCTGTTGCGCTTGCATTATCCTTGCCCAAAAGTTCCTACAACCAGATCTTTGTTTCTATCACCTACATTGTTGTGCTGTTTTCCATAATCGTGCAGGGTTTAACAATAGGTAAATTTGCACGCAAACTTGCCAAATAGACGATTTATAAAGCGTTGACCATTTGAAAAAGTATATACTTGAAATATTAAGTTTACGCGCAACTTCAGATTTTGAAAAAACAAGGTCAACCATCAGCGAAGGGGTTACACTGCGTGGCTATAATCTCTGGATATTAATATGTTCGTCTATACTCGCCTCAATTGGTTTAGATACAAATTCGTCAGCCATCATTATTGGCGCAATGCTTATTTCGCCACTCATGTCACCCATATTAGGTGTGGGTTTGTCAGTTTCGGTTCACGATAAAATTCTACTGCTGAGGTCGTTGCGAAATTTGGGACTGGCTGTTGTAATAAGCCTGTCGGCGTCAGTTTTATATTTTTCACTTACACCCCTGGGGCAAGTCACCGTAGAAGAGCAATCCCGCACCTTTCCCACCTTGTTAGATGTGCTGGTAGCGTTGTTTGGCGGCATAGCAGGCATCGTTTCCATATCCCGTCAAAATCAAACCACTGCTATCCCCGGCGTGGCAATAGCCACTGCGTTGATGCCACCTTTATGTACGGCAGGCTTTGGTTTGGCAACCACGCAATGGAATTATTTTTTTGGCGCCATTTACCTCTTTTTTATCAATGCGGTTTTCATTAGCCTGTCTACCTATATCATTGTTAAATACCTGCACTTTCCCGAGAAGAAATTTCTTAACCGCAAACTGCAACAGCGGTATTTTTATTGGTTTACAACCATAAGTATAGTAGTGCTGGCGCCAGTGTTTACTTTCTATACACAGTTTACCAGAAAGAACAAATCAAACGAGACATAGAAGAACTGGTAATTACACCCATACGAAAACAAGGCAACGAGATATTGAAATGGGATGTTGACTACCGCGACAGTATTAACTATGTAAAGGTTTACCATAGTGGCAATCCCGTAAGTGACAGCATTCAAATGGCAATTGATAGCAGCCTTGCCAAAAATCATTTGGAGCTCTATCATCTAAAATCGATGCGGGTGAATATGACAAAAGAAGAGGTAAACGAACTGAGCGCGGATGCTTCACGGCAAATGTTTCAGCAATTGCAACTGCAGCAGATTGAGTTGGAGAATAAACATAAGCACGAGGATTCGCTGTCGTATATACAACTGAATAACGAAACCAGGGCTGCCTTTCCTTTTGTAGATACCCTCTACAACGGCTGGCTCACCATGCCCAACTCACTAAACCGGATTGATACCATACCTGCAGTATTTTATACAGCAACCCGGTATGCCAGCGCAGCGCAACGCCGGCAATTGTATGCATTTCTTAAGATCAGATTAAACAGAGATACGCTCCTTCTTCTCAAAAAATAAAGAAATCTCTACAGTACAGTAAAAGATGAACGGAATGCAACCCACTACAACGCACACAGCGCAACGATCTCCAATCGAAAACATAAGTTGGCACACCTAAAAATCTCGCAGCTACCAGCTTAATTTTTCTGGTGTGTACACCATTATAACCGTGCCTATCCGTTTGTTGAAACCCATGACCGGGGAGGCTATGGCTACCTTGTTTTCCTCAATCCTGTCAACCACCGTGCTGTCTGTTGTAAGGTTGGTTTTGCCGGAGACCGGCGTATAGGATTGTCCTTCAAGTTTTTTATCAGTCGATGATACAACTTTTCCATTTTCATCGACAACGCTGATCATCTGAAAATTTTTCTCCTGTATCATGTCGTTGGCGTATAAGTTCACCGCCTCCATATTACCTTTCATCATCTCGGTTCTTATTGCCCATACATAGGGTTTGGTCACCAGCTTCAGGTATCTTGTATCGGTCTGGCTGAGAAAATCTTCTGCTTGTTTTCTAATGCCGGCTTGTTGCTTTTCATTCTCTTCTTTCAGGTTGCTGATCTCAATGCCCTTCCAGATCCACAGCGCTGCAAAGAGGATGACGACAATGCACACTGCCACTAAAATCTTGTTGCGGGTTGAAGAAAGAAAACTTTTGTTCGCTGCAGGTGTAGTGGTAACATCTGTAGTTTCATTTGTAGTTTTATCCATGTTTGTAATATTTTAGAAAGGTGAAAATTTATTAATTAAAGTTTACCCTGGCACCGTAGGTAACAAAAAAAACTGATAATGAAAAAAATACTTATTCTTCTCAACGACGATCAAAGACCCGAAAAGGCGCTTCAATATACAGCTCAACTTGCCCGGCAATTGAAAGCAACGGTGTTTGGATTGATCATCCAAAATTTGCATGCCACCGGTCAGCTCAGCCTCTTTCAAAAGATCACCTCGGTTGTAAGTGAACCGAACCAGGAATTACAAAAAACTGCCGCTGCCACCTCTAATATCGAATGGTTTCATGCGTTTATGACCACTGAAAATATCCCGTTCAAAGTACACATCATTGGGCAGAATATATTAGATAGTTTGGTCGATCACAGTGCTTTTGCAGACCTTATGATTTGCGACGCCGATACGCCGCCATCGCAATATTCCATAAAGACCTTGCTGGCAAATGCGCATTGCCCTGTGCTGATGATCAATAAAGACTTCGAGCGAACCGACAATCTTGTGTTAACCTACGATGATAACTCGTCGAGCATACATGCGGTAAAAATGTTTACCTATTTGTTTACCATGCACCGAGACTTGCCCGTTTACTTTGTTTCGGTGTTGCCGCACAACGTACTGGGCATACAGTACGAAGACCTTGTACACGAGTGGTTGCCGCTGCATTATCCCAATGCAAAGATCAAATTGCTGCACGGAGAAGCAAAAGAGGAACTGGCTGAATTTATCAACAACATTCCCAATCCGCTGGTGGTGATGGGTGCTTTCGGCCGCAGTTCCTTTTCCCGCTTCTTCAAGGAAAGTTTAGCCAATCTCATACTCGAGCAAACCAATGCACCCATCTTTATCGCGCACGATTAATAGGCGGCATGGAAGGCATTGAGAATTCATGCAATAGTTTTTGGTCGCCAGCTTTTGTTCTTCAGGCAGCGGCCGTTGCGTCGCACTCTTGTACGGAGAAAGTTCTGGCAGCGAGAAAGAGAAGGATTGGAAAACTGATGCAAACAAAAAAACAAAACAAAATCTGATGAGTTCATTACACTGCTTTCACGCCAATAAAAGTTAACGACAACGCTGAAGCAGCTAAATAAAAAAGCCCCGCATAAATGCGAGGCTTTTTTGTGGGAGCAACAACTTGTCCCGTATGCGGGACGGGTTCGAACCGCGGACCCTTGCGCCCTAAAGCGAAATGCGCTGAACTAATTGAGTAGGGCTGTCACGGTGCAATAAGCTGCTCCATTCGCTTTCTGCTTTTCCATGCTTTTATCTCTAATTCTCTGCGCATCGCTTCTGTTTTATTACTAAAGTTTTCCTCGTAAATAATAATCCAGTCACTTGTTTTGCCTGTGAAGGCCTTATGGTTTGAATTGTGTTTCCTTAATCGTTCCCTCAGCTCATTGACGGTAAAACCAATGTAGTACCGGTCTCTTATAACAGAATAAAGTATGTAAAAGGTAAAGTTCATAAAAGAGAAAAACCCACCAGTGTTGCGTTAAGAAATTCTATAGTTCTTTGAAAGTATTGTCAGTATTGAGTTTGCGAGGATTTTATGCCTAAGACGATTTGATTTTTTTTCAGTTCTAAAAATCGTAACTTACTGGTAAACAGAAAGTTATGAATTCAGGTAAATATGTATTCTCTCAAATAATGGGTTTAGTATCTTCTACCTCCTTCCAAACCATTGTAAACAGGCACTTGGCGATTATAAGGTAAGGGAATTTAGTTGTTGGAAACAATTTTTGTGCATGGCATTTGGACAATTGACCCACAGGGAAAGCATCAGCGATACCGTGCTGTGTTTAAAAGCGAATGCAAATAAAATGTATCATTTAGGCTTTGGTCAAGTGGTCGCCGTAAGCACAATTACCAGAGCTAATGAGGGACGTTCATTTCCAAATTTATGAAGACCTTGTATGTTGCTTATTAAAGAAGCAAAGCAGCTGTATTTACTTGATGATAATCTTGAAGTTTCATTGAAAGGCAATGTGTTTGCTATTGATGCAACGACCATTGATTTATGTCTTTCTACTTTTTATTGGGCTACATTCAGAAGCACAAAAGGCGGAATTAAACTGCATACTCAAATAGATTTGAAAACATCAATTCCTGAATTTATTTTGTTTTCTACGGCTTCTGTTCACGATGTAAATGTCTTGGATGTTATTCATTTTGAACCCAATAGTTTTTATATGATGGACAGAGGATATGTAGACTACAAGCGGCTTTACAAGATACATACCAGTGAAGCCTTCTTTGTTACAAGGGCTAAAGACAATATGAATTACAGGCGACTGTATTCACATCCAAAGGATATTGCTGCCGGAGTGATTTACGACCAAACAATTAAGGTCAATAACCATTATGCTTCTAAAGATTATCCTGAAAAAATGAGAAGAATAAAGTTCAAAGATGATGCTACCGGAAAGATATTAGTTTTCCTTACCAACAATTTTCATCTTACAGGCAACAGAGATAGCACAGCTATATAAACATCGATGGAAAATTGAACTCTTCTTTAAATGGATTAAGCAACATCTTAAGATAAAATCCTTTTGGGGACAGACTGAAAATGCAGTGAAAACCCAAGTATGGATAGCTGTATCTGTTTATGTTTTAGTCGCCATCGCCAAGAAGCGTTTTATGCTACAACAAAGCCTCTACGAAATTCTACAAATTTTGAGCATCTCCATTTTTGAAAAAATGCCCATAAATCAACTGTTTCAGCAAACTCAATTACAATATTTCAAAGAACAAAATGATAACCAATTGACAATGTTCGACTTATAACGCAACGCTAATGATTAAACATATATACTATCTCGCAATTCTTACAATTTCTTTTCTCCTGATATATTGTTGCAACGTCATACCTACCTTCCGCTGGCTCGAAAATGTCAAGACCACGACCTAACATAATCTTCCAACCATTATTTGCTACGATATGCCGGTCATGTACATCCTTTAGTTCCCAGGAAAGCTGAATACCTAACTCCGCTACAGATGGTATTAATTCGTCAAATGCCTTGATGCTATCTTGTAAATACAAGTCTTTATTCCAGGTGATTACATTTAATTCAATCTCGTCTTCGGGGTTTTTGTTTTTGGCTAACATCACACAAAACTCCATCAGGTTTTTAAACTGATAGGGAAGGCGGATATAGGGATCAGTTAAAGTTATTTTTGCAGCCCTCTTAAGTATTCCGCAAATAACTTTTTGTATGATATTCCTGTCTGATTGTCTCTAATTACAGTGTTTGCAGGAAGCAAAGAAGGTTTTGATTTTGTGTACTGTTTTTTTTTGACCTCTGGTTGTTCCTCACTATTTTCTACTTGTACTTCTTCTTCTTTTGCATTTTCAACTTCAATTGTGTAGTTCAGCTTTTCCAATGTTTGCACTGAAACTTCTTCACTGGAAGCTTTTATTATGTACTTAAATTCTACTGGTTCACTTTTGAAAGTTTCGTCTATAATGTACAATTGATCCTTAACCCTTTTTCTACCTTCAATTGCAAAGTCAAGTAATTCCTTTGCTTCTGTATCTGTTATGATTTGGTCAGGATACAACAGCTTAATCAAGCCTGAAAAAGTTTTACGTATGGCAAGCTTATCCCTTTTAGAAAATGTTGAATGCAATTCAAAATATTGGTCTATAAAATTTGAGAAGTCATACTTTCTAAATTGATGTAACACTTCTGCGAGATAGTCAACAATAAAACCATAACCGGTAGAAAAAACTGCTTCCTTTAAAATCTTAACCTCCCAGCCCGGAATGTATAAATGAACACGATCAAGAAAAGCACCCTTTATGTAACCCATAGGAATGCTTTCAAAAAGATGGCTGTGCTTCAGCATGTAGGGTACAGTATGTTTTGTATTGCCCACAAATGCCATTGAAGCCGTTGCTTGATAAGTGTCTTTCCCTCTGTTGAAAGATTGCTG
>CAVSED010000002.1:0-476015 GCA_963726895.1 uncultured Chitinophagaceae bacterium | reverse complement strand
TTCTGTACAGCCGTGCGGGCAAGGCTATGAACAACGCCGTGCAAAGCATGGCAAGTAACACACCCCAAAACCAGGGTGACGGTCCAAAAGGCAGAAAAAAAGACAACAGGTAAAATGATACCGAGAAAGCCCAATAACAACATACGCGGAACAAGGTAGGCTTGCAACACTTTGTTGAAAAACTCAAAATTAGAATCTCGAAACAGCCTGCGAACTCCTTCCCCTGAATAGCGCTTCAGCAGTTCTAACTGCGCCGAGATCCAGCGGGTACGTTGATTGGTAAAGACCTCTGCGTTTTCAATCTTTTCATCATACACATACACAGCGTCTAGGTAGGCGATCTTTTCCTGGTCTTTGGCGACCCTGAAATCCAGTTCTTTGTCTTCGCCTACGGTATCGCCAATGTCTTGTAAAAGCTTTTTGAGATAATTGAAATTAAATGCCATACCCGAGCCGATTAGTGCAGACGAAAGACCCACCGCGAATTGCCCTTTGCGATAAATATGATTATTGATCTCTTCATTGCAGGCATCCAGCAATGCAAAAGATGTCTCCATGTTTTTTGCCGTGCGATGTGTTTGCACAACTTTATACCCCGCATTAAATGCAATATTTATTGCATTTAATACATCTTCACCCATCACATTATCAACATCCAATACCAGAACTATATCATAGATACCCGCAGGCAATGTGTTGAATGCTGCCTGCATTGCTTTTCCTTTGGTGCTTTTTTCAAATTTTACGGGTATCACTCCCGCACCTAAAACTTTCAAACTTTCCAAAGTAGCGGGGAGCAGGGAGTCAGCAATTACATATACACTGAAAGAACCCTTGTATGCATGTGCAAGAGCAGCCTTCGCCGTTTCCAGGATAACAACATTTTCTTTATAGGCGGGTATTAATATGCAAAACCGGTTATGATATGGGTTGGGAATAAGCGCTGATTTCGTATTTGCCTAAATGTCCGGCAACAGAGAAAAATAATAGGTACAGGCAGTTGAGCAAGAGAAAAATGCCAAGTATAAAGAATAATATATTGAGGGCCTCTACCATAAAAAATTTTAAAAGTTATTATTCGTACTCCAGTTGTTTTTCGGTATCAGCAGGCTGGTTCGGCTTATCGAAAGACGGACCCAGGAAAACAAAACACCAGGAGAAGTAAATGATAATTCCTGTAGGCAAGTAGTTGATCACCTCGTTGCCATAGCTACAAAACAAAATGCCCGCAAAGCCAGCGGTGAGGGCGATAAGCTTGGTACGCAATGCCTTATTTTTTATTTTCCAGACAATACCGCAACACTTGCCCAGTATAAACATCATAATACCAAACCAAAGTGTAAAGCCAACAATGCCGTACTCGGCCCACACTTTTACCCAATAACTATCCGGAGGAATGGAAGCTAAAAATTTATCGCTGTTGTACTGACGTCCCCAAAAACCAATGGTGCCTATGCCGCCGCCAAATGGCCGGGAACTGAGGTAATTGCTTAAGACCTGCTGGTTGGTCAATCTAACATTCAAAGAGGCATCGTCGGGATTGACAGATGAGCGTAAACGCTGAATATTATAATTACTCTGACCAATATAAGTGAACTTGAGGATGAACAACCCTCCCAGGGCAATAGCAGAACCCAGCACCAGTACTTTTATATTCTTGCTTAGCAGCAGCGCAACTGCAATACCTACGATAAGCGCAAACAAGGCGCCGCGGGTACCTGATATAAGCATGCCGTAAAAAAGCACGGCCGAAGCCAAAAACAAAAGCGTTTTCTTCCAGGTTTTGAAAGGACCTAGGGCCAAAATAAGTGTGACAAGACCAATATGTGCCATGGATGCACCAAACTGACCAGCATCGCTGTAAAAAGAAAAAACGCGCAGTTTGCCAAAAATTATATGTGTTTTTGCAGCACCAGAGTCAAGGAACCGCTGCTCGCCGGTAGAGAGCCCTATCTCTAATTGCTTTAAACCATTGAGCGCCGCCAGTACCGAAAGCGCAATAATGATGAAAAGAAAAATATTCAGGTCTTTTTTACGGTTGAAATAAACCATACCGATAGGAACTGCGAATAACCAATAAATAGACGACGTGCGCATCTCCTGTATAGCACCGGTGAGGCTGGCACCGGCAGGATTGACAAACTCTAAAATATTATAACCGAACCAAATGAAGGTGACAATACAAAGATCACTTTTAATGTTTCTCCAATTGCTGGCGGCGCCACCACCAAAAATGATCGCCATGACTGAGATGATGAGCAGAAAATCGATACCAATACCGTACGGAAATCCGCCGATCTCACGTATGGGGATTTGGTGGGTAAACAAGAAAATCAGCAGGGTATAAATTGCTATGCGCGGGCGGTTAAAAACCACCAGCAGGAAAACGATGCCGAGGGCAGCGAGTAACAAAAAAGCCGGGATGATAACGCCTGCTTTAGCAGTGAACAAACCTACGATGAGAGCGCCAGCCAAAATGAATACGGACGGCAGAATGATCCCTTTGAACTTAGATGTGAAGAATGTAATGACTGCCCTCATATATGTGTAAACCTGGTAAAACTTATTGCGTTAAAAAAAATTAGTAACTGAATAATAATATCCCGGTTAAAATTACTTCGTTTGAAATTAGATGGCTTAGATGTGAGTATGACAGGATGTATAAGCTTTTAGCGCTTCAGTTATACAATTGCCAGTTTTTTTAAAGCGTTTTGAATAATTTAGGTTGAAAGATGGCAACACAGCCGTTGTGAAATGATGCATAAGTTGAAAGCTAAACCTGTAGTTCTATAGCCGCGCTGCCGATGAACGGAGCGTCGCAACAATGCCACATCCCTGTTCTAATGCCGGTCTCCCAAAAAATCAATTGTTGAACTCCCGGGCTTCGGTTTCGCTTTCGAACTTATCGAGCTGTTTGATAGTTTTTCTGCCATCGCCGATGAGGTGAATGGGTTTAGAACTTTCGCCAACTACCTCATCAACATACTCGGTTAATACGCCATTGAGCACCAATTCGATGGAAGCGCCGCTGATCTCTTTGATCTTTCTATAGAGGCTGCGATCGGCAGGCTCCCAGGTTCTGTTTGCCTTGACGGTGAGCAAAATAAGATCTAAATGATGCAGCAGGGAGGCGGGATAAACGCTTTCGAGCAGCGCGGGAAATTCGACGATAACTACGGAGTAATCGACGATGGATGCACCGGCGAGATCGGAAAGTGAAACACCCGGATTAACGCCCTGTAAAGGAAAGTAATAGTTTGTATCGTAGTAGGAACTATACGATTCGCTCTGGTGCGTATCGGGTAACAGGCAGAGTGTTGAGATGCCCATTTTGTTCATTTTAGTAGCTATTTGGCCGGATATCGTGCTCTTGCCTTCGCCGGTATAGCTGCTGACCACACCAATGATATAGGGGTTATTGAAGTCGTTTTTTTGCTGCAGTTTTAGCAGCAACTGGCGCGCGAGGTGATCCTCAGCTTTGTCTGCCTTCAACAAGTTTTTCCTGCTTTTTGCAGATGTATCGGGCAGTACACTAATAACGGGAAAGCGGGTAACCTGCGAAGCAAATGTGGGATTGCTGAGCGTTTTGTTAGTCATACCCATAACAAAGATGCCGGTACCTGTTAGCAGAAAGGAACCTATAAAGCCCAGCGACATGAGAATGGGCAGTTTATTGCTTTTGGGAGTAAGTGGCAGATAGGGCGGATCGACCACCTTCAATTTGGAGCTAAGCTCAATGTTTTGCTGTGACAATTTACTCTGCTTTAAACCCTCTGCCTGCGATAAGTATTCCTGTTCGGCAACATCAACCTCCCGTTTTATTTTACGCATCTCGGCTCCTAACGGCACGAGACGTTCATACTGACCCGAAATGCCCTGATTTTGCCTTTTCATCAGGTTGAGCCTGCCCTTTGTTTCCTCGGCTAAAATGGTATTTTTCACGTAATCATTTACCAGCGCTTCATTGCTACCGGCGGCACCTGAACCGGAATATAAAGAGGAAACTGCATCTTCAATTTTGGCGGAAACATCGTTTGCCTGCAACCGCAGCCGGGCGATCTTGTCGTTGTCGGCCAGGGTTTCTGTTCATTTGCAACTCGGTAATGGTGCTGGTGATATTGGACAACTGGTTTCTCAACCTGATAATTTCCTGGCTGGTTAGGTTAGAAACACCTCTTTTTTGAAGTGAAGATTCTACAGATTTCATTGCCGAGAAAGCACCGGCATATTGCGCTTCGAGATCATTGTATTTTTCGAGCGCCTGTTGTTTTTCGCCAGTAGTAGTTGCTATTTGAGTTTCGTAATCTACAATGTTGTTGCGTTTGTTAAAATCAAGTAAGCGCTGCTCAGCGGTTTGCAGGCGCTGATAAGCTTTTTGAGTTGCCGAATCAAAATAGCCGATGACATTTTCATTTTGACTGGAGAATAATTCGCGGTGCTTACGGGTAAAAACATCGGTTAGGATAGCGAGTGTTTGTTGGCAGACATATGGGTCGAAAAGTGAATACTCGACCTTTACCAAATCGCTTTCGCCCACGCGTGCTGAAGTAATGTTGGCGAGTGCCTTTTCAGAATAAACAGGATCATCGGAATTAATGATTTTATAAAATACATTGTCTGTGTTGGTCTTGAATTGCGAAAGAACCATGTTGGCTGCTTCCCCGGCTGATTTCCCTTTAATTGAATTGCGTACAGACACCGGAACAATCGCGTTGAGGTGATTGTAGGTTTTAGGTGTTAGCACAGCAGTGTCTTTGTTCTCCAATACAAGATGGGATGCAAGCAGGCGCAAGCCTACCTCTTCCCTGGTCTCGCGTGAATTGATGAGCGACAGTAAGTTGGCAAAGGCATTTACTGTAGCGCTGTAGGAAGGACCGTTGTAATTATTCTCAGGGGCAATTTTAGCACCGGAGGCAATACCGGTATAGATCACGGTATCGGAAGTATAACTTTTGTCTTCACGGCTGGCGAAAAAATAAATAGATAAGGCTGTGACTGCAGGAATAACCAGCAGTAGCAATAAATTTTTTTTCAGTAGTCTGATGAAATCCTGTGTTGTTGTCATTTTGCGTTCATTAAATTATTTATGGTAGTCCCAAGCCTTTCTTCTAACAGTAAATAAGCAGTCGTGTATTTGCTTTTGGCTTCTTCATTGTCTTCAACGGCTTTACTATAAAAACTCATGGTAGCAATCTGTTCTTCAACTTTTATCTGTCCTTCGCTAAATCGTTTATCAGCAATTTTTTTGTTTAGATCTGCTGATTGCAAAGCATCCTGGCGGTGAGCCCAAACAATCCTGGTCAAAAGCACATCCTGGTACAAAGCAATCACCTCTTTTCTTATTTCTTTCTCGGCGAGTTTCCTATCGGCTTCTGCTTCCTTTACCACACTTTGTTTTTTTGCTACCTCATTTTTTCTACCAAGAAGCCTGTCAAAAGGCAGAATGAAACCAACCCCAACATTATATTGGGCCCGTGCAGGTAGGGCAAAGGCATTAAGTTGATTTAACTGGTTGATCTGATCGGCAGTTATCACTTGTGTGGTTCCATAATAGTAACCGGTATTGACCGACAAGCCGTTGAGCAATGTATTTTTGGTCGTCTGTATATCGTATTGAGCATATTGTTGTGTTGCAACAGCTTTTTCCATTTCAGCAGCATGTGCAATTGCAGTAGAAATAAGAAGCGGTAAAACGGCGTCGGAAGAATCAAAAAAACGTGACTGCCAATTGTTCCCTGTAGAAGTAGCCTGACCAGATACTGTTAAATAAAAAATTCCCGAAGCAAAAAAAAGAGTTAGTTTTTTCATTATCCATCAGATTTTACAAAAATGCAGCCAATATATTTACAATTGTTTCAGGGAAATTTATCTTCAATTGCAGGTATCTACGATAAAAAGCACCCTTTTGATTTTGCCGACACGTGAAAAAGCACTGGATGTTCAAAAGAAAATCTTAAAAGATATTTCTGAAGTAGTTGGAAAATAATGCTTTACACAGTTACTACAACAGTAATACAGCGAAGAAAGGAAGTTTTTCTGTTTGCCTTCCGCCATTGTACCCGGCAAAAAAGGTTCAGATGAGGTAATAAAAAGGATAACGATCAAAGCAGGAAGCAACGTTTATTGTAATGTTTGCAACTCGATGATTAGAAGTACGCTCAACAAAAGTTGCCTAATTTTGTTGATTTTCTTAAACAAATTCAACGCATATGAACTCAGACAAAGACTCACCTGAACCGCAAAAAGATAAAGCAAGCAGGGACGCAGAACGCATTGAACGGAATAAAACTGATCCACAGTTGACCGAAATGAAAGGCTTTACTGATCCTGATGAACCACTGGAAGAGGAGGGCACCTACAATCCACTGACAGGTGGTACAGTGAAGCCTGAAGATGAATAATTTATCAGATTCAGGCAGAGAGGGGTGATAAATCATTTTTCTTCTTTTATCTGCCGCATTGATTATTAGAAATGTCCGTTGCCTGGTAACAACGGACTTTTCTGTTTATACACAAGATGTAAAAGCCAGAGCGGTTTGTTTTTAGCACAAATTGCCATTTAGTTAAAGTCTTATCTTTTATGTACCTGGTAAAAATGCCTTACTGGCTAAGACGATTGTATAATGCCAACCTGATCTGGAGGATCGAGGGATCAACCAACGAAATTTTTTTAACCTTCGATGATGGACCACATCCTATAGCAACTCCATTTGTGCTGCAACAATTAAAGGATTTTAACGCCAGCGCAACGTTCTTTTGCATTGGTAAAAATGTTGCGGATCACCCTGCAATATTTCAGCAGGTAAAAGATGCAGGACACGCAGTTGGCAACCATACACATAACCATCTAAACGGCTGGAAGGTACCAACGGGGGAATATATAAAAAACGTACACTTGGCCCAGGAATTTATACATAGCCGTTTGTTCCGCCCTCCTTACGGACGCATTAGCCGGGCACAGGTAAAGCTGTTGCAGCCATCGTTTTCAATAATTATGTGGGATGTGCTAAGTGGAGATTTTGATGAAACCCTGACGGGTGAAGAATGCCTGAATAATGTTTTGAACAATTTGTTGCCTGGTAGTATTGTTGTATTTCACGATAGTGAAAAAGCGTTTCCCCGGCTACAGTATGCCCTGCCAAAAGTATTGGAGTATTGCACAAACCGGTACAAACTGTGTGCTTTACAATCCTCAGATCAATAAATAGTCCGGCGTTTTTGTATGGGTAATCCCCTCAAAATAAAAGTGGGCTGGGGTAGAAACCCCTGCCCTTTTTAATCCGTACCCTATGAAAACTATCTTCTAATAATATTATGATTACCGTGCTTTGTTACTTTGTTGGTGCTGCCCTATTTGTTAAAAGCAGGCAAGATTATAAACGCAGTTCATGAAACTTTATTTTTTACCTCTTTTCGAAAAAAATTTGATTACCAGGATTTTGGAAGATGCCTGATGACTACTCAAGCGTTTTTTCTTCATCAAAAGGCATAACCTGTTTAACTGTTTTCCATGAAATTGATCGATACACATACACATTTCTATTCTTTGGAATTTGAAAACGACTTCTCCGCAACGCTGGAAAGGGCTCGTAATGCTGGGGTTACGAAGTTTTTTCTACCAATGACCGACAGTACCGTAACAGATAAAATGCTCAATTTGGAAGCTCTCTACCCGCAGGAATTTTTTCCAATGATGGGACTGCATCCCTGCTCTGTACAAAAAAACTTTTTAGAAGAACTTGAAAAAATAAAAAAAAATTTATCACAGCGCCGTTTTGCTGCTATTGGCGAAATCGGTTTAGACTTTTATTGGGACACCACTTTTAAAAAAGAGCAGTTGGAGGCATTTCACCAGCAGATGGAGTGGGCGATTGAATTTAACACTCCGGTTGTTATACATACACGCAATGCCATGTCCGAAACAATAGACGCAGTAAGACCTTTCGCGGCAACAGGGTCTAACCGGTATTTTCCATTGTTTTGGAGACTGACTTGAAGTATGCCACGCAGATCATTGACCTGGGTTTTACCCTGGGCATTGGTGGGGTTGTGACCTTTAAGAATAGTAAATTGGCAGAAGTGGTAAAAGAAATAGCACTGGAATTCATAGTGTTAGAGACCGATGCTCCTTACCTGGCACCAGTACCTTACCGGGGCAAAAGAAACGAAAGCAGCTATCTGCAGCACATTGCTCAAAAAATTGCAGATATAAAACAGGTATCCATAGAACATGTTGCTGAAGTGACCACTGCCAATGCTGAAAAAATATTCGGTCACTAATTTTCAATACCTATTTTTGCAGCCCTTTTTTAGCAGGCACAAAAAGTTTTCAGGAGAGTTGTCCGAGTGGTTGAAGGAGCACGCCTGGAAAGTGTGTATACGGGAAACTGTATCGAGGGTTCGAATCCCTCACTCTCCGCAGCTAAGAAAATTAAGTACAGAGGCTTTCTCAAAAAATGAGAAAGCCTCTGTTTTTTTACAGTTTACCGCAAATAATTCCCCCCTACTCTACTTTTTACTTCCATTCGTAAAAAAAATTGAGTTTATTGTCTTCTTTCTAAAATTAATCGTAATATTGCGATTGATATGGGAGCGACTAAATCACATCAATTTGGCATCAACGAAAATCACGCTCGCGAAGTATGCTAAAGCATTGGCGCATCCTGCACGGGTGGCAATATTGCAGTTGCTGGTCACCAAAGCCACCTGTCAATGCGGTGATATAGTAGATGAGTTGCCATTGTCGCAAAGCACGGTTTCGCAACATCTGAAAGAATTGAAGAACGCAGGATTGATTAAAGGGAGAAATAGAAGGCGCTAAAGTGTGTTATTGCATAGATGAAAACGAATGGAAGAAAGCGCAGCCTGAGTCTTGACCAATTATTTGGTACTTACAAGAAAACGCAGCCAGTTGTTGTTAAACTCATTCCATCCGTTTTCAAATATTACCAATCACTCAAAAAAGTAACGAATATGCAAACAAATGAAGCAATCTCAAGGAAATGGTTCAGCAAAAGTATGCTGAGATAGCCTTGCAGGATAAAGAAACCAATCAAAGTTCATGTTGTGGTTCGGGCTGTTGCTCAACCGAAATGTATAACATCATGTCTGACGATTACACCCAATTAGAAGGCTACAATGCCGACGCAGACCTGGGTTTGGGCTGTGGATTGCCAACGCAATTTGCCAATATTAAAAGAGGTGATGTGGTGATTGATCTGGGAAGTGGCGCCGGTAACGATGCTTTTATTGCGAGGAATGAAACCGGCGAAACGGGCAAAGTGATAGGCATTGATTTTACACCCGCCATGATCAAAAAAGCCCGCACCAACAATGAAGTACGGGGTTTTAACAATGTTGAGTTCAGGCAGGGAGATATCGAAAATATTCCGGTCACATCGAATATTGCTGATGTGGTTGTTAGCAATTGTGTCTTGAATTTGGTGCCCAACAAAAATGCTAGTTTTCAAGGAGATATACCGGGTATTGAAGCCGGGCGGTCACTTTTCAATTTCAGATATTGTGTTGGAAGGCAACCTGCCTGATGCTCTTAAAAATGCAGCTGAAATGTATGCCGGTTGCGTTGCCGGAGCTATCCAAAAAGCCGCCTATCTTTCGTTGATAGAGGTGAACGGCTTTACCAACATCACCGTTCAAAAAGAAAAACCCATCATCATTCCCGACGATATTTTAAGCCAGTACATATCGGCAGAGGAAATGGAGTCCTTTACATTATCGGGCACCGGCATAACAAGCATAACCGTTTATGCAGAAAAACCGGTAGCAACAGCGGCAGCATGCTGCGGCCCCAACTGCTGTTAAACACCAACAAGCAATGAAAAATATACTTGTCCTGTGCACCGGCAACAGTTGCCGTAGCCAGATTGCGGAGGGCTACTTGCGCCACTATGCCGGGAATAAAGCTGCTGTTTACAGTGCGGGCATTGAGAAGCATGGCGTCAATCCGCGGGCAATACAAACCATGCAGGAAGATGGGATCGACATCTCGGCGCAGACTTCAAATCTTGTGGAAGAGTACAGCAATATACCTTTTGATGTAGTGATCACCGTGTGTGATAATGCACAGGAAAAATGTCCCTATTTTCCGGGCGGGGTTAAACGGTTTCACCACAGTTTTCCCGACCCGGCAAAAGCAACCGGTACACAGGCAGAGATCATGGAACAATTTAAAACAGTGCGCGAAATGATCAAGGCATTTGCCCGGCAATTTGTAACAGACAACCTATAGACGGAAGATTTTTTTTGTGTACCCAACGCTGGTACTTTTCCGGTGCCTTTGTTGCGTCGCACCCTTGTACCTTTTGTTTTCTATTGAGCAAAATAACGACTGCCTACTACATGTTTATTGAGCCACGCAAGCACATTTGACAATTGTTTGAGTTGGTTTGTAACTACATATACAGTAATATCAGAAAGCAGGCGCCGACCACCGATCGTCTCAATATTACCTCTTCTTTCCCTTGCATATTTTGAACTCAACCTCTGCCTTCACCTCAACCTTCACCTCAACCTCAACCTCTGCCTTCACCTCAACCTTCATCTTCACCTCAACCTCAACCTTAGCCTTAGCCTTTACCTCTACCTCAACCTCCTCCCTATCCTCAACCTCCCGCCCCGGCACGTACAACCGTACACGCTGTGCGACGCAACAATGCAGCATTATTGATCTTCTGCCGGGTACCAAAAAAAAGACCACGCTACAAGCGCAGTCTTTCTTACGAATGAATAGGGTACGGCTAAAAATCTAATCCCAGGGCAAAATACCAGATCGGTTTCCCTTTGAAAATACCGTTCATCTCCCAGGCGGCATCTACCTTTAAGAAGTAGCCGAGCAAAGTGCTGCGGGCACCGAAACCATAGCCACCTGCAAACGGCCCAATACCACCCGCCTTGGTTTTAAACTTACAGGATAGTTGGGATCGTCGGGGTTGGTGTACACAGTATTGGGGCGTGAAAATTTATCGTATTTGCCATTCCAGGCAGTGCCCAGATCGGCAAATTGCACCAGTTGAAAATTTCGGATGAAGGCATTGTTGACCGGGCGTGTTCAACAATGTTGCAAACACCGGCAAGCGCAATTCGCTGTTTAAAATGAATGCATTATTTCCGTTGGCAACGTTTTGATTAAACCCGCGCAAATTAACAGCCAGTGTTTGAAATGCATAGGTCTGATCGGGATCGGGCCGGTTGGCATTATTGAACTTAGGGCTAAACCAACCATCCACACCACCGGCATAATAAATAAGTTTTTGATTGCCCCAGCTAAAGTCAGCAGCAGCCCGCACCGCCCAGATAAAGTTGCGGTAAATGGGCAGGTAATGACGCGCATCGAACCCAAAATTGAAAGTGAATTTAGAACCGTTTATTGAGTTGTTCAGCGGCAGGTTGGCATCCATATAAATCTTGTAGCGCAAGCCGTGCCATATGTTTTGCGTAGGGTTTATGGTGTTATCGTGTACATACTCGATGCGGCTTAATGCATACTGCGAAAGGTAATCGGGTTGCGACAGTACACCGGGATCTATCTGCTACCCCACCCGACGCGTCATAAAACAAAGGTTTTTTAATTGCGCGGTCGCGGCGGTAGGCTATGGTGGTTCTAATGCTTTTAACCTCGTTGAACGGATAACTGCCGTTGAACTGGTATAAGTTGGTGAGGAACTTGGCAGTATAACCTACGTCTTCAGTTGGACCGATGGTGCCCTTGCTGCTGGTACGGAAGTAAGTAAGCCCCCAATCGAAACGCTTCCTGTAGTTTTGAAAACCGAAGAGATAATCATTGTCAGAAAGGTTGGTTCCGAAGCGAAACCCGCCGATGAATTTAATGTCTTCAAACAGGTCGCTTACACTGGCTCGAAAGGTAAAATTTAGGTTGGATCCGTTACCTAATTGAATGGGTCCGAACCGCCGGCATAGGGTTGATAACGGTTAATTAGAATGTTATTAGATACACCGCTCACTATATAATCGTTGCTAAACTTCCATCGATAGTTATACAACTTAGATTGTTGCAAGATGGTTTTGGGCTCTACCGTTGCCAGTCTTCGTGTCTCCACTGAGTCTTTCTTTTCATCTTCAAATTCACTCTGGAAGACCGGGCTTTTTTGGCTTGTTGCAGTATCGGATCTGTCTTCAATAGTTGTCTTGTTTTCTTCAGCCTTGCGTTGGGTCATCAGCTTCCGCATGTATTGCGTAGGTCGCGGATTTACGTTGCGTTTACGCAGGGTAAGCGAATCGACGCGCAGTTTGTACAAAAACTTCAGATCGCCTTGCCGGGTTACTTCACTCACCTGCCCACGGTCACCCGCAATGCGTGTCTCTAACAAACTGCTTTGGTAGTTGCTGATAGGAAAAGTATAAGTAGAATCTTTCGTAACCTGGAACATGCTGATGCTGTCTGGTTCATTTTTTTGCCAGGCAACCATGGTTGAGTCTAAGTTCTTTATCAGAAGGATTTCGCAACACTTCATCACCGATATAAAAAAGCGTATCAAGCCCTTCTCTCTCAGTGGTAAAGAAACCGGCCCAGCGGTTGGCTATTCCATTTTCGTCTGAGACAAAGGTGAAGTGATTGACATTGTATTGCATCGGGTAACGTGCATTCCCAAACTTAATGTTGGTTAATTGGGTAATCTGTTTCTTGGTGAAATAATCCAGCATGAATATGTTGTACCTGTTTTTGTCTGGCAATACCGTATCGCCCAGTGGTGCGTCGGGCCCAGGGCGGTTGCTGGCAAATAAAATCCCTGACTTGTTGGGAAAAGAAACAAACGAAGGATCCAAATCATCATACACATCATCAGTCAATTGCTCAAGCTTATTGGCTTCTATTTTATAAGAATAGATATCGGTATGACCATTTTTTACAGCGCTGAAGAGCAATGTATTTTTGTCGAGCATGAACTGTGCATCAACAATCTGGTCGAGACCTTCTATCTCTTGTTTAAAGGCTTTGTAGCGGGCTATAACGTCGTATACAAAAAGCTTTATTTTGCCATCTTCCCAATACACTACGGCTACGCGGGTGCCTTTACCATCCCACGCCAATAATGGGTAAGTAGGATTGATATCCATTTTTTGCGAGCGGACACCATACTTCAGCAATGTTTTTGATAATTCATAGTTTTCATAATAACCAACCGAGTAGATGCCTTTGTTGTATTGCACTACCACATAGCTTAGGTTGCGCGGGTTTGGGTTTGCCTGGAAACGAAAAAAGTCTTTTCGTTCTGAGACTTCTTCTGTAACAGAAACAGTGCCCTTCGGTACATTTCTACGCTGCCTGATGTCTTTGTAATACTTGTCTTGCTCATAATCCATAAAGTCTTTCAAAACATCTTTAAACTTTTTCTTGGCTATGCGCTGCGAAGCACTGTTGAGGTTTTTGTATATGCGCGCGAGGTATAGAAAATATGCAACGTTTTCTTTTTTATATTTCTCCTCGATATAATACCAAAAGGAGGAACCGGCAAGTAGCGGCTTCTCGAAGGCAAACTGGTAAAAGTTTTTATAACTGTCGCTGAGCATTGCACTTTTCAGGGCATCGTCTTTCTGGGTGCTCCAATTTTCGGCAATATAACTTACATAGCCATCGGTGAGCCAGGTAGGCAGGTCGAGAAGTGCAGCATTGCTGGCAAACTCACCTATATCATCTCCAAACAATTGATTATCCAACAATACCCGTGCAATACCTTCACGAACTTGTCTTTTAAGATCGGCATGATTGCCATTGAAGTAAACGACCATCTTATTGTTCACCAACTTGGTCGTTCCACCCCCCTGCTCATTCATCAGTTCGGTACCCAAACCAATGTTTGAGCTTTTGAAGTCGTTGTAGCTGTTATACACTACAATGTTTATCTGGCGCTGAAGTGAATATTCAACCTGTGTTTCTATACTTTTAAGCTCGCCTTCTGCAATCTGGGTCACATACTTACCCAGTTCCAGACCGTTCTGGTTAAAGTAAATATTGAAGTTGGGGGATTGATAAAATTTCCAGATAAATTTTTTATGTTGAATCCTGTTCTTACCAAATTCTACCGAGTTAACTTGAGAAAAACCAGTGAGAGAAAAAAGACACAAACCAATAAAAGCAACCATCCTGTCAGTCATACTGTTAACTTGCATTATCCGATCTTTAGAGTTTTAAAATTAAGATAAAAACCTTGTAATCTTAGTTAAATTACCTTTATGCTCAGCATCAAAAGCTTCTCCTTTAATCCTGTTTTTGAAAATACATATGTGCTTTATAATGAGGCAAAAAAGGCGATAATTTTTGATCCGGGGTGCTATACAACCGAAGAAAAAAACACCCTGGCATCCTTTCTACAATCACATCAACTTCAGCCTGTTCAACTCATTAATACGCACTGTCATCTCGACCATATATTCGGCAACAAATGGGTCTATGAAACATTTGGTCTCGAACTCTTCATTCACCCGAATGAAGAACAGGTCTTGTCGTTGGCACCACAATTTGGAAACATGTGGGGGCTACCGGTTGACAATTATTCTGGCCCTCTTCACTTTCTGCAAGCCAACGATCTTGTGCAGCTCGGCGCCGACAAATTACAGGTGCTGCTAACACCCGGTCACTCGCCCGGCAGCCTGTGCTTCTACTGTGCACAACAAAGCTTTGTAATAGGTGGCGATGTACTTTTCAGGCAGAGCATCGGTCGCACTGATCTGCCCGGCGGTAATCACCAGGCTCTTCTGCAAAGCATACGAGAACAACTCTTCGTATTGCCTGACAATGTAACCGTGTATCCGGGGCATGGCGAACCCACTACTATTGCATACGAGAAAACGCACAATCCGTTTCTTCAATGATCGTATTTTGACATAGTTTTTTAAATAAGCCAAATTGCGCCAGACCTTCTTTATTAAGAATTGATGTCAATCTTGTGTTCATTACTATTTCTTTAATCTTTTTGTTACCAGCAAAAACACTAAACCATTTTATAAGGTTCTTTTCGATCTAGGGAAACTTCCGGAAGAGTGTATAACGTAATAACATTTCTACAAAAAGGAAGGCGACAGCCATTATGACCCAGGGCAGAAATTCTTCAGTAAAACGATCGTAAGAAGTGATCTTGATCTTTGTTTTTTCAAGCTGGTTGATGCTTGCATAAATCTTTTTCAATGCTTCCTGGTCTGTCGCATGAAAATATTGTCCGCCGGTTTCTGTGGCAATATTTTTTAGCAGTCCCTCATTAAACTCCAGTTTCTTTTTGTTGCTCATGTTGCCAAAAGGGGTTTGCACCTGCTCATCCACTTCCTTCTCCGAGCCCACCCCAATCGTGTACACTTTTATCTTATAAAACTTCGCCATTTCTTTGGCAATATCAGGCGGAATGAGGCCGCCAAAATCTACACCATCTGTAAGCAAAATAATTATTTTACTTTTCGTTTTCTGATCCTTTAACCTGTCAACACTTGTTGCAAGACCAGAGCCAATGGCAGTTCCTTCTTCTTCAAGGTAGCCGCTTTTTATATTTGCGATTTGAGATAAGTACAGTATGTTTTATCGGTTGTAATCGGGCATAGCGTAAAACTCTGCCTGCTAAATATTACCACTCCTATCCTATCGCCGGTGCGTTCATTTACAAATGCCTGTGCCACTTCTTTTGATGCTTCCAGGCGGTTGGGTGTAAAATCCTTTTCAGTCATGCTGCCGCTGATGTCGAAACAAAAAACAATGTCAATTCCTTCACCTTCTGTTTGCTGTTCGGTAAACTTTTGCTGCGGGCGTGCCAAGCGCAACAATAAGAAACAAGTGCAAGGCAACGCAACACAAAGGGAAAATGCTGAAACCATGTTTTTACAGCTTCTTATATCGCGTAAAAAATGTGTGGTGGTGATCAAGCATAGAACCCTGCCCTTTTTGTTATTACCATAATACCATAATGCAAGTATAGGAATGATGAAAAGCAAGCTGAATGCTTCGGGGTTGGCAAAAGTAATATTTTGAAACCAGTCGTAAAGCATCAGAACTAGTTGGGTTGATAGTTTGAGTATGAATAGGTCGGAATGCAACAATGAAACCTTCTGCAACATATTTTTTACTACTTCAATAGATGTTTCATTTTCGCGATGCATGTGGTAAGATACTTTGGCAAATTTTACGGTATCGGCCAATCGTAAAACTTGAAAAAAAGCGTTTTTGTATCATTATCTACCTGCAGCGGATGCAGGGTTACCATCCACTCATCAGTAGTTTGTTGTACCGAATGCTGTTGTAACTGCATGTGAAAAAATGTGCGGCTGATGATAAGTTAGATCTGAATAATATTTTTTTACTTCAGCGCCGGTGAGTGTAAATCTTTCGGTCTTCAATTTATTCAATTCTGCAAGCGCCCATTGCAGCGGAGTTTGATTGCCATTGAGTGAGGTTCTTGAATGGTGCAATAACTTTCTTTCTTCGTAAACAATACCACATCATTAGCTAATGAAAGCAACGTGAGTAAGGCAATGATCGCAATTATCCATCCAATTATTGTCCGCTGCTACCTCTTCAATTTCTTTGATATCGTTGTAATCCTCCATTTGCGAAACATCAACCGGCAATACATCAATGCTAATTGGAGGCAGTTGGCTTGTTAATGCTTGCCATGAGATAAAGATGGAAATTCCCACCTGCCACTATCAAATGAAGTAATGGTGATGGTTTGGTAATAGTTGGTCAGTACTTCCGTTTACAACAGTATCTATCTTTGCTGCGCTTTACTATCTCAAAATGATTTAGGCTATCAGGAAACTGAAACCAACTCATACCTGCACGTCTGCATTTTCAACCGCCAGTTTAAGTTTAATTTGCTCTCCAATAAATATTTTATTGTCTGTCAACAGTTGCCTTTACATGTTTGTGAAAACAGCCTGGGTAGAATGACAAATGACCAGCAAGCTAAAAACAGAAACTGATATATAATTTCCGTTTATTCACTTATGCCCTTCTGATAAAAAATTGTTGTAAAAGTTTTACGTAATCCTGCCCTGTAGACACCTGCAAAAGATCGGCGCCGGCTTTTCTAAACGCATTTTTTGCATCTTCCAACACCTTTTGAAATTGTTGGCTGTATTTAAAACGTGTATATGGATCATTGGTATTTAGCAACATCATTTTACCCGTTTCTGCATCTCTAACTGCATTAAGCCGGCTGCAGGCAATTGCTCATCTCGTTTATCATACACCTGTATACCTATTACATCTGCGGTTTGCAGCTACGCGCAAGGCATCCTGATAACCTGCATCGGCAAAATCGCTTAATACAAAAACGATGCTTTTATGCCGGGTAGTATTGTTTAAAAATCTTAATGCCTTTAATACATCTGTTTGCGATCATTGCGATGTAAAAGTCAGCATTTCCCTCACCATATACAACACATGATCTCTCCTTTTTTTGCCGGAATAAATTTTTCTACCTGATCGCTAAAAAAGATAAGTCCTACTTTATCATTGTTGGTAATGGCAGAAAAAGCAAGCACGGCGCACATTTCAGTCATAAGGTCTCTTTTATTTGCCTGAATGTTCCAAATAAACTGCTTGCACTTACATCTATCAACAGGTAAACAGTTAGCTCTCTTTCTTCCTCAAATACTTTACTAAATGTATGCCCCATTCTTGCCGATACATTCCAGTCTATAAACCTTGGATCATCGCCGGGATAATATTCCCGTACTTCTTTAAACGACATTCCACGACCTTTAAAGGCAGTATGGTATTCACCGGTAAAAAAATGATTGGTCAACCTCTTACTGATGATTTCAAGTTCACGAACTTTTTTTAATATTTCGGCGGTAGTCATAAGTTTTAAACAGAGGCAGTTTAATTGTCAGCAAAAGTTATCTACACCATCGTTTTTAATGAGTCGAATTTTTTTTGGAGCCAGTTTTGTAATTCTTTTCAGCATCGTTGTGTCACTCCCTTTACTTGTTTTCTGCATTACAGAAAGCAATATATGCTTATACTACTACTACAGGTATTGATTATTACAGGTTTCATCAGTTCAATTCACTAAGGAACTGCTATCGCATTTAAAATATCATCTATAATTTTTTCGGATGTTATATTTTCGCTTCAGCCTCGTAGGTAAAACCAATACGATGGCGCATAACATCTTTACAAATTGCCTTTACATCATCGGGAATTACATAACCTCTCTTGTTCATAAAAGCATGGGCTTTGGCAGCCAATGCCAGGTTAATACTTGCCCGCGGCGAACCGCCATAACTGATCAATGGCTTTAATCGTTCGAGCCCATATTGCTCAGGATAACGGGTAGCAAAAACAATATCAATAATGTATTGCTCCACTTTTTCATCCATATAAACCTGTCTTACCAGTTTTCGTGCCTGCAAAATTTCATGTGTACTTACTACCGGGTTTATTACTGGAACTTCGACACCCTGTACCTGTTGCCGTAATGATCATTTGCTCCTCATTTCGTGCCGGGGTAACCCACCACCACCTTTAGCATAAACCTGTCAACCTGTGCTTCGGGCAACGGATAAGTTCCTTCCTGCTCCAATGGGATTTTGCGTGGCCAAGTACCAGAAAAGGTTCTTCCAGTTTATGGGTTTCATCGCCAATGGTTACCTGCTTTTCCTGCATGGCTTCTAGCAATGCACTTTGCACTTTTGCAGGGGCACGGTTGATTTCATCGGCCAAAATAAAATTGGCAAAAATGGGCCCTTTGCGAATTACAAATTCATTTCGCTGCTGGTTATAAATCATTGTACCCATCACATCGGCAGGTAATAGATCGGGGGTAAATTGTATGCGGCTAAATTTTGCCTGTATGGCCTGCGCCAGCGATTTTATGGTTAAGTGTTTTGGCAAGCCCGGGAACCCCTTCTAACAATACGTGACCATTGCTTAACAAACCTATCATTAAACGGTCAACCATGTACAATTGGCCCACCATCAACTTTAGATAAGTTCTGCTCTTAACCTGTCAACAAATAAAGCAGCATGTTGTATTCTTTCATTTAATACTTATATCTTCAGCAGTTTGCATTTCATATAATTTTAAGGTGGTGAAATTATAACTAAGGCCATGATTACTCATGGCCTTGACACTCATAAATTTTATAATAAAGATTTATAGTATTATGACTAGATTTTATCTGCGTTGATTCCTTTCAATCATCATTTTTTACTTTTTGCCAGTACTTCGCAGCAACAATAAGCATTCCAAAACTTTCTCCATCTTCTTTACTCAGATGTTTGTGATGCATTTTATGCGCCCACCTTACTACTCTGATATAGGTATTATTACTGCGGGTAAATATTTTAAATCGCTGGTGAATGATTATATCGTGCACGATAAAATAAGCCAACCCATACAGCGCAATACCTGCACCAATACTTACAACCAATATATGTCGATTCATAGCTGCCAAGCATAATATGACAACAAGCTTGGAATGGCAAATATGAGAAAGAAGGCATCATTCTTTTCAAAAAAACCAGGCCCTTTGGTGTGATGATCTTCGTGCAAATACCAAAGCCATTTGTGCATAACATATTTATGCGTTGCCCATGCTACCACTTCCATTAACACAAAAGGTGCCAAGTGTGATTAATATATATATTAACCAATTCATAAAAATGTTCTTAGTGCTGCAAAAAACAATATTTGTATTATTAACAAATGTACTGCGAATTGGTTGTGTGCCCGAAAGCTTAACAGCTTAAAAACGGCAAGCAGAATGGCGCTGATAATAAACCACGATACGTAATTGTAGAGGCCGGGAGTGCCACCTGCCCAGGACCAATAATGCAATTTTTTTGCGGCGGGTTCCAGAAAATAATCGAAAATTGTTGCCAGCAATGCGCCGTCGAGAATAAAGGAAACCCACCGGATGCGGGAAGACATTTCGCCACCACCCATAGCAGCAAGGCGCTGCTGAAACCAGGCTTGCATGGTGGACATACACACACCGCAACAATACATAACAATAAACCAATTGAGCCCTATAGCCCAGGGCACATGATTGATTTGCAGCCCCCAGGTTTTGCCATATTGATAATTTCCAAATAAAAGACCTGAGTTGACCCCTATCATCTCGGCAGTGATGCCAACACCGACACCTACGAAAACAAAGTTGAAAAAGTTCCTGTTTTTATCAGGATGCGTCCAGACGAGCAGCACAAACATGAGAAGAAGATTGACAGACGTGCAGGAGACGAACCAATTGCGGTACGCAGATAAGATGCCGATAAATCCGACCAGGTGTAGCACGAGCGCAATAGCAGTCGCCCACTGAAACTTGTCAATTTGTTTGTACATAGGTTTGTGGCGGGCCCTGTTAAGCATGCTTTTTATTTTTGTTTGCAGCAACCAGGTTGCTTACCAGTTTTGCGCTTTTCAGGCAAAGGGGTATTCCGCCACCGGGATGGACAGTTCCACCGGCGAAATATAGCCCTGCTATTTTTTTGCTAAAATTTGCGTGGCGCAGAAAAGCAGCCCAACTTGAGTTGCTGCTGCTGCCATATAAAGCGCCGGCGAAGGCTGCCGTTTGCTCTTCTATCGCAACAGGATCCATGTCTGCCTCAACTTCAATTAAACTTTCCAAATCGACCTGCAAAATGTTGCTGAGCTTTTGCAATACCAGCGTGCGGCATTGTTGTTTTAAGGCAGACCAGTTTTGCCCGTTATCAGCGGGAACATTGACCATAACAAACCAATTTTCGCAGCCTGGTGGTGCATGTCCTGCTTCCATTTTTGCAGTTATGTTCACATATATCGTCGGATCGTTGGAGATGGACTTTTGTTGTGAAAGTGTAGCAAACTCAGCGCGGTAGTCTTTGCTGAAAAAAATATTATGTAACTCCAGGCTTGGAAAAGACTTGCGTACACCCCAGTAAAAAACGATAGCACTGGTACTTCGTTCCTGCTTTTTCAATTTCTTAGCCGCAATTGTATTGTCAAGCAGATTTTTATAAGTGTAGTAAACATCTGCATTGCTGACTACTATGTCTGCTTTCACCATTTCATCGTTCACAAATACTCCCTGTACCTTTCGATTTGCAATGGCGATCTTTTGCACGGCGGTATTTAAATGAAATTTTACTCCCTGTTTCAGAGCCAGTTTGTACAGCGCTTCTGTTATACTCTTCATACCCCCCGCGGGGAAATACACACCTGCGTTGTGTTCGAGATGAGGTATCATGCTAAGCATACCCGGCGCCTGGTAGGGATCGCTGCCATTGTAGGTAGCAAAACGGTTGAACAGTTGAATGGTTTCCGGGCGCAGGAAGCGTTGTTGATTATAGCCGTTCAGCGTACGGAACAGATAGCCGGGTCGTAATTTTTTGAGGACGCCTAATGCTGCCTTGGAAAAAAAAGTTCCGGATGTATGGAGTGAATTATTGAGAAATAGTTGTCCTATTGCCTGGTAGGCAATTGCCGCCTCTTTCAAATAATCTTGCACCAGCCCTGGTTTCTCGTGCAGTTTCGCGCTAAGTTCCTTATCGAATGCCGCAGCATCTGCGTAGGCTGAAACCACCTCACCACCGGCAAAAAAATATTTACACACAATGGGCAACGATGTATAGGTGAATGAAGAAGAAACAGGTTCGTTGGCCAACTCAAACAACTCTTCCAGGTTTTCGGGTTCCACAAACAAACTTGGACCGGTATCGAAATAGTAATTGCCCAATTGTAAACTACCTACTTTGCCACCAGCAAAATTGTTCTTATCAAACGCAGTAACAGTATAGCCCTGTATGGCCAAACGAATAGCTGTGGCAAGACCGGCAACACCTGCTCCAATAATAACTACATGTTGTCTGTTCGCCATAGTTTATGCTGAAACTGTTTTAAAATACATGTAAACAGAAAAGTAGGGTTGGTTGTGCAAAGCAGATCTTTTGAGCATAACGGATACTGTAAAAAAGGGTGAAAAAACGGTGAAAAAGTATTTAACACAGGAGTACTTTTGAAATGGTTATTTTCATGGGGGCGGATTTTTAGAAGGCTTCCACATGGGAGCCTTCCTTTTTTAAAAAGATCACTTTTATAACCAGGCAGCCATAGCGTTATTATATAAAAGTCTCGCAGAGATGCGGGACTTTTAAACATGTAATCATTGACTATTACCAATTACCTATCACCAATTTTCTTGTCCCCTGGCATTCATAGATCTCATCATCTTACTTCAATATGAATTGGTATTACGGCATGCATTCAGTTTATAAGTAAGTCAGTTTACTTTATTTCTTCTCTACCGCAGATAACCAAATTCACCGGCATTCCCGCATCTTTACCATTTATACAACATACAATCACATTTGTTTTTTTCATTTCAACCTTATTTTGCTTTCACAAAAAGACACCAGCCCCTTGAAGCGCAACTTTATTCTGATTACCTGCATGGTTTTATTGGCTTTACTTACCGGCTACCTGCTTTCCGGAATTTCTTTCATTGGGCGTGTAGGTATCAGCCTTGTTTATAAAGAATACCAATTTTTAAAGGTGTGGTGGAAAGGTGCTATACTGGTATTTTTAGTTTGGCTGTTTCTGTTACTGCTTTTGCAAAGAATAAAAAATGTGGCCAGCCAAACTTCCATTTCAATTGCACATGTCGCATTGGTAGTGATTGGGCTGGCCGGTTTATTCCTTTCTTATTCTGATTTCCACCATACTACTTCGCACCGGTGGCTGGGTGAGCGGTTTCACGTAGGTGTATATGTTTTTTGGCTCGGCTGGATGGGGATCTGTATCTATTCCTGGATCGTTAGAAAAGTGCAGCTTACCCCGGACAATCCGGCGAATGAAGAGATAAATACAAATTGAAAGCGCATACGACAACCCCTTTTTACAATCAGAAAGCTGAAGAAAACTGCTTACTCTATTGCTATTGGGTACAATGGGATTCTTTTTTAGGATTTTTGATTTCGCAGTTTTGCCTTATTTTCGCAGCCGGAAAAAAGGGTCCTGTGACCGAGTGGCTAGGTAGAGCTCTGCAAAAGCTTCCACAGCGGTTCGAATCCGCTCGGGACCTCTGAAGTAAGGATTACAGAAATGTAATCCTTACTTATTTTTACCCATTTTTACTTTTTACTCCTTCATTTTCAAAGTCTTATAACACTTTGAGCCAACTCAGGCTTCCTAACTTTACAAGTGCTTACTTCACTATAAACCTATAGGTAATCGAGTAAAGGTCGGGTAAAAATTTAGCCTTTATGAAGTATGCGATCAAACTCATTTGCGCCAAAGGCTTTGTCCGTAAAGATGAAACCGCTTTTATCTATATTCAATATTGCTACAGTTCAATGCAGCGCACTCTGTTGAATATTAAAATTCCTATCCCGCCTGATCTCTAAAATCAAAAAAAGAATTTATTTCTGAAGCTACCGGGGCAATTGGAAACGCGGCAGACCTAAACGGTGAATTAAAACGGATGATGAGATCGGTTGAAGACACTAATATATATGGAACTAAAAAAGAGATGTCTGAGATTGGGAAGTTTGTTAAAAAAACGATCTTCAGTGTCCTATCTTATCTAGGAAAATGATTATGGTCAGTTAAAAGAAGATATAGTAAAGGCAGATCCTAAAGCTGCGCTGTGACGGTAAACGCAGAAGTTTACTTGCTCGGGAGATGGTATTATTTTTATAGTTTAAGTAATAGAACATAAAACTTCACGAGATGAAAAACTATAAATTCGCCACAGTTTTTGTCACCTTTTATCTTATTGTTTACACTATTCTCCTACACCTCAACGTATCCCTTTCGGTTTCCTTTTTTATGTTTTCAATTTCTCCTTTACTGGTGGTGTGGATGGCTTATGAAATTATAAGGTACGCGCCGTATAACGGCAGGGAGCTGAAAGAAAATGAAGAGTACGGTTATGGCGATAAAATAACCAATTAATAAAGGCAATTTTTTACGCAAAGAGGCAAAGAACGCAAAGGCGCAAAGTATTTTAATTCTTTGCGCCTTTTGCACTCAAAACCTTGTGTCCTGGCGTGAAATCAATACCTCAATTTCCTCACCTTCTCAATATTTACAGGTACTATTTTACCCTTGTTAATATCAATCAATCCTTCGGCTTTAAAATCGCTGATAGTGCGGTTCAAAGACTTGGTTGCAATGCTGATGTAGTGGGCTATTTCTTCCCTTGAAATCTCTATTGGCTTCGTTGTATCCGTGATGTCAACTTTGTCAACAATGTCAATCAGTGCTTTAGCTCCTCTTTTTCTGAGTGAGCTATAAGCGAGGTTCAATAAACGTTCTTCTTTTTCCTTTACGTTTTGGGTAATGATATGTATAAACTTAGAAGCAATGGTTAGATCTGAGTACATCATTTGCAAAAAATCAAAGTAGATCTGAGACTTTCGCAAAAAGATGACTTTGGTTATGTTATTTAAAAAATGTTCGTCAGTTGAAAGAAGCTTTTTTGGGAAGCCGGCAGTAGGTCTTTGTGGAGGCTTTGCTTGCGACGCTCCGTTTTGAATGTCGTGGTTCTATTGGGCTTTTCACTAAGTACAAAGATGGCTGCTTTTCTGCTATCATAGAATGCAAGTCAAGATACCTGACAAGTATTACTTTGTCTGTATAGGTCATGTAAAATCTTTAGGCTAAGTTAAGAAGTTTGGTGGGCGAAGACGTCGAGTTATGTGCATTTTAGAATTTTGAAACTTATCGATTCGTTCTGGGAAGAAGGTAAATTCAACAGCCCGATCCCCTTTCCCACAAAAGGGAAAAAGCTCCCAAACCTCCCACCGACAAAACGGAGCGTCGCAACAAATAATTCATCGAAGTACAAATGCTGGCGACCAAAAAAAGAAACGCTACAAAAGGCAACATGTATGATATATGAAAACATGACCAAAATCATTTTCCATCCTGAACCATGTCACCACCCGCGTAACCGTTGCTTTTTATTTTCGTTGATTGCTGGTTGTAAAATATCGGCAAAAGCAAACGAAAAATTATGTCGAAACAAACGACTGATACAAAAACCAGTTGCTACCATTGCGGGGAGGATTGTGGTAGCCGCGCAATTATTGCGAAGGAAAAAAGCTTTTGCTGCGAGGGTTGCAAAATGGTGTTCGAGATTATTAACCAGAGTGGTTTGTGCGACTATTATGCGATTTCGAAGAACCCCGGAAGTAGTCAGAAGATTGGGGTGAGAGAAGATAAATTTTCATTTTTAGATGATAATAAAATACGGCAGTCGCTGATTTCTTTTTCGGATGAGACGCAAACCCACGTGACCTTTTACCTGCCTCAAATACATTGCAGCAGTTGCCTTTGGCTGCTCGAAAACTTGCATCGGCTGAACGAAGAAATTATTAGCAGCAAGGTTAATTTTCCGCGTAAAGAGGCTTCTGTCATTTTTAACGAGAACAAGGTTTCGCTAAGGCAGGTGGCGGAGTTGCTGACGAGCATTGGGTATGAACCTTATATAAGTTTCAGCGATTTGAAACAGGCGAAGCCGAAGGTGAATAAATCAAAGATTTATAAGCTCGGTGTTGCCGGATTTTGCTTTGTTAACATCATGCTGCTAAGTTTTCCGGAGTACCTGGGAATTGATGTGAAAGAGCAAAACCTGGTTGACCTTTTTAGGTACCTGAACCTGCTGCTGAGCCTTCCGGTTGTGTTGTTTAGTGCAGCCGAGTTTTACAAGAGTGCATGGAAAAGCCTGACACACGGCTTCCTAAATATTGACGCTCCGATTGTATTAGCTGTGTGGGTAACATTTGGAAGAAGCCTGTACGAAGTGTTTAGCAGTACGGGTGGCGGTTATTTTGACTCAATGAGCGGGATCGTGTTTTTTATGCTGGTCGGTCGTGTGTTGCAAGACAAGACTTACGAGCAACTAAGTTTTGAAAGAGACTATAAATCCTATTTCCCGATTGCGGTTACAAGAAAAAATAAGGAAGACGAAGAAACGGTTAAACTGCCTGATATAAAACTGAATGATACACTGTTGATTCACAACCAGGAAATCATTCCGGCTGACGGTATTTTAACCCGCGGCTCGGCGCTTATTGATTATAGTTTTGTGACTGGCGAAAGTGTGCCGGTGCAAAAAGAAATGGGAGAAATTGTATATGCAGGCGGCAAACAAATTGGAAGCAATATCGAGATCTTAGTAATAAAAGAAGTGGCGCAAAGTTACCTGACTAAACTATGGAACAGGGATGAACTGAAGGATAATAAAAAGACAAGCGGGCAATCCTTTGTCCACCTGCTGAGCCGATATTTTACCTGGATGGTTTTTGGAATTGCGGCAGTTTCAGCTTTGTTCTGGGCTTATTACGACCCGTCAAAGATTTGGAACAGTGTGACTGCTGTGATGATTATTGCCTGCCCTTGTGCGTTGCTTTTGAGCAATACGTTTACCAATGGAAATATCTTGCGGATTTTAAGCTGTAATAGATTGTACTTAAGGAATGCGCAAGCCATTGAAGACATTGCTAATGTTGATCATATTGTTTTTGATAAAACAGGAACCCTAACCAGTGGTCAATACCAGGATGTGGAGTACGCTGGTTTGTTTTTGGAAGATAAAATGGCTGTGAAAATAGCTACACTGGCAAGGCAATCGACACACCCGATGAGCAAGGCGATTGCGGAACATTTAGGTATAAAAGCAAATGCGAAGATTATAGGATTTAGTGAAATTCCGGGCAAGGGATTGAAGGAATTGTTGATGGTGACCTGATAGCACTCGGCTCTAAAAAATTTGTTTTTGGAAGCGAGGATAAAGATGAGGTATCGGCAGTTTATGTATCAGTTGAAGAGGAAGTAATGGGAAGATTTAGCTTTAAGAATCATTACCGTGACAATGTTCCTGACCTCGTTAAAAACCTAAGAAAAAACTACGAACTAAGTGTGTTAAGCGGCGACAATGCAGGAGAAAGAAACTTCTTAAAAAGCTTGCTGGGTACGGATGCAAATATCCTGTTTCACCAAAAACCTGAAGACAAGTTGGAGATGGTGAAGCAACTGCAATCGAAGGGAAAAAAAGTGATGATGATTGGCGACGGATTGAATGATGCGGGTGCTTTGAAACAGGCAGATGTAGGGATTGCTGTTACTGAAGACAGCAACAACTTTACACCGGCAAGTGATGGTATTTTAGAAGCATCACAACTGCCGGCTTTGCAAAAATTGATCAGGCTTTGTAAGACTAATAAAAAGATTGTTTTGGCAAGTTTCGTTATCTCTATCGTCTACAACCTTATTGGAATTTTCTTTGCTGTGCAGGGAAATCTTTCGCCAATGATTGCTGCTATACTGATGCCTTTAAGTAGTTTGAGCATTTTATTGATAACTTTTGGGGCGAGTAATTTGGCGGCGGCGAGGATGAAGTTGAAGTAAATTAGGTGCTTCGTTAATACTATCAATTGCATATTTATAAAATGCAAAAGACCCATCGCAGATCGAAATGGGTCTTTTTTTATTTTCATCTATTGTCAATTAAAGCTCTGCTACTTCTCCCTTCCAGTTTTAGGGAAACACACATTTTTATGGAAGACAAGTATCCTGCTTCAGCAATCGCGCTTCAACTATCAGTCATACCTCATATTGAAAAACAATTTTCTCCTGATTTGATGAATGAAATTGGAAGCAGGTTGGAATTGATACATTCAAGTCAGCAGCCCCTGATGTGGCTTGAGTATTGGGTAGCGGAATAAGTTATAATTAGTTAATCAGTAAGAAGCGAGATATTAGACAGTCTTGGCTTCTTATTTTATTTGTATCGGTTTTTTCGAGGATTGCTTCTGGTATCAAACATATTTAGAATTACAATAGTATCTTTTTCTATTCTGTAAAATACTTTATTGTGTTTTGAAATTAAAACGCCTCGTACATTCTCAATTCTTTCTGATTTACTTCCTGTAAGCGGCTGCTTTTGTAAACTGGCAAGCCGACTATTCAATCTTTTTATGAAATTCTCTAATACCTTCTGATCCCAATTGATCTGCAGGTAATCTAAAACCTTTTCAAGATTGTCTATGTACCTTTTTTTAAATACTATTTTGTACGCCACTTACTTAAAAATGAATGATATTCCTCTTCTGAAATTATGTCTTTAAAAGGGTCTTCTGCCGCCTGATTTTTCAATTCTTCAAAATGTTCAGGAATTAAGCTGTCTGTAACATCTGTTCCAACTTCCTTATAGTCTTCAATTTCAGCCTTAATTAGCTGGAGCAGATTTTCATCATCAATCTCCTGAACCAAGTTTAATACTTCTTTTTTTATCTCCGGGTTCATCTGCTTCGTTTTGTTTTTTTTAATTACCTGATTTATCTGGATATAAAGTTAACCAAATCCTTGAAAGCTCCGGCTAACCTTCTTATAAAAGTCCTTTCCAAACCACCTTCTTCAAAACATGACCAAAGTCATTTTTCGCCTCGACCAACGTCATGCCTCCCGCTTTCGCCCAGCTATTTTTACACTTTATAAATACCAGCAATGAGTCGTCATTATCCTCTTATTAATAGCAAGTATCACAGTCGCGGCCTTGTTCCTGGGGGCTTTTTTATGGAGTGTCAGGAAAGGTCAGTTTGACGATGAAAGAGTCCGCCTGTCCGCATGCTTTTCGATGATACAGTCAAACCTGCAAACGACGATTTACAGGAAACTTTTAAAAGACATAGCTCCTTTTCGCACTAACCTCTCACGAAATCCACTTTTTAAAAGATTCACAGATATGCAAGTAGAAAAATTTTATTACGACAACCGAATCGTAAAGATGTTTGCCTATGCTACCATTTTTTGGGGAGTAGTAGGTATGCTGGCGGGTTTATTAGCAGCCGTGCAGATTTACCTGCCGGGTGCTAACATGAATTTTGCTCCTACCACCTTTGGGCGTGTAAGACCGCTGCATACCAATGCCGTAATCTTTGCCTTTGTAGGCAACGGTATTTTTATGGGTGTTTATTATTCATTCAACGGCTTTGTAAAGCCAGGATGTTTAGCGATGTGCTTAAGCAAAATTCACTTCTGGGGCTGGCAACTGATCATTGTTGCTGCGCTATCACATTACTTCGCGGCTATACCACCGGTAAAGAATATGCAGAGCTTGAATGGCCCGTTGATATTGCTATCACTATTGTCTGGGTTGTGTTTGGTATCAACATGTTTGGTACTATTTTTAAACGAAGAGAAAGCCACTTGTATGTTGCCATCTGGTTTTACATCGCCACCTGGGTTACCGTTGCTATGCTGCATATTGTAAACTCTTTTGAAATTCCTGTAACCTTTATGAAAAGCTATAGCTGGTATGCAGGTGTGCAGGATGCGCTGGTGCAATGGTGGTACGGGCATAATGCAGTTGCATTCTTTCTTACCACTCCATACCTGGGCTTGATGTATTACTTTCTTCCTAAAGCTGCTAACAGACCTGTTTACAGTTATCGTCTTTCTATCATTCACTTCTGGGCGCTGATATTTATTTATATCTGGGCTGGTCCTCACCACTTGTTATATACTGCTTTGCCTGACTGGGCACAAAGTCTTGGTGTTGTGTTTAGCGTTATGTTGATTGCACCAAGCTGGGGTGGTATGCTCAACGGTTTGTTTACACTGCGAGGTGCATGGGATAAAGTAAGGGAAGAGCCCGTGTTGAAGTTTCTGGTCGTTGCGGTTACCTGTTATGGCATGGCAACTTTTGAAGGTCCGTTGCTAAGTCTTAAAGAGTGTAAATGCCATTGCTCACTTTACCGACTGGACCATTGCTCACGTTCATGTGGGTGCCCTTGGGCTGGAACGGCTTTTGACCTTTGGTGTTCTGTACTGGTTGATACCAAGGATATTCGCTACAAATCTTTATTCGAAAAAACTGGCTAACACTCACTTCTGGCTCGGCACTTTAGGGATTGTGTTATATGCTATCCCGCTTTATTGGGCTGGTTTTACACAAAGCATGATGTGGAAGACTTTCACAGCCGAAGGACAGTTGAAGTTCCAGTTTTTAGAAACAGTTACCAATATTCTTCCTATGTATGTTGCACGTAGCGTGGGTGGTGCACTTTACCTAAGCGGTGTGTTTGTGATGGTTTACAACATTTATAAAACAGTTAAAGCGGGTAACCTTGTTGCCAACGAAGCTGCTGAAGCTGCCCCTCTTACAAAAGTATTGAAGCTCACGGCAAACAACACTGGCACAGATGGATTGAAAGAAGACCCGTACAAATGCTTGTGTTCAGTTTGATTGCTGTTGCTATAGGTGGTGTGCTTGAAATGGTTCCTACGTTTCTTAATCAAAAGTAATGTACCAACCATCACTGCAGTTAAGCCTTATACTCCGCTTGAGTTGCAGGGACGCGACATCTATATAAGGGAAGGTTGCTATAACTGCCACTCTCAAATGATACGTCCGTTTAGAGATGAGGTAGCACGCTATGGTGAATACAGCAAAGCAGGTGAGTTTGTGTACGATCATCCTTTTCAATGGGGCAGTAAAAGAACCGGTCCTGACTTAGCCCGTATCGGTGGCAAGTATCCTGATAGCTGGCACTACAACCACATGCTCGACCCACGCATTATGTCGCCGGGTTCTATCATGCCTGCTTATGCTTGGTTGCTCGATGACAAGATTGATACAACAAGTACACCGGCTAAAATCAGGGCAATGCAAACGCTTGGTGTTCCTTATCCCGCGGGCTATGATAAGCAGGCAAATGCTGACTTGCTTGAACAGGGAAACAAGATAAAAGCCAGCCTGAAAAAAGATAAACTGGAGCCAGCAGCACGAGTGAAATTGTTGCTTTGATTGCTTACCTGCAAAGAGTAGGAACAGACATTAAAGCGCAACCAAAAGAAGAAACAGCGTCTTTGAAATAAAATTTTTATGGACCAGGCTGAAGTGCTACGATGATACTGCCGTTGCGTCGCACTCTTGTACTGAAACTCTCTATTCGTCTTTGCGAGTAGTAACGACGAAGCAATCTGCTTTACAAATTAAAAGTTCCCGGATATCAAAAAAGAAAATTGCTTCGTTCCTCGCAATGGCGGGTGAAAAAAGAGATATAAGTACAAGGGTGTGACACAACGATGTAGCACAAAGAACCAAAGCTGACTACCAAAAAATAAAACTTAAAAACAATAACCATTTCCCGAAGGAACGGGCACTAAAAAAGTCCCTTCTCCAGGGAGAATTTAGGAGGATTCTCACTATGAAATTTATAAACTATCTAACCAAAATAACAGGAGTTGATATTTACGCATTGAGCTCGTTCATGATATTTTTTGCCTTCTTTATCATAATAGCAATTTGGGCATGGAAGGCGGACAAGAGGACTGATAAAAACACTCAGCAACATACCCTTAGAAAACTAATTTATCGAAAAGACTAAACTTTTAAAATAATGAGATTTCTGGTGAAAAAGCAATGGTTTAAAGCTACAGCGATTGCGGGGCTATTAGGCATAATTGCAAGCACAAATGCATTTGCAGCAGACGCACCAAAACCATCGGAATTAAATAATTCACTTGCCATCGTACTTCTGACAGTGATAGTAGCGCTGTTGTTGGTGATATGCATATTGGCTTATGTAGTAATAGGTACAGCAGAGTTATACGTTGACCGGACTAAAGAAAAGCAAAGCCTGGCAACAGCAACAAAAGCGGTTGGTTTAGTCGCTTTCTGCTTGTTTGCATCTACTGCATTCGCTGCCGATGGTCCAACCACTGATGCAGCAAAAGAAGTGGCTTCTGCAACGATTGGCGGATTATCGAAAAGTTCCTTTTATGCTTTAATAGGAGTGCTTACCCTGGAGCTTGTTGTACTGTTTACTTTATTGTTCCAGGTCAAAGCGTTTGTGGCTAAAGAAAAAGTAGTGGTTATTCCAGCGGAAGCTGTGGCAAAAGAATCTGTATTTGTAAAAATATGGACAAAGATGAACAGCTTTAAACCCGAACATGAAGTGGTAGATACAGGTCACAACTACGATGGCATAAGGGAGTTAGATAACAACCTTCCGAAATGGTGGCTGTATGGTTTTTATGCTTGCATCTTTTTTGCCTTCGTCTATATTTACCGGTTCCACATATCGCACTCGGCGCCATCAACCATACAGGAGTATGAGATAGCAGTTGCGCAAGCGGAGGTTGAAAAAGAAGAATATTTAAAAACGGCTGCAAGCAAAGTAGACGAAAATTCAGTGACATTATTAACGGATGCAACATCGCTTGGTGAAGGGCAAAAACTGTTTAGCACCAACTGTTCTCCTTGCCATGGAGCTAACGCACAAGGAGTGGTAGGACCCAACCTTACCGATGATTACTGGTTGCACAAAGGAGGCATAAAAGACGTGTTTAAAACCATTAAATACGGGGTTCAGGAAAAAGGCATGAAGTCCTGGAAAGATGACTTTTCACCGGTACAAATTGCAGAGCTGGCAAGCTATATAAAATCGTTGCACGGCAGCAAACCAGCGGGCGCTAAAGAACCCCAAGGCGAATTGTACAATGATGATGTACAAGCAGCATCGACAAGTACAAAAACGGATGATAAAAAAGTAGCAGTCAATTAAAAAGAAAATGGAAACAGCGACGAGAAAACCTGGCAAAAAACGAGCTGAGGTGAACAAAGAAAGTTTTAGAGATAGCCTTGCAACTGCAGAAGCCGATGGTAAACGTAAATGGGTGTATGCGCAAAAGCCAAAAGGAAAGTTGACAAGAATACGTACCTGGCTCAGCTATCTCTACTTTGCCATTTTCTTTGGGTTGCCGTTCATTCATATTGGTGGTCGTCCTTTCTTTTTACTGAATATACCCGAAGCAAAATTCATCTTGTTTGGCAAGGTATTTTGGCCGCAGGACTTCTTCGTACTTGGCTTAGGAATGGTTGCGTTTGTGTTTTTTATCGTGCTGTTTACCTCAGCTTTTGGTCGTTTGTTTTGCGGCTGGGCTTGCCCGCAGACGAACTTTTTGGAGATGATGTTTCGTAAAGTTGAATACGTTATTGAGGGCGATGCGCAGCGGCAGAAGATGCTGAATAAAGCAGCATGGACAATAAAAAAGATAATTAAGAAGACGGCAAAACATACTGTTTTCTATGGCTTGTCGTTCATCATTGCCAATACTTTTCTGGCCTATATTATTGGTGTAAAGGAATTAAGCAAGATCATTACGGAGCCTGTTTCACAGCACCTTGCGGGGCTTTCTTCTTTACTCATTTTCAGTGGTGTTTTTTATGGTGTGTTTGCCTTTTTCAGAGAGCAGGTGTGTACAGCCATTTGCCCCTATGGAAGACTGCAAAGTGTGCTGCTCGACAAAAATTCGATGGTAGTAGCTTACGATTACAAAAGAGGGGAACCAAGAGGTATTCAAAACAAATTTGCAGAGTTAAACCCTGACCTGGGAGATTGTATTGATTGCTTTTCGTGCGTAAAGGTTTGTCCAACCGGCATCGATATCAGAAACGGCGTACAGATGGAATGTGTGGGTTGCACGGCTTGTATTGATGCCTGCAACAATATCATGGATAAGATTGGCAAGCCGCAGGGATTGATTAGGTATGCTTCAGAAAACAGTATTGAAAAAGGCGAGCCTTTGAAATATACTACAAGAATGAAGTGGTACACGGCTGCCTGCGGGTTGGTGGTAATGATTTTATCAGCCATTCTGTTTACAAGAAATGACATAGACGCAACAGTAATGCGCACCCCGGGCATTCTATACCAGGAACGTGGTACAGACAGTGTTTCCAACCTTTACAACATCAAATTGGTCAATAAAACCCAGGCTGAAATTCCGTTGACCGTAAAGCTTGAAACCGTTGCAGGCAATGTCGAAATCATTGGTAAGCCATACATAGCTGTAAAGAATGAAGGACAGGGAAGCGGGTCATTTTTCGTGATACTTCCAAAGAGTGAAATTCATAACCGGAAGACGGAATTAAAACTTGGTCTTTATGACGGAAATAAGAAAATAACGACAGTTAAAACCAACTTCTTAGGACCGGTGGAAGATTAATTTGAAAAGGAGACAATTTGAAAATTCGAAAATGCAATGCAGCTTGTTTGAAAGCTTTACTGGTGAACTAAATCATTTGCGAATTTGACATTCATCATCTTTTCATAATCATTCAATAACCACTTTTGCTATAGATAATTAAGCCGTTGTCTGAAAGAGACTTTCCGACTTTTGACATTTGACATACAACTTATCACTTACAACTTATAACATGACCTGGGGAACTAAACTATTAATCGTGTTTGCCGGCTTTGCCATTCTAATGACTACCATGGTGTACAAGTGTATGCACCAAAACTTTGAGCTGGTATCTAACGATTATTATTCAGACGAATTACGCTACCAGGAAAAGATTGACGGCATGAACAACGCCAACAAAATAGGCAATGTAACTATTAAAGAAAATGGCAAAAAAGTATCTATACAACTGCCTAAAGAAGTACAGGGTTTGGCGCTAAAAGGTCAAGCAGTGTTCTATTGTGCGGCTAATTCAACCAATGATCGCACCATTCCCTTGCAAGTGAATAATCGAAGGTTTGATGTTGATTGACAAGTCGAAGCTTGCAAAGGCAAATTATAAAGTGCAATTAAACTGGCAGATAGGAAAAGAGAAGTACTATACAGAGCAGAATTTATCAGTTGATTAATGAGCCTGCAATTATTTATATCAGCCCTGCTATTGGGTGGAATAAGCAGCTTTCACTGTGTAGGCATGTGCGGTGCATTTGCATTTTCCATTCCAACGCAAAATATGTCTGGTGCGATAAAGGTGTTGGCGATATTGCTTTACAACATTGGTCGAATCACCACTTATACTGCCTTTGGAATCATTTTTGGATTATTAGGACGGCAGATTTCGCTTGCAGGATTTCAACAATGGTTTTCAATTGTAGCCGGCATTATCATTTTAATGATAGTTATTCAAAGCTTTTTAAAAAGACCGGTTTTTCACTTGCCCGGTAATCAGAAAGTCTCGATGCTTGTTTCAAGGCTTATTACAAAATTCATTGGCAAGCCATCGCTTGGTAGCATCTACTTACTTGGATTCGCTAATGGGCTTTTGCCATGTGGATTGGTTTATATGGCTATCACCGGCGCTTTAGCTGCAGGAACCATTACCTCTGCCGCAGTTTTTATGGCAGCCTATGGTTTAGGCACTTTGCCTGCTATGTTTCTGCTTTCTTATTTTCGTTTTATGATCGGCATTGCTGCCCGCAATTTTATCAGGCGCAGCGTTCCGTTTGTTGTTGCAAGCATGGGCGTTTTACTGATTGTAAGAGGAATGAACTTAAATATTCCTTATGTAAGCCCTGCCATTTCTACTTCTCACAACATCATTTCTTGTCACTAAATTACCAGTCCTGCTTTTCAGGCAGAACTCTTTTGATTCCTGAAATCATGACTAAAATCATCTTTACCTCCGATGACACTCATTTACTAAAAACGTTACAGCAACTAGTTTCGCCCTGAATTTAAATCAATATGTTTCAGCAAAACGTTAACAATGTATCCAGGTTTTTTATTGCCGGAATTAATTATAAAAAAACAGAGGCTTCCATAAGGGGAGATTTTTCAATTAGCGAAAAACAGTACGAATCCATACTACTTTCGGCAAGGGAGAAAGGCGTTCCCGAACTGTTCATTCTGTCCACCTGCAATCGCACTGAGATTTATGGTCTAAGTGACAATGCTGAGCAGCTAATTAATCTTCTTTGTGCTCACACGGTTGGAAGCATTGATACCTTTAATTCTTCATGTTATATAAAACAGGGAAAAGAGGCGATTAACCATTTATTTGAAGTAGGCGCAGGACTTGAAAGCCAGATTTTAGGAGACTATGAAATCATAGGTCAAATTAGAACCGCTGTAAAGTTTTCAAAACAACGCGGCTTTGTTGGAACCTTTATTGAAAGACTGGTGGACAATTTAATTGAATCTACCAAGGCAATTAAAAATCAAACAGCTCTAAGTACCGGTACTGTCTCAGTTTCTTTTGCTGCAATTCAATACTTGAAAAAGAGATTTCGAAGTATCGAAAATAAAAAAGTTTTGTTGCTAGGTGTGGGTAAAATTGGAGCTAATACTTGTAAGAATTTAAAAGATTACCTCGATTGTACAGATATCACCCTGGTAAATCGAACGGAAGAGAAAGCAAAAGAACTTGCAAGGGTATTAGGCGCTAAAGCATGCTCCTTATGAGCAAATGAAAACAGAGCTGCAAAAAGCAGACATTATATTGGTAGCAACAGGCGCCGATGAACCTATACTGTTTAAGAGAGATGTTGCAGGTTTTGGAAAGAAGGTAATTATTGACATGTCTGTCCCTTATAATGTTGAAAGGAATGTGCAGGAGTTGCAAAACATTGAAATGATTAATGTGGATGAACTGTCAAAAATACAAGATGACACCTACAATAGACGACTGGCGGAAGTGCCAAAAGCAAGAACAATTATTGCTGAACGTCTTACTGCTTTTCTTGCGTGGGTAGAAATGAGAAGAAATATTGAACTTATAAAGACTGCGAAGGAAGTTGCAGTGGAACTGATGTCAAACTGTTCTTTAAATAACCCTTTGGTGGAAGACAATACTCAAAACAAATTGTTGATCGAAAAAACGGTGAAAGACCTGGTTATTAAAATGAAATCGGTTAAACAGACCGGTTGCATTTATATAGATGCAGTGAACAGTTTCTTAAAAGCCAGCTAAAAGATAGACAAGTTGCGAAAAAGTATTTTCAACAGGTTAGGAGAGTCAGGCGTATCCGCTCGGGATCTCTGCAAAAGAGGATCACAATTGTGGTCCTCTTTTTTTGTGTAAATTTCTTTGTTATAGTTTGTTCTGTTAAAGCCAGAAAAATGCTGGCTTCTTTCTCGTCAGGATACCAAAACCGGTAAAAATTCGTTTATATACTGCAATGCCACACTGCTGGCATTATTTAACCTGATCATTTAATTACATTGAATATGACACGTACATTTTTTAAATTTTTAGTAATCGTTTGTCCCATCGTCATCACCAGTTTTACTGCCTGTGACCGTGACCGTTATACCGACATTCCGAGTACTGTTGCAGGCACATGGACCCTAACTAAATATGGTAAAGACTACAATGCCAACCGTGCGTTGGAAGCCAATGAAACCACTACCGCAGTAGCAGCAGGTATAGATGAAATAGTTTCTTACCGGCGGAACGGCGTCTATACGATCGCCTCCACTTCGTCGGGAGATAAAAAAGGAACCTGGTACGAAATAAATGGTAAGATCTATACCGTGGTTGGAGCCGATACCAGCGCATCGTTGATCATTTCCTTTACCGACCAACAGTTGGTAACACTTTGCAATGACAGTTCGGTAAATGGTATGTGGCACGTGTACAAAAAATAATGGAAATACTGTTGCCAATCATTTAGCGATTAGTACACTTTCATAAATGACTCAATCAAACCTTTGTCCTTTCGGCAAAGGTTTTTGATGTTTACACCTACACGATCCGACCAGGCAGGTGCAATAATCCACCCAAAATATTATAGACAAATAATTATTTTTTTTCTATGCTGGGGCATAAAAAAACAAAGTCTTTTTCAACTGAAAAAAGAATTCGAAAAGGCTTTCTTATCAGTCGTAATGTATTCCTTACGGGACCGTTTTCTACACTGTTTACACGGTTACATTTAACACTTCTATTTTCAGCTTTCCTTTTACTTTGCCGGCACAAATATGTATATGAACAAAAACGTTTTACTCGCTTTCAATGTCGTATTATTAATATTAGTTGGCGTTCTTTTTTACCTGCATTTTTCCACTTCTACTTCTCCTAAAACGGTTGGGGGCACACCACCCAAAGTCATGGACAGTTCGCCTGGCACTCCCTTTAAAATAGCTTATTTCGAAATGGATTCTATAGAAAAAAACTACAACTATTTTAAGGATGTCCGCAATGAACTCAAGGCAAAAGAATCCGCTATGAATGCCCAACTCAATTCTATGAAGAATCGGTATATGGATAAAGTTGGTAAGTTCCAGCAGGAAGCACAAACCATGAGCCAGGAGCGGCAGGGAGCCATGCAACAGGATCTTTTGCAGGAACAGAAAATGATACAGAATAAAGAACAGTCAATGGGTCTTGAAATGCAGGATGTGACCTTTAGTAAAATGTCATCTGTCAATAAAGCAATTGAAGAGTTTCTTGTCACTTACAACAAAGACAAGGGCTATTCTTATATTCTCGGCTACCAGCCAGGCACCATCTATTACAAAGACGCGCAATACGACATTACTACTCCGCTACTGGAAGGCTTAAACGAACTGTATAAAAAGAAGTAATAAGCTGTTCTTTTTAGTACTGATTATTATAAAGGTTAAGAAGTTATTATTTGCAGTTTTCTTACTGCTGTTTCGACCTTTTCAGTAACCTGTTCTTTTTACCTTCATATTTGCACCAGGCATTGGTGTATATGCAGCTTTCAAAAAATTTGAATTTTATTGAAATTGTTGTTCTATCCGATCCCTTCAGCGGACGATAAATATACCAGTGCCCTAAAAAAGTAGTTCCTACTACGCTCAGCAAGTTTGTTGTGAAAAATGCATCCTTATTGAAGCCTTCCGAAACTCCGGTTAAACGCTTACATTTTAATTAATTTCACAGCTTTATTTTTTGAACTACAGATTATGCAAAAACTAACCTTGGTCATTCATGGTGGTGCCGGAACTATCAACAGGGAAGACATGTCAGCAGACCTGGAAAAGGCTTATGTAAACGGTTTGCAGGAAGCTCTCGATGCAGGCTATGCCGTACTGGAAGAAGGTGGTTCGGCATTGAATGCGGTAAAGGCAGCAGCGGTTATACTTGAAGACAACTTACTTTTCAATGCCGGGCGTGGTTCTGTATTTACCAAAAAAGGTTTACAGGAAATGGATGCCGCCATCATGGATGGAAAAACCCTGAATGCAGGCGCTGTAGCCGGTGTACGTAATGTGCGAAATCCCATAGAGCTGGCAACGGAAGTTTTACTAAACAGTAATCATGTATTTCTCAGCGGCAAAGGAGCCAACGACTTTGCAATAAAACAGGGTGTTAAGCTGGAGCCCGACGAATACTTTTTCTCGCAATTCAGATATGACCAATGGAAAGCGGTACGCGATTCCGACAACTACAATCTCGATCATACTCATCTTGATATAAGCGAACTGAAAGAAAGAAAATTTGGGACTATTGGCGCAGTGGCCTGCGATACTAACGGCAACATAGCAGCAGCCACCAGCACAGGCGGCATGACCAACAAAAAATATGGTCGCATAGGCGATAGTCCCATGATAGGTAGCGGCACCTACGCAAACAATACCACGTGTGCCGTCAGTTGTACCGGTCATGGGGAAGTTTTTATCCGCGCCGTTGCTGCCTACGATGTGAGTGCGCAAATGGAATACAGGAACCTGGATCTGCAGCAAGCCTGCAACGAAGTAGTGCTGAAAAAATTGGTGGAAATGGACGGCGAAGGTGGCTTGATAGCAGTAGATAAAGCCGGTAACTTTGCCCTGGTATTCAACAGCGCAGGTATGTACCGGGGAGTTAAAAGCAGCGACGGCACCAATGATGTGGCAATTTATAAAACAGCATAAATTACTTGCAGTCTAAGACTCAATACTGTACTAAAAGTACAAGGGAGTTCCGATAAACCGGAATTGAAATAACACAACGATGTTGCTAAAACAAACAAAATGCCGGCTACCAAAACACCTTACGCTACCTAATCACTTCATGCGCTTCAGCATAACTCCAAAACTGGTAAGGCAACAGAATATCAATTGAAGATTTGAGCCCTTTCCTCGCGTTCCTATACATCCGGGAACCTATTTAAAGAGGTTTGAGGAAGAGGCGCCCCTTTTGCAGCAAAGTGCTGGCAGGAAATTTACATATCATACATCGATAGCTGCATATAAATAAATCTGAAATCAGGTTTTACTCAACCTTTTAAGCAGATATTTGTAGAGCTATCGAAGCATTGCCGGTTAATTCAATATACGTTCAAAAAAGCCATATGGAAGCAATCACTCTTATAGTTGTATTCTTGCTGCTTTCCTCTTTGTTCCTGGTGTCTTACGTCAGCATTACCAACTTTAAAGCGACCAGAAAATTAGACGAGCCCCTCGAAGAAAGCCCTCTTCAGGATACGTTGATATAAACAATAAAACCACCGCGCGGTGGTTTTATTGTTTATATGAGTTCCGTTTTCAGCACCCTGAGATCGGATAGCTACTTACACCTCATCTTTGAAAGCACCGGCTATCAATGCGCCTCTAACCAGTTGTCGCCAACACCCATTTCTGCACTTGCAGGCACATCGTTCGGCAAGGGCAAGGCAGACTGCATACAATCAATAATGATTGGTTTTATGATTTCCACTTCATCTTTATGTGCATCAAAAACCAATTCATCGTGCACCTGCAAAATCATTTTTGATTTGAAGCTTGCGCTGTTTGAACTCGTTGTGAATTTTAATCATTGCCAGCTTTATCATATCGGCAGCAGTGCCTTGTATGGGCATGTTGATGGCGTTTCGTTCTGCATAACCACGTACAGTAAAGTTGGCGCTGTTAATATCTTTCAGCCAGCGCTTTCGGCCCAGCAATGTTTCTACATAACCATGCTTTTGGGCAAACTTCATTTGGTCATCCATGTACTGCTGAATGTTGGGAAACTGCTTTTTATAGTTCTCAATAATCTCTTTTGCTTCGGCGCGGCTGATCTTTAAGTTTTCTGAAAGCCAAATGCGCCCTGCCCGTAAATGATTCCAAAGTTTACGCTCTTGGCTTTGTAGCGCATTTCTTTGGTAACCTCGCTTTCTTCAATATTATACACTTTGGCAGCAGTGGCAGTATGAATATCTTTTCCCTGTTTAAAAGCATCCACATGTTGGGGTCGCCACTGATGGCCGCAACAATTCGCAATTCTATCTGCGAATAGTCGGCACTTACCAATACATGATCTTCATCGCGGGGAATAAATGCCTTTCTTATTTCTCGGCCCCGTTCGGTACGCACCGGTATGTTTTGCAGGTTGGGGTTGTTGCTGCTTAACCTGCCGGTTACCGCAACTGCCTGGTTGTAACAGGTATGCACCCGGCCGGTTTTCCGATTGATCATTAGTGGGCAGCGCATCTATATAAGTACTTTTCAATTTTGTCAATTCGCGAAAGCCAATAATGTCTTCTACTATTTTGTGTTGCGATGCAAGTTTCATCAATACATCTTCGCCGGTGGCATATTGGCCGCTCTTTGTTTTTTTTGCTTTTGGATCCAGTTTCAGTTTGTCGAACAATACTTCGCCCAATTGCTTTGGCGATGCAAGGTTAAATTTTACTTCAGCAACTGCATAAACATTTTCTTCGCAGCAGGCTGCTTCTTTTTCAAGTTGCTTTGAATAATCTTTTAAAAATTCTTTATCTATCCGCACCCCTTCATACTCCATATCCAGCAACACCTTCAGCAAGGGTGTTTCTATATCGTTAAAAACTTTTCCACTTTTCGTTGTGCAAGCATTGGTGCAAAAACTTGTTTCAATTGCAGTGTTATGTCAGCATCTTCCACTGCATATTCTTTTACTTTTTCCACTTCCACATCACGCATGGTTAGCTGGCTCTTTCCTTTTTTGCCAATCAGTTCTTCTATGGCAACAGGCTCGTAGCGGAGAAACTGCGCGCTTAGATAATCCATGTTTCTGCGTGCCTTCGGGCTCAATCAGGTAATGCGCCAGCATGGTATCAAACAATTGCCCGGTCAATTCAACACCATACCATTTCAACACGGTCAGGTCGTACTTCATATTTTGGCCTACCCATTTTTTGTTGACGTCGCTAAATAATGGTTTGAACAGCTCTAAAAAGTTCAGTGTTTCATTCACAGGTTTTCGGGGCAGGTACATAATATCCTTCACCTTGTTTGTACGAAAAGCTTAAGCCTACCAATTCTACATCGTGGGCGTAGGTGCCGGTTGTTTCGGTATCAAAACTGATCTCTTCAATGGCCATTAATTCTGCCACCAGTTGTTGTATATTTTCTTCGCCTGTCCACCAAGTGTATAATTGTGCGGGGTATTGTGATGTTTTTATCTGCAGCCAAGCCTACCGGATTTTCTTCGGGTTGCATCATATCGCGTATCTGTTACATCTAACCGCTGTTACCGTCCTCCACGGTTACAAAAAGGTCCATTTGTCCGCCACCGGGTGTAGTCAGCGGTTTTTTCAAACACATTGAATTCTTCGCCCAAAATTCGTTTGCCAAGCGCTTTAAATTCCAGCTCGGTAAATATCTCTTTCAGCTCCGGCATGTTCCATTCTTTCAGCCGGTAATCTTCTTCGTGAAACTGAACCGGCACATCGGTAATAATGGTCGCCAGTTTTTTACTCATGATGGCGGCCTCTTTTCCGTTGCGTATTTTTTCGCCAAGTGCGCCTTTTATGTCATCGGCATTGTCCAATACGTTTTCCAGGGTACCATATTCCTTTAAAAGTTTGCAGGCGGTTTTTTCACCCACACCTGCAATGCCGGGAATATTATCCACCGCATCGCCCATCAGCCCCAGCATATCAATTACCTGTTCCACCCGTTCAATACACCATTTTTCGGTTATTTTTTTTGCATCCAGTATTTCTTCTTTACCGCCCATGTAAGGTGGCTTGTAAATGTAAACACCTTCGTGAATCAGTAACTGACCATAGTCTTTATCGGGCGTAACCATATACACTTCGTAACCCTTGTCGGCTGCCTGCCAGGCAAGGGTACCAATTACATCATCGGCCTCGTAACCATCCAATTCTACTACGGGAATATTGAAAGCCTTGATGATCCGTTTGATATCGTCGCAGCGAGCCCAACAAGGTCTTCGGGTGCTGCCTGCCGGTTGGCTTTGTATTCTGCAAAATCGGTATGTCGTTCTGTAGCCGCTTCGGTATCGAAACAAACGGCCAGGTGGGTAGGCTTTTCTTTATTTATCAGGTCGACCAATGTAGATGGTAAAACCAAATTGTGCATTGGTATTTCGGCCTTTGCTGGTAATGCGGGGGTTGCGGATAAGGGCATAATAGGCGCGGTAAATCAGCGCCATTGCATCGAGCAGAAATAACTTTTTTGCCATGGGGCGAAGGTAAGCAAAAGGAAGCATGTGGCAGTTTGCCTTTGTACCTGCGGGGGCTGTACTTACCAACAATACGAATGATTTCTTTGGTAGCCGGCAGGTGAGCCCTGGGCGGCGATGGTTGCGACAGTCTACCCCGCCGATGCGGGGCTCCGTTCAGGGGCAACATTTTGGTGAGCTGTTACCATAGGGTAACAAGATAAAGCACAGGCTTTCTGCGTTAAATATTGTTGTGATATTCTCACCGGATCGCGGCATAAAGAACAAACAGTACAAGAGTGCGACGCAACGATGTAGCCATGAAAACCGGCTGCCGGGACAACAAAAAATGCAAAGCCTTTAATCTCCCCTCCCCGTCGCATTTACCGCACTTTACAAACCCGCCATATTGATCTTTTTGGTGATCTTGCATAGCTCAACTGCCGCATTGTAGATAAGGTTGACCTGGCTAACGAGAGACTGGGTCTGAAACAAATTTTTGCGGGTTGTGGTTTCAAGTTGTCCCTGCTGCAACTCCAGCTTGCGCTGGGCCAACAACAGGTTTGCCTGCTGGTTCAGCACTTTCAGCGGATCGTGTTGCGCGGGCTGCACCGCAATTTTTTCGCCGGTACCAAGGCAATTGAGCGTGGCAGAAAGAAAGCGCCCGATCTCTGCCGCCACTTTTTGTAACTCATGTTGCGTGGTGCTGTTGGCGGGCAAAGGAAAGTTGGCGAGCGTAGCCATGTAAGAGGTAAGGGTATTGCACAAGACCACAAACTGGTAAATGTCCCTTGCGCCATGTTGCTGTGTTTTGGGCTCAGAAAGCATACGGGTAAAGGCATCGGAGAGGTTGGCGAGCGCGACAAACACATTTTTGCGCGCCAACTGGCGGTCGGCACCAGTGAGCTCGGCGCCCGAAAAAGCAGCCGCGATAACGGTGAAATAATTTTTGATCTCCTCAACCATAGTGGTCATCAGCGGGCCTATCTTACTACGCTCCCAATAAGGGAATAAAAAAGTGCTGGCCAAAAATGCGATGACACTGCCCGTAAGGGTATCTATGACCCGGTCTTTGAGAATGAGTGTAAAATTTTGCGGATGCAGAAAATGATAAAACAACAGCAGGTAGGGCGTCATAAATAACACCATCACAAAGTAATTGAGGCGCATGGTAGAGTAGGCGGCGATCATAAAAAGCACCAGCAGAACCAGTAAAATGGTCTCGTTGTGTATGGTGTACAAAAGCAACATGCCAATCACAACCCCCGCAATGGTGCCCGCCAGGCGATGCCCGTTTCTTTTCTTGGTGAGGCTGAAAGCAGGTTTCATGATGACGGCAATAGTGAGCAGGATCCAGTAGCTGTGCCCGAAATTGAGAAACTGCGTAGTTAGAAAACCCACGAGGATAGCAATACTAACCCGCAGCGAATGACGAAATGTATCGGAACGCAGGGTGAGATTGGTAACGAAAAGCGCCGGTGTAATTTCCTGGTGCCTGATCATTTTATCGAAGCTCTCGTTGGGTGGAGCTTTTTTGACCAGCATCGCATCGTAGGAGGTGTATTTATGCAGAATGGAAATGCGACTGGCAAGATCCTGCAGGTTTTGCAGTACCTGCCGAAGCGTGATAAAGCCTTCAATGTTTTCGGCGGTAAGGTGCGACAGGCGCATTGCATCTAACTTTTGGGCGGTTTGGCTTACCTGTTCGTCAAGATCTGCGGAAGGAACAGATGTCTCACCACTTTTAATAGCGACACCGATATTCTCCAGTTGCGCAGATAATGCTTTGGCAAGGTGGTAAAAATCTTCCAGAATTCCGGTGTCGTGAAACTGTGCCTGCAAATTGGCATACCGCTGGTGCGACATGATGATCTGCTCAAACAGGTTCGCTACTTCCAGGTGTATCATAACCAGGGTGCGCCCAATGTTGGTTAACTCCTTTACTATATTGCGGGTCTTGAAAAGAAGCTCAGAAAGCTCGGTCTCCTTTTGCTGAACCACCGCCTGCTGCTGCAGCAAGTTTTGAAAAGTGCTTTCAAAGTCAGCTTTGGAATTGTATAGTTCGGCGCGGGTACTAAAATAGTGAGCGGTTGTTTCTACATAGTCACCAAGCGCCTGTTGTGGCAAGCGGTATGGCCGCACATTGTAGAGAAGCATGCTAAAGCAGAGATACCAAAGACCACCCGAGGCGATCAACAGTGAGTGAATGATAACCGACTCAGCAGTTGGCAGTGCAGTTCGCGGATCGAGGGAAATGATCAATACAATGATGGATGCTGTGCCAACAGATGCAGCACGTGCACCATAAATGGCGATCATAGAAAAGAAAAAACAGGCTACCACCAACAGTGCAGTTAGCAGGATGGGTGATTGGGCAAAAAAGCCAGCCAATAATGTAACCACCAACAAAGCCGCAATACACGCCACCATGCCGTTTTTGCGGTGATGTACCGGCCCAGGACTATCAGTGATACTAACAAATAAAGCGCCCAGCGAAATGGCAATACCTGTAGAAAGCAGGTTGAAATAGCCAAGCAAAAATGCAGGCAAAAGCACCCCGGAAGTAATGCGGAGACCTTCACTGAAATAGTGGCTGTTGGTAACGCTCTTGTAGGTATTGCTGTAATTCATTGACAACGCAGGTTGCTGCGCAAACATACTTAGGATTATGATTTGCGAAGACAATAAACACCCGGGTACCGGGTGGTTGGTAAGTGCAAGCGGAAGGAGTAAAATATAGAAGCTGCGGAAAGATGAACCGGCTGCAACATATAATGGTGTACTCAGCGTGTTCAAAACAACCTGTAGAATATAGCTAGTTGAAAACTTCCACCAGGTACCGGGCAGTCTTTATTATACCACGCGCTAAAGGCTACAACGGAGCGATGCGGATGAACGGAGCCCCGCTTCGGCGGGGTAGACTGTCGCAACTATGCAACACCGAAGTACAAAAGCCCGGAACAAAAAGCCAATAAAAAGTGCAGGATAGTGGCGTATCTCAGGCAAAATTTTACCTGGGCACCACGCAGGTTGCCGGCAATAGCGACATGTTAGTTTCAAAAGAAAAAAAATAATGAAATAATATTTTTAATCTTTTTTCTGCGAATTGATAAATAGGTAAATTACACAAACCCATTTATTTATGCTTTGGAGAAAGTTTAGCGGAGAACCCATACATCTCCCCATAAAAGACGCAGTAGAAACGGCTATTAAAAATGAAACACTGGCAGGCAACAAACTGAAAGTTTGCATTGGTACCGACAGCCAGGTAAAAGGTCAGGAAACAGAGTTTGCAACTGTTATTGTTTTTTTGCGCGAAGGTCATGGTGGATTCATGTACATCCACAACGAAAAGACCCGGCACAAGTACACCATTAAAGAGCGAATGCTGGTAGAAGTTGCCAAAAGCATTGAGATCGCTTATGAGTTGTGCAACCTCTTTACCCAATACAATGTTGATATGGAAGTGCATGCCGACATCAACACCAATCCTCAATTTAAAAGCAACGATGCCCTGCGCGAAGCCATGGGCTACATACTGGGCATGGGCTTCGCCTTTAAAGCTAAACCCGAAGCGTTTGCCAGCAGTAGCTGCGCCAACAAGGTGGTCAACTGATCGTTGCTGCCTTCATGTTTGTACTTGCAGGTACCACTTCTGCGTGCAACTGCGTACGCTGCCTTCTTCTCCAGGTGCTTCGCAACCGGGCGGAACATTGTCTCCTAAAAGTTCAGATTTTATTCTGTTGCAGCCAACGCTCCAGCAGGGGAAAGGCAATGCAAAACCAGGCAGTGTATTTGTGTGGATGAGACAGCATATTAGCAGCCAGATCGTCCATTTTTCTAAAACAATAATCCTGTACTTCGGTTGGATTAGGCTGTATCTGATCTGAAAACCTGCCTACAAAAACATGATCGAATTCATTTTCGGTCAGACCGTTGCTAAAGGATGCACTATAGGTAAAATCAAAAATTTTTGTCAGTGGCACGGCAAAGTTCAGCTCTTCATTAAGACGGCGAACAGCGCCAGCTTCGGTGCTTTCGCCCGGGCGCGGATGACCGCAACAAGCATTGGTCCACAAGCCGCCACTGTGGTATTTTGAACTGGCACGTTGCTGCAGCAACATTTCGCCGCGTTCATTGAATATAAAAATGCTGAATGCCCGGTGCAGAATACCCTTGCGATGTGCTTCCATCTTTTCCATACTTCCGACACCTGCGTCCTGCTCATTCACTAAAATCACTTCTTCCATGCGGTAAAAATAGGGGAAAACTAAAGCATATTTAATTGGCTGCGCACACCTGCTTTGGCTACTATCAGCGCTTTTCCGTAGTTGGGAATACGTATTCTTTCTTCCATTATGCGGCGTGCTTTTACCTTCCTTATCCGTTTAAAAAGCGACAGGTAATATTTATAAGCAACATACACCCCAAAGCGGGCTTTTAATGGCAATTGCTTAACGCCAATGTAGGCATGCTCAAAATCTTTTTGAATGTCGGCTTCTATCTGTTGCTTTTCGTCTTCGGTGAAATTTAAAAAGTTACAACCGGGGAAATACATACGCTCCAGCACCTGCGTATCGGCTTTCAGATCGCGCAAAAAATTTACCTTTTGAAAGGCTGCACCCAGGCTTTGCGCATACGGTTTCAAAACTGCATATTGCTCCATGTTACCCTCGCAAAATACATTGAGGCACATAAGACCTACCACCTCTGCACTACCAAAAATGTATTCGTTATATGAGGTATGGTCGTACTCAATTTTGTTGAGATCCTGTTCCATACTGGTAAAAAATGCAGCGATCAGCTTTCTGCCAATTCCAAACTCATTTACAGTTTTTTGAAAGCTTTGTAAGATCGGGTTCAGGCTGATACCACGATCAATGGCGGCATAAGTCTCTGTCTTGAATTGCGCCAGCAACTCAGGTTGTTCATACGCATGAAAAGTATCTACGATCTCGTCGGCAAATCGCACAAAGCCATAAATATTATAAATGGGCGCACGCAGGTTTTTGTGCAACAGCCTGATAGCTGACGCAAACGACGTACTGTATTTTTCGGTCGTTACCTTGCTGCATTGCTCACTTACTTCATCAAATAAATGCATCATACCCTTTCAAAAATTTGCAAGTAATTAATATACACCTTTTAAAGGCAGCTAAGCCACTATAATTTCGAATGTTTATTTTTTGGTACCCGGCACAATATCCGCTATCTGCAGTTGTTGCGTCGCACTCTTCGGGTTTTTGTACACTTTTCAGCCAGGTGATCAAATGACCGCATCAACATGCTTTCTATACCTTTCTATAAAAAAGAACATTTTTCTAATCGTTGAATATAAGATCTATAAATTAAGCGACCGATAAATGAAAGCGCTGATCTGTTGCTTCTATATCAATACCTGTTTTGCTGATTACGACAAAGATGTTTCAGCAAATTAACCATTATCCCCAATCCTTTACCACCTGCTTTGCTACTACCTCTCCGCTTATAAGACTGGGCGGCACACCCGGGCCAGGCACTGTTAGCTGACCGGTGTAGTACAGGTTCTTTACCTTTTTACTTTTGATGGAAGGCTTTAAAACTGCGGTTTGCAACAGCGTATTTGCCAGCCCATAAGCGTTGCCCTTAAACGAATTATAATCATTTATAAAATCGCTGTGTGCATAGGATTTTTTATAAACAATATTTCCAGTTATTGTTTCACCCAAATGCCGTTCAAACCTTTCAACAATTTTGGTAAAATAATGTTCACGCAACGCTTCTGTATCACCGGTTAAGCCCGGCGCAACCGGTATGAGAAAAAAAAGATTTTCACAACCCTGTGGCGCTGTGGTTGCATCGGTAAACGATGTATTACCTACATAGAAAAGCGGCTCGACCGGCCATTCTTTCGTAGTATAAATAGTGGCAGCATGTTCGCTAAATGGAGCATCAAAGAACAACATGTGATGCTGGCTATGCTGCAATTTTTTATTGAGACCAACATAATACAACAAACAACCCGGCGCCATTACCCGGGTGTTCCAGTAATCATCTGAATAGCTGCGATAGGTTTTAGGTAGCAGGCTTGTTTCTACAAAATGATAATCAGCACTCGCGATCACTACATCGGCAGCAAAAGTTTGATCTGCCTGCACAGCCGTGGCTCTTTCACCACTTACATTTATAGCTTCCGCATTTTGGTTAAAGTGAAACTGAACACCCAACTCTTTTGCCAATTCATACATGCCATTTACAATACTGTACATACCACCTTGCGGGTACCAGGTGCCGCCAACCATATCAGCATAATTCATCAGGGTATATAAAGCCGGAGTTTTTTCAGCAAGCGCGCCTAAAAACAATACGGGGAATTCAACGATTTCTTTCAGCTTGTCGTTGGAGAAATATTTTGCAACATGACTTTTTACATTGGTAACAAGATCGAGTTTGAACAGCCCTTTAATAACCTCCCATTGTATATATTCGGTTATGGACAAACCCGGCTGATAGACGAGGTTTTGCATTCCCGCGCGATATTTATATGCCGCCTCATCTAAAAATTTAGTAAGGTTGCCGGCGCTGCCGGCTTCTATAGACTCAAACAGATCTGCTAATGCAGTATAATTTGCGGGCAGGTCAAGTGTAAGGTTTTCCCAATAAACGCGGTACGAGGGATCGAGGCGGACCAGGTGGTAATAATCAGCAACTTTTTTACCAAAGCTGGCAAAGAACTTCTCAAATACATCAGGCATCCAATACCAGCTAGGACCCATATCGAAGGTAAAACCATCAGCTTCCAATTTGCGGGCACGACCGCCGGGTATGGCGTGCTTCTCTACTACACTTACCTGCCACCCGGCTTTCGCCATAAAGCAGGCCGCTGACAAACCTGAAAATCCACTACCTATAATAACTACTTTTTTTAACGGCATTTACCTGTATTATCAATACCGCTCTACCTGGGCTTTCAAAAGCTTGCGGGCAAAGTGTATCCTGCTTTTTATAGTGCCTAATGGCTCTTTCAACATGTCGGCAATTTCATGATATTTAAAACCATCAAAGTACAACAAAAATGGCTTTTTGAATATTGCGGGCAATTGATGAATGGATGCATGTATCTCCTTTAGCTTCAAACTGGCCTCGGCACTGTTGGTAGCTGTAACCTGATTGTAGTCGAGCAGGAACTCGTTGGCAGTGTTATCAAGTACTGTGTTTTGTCTGGCCTTTCTACGATAGTTGTTGATAAATACATTGCGCATAATGGTGTACAACCAGGCCTTAATGTTAGTACCTACGTTGTATTTCTCCTTGTTGGCAAGCGCACGAAAAAGAGTTTCCTGAAAAAGGTCTTTTGCTGTTTCGTTGTCCCTGGTGAGGGTGATTGCAAAGGGCCGGAGAAATTCGGCATTCGCAAGTAGCATCTGGTTGAATTCAATAGTTGACATGCATCTGTGTTTAATGTTCGGAGTAGTAAAATTAAACAAAAAAATTATTGAAAAGCAAATTTTTGTTGAATTATTTATTAATAATTGTTAAACAAAATTGTGCCAAGGGACAGGTGCTGAAAAATCAGCCGGGCAAAGCGGGAAATAGCAATATCTGATTTTTAGTCAGGAGATAATATCACAAAAGAGGGCATAGAAACTCTATGCCGCCTTTCAGCAGTATGATATACGAATAACTTTTTGCCGGGTTTTCTAAAACGTAATAAGAGTTGATTTTACTTTAAGAAATAAATTCCTTTACTTCTGCAAGCGACTTTTTGAAGAGGATGTTGGTGGGAATATTCTTTTTGTAGTGCAAAGTGAATGGGCCAGAAATTATAATGGGGACATCGCTTAACCTGGAGTGGAGGTTGGAGAGAAATCTTTCGATATTGAAATTATTGGACAGCGCGGTAAGGTGGGTATAGAGATAATCAGGTTTCTTAGCGGAAACTACAAAGGCAAGATCGGCAAGGGGAACATCGGCACCGAGATAAAGCACCCTGACCCCCTTATTTTTTAAAAGATAGTACACGTATAAAAGTCCTAATTCATGGTGTTCGCCTTCGGGCAGAAACAACAAGGCGGACTTCGCAGACACTACAGAACTGACGGTAGAATCGATACCAACCAATAATTTCTGCCTGACGATATTGGTGATCAGATGTTCCTGCGCGGGATTTACATTGTTGGTGATCCACAGGATACCTATTTTTTCCAGGAATGGAAAAACGATCTCATTGACTGTTTTTTCAATGCCTGATCTTTCTATCTGCCCATCTAAAATGATCTCAAAATGTTCCAGTTCAAGATCGACCATGCAGCCAATCAGTTCGTTAACTATACGTTCGTTTTGTGCCTGCACCTGCGACAGCGTGACCAATTTTTGATTGATCTCTGACACGTTCATTTTATCGATGTGAGAGATCTTGAAACCAAACTTGTTGAGCAAAGCAATGTTGAGAATTACCTTCAGTTCTTCGTTGCTATAGAAACGTATGTTGGTATCGGTACGTTGTGGTTTAATGAAGTTGTAGCGCTGTTCCCAGATGCGGATTGTATGGGCTTTAACGCCGGAAAGATTTTCAATATCTTTTATGGTGAAGGCATTCATGAAGTAAAAAACACCGGGAAGAAAAAAAAGTTTGAGAAGTAGTTATGTTTTTCTGAGAAGCAAGTGGTTTGAAGTTATATAAGGTGTAAAAGGATTAGAAGCCCGGAGATTTATATGATCTCGTGTAAGCTATTAGCAGGCATGATGGACAGGCAATATCAATTACCATAATACCATTTAAGACCCGCTGAGATTAAACGCTGATTGAAAGAAAAATTGCGAAACGGAAATGGATACCTGCTGTTGAAAAAAGCGCTTCAGTACAAGCGAGCGTGGCAACGATGTAACATAGAATTGCCCATGCCGGTAACCAAAAAAAAAGCCGGCACATGGAGGCCGGCGGGAAAAAAGATTTATGGTGATACTGCCTTATACTTTGTAAAACTCTTTGTACCATTGAATGAAGTTGCTGATGCCTTGCTGAACCGTGGTGGATGGTTTGTAATGGAGGTTGGCGACCAGGTCGCTGACGTCGGCATAGGTAGCGGGTACATCGCCGGGCTGTAGCGGTAAAAAGTGCAACTCAGCTTTTTTGTCTAACTCCTTTTCAATAGCCTCGATGAAATGTAACAGCTTGACCGGATTGTTGTTTCCAATATTGTACAATTGATATGGCGCAATGGAGTTGGAAGACTCCGGGTTCTTGCCATCCCAGTCTTTGTTGCCCGCCGGCGGGTTGTTGATGACACGCACAACACCTTCTACAATATCGTCGACATAGGTGAAATCGCGCACCATATTGCCATGGTTGTAAACCGGCAACGGTTTGCCCTCGAGTATGGATTTTGTAAAGATGAACAATGCCATATCGGGTCGCCCCCACGGGCCATAAACGGTAAAAAACCGCAGACCGGTTGTAGGCACACGAAACAAATGACTGTACACATGTGCCATAAGTTCGTTGCTTTTTTTACTGGCAGCATACAACGACATAGGGTGATCGACATTTTGTGATGTGCTGAGAGGAACGGTTTCGTTGAGACCATAAACACTACTGCTGCTGGCATATACCAGGTGCTTTATCTGGTGATGGCGGCAGCACTCGAGAATATTGAGAAAGCCAACAATGTTGCTATCAATATATGCTTGCGGATTGGTGATGCTATAACGTACGCCGGCCTGGGCAGCCAGGTTTACCACCACGTCAAACTGGTGCTGCGAAAAGAGCCGGTCGAGGTTTTCTCTGTCCTCAAGCTGTAGTTGTATGAACGAATAGCCGGCATGTGTGCCCGAAGGCACCAAAGTATTATAAGCGATCGCCTGGCGGTCGATGCCATTTTGTGCCAGGCGTCCATACTTTACATTAACATCGTAATAGTCGTTGATACTGTCTAATCCAACCACTGTATCGTCTCCTTTCAGCAGACGTGAGGTCATGTGAAAGCCAATAAAACCGGCAGTGCCGGTAATGAGAATTTTCATTGAATTTTGAATTATAGAACCTGTTAACTTCTCTTCTTTGCCTGTGAAAGCAGCGAAATGTACAAGGTACGTGTGGACGCGACCTCAGTCTGTTTGGAAAACCTGCTATCGACGAAGGCTAACCCTTTTTCACCCATAGCCTGGCGCAAACCGGAATCGTTGATTAAGAAACGTAATTTTTCACAAAAAGTTGTTGTATCGTCTTTCCCGGTAATGAAGCCGGTGACGCCATCCTGCATAGTATCTTTTACGCCACCGGCATCGGTAGATACAACGGGACGTTTGAAAAACTGCGCTTCTATGATAGATAAGGGAGTGCCTTCATTAAGTGAAGTAAGGGCAACAATGTCGAGACCGTTCATTACCTCATCCATATCGGTGAGCCAGGATGTAAAAAGTACCCGGTGCTGCGGAGTGATAACGGTGTCTGAAAAGAGGATATTGTTTTCCTGAAGTTCCCGTTCTACCTGGGTGCGCATATTGCCATCGCCGATAATAAGAAAGGCGGGCTGAGGTGCAATAGTTTGCGCCAACACACATTTGATAACCTGAACAAAAAAACTATGATTTTTTACAGGCACTATGCGACCTACAATTCCCACAGCTACATCGGTTTCCTGTAGTTTATATCTATCTCTAAATTGTTGCCGCAGCAAACTGGGTTGTGTGGAGGTGGGAGATGCAAAACCCAATGGAATTATGTAGATCTTGCCCGGAGGTAAAATTGTAAAAGTGCCGGAGAGTTCCAGTTTTTGGGCGTCGCTGAGCGCTATGGCAGCCGTGGTTATTTTGCCCAGCAACCGTTCTGCTGCAGCTATGATACCCGAAACTTTTGTAGAAAAATACGAGTGAAAAAGATGACCATGAAAGGTGTGGATGATGACTGGAACGCCGCAAAGCCAGGCGCAAATTCTACCAATGAAACCCGACTTTGCGCCATGGGTATGTACAATATCGGCACGGTAGTTTTTGATGCTTACCCAGGCGCAATAGAAAGCTAGAATATCAACAAAAGGATTGACACTGCGCCGTAAATGTTTAAGCTTTTTAAGACGCAGCCCGGGATACTGTTTTAGCAGAAAGCCTGGCTCAATCTCATCTTTTTCTTTCTCTCCATACAGGATCAGTATGTCAAAATCATTTTGCAGATGCCAGGCAAGCGGAATGGTATCGACTGCCTGGCCGCCGATAACAAACCGATTAAGAACAATGAGAAGACGGGGCTTATTGGTATGGGTAGATCCCTCAGCTTGAGCCACGGTTAGATAGATAAGTTACAATGGGTAAAGTGTAAATATAAACCGGAAAGGAACAACAGGAACAAACCTATAACTCTGCAGGAACGGCTATGGAAAAATGCCTGGCAGCAGACGGATCATCTTTTTCTTCCAATATGCTTTTGATGGTTATTTCCAGACCTTTCTCCAATGTAAAAGGTGCCCGGAAACCGGTAGCCTGAATAGTTGATGAATCGAATTGTGTGGTAGCGCAAAACTTTTTGATCCGCACGGCGCTTATAGGATTTTTCTTTTTTATCAATCCAAGAACAACATCCAAGACTTTAGCAGTAAAAAATCCCGCCCAGTAAGGAATTTGGACGGGTAATATTTTTTTGCCTATGGCTAATTCTGATTGGGTTACCAATTCTTTGGTAGAAAGGTCGGGCTTGTCGATATAATTAAAGAGATGGTATTTTTTATATTGAGCCTGTATGCAATGGGTAATAAATCGGGCAACATTTTCGACATAGGCCATCGATTTTTTGTTGTTGCCATTGCCCACCATCATAAACTTACCAGACGAAATTTGTTTAAGCAGGTTATAAACATTGCCACGGTTTCCGGACCAAAAATTACAGTTGGGCGCATAATGGTCAATGATTTGCCGTTTTGATCGTTGTCGAACCAGCGCCGCAAAACTTCTTCGGCTTCCAGTTTGCTTTTACCATAATGGTTAAAGGGGTCAGTTGGTGAGAATTCGTCGGGCTTGTGTTTGTTAAGACCGTAAACAGAAACAGAACTGGTAAAAAGTATATTATTGATATGTTTTTGGTTCATGATTTTCAGCACATTGTGTGTGCCTTCAACATTTACCTCGTAGTAGAGAGAGACAGGAGTAACGTCATCGCGGTGCTCGGCGGCAAGCAAAACAATATAATCAGTGTCAGCAGATATGCACTTTTCTAAACGCTTGTAATCACGAATGTCACATTGCCGGAACTCAACATCACCATGCAGCGGGCTTTCAACCTTATCAATATTTGTTATGTGATGCGTACTTTTAAGAATGTCGATTAAATAACCACCTATAAAGCCAGAGCCGCCGATAATGCTAATGTTCATTTTCCGGTTCCTGTTTTGCGTAAAAGTGAGCAATATAGTGCAGACATAGATAAGTACGAAAATTTTGTTAGTTCGTTCATCATTTGATAAAATTTAATTTCCCTCTTAACTTTTTACACTTTTCCAGAAATTAAACGCCTTTCCCGCCACTACCTATTGAAACACATTTTGGCTGGTATTTGCTTTTTTGGGGAACCGGCAGTAGGTTTTCTGGTGTACATCGTTGTGTTATTTCAATTCCGGTTTATCGGAACTCCTTTGTACTGGCAGATATTCTATTGGGCAGGTACATCAGTATTGCCGGTTAAAATTATATTGTATTTACAGCGATATTCTTCAGGACTTTGTAGCAACAATGAGGTGGTCGGCGGTAAGACTGGTTGTAACGGAAATTCGGAGATTGAAGTAATTGCATATTTCCTGCAAAAGCGCCAGGTCAAACACATGGTGATGGAGACATCGGTTGGCAAAGTTATCAACTGACCGCTGTTTAAAATTTTCGGGAGAACCTGCCAAAGGATCAAGAGAAAGATCATGGAGCTCCATTATTTCATCCAGGTGAGTGAGGTCATTTTCCCCGATATTATTTTTGTAATCGTCTAACAGGTGACTAAAGGAGGTAACCTGCCGCCGATGGTCAAAATTTGATTCTTTACGCGGCAATACCAGTACGATCGCACCCTCATTTTTGAGCAATTGTATCCAGTTGCGGACTGCTTTTAACGGGTTGGCAATGTGCTCAAGGTTATTACACGAAAGCACAAAATCGTAAGAATGCTTTGGTATATTTTCAACATTTGCACCCTCACAAATGAACTGATGCCCGACCTTACCCGCCGAGTAGGTGTAGGTATTTCCCTCTTTTATGGTGCCTTCCCAGGCAGTCTGGGTTGAAAAATTGCAACCGTCTATTGTTTTTGCCAGAGAGTACACTGGCATGTAGCCCTTATTACCAAAGAACTTGCTAGGTCCGCCAATCTCTATACCTTGTTTGTCTTTGAATAAGATCGATATGGATGCGAAACCAGGCAACACCGGACGAAAAAGCTTTTCAAAAACCATTGACGCTACTACCGTGGGCCTTCTACTTTTAAAGATGGACAAAGATTTCATGGCTTTTATTATGCTTTTTAATTTCTTGATCCCGGACAATTCCATCTGACTATTAATTCTTTTTTGCACTAAAAAAAAGTGTATGGAGAGCTTTCAGAAGTACCTAAAAAAATGTGTTTATTTTGAAAGCTGTCTAATTTTTTTTAGGTCCTTTATTTATTCCGTTTTTACGAAAAAAGTTCTCGTGTTGCAATTTGCATCAAATGAATTGCAGAAGCTTTTTTAAAAACCGTAGATAAGGATATAGCCAAACATATTTTACGTTATTGGCTTTGAAAGATTTCCTGATATTGATATTCCCGATTAAGATCTTTTTGATCGAGCCATTACTTTCTCCACCCATTCGCATATTCACTAAAAACTCATTAAGATAATATGACGATACCTTACAAACTTCAAAGAATCGCAACATTAGGTCAAAGTCCGCTGATACACTGTAGGCAACATTATACAATCCACATTTAATATAGGCAGACTTCTTTACAAACAACGCCGGGTGTGGTGGATGCCATCCGTAAACAAAAGATTTTTTTCTTCCCGGCAATCCATTTTCTTACATGTACCTCCAGGTCATTGCGGTTGGACATCACAATGTCGCCGAATACAACATCGGTATTGTGTACCGCAAAAGCCTTGGCGACTTTTGACAAAACATCTTTATTGAAAAACACATCGTCAGAATTCAAAATTCCTACTATAGCACCCGTTGCACAATTTATCCCTTTGTTCATAGCATCATAAATGCCATTGTCCGGTTCTGATATAAAGACTACTTTATCACTTAACATTTTCTTAACGATTTCAATAGTACCATCTCTTGAGCAGCCGTCTACTATAATGTGCTCAATGTTTTTATATGTTTGCTGCTGTACACTTACTATTGTCTTTTCAATAGTTGCAGCACTATTGTAACAAACGGTAACTATACTTATTTTTTCTTCCATCGCCTGTACATTAATAATGGAAAATACTTGGCAACATGCCACCTGAAAACCAGGCGTGATAAAAAGTTGTAAGGAGAAATTCCTACGGTTGTAGGAGAGATGTTTTGATCATGCATTCTGTAGGAGACCAATTGCTTTTCTATAAAGCATGTTTTAAAAAATAACTCACCTATAAAACCGATCCAAATATCGTGCATGGGAATATCTGCTGGAAAAGGCATTGCAAGGTCTAATATATCCTTTCTAAAAGCTATACAACAACCCAGGTATGTATTTGCCCACAGGTTTTTAATTAACCCATTTCCAGATTTTCTTCGTGCAAAGTAGGACTGTAAAACCACATTGTCGTTCTGATCTATAATATCACAGTCTGAAACTACTATGTCGTAGGTTTGAAGATACTCAAGGCTAACCCGTATTTTATCCGGTTTCCAAAGATCATCCTGATCGGAAAAAAAAATAATATCTCCGGTGACATACCGTAAAGCGTTTTCAAAATTATTTCTTGCACCTTTTTTATGCTGGTTTACTAGAAATTTAATTTGCGGATTATTGTAATGCTCAATAATTTCCCTGGTGCTATCGCTGGATCCATCATCTGAAATTATTATTTCGCTATCGCGTGGTAATTGATCTAATATAGAATTTATCTGAGCCTCCAGAAATGCCTCCCCATTATATGTCGCCATCACTACAGAAATCTTTTCTCGCATATGTATTCTATCTTTTTAAACAGGCTTGCCTTCTAAACAATAATGATAAAACAAGGAAGTTAATGATTATGAAACTCCTGATAAAAATGCTTCAAAAAATCAAGTTTCAGGAATTTGAATGTAAGCTTAAGCGTGCGCATAAATAACCAAAAAAGAGGGAGATAATTGCCAATCTTGCCTGCATAAACAAATGCAGATGAACAATACAATTTAAATCTCGTATAAACCGTATCAAATGTTTTATCTGTATCCGAAGAAAAGTTGTGTACAATCTCACAGTCGATCACAACAAAAAATTTATTTCTCTTCTTGTATTGTCGAAAAAAATAGTGATCACTAAAATCAAGATACAAATCAACATCATACCCCTCCAGAGCCTCTAATTCATTAACCTGAATGACTATACCGCTATTGATAATAGTATGGTATTTACTTTTCACTAAGCCTGCACGCACCTTTGCCGGCGCAACCGTTTTTTCTGCTATAAACCAGGTGGGCGATATGATAGATCTGTCTGAACGTACAATAGGACAGAAAAGATTTGCTTCGGGATACTTTTGTATTGATTTTCGCACCTGATCGAAATAGTTTTGAGTGATATCCGTATCCTGATCCAAAAGTATTAACCATTCGTAGTTCCGGTTTTTACAAAATGCCAAAGCGTAGTTATAGGCTCCCGCTACTCCACTGTTGTCAGGATCATGCTTGTAGTGAGTGATGTAGGGCGCGTATTCCTCTGTATATTTTGCACGTAGGCTGTTATCGTACACCAGAATTTCGGGAAATTCTGGCGTGTTCGACTGGAGCAAGAACAATCTTTGAAGCGTTCGCGATTTCTTTAATTCTACATTATAAACAACTATAACGACCAGGAACACAAGCTTACTTTTAGCACTCCTCTCAGAACTCTCTTCCATTCGTTCCTAATTTACACATGTCCATATTTTCTTATGATATATTCAGTTACTAAATGAATTGCCATGGGCTACTGCTAGGCATTTTGTGTAGAGAGTTAAAAATATGGGCTTAACAATTTTGCATATAACAAGTTGATAGCAATAAGGGTCATCGCATAGGCAAAAATCGTTATTAAAGCTGGCGTCTTTTCTTTGATGACTAACAATAACATTGGGATCATAACTATTTCCACCACTCCAAGCAATTCACTTATTCTAAATGCAAAAACAGGAATGTGCGAAAAGAAATAGAAACAAATGATCGAGGTTATATAAATTTTTAGGCATACAACGGCGTATTCATTTTTCTGTTGTAAAACCTTCACATGATAAAGCAGAAAAAAAGCCAGACAGATTTTCAATAAGATAAATACATTAAATCTATTAAGCTCTAAATGGATACCCATGCTCATTATTTCGTTATATTTTTCAACTTTCGCCGAAATAAATACAAAGGGTAATTTTGCTAATAAATTAAGCATGTCAACGTTAGCAAATGACAAAAAAATTGTTATGAAAATTAGTGCTGCGTACAAACCACGGTTAATTTTCCTGGGATCGAAAAAATACAGAGGCAAAATTATTATTGAGGAATAGTGAACTAATGAGGAAAGGAAAACTTTTCCCAGGAACGGTAGCTTCTTTCGGTGAACAATATCGGGAATGCAAAGAAGAAGAAAACCCGAAGCAATAGCAGATCGGATCTGGGTCATCTCCTGTAGAAGGTACATATTGGAAAAATAAATCAATATGCTCAGAAAGAAAAAGGGCGTTATATTGGGAAGAGCTTTGAATTTTAACGTAACTGCAATCAAAGAAAAAGTCAGGAAAAATACATTGACGGTTGATATTGAAAATAAATTTAAAAAGGAAATTATCAGATCAATTCCGGGTTCTGCAGTTGCATAATATTCCGGATTAGTGAAAAACTTAGATAACCCTTCATAATCGTCATATATAATTACATAGTTTAAGTGGTCATTGCTCACATATCCACATAACCCTGCAAATAGTACCAGAAGAATAAACAAGCCAATCTTTATACCTACTTTACAATTTTCCAGCCCGTCAATTACATCGAGAATGGTAAATGAGAAAAGAAGAAAAAAAACTGCAAAATATACCCACATAGTAATAAAATAATTGGCTGGTTTCCTGCATTAGTTCTTTATTAGAACCAATTGTCAGGCACTCCATTTACGGCTGGTAAGTTGCAATTACCTTATTTTGAATTAGCCACCTTTTTATAAGCAGGTAAAGCATGCATAGAAATGCAGCAATGAAAGCAAAAATAATCCCGGTAAGCAACCTGCCGGGCTTTTCTTTTTTCAACGGCAAAGACGGCTGGTCCACCACCTGAATAAGCGGCGTTGCTTTTCTCAATGCGAGTTTTGAAAGTTCCAGGTTTTTGAGCAATTCAACATACAGGGCACTATTTGCCTGCAGATCTATTTGTTTGCGTTGCACACCTATACGCACCGTCTGCCGGAGTGGATTCACATTTATATCATTCATTTCTGCAACCTGCCCAATATTACCAAACAGCATTAATTTTACAGAATCTGTTTGGCGCTGCAATATTTCAACGTTCTGCCGGGTGTTCTTTACTTTATAATCAGTGTAATATTTTATAGCATTTTCTGTCAGAAGTTCGACAAACCTTTTTGCAAAATATTCATCAACCGACTTCATTTGAACATCAATTAAATCAACTTTCTTATCACGTTTATCAATTTTTAAATCTGCTTTTACGATATTCTCATATATTTTGTCGGTCACACTGTCACGCAGACGGTCAGGCGCTACAGGATATTCTGCAAATTTCAGGTTGCGATACTTTTCATCCTCACGCCAATTTTTAATGAATTCACCACTAGACAAATATCTTTCAATCATTAGTTCCTTGCTGTTTTTATCAACATGGGAAAGAAGCGTTTTTTCAACTAATGTTTTGCTTCTTAGTATTTCCATAAGATTATCACCTTCAAAAGCACCTCCCCCACCTGTTCCCAGATCAAAACCAAATTGTGCAGCCAGGCTTGCATAGACTCCCAGCCCCGATTTAGTATCTCCTTCTGTAAAAAACGTTATAACAGCTATGTATTGCGGTTTTTGTAACCATGCATACAGTACCCCAGCCAAACCTCCGGCAATTGCCACAAGTAAAATCAAAAGCCACCTGGTAAACAGATATTTTAGTAAGTTTCTACCAGCAACTATAGCATCGATAATTGAAAATTCTTTATGTTCAGGTGTATGCATGTGGGCTAATTATAAGGTAATAAATTATCGCTTCAACCCCTGGAATCTACCGAAGCATTTTTCACAATATTCCTTACCCAGGAAAACGATATTTTATTGATATAATGATTATTGTAGTAAACAACAAGTAAAAAATAAGTAATACCTCCAGTTAAAAAGCCAATTCCTGAAAATTTTAAACCGTACATAGGAATAAGTACACTGTCGATACTTACACTTACTATTAGTGAAATAAAGATTAGTAACAACATAATAGCTGTCTTTTTTCGTAGCTCTAAATACTTATGTTGCAGTATTGCCATTTGCCAAATGAAAGTACTGCAAATAACCTGCAGGTCAATCCATAAGTATTCCGGATTTGCCGGTGTGTTAAGCATTTGACTCAATAATGGAAAAGCAAAAAAGCGGAACAAAACCATCGAAACAAGTAGCAGTAAGCCTTCTAAAAGGGTAAGGCGCCTGATTAGTGATCGGACCTGCCCATGTTCACCTTCAGAAAATGCTTTTATAATCACCGGAAAAAGTGAAATGTAAATTGGGGACAGCAGGAGTATAATTGATTTATTGATTATATCAAAACTCGCCGTGAAATGGCCAATACTTTCTTTACCAAAATGCCTGGCAATGATAAACCGGTTTGCCATACTTAAGCCATAACTACAAAAAAACCAGCCAATTAAAAACCCGCCATAGGTAAAGATTTCCTGCCCGGTTTTTACTATAGCCCGCACTTCTACTTTTGCAAATTTGATAGCTGATTTATTTTTCAACAGAAGGTATATACATCCCGTTCCATACGACACAACCAGGGACATAAAAAGAATATCAAGAAAATTTCCGGCTGGAAAATAGATCAGCAACAAAAAAGAAAGGGACACGAAAATGATTGAACGGGCACTTTCGCTAATAGCACAGGACAAAGCTAAAAACCTGGACTGCGTGATGGCTAAAAGTGAAATATAAAGATTTGATACAAAAAATGCTGCTACTACTAAAAGGGAAAACTCTAACAAGCCATTGCTTAATTGGATGAAGATAAAAAGAGGTATAGAAACAAGAATGCTAGTCAGAAAAACCAAACACAGAGATTGATAATAGAACAAGTCCCTCTTTTCTGAATCGATTTGTAAACGGATAATGCCTTGTGATATACCGCCGGAAAATGAAGCATTAATGATAATGAGGATGGATGCATAATAAGAATAAGTACCAAAATTAGCTGTACCTAAAATATTTTTAAGTATGGGAATGGTTAGAAAACTGATGGAAGCTGGAAGTATGATCCCCAGTAAATAAGAAATGTAATCTTTCTTAAACTGTTTTACTATCATTTATAATAGCCCAGAATTTTTTAGGAGCTGCATTCCTGGTTATTTTAGATTAATCAATAAACTGATCAATACACCGGCAAACGAGGTAATGGCTGTTGTAATGCCAACAACTTCTCCGGTAGTAAGCCGCCTGCGTTCCACCTCATGTTTCTTTGGTACGATTACCTCTGATCCCGGAGTAATTTTTGGATAGCTTCTAAAAAACAGAAAGTTGCTGGTCTTAGCTGCATTTCCATTGGGATAAAGAACATAAATTTTACCCTTCCGTGCATTGTCGGTTGTACCACCTGCCCGGCCCAGATAATCTTTTAGCCCCAGGTTTTCATCGTACACAACCCTTGTAGGGAATAGAACCTGTCCACTTATCCGCACGTCCATTTTTTCTTTTGGCACTGTTATCACATCGCCTTCTTCCAATATCAGATCATTCCGGCTGCCAGGGTTAGCAAGTATATTGGTTAGGTCAATCGCAATTTGGTCAACAGTTCTTTCCACTTCCTCCTGCACCTGGTTTGAGGTGTCTTTTAACGTTGCTTGAATTTTATTTATTTTTTCCGTATTAAGCTGGTTCAGTACCGACTTACTATTTATTCTTGTCAAATAGCCTCCCTCATTATAAGCCTGCAAAGTCAACCCGCCGGCACGCTTTATCACGTCACTGATCCTTTCATTTTTGTTTTTTAAAACATAAGGCCCGGGAAAAACTACTTCACCTTCCAGTCTCACATTTATTTGCGGCTGATAACCGGGGTTTTTCCGAATCACAACAGCATCATGTGCCTGCAACTTTATATCGGCTCCGGCTATTTTGAGATCATTAACCGATGTGATATCGAAGACCTGCGACACCATTGTATCTTCTATACTGTAATTGTCTTTTTTAATCCGGCGGGCAACTTCAATACGTTGCGGAAATGCGGCATCTGTAAAACCGCCGGCCTGTAGTACCAGGTCTTTCAGCGACATATTTTCTATATATGGATAGATCCCGGGTATGCGTACTTCGCCAACAATTCTTACCGTTGTATTTTCTTTGAGTTCGCCTACGGTAGAGATGTTCACCTTATCATCTGGTTGCAGAAGAAGGTTTTCGTTTCCGCTTTGCATCACATTAACCGGGCTGAAAGAAACCACTTCCGGGGTCATATCTTCCTGGTTTCTAATAATGATGCCCCTGGCGCCGTAGGCATTTTGCCGCAAACCTTGTGCTTTTACTATAAGGTCCTTCACCGTCATGCCCTGAGTTAACTCGTAGTCGCCAGGCATATACACAGCACCTGTAATAGTTACCCGATTCAAATATCTGCCGGTCACTCTTTTTACAACAAACGACTCCGAACGGGTGGGATGATAACTGGCAAATTGTGCCTTCGGAACATCCGTGATCTTCCGGTCTATGTCAGTAAGCGTATAGGCTGTAACACTCCCGGTATAGGCGCTGTCTGCAAAGCCTCCCCCAAAATCCAGCAGATCCTGTAGTGTTTCATCCTTTTTTATTTCAAACAAACCTGATCTCTTAACCTGCCCTTCTAACGATACCCGCACCTGGTAAGGAGGTATTCTTATTACGTCCTGGTCGTGCAGATTTATATTGCCGCTTTGGTCGGCGTGCACCAGAAAATCATAAATATCCAGGTGGTCAACAATTTTGCCGCTTCTTATTATTTCAATATTGCGCATGCTGCCAATTTCGTTGGGACCACCTGAAAGATACAAAGCGTTGAAGGCAGTAGCCAGCGATGGCAGCGTGTAGGTGCCCGGGTTTTTAACTTCGCCCAATACAGTCACTTTTATACTCCGGATCTTGCCCAGCGTTACGCTAACCTTGGTAAGCCCCGTTTTTATATTGGAGTAGCCCGACGCGCTTAACCTGTTTTTTATACGTGTTGTAGCCTGCTCAATGGTAAGTCCTGCTACATTCATTACGCCCACATAGGGAATGTTGATCTCGCCTTCTGCACCTACTTTCAAGCTGTATTTTGCCTCCTGGTACCCGTAGATATTTATATTGATCTCATCGTCGGGACCAATTACATAACCCACCGGAGTGGCTATTCTAATGTTGGGTTCAAATGATAGTACGCCGTTGCTAAAGATCTCAAGACCAAAGATCTTTTTTGGATTGAGAACGGGAACTACTTTATTGGTGGTATCAGAAACCCGGCGCTCACCCGTTCGCAAGTCGGGCATATTATCCATATTTGTTTCCGCATTTCCCGGCAGTTTGCGGGTGTTTTCTTTTGCAGGTGCATTGCCCTGGTCATTTTCCAGGCGTGCCCGCAGCGCGGCAGCCTCGCCGGGGTTCATGCCACGGGCCACCAACAGATCGTATGCCTGCTGAAAATTTACATTGTTTCGCTGCATATAGCCGGTTACCTGGCTTAATTGCTCGTCAGAAACATCGGCAGACTTGAGGGCAGACAAATTGGAAGGCAGGGAGGGAAACTGGGCATAAACAAAGGAGGACAAAAAAACCAACACCAGCACAAACACAAACTTCTTACTAAACATACAGCTCCTTATAAAATAAATTAGAGTTGGCAAATTAAACCCTTTTTGAGAAAAAGCAGAAACAAGTAATTTTTAAGAAAGTGTCTTTTTAATATCGAAGACAAACTGGCGCAACAACAGCGGGAAGATATGCAGACAGTCACCAACCGTTGGTTTGGCAACCCACAACATTTGTTACAACAAAACTGGCTGCATTGTCTGCTGCCCAATGAAACTACCGTAAAAGTGAGTTCCGATAAACCGGAATTGAAATAACACAACGATGTCGCCACAGGGTGCATGGGCCGGCTACCTAAAAAAAGAAACAAAATGTAACCCCTACCCAGCGGGGTTGAAAGGATAGCGTCTCTCTGCTTTACTGAAAAATTTTTTTACGCGCACCAAACGCAAATAGCCGGCAATGCTATGCCGGCTGCAAAGAAATAAAAGAACTTAATAATCGGAAACTGCGGGCGCAATCACCTTTACTGATGACATGTGGCTGTCTCTATAGGTAGACATCACGAAATTGTAGATCTTCTCTACGAACAAAGTCTCGTCAAACCGCTCAGCATGGTGCCGTATATAATGCGGGTCAAATTCCATTTGTTCAAAGTCAAGAATGGCTTTCGTGAGAATAATTTTCAGTTTGCTGCCCAAAAAATACAGCGGTGGCTCTCTGCGGATTGTTGCGCGTAACGGGTATCATGGTATCAAGTACCCCGCCTTTGCCATACGCTATCACCGGGCGACCCGATGCATTTGCCTCAAGTGGTGTAATGCCGTAATCTTCTAACTGCGGAAAAATTAGCGCTTTGCACCTGGCATATACATCAGCCAGTTCGTGGGTATTTAATCCGGAGAGAAATGTAATGTTTGCGCCCGCTATTTTTTTCAGTTCCTCCTGCATCGAGCCCTTTCCCACTATCACCAGTTTTTTATCGCTCAACTTGTTAAAGACATCTATCACCAGATCAACCTTTTTGTACGGCTCAAATCTCGATACAACCAAAAAGTATTCCCCGGGCTCTTCGCTCACATAAAAGTTGTCGCACTTTACTGCCGGATTTATTACGGTTATTTTATTTCGGGGATGATAAGCAGAAATGATGCGTGGCACTACTTCCCGGGCATTGGTCACAAACCAGTCGGTTCGCCGGGCATAGCGTTCGTCCAGATCGCGCAGGCGGGAAACAATGTAGTCAAACAGCTTCCGCTTTAAAAAACCAAATTCAATCAGGTCGGCATAGGTATCACCCCGCCAAACCAATCTAAAAGGCGTGTGGCAATAGGTTATTACCAGTGTTTGCGGATCTATTTTTACATATTTCGAGCAGTGAGTGGTGGACTGCAGCACAACATCGTAGCCTTTTACACTCAACTGCTGCATGGCCAAAATGCCAAATGGAAAGAAATAACGCTTTAGCTTGTTTTCGTCTTTTATATACTTCCCAAACCAACTCGTTATTATTTTACAAGATTTAAATTCTTTGAAAGTTGTCTCGGGGTTATAACTGAGTGTATAGATTTCAGCATCGGGAAAAGCTTTGTGAAAACTCAGGACAACCTGTTCTGCACCACCTTTTCTAACCAACTCGTCATGAATTATCGCCAACTTCATTCGTCAATGCTGCTTTTATTCTACAATAAGATGAATTTGTAAAAAACATTTTACCATCTTAGATACCGGGCTTTCGTAGCGTTTCTCCTAAATAGCAACTGCTATGCGCTTTGGTAAACTACTCAGTCATTATGCTGCAATTGCAGTTACCTGTTCGTGTTTGTCGTTTAGCCTGTGTATATGAAGAAAATTTAATGCCGCAAATCCACCCATCGCAATTTTTACCATTTATCGCGGTTGAATTAATTTTAATTTAAGGCTACACTTTTCCCGGTGGTTTTTACTTTGGCCATTGATCACCTTTTATTTTTTTTGGTCGCCAGCCGCTTCGCCCTGTTTGTACATCGTTGCCACGCTCGGTTCATCTTTTAATTACATTGTGGGGCTTTTATACTACAGTAAATAGATTTTTCCCGCACGCAAAAAGAAAACATACTACAACTATCTTCTTATCGTTTTACCTGGCTATTTATTTCATCAATGCTCGCTGTAGCGCTCCCCACTTTTGCCACTACCACTGCTGCTGCATGGTTGGCAAATTCGCAGGCGTCGTGTATGCTCATGTTATTGGCAATTCCAAACGCGATGGAGGCTATTACGGTATCACCGGCGCCCGTAACATCAAAAACCTCCAGGGCTTTAGTGGGTATTTTATCCAGTTTTTGCCGGTTATAAATAGCCATTCCTTCTTCTGAGAGGGTTACTACTACCGCTTCACAATTGGTGGTGTCGGTAATCACTTTGCAGGCTTGTTCCAGGGTTTTGTCATCCACAATGTTAATACCCGCAGCTATAGAAGCTTCCTTTTTGTTGGGCTTAAAAATGTCGGTACCTATGTATTTGGTAAGGTCTTTATCTTTTGAGTCGACAATTGTTTTTACCTGGTGCTTTTTGCACAGTTCCGTTATTCGTTTTACCAAGCCCTTGCTTAGCACTCCTTTACAATAGTCGGATAAGATCAGCACCTGCACATCGCTTATAATCTTTTCCAGTGTTATCATTATCTGGTCACAAGCCGTATCATCAATGTCATTGCGGTTTTCACGATCCAGGCGCAACAACTGGTGCTTGCTGGCAATTACCCGCGTTTTTGTTGTTGTTTTTCGTTGGTCATCGCCAATAATATCGTAAAAATGAGCACCGGCTGTTTTCAGTTCATGTTTGATGATCTCGGCTCCCTGGTCGTTGCCGCAAACTGTTATCAAACTGGCAGAGCTGCCCCAGCGAGATCAGGTTCTTCAATACATTACCTGCCCCACCCAACGTGTACGACTCATTGGTTACATCTATCACCTGCACCGGCGCTTCCGGCGATATTCTTTCGCAGGTTCCAAATAAATAATGGTCCAGCATCACATCGCCTATCACTACTATCTTGCTGCTTTTGGTATCGGGAAAAGAATACATGGGAGCATTAAATTTTAAAGTAAATGTTGAAACAGACGATCACAAACCGAACACTGTTTGGCAGCTTTGCATATAATATCACTACCTGCAACAAGCGTCAGGCAACTATTAGCTGAGCCGGCTCGTTCAATTTCAGCACGGTTTCCAGCACTTGTAGCACGGTGGTATTTTGCATACAAATATTGTTTTTGCATTGCAGGCTAAAATACTTTCCATCGTAGCACGGACTGCACAAAAGGTTTTCCCCTCCCCACAATACATGTATCTTTTTAAAGTTTTTACCATAGGTAAACTCCTGTGGGTTGGTTGGACCAAACAAGGTTATTACCTGTGGCACCGCTGCAAAAACAGCCAGGTGATACGGGCCACTGTCATGTGTTATAACAAAGCTGCTATTGCGCATGAGTGTTATCAATTGCAGCAGCGATAGTTTGCCAACCAGGTCTGTTACCGGCAAGTGTGCAAAGTGCATTCTCACCCAGTCGTCTGAAGGTGCACCGGTTATTACCACCCGAAATCCCTGCCGGGTTAAAGTATCAGCAACCTGCACATAGTTCTCAATTGGCCAGCGCCGCAGTTCCTGTTCATTCAAAATATTTTTAGCGCCTCCCGGAGAAAGTATCACTAATTTTTTTCCGCGCAATTCATTTGCCATTGGCAACCCTGCAAGGTCACCACTTATGGTATCTGCCGGAAACTGCAGGCAGGCGGTGTAGTTGTCATCTTGCTGTAGAAAGAGGCGAACGTGCTCGAAGGCTTTACTGCGCGCAGCTATTAAAGTAGGTCTGCCCGGAAACCTATCTAATTTCAGAAACTTGCCGGTTCTAATTCCAGCATGAATGATCTTATACCGTTTATCGACATGAAAGTTGAGTATAGCGTCAAATTTTTTAAAAGCAACTTTGCGATTAAAGCTCAATAGTTCTCTAATAGCCACCAGCTTATTGCTGTTAAATAGGTTGTTTTCGCTGATCGTAAATATTTCATCGATTTGCGGAACAGATTGCAGAATTGGCAATACAGTAGTGCCGCAGATCCACGAGATTTTTGCCTGGGGATATTGCTTTTTTATTTCGCTCACCACGGGCAATGTCATAATCACATCACCTATAGCGCCGATCTTGATCAGCAATATCGTTTTCATGTTCGTGTTGGTATTTTTCAATAAAACTGGCTATGCAACCCAGGGCAAACCACGGGTATAAAAAGTGTAACTGCACCCCACAAACGAAGGGACCTAAAAAACAAACAACGAGTGGAAGAAAAAAAAGCAAGTGCTTTTTTATTCGTTTATAGACCAGGAACATAATGTAAAGAAAGGCGATGAAAAAGACTGCACCACCATCCACCATTATATCTACCAAACCTCCCAACCCATGGGTATCCCATACATCGGGCGGCGCTTTAGGAAGTACTTGTCTAAACTCTGTTGCATTTCGCAGCAGCGGGTAATTGCCTAGGCCTATTCCCAAAATTGGGTGGCTCTGCAGCATATTAGGTGCTATGATGGCACCAGATATGCGCCCCAACTGCGAGTTTACATCTACGCTTTCGCTGGTGGCATCAGAAAAGGCTTTCACTTCATTATAAGAACGCACGTAGTTTTCGGAGATCTTTAAAAATACCACCACAAAAACGACTATCGCAATGGGCACAACGAAGATCAGCAGTTTGCGGGTTTTTTCAGAAGAGAGAAATATACCCGACAGCTTAGTCAGGTACCATATCACGATCAGCACCATCCCTGCCTTTGATTGTGCACAAACCACTACCAGTACCAGCAACAACAGGCGCCCTATGATGCCGCGGGTTGTTTTACCGGCCATAAAGTGATCGAACAAAATGTACACAAAAGCGAAGAGTAAGCCCATTGGCCCACCCTCGGCATAAAAACCTGCCAGCCGTAGCAGGTAGCCATAGTTGCCATACGTATTATAAATGATCGGGAAGACCAACTCAAACCGGATGATGTTGAGCTTACAGATCAGGAATAAAATACAAAAGAATATGCCTACATAAAAGACTTGTACAGCCACCAGCTTTCGCAAAAAACCTGTCATATCTTCAAATGAAGCGCGCTTAAAAAAAACATACGTCACCTGGGCAAAAGTGACGCAACACAGCAATTCTAAAAACCGGCTCACCGACACAAAATAGGGAAGCTTTAAAACGGAAAGACCGTGTACTTCAGGGAAGTTGAGCGTGATGTTGAACAGTAGCGACTTAATGAGAAGACATATAAAAAATAGCAGGAACGCCCTGATAATAATGTGCGACTTCTTTTTAAAATAGAAGGGCAACAGCACCAGCAACATGATCTCCGAAATTTTTACTATCCCTATTTTTATTTCGGTACACTGCAGACAAAAAGTAAAAAAAAGCAAATAGATCAGTTGCTTGCGTGCACTAAAACTGGTGGTATCCTGGATGTGTGAGCTTGACAAAGGTGTAGTAAAGTACCTGTTTTAAAAAAGCTGAAAAATGATAAAAAGTACACGAGTGCGACGCAACGGCCGTGCACACCATAGTTATATTGTTTGGCTCAAAATACTAAATCACTTTCCGTGATCACCTTTGTGTTGTTTGTATGATCTGGTTATACCGTGCTGCCATGTCTGCAATGCTAAACCGGCGTAGAACCTTTTTGCGTGCGGCCTTTTGCACTGGCTGCAATTGACAGGCATTTGCTGCGACAAGGCGCAAAACATCTGCGAGCGCGGCGGTGTCATCAGGCGTAAACAGAAAGCCATCTTCTTTGTCGGTAATGATCTCGGGGGTGCCACCTGTGCACGAAGCAACGACGATCTTTTCGCAAGCCATCGCCTCATAGATAGTAGTGCCCAATGGCTCGCTGCCCTGCAGGCTGCTGTTGTTTATGATGATGTCGCAGCCATTGTAAAACTGTAGCATATCGTCGGCATGACCGATATACAATATACCCTCCGTAATGCCCGGCTTTGTCAGCGCCTCGAACTGGTGAGTGTATTCTGGTGTGTCTTCGGAAAAGCTGCCCGCGAGCACAAGAATGATGTGCGGAAACTGCGGGCGAAGCGTTTTGAAGGCTTCTATTAATTGCACCTGCCCCTTGCGCGGAGAGATGGTAGCCGCAATACCCAAAACAATAGCCTCATGCTCTACTGCATACTTTGTACGAAACAAACTGCGGGCATTTGCGTTGGGCTTGAAATGGTCAGTATCTAAACCATTGTACAGCACTTCGACCTTTGGGTCATTTCCATATTTGTGCTGCACCGCCTGTGAAACAACCAATGTCTTATTATACATTGCTACGCACATTTTGGCGAAGACATTGTCTTGCCGGGCAAAGTAGGTTATGTCGTGATCGCTCCAAACGAAAGTTGTTTTAGGGGCGGCAAGTTTGCACCAGGCTATAGCCGGCAGCAGGTACGATGCGGGTACCATGGTGTTGGCATGTACGGTTTGTATGTTGTGTTTATGCAGGTATTTGAAGACCGTTGCCGAGATAAAAAAATAGTTAGTAAACGCGCGGAAATAAAAGGACAGTTTACCGCCACTGCTTCGGTTGAGCTTGCGCAACCGGTCAACAACAGTGATAGGGTAAGGAGGCTTCGCAAGGAGTAATTTATCTGTAAATCTGCCGGGCGAAATAATGAGATGCGGCTCAACAAAGTCAGTATTGTATCGCATCAGCCGTTCTATAACAATCTCTGCACCCGAGGCTTTCTCGCCACCAAATACATACAATACTTTCTTTTTTTTCACCATTTTGTTCTGCTCCCAAAAATTGCTGTTTACCCGTATTGCAGATAGGCTTCTGCTTTATCCAGCGCCGCTAAAAAATATCCGCCGGCTGTGATTTTCGCGTGCAGCTTCAGGCAGTTTTCCTTCAATATATTATACTCGTCCAGGCTCAGCTTTACTTTTTCCAGGTCTTGCAATGAATGGATCAATATTCCAGCTTTATGGTTGTGGATCAACTCTGCAATGGCTGCATGTGCCGGAGCAATGGCCGGCAAACCCGCAGCAAAATAGAGCGACAACTTATGCGGGTTGTTATAGCGCAGGTAGTTGCCCAATACTTCATCGCAGTCTTCAATCCGTTCTCCATCCCAAATAAGCCCAAAATCGCCGGAGAGGTTTGTTACTATTTCGTCAGGAGAAAACTCACCTTTCCAGTTTACATTATTTTGTTTCGCGGCGGTTCTGTAGTTAGGCCCATATACTTCAAATTGCCAGGAAGGAACGTTGCTGAGCTTATAGATAAAGTTGCTTTTTGACAAATTCCCGGCAAAAACCACCCGGTTGGCAAACAGGTTATCATTGGCTGGCAGCTTTCCATTGGTCAGGTAGTCGAACAACCCCAGCGAAATCATCTTTTTAGTCAAGCCTTTATTTTGCAGCCACTGTTGCATTGCCGGGTTGTGCACGATCAGGCAATCATAATGGTTCAGGTCGCTTACTTCACGCTTTACGGCTGCTTCATCCAAACCACCCAGGCGAAGCAACTCAATATCGTGTATAATGCAGAAGAACTGAACCTTTTTAAGGCGGGCTGCCTTCATGAAATACTTAAACACATTGTTGAGCATGGGGTATTGTATGCCAACAATCGCACCTTTATGGAGTACGGTGAAAAACCTGGTAAGCGCTTTAGCAAGCGTAATTAAGTAAGCCATTTTGCCCAGGCTCTCCTGCACCTGTACCGTATAGTCCTGGTAGCCACGGCTGGAAAACAACGTTTTGCAATCGACAACCGCTTTGGTAGCTGCTGAGTTTTTGTCGCCGCTTTTTGTGATCTGTATAGAAAACTGGTACTTCATCAGCGGTGGTTACACGTGATCAATTGTGGGGTAAAAAAAGAGGGATTTATACGCCGATCTGAATAATACAGCAATAAACTGCAGGCGATTTTTTTTCCGGATTTTAATGATCTTGTAGCTGCCTACAATGATGCGTGCAATCATGTACAGCAGGTAGTAGAGAAAGCCTTTATCACGGCGCACCATAAAGAATTCATTCCTGAAGCCGTAGGCATGTTTCCACAGGCTCTGTGGGGTATCGGTGTATATGTATGCCCGGTGATTGCCCGGTGTTTTGTGTAGTACAAGGCTGTCGCCTACGTAGGCCCCGGTGAAGCCGGCAGTGGTAATGCGTTTGGTGTATTCCTGGTCGTCGCCCCAGATGTAAAAGTCTTTGTAGGGCAAGCCCACTTTTTTAACTACTGCTGCACTCACCAGCGCCGACACAAACGAACAACCCTGCGACAGCAGTACATGTTCCTGGTCATAGAGGTTAAAAGGTATTTCATTATGAAAGGTCTTCAGGTCGGGCAGGTTCATATTGTGTGGCGTACCATCTTTCCAAACCACCTTGCTACTGAGAAAACCAATCTTATCAGCGCCCAGCAAAGCTATTTTTTCGGTTAAACGGTCCAGTGCCGTTATGGTGCAAATCGTGTCATCATCCATCAGCCACACCCAATCTGCCCCTGCATTTACGGCATGTTTCAACCCGGTGTAAAAACCGCCCGAGCCACCGCTGTTGGGCTGATTGATGACTGTAAGACCGTTTTGCTTAGCCAGCCATTCAGTAGTGCCATCGGTGCTGGAGTTGTTGACCACCACAATTTCTGCCAGCGGCTGTGTTTGCAGTGTCAGCGCTTCTATTGCCTCTTGCAAAAGCGGTAGCCGGTTGTAGGTTACAACAACGGCAATGACATTATTCCTCACCAAAATGAACCGATACTTTTTTTAGTGCCGAACCTATGATCTGGTGCATATCGTAATAGCGATATTCTGCCAGCCTGCCACCAAAAATTACATTATTTTCTGCTTCCGCCAGCTCCTGGTATTTTTTAAAAATCGCGGTATTTTTTTCATCGTTTATTGGGTAGTAAGGCTCCTTTTCGGCGGTCCACTCCAGCGGATACTCTTTTGTCACCACTGTTTTTGGCTGTGTGCCAAATTCAAAATGCTTGTGTTCTATGATGCGGGTATAGGGTACTTCTCTTTCGGTATAATTCACCACTGCATTGCCCTGGTAGTTTTCGGTGTCGTGCACTTCGTGATCAAACCGCAAACTCCTGTACTCCAACTGACCAAAACGGTAATCGTAGTACTGGTCAATTTTGCCGGTAAAAACGATCTGGTCTGCCAGTGCATTCCATTCTTCCCGGTTCTCAAAATAATCTACCCCAAGCCTTACCTCGGTACCTGTCAGCAGACCCTCTACCAGTTTATTGTAGCCACCAATGGGTATGCCCTGGTATTTGTCGTTGAAGTAATTATTGTCGTAAGTAAAGCGTACCGGCAAACGCTTTATGATAAAGGCAGGCAGTTCTGTTGCTGGTCGTCCCCATTGTTTTTCAGTATAGCCTTTTATCAGTTTTTCATAAATGTCGCTGCCTATCAGCGACAACGCCTGCTCTTCCAGGTTTGCAGGCTCTTTTATCTTTAATTGGTCTATCTGCGATTGTATCTTTTCTTTCGCTTCCTGCGGCGTTTTTACTTCCACAGTTGGTAGAAGGTATTCATGTTGAACGGCAGGTTGTACAATTCACCTTTGTACAGAGCAACGGGGCTATTGGTATAGCGGTTAAATTCAACAAACGAATTCACGTAATCCCAGATAAATTTATCGTTGGTATGAAAGATGTGTGCGCCATATTTATGTACGTTGATACCTTCCACATTTTCACAATACACATTGCCGCCCGCATGATTGCGCCGGTCTATCACCAGGCATTTTTTGCCGCGCTTTTTGGCTTCGTGGGCAAACACCGATCCGAATAATCCACTGCCTACTACCAGGTAATCAAATTCTTTGCTACTCATTTTTGTTGACTGATTTTTATGCTGTCTTTTCTTTTCAAACTATTTTGGTGGAGACCGGCAGTTCAGCCCTGCTGAAACATTGTTGCGACGCTCCGTTCATCTGCAAATCTTTGTTAGGCTTCCGTTTCCATTTCTGAATCGCTGCTGGCTATGCCGGAAAGATCCTTTTGCGGAGTTTCTCAAAAACGGGCTTTGCCGAGCCAAACCGCTGCGTATAAAATTGTTGTATAGACGGATTGACCGGCGTATAGGTCAACGAATTTTTTAGTTTTAAAAAAGCTATGCCACCCAGTAGCACACTGTATCCCGAGCGCCAACCTTCTGCTTTCATGTTCTTCAAATTGTTTATCCATACCCGCAAAATGTATTTCCACCGGTGTTGCGGAAAGTACTTGTAGATAAGTGCCATCTCATTACGCGTACCATACAACCTGATGCGCTTATTCGTCCAGTTCACCGCGCTTACACGATGTGCCACCACGGCATTTTTGAAGAACCTGACCTTGTAACCTGCCTGCATGCAGCGAATGGCGTAGTCAAACTCGTGGGTATAAACATGCACCCACTCTGCGTAGCCGCCTATTATATCATAAACATCTTTGCGTATGATGGCTCCACAACCAATAAAACCTTCCACGTCTTCTTTGTCTTTCCAGGCAATGTCGGCAGGTATGTCGTACTCGCGCAGTTGCGCATCCTTTATGTGCAACGCCAGAATACCTACTGCTTTATTGTGTTCCAGGTAGTCGATGGCTTCCGGCAGACCGCTGTGTATGTGGCTGTCGTCGTCGAGCACTAAAAAGTATTTACTGGTTGCTACTGCAAAGCCTTCGTTCCAGCCGGCGATGCCGTTGTTTTTAGGTTTGGTCACCAGTGTGATATCCGGATGCTGGCTGCTTACCTGCCTGGAAGTGTCATCAACAGAGGCATTGTCAACCACAATGATCTCCATATTGAAGGGAAGTGTTTGCCGGTAGCTCTTTAGTTTTTCTATGGTTAGTAAAACCTCGGCGCACCGGTTATAAGCCAATACAATAGCAGATACCATAGTGTATAGAAAGCTTATTTTTTGACTTTTGGATAAAAAGCCAAAAATGGGTTTGGTACTATAGAACGATTTAGCAAAGAAGTTTTGCACCCGTTGAGATACCGGCGTATGCGGTATTTGGCTGCGCAGCTTATAAAATTGCAAGGCTCCCAGCAAAGTATAGTAGCCCGGCATTATACCTTCATCTTTAATACACTTTAGCCCGTTGACCAGCATGCGCACCAGGTATTTGCTCCTCGATTTGCCAAAATAGCGGTACACGATGCTCATTTCATTTTGCGTACAAAACACCTTCAGCCGTTTGTTTGTACGGTTGATCTTGCTGGCGCGGTGGTTTACTGTGCAGTTTGCATAGTAGCGGGCGCTGTAAAACCGGCATTCATGCAGCGCAGGCAATATTCCCACTCGTTGCCGTAGAGAAAGATCCAGTCTGCATAGCCGCCAATCTTCTCGTAAAGTTCTTTGCGGATGATAGCGCCACAGCCAATAAATCCCGCTACCTCCTGTCCATCGGTCCAGTTGTAAATTTCACTGGTGTAAGGACCGGTTACTACATTCAATGCCAGCACACCCACTTTGGGGTTGGCATCCAGGTAATTTAATGCGCCGTCGAGACCGGTTTGTATTTCGCTGTCGTCGTCGAGTATGATAAAGTACTTTCCCCTTGCCCGTGCGAAGCCTAAATTCCAGGCGGGGGCGCCGGTGTTCTGCGGATTTTCTACCAGGTTCACCTCCGGAAAAGCTTTACGTATAGCAGCGCCACTTCCGTCTTTAGAGCCGTTGTCTACCACTATTATCTCAAAATCTCCATCACGGATGTTGATCAGCTCTTTGGTTTTGCCAATTGTCTGCAACACCTCGTCCTTCCTGTTAAAGTTCACGATCACAAATGAAGCCTTCATTATTCTTTCCGGGTTGTTGTTCTTACGATCAGTTATTAAAATTTCAGGGCTTGCCTGGCGCTTTGCCCAATAATTTATTGAGCCGGCGGCTTATAAAACCAAAAACGGGAAACGTGTTGGTATAATGCTTTACAAAAAAATCCTGTGCCTCGGGTGTCACCGGTGTATGCGTAAGGTTTTTGCGCAGTTGCAGAAATTTGAAGCTGCCAACAAGGTCGTACCAGGTGTTTTTTATGCCTTCGGCGCGGGTGCGTTTCAGGTTGTTGGCCCACATTCTAAACAAGTATTTCCAGCGGTCGCGCCCAAAGTGTTTATAAACAATACCCATCTCGTTGCGGGTGCTAAAAATGCGGATGCGTTTAGTAGAGCGGTTGGCACTGCTGGCGCGATGTATCACCTCGCTGTGTTCAAAATACCTGACTTTATAACCGGCACTCATGCACCTGAGGGCATACTCCCACTCGTGTGCATATACGTATAGCCATTCGGCAAAGCCGCCGATTTTCTCGTACAGTTCTTTTCTTATTATGGCACCACAGCCAAAAAAGCCAACGATGTCTTGCTTGTCCTGCCACTGCATGGGTGCAGAAGTAAAGGGACCTGTTGTGATGTTCAATGCAAGAATGCCGACATTATTGTTTTGCTCGAGATACTCAATTGCCTGTTGCAAACCGCTTTGCACATGGCTGTCGTCGTCCAGTACAAGAAGGTATTTATATTTCGCTAAGGCAAAACCTGCATTCCACCCGGCGATGCCATTGTTGGTGATTTTGGTTACCAGTGTTACGGTTGGATAAAGCTGTTCTACTTTTTCAGAGGTATCATCGGCAGATGCATTGTCGACTAAAATGATCTCGGTAGCAAAAGGCATTTGGCTGCAAAGTGACTGCATTTTTTCTATCGTGATCAGTGCCTCGTGGCAGCGGTTGTAAGCAAGTATGACTACAGAAACCATTTACTATAAAAGATGTGGGGCAATAATTTGCTTAGTTTTTTTAGTGGCTGTGTTATTGCCACCCGGCAACAATTCGATATTGAAAACAAACGTCACTCTCCGGAACTTTAGCTACCGAATGTTTGAAAAATTGTTTTCTTTTTTTCACTGGAATGATAATACAAAGCGTTGCCGATGAACGTACTGCGACGCAACAATGCCCAATTGAAATGATCTGCCCGGTCCCAAAAAAAAATACGACAGCACTATCCTTTTAATAAACCCAGCTTTGCCAGCACCAGTTCTTTGATGTTGCGTACATAGACGTTTTGCACAACAAACCAGAGGTAACAGGCGTAAAAAAAAACACAGGCTGCTATGATAGAGATCTCGCCCGTGATATAATTATTGGAGTAGCGGCGGATGAAAAAAGCAATGGGCACAAACATGACCGCACCCAGCAGACATTGCAAAAACACCTTATAATCGAAACGGATGGTGACAAACCGACGGGCAAAATAATAGCACGCCAGGGTTACTACCACTTCGGTGCAAAGGTTGGTGATGGCGGCTCCTGTATAAGACAACACAGGGATAATGAGCAGGTTTACAACCAGGCTAAACACCATGCCGATGACTACGGAAATGAGCAGGTATTTTTCTTTGCCAATGGGTGCCAGGAGTTGCGAACCGAAAATGGAATTGATACCCACCAGTATAATGACCGGCGCCAATATTTGCAGGGCGCCGATGGAATGACTGAATTTGCCACCCGCAAAAGTATTGATGACAAAGGGTGAACTGATGTACAGACCCGCAACAATAGGCAAGCCCACAATGCAGATAAACGTAAATGATTTGTTGAGCAGAATGGTTACGTCGCCCAGTTTGCCCTCGTGGTAGGCGCGGCTAACCTGCGGTATCATAACAGCAGCTATAGCGCCAATAAAAGCAAAAGGAATTTTGACAATGCGCACTGCGGTTGAGTAATAACCCACCGCTACTTCACCTTTCATGAAACCGAGGATCATATTGTCGAGCAACACATACACGCTAACTGCCAGCGCGCTGCTGAGAATGATGATGAGCGGCTTGAGGTGTTTCTTTAACTGCAAACCGGTAAAATTGAGCGTAACAAAACGCCTGACATAGTAGGTGTTGGTAATGCCGTTGAGTATGAAGACAATGGCAAACGTAAAGTAGTAGAACAGTGCACCTGGCTTGTAGCTAAGCAAGACAAACAAGGCAATGATGGTGATGATGCGAACAATAAGCGTTCGCTTGGTAATGAAGGCGAACTGCTCTATACCCACAAAAAACCACTCGACCGTAAGCACACTGAAGAACATGATGAGCATGCCCACCAACACCAGGTCTAAGTGCAGGCGCAATTGCGGTATAAGCAAACCTGCGCCCAGGTACAATAAGGCAAAACCTACGGTTGATAGAACATGGATAGTAAGAATTTCTGTAAACGTTCTATCGAGCAAAGCCCGGTCGTGATGCACTTTAGATATCTCACGAATGCCATAGACCGGTATGCCCAAAGCAGCGAACAATAAAAAGTATTGGGTAAAACTGTCGATGAAATTGACCGCGCCTACTCCATCCGGGCCTAATGTGCGGGAAACATAGGGGAATGTAATGAGGGGGAAAATAAACTGGCTGACCGAAAGCAGGGAGTTATAAAAAAGGTTCTTCTTCAAAATAGTGAGCGGCCCGTGTGGGCGCTGCAACAAAGAGCTTTAGAATTTGATTTTTGAATACACCCTGTTCATGAGAAACTGATCGACCGGGCCAAAAGAAAAGTGAAACACTAAACTTTGGGTAGTTACCGGTATCTGGTAGCCATGTTGCTGGCTATAGTTGAAAACGGCTTCCTCTTCCAATCCCAGTTCGCCCTGGGCGGTACCGGCAAGTATGTCGGCGATCTCGTACCAGCGACGATTGGTTGGCGGCAGTTTTTTAAAGGCGCTGATCTTCTCTGCCGCCTTCATGTATATCCGTTGCTTTTTTAGTATGGTTTCGTAGCGTGGTTGTATCAACCAGCCGCCCATCGTTTCCCAAAATTTGTGCGAGAAAACAATGGCGCCGATGGAATAACGGTGCGGGCAGATAAGGTCCTGGTAGGTGCCGTGCTGGTTGGCAACAAAAGTTTTGGCGGTTGCATCCAGGTCGAGGCAATGGTTCCAGATGAACTCATTTACATTTTTGTCTTTGTAAACGGCTACATCCATACACGCCTGGTTAAGTGGTGTGCCGGGAAACTGTGCCTTGAATTCCTCCGTTAAATTCATGATCTCTAAAAACGGTACCCAGCCAAAACCATTTATAGGAATGGTGACCGAGCCAAAGCTCATGGTCTTGTAGTTGCGTTCATATACTCCGGTAAAACCATCGGTCCAGTTCTCGGTGACCAGTATATCGTCGTCTATCTTAATGTAGAAATCTGCCTTTAGCTTAGCGATGACCTCATTTTGAATTTTTGCCAACTGATTATAAGGTGTCGCATAAATATTGATAAACGGATATTTATACTTGAACATATTTATGATCTTCCGGTTGGCTGCGGTAGAGTAGTTGTCAAGTATCCAAAGATCAAAGCGGTTAAAGTCGGTGAATTGCACCAAACGCTGCAGTACTTTTTCCAGCAAGGTGGGGCGATCTTTGGTGATAAGTAGAATGGGTATTTTGGTGGTCATGGTGTTTGTAAGTTGATTAGCGGCTACCCGGTGCAGGGTCAGATATCTGGTTAATTTCAAATATGGCCGGAAATGAACTGACCGCGCAGTACACAGTCATCAGTCCAGTAATATTTCCATTGGGCAAAACGCCCGGCGAGTATAAAGGTGCCCAACTGTTCGTTCATGTCTTGCTTTTGTGTCCACTCGGTCATAGGGTCAAGGTCATCGGCTTCGCGCACCATGCCTTGGGTGGACAGCCAGTTATACACTTCGTTTTGCGCCTCAATACGTTCTGTATCAAAGATCACATTCGCCCATTCTATCCATTTGGTATGGTGCGAAGCTATAGCCTCTTTGCTCTGCACCAGCTTCATGGTTACCAGTTCGTCTAGCACGGTGCCGGCAATTTCTTCTATGCTTTCGGTAAGCGGGCGATAGGTTGAAAAATACACCTCTACCTGTATGCCCGATTTGCCAGGTTGCCCGTTGTTAGGCGACAGCAGCTCGGTAAAATTGATACGGGTCGAGTACATGTCATCGTCGTACACATAGATCCACTGGTTATCGATAGGTGCGGGGTGATCGACGACCACATTCACGATCAAAACTTGCGAACATTTCAGCTTTGCGGCTGCCTGCTTAATTGCCGCAGGTGCGTCGCTGTTCCTGATTACTTCCGGCAGGGGAAGTGTATTGACCAGGCGTTCATACGTCACTTTTTCACCGTCGGCAAAGGTGAGTTCTTTATTGGCAAACGACAGGTGCACCAGTTTTTTTTGGTACTGCACCGGCAATGCTTTCTCTACTTTTTTAATGTAGCTGTAAAAGCCGCCTTCCGCAGGATAGCGAAACTGGGTGAGGTAATGCGTTTTCTTTTCCAATGGGCCGGCGGCGCTCTGCACCATATCGTCCACAGCCGGAAAATAAACGCGTTTGCCGATCCAGTCAGTCGTCAGGTTTTCAGGCAAGGTAGTCCAGTATTTATCAGTATATACCTGGGGCAGGGTGCGGGCAAAAGTGTTACCAAAGGCATAGGTCAGCCATTCTTTATAGTTCGCCGGCTTATAATCAGCGGGCAGCTCTTTCCGTATTTTTTGCAGGTCGGCTATGCACTCGCTGCGCAATGGCTCAGGCAGGGCAAACATATTGGACTGCGCCGGGTGTGGCACCCAATTTCCCTTAAAATAATTGGAAGGTGTGGTCGCAAATTCCAGGAATTTCTGATTGCAATTGTCCGCAAAATATTGCTGCACATACTCCGATTTGGTAAAGGAAACGTGCGGTCCTTCGTCCCAGGTAAAGCCATCTTTTTGCTCGCTATAAATGTGACCGCCGCCGTGCGATTTTGCTTCAAATATTTTAAACTCCAGTCCCTTTTTTTGCAAGTGATCGGCTACTGCCAAACCACTGAGACCAGCGCCAAGTATAGTTGTTTTCAATGTTGCTGTTGTTTAAGAGAATGCCCTTTTGAGGTCATTTGATAGCCGGCATTTGTGCCGTGAGGTGACATAGTTGCGACAGTCTACCCCGCCGAGGCGGGGCTCCGTTCAAGGGCAAATCTTTGTTGGAGCGCAATGAAGGAAGAACAATGCAGTTCAGTAAACAATAGTGTCACTTTTGTTATCTATTGCCGTTTATACTTCATATGTTGTCTGCAAATAATCATTCAATGCCTCTTTCCAGTTGCGCATATGGTTAAGATCGCGCAGGCGCAAATGCTGGTTGTCGAGCACTTCATTATCGGGCATATTGGCTTTGCGCGGAAAGGCATTGGATTGCACCGGTTCCATAGAGTTGTTAAGGTTGAGACCTTTTATGATCTCTGCCACGTAGTCGAAACGGGTAGCTGTTCCTTCGTTTACTGCATTAAAGGTGCCATATACACCCGCATTGATCAGCGTTATTATTTGTTTAGCCAGGTCTGCAGTATAGGTCGGGCTTCCACTTTTGTCGGTGGCGCTTTTTATAACCGGGTTGTTTGCCGCTTCTCTTCTTCTTGCCTCTACAAAGTTTTTTTTGTGTACCCGCGAGCCGCCAAACAGCCACCCTGGTCGTACAATAATACATTGATGCGTTGTGTTCTTTTATCCGTTGCTCGCCAACCATTTTGGTGTAGTGGTGATAGTTAACCGGTGAGAGTGAATCGAGCTCTGTATAGGGGGTTGTTTTGCCATTGCCATAAACCCCACAACTGCTGATGTACACAATGGGAACCTGCAACCGGCTGGCTGCAAGCGATAAATTGTGCGTGCCTACAACGTTTGCCAGCAAGGCTTCTGCATGTTCATCTTCGCAGCGGTCAACATTGGTCATGGCTGCTGAGTGGATGATTATATCAGGCTTATAATCCTGCGCTTTCTTGCGAACCTCTTCCAGGTTGGTGATGTTGATCTGTTGCGAATTGAAACCCAATACTTCCCAATTAAAACGTTCCATTTCACCTTGTATGTCGGTACCCAATATACCGGATGCGCCTGTTAGAAATACTTTCATGGTTGTATCAGAATTGCCAGGTGTAGGGGATCTCGCTGGTGCCGGGTTCCAGCCTTTTGCTCTCGGTGGGATCATGTAAAATGCTGGCAACATTCACGATCAGGCTTTCGCTATCGCTGATGCCGGAGAAGCCAAACCAAATGCCGGGATGAATGACCAGGCGGCCATAATTGCCTGGTGAAACGGTGAATTCCCTGACCTGTCCAAAGTCTTTACTATTCTCCCTGTCGTCGTAAAACACAAACCTGACTACACCAACCGGCACAAACAAGTTGCAGATCATCCGCGAATGCTTTTTCCAGGCTTTGGGGTTCCTGCTGTCGGCGGTAGAAAAATAACATTCACCGAATGACGGCAGGTTCTCGTCAATGCCCTTAATGGCATGCATTACTTTGCCACCGGTGGTACCAATAGGGGTAAGCGGGTAAAAGAAAACGCCGTTGATTATTTCTGTGCCCATGCCAGGTTCTTATTTTTAGCGTGGTCGATATATTCGTTGATCTGCTTATTGGTAAAGTCAAACATATTCTCTGTCTTCTGCTGGTAAAATTCCTTGTACCAGGCACTGGTAAAGTCGGCTGTTTCGTAGAAGTTAAGTGTCGGCTTCCAGTCCATATAATACAATGCTTTGTCAATGTTCAGTTTTAGCAAACCTGCTTCATGAAAATTGGAAGGTTCTACCTGCAATATGTCGGAGTTGTGGGGGTTCCAGCTTTTGGCAAGCTCCTCTATCAGTTGCTGCACGTTAAAATTCTGATCAGCAGCGGGCCAAAGTTGAAGGCTTCCCCATTGATGGCTTGTGGTGCATTCAGAAGCATTTCACCGGTACGTAAATACCCGCTAAGTGGTTCGAGTACATGTTGCCAGGGGCGTGTTGCATACGGGCTGCGAATGACAACTTTTTCGCCTTTGTCCCACGCACGAAAACAATCGGGCACGATGCGGCTGGCTGCCCAGTCGCCACCACCTATTACATTACCGGCACGCACCGACGAAATTTTTATGTTTGGCTTTTTGGTAAAGTAGGAGTGATAGTAGGTTTTGATCATTAGTTCGGCACCTCCCTTTGATGCTGAATAGGGATCTTTTCCTCCCAGTGCATCTGTTTCTTTGTAGCCCCAGATCCACTCTACATTGTCGTAGCATTTATCGCTGGTGATCATTACCGCAATACAATCATTGTCGAGCCCGCGAAGTGCCTCAAGAATGTTAGCCGTACCAATGATGTTGGTGGTCATGCACTCTATGGGCTCGTCATAAGCAGTCTTCACTATGGGCTGTGCAGCCAGGTGAAAAAGAAAGTCGGGTTGTACTTCTTTTATAATTCGTTTCATAGCGTCAAGGTCGCGGATGTCTTCCATGTAGGAGGTCATGTGGTCATCAACCTTTGCTACTTCAAACAGGGATGGATGGGTAGGAATGGAGTTGGAGATGCCATATACCTCGGCTTTCATTAGTTTTAGCCATAGGCTGAGCCAGGCTCCTTTGAAACCGGTGTGACCGGTTACAATTACTTTTTTGCCCGCGTAGATGTTATTGAACATTGGTAGGTTTTAGATAAGTTGGTGATGAAGTGATGAACGAGTTTGACGCGAAGGTTTTCACACGGAGGTTTTCAAATGAAGTTTTTCAAATGTTTTTAACGCAGGCGCAAAGAATGACACGCAAAGAGAGGTAAAGTGTATGTTTGGACTTGTGCAAACGCAAAGGCGCAAAGAGTGACACGCAAAGGCGCAAAGAGTGACACGCAAAGCCGCGGAGGTTTCCACGCAAAGGCGCAAAGGTCGAGCAACAACAGGTGTTAAACAGCTCCACAAAGAACCAGCAGATGAACGGAGCCCCGCCTCGGCGGGGTAGACTGTCGCAACCAATGTTGAGATATGTTCAAAATGCCGGCTACCAAAGCGCCTACACATTGTTTTCATTATCTTACTTCCAGTTCTTCCACTTCGCATTGCCGGAGATATAGTCTGCATCGAGTTCCTGTTTGTCGCGCAGGGTATCCATAGGTTTCCAAAAGCCATAGTGCTTAAATGTATGTAGTTGACCTTCGGTTGCTAGTTTTTCAAGGGGTTCGCGCTCGAAGGTGGTTTCGTCGCCGGCGATGTAGTCGATAACAGCGGGCTCGCAGACAAAGAAGCCGGCATTGATCCAGGCCCCATCGCCTTTGGGTTTTTCGTGAAAGGAAGTAACCTTATCGTTTTCGTCTATGCCAAGCGCGCCAAAGCGACCGCTGGGTTGTGCAGAGGTAACCGTGCAGAGATCGCCGTGAGCTTTGTGAAAAGCGACGAGCTCATTGATCTTTACACTGCCCACGCCATCACCGTAAGTAAGCAAAAAGGTCTCGTTGTTGATGAATTGTTTTATGCGTTTGATACGTCCGCCGGTCATGGTCTCGCTGCCGGTATCAACAAGTGTGATCTTCCAGTCTTCTGCCTCGGTTTCGTGTACATTGATAGAGTTATCCTTGAGATCGATAGTGACGTTTGACTTGTGCAAAAAATAGTTGGCGAAGTACTCTTTGATAACATAGCCTTTGTAGCCCAGGCAAACAATGAAGTCGTTGTAGCCATACGATGAATAGATCTTCATGATATGCCATAAGATGGGCATGCCACCTACCTCTACCATAGGCTTGGGTTTTAAAACTGTTTCTTCAGAAAGGCGTGTGCCCAAACCACCTGCAAGGATTACTACTTTCATAGTTGCTTTTTATAATTAGATAATCGTTTAATGGAAATGTTTAGAAAATGCGCTTACGGAGCCCGACCAGAAAAGATGCCAACATACCGCGCTGCACTACTCCAGCGCCATAGCCATAGCCATAATTGCTGTTGCCATACGTAGCATATCCATACGAACTTTCGACATCGACACCGTTGAAAACGATACCGGCAGTTTTAAAAACTTGCCGGTCTATGTCTGCATCGAGCTCTTTAAATTTTGCTATAGGTGTATAGTTGAAGCGTACAACGAATAAAGAGCAATCTACATTGGGCGCAAGGCTCTTGGCATCGGAGACCATACCCAACGGGCTGGTGTCGATGATGATGTAGTCGTATTGCTCACGGAGTGTTGCAAATAACAGGTGCATTTTATCGCTTTCCAGCAGTTCGACCGGGTTAGGCGGAATGGGACCGGAAGGAATGATAAAGAGCCGGTCATTGCCTTCTACCGGTTTAATGATCCGCTCCAGCGTGGTATCGCCAATCAGGTAATTAGATATACCCGCATTATTTGATATGCCCAGGGATTCTGACAACTTTGGTTTGCGCAGATCAAGTTCGAGCAGGATGGTTTTTTTGTTGTTGTAGGTGAGGGCGTTGCCAAGATGCGAGGAGATGAAGGTTTTGCCTTCGCCGGAAATGCTGGAGGTGAAAAGGATAACGGGGGTGCGGTTAACACCATTGAGCAAGAACTTCAGGTTATTGCGCAAGTTGAGTATTTGCTCGGTGAGTATGGAGCGTTGGGTAAGATCGAGTTTTTTGGCATTGGCAGTTTCATGCCGGTACACCTCGGCAATTACAGGGATGCCGGTAATTTTTTCAATAGCTTTTTTAGAAGATATCTTGTTGTTGAGCAAATATTTTAACTGTATATAAGCGGTGGCGAGAACTATGCCGCCGAGTATAAAGGTGAAATAAATAATGAGGGGTTTGGGTTTGATGGGTGCGTTGGGAATGAATGCCGGAGAGATGATCTTGTTATCTACCAGGTTGCTGGCATATAACACAGCAGACTCTTCTTTGCGCTGTAACAAAAAGTTGTACAAGGCTTCTTTTACACTCTTCTGCCGCTGTATGTTGATGAATTGCCGCTCGTAGGTGGGTATTTGGCTGATCAATCCTTCGACCTGGTTGACCTTTTTCTGAATTCCTGTTTTTTCGGTTACGGCATTGCGACGAAATCCGGCGATGTAGTTGCGGATGGTTTTACGGTTGCTGGCGATCTGATCGTCCACCTCGTTCATAAGCGGGTTGCCGGGTTGCACAGAGAGCGCAAGTTTGCTTTTCTCGCGCAGGGCGTCTTCGTAGCGGGTGATCATATTTGCCAGCGACGGATCGAGATTGCCGTAGACCGGTGTAAAAGGAGCAGTGGGGTTGTTGCTGCTGATGTATTTCTCAATGTCGTCGTACACAGCCAATTGAATATTCGCCTGGCTCAGCCGCTGGTCGGCTTCGCGGGCCTGATCGAGCACCAGCCGGGAGGTTTCATCAATTTCGGTAATGCCACGGGCTTTTTTAAAATCTTCCACATCACTTTCCAAATGGTTCAGTTCGTCGCCTAGTGATGCCAGTCTTCCCTCAATAAAACGGATAGTAGTAAGTGTGGTTTTATTCTTGTCGTTGAGCGTGTATTCGTTGTAGGCGTTGAGCACTGCATTTAAAAAATCTGCTGCCCGTTTAGGAATTTCATCTTCATAGGTCAGCTCAAATACTGAGCCCATGCGATTGACCATATTGGTCTGAATCTGGTTGGATTTGTCGTAAACGAGTGGCAGGATAGAGTCGATGGTGATATGAAAGTTCCGGTCGTTGTTGTAGTTGTTATTTTGCTTATACTGTAATTGAAAGCGGTCTTTTGAAACTGAAAATGGCTGACCTGAATTTACAACTATAGTACGTACCTGGTCTTTAGCAGTATAGTCAGGATAGGTGATACTTAGCTTTTTATTGGTAAGCAATGCTACATTAAAAGCATAACTGCCTACTCTTGCGCTATCGGTAAGTATGGTAATTCCGACCGGTTCATTTTCGTACAGCTCCTTGTTGACTACTTTGCCTTTGAGGTAATAACGGATGTTGAAGCCGTTGTCACGTATAACGTTTTCCAGTATCAAGCGGCGACTTGATCAGCTCCATCTCATTTTCCACCACTTTATTCCCCAGCACAGACAGATCGTCGAGTGAACCTGCCTTGCCTTTACTTCTTTCATCCTGTATGAAGATCTTGGCTGTAGAAGAATAGACTGGTTTTGTGTACCGCAAATAAAAATACCCGGAGATAAGAGATAAAAATATAATGAAGAAATATAAGGGCCAATGATACAGCGTCTTGTTCAGCGCACCTGTAAAGTCTATTTCGTCGGCATCAGTCGTATTTTTCTTTCTTTGTGTTTCCTGGTTCATAATGTTTAGATCCTAAACAACAATGGTTATTTTTTTATTTAATGGTAGTGGTATAGATAACAAGCAGTAAGGAAATGGCACCGAAAATGGTGGGAAGCAATTGAAAGCTGGTAGAGTTGGCAATTACCCGGTTGACCCCGGGTTTTACGTAGATAACATCGTTGTTAGCGAGGTAGTAGTATGGTGAGGATAAAGTTTTACTATTGCTAAGATCCAGGGAGATGTATTGTTTCCTGCCCGTCTTTTTCCCGTATCAGCATTATGTCGTTGCGTATGGCGGTAAGGTTTACATCACCTGCCATACTTAGTGCATCCAAAATGGAAACCTTTTCATTTTGAATATTATAATGACCCGGGCGGGCCACATCACCTAACACAGAGATCTTAAAATTTAATAAGCGGGTAGCTACAAAAACGTTTTTTATGGATTTTTCAAGCGCCAGCTTAATGTCACTATTTATGGCTTCTGTAGTTTTGTCTTTTACATACACTTTACCAACCAATGGCAGCTCTATATTTCCCTCGCTGTCAACCAAATAACCGGGTGCAACGTTTTCGTTTCCTATTGCCGGCAACGGATTGAACAAAGCCGCCACATCCCGGTTTATAGTAGATATGGTGACCTGCAATATATCACCCGGATGTATCGTTATCGGTACAGCATTGTTTACGGTATCTACCGCACTCAGCTTTTCAATATCGTTGAAGTAAAGTATATTTTTCCGGCTGGCACAGGAGGCTAAAAGAGCAACCAACAAAAACGAAGTAAGAAAGGGTTTATAGTTCAACATAATGCGATGTTCATACAAGGCTTCGCCATCTCAGTCACATGACCGGGATAAAGAACACTGTGTTTTTCTTTGTAAATCAATAACAATTAAACCTTCTATTTTTGCCGCTCAGGCAGAATATTGGGCTTAAAAATGTGCCCTCGTTGAAAGCGGGCAAAGATAAAAGAGAATATATTTTTTTTATATTATTAACAGTAGTTTAATCCCTGAATTGCAAAGCTTATACCATCGGTTCACACGGTTAAAAAAGGTGATCTTACCCATTGCTTTTTCCCCTGAAAAGATAGGGTTGACAGACTAAAAGTGGATAGCGGGAAAGTATTACAATTGTATCCGTAGAATATGAGAGCACAGTTAAAAGAAGCTGGATCAAGAGTGTTTTTTCCCAACCTGGATGGCTTGCGTTTTATCGCTTTTTTGTTTGTCTTCCTGTCCCACACCTTACTGCGGATGGTGGCGACACTCGATCTGCAGGAATCTTTTTTGAAAAGATTTCTGGTCACCATAGCGTCGGGTGAAACCGGTGTATCCATATTTTTTGTGCTGAGCGGCTACCTAATCACTTATCTTATACTTAATGAGATCTCGTTAAAGGGAAAGCTTAACGTGCTGTTCTTCTATATGCGACGAATATTGCAAATCTGGCCGCTATATTATTTGGTCATCCTGTTTTCAGTTGTATTGTTTCCGGTTATCAGGTCTTATTTTCCCCATACCGATATTGCCAATACCTATCACGTATATTTTTATTTCCTGTTCCTGTCAAACTTCGAAACCCTTAATGTGATCAGGCACCTAAATACAGTGCCCGATCTTATGGCTGGCATCACCTGGTCAGTTGCCATTGAAGAACAGTTCTATGTGGTGTGGCCCCTACTCTTTTATTTTAGCCCCGCCCGCTTTTACAAATACATCTTTGTGGCTGTCATCCTTCTTAGTATAGGTTACCGTGCCACTCACCTCGATTACAGTCTTCAATATTATCATTCACTAAGTGTGTGTGCCGATTTTGCGGTAGGCGGACTTTGTGGCTACCTTTCTCTATTCGACCGCCGATTCCGGTTGTTCTTTTACTCATTACCAACCCGGATCATAGCTATCGCTTATTTAGCAGGTTTTGCGTGGCTTATGTTTGGTGCGCAAGTTTTTTCACCAGTGTTTTCCTCTCTTTTCACCCGCCTGCTCAGCACCACTTTTTTTGCTTTTGTTATAGTAGAACAGAATTTCTCAAGACGTTCCTTCTATAAGTTTTCAGCAAGCAGGTTCATTACTTTCTGGGGCAAATACACCTATGGTTTGTATCTGCTGCATCCTATTGCAGCCTACCTGGTGCAGATAATCATTTGGAAAGTGATAAAAGCTGCCAATCCTGAAAGCCTTTCCTGGCTGCTGGCAGAAGCAGGTGGAGGGCTGCTGGTGAGCCTGGCGCTTAGCTACCTATCCTATGAGTACTATGAAAAACGCTTCCTTATTATCAAAGAGAAATTTGGCTTCATTCACAAAACAAAACTGGCAACTGCTGCTTAAACTCCGTTTAGCTGTTGGCAGTTAACTTCATACAACCACCTGATACACGATCATGCACCAACGATATTATTCTCTCGATGTGTTTAGAGGAGCAACAGTAGCGCTCATGATACTGGTCAACAATCCCGGTAGCTGGGCACATATTTATACTCCGTTTGAACATGCTACCTGGCATGGATGCACACCGACCGACCTGGTCTTTCCCTTCTTTTTATTTGCCGTCGGCAATGCCCTGGCATTTGTAATGCCGCGCATGCACGAGCAGGGCACTACTTATTTTTTGGGAAAGGTCTTCAAACGCAGCCTTCTCATTTTTGCCATAGGCCTGTTTCTTAACTGGTGCCCGTTTGTAATGTGGAAAAACAACGAACTGGTGCCCAAGGCATGGGAAAATATAAGGATATTAGGCGTATTGCAGCGGATAGCTATCTGTTATTTCTTCGCTTCGCTGATCACCTATTTTTTTAAACTCCGGGGCGTGGTGATCATCAGCCTCGTATTGCTGCTTGGTTATTGGGCGCTCTGCTATTGGCTGGGTCGCGCCGGCGACCCTTACAGTTTGCCCGGGTACTTTGGTACAGCAGTCGACAAAGCGGTATTGGGCGAAACACACATGTATCACGGCGAAGGTTTGGCTTTTGATCCCGAAGGTCTCAGCAGCGCCATTGCAGCCATTGTACAAGTTATTGGCGGCTATCTTGCCGGCAAATACATCAAAGAAAAAGGCAAGACCTGGGAGATGCTTTCGCACCTGTTCCTGGCAGCTATTGTGTTATTGTTTGTTGGGTATTGCTGGGATATGGTGTTTCCTATCAACAAAAAAATATGGACGAGCAGCTATGTACTCTACACAACCGGGCTGGCTTTGCTGGTGCTGGGTATGTGCATCTATTTGCTTGAATTTAAAAATGCCAAAGGTGCATGGAGTCGTTTTTTTCGACGTGTTTGGAAAAAACCCCTTGTTTATCTTCTTTTTAAGCGGTTTTTTGCCACGCCTGCTTGCACTCATTCGCTGGACCGACCACCTGGACGAAAGTGGCAAGCCGGTTTACATTTCGCCCTTCCCCTGGTTTTACCAGCATGTCTGCCAGCCGCTTTTTAGTGATCTCAAAAACGGTTCATTGCTCTATGCCTTTTGCATGATCGCCTTTTATTGGCTCATTGTTTACCTGCTCGACAAAAAAAAATCTACATCCGGGTGTAGCGGCTAAGGCAGCCGTTAATAACTCAGGTTTTTCTCAGTTTATTTTTTTTTGAGCCAGGCAGTAGTTCGCTGGTTTGGCGGCTCGTTGCGTCGCACCCGTGTGCAGTTGTGCGTGCCGCAGCAGCAATCGGTCAAAAAATTAATAACATCCATCCGGTAATGCCGGTAAAAAATACCGCTGTATTTGACACTATTCTATCGGGTATTTGAGCAATGAAAATTTATCACGGTGCGCTGCACCTCGAAAAATCTACGCGCTTACGATCTTGCTACAAATATTACGGTGCGCAGCACCTTGAAATAACATTGGTGCGATGCTCTACAAATAGTAAGCTGCGCTGCACCTGGAAAAATTGCGGTACCCGCTTATTGAAGATTGATAAATGCCCAACTATGATGTGGCAAGTCGTTCAAAAAAAAATTTGGTTATTGGCGTATAAACCACAGCAGCACAAAGTGATACAGATGAATGGAGCGTCGCAACTATGTCGCACGGAGAACTTCTGCCGGTAACCACCGAAAAAAACGATCAAAAACGCGAAAGTTGGCGTTTAAAAAAGTTGCCAATGGCGTTTTCTACCGGCAGTAAAAAAGTGCGCAGCACCTTGAAATAACATTGGTGCGATGCTCTACAAATAGTAAGCTGCGCTGCACCTGGAAAAATTGCGGTACCCGCTTATTGAAGACTGATAAATGCCCAACTATGATGTGGCAAGTCGTTCAAAAAAAATTTGGCTTATTGGCGTATAAACCACAGCAGCACAAAGAGATACAGATGAATGGAGCGTCGCAACGATGTCGCACGGAGAACTTCTGCCGGTAACCACCGAAAAAAACGATCAAAAACGCGAAAGTTGGCGTTTGAAGAAATTGCCAATGGTATTTTCTACCGGCAGTAAAAAAAGTGATAACGCCGTAGTGCCAACAAAAAGTAGTGAGAGATACCAATGGTTTAGCGCGTTAATGTGCAACATAATAATGAGCAAGGGCGCCTGCACCAGGTACAAACTATACGAGGCATCGCCTATGGAAACCAGCCAACTGTAGCGCCTGTTTTTAAAATAACGTTCGTGCGACGCTGTGGCAGCGAACAGAAATGCAGCAGGAATTCCATAATAAATAAAACGACGCAGGGCAAAGGAAGAGCCGTTGGTAAAGACCACATCGCGAAAGTAGTAATGGGTGGAGGGCACAGCCGTGGTGTGCCAGAGTTGCCTAGGCACCTCGTTGCTGGTGAGCATAACAAAAACCAGCAATACCAGGGAAAATAACAGCCAATACCAGTTGCTGAAAAAGGAAAACAAACGAGCGCGGCAGATGTAAAATACAAAGCCAAAGAGGAAGGTGAAGTTGATGCTTGCGCGCAAGAAATTTATGCTGTACCGATTGTCGGGTGAAAGGTTGAGAGCCACCAGGAAAAGGAAAAAAGCCAGCGCTATTACCTTGAGGTTTTTGGTGAAGAGCAGGCAGAGACCGGTAAAGAGATAAAAATAAATCTCGTGGTTCAGCGACCAGCCCAGGATGGCAACAGGATCTTCGCCCTGTGGAATGAAGAGAAAACTGCGCACAATACGTTTAGCCCCGACAGGCTGGTTATAAATAAAAAGCAAGGCGAGACAAATAAGGGTAATAAAATAGTAATAAGGTACAACCCGGCTAAAACGCCTGATAAAAAAAGATTTGGGTGCTGTTTGTGTAGCCTTATCTAAGGAGGCAGCAATGATATAGCCCGAAATGACAAAGAAGATATCGACCCCGATAGCGCCATTGAAAGAAACGGAAGTGAAGGGAATGGTTTTGAAGACATGGACCTGCAAGACCAGCAGGCAGGCAACTGCCCTGAGTATTTGAATTGATATGATCTTATTCTTTTCAGCGGAAACATCCATTCGGTAGAGACGATTGAAATAAACAAGCAACAGCCAGAAGGCTGAAAAAAAGGCGAAAGTAATGAACGTATATCAATAAATAATATTGTAAAGCGTTGTTGTTTAAAGAGATGCAAACATCTTTGCTGCTAATGTGAGACTTCTCGGGCTTGCCCACATCAATAAACCTGGCGCCTGTGTGATCAAATGATTTGATCGTGTTGGTCTCCATGAGATCCAGGTACACATCTACCATGGAGAATTTGCCGGTAAACCGGATTTTTTCAAAAATGGCTGCATCCAGGATGTGCAAACCACTAAATGCTTTTTGCTGTTCGCCACCTGTAGGTTTGCGATGCATTTTAACTTCACCGGTCTGGGTATTGGTCCAGCCGCAGAGGTTATTTCCTTCATCAAATAAAAAATAGCGGGAAGTAGGGCGACTGCTGGTAGCAAGGGTAGCAAGAGGTTGTTTATCGCGGTGATATGCCAGCAGTGAGGTGAGGTTAAGATCGGTGAGTATATCTACATTCAGGACAACAATTGGGTTGCTGCCTGCTAACAGCGCAGCCGCTTTCAGCAAACCTCCACCAGTTTCTAACACCTGGTCAGTCTCATCGCTGATGGAAATGTTGCTTCCCCAGCCATTATTTTCCCTGATTGCTTTGATTACCTGCCCGGCGAAGTGATGCACATTGACCACTACTTCCGTTATGCCATATTTTTGAAGATATTCAATGTTGCGTTGCAGTAAAGTCTTGCCGTTTATTTCAGCCAATGCTTTTGGATGATTGTCGGTCCAGGGTTTTAACCGGGAGCCAAGACCTGCAGCCAAAATCATCGCTTTCGGTTTATCGATGGTAGTGATCAAAGCAGCAAGCTCGTTCATGAAAGCAAGAAAATTATTTTAGCCCCGCATTGGCAACGGTAGGCTGAATTAAAAAAAATTTTTGGGGTTGAATGCCTGCGTGATTACTAAATAGCAATGCGCTGCTTCAGTTCTTCCACCTGTGGCGCAACGGTGGTTATCGACCCGTTTATCCAGTTTTTTGCATCCTGCACCAAATGGCACAATTGCACTTTCACACCGAATTTATTTTTAAGATGCCTGGCCAATGCATCAGCCGCATACACGCTTCTGTGTTGGCCGCCGGTGCAGCCAAAACTTACCATCAGGCTTGAGAAACCCCGTTTTATATAGTCTTCGACCGATATATCAACGATGTCGAACACGCATTTAAAAACTCAGTCATTTTGGTTCGTTGCTCTAGAAAATCTTTTACTTCTTTGTCTCGACCCGGTCAGGTATTTGTATTCATCAAATCTGCCCGGATTTAAAATCCCGCGCATATCAAACACAAACCCTCCGCCATTGTCTGTTTCATCAACAGGCAACTGCTTTCTTATAGGAAAAGCTACAAATGTTTACCACCAGCGGCGTATTTTCATCTGGCTCGCACATGTTTCAAAACGCTTGCAACAATTATCATTCACTATGCAAATTTGAAGGATCCTGTCAAACTCAGGTGTAGCAACACCGATCTGCTTGTTTTCGATAAAAAATTTCAGGTTGCGCAAGGCCAACGGAATGCTGGTAAGAAATGCGCTTTTCGTTCAAACAATCCTCTAAAGCCATACGCGCCCAGCACCTGTAACAACCTAATAAACATAACCATTGTACTGGCTTTAAAACATGATCCGTCTAATTTTTCCGGTAATAGTGCGTCTACTTCATCCATATAGCCGGCTAAGCAGATTGTCTTTCCACTCTTCGCTTAAGTTGGCTTTTGCCTGCCAAAGCAACGATGCAACATCGTACTGCAAAGCACCTTTCATGCCGCCCTGGTAGTCAATAAAATGAACCTCATCATTGTTAACTATCACATTTCGGCTTTGAAAATCGCGAAAGAGAAAATACTTCTGGTTCAGTGTTGTTCAGATAGTTGCTAAGCGTTTCAAAATCATCCAGCATTGCCTGTTTATCGTAAGGCAGTTTTAAGTGTATCAAAAAAGTAATACTTAAAATAAAGCAGGTCGCTCATGATTGCCTGTTTGCCAAACTCTTTTGCAGTAAGGCACATCTCATAGTTCATTTTCCCGTGACCTTCTATCTGCACTTTGGCAAGCGCTTTCAAAGTCTTTTGATACAGGTTATAAGTATAATCGGTATAGCCATGCTGTTCTAGTTTGTCAAGCAGGCTTTCCGTACCCAGGTCTTCCTGAATGTAAATGGTTTTGTCGTCGCTTATGGCATAAATTTGTGGCATAGGCAATCCGGCGGTTTTGAAATGCTCAGAGAAGTAAATAAAGGTCTCGTTCTCGCGAATATTTAAATTGAAAGTGGCAATATAATTTTGGTCACCGCCATAAATTCTAAAATAAACCCTGTCGCTTCCCGATTGAGGTAGTTTTTCAATTCTACCTGCTTCCTTCCGGGCAAACAACTTGTACAATTCACCGATCGCTGCTACAATCTCTTCCATGAAGACTTAAAAATTTGGGGGGTGGTAAATGTATTATATTTTATCTGACCATTGTTGTGCCAGCACCTGTGGAGGCAAGTTTTTCTGTAGTGAAAAAAATATTTTTTAATGCGGGTATTGCGCAAAAAAGCCGGATCAACTAATCCGGCCTTCAAAATGTTTCGCTCTTTACTTAACGTCGCTTAGTTGCGACTACTCAACCTGCTAAGTAATTTTAGTATCTCTATATACAACCACACAATGGTGACCATCAAACCAAACGCACAGTACCACTCCATATATTTTGGAGCGCCCATTTCTGCACCTTTCTCAATCATGTCAAAATCCATGATTAAATTAAGCGCAGCAATTGCCACAACAAACAAGCTAATACCAATACCTAAAAGGCTGCCATTGCCCAACATCATAAAGTCCATTTGCACACCAAATAATCTTATGACCCAGGTGATCAGGTAAAAAACTGCGATGCCGGCAGTGGCCATAAAGACAACTGATTTAAAACGCTCTGTTGCACGAATGATCCTGAAATTGTACAGTATAAACATGGCTACTGCAACACCCATTGTTAAGCCCACAGCCTGCATTACTATACCAGGATACGATTTGGCAAACATCTCGTTTACAATTGCTGAAATTCCACCTACGAAGAGCCCTTCCAACAAACCATACAAAGGCGCGAGAAAGGGTGCCCACGTGCGCTTAAAAGTGATGACAAGCGCGGTGATCAAACCACCAAAAACGCCCACCCACATCAGGGGAACCATCGTTTGAACTTTTGCCCTGGCTATACAAATGCCAGTTAAAAGCAGCGCCTGCTATTACCATTAAAAACAGAAAGCCAAATTTGTTCATTGCGCCCCGTGCTGTCATCGTGCCTTGCTGCTGATCCGATATCGTAGTGTTAAAAATCTTTTCCGTTAATGTTGGATTTCCGGATTTTAAAAGTGCCATATTCTTTATTTTTTTTATTGATTTAAGTTGAATAACAAATATAATATTACACGTGTTATGAGTTTGAAAAAGTTGCGCCGCCACTTCTCGCCGGTTGTTATAATAAATCCTGTGACATTTCTACTACAGATATTATTTAGGCATTTATTAAGAAAAGCCAGGCAGGAACAACCAAAATCGAAACATTTGCTGATTTTACAAGTCCTACTTTTGCAAATTGTTTTATTTGACCAAATTTATACATTTTTTAGATGAACTTATACAGAAGAAGTTTTACAGGACGTAGTGATAAAATTTGCCGGCGACAGTGGCGATGGTATGCAACTTAACCGGAAGCCAGTTTACCAATAATACAGCTTTGCTTGGTATCGATCTGGCCACTTTCCCCGACTTTCCGGCAGAGATACGGGCACCTATAGGCACCTTACCGGGTGTAAGTGGTTACCAGCTTCACTTTAGCAGCGACCGCATTTTTACTCCCGGCGATGATTGCGATGTGCTGGTGGCAATGAATGCTGCAGCATTAAAGGTGAACATGAAAAACCTGAAAAAGGGCGGGAGGATCATAGCCAATACCGATGGCTTCGATGCAAAAAATCTGCGGCTTGCCAATTATCCTGATGGCGTTAACCCTCTTGAAGATGACAGCCTGGGTAATTACGAAGTGATCAAAATGGATGTAACCAAAATTACCCGGGAAGCACTGAAAGAATTTGAAATGGGTACCAAAGAAAAAGACCGGGCAAAAAATATGTTTGTGCTTGGGTTTTTCTATTGGATGTATAACCGCGATATGGATAACACCATCAACTTCTTAACTGAAAAATTTGGTAAAAAAGATACCATTTTTCAAAGTAATATTAAGGCTTTGCAAGCCGGTTATAACTATGCCGATACCACCGAAACTTTTACAACACGTTATAAGGTAGAAAAAGCAAAAATGGTTACCGGCAATTACCGCAATATTATGGGTAACCAGGCTTGAGTTATGGTCTGATTGCTGCCAGTCAAAAAAGTGGATTGCAATTATTTCTGGGTTCTTATCCTATTACCCCTGCTTCCGATATTCTGCATGAACTAAGCAAGCATAAAGCTTTTGGAATAAAAACTTTTCAGGCAGAAGATGAAATTGCAGCCATCACTTCTGCTATAGGCGCAAGTTATGGCGGGTTGCTGGGTGTTACCACTACCTCGGGTCCTGGAATGGCATTAAAAGCCGAAGCTATGGGTTTGGCAGTAATGCTCGAAATTCCTTTGCTTATTATCAATGTGCAACGCGGCGGACCATCAACCGGGCTTGCCTACAAAAACCGAACAAAGCGATTTGCTGCAGGCCTATTATGGCCGAAATGGCGAATGCCCCATGCCGGTAATTTCCGCATCTACGCCAAGCGATTGTTTCAATGCAGTGTATGAAGCAGTTCGCATTTCAGTGCAGCATATGACACCTGTTATCTTTTTAAGCGATGGCTATATTGCCAATGGTGCCGAACCCTGGAAATTTCCTAAAAGTGCTGACCTGCACAAAATAGAAGTCAAGTTTAAAACAGAACTTGGTGATCACGAAGAAAAGTTTCAACCTTACCTGCGCGATGAAAAACTGGTGCGCCCCTGGGCTATACCGGGCACCGCGGGTTTGGAACACCGTATTGGCGGTATTGAAAAACAAAACATTACCGGCAACGTTAGCTACGATCCCGACAACCATCAGTTGATGGTAAAAATTAGGGAAGAAAAGATGGAAAAGATTGCACAATTATATTCCCGAGCAAAAACTTGATAACGGCCCCGAAAAAGGCAAAGTGCTGGTACTGGGCTGGGGAAGTACTTATGGCGCCATTAAAAGTGCCGTCATCGAACTGTTGCAGCAGGGATATGCAGTCGCCCATGCCCATCTGCGTTATGTTCGTCCCCTTCCACAAAACCTGGGTGACATTCTCAAAAACTACGATCATGTCCTAATCCCGGAAATCAATAATGGACAATTGATCAAGATCATTCGCGATAAATATCTTGTAGATGCCAAAGGGTATAACAAGATCATGGGCATTCCCATTACAAAAGGCGAAATGATAGATGAGGTTCAGCGCATGCTAGAAGAAGAGCAGCCTTTGGAAGCACGATAAAAAAGTTTTGGTAACCGGCAGTAGGACTATTTTGAAGCACCTGTTGCGACGCTCCGTTCATCGGCAAACCTATGGTGAGCAGTAGAAGTAGAAAAGAATTTAATTCAGAGGTAATTGACATTCATGACTGCTTCGGCTACCCATTATGTTCATACAAAGTCTGCTACCAGTTGTAAACACAAACAAATTTTTTTAAGAAAAATGAAAGTTGTTTATTTTACTTCTAATGAGCCAGGATCTTTCCAATACAATGTTTCAAAAAGCAGTAGCTTTTGTTAACCAGACAAACCGGCATATATTTTTAACGGGCAAGGCCGGTACCGGAAAAACTACATTTCTCAAATACATTCGCGATAACTCTTTCAAAAAGATGGCGATCGTTGCACCTACGGGTGTTGCAGCTATCAATGCCGGTGGAGTTACTATTCATTCGTTTCTGCAGTTACCCTTCGGTCCATTTTTACCCGCTGACCAGGGTTTTAATACCGCATACTATGGCGAGGTAAACAATCGCACAAGCCTCATCAGAAATCTAAGAATTGGACGCGATAAAAAGCAGTTATTAAAAGAACTTGACCTCCTGGTCATAGATGAGATCTCAATGGTGCGTGCAGACTTGCTCGACGCAATGGACACAGTAATGCGCCATGTAAGAAACCAACCGCTGCAACCTTTTGGTGGTGTGCAAATGGTATATATCGGAGACTTATTTCAATTGCCACCTGTTGTTAAAAATGAGGAATGGGATCTATTGAGATCATATTATAACAGCCCATTCTTTTTCGATGCTGAAGTGTTGAAACATGCCCCACCCTTATTCTTAGAGTTGAAGAAAATTTATCGACAAAAAGACGATGTATTTATCAATGTCCTGAACAACATCCGGAACAACCGCTGTACAGCACAGGATCTCGAATTGCTGCACGAACACTACAACCCCGAATTCACACCCGCTAAAAAAGACAACTTTATTACGCTCACCAGCCACAACCGCAAGGCCGATCTGATCAATGAACAGGAGTTAAATAAACTACCTGGAAAACTGCATAGATTTCCTGCAGAGGTGAACGGTGATTTCAATGAAAGGGCCTATCCGGCAGAAAAAGATCTGGAACTAAAGCTCGGTGCGCAGATCATGTTTTTAAAAAACGATAAGGGTGAGTTCAGGAGATATTTCAATGGTAAGATCGGTACCATATCAGAGATCAGTTATGAAAAGATCGTTGTCGCATTTGCCAATGAGCAAGGCAGCATAGAACTGGAACCGGAAACCTGGAAAAACATACAATACCAATACAACGCCGAAAGAGATAACCTGGATGAAGAAGAAGTTGGCAGCTTCACGCAATACCCAATAAAACTCGCCTGGGCTATCACGATACACAAAAGCCAGGGGCTTACTTTTGAAAAGGCAGTAATTGACGCCGGCGAGTCTTTTGCAGCCGGGCAGGTCTATGTTTCACTCAGCAGGCTTACCAGTTTGCAAGGACTTGTGCTGCGTTCACGCATAACCTCTTCCTGCATCAGCACCGACCCACGCGTGATAAACTTTGTGGAAAATGAATTAGCTGAAGACGAACTGCAAAAAACGTTGGTAACAGAGCAAAAAAAATTTATACAGAAAACATTACTGCAAAGTTTTGACTGGCAGAAAGTGTTGACAGCACTTACTTCACACCTCGATGCCTATGAAGGCAGGCAAATTCCCAAAAAAGAAGAGTCTATAGCCTGGGCTTCAAAACTGCTGGCAGCAGCAACTTCCCAATCAGCCATTGCTCAAAAGTTTGTGCGGTTACTAGAGCACCTGTTTCTCACCTGCGAAGAAGATGGGTATGAAAAACTGCACAAACGTACACAGGCTGCTGCTCAGTTTTTTCATAACGAAATAAATGAACAACTGCTTACACCGCTGCTACAGCATATCAATAAGGTAAAGGTGCGCCAGAAAGTAAAGAAATATGTGAAGCAACTAAACGAGCTAAAGCTGGTATTTGCCCAGAAACTCCTGCAAATTCAACAGGCAGAGAAACTCGCTTCAGCAATGCATAAGTCGGCAGATACCACTCAGTTGTTACAATTGATCAGGCAAAGCAAACACCAGGTGCCTGCAGAAAATGTTGCTGTTAATGAAGAAAAAAAAGCACCGCTCTCAAAAGGTGAAACATATCGAATATCACTTGACATGTTCAAAGCCGGAAAGTCAATTGCAGATATTGCCGAGGAACGTGGATTAACTATAGGCACTGTTGAAAGTCACCTGATTAAATTTATTCCAACAAAAGAAATTGATATTCTTGACCTGGTAGATGAAGCGACAGTAAAAAAGGTACTTTCTATTATTGAAGCCGAACAGGTGACCAGCCTGACGGCGTTAAAAGAAATGGCGGGAGAGAGCGTATCGTTTGGTGCTTTGCGTGCCATTACGAGCTATCGCCTGCTGTTAGAAAAATCAAATCAATAGTTCATTTTTTACTCTCCAGATATTTTACAATCGCCAACCTGATGTCTGATTTCGGGCTCGTAGCTGAGGTCTCGACTGGATAGGTTTTAATAATGTCTGCATTCTGCGCATTAAGAAAACCCAGGTTTGCTTCTTTGCCACTGTAGAGAAATTCAGTCATTGCAACCCGGTATGTTCTGGCAGTATCTAAGGGAGAGCCATGTAACACAAAAGTCTGCGACGTAGCATTGTAGCTAACCGGTTGATATTGCAAAAAACCACCGGCATTTACATTTTGCATGCCTGCTTTCAGCACTTTTTGCAGCAGGCTTCCTTTCATATCTGCTTCCACAATACCGCCGCCAAAAGGTAAGGTTCTGATGATATCATACTGCGTAACGGGTGGCGTTAGTACATCATCGAGGCGAATGGAGCCTGAGTTGTAAACCACTACATCGGCCTGCGGGCAGGCAAAAGCCATCGCGGCAGAAATAAGCCGGGTAAGATTGGTTGAGCGATTACGCGTTTCCGTTTCCCGACCATCCAGTGTTTCACCGGTTGACAGCACCACTTTAGCCGGATCGAAGCCAAGCGAATTGTAATTTTCCGCAGCAATCTTCACCCACTTTTGCACTACCTCGTTTGTATTGCTGTCAATTGCAATGTTCTCATCTATCTTTTTCAATTGTGGCTCAACTGCAACCGAATGATCATTTTTATTAATGCTCAACTTTATCACATAAGCCGTTCTGGCATTTGACTGTGCCTTGGTAATATTTACGTTGCCCACCTTTTCAAGAATACCAGAGTGTTCATGCCCGCCAATGATCAACGCCAGCCCCGGTAGCTCGCGTGCTAATTGCATATCGGCTGCTATGGTTTGGTGGGTAATCGCTACCACTGCGTCAACGGAGTCTTTAAGCTGCGCATACAATTGCTTAGCTGTTGCAAGCGGATCTTTATAGGTAACAAACTCAGCAGGATTAGAAGAAAGTGTTAGCCCTATGTATCCAATTTTTGCCTCGGTACCATCCGCATCTTTCACCCGCATAATCATCGTCTTGGGAAAGTCTCCCCCACCAGGCAAATTCTCCCGCCTGAAAGGAACCACCCCGGCGCTGGTCTTATGAAAAGTATTGGACGCTACCCACGCAAAGCCAAACTCATTGATGCGCGACTGTAGTTCACTCTCTGAAATATCAAACTCATGATTGCCAAAAACAACCAGGTCCATACCGGCGGCATTCATAGCATCAACCATTTGCGCTCCCCTTATCCTTTTGCCATTGTACTGCAGACTATTGTACACCGACGGGCTCAAAAAATCACCTGCCATCACCAAAAAGGTATTGGAATTTTGTTTTCTGATTTGTTTTTTAAGGGTGGCAACCCGCGCCATCCCTCCTTCCCTGCCGCCAGCTACGGGCGCAATTTCATATACATCATTTACCTGCACAAATTCAACTTCTATTTTGCCATCATCGCTTGTTGCTGCAATAGGTTGCGCAGTTTTGCAGGCGACGATCAAACATAAAAAAGAGGCAAAAAAAACACGGTAGCTCCAATACATAAAGCGTCATTTTGTGGCAACAAATTAAGACTAGAAAACGGGACTTTTTACTTGATTGTACCAGGCACTTTTAATCCACCTGGATTGGTTGACATGATCACTTATCAAAACACAATACATCTACCCGCTATCTTTACCCAAAAAGCCAAACTTAAGTCTCGCAGAAGTTTTTGAACAATTTGTTAGCGGCATCAGGGGTACAGGACCTGTTGAATTTATTGCAGTGGCTATGGGTATTATCAGTGTTTGGTTTTCGAGGAAAGAAAACATTTGGGTGTACCCTACCGGAATTATTAATACCATTATTTATATTTATCTAAGTATTAAAGGTCATCTGTTGGGCGAAGCAAGCGTAAATATTTTCTATACTGTTATGAGTATTTATGGCTGGGTTCTTTGGACAAGAAAAGATGAAGCACAACAATCTGTTGTGATTATTAAGCACAGCTACAACAAAGAATGGGTACTTCAACCTGCTATTCTTTGCGTGTTTATGTTAGTATTTATTCTGCCTTATCGTATTTTAAAAAAGATTTTGCGCCCGGTGCCATACCTGCTGCCGATGCCTTTGCCTCTGCAACCGCATATACCGGCATGTTGTTAATGGCAAGAAAAAAAGTAGAAAGCTGGTATTGGTGGATCATAACCAATATCGCCTCTATTCCTCTTGTACTTTATTAAAGGGTATGTCTTTACCAGTTTTCAGTTTGTTGTGTTATTGATCATGGCATTTGCGGGATTGGTATCATGGCATAAAAAAGCAAAGTATGCAAGAAGTTAAAAAAATAGTGATCATAGGTCCTGAAAGTACCGGCAAAAGCACTTTGTGTACATTGCTTGGCCACCATTACAATACTCTGTGGTGCCCGGAATATGCCCGGGAATATTTGCTTACAGCATGGCACCGACTATACATTTAATGATCTGCTTACGATTGCAAAAGGACAGTATGCATTGGAAGAAGAAATATGCAATAAAGGCAATTGACATTATGGCAGCAACAATCAAGAAAACCAGCATGCCCGTTCTTGTTTGTAGATACAGATATGTATGTGATGAAAGTTTGGTGCGAATATGTTTTTGGAAAATGCACCCTTTTATACTTGAAAAAATTGTTGAAAGATAATGCCGCTCTCTACCTGCTTTGCAATATTGATCTTCCGTGGGTGAAAGATGAACTGCGCGAATACCCTGATCTGCAAATCAAGAGAAGAACTATTATCATATTTATAAAGACATTCTTGTAACCAACCTGTGCCCTGGATGACGAGTAAGTGGCAATTATAACAGCAGAAAGCACTGGCAATATACGCTGTTGACATTTCGTCACTTAGCCTATTTTGCGTAAACCAGCTTTTGTATATCAGGATCATCCTCAATAATGCTCATTTGTTGCAATACTCGTGGATACTTCCAGGCACCCAGCGGCTCATTGGCTTTACGGTATATCGTTTTGGACTTGGCAAGCAGGCAATGATCATTGCAGCTTCTGCCGGGTTAATTTGATGGCAGGTTTGCCAAAATAGGCTCCGTGCTGCAGCCTCAATGCCAAATATGCCGTCGCCCATTTCGGCAATATTCAGGTACACTTCAAGTATTCTTTGCTTTCCCCACACCCATTCTATCATTTTGGTATAATACACTTCAGGTATTTTTCTAATGTAACGGCATATGCCGCTTCCCTGCCATAGAAAAACATTTTTTGCAACCTGCTGGCTTATTGTGCTTGCGCCGGCACCGGCACCTTTTTTCTTTTCCGGGTTTGTTTTGCATACTTTTTTCGAATCGACTTCCAGTCGAAGCCACCATGGTCGGGAAACAATTGGTCTTCGCTTGCCATTGCAGCCAGCTTTGCAGCGGGCGAAATTTCATCATTGTCTACATAATCACGCTTTAAATCCATGACCCGCAAAAAGGCTGCCAATTGGGTAAGTGTTACCGGGGGCATTATCCATTTGCACAATACAAGGTAAACTTTGAGTAAGAGAATGCCCAAAGAAACCACTTTAGTATCTTGCGAAACATCGTTTAAAAAGGTCTTTTACAGTCATGGTGAATATGCGGCAAGATAGTATTCTCAGTCTTACACTGCTTATACCACTGCATTTGGTTGCCCAATTTTTACCCACATCAAAGTAGTTTGTTAGCAACCTCCGGCTTTTTACACACAAATTATTCTTCTTTTCAGCAACTGGTTTTTAACTGTGCTGCATAGCGTACCAACTGTACACGGGTGCGACGCAACGGCCGCCAAATCGTTGGTCTACAGTTTTGGCTCACACAAAAACCCGGTGTATTTGCCCGGTACCATAGCATATTCGTTCTGTTTTTTTGTACCCGGCATTCGTTCTCGTGTTGATCATTGTTGCGTCGCACAGCGTGTACGGCAGCACATTGCGAAGCTTATTTTGCAGCGAAAAACTAGCTGATGCGAGAAGAAAATTCCAGAATACCCCAAATAAGAGCAATACCAAAACCAATTAGTATCATGCCACTGATCCGGTTGATGATGTGAATATTGTGTGGCGTTAGCTTTTGGCGGATGCTGCCCGCAAGCATTACTTTTAGAATATCGGTAGCTGGCAACAATGACCAGGCAGGTGAGGTAAACGACAAAGCGGTAATTCATGGGTTGCAGTAACAACGAAGTAGAAGTTAGCAGCCAAAAACCAATAACGCCGGGGTTTAGTGTGTTCATAAAATAACCGGATAGAAAGATCTTTACATAGTGATGCGTTTCCATGCTTATTATCTTGCATACCCGCTCGTTTACTTTAATTTTTTTGAAGAAGTTACATAAACACCCAGGGCTATAAGCAATGCGCTGCCACCAATACCAATGGGCATTTTATACTCGAGCAGGTCTTCGAACATGCGGTAAAAAGATTGCTGATGATTACAAGGGTAATATCGCTTGCCGATACACCGCCTATAAAAGCAAAGCCGCCTTTGTGACCGTTGTTGATGCTTTGCTTAATGATGGAAAATATTACCGGACCCACCGAAATGCTCAGCATTAAACCTAATGCCAATCCTTTTAATATTGCCGCAATCATCATTTTTATCTCCGTTATTTAGCATTACAGGTTTCACCTTTTAAAAACTTCTGCCAGTCTTCCAGCATCTTTCCTTTTAATACCCGCGGAAATTTATGCTGTCCACCAATTTTGCCTTTTTGCCGCATAAACTCCATAAAATCTTCTTCGGACAAAATATCAAGAAATACTTCTTTTAAAGCACTTGTTCTTTCCACCGCATAATCATCATTTAGTTCTTTTAGCTTCTCATCAATCTTTTGGCAAAGCACATCTTTATCTACTTCATCGTCGCAGGCAACATACCAATGATGGGCAAAAAAGTTGCCATAAGGTACACCTGCCACCGTAAACTCAGGAATGGAAATATTCATTTCTTCGCCGGCCAGTTTTACCGCTTTGTTCATATTGTCTACACTCAAGTGCTCGCCCACAAGGCTCAAAAAATGTTTGGTTCGGCCGGTAATAATTATCTCTGCTTTTGTCCTTATCAACAAACCTAACTGTGTCGCCTATCAGGTATCGCCATGTGCCGGCGCTGGTACTAAGCAGCAATGCATAATCTTTTCCTTCCTCCACTTCATGCAGCATCAACACTTCGGGTTTTCAACCACGTTGCCATCGCACGTCAAAATTCTTTTCATCAAAAGGAATAAACTCGTGAAAGATATGCTCTGTTGTTACCAGCCGCATTCCCTTTGGCATATTGCCTGTCCTGGTAAGCAATAAAACCTTCGCTTGCCAGATAGGTTTCAATGTAAATGAGTGGCTTTGCCAACAATTTTTCAAAGCCTTTTTTATAAGGCTCAAATGCAACGCCGCCATGCACAAAAAAGGCAAGGTTAGGCCATATGTCATGAATGGTTTTAAGCTTGTAACGCTCAATAATTTTTTCCATGCATAAGTTGTATCCAGGCGGGCACACCAACTATAAAACCAATATCCCATTGCGGGCGCTTTCTCAACTATCTCATCTATCTTTTTATCCCAGTCGCGGTGTGCGGGCAATTTTTTTTCCGGGCTTGTAAAATGGCTGAAACCAAAAAGGCGCTTTTTTTTGCGTGATGCCGCTTAGGTCGCCGGCATAATATCCTTGCTCTTTTTGCAACTCTGTACTTCCACCAATTGTAAGCCACCCTTTACCAATTGACTTTACCGGCAGGTCGTGGTAGTTGCGCAAGGTAAGCAAGTGTTTGATCATTACCATCTTATTGCCATTCAACAAGTCGTTTGTTACGGGAATGTATTTGCTTGCAGACTTCGCTGGTGCCACTGCTTAATGCATAATATTTTATTTTACCCGGCCAGCAAACATCCGGTTTGTTTTCAAGTGTTTTGTGCCACCAGTCTTTATAAATTTTATTGTAGTCAAATACCGGCACCATTTCCTGAAATTTTTCTGCCACGATTTTTGCTCATCAATATTTCATCAAACTTAAAATGCTGGCCAAACTCGGTAAACCGGGCTTTGCGTAGCAATCTTTTCAATACTTTTTCCTGCTGCCGCCTGATGCTGTTTTCCGGTAACCGCAGCGCTTTTGCCAGACGGGTTGGTAAGGTTAATATCGAATATAGCCATGCACGTTTTTGATTATAAAAAGAATACGAAACTACATCAAATAGAAAAGAAATACCCTAAGCAAACGATAAAAACAACAACCGCTATCATTACTTGCTACACGATAAAAAAGCAGTTAGAAAGACTGCAGATCAAATCATTTTACACAACAGAAAATGGTCGTTGAGATCGACCCCGATGTTGACAATTTCCTCTACATCACTTACAGTTAAGCGATAAAAATACCAGCCGTATTTTTCGAATCACTGCCGATAATACTTTTTGTTCCGGCACCATGAAACCGAAATGCAACCCCTGCGGGCATTTGCTGCACTAATGCAATGATCTGCTTATAAGATAAGGCACCACTACAGAAAACGATCTCGCTTGAAGATCCTTTGGTGCTATTTTTTGTCTGCCGCACAGCAAGGGTTTTGTGCAGCACTCTCATATCCTTTGGTTCTATTCTGCCGGCTATTCTTTTTTCCTGACCTGCTTTTGCATACAGTTGCAAAACCTCGTTATATTCATCTTCATTGCCAATAACCCACGTTTCTTTGGGTAACTGCCTGGCATTTAATTTCTCTTTTGCCACCTTTGAAGACCAGCCTTTTTTTGCAATTCTTGCCAATGCCGAAATACCTGCCCGCACAGCAATACCGCCTTGTAACAGAAAGACAAAATACCGGGCAGACGAATTCGGATAATGCTTTTTCACAAAAATGTTCATAGCGGTGTAAAACATTTTCACATAGTTGAGACTTCCTTTGTGCGTGCTCTCCCCTTTAAAATGAATGATTGTACTGGCGCCAAAGTAAAAATTCTTATATCCTGATTTCTGTATGCGGTAGCTTAGGTCTATGTCTTCTCCATACATAAAAAAATCTTCATCAAAACCCTGCAGAGAAGTTAGCAACTCCCGCTTCACCAGCATGAATGCACCCGCTAATACATCAACTTCCCAGTTTTTCGTATCATTAAGATAGGTAAGTGCATACCGCCCAAACAATTTAGATCGTGGAAACAAAGCGCTAAAACCCGACAGCTTAGAAAGTGAAGTAAGTGGAGACGGGAAAGATCTTTTACTCTCAGGCAAAAACCGGCCGCTGCCATCTATCATGCGGATGCCCAGTGCACCTGCAAGGGGATCTGCTGCCAGGAAAGCCATTGCTTTAACCAGGCAGTCTTCGGGTAAAAGAGTGTCAGGGTTTAAATATAGTATGTACTGCCCGCTGCACTTTGCCAATGCCTGGTTGTTGGCTTTTGCAAACCCCGGGTTGTTGCCATTAGCAATCACCTGTACCCATGGAAATTGTTGATGCAGGAACGAAACACTCTCATCAGACGAGGCATTGTCAACTACCCATACTTCAACATCCAGGTTTTCTGTTGCCCTTGCCACGCTATGCAAACATTGCTCAAGAAAGTATTTAACGTTGTAGTTGACTATGATGATGGATAGTTGCAATGGCAGGGCTTAAGCAGCACGAATTACGCAGTTTTACAACAATCCCACAAAAATGAATAGCTCACCAATATTGTGCTGTGGTAAGATGAAGTGAAAAGGGAGTCCTGTAGTAAATCCCGCCCAAAGAATGAAAGGTGGTAAAGTAGCCGTGCAGCAGATACCAGTATATTTGCAAAATGCTAAAACAAACCCTTATTAAAGCAACACTTGCCGGGGCCAACGTACTGCAACAATATTTTAACGGCACCTTTACAGTCAGCAGCAAAACGATGGTAAACGACCTTGGTTACGCAAGCCGACGAAGAATCGGAACAGGCAATTTTTGCCGTAATTAAGAAAAATTTTCCTGACCATTTTATTTGAGTGAAGAAGCGGGTGAACTGAAAATGGACAGCACATACAAATGGATCATCGACCCTATTGACGGAACGGTGAATTTTGCCAATGGCATTCCCATTTGTTGTGTCAGCATCGGGTTGAGCAAGAAGGTAAAATGATTTTGGGTGCGGTTTACAATCCTTTTATGAATGAATTTTTCTTTGCAGAAAAAGGTAGGGCGCCACCTTAAACGAAAAGCTCATAACGGTTAGTGATAAAACAGAACTAAGCAAAGTTGCCTGGTTACAGGTTTTCCCTATTCGTACCTTGATATGGAAAACGGCCCGTTGCAGGTGTTTGAAAAATTTATTAGACAGGGGCTGCCATTCGCAGGTTGGCAGTGCAGCCATTGATCTTTGCTGGGTAGCCGCGGGCAGGTTCGATGGATTTTACGAACATCAGTCTTAAAGCCTGGGACAGTGCCGCAGGTTTTTTGATTGTAGAGGAAGCCGGTGGAAAGGTTACAGACTTTCAGGGTAATTATTATTCGCCATATCAGCCAGCAATTGTTGCAACGAATGGAAAAATTCACGACGAATTTGTGTTGGCAGTTAATGGCAAATGGAACCCACAACAGTAACTACTTCAATACACATCTATAATGGAAAACAGAACGGAAATAGCATCCCTTGGCGAATTTGGTTTGATCGATCACCTTACCAAAAACTTTGAAATTCAAAATGCCTCAACCATTCTTAGTATTGGCGATGATGCTGCGGTTATTGATCATTTTGGCAAGCAAACCGTTATCACTACCGATATGCTGGTAGAAGGCATTCATTTCGATCTTATGTACACGCCGCTGAAACACCTTGGTTACAAAAGTGTGGTGGTGAACCTGAGCGATATTTATGCTATGAATGCCACGCCTACCCATATCACCATGAGCATTGCTTTTAGCAATCGCTTTAGTGTAGAGGCACTTGACTGAGTTTTATGAAGGCGTATATGCTGCCTGCGAAAAATATAATGTGGACCTGATTGGTGGCGATACCAGTTCCTCGCAAAAAGGATTTATAATAAGTGTCACCGCTATTGGCGAAATGATCGCCGACAAAGTGGTAAAACGAAGCGGCGCCAAAAAGGCGACCTGGTTTGTGTGAGCGGCGATCTTGGGCAGCCTTTTTTGGGTCTCACCATTTTAGAACGGGAGAAAAAAATCTACCTCGAAAACCCTGGAGTGCAACCCGATCTTGAAAACGAACAATATATTGTTGGGCGCCTGTTAAAACCTGAAGCAAGAAAAGACATTATAGAATTTTTTGAAAACGCAGGTATTCGCCCAACCAGCATGATGGATGTAAGTGATGGACTTAGCAGCGAAATGCTGCACATCTGCAAGCAAAGCAATGTGGGCTGCATGTTGTACGAAGACAAAATTCCTGTTAACGACGAAGCCAAACAGTTTGCCTACAAACTTGAGCTCGACCCTACTGCCTGCGCACTCAGCGGTGGCGAAGATTATGAACTTGTTTTTACCATCCCACAGAGCGATCATGAGAAAGTGGTTCTTAACGAGCAAATTTCTGTGATCGGCTATATCACCGACATTAGAGAGGGTGTACATATCATTACAAAAGGTGGCAGCACCCATCAACTGACCGCGCAGGGCTGGAATGCTTTTGGACGCTAAAGCCAGGTGCTGAAATACTTTTTTGGAGCCAGCCAGAAAACCTTTTTGTGCTGAAGTTGCGACGCTCCGTTCAACTGCATCGCCTTGGTTATACTTCAGGTTTACACTTACAATTCGATCTTTAGAAGTCCGCCGGTAAATTGTTTGCAGCACTTGTATTGTGCAGGTTTATAACAATATGTAAAGCCGCCATGCAGTATATTGCGACAGTGAAAAAGATCAGTTTTTTTTTGGTGACTATCGCAATTTTAGTAAGCTCCTGCGGTGTTGCAAAAAAAAATTTCAATCCTGAAACAAAGTATAGCCCACAAGATTTGCAAAATGATTTTGCATTGTTATCCAAAATATTGCAAGCCAATCACCCCAGCCTTTATTGGTACACTCCCAAAGACTCTGTTGATCTTTATTTCAGGCAAACACAATCATCTTTAACCGATTCGTTAACCGGTCAGCAGTTTAAAAATAAAGTGGCGTGGGCACTTACCAAACTACACTGCGGGCATACATCTACCCGGTCGTCAAAAGAAATAGTAGCTTATTACAACCACAGGCTTTTATCCACCTTTCCTCTGCAACTAAAAGTGTGGGCAGACTTTGCAGTGGTCGTCAATAATTTGCAAAAAGAAGATAGTGTACTTACCCGCGGCACACTCATTACTGCTATCAACGGTGTACCAGCCAATCAAATTGTCGACAGTATCTGTCAACTGATAGGTACCGATGGTTATTCCAACAACTTCAAATACCAGCTTATCAGTTTTAATTTTCCCGGTTATTATAGAAATTCTTTTGGTCTCGACAGTTCTTATGTTATTACTTATCTCGATAGCCTTGGCAATACACAACAAACCGCCATAAAAAATTTTGAGCCAAAAAAAGACAGCACTAAAGAGAAAATCAAACGCAGTGGAAACCTACCTTCCAGGCATGAGTTTCGTAAAATGCGGCTTGCTGCCAACCGCAGTTTACGTATTGATACGCCTATGAGTATGGCTTACCTGGCAGTCAATACTTTTAGTGAAGGGAAGCTGATAAAATTTTTTAGAAAGAGCTTTCGCACTATTCGTAAGCAGCAGATCAAAAATGTGGTAGTTGACTTACGCCTCAATTCGGGCGGCAGTGTTTTGGCGAGCACCCGTTTAACCCAATACCTGGCAAATAAACCTTTTCATATTGCCGACACAGTAGCTGCTTTTAACCGCAACTTTCAATATAAAAAATATATTCATCCCTGGCTGGTTTACTGGTTGAGCATGCACTTGTCGGGCAGGCGCTATGCCGATGGGCGAGTTCATTTTAAATATTTCGAAAATCACTATTTCAAGCCGAAAACCCGCAATCATTTTGATGGTAACGTGTATGTACTAACCGGCGGCTATACCTTTTCGGCAGCCGCGCTGGTGGCTAACAATATCAAAGGACAAAATAATGTAACTATTGTAGGTGAAGAGACCGGTGGTGGTGCCTACGGGAACTCAGCCATGCATTTAACCACTATCATTTTACCTGCAACAGGGGTACGCGTTACCTTACCGTTGTACAGGTTGGTGCTCAACGCGCGCCACCCAAAAGATGGACGTGGTGTACTGCCCGATGTGCTGGTAAGACCCACCATTGCCGATATAAAAATGAATGTTGACAGCAAGCTGGACAAGGTGCTACAATTAATAAAAGACAACAACAACATCCGCCCGATCGCCGGTCATTAATCCTGGAGAATACCGTCTTCTGCTGTAAATTGTCTTTACTGCAACGAATGACGAAATAATTTTTAAATCAGTTATTCGGCAGGTTTGGTTACATCTATAATATTCTTCGCTTCCGGCGACGGATTCTTGAGATAGTCTTCTTTTCTGGCTTCATCCGCATCAACTGGCACACCTCGCTCCTGTTTATCTTCCCAGGCATTGCTTTGTTCGCTCATGCCTTCTTTTATATCGATAACGCCCTGCTCTACTTTTTGCCCAATACTGCTGGTATTGCTGGGGTCAACAGGCGCCTGGTCTATGCCGGGGTTGTTGGGGTTTGTAACATTGGGATCAACCCCTTTTATTTTATCTGCCATGATTACTCGGATTTAATGTTTTCTGTATAGCGCCTTTACTATTGACACGCACATGTAGAGCGCATATTTTTTGTCGTCTTCTGCCTAACCTGGCGATGCCGATGAACGGAGCGTCGCAACAATGCATCACCGGAGAACAAAAAGCTGATCACCCAAAAACCCAAATGGTATATAAAAAAATGGACAGCTAAAGAGCGATGTTGCTACGTGGTGACTGAAGTTTCAATAATGTCTGCAACCTGTCCGTGACCGTTGATGAGTGCATCTATCTGTGCAGGCGTTTCAGACACTTCGAGCCCGAACTTCTCCGTGAAGAATAGTTCGGTAACGACCTTATTGTCTTCACCATGTTTGGCATAGTAATACAAAATCTGGTTGGCATTGATGTGTACGGTTGTACCTGCAAGATCTAGTTTGATAATTACCGGGGTCATTGTTTTGTTTTAGTAGTTTATAAAACAATCAGGCCAGCAAACGCGATTGTGGAATATATAAATATTGCCTAAGATGCTATTGTACACTTAGTTGCAAATGAATTGTGTTTATCTTCCGCGCATGAAAAAATTTGTATTGACCCTTATGTGTTCAGGTTTGTGTGCCACATTGTTTGCGCAAAATATAAAAGCTGAAGAAGCCGCTAAACACATTGGTGAAAATGTGACCATCTGCGGAAAAATGTTCGGCGGCAAGTTTTTAGAGCGCTCTGAAAAACAACTTACTTTACTTAATCTTGGTGCTGCCTACCCAAATAGTCCTCTAACAATAAAGATTGAAGGAGTTGACCGCAAGAAATTTGAAAAAAACCCCGAAGACTACTACTTGAATAAAGAGATCTGCGTGACTGGAACGATCACAGAGTTTAAAGGCAAAGCAGAAATGCAGGTGACAGATACCGCCCAGATAAAAGTAGCCGGCGCTGGAGAAACGAATTAAAAGCCGTGGTAAAAACGGCAATATAATTATTTGAAATAAGTGTAAACTGCTGGCGTAAAACGGCGAAGAGCCTGGCGATTACCTGCTTACGGACCCGGCGATGCAAAAATGCTCTGGCAAATAAACTAACTTTGACAAAAGCTGCCGATTGGTGGCTTTCATTTTACTCACAATCTACCTATTTAAATTTTGAATTTTAAAGAATTTGGTTTCGATGAAAGGTTGCTGGAAGGAATTGATGCAACCGGATATGAAAACGCCACACCCGTACAGGAACAGGTTATTCCACTCATATTGCAGGGCAGAGATCTGATAGCGTCGGCGCAAACCGGCACCGGTAAAACTGCTGCTTTTTTATTGCCTATCATTCACAAAATCATTCAGGCACCAGAGACAGACCACATCAATGCATTGATCATTGTGCCCACCCGCGAATTGGCGGTTCAAATTGCACAAAACCTGGAGGGTCTTTCTTATTTCACGCCAATCAGCTCACTGGCTGTGTATGGTGGTGGCGATGGAGCTTCGTTTGTGCAGGAGAGGCAGGCGCTTTCACGAGGTGCAGAAATAGTTATTTGCACACCGGGCAGATTTATTGGTCACCTGAATATGGGATATGTAAAGCTGAAACAACTGCAATACCTGATACTGGATGAGGCAGACCGTATGCTGGACATGGGCTTTAATGATGACATCATGAAGATCATATCCTTTCTGCCTACAAAAAGACAAACCCTGCTTTTTTCCGCGACCATGCCGCCGAAGATCAGGACACTGGCAAAAAATATATTGCAGCACCCCGAAGAGATCAACATATCCATTAGCAAACCACCGGAGAAGATACGGCAGGAAGCATTTGTGGTGTATGATGTACAAAAGCCCAAACTGATCAATTACCTGCTAAAACTAAAGGAATACAAAAGTGTGCTGATCTTTTGCTCGAAAAAGCACACGGTAAAAAGCCTGACACACCAACTAAAGCGGGCTAACTTTTCAGTAGATGAAATACACTCTGACCTGGAACAAAACCGTCGTGAAGAAGTACTGAGTGCCTTTATGAACCGCCGGCTGCGCATATTGGTAGCAACCGATATTTTGTCTCGCGGAATACATATAGACAACATAGATCTCATTATAAACTACGACGTGCCGAATGATGGTGAAGATTATGTGCACCGCATTGGGCGTACAGCCCGCGCTGAGACTGACGGCACAGCATTTACCCTGGTTAATGAAAAAGAACAGAAGAAGTTCGCGACCATTGAGTTGTTGATCGGCAAATCAATTACCAAAGCTGCGGTACCAGAACAGTTTGGCGAGACGCCTGTGTATAGTCCTGACAGGCACCAGCACTCTAAAAAGAGATTTAAACATAAAAGATAAAAAGCGCCGGGTGGCGCTTTTTATCTTTTATGTTGCGGGTGGTTGCTGGTGTGGCAACCATATCTACAGGTCTGAGTAAACAGTGGGACGCAAAAAGTAAATGTCGCTGTGCTGCACGTTGTTTTGGTATTCTTTTGAGCCCGACAATGTTTTCCAGAAAGGATCGGCACCAAAGGCTTTCCAATGTTCCTCACGGGAAGGCATGTTTTCAAAGCTTGTCATATACATCAGGTTAGGCATTTTAGATCCAAAAATTACCTGGCTATAAAATACTGCATTAAACCCCAGCCTGTCAAACAAGCTTATTTCGCCGCCCTGGTTAAACATTTGCACCTTATTGGCAAAGATCTTTTCCGAAGCACTTTCATAACTACGCAGTTCATATACCCGTTCGCTTTTAGGTGCGGTGAGTTTTGAAGTCATTCATGGGTGGCATCAGGTCAAAGGCTTTTAAAAATAAATTTTCCATACGGGCAAATGCCGGACTATTATAAGGGGCGTTTATAAAGCCACCCTCGTTGCCGGCATTGGTACGCAGCGACATTGATAATTTCTCCCATTGCTTTAGTGAACTGTAGGGAATTAAAACATACATTTTTTTATCGGCAGCAGTATCGTTGGCTATTGACTTAAATACGCCAACCCGGTTAATGCCTTTGCTATGCGCATAGGGCAAAAACTGGCTGTCATAAAAACTATCAATGCTGGCTTCCTGGCTACTGTTGCTGTAGTGATAAATGCGAAGTTCAAAATATCCCGGGTTGCCTGAAGGAGGCATTGCCATTGCTGTTGTTCCACATACAATACTTACTAACAGTAGATAAAGAGCTCTTTTTTTCATGCTAATGTTTGAATACATTTTTTGTTAACCGGTTGCCATTCCGGCGTTCTTACAATTATAATTGTAAACTGTGCTTTAGATCTTCAAATTTTTCATATAGGTGGCGTCATCTTTTGCCGCCTTCAAAGGTGTAGTGCCTTCGTATTGTTCCTGCTCTACAATAAAATACTTCATGCCCAGCTTTTCAGTCTCTTTTAGTATAGCCGGATAATTAATGGAACCTGTACCCAATGTACCGGTTTCTTTTCCAGCTTTTTCTTTTACATGGCCCAACACAAAGCGCCCGGGGTATTTTCTTGCCCATTCTATTGGGTCTTCACCCGCAGCTACTACCCAGTACATATCCATTTCAAAATCTACCAGCGCTTTATCAGCATTCTGCATCATCACATCCTGCGGGTACACGCCGTCCATTTTTTTAAATGAATAGTCGTGGTTATGGTAAGCAAATTTTATTCCCCTGTCTTTACAAATCTGCCCGGCTTTATTAAAATCTTCTGCTGCTTTTTTAAAAAGGTCAAGACTTTTTTGCGGACCCAGGTAGGGGCACATCAGGTACTTCATACCGATGGCAGCCGCTTCATCGGCTTTGCGCTCCAGGTCTTGCCGCCAGTTGCAGTGGCTCGATACCATTTGCAAACCCAACTGATCTAAATAGCTTTTAAATTCAGTATTGGTCATGCCCCAGTAAATGCCTTTGGGTCCTTCAAAACCTTCTATTTGCTTGTAACCAAAGTCTGCCACTTGCTTCAGTACACCTTTGGGGTCTTTGGGCATGTCGTCGCGCAGCGAGTACAGTTGCAAACCAAATGTGTTATTGGTTCCGCTCAGTTTAGATGCGGAGTGGCAACCCAGTAACTGGCTGCTAACGCCGCCAAGGGCAAGCGCCGATGCAGCGGTAGAAGTAAGTTTAAGAAAGTTTCTTCTGTTATAGTTCATCGTTTGTTTTTTATATTTATTAAGCCCAGGCCCTGTCGCCTTTTTGGTACGGAATACAAGCTTCCCACTTACCGGGAGTTTCTATATATCTCCTGGCTTGTGTGCAACCGATCTCTGAGGTAAAGTAGCCAAGCAAGGTCAGCTCTTTCATCAGGCGAAAGTAGGGTTTCGGATCGCCGCTTTTCAAGGTCTTCATGGTCTCTTTTTGTTCAGCGTCCAGCTTGTTCAATATCTCCAGCCGCTGCTGTTGGTTCAGTTCCATAAAGTCTTTGTCAAAGTTTTTCTTCGCACGCTCCTGCAAATCATTCATGCCATCGCGAAATATTTTTTGATCTGCGGGTTCGTAGCAATCAGTTACCATCACACGCATGTGTTCGCCCACCTTGGCAGCTTTAGCGCCCGGCGTTTTGGTAGTGGGCAGTATAGTGTCTGCCACCTCATCCAAAAAAGCGACATCTTCCTGGCTAAAGGCTACACTGCTACCTTTATCGCCGCTTTTACAACCAATAAATGCTTCAGCGCCCAGTATGGTTCCGCCCAGCAGTACACTTATGTATTGAACGGCTTCTCTCCTGTTCATAATTGTAGTTTTCTAATTTGATTAAAAAAATAGGGTTATAATTTCTTCGGTTTCTACCTGCTTTTACAAATTTTTTTTCAGTGGCCAGGGCATCGATTCTTTGTGTTGACATCGTTGCGTCGCACTCTTCAACTGTTGTTTCTCTTTGGCACATTTGGTTCAAACAAAACGCCATCCATTCTTTCAGTGCCCGCCTCACATGCAGGCAAAGCGCGTTATTGCAATTCTTTCACGCCAAACCCTTCGCGATAGTTCCGTTTTACGAATTGATTGACCGCGTCAAAATTTGTCACTTTCATGTTGTCATTATCCCACAGCAGCTTTATTCCGCGACCCGGAAAATCGAAACCGCGCCCATTAGCTCTTGGCAGCCTGATATCGTTTCCCCGTATAGCCAGGTTTGCCATGCACAATGATTCCGTCAGCGGGCCTGCAATTTCAAATGGCGAACTTAATTGCATGTTGCCATAACCTGCAAGGCAACCTAACACCCATTGTGCATAGTGCCCTTCGGCGCCACCCGGCACACGCGGATATTTTTGTTTTACATGTACTTCACTATTTCTTGTTAAAGGCAGCAGGCGCGGATCTGCGCCATAAGTGCTACACATCATTTTGCCTTTTTTACCAATGAACAATGCGCCGTTGCCGCCGTCTCCAAACAATTCATTGGGTCCCAATTCTTCAGGACGCTCCGGTTGTATACCACCATCCATCCAATGCAGGGTAACCGGTCCCTTGGTTTTCGGTGTTTTGGGAAAATGTCATGGTCACATGGCTGGAGGGCGGTATGCTTTCAGGAAAATAGCCCTGTTTAAATTCATCAACGTACACCGTGCCTACACTTGCCTGCACGTCAGAAATATATTCCAGGTCGAGGACCCTGAATGGCCGGCTTCTATAAGGTGGCAACCCATATCGCCGAGTGCACCGGTGCCATAATCCCACCAGCCACGCCAGTTAAATGGCACCAGCTTATCAACGTAATCTTTGTATGGTGCTGTACCCAGCCATAGGTTCCAGTCGAGAGTAGCAGGCACTTCAGCCTTTCTATCGGGCCACGATATACCTTGTGGCCATACAGGGCGGTTGGTCCAAACGTACACGGTATGCACATCACCTATAGTACCGGCATCGTACCATTCCATTAACTGGCGCACACCATCACCGGAGGCACCCTGGTTGCCCATTTGCGTAACCACTTTATATTTTTTTGCAGCATTGGTCAGCGCCCGGGCTTCAAATACATCGTGGGTGAGGGGCTTTTGCACATAAACATGCTTGCCCAACTGCATGGCAGAGATGGCGGCTACTGCATGGGTATGGTCGGGTGTAGATACAGAGACCGCGTCGAAGTTTTTGCTTTCCTTATCAAGCATTTGCCGCCAGTCTTTATAATATTTTGCTTTGGGAAAAGTGGCTACCGTTTTTGCTGCGCGTTTATCATCTACATCGCACAAAAAGGCGATATCGGCTTTGCCGCTTTTATAAAAATTAGCAATATCGCTTTCGCCTTTGCCACCCACCCCAATGCTGGCAATTGTAAGCCGGTCGCTGGGTGCGGTGTAGCCTCTGCCACCTAACACATGCCGCGGTAGTATAATGAAGCCTGCCGCAGCCATTGTTGTGGTCTTCAAAAAATTTCGCCGCGAACCGTTTTCTACCCGTGGTTCTTCTTCGTTTTTGATCATTGTAAGCTACACATTTTGAAAATTGCAATTGGCGTTTGCAATTGTTTTTAAAAAATAGATCTATAGCTGCGTAGCAACAAAAAAGTACAAGAGTGCGACGCAACAATGCTCAACAGCGTTTGGATGCAGGGCACCAAAACAACCTGCTATAAATTTCCTTTTTTCAGTTCAGTATGGGCGAAATCGACCGCCCTGGCTGTTAATGCCATATAAGTGAGCGACGGGTTAACACATGACGCTGAGGTCATGCAACTTCCATCGGTAACAAAAACGTTCGGGGCATCCCAAACCTGGTTCCATTTGTTGAGGACGGAACTCTTTGGATCGTTGCCCATACGTGCTGTACCCATTTCGTGTATCGCCATACCGGGGTAGCTTTTGTTATCGAAAGTTTGTATGTCTTTGATACCCGCAGCCTCCAGCATTTCGGCGGCATCGTTCATCATATCAACGCGCATTTTCTTCTCATTGTCCTTGAACTCGCAATTAATAGAAGGAACATTGAGCCCCCACTTGTCTTTGGTATTTTTGTCGAGGGTCATTTGGTTTTCATAGTAAGGCAGCGTTTCACCAAAGCCGCCCAGGTCCATGATCCACGGTCCTGGTTCGGCAAGGGCATCTTTGTAGTCGCCACCCAGCGACATTTCTGCTACTTCATGTTCATACCCCTCGCGTCCGCCACCACCCTGGTAACCGAAGCCACGCAGGTAATCGCGTTTTTCGCCATTGATGTTTCTAAAGCGTGGAACATAAATTCCGTTGGGTCTTTTACCGTAATAATATTTATCGTCGTAACCTTCAGCATAGCCACGGCACCTGTACGAAAATGATGATCCATAAGGTTATGACCAAGCTGGCCGCTGCTGCTACCCAAACCATCGGGCCATATATCAGTGGCGGAATTCATCAGTACCCAGGTACTGTTCATGGCAGAGGCATTTAAAAAAATTACTTTGGCAAAATAGTCGTAAGTCTTGTTGTCTTCGGCATCTATGATCCGGACGCCTTTGCCTTTTTTTGTCTTTGTCGTAGAGCATTTCTTTTACGATCGAGAATGGACGCAGGGTTAGATTACCTGTTTTGACAGCGGCAGGCAAGGTTGATGATTGGGTGCTGAAATAGGCGCCGAACGGGCAGCCCAGCCAGCATTTATTTCGGTACTGGCAATTGGTTCGGTCATTATGCGGAACGGTTATGTTTGCAATGCGGCCCATGATCATTCGTGCGCGTATTCTTATAATGTTCTTTGAATGCGGTCGGCCACATCTTTTTCTACACAGGTCATTTCCATTGGTGGCAGATATTGACCATCTGGCAGTTGAGGCAAGCCATCGCGGTTGACCGCTGATGCCGGCAAATTTTTCTGCATAGTCGTACCAGGGAGCAATGTCTTTATAGCGAATCGGCCAATCTACAGCAATACCTTCTTTGGCATTGGCTTCAAAATCCAGATCTCCGAAACGATAGCTTTGCCTGTCCCCACATCAATGAGCGACCACCTATATGATACCCTCTGAACCAGTCGAAACGTTTGACTTCTGTGTAAGGAGATTCTTTTTCATTTAGCCCAGTAATCGAGGTTCATTTCGTTTAGCGGATAGTCGCGTTTTAAGACGGGGTAATCCTTGTTCATTTCCTGTGTACGCAAACCCCGGTGGGGAAACTCCCAGGGATCTTTTGTCGCATTTACATAGTCTTTAACGTGTTTCAATATTCACGACCACGTTCAAGCATAATAACTTTCAGGCCTTTTTCGGTAAGTTCTTTTGCAGCCCATCCGCCACTGATACCGGAGCCTACCACAATCGCATCATAAGTATTGTCAGCCATAAAAATCTGTAATTGATTAATGTTTTAGAAAATCAGTATTGATAAAAACAGGTGAGATCAAATTTTATACATCGCAGATTTGCTATCGCCACTCTCGAAGAGAAGCAATCTTGTCTTCTTTTGCCGGGATAAATTCCTGGGCCAGTAATCGTTAAACCTGTTTTTACGATAGCTTTTATGATGGCCGGATAATATAACTCCTGCGTATTCGTCTATTTCGTGGCGCCCGGGTACGCCCCCGGTGTGATAATGACCAAAATATTGATGATTGTCTTGTATGGTTCTGATTACATCTCCTTCGTCTATCTGCATGTGATAAATGTCGTACAGGAGTTTAAAGTTTTCGGAACCAAGCCTTTTGCATAATTCAACTCCCCAGGCGTGAGCGGTCGCACATATAGTCTTTGTGATTGACTTTGCTGTTCAATAATTCCATTTGAACGATTACACCGTTTTTTTCGGCAAGCGCCATAATTTGCTTTAATCCTTCAGCGCAATTTTTCAGCCCGGTTTCATCGTCCATGCCGCGACGGTTGCCACTAAAGCAAATGAGGTTTTTATAACCTGCATCTGCCACCAGGTTAATATGTTCAGTGTACTTTTTAATAAGTTCGGGATGGTATTGCTGGTCGTTCCAGCCTTCTGTCAGGCTCATTTCGGCACCATTGCACATAGAGGAGAACACACCATATTTTTTTAACGTCGGCCAATCTTTTGGCCCTACGAGGTCAATTGCCGAAAAACCAATGTTCTTAATTTGTTTGCAAAGCTCCTCGAGTGAAATAAAATTGTAGGTCCAATAGCAAACGGAGTGTTTGATGTTTCCTTTGAGCATAAGACTTTTGTTATTTTCGGTGGAGGATGCCATGGAGGCAGCGGGAGCTGCCATGACCGCTGCACTGCCTAATACGATATTTTTAAATGCTGCCCTGCGGCTGGTATGTTTTGACATGATTTTGGGTATAAAAATGAGGAAATTTTAATGCGTGAAAAGATACCTATATTGGATTACCCGCCAACTTTTTTGTGGGTAAAGGTTCTGCTGTAATCGTTTTTTTATTCTCCTGAAAAAGTAATAGAAAGATGACCACCACCACCACAGCAATAGAGGCAGGTATTAACCAGATCGCCTTCCAATCGTGCCCATCGCTTGTTTTATAAACATCTACAATAGGACCTGATACCAGTGAACCGATCATCATGCCTATACCATAGGTGGCGAGCGTAATAAGCCCCTGCGCGGCGCTTTTAAATTTGTCACCTGCTTGCCTGTCTGTATAAATTTGACCTGCGACAAAAAAGAAATCGTAGCAAATACCATGAAGTATAATGCCTACAATTAGCATCCAGTAACCCGCATTAATATTACCATAGGCGAATAACAAATAGCGAAGTCCCCACGCTAGCATACCTATTGCCAGCATAATTTTAACCCCGAACCGTACAAACAGTAAGGGCATGAGAACCATGAACAAGATTTCAGACACCTGTCCCAGAGACTGAATGGCAGCGGTGGAATCCATTCCTTTCTCGTTAAGAAAAAGATTGGTGAAGTTGTAATAAAATGACAGGGGAATGCAAATAGCAATAGATGCCAGAAAGAACAACAAATAAGACCTGTTTTTTAATAAGCGCAAAGCATCTAAACCGAGTATGTCGCCAATAGTTGTCTTCTCCCCTTTTTTTAGCGGTGGTGTAGAAGGCAGGGTAAAGCTAAACACGCCCAATAGTGCCGAAGCAATGGCTGCCATTTTAAAGGTGTTGGCAAGTGCGGTCTCGCTGCCGGGTTTGTCCCAGCCTATGTAGCTGATAACAGCACCTGCTACGATCCAGCCAATAGTGCCCAATACACGTACTAGCGGAAATTCTTTACTGGGATCCTGCATTTGCCTGAAAGAAATGGCATTGACCAAAGCCAATGTAGGCATGAAAAGTATCATGTATGCTACCAGGCTGGGGAAGAAACCTGAAAACGTGCCGCTTACCGAAGCGACCCAGAGCAATGCAGCCCCCACAAGATGCAGCACACCCAAAATTTTTTGTGCGGAGAAAAAACGATCGGCTATTAAGCCAACGATAAATGGTGCAGCTATAGCCCCTATAGACTGTGATAAATAAGCGAGGCTAATCTCCGTGCCACTTGCATTGAGCGCTTTTCCCAGGAAAGTACCCATTGTAACGTACCATGCGCCCCAAATAAAGAAGTTCAGGAACATCATTGTAGAAAGCATGAAACGGGTGGACACATTCATTGGCAAATCGTTGGTATAAAAGTCTGCATTCTGAAAACTCCCAGGAAAGCACTTAGTAAGTAACAAGAGCTAAAAAGAAGGTTTCAGTGATCTCACAAGTCTTTTATTACTAAGCAGAAAATAAAGCTAACGCATAAAGAAATAAAATTGCCGATTGGTAACAAAATATTTTGATTTCTGTTGGATGGCTATTGAAAAAGTTGAGGTGAAGGAACGAAGGAAGACCACAGAGAAAAAAGGTCTGGCAATATTGCTTAAACACTGAGCAATAATTATGCTTTGCAACTAACCTGCAATTTTAGAATTAAGAATAGATTTGCGCTTTCAAAATAAAACATTGCTGCATGCAAAAACCGGTATTAGTTATCAAATTGGGGACGGCTGTAATAACCGGCAGCAATGGAAAAATAGAGGAAGCAACCATAAAAAAGTTGGCAGGCGAAATAGCTGAACTGGCAAATGAATACCGTATCGTGATGGTATCGAGTGGGGCGGTAGGCAGCGGAAAATCCTATATAAAAAATTACAAAGGAAGCCTGATTGAACGCAAGGCTGCAGCAGCCGTGGGTAACCCTATCTTACTACAATTGTATCACCGGCACTTTTCAAAATATGGCATTACGGTAGCGCAGGCACTTTGCGAAAGACATCATTTTTCGCGCCGCTCGCAGTTTTTGCAACTGAAAGAAACATTTGCCGAGTTCTGGAAAAACGACATCTTACCGGTTGTAAACGAAAATGACCTGGTAAGCAACGTAGAACTTAAATTTTCCGATAACGACGAACTTTCGACCTTGATTGCTATTGGGTTTGATGCCGATACACTTATCATTTGCACCTCTGTCGGGGGCTTTTTGGATGATGAAAAAAACATTGTTCCGGCGGTAGATAAGATAGACAACCGCATTGCATCCTTTGTACGGTCTGAAAAAAGTGCGACTGGTCTGGGCGGAATGGTATCGAAGCTAACATTCACCCGCCTGGCAACATCCTTAGGTATTAAGGTGGTGATGTGTGGTTTGTCTGATGAGTTTGCCCTGCGACAGGCATTAACCGGCACAAACGGCACCACCTTTAAAGCTAAAAAAGCCAACCTGAAAGCGCGCAGCAAATGGCTGGCGAGTGGATCTATAACCCTGGGTAGCATACGTGTGGACGCGGGCGCTGAAAAGGCTTTACTTAATCGCAAAAGCCTGCTTACAGTTGGGATTAAAGAGGCAACCGGCGCCTTTTCTATAGGCGAAGTTGTTCAACTGATAAATGAAGAAAGACAAATCATTGGTGTGGCTAAAGTAAAGCTGGATGCACCGCAGATGAACGAACAACCCAAGCAAAAAAATGCAGTGGCTGCACATGCTGATGATATTGTAATGTTCTAACAGGTATTCTTGTGCCCAGAGAACTACCACCAGTTTTCCGCCAATTTGCAGCTAACATTTTATGTTTTTTTTACTACTACTGCTGCCTGTTGGTTTGCCGTACTAGCGAGCAGGCAAGCGTGGCAACAATGACGTTTCGGAAAAACCGGCTGGGACCCAAAAAATTGTGCGACAATTCTACATGGACAGACTGCAAGTTGCCCAGCCGGTCCTACTACCTTTTTATTAGGGACCGGGCACAAGTACTCCGGGGCTGCATCGTTGCGACGCAGTACGTTCGTTGGAGGAACAAGTATTTGGCTTTAGTGGGAGGAAAACAAATCGTTGTTGCAGTTACACCTGGCGGACCGCTTCTACAAAAAGGTACTTACACCCATGCTGCAATTGCAGTCATCGCCTTGTGTGCCCAGCCGGAAACCACGTTCGCCAGGCTCCAGTTCGTAGTCAATTGCCACATCAACGTCGGCGGGAAAAAAATAATCGCACAGCATACCAATTGTTTTTTGCTGCTTGCCGGTGGTAAACTGCTGCAATTGCACCGCTGTAACAGGACCGAATTTGATAACGATCTCAATGCTGCCCGGTTCGTTGGTTATGCTGCCTGTTATCATATCAACACCCAGCACACTGGTGCCCAGGGCTGACTGAATAGTCTGCGCGTTAGCGCTGGCGCTTTTGCTTCCGGGTTTAAAAGTTCGGGCCTGAATGGTGACCGGTGCTTCGAACATCTGCTCCAGGATGCCGGCAATCTCGGGCCACTGGTCGCGAACCTGGTGTAAAATGGGCAGCACCTGCAAAAAAATATTTGCCTGCCTTATGGTGAGGTATTTAAAGATCTCCCAATGCCCCGAAAAAATATTGACCAACTCGTTATAATGAAACTTTTTGTCGAGTTGGTTCTCATATAACGCGATCTGCACCCGCACGCTATTGATAGCCGCATCAAGGGGCAGAAAAAAACGGCGCGCTTCTTTTTCTTCTTTGCGGTGCAGCCGTATGGCATCTATCACGCCCTTCTCTCCCTTGTTAGAAACATGCGCTATGGGGCTGTGAAAGAGTCCTTCCGGCAATTTATCATAGAGCCCTTCCTTGTGTGTTTTAATAAGTATGAACTCGCGGTTATCGTAGTCTGAGATCTCCTGCTCAACTGAGTCAATATCCTTGCGCTGCGGGCGGTCCATAGCGCCAAGCGGAACAATGAGGATGTTGTCGGGCGGAGTACCATTTTCTATCAATTCGGCAGCGATCACCTCAGCCCTGAAATCTGTATTGACCCCGTTGACCTGGCTGGTATATATGTTGGTTAGTTCCATTGCGGGTATTAATTTGCAGTGATGATCCTGTAATTGCTGGAGACGCCTGAATGGGTTTGCAGCTTCGATTTCAATAGCTCACAGGTCAATTCCCAGTCGCGCACATCGGTAGCACGATTTGAAGAAGGAGTTAATATAACATCGATGGTACGCTTGATGCCTTCCCGGGGATTGTCTGAAATCTCCAAACCTTTTTTTACTACCACAGTCGAAAGCCGGTCTGCCCAGTTCATAAAAACAAAAGTTGCGAATGTCTTCAACAGTTATAACCCGGTCGCGGGTTATAAGACCATACTTAAAGGCATACAACTTTTCTTCGGAGCGCATTTTGTCTTTGCCACCAATGGTGGGCGTAAGCAACAACAGCGATTCCGGTTTTACTGATATACCACGTGCCTGCTGTAGTTTGGTGCCCGAGCGCAGGTTATTGGCAAGTTCCATATTTGTGGTCCAATACTCCAGGTACATCAGCTCGCGGTTTTCAACCGGCTTTACGATTATGTAGCATGGTACTTCGGCCGCATCCCGCAGCGTTGCGCTGGTCTTTTGCTCCATTAGTGCAATGAACTGGTTCATTTCGCGCAGTGTGCTGGCAATAAAGTCGTGTCCGAGAGCCGAAAAGGCGGCACTTTCGCTGCGCAACAGTTCCAACAGGTAGTTGATCATCTCGCGCCCGTTGCGGCTGTCGAAGCGTTCCAACCCACCCGTGCGTACGGTAAAGGTGCCCATTTCTTCATCGCCCGGCTTGCGGTAGGGAATGGCTTTGTAGGAGATAGTTCCATCGCTGAGCGACTTAACCGATAAGAAACTTTCGTTGGGAGAGTTGGGGATTGGAATGATGTTTCGCCCGCTGCGCAGCCTGTATCTTATCTCGTTGCGCCGGCAGTTCATTACCGGAAATGCATTGGGTCTTATATTGATCTCGTTAAGCAGGTCTTGCTGTATGCTGGTAGGAAAAACGATTTTAACCCACAGCAGGCGCTTATTGAGCTTTTGTAAAACTGCATCAGAAAAAATAGTGGAGAAAAAAGCAGGATAATGCTGCAACAACTCGTCTGTCACCGTAAAAGAATTGTCTGAAATGGTTACAAACTTTTTGAAATAGTAGGTATTTATATTCTTTTGTACAGAGTTGATCAGGTCTGTATTTACGATCTCTGCGGCAGGTTCAGTTGCTGTTTGCTCAGCGTGGTACAGACCCGGAGTTATCCCGATCTGCCTGTTGTTAATGTACCACTGGCTGAAAGGAAGATGCTGGTACAGGAAATCCGCTGCCCCGCTATCTATATTTTTCAGGTCGAAGTAAAAGCTCAAACCATTCATCGTTTGTATGCGCTCCTGGGTCGAAAGCCCCAGCCAAAGACAGCATTCATTAGACTGGTGATTTTGCGCATTGCCCAGCAGCAATTTGTTAGCCGCGGGGTCAAACGAGTAGAGGTTTGCACCGGTAAAGGTTTGCACGACCTGCACATGGTAGATCACCACATTGTTTACCGGAGTGAAATAAATATCTACCGATGTATCTACCGGTCCGTCTTTTTTAGAAGCTATTTTTTTCTCAATATAAAACTGGTCTAGCGATGTTAGTTTTTCAACGGGTTCGCCGGGCAGCGCTTGTATTATGGCGTGCGAGGGAGAAGATGCCGTTAACAGGTCGGGCGCCAGCAAATGCGCCATCTTTTCCAGTATGCGCCCTTCTGCGTTGCGTATGTCGTTCACCACATCATAAACTTCTGCGCTCAGCGCCTCCATCAGCAGCTTCACCAGCGGGTCCAGTTCATCAGTATTTTTTGTTTCCCAATAGCTGAGCGCTATGCGCAACATACGTGTCTTTATCGCTTCTTTCGAATTATTCGTATCAAAAAACATAGGGTACAAAAGGTTTATGGTCGTTAGTCAAGAGACAGTGGGCTGAGGAACAAATTGGCGCTGAATGTATATGGCTCGCCGGTCTTTTTCACCATGGCTTTCAACTTTATCTCTACCTTCTTTTTTATCTCTGCCGAGTGTTGTATCACATTAAATTTTTCAATCTCCGACAGCGAAACAGTAATGTCAACATCTGTCAGCCGCATCTCGTGGTTGGTCACAGATTGCAATATGGATGAGCAGAATTTTTTCTCCCACAAACCCTGGCTTACGATCAGCTCAAAGTCCAGGTCCCATATTTCACAGCCAAAGGTCGGATCGCTGCGGTGCTCGCCAAACCGGCTCATAATGATTAGTTCAATATTTTTAGAAATAGATGTTCCCAGGTCGCAGGTGGGTGCATCTTTTCCAGCCATCATACCGGCAAGTTGCAGCGGAATTTTATAGTAAATATTACTGGCCATAGTTTGCTTGTGATAAATATAGAGAAAAAAGCTGACGGCCACAGGTGGTATGCAGCCTAAACGGAGCGTCGCAACAATGTCTCCTGAAAGATCTGCCGCCGGTCTCCCAAAAAAACAGAACTCGCGCCACCAAAGGCTCACTTCAGCGTTAGCGATGAGAAACGGTATAACAATGTGCTGATAGTTTTGGTACAGGCAATGTCACTTTATGCCACATCGTTGCGTCGCATTCCGTTCATCTTTTGGTTCTTTGTTATGGCTTTTTTCGTGTTTTGTTTTGCCTGTCATTTTTCAGGGATAAAATTGATCGGTGCGTTTTCATCGAAGGTTATGTAGGCACGTTTCCAGGGCTCATCATTTACCAGTTGCCACCGGTGACCGGTACCGGTTATGTCCATAGCTATCAGCACCTCGCCCGGGTAGAGCGTAAATTTCTGACCATTACGCAGTTCAAACTCCAGCACGCCTGTTAGCGACAGTACATATTGTATGGCTGGTGCAGTATGCCACTCATATACCGCGTGGGCACTGGTCTCTCTAAAACGGATGCTTGTTGCACCTGTTAAAATGTTGTCGTACACCGACCCGCATTCCAGGTGGGTATTGTTATCGTCACCCGTAAATATTTTGTAAGCTTTGATCATCTTTTAGGTTTTAATCACATGCAGCCAAATAACTTTTTTAGCAATCGTTACCAACCCTGCTCCAGGCGAAACACCCGGTAAGAATGCGGTTGCAGCGAGATGCTGAATACATGCGTGGTGTCGGTTTTGGGCAGGCTCCAGCGGGTTTGCGGTGCGCGGTCTGCACCTTTTAGCTGCTCATTGGTTACCAGGTCGGTCAGGTTGCCAAAGGGTTTGGTCGTCACCAGGTTCACCGGCGTTGCCTCATCCAGGAACGACTCTACTATGCAGGTATTATTGTCATACACATACAGGCTTACTTTGGCATTACCTTCCAGTGTCACATTCATTTGGCTGCCCAGTGTTTTGCGTATAATATCCAGTGCGGGCGCGGGCAGGTTGTACAAATCGGCAAAATTATCAGGAATGGTCAGCACATACAGTTTACCGGTCGAGTAGTCGCCCTCGTGTAGTAGCGGCCAGCCATTGTCGCCGGCTATACCAGACACCATCTCCCACGAGTCGTTGGTCAGGTAGTTGATCTGCGGTATTAAAACGGGTTTGTCTATGTGTACCAGGTTGCGGGCGCCAACACTAAAATCCTGCACCAGTGCTTTGCGGTCGGTATAGCGCAGTTCCACTATGTCTTCTATGCCTTTGCCCTGCAGGGCACGTAGCAGACCAGAGGTTATCACAACGGTCTTGCCCTGTGTGAGCTGCCCTTTTATTTTCGCAACAATTTGGGCATCATCGGCGGCTTCTTCTGTCAGTAGTATCACGCTATCACCCGCCGGAAATTGCGGCTGTTCATCCATTGGCAGTCCTATCATACCCAGGTAGTTTTGCAGGAAGTCTTCGCCTATAGCATGGTAGGGACGGTAACTTTTTATACCTATGGGTTTGCCCAGTTTGCCTAAAAACTGATCAACCTGCCCGAAGGCTGCCCCTGCTACACGGGCAATGGTGGTAGGTTTGGCAGGCGTACCTCCGTTGAGGTTTACCGGCTGCATCATCTGGCTATAGTCGAAGCTGGTATTTTGCCCTTGCCACGGTGCGCGGTAGTTATCGCTAAGGGGCATACGGAGCTGGCGAAAATCAAACAGTGTCTGTTCTTTGGCTTTGGCAAAAAGGGTCACCCACAATTGCTCCGCATAGCGGTCATAGGTCTTCATGCCCCCGGGATCTACCCACCCGCCGCCATTACCACCCGGCAGTATGTTGGTGAAATAGCGGATGATATTGTAACCCAGATAGGGCTGCAGGTGCTGTGCACTGCTTACCGCATCGCGTGTTTCTGTACCTGAGTATATGCCATCAAAGATCTTTGGTCCGTTCTCCAGGTCAAAACCTAAACCCTGGAAATGCTCGTACCAGTTTGGATATTTGATGATCACCTTCACTTTTGGATTTACTGCTTTTGCCGGGTTTACCACCAATGTTTTGCCGGCTTCGTTCATCTGCGCCATCCTAAAATCTGTCCAGCTTTTGGTGCCTTTGTCCTTAATGGTCTCGTCACTTTTGCAATCAGTAAAGAAGAAATCGTCCAGTATAAATTCATCAAAATTTTTAGCTGTGTATTCTGCTATTTCTCTTACTTTTTTTCGGTCTTCTGCATTGCTGTAGCAAAACGTTTCAAAGCGGTTGGGTTCGCTGCGGGTGTAGGTTATACCCCCGGCTATGGCGACCCCGCGGTCGGTGAAAAATTTCTTTGCTGCATCCAGTGTTTTCTGGTCTACAATCAACAGGTCGCGATGGGTTTCCAGGTACACTTTATCCACCTTGCACTGCCGGGTTATCTCGTCCCATATTGGTCGCAGGTAGTTGGTTGTATCCGCCATTTCTTTTACTTCATAAGCCCGGCAATACACAGCCACTTTGAAGTTGTTATAGTGTTGGGCCGATGAACTTTGCATAAGGAGTAGGGTGACACCAAGTACCAACAGGAACTTATTCTTCATATGGCGGTTGTTTTTAGGGCTGTCAAAATAAGCAAAAGCCACGAGTGTTAAAGGAGCTATTGTAAAACCAATGGAAAAGTATATTTCGCTTTGGGCCTTATTAAATCATTCAGGTTTACAAAAAAAATCGGAAATGTTTCAAAACGTTTATGCTATTGCATAAGGCAAGTCTTCGCGTACTGCAAATCTCAACCGGATTTTAAAAGAAACAACTAAGCAAAGTTCCAGTGGTTGTTTAAAAAGCTATTCCCTTATTCTTTTTGCGTGACCGGGGTATGGAGGCAGCAACAAAATTGCCAAACTCTTTGAAACTTTTTAGACCTTGCAATAAACGTTTATTTTGCTGACATGAAGTTGCTGTGTACCTGTTTGCTTTTTTTGTGTAGCCATTTGTTTTGCCTTGCTATACCTCAAAGCGACAGTTTGTCCCGGGCATTGGGCGAGGTCATTGAAAACGCTGGCAACTATGACCGTCAAAAATTGCAGTCGATAGATAGCTTACAGGAGAAACTAAGTTCCTTAAGCGGAGATGCGTCAACAAAATATAAGGTTTACGAGCATTTGTATGATGAATACAAATCTTACAAATACGATTTTGCACTCTATTTTGCAAACAAACTCAAACACTTTGCGCTTCTCGAAAAAAACGAGACTTTATTGACCGATGCCAGGTTGAAGGAGATATTTGTGACTCTTTCCGGGGGTTTGTATAAGGAAGCGATTGACTCTCTCAATGCCATTTCACTCGCAGACATTTCGGATAGCATAAAGGCTGAATTTTATACACTTAAAGGCATCACCTACTATAACCTGGCAGATTATAATGGTGCAAGTCCATCAGGTACTTATTACAACCAGGTAGCCAATGTGTATCTTGATTTTGCAGTGTCGTACTATGGCGACCAGTCGTTTGAAAAATTGTATTATTCGTCTCTCAGGTATCTAAAACAAAACCATGCTGACAGCGCACTCAACAACCTGCAATTACTGCTAAGCAGGCACGATTTGACCAATCACCAGATCGCCTTAACCACCAGCACCATTGGTGGCATATACATAAGCCGGGGCGAAGAGACAGATGCAAAACCATACCTCATCCGGGCTTCCATAGCCGACATAAAATCCTCCACCAAAGAGACCCTGGCTTTGCTGACCCTTGCCGGCATTGTTTACAAAGAAGGCGATGTTGAACTTGCGTTTCGCTACATAGAAAAGGCGAATGAAGATGCGACCTTCTACAATGCCAGACTGCGAAAAGTGCAGATCGGCGCTATTCTTCCGCTCATTGAGGGCGGAATGATCAGCACCATTAATAACCAGAAACAAAAGCTGCAATTTTTTCTTGTAGCACTATCTCTGCTGGTACTCCTGCTTGCCGGGTTCGCACTCATCATTCGCAGCCAGGTTAAAAAGTTGAAACTGGCTCGCGAAAGTCTTTTTGCCACTAATGGAAAACTGCAGCAATCGAACAACGAATTATTGCAGGCAAACGAACTAAAAGAACGCTACAACCGGCAGTTGTCAGAAACCAATCATCAACTGGTGGAAGCCAACGAGACCAGTGAAAGATACAATGCGCAGTTGCAGAAGACCAACCAGCTCCTCACCGAAGCCAACCGGATCAAAGAAGAATACATTGGCTACTATTTTAATCTCGATACAGAATACATTGCCCGGTTTGAAAAGCTGGTGACCACGATTGACAAAAAACTAACCGAGCGTAAGTGGGAGGAGATCAAATTCATTCTGAAAACTGTAGATGCGAAAAAGGAAAAGGACGAATTGCTACGCAGTTTCGATAAGGTCTTTATTCGCCTGTTCCCCAACTTTGTTGCCCAGTTTAATTCGCTTTTTAGCCCGCAAGACCAGGTAGTCGTAAAGGATGACCAGTTGCTCAATACCGAGTTGCGCATCTTTGCACTCATTCGCATGGGTATCACCGACAATGAAAAGATCGCGGAGATATTGGGTTATTCCATCAATACCATCTACGCCAAAAAGACCAAAGTGCGCAGCAAAACCCTGGTTAATAAGGAGGAGTTTGAGCGGAGAATAACCGAGATCACTACCATAATATCTTAAACTACCGACCTGCAGCTAATTTGCCAACTATATGCAATATTTCTATAATACAAATTTAATCAACTGATTACAAGGAGCTTGTAACTCACCAGATCCTCTTCCAACACCTGTTTTTTCTATATTTTCTCTTTTTTATTTGAGCCAGGCGTTTCCATTTCTTCTTTTTACACCAGGATTAAGACATACTTAATTAATCCTGTGATTTTCTTAACGCAACGCTTGTCAAACATAATGATCACACTTCTTTCATGCCATGGGCAGTCCTGTCTGCCGTTTACTTTATTTCCTTGATCTACCCCGCGGGTTTGTACTGCTACACATAGTTTGTTGCATTGCAAACCCCTTTTAATCATTGCCATTTTTCGCAACAAACTGTATCACCAACATGCAAAAAGTCAACATGAAAAATCTATCCCCTTTGCTTCGGCACTTCCTATTATTCCTGCTTGTTGCCGGTTTTTCGCAGGGAGCAAACGCCCAGGCAAAAATCGTCACGGGAAAAGTGACCGGCGACAACAATACACCGGTTTTTGGCGCTTCAGTAGCCGTCAAGGGCACCACATTGGGCACCGCTACTGACAGTGAAGGCAACTTTACCCTGTCGGTACCCGCCACAGCCAAAACGCTGGTCATCTCTTCAGTTAACTATACCAACCAGGAGGTAGCTATTGGCAATCAATCCTCCTTGCGCATCACACTTGTGTCAGCGGCACAGGCACTCAACGATGTGGTGGTGGTAGGCTATGGCACCGCTAAAAAGAAAGACCTCACCGGCGCTGTCTCAACTATCGGCAGCAAAGATCTTAATCCCGGTCCGGTCACCAGCCCGCTGCAGCAGATAGCAGGCAAGGCAGCCGGTGTAAATGTGATACAGATAGGCAGCGAACCCGGCAGTGCTCCGGGTGTGCGCATCAGGGGCATCACCTCTTTGGTAGGCGGCAGCGATCCGCTGGTGGTAGTAGATGGGGTGCAGGGCAATATGGATCTCTTTCGCCAGGTACCACCCAACGAGATTGAGTTTGTAGATGTGCTGAAGGACGCCTCCGCCACTGCTATCTACGGTAGCCGTGGTGCGCCGGGCGTCATCATCGTTACTACCAAAAAGAACCGCAACGGTAGCAGCACGGTCGAGTTTAACTCTACTGCTTCCGTTGACATGATCAGCAAAAAACTGGAAGTGCTGAACGCCGGTGAATGGTGGCAACAGGCACAGAAATACAATGTGCCGGCTTCTGAAAATCACGCTTCCAATACCGACCTGTTCGATATATTGACACGCACCGGTTTTACCCAAAACCATTCACTGGCTTTTGGCGGCGGCGCCAATGGTTTTAACTACCGCGCTTCGGTTGCCGCCATTTTGCAAAATGGTATTGTCATCCGTTCCAATTTCAAGAATTATATCGGGCGGATACAGGCGACCCAAAAAGCCCTCGACGACCGGCTGACCCTCACCATGAACCTGAACAGCAATGTATCCAATACGTTGGGCAGTCCAACCAGTGTGGGCAGGGCAGCCTTCACTTCCAACCTCATCAGCAACTCATATGTTGCCCGTCCCACCGATCCCATCTTCAATGCAGATGGAACCTACTTTACCGATCCCAACGTGTTTCAATATATCAACCCGTATGCAGTATCGCAGACGGTAGTAAACGAGAGCGGCGCCAACAACCTGTTTGGTTCACTGCGCGCCGACCTGGAACTGGTAAAAGGGCTGACAGCCAGTTGGTTTGGAAGCTGGCGAAAAACCAATGCCTATGCGGGCTATTACCTGCCGGCAGCTTCCACTGTTTCGTATGCCATTGACAACAAAGGCGTCGCCAACATCAGCAACAACCGCGCGGAAGAACGGCTACAGGACATTAGCCTGAACTACAAAAAGACCCTTGGCGAACACCGGCTGGAAGCGCTGGCTTTGTATGAATACCAGACCCAGATCTACCAGGGCAACTTCGCGCAGGCAAAGGGATTTATCAACGACATCACCACCTATAACGCCCTGCAAAACGGCGACCTGTCCAAGGTCACTCCCGGCGATGTAAGCTCTTACAAAAACGACCGCAACCTCGTGTCGTTCCTCGGCAGGATCAATTACTCGTATATGGATAAGTACCTGGTCACTGCAAGTATTCGCCGCGATGGCGCTTCGGTACTGGGAAAAAATAACAAGTGGGGCAACTTCCCTTCTGCGTCTGTTGCCTGGCGACTGAGCCGCGAAGGCTTCATGGCAAACCAACACTTGTTTAGTGAGCTGAAACTGCGCGCCGGTTATGGCATCACCGGTAATCAGCAAGGGCTGTATCCGCAAAATGCTACGCAGTTGGTCAGCTCTTCGGGCGTTACCTATTTTGGCGGGCAGCAGATCACTAACTTCATCATTACGCAAAACGCCAATAGCGACCTTAAATGGGAAACACGCAAACAAGGCAACATCGGGGTTGACTTTGGCTTTCTCAAGAACAGGCTGACCGGTTCGGTGGATGTATTCAAAGCCACTACCACCAACCTGCTGTTCAACTATACTGTGCCGCAGCCGCCTTATCCCTATGGTTCCATTTTGGCAAATGTGGGCAGCCTGCTCAATGAAGGCGTGGAAGTGGCAGCCAACTACGCGGTCATCCGCGGCAAAGACATGACTCTGAACCTGGGCGGCAATGTCTCCTTTCTCAAAAACCGGGTACTGGAGCTTAGTGGCAGCATCAACGGAGTGCCGCTCAACACTGACTATGTAGGCTGGGGCTCCAACTCATACCTCATCAAAGGCATGCCCATAGGCACTTTTAATATTTTGCAGCACCAGACCATCAATGCTGTTGGCGCCGAGGTGGTGGTTGACCGCAACAAAGACGGCATTATAGACCAGGGCAGCCAAAGTCCCGACCGCTACATAGCAGGATCGTCGGTGCCCAAATACACCTATGCCTTCACCCCATCGTTCTCGTACAAAAACTTTGATATCTCTATGCTGTGGCGTGGCTCGGGTGGCAACAAACTGTACAACGACCTGCGCTCCAATCTTAGCCGGTTCGAAAACCTGGGCAAGTCAAATGTGCTCAAAAGCGCTATTCCGCTGGGCTTGTTTACCACCCAGTATGGTTCTGATCTCTGGCTCGAAGACGGCGACTTTCTGCGCTTCGACAACCTGAACATCGGCTATCGCTTTAACACCAAAAACATAAAGTACGTAGATGCGCTCCGGCTGTCGGTCACCGGCAGCAACCTGGCGGTCTTCACCAAATATTCAGGTCTCGATCCTGAACTGGGCGGTGGCTATGGCGGCGCCGGCGACAACGGTATCTATCCCCGCACAAGAAACATTGCGGTAGGACTAAATGTGATCTTAAAATAATGCAAAAGGGCAAATGCCCACCAGCTCTTTGTGTTGTTGGTTACCAGCAGCAGAGGTTGAATTGGGCTTTGCTTGCGACGCTCCGTTCAACGGCAGATCATTGAGGAACTTTTTCCAGTTTTTGCCGGGCTTGCGTGGTCAACATTTCATAGCTGTGGCAAATGACGAACGGCTGTTTTCTACCGCTTCCCACAGAACAAAAAGTACAAGAGTGCGACGCAACGATGACGCTATGAAAACCGGATGCCGGTTACCAAAAAAAAAGAAAAATATCAGGGTACTAAACACTATACAATGAAAAAATTATCAGGTCTTTTTCTACTCGGCTTTGTGCTATTGCAAGGCTGCACCAAGGTGGATGAAAATATATATGACAAGTATGCCGCCACTACGTTTTACAGTTCGCCCACCGGCTCTGATGTGGCGCTGGCAAGTGTGTATGCGCAAATAGCGGGCAACTGGGGCGGCGTGGGCTATGCAGGCGCCGACAATGGCTGGTACGACCTCAACTCATTCTCGAGCGATGAACAGGTGATACCGCACCGCAACACCGGCGACTGGCAACTGGATTTTGCGCAGTTGTACAAGCACGAGTGGCTGCCTACCCACAGCATCATTGGCAACACCTGGAACTGGCTGTACAAATCGGTTTTTACCGCCAACCTGGCGGTGGAGCAACTGACCAATGCCCATGCAGAACCCGCTAAAATAGCCGAGGCAAAAGTGCTGCGGGCATTCTTTTACTACCTGCTGATAGACGACTTTGGCAATGTGCCTTTCTATACCGAAAATAATGTGACGGTGGAGAACCTGCCGCAGAAAAGCCGCAAGGAAGTGTTTGATTTTGTAGTGAACGAACTGAAAGAAAACGTGGACCTGCTGTCGCCAACAAAAGGCGGACAGTACTATGGCAGGTTCAACAAATGGGCGGGTTATGCGCTGCTGGCAAAGCTGTACCTGAATGCAGGCGTATATACCGGCACCCCTATGTGGAACGAGTGCCTGGCAGCCTGCGACAAGGTGAGCGAAGGTGGCTTTTCGCTGCACCCCGGCGGCGCCAATGCTGCCAGTCCACTGGGCTACCAATACTATGAACTTTTTGGCGACGTGTGCCCCGGGGATGAGACCATACTGGCTATCTACCTGAAGGTGGATATCGTTGGCAGAAATATCTATGGCATCCGCAACCTGCAGGGACCGCACGGGGTGGCACTGTTTGGCGTAAGCGGCTGGAATGGTACGGTCACCATTCGCGACTATATAGAAAAGTTTGCCGACAACGACATTCGCAAAAAACAATACGTGTGGGGACCGCAGCCCGGCGGTGTCAACTATTCGCTGGATGTGTCTTCACTCGACAATCCCGGAGCCGGTCGTGAAGAAGGCGCCCGCAATGAAAAATTCTATATGGCACCACCGCTGAACGGTGGCGGCGCATCGAACGACTTTCCTATCTACCGCTATGCCGATATACTGCTGATGAAAGCTGAATGCAATGTGCGCCTGGGCAATGCCGCTGCCGCCAAACCTCTTATAGACCAGGTGCGTGTGCGGGCAGGTCTTGGTGCACTGGCAGGCGACCCTACGCTGGACGACGTGTACAACGAAAGAGGCTTTGAACTCACCTTCGAAGGTCAGCGTCGGCAGGATATGATCCGCTTCGACAAGTTCCTGCTGCCACACGATTTTACACCGGCTACCGCACCGTTTAGAAAGCTTTTTCCGATACCCACATTTGCGCTCAACGCCAACAAAAACCTGCAGCAAAACCCCGGCTATTAAACCGTTCATCTGCTCCCATACCTACCAACTAAAAAGTTACATACATGAAAAAAATGCTCAATAAAATATTCATCGCACTGCTGGCTGTGGCAGCATTTAGCGCCTGCAAAAAGGAAGGCGTGCTTACCTACCTCGATGTGGTCACTTTTCCGCCCGGCTTCACCGCGTCCACATCTTCTGTTGTGTTGCAGCCGGCAAATGACAACTCATCGGTCATTACTTTTTCGTGGCAGCAGGTGGTATTTAAAATCGATGCACCGGTCACCTACAAACTACAGTTGGATGTGCCCAGCGATACCATTGGCACCGGTGGCTGGGCAAATGCCTACACCGTGGAAGTGGGCAGCAATGTGCTGAGCAAATCTTTCCTGGGCATAGACCTTAACACCATTGCCCTGACCAAACTGGGTATGATGCAGGACTCTGCCAATACCATGGTGGCACGGGCGGTAGCGGTCCTGGACCGGTCGGTCTACTCCGATGCAGCTACTGTAATGGTCAATCCCTATAAATCTGTAGTGCTGAAAAAACTGTGGGTACCAGGCGACTACCAGGGCTGGAACCCCGGCGGAGCGCCGACCCTTTCCGAGGCTGCAGGACACCCTAACATGTATGAGGGTTACGTTTACATACCCACCGGTGGTTCTTACCAGTTTAAAATGACACCACAGGCTGACTGGACACCCACTGCCTACGGCGATGCAACCGGCAACAGCGGAGACATCATAGAAGCGAACTACGCCGGTGGAAACATGATGGTATCTGATGGCGGCTATTATGAGCTGACAGCCGACCTCAACGCTATGAAGTGGACAGCCACCAAAACCACCTGGTCCATCATTGGCGATGCCACGCCGGGCGGCTGGGGCAGCGATACACAAATGACCTACGATGCGACTAACCAGGTATGGAAAGTGACGGCTGACATGAGCGCTGCAGGCTCTTTCAAATTCAGGGCAAACAACGACTGGAAGATTGACTTTGGCGTGGATGGCAGCAACAACCTGGTCTATGCAGATAGTCCGTTTTTCGGCTATACCGGCGGTTTAAACAACCTCTCTGTTCCTTCCAGCGGCAACTATACCATCACACTCGACCTGCACGACTCACAGCACTATACCTATGATCTGCACAAAAATTAGTTTTCCATCTCTCAATAAATGACATGAAGAAATTTTCAGTATATCTCGTTTCGCTTTTTATTCTGGGTTGTACCAAAACGGAACTGCCGGTCACACAGGTCACTGTGCCGGGTTTAGGTCCCGATCCGGCACAGTATGGTGAGCCTTTCACCAATGTGCCGGCGCCCAAAGATGCCATCATCTACCAGGTCAACATCCGTGCATTTAGCGCTACCGGCAACCTGCAGGGCGTTACGGCACGGCTCGACTCTATCAAAAACCTGGGTGTGAATGTGGTGTATCTCATGCCCATTTACCCGGTCGGTATTGTAAATGGAATCAACTCACCGTACGCAGTAAAAAACTATGAAGAAGTAAGTGCAGAGTTTGGCAACCTGGACGACCTGCGCACACTGGTTGCCACGGCACACAGCAAAAACATGGCGGTCATGCTTGACTGGGTTGCCAACCATACCGCCTGGGACAATCCCTGGATAACTGCACACAGATCCTGGTACAAGCAGGATGCATCCGGCAATATCCTTTCTCCTGCCGGCTACAACGATGTTGCCCAGCTCGACTTTACCAACGACAGTATGCGTACAGCTATGGTAGAGGCAATGCGCTACTGGGTCTTTACAGCCAATATTGACGGTTACCGGTGCGACTTTGCCGACAATGTTCCCGTTGATTTCTGGCGCGAAGCCATTACTTCGCTGCGTGGCATTACCAGTCACAGGCTGCTTTTTTTAGCTGAAGGCTCACGGCTCGACAACTTCAAAGCGGGCTTCGACTACAACTATGGCTTTGCCTTCTACAGCAAGCTGAAAGAACTGTATGGCGACAGAAAATCTGCCACACAGATCAACGATGTGAACAATACCGAGTACCTGAATATCTTCGACAGCGTGCAGGTAGTGCGGTATATCACCAACCACGATGTCAACAGCTCCGACGGCACACCGGTGCAGCTATTTGGCGGTGTCGATGGCTCCATGGGCGCCTTCATACTGGCAGCGTATATGAAGGGTGTACCCATGATCTACAATGGCCAGGAGGTGGGTATGACCAACCGTATCTCGTTTCCCTTCACCGGTCAAAAGATCGACTGGTCACTCAATCCAGGGGTAACGCAGCAATACAAAAAAGTGATCGCTTTGCGCAACAGCAGCGCCGCTATTCGTTCAGGTCAGTTGCTTTCCTACACCAGCGACAATGTGGTTGCCTTTACCAAAGAGCTCAACGGCGAAATGGTTTTTGTGCTGGTGAACCTGCGCAACAAAGCGGTTGAATATACCCTGCCGGCGACCCTTGCCAATACCAACTGGACCGATGCTTTGAATAGTGGAGCAACTGCGTTGGCTACCACCGTTACATTGCCTGCATACGGCTATTTGGTGCTGCACAAGTAGCACTTTTTGGTCGCCGGCATAAGTTATGAATGGAGCATTCTTGCGACGGTCTACCCCGCAGAGGGGCGGGGCTCCGTTCAGCGGCAACGCCCTGATTTATCATTTGTCTTTACTGACAGTTCCTGGTGAATCACATACGGCGGACTGCTCAGTGCGACGAGCTAAACCAATTGTTTCACTTTGCTGCACCAGTGCCCTAACTGCATCTGCACATACCCCTGAAAACAGATGTGCACCGGTTGCAAAATCACCGGTTCCGGCAAATCAAGGCTCACAGGTTTCACCGGTCGAAAAATAAATTTTATTGTTTCTTTATCGTCCTTTGTAGGTCTGAAAAAAATGAATATGAAAAGAACCATCAGTGTTTTGTCTGTCTCTTTCCTGCTTGCTTTTACGCTCAGTTGTTCCTCGGTAAAAAACGTCTCTACCACTGTACCGGCGCAATACGGCAAGCCTTATCAGCATGTACCAGATCCCCGCGATGTAACCCTCTACCAGGTCAATATCCGCACCTTTAGTACCAGCGGCGATCTGCCCGGCATATTGCCGCGCCTCGATTCAATAAAAGCCCTCGGCGCCAATGTCATTTACCTGATGCCGATCTACCCGGTTGGCATCGTTAAAACCTCCAACTCGCCCTACTGTGTCCGCAACTATACAGCCGTCAATCCGGAGTTTGGTACACTGGCTGACCTGCGGGCTGTGGTAGATGGTGCACACAGCCGCAATATGGCTATCATCCTCGATTGGGTGCCCAACCATACCTCTTTCGACAATCCGTGGACTGCCAACAAATCGTGGTACCTGCAAAACTCTGCCGGCAACATCATCAGTCCGCCAGGCAGAGGCTGGAATGATGTGGCACAGCTCAACTTTGACAACTACGATATGCGCGCCGCCATGATCAATGCTATGAAATACTGGGTGGCAACTGCCAATGTAGATGGCTTTCGTTGCGACTTTGCCGATGGTCAACCTATAGACTTTTGGAAACAGGCAATAAATTCGTTGCGTCACATTCCCGACCATATACTGCTGATGATGGCGGAAGGAAGCCGCAATGAAAACTTTACGCGCCGGCTTCGATTACAATTTTGGCTTTGAGTTCTTTGGAACCATGGAAAGAATTTTCAAACGCGATCGTTCCGTACGGGCTATCGATACACTCAACCGAAAAGACTATGCAGGCGCTACCGAAAAACAACGCATGGTACGCTATACTACCAACCACGATGTCAACAGTTCAGACGGTACGCCACTCGAGTTGTTTGGTGGTGAAAAAGGCTCGATGGCAGCCTTTGTTGTGGCGGCTTATATGAAGAGTGTACCCATGATCTACACCGGTCAGGAGGTGGGCACACCTGATAGAATGGTCTTTCCCTTCACTGCCAAAAACATTGACTGGAGCATCCATCCCGAAGTAACTGCGGAGTACAAAAAAGTGATCGACTTCCGCAACCTCAGCAAAGCCATTCGCCGCGGCGAGCTTACTTCCTACTCCACTGATGATGTGTGTGCATTCACCAAGAAAGTGACAGGTGAAGAAGTATTGGTGCTATCGAACCTGCGCAACAAAGAAGTGGACTTTACCTTGCCTGCTGCCACCACCGGCAACTGGATAGATGCTATGCACGGTGGTCTGGTGACACTGGCAGGAACCGTTCATATACCCGCCTATAGCTATCTTGTTTATAAGCGCTAACAAAGTATTGGTATGCGCACATTACCAATAAAAAGATCTTCTCTTTTCAGCCCGGTTAACCCGATAAGGTCACGGTACGGGAACAAACTTTATCATTTTCAAAATACCATTCATGGTGCGTAAGAAATCGCTTTCCGTTCTCATTTTACTCTTGCTTTGCACCGCAGTATGGTCGCAGCAGCAAGAGGCAAGTGCCTCACTCGACCAGGTAAAACTCACCTTCAACCTGACCGGCAATGGCGAGCCGCAGTATGCCGTCACCTACCATGGGCAGGTAGTAATCAAGCCTTCGAAACTGGGCTTTCAGCTCAACGAGGGAATTGATCTTGAAAAGAATTTCAAGGTGCTGAATACCGACACCAAAGCAGTCGACGAAACCTGGAAACCGGTTTGGGGCGAGGTCAGCCAGATCCGCAATCACTACCGTCAACTCACCGTACACCTGCAGCAAAAAGACGCTCCCAACATTCTGCTCAATATTGTCTTCAGGGTGTTTGCCGATGGAGTGGGCTTTCGCTACGAATTTCCTGTGCAGCACAACCTGACCAATTTTGTGGTCGCCAGAGAACTCACCCAGTTCAACCTGACCGGCGATCACAAAACGTTTTGGATACCCGGCGACTTCAATTCAAATGAATATGCCTACACAACCTCGAAGATAAGCGAGGTAGATGCCTGGAAAACACCCATGCTTTCCTTCGGCAAGAGAGAGAACAATATACCCGATCAGTATGCGGTACAGACCCCGCTCATGATGAAGACAGCGGATGGCTTGTACCTCAATATACATGAAGCGGCATTGATCAACTACCCTTCTATGCAACTGCATGTTGATCGCAGCAACTACCAATTGTCGTGCAACCTGGTGCCCGATGCCATGGGCAACAAAGCCTATCTGCGCACGCCAGCCAATACCCCCTGGCGTACCATTTTGGTTAGCGACAAAGCAACCGACATCCTTGCTTCCAAAACCATACTCAACCTCAATGAACCTTCAAAAATTAAGAACACCGCCTGGATAAAACCCATGAAGTTCATGGGTGTATGGTGGGAAATGCAGGTGGGCAAAAGTAGCTGGAGCTACAGCAACCGCCCCGATACTTTCAATGCGCAGGGAGCGCTTATACCGCACCACCACCACGGCGCCAACACCACCAACGTAAAAAAGTACATAGACTTCGCCGCCAAAAACGGAATAAAAGGCTTGTTGGTCGAAGGCTGGAACACCGGCTGGGAAGAATGGTCGGGCAACTGGAACGAAGACCACTTCGACTTTGTTACTCCTTACCCCGACTTCGACGTGAAGGAGATAGAACGCTACTCAAAAATGAAAGGAGTGCAGATGATCATGCACAATGAGACCTCTGCAGGCGCTGCTGCCTACGAGCGGCAGATGGACACTGCCTTCCGCTTTATGAACAAGTATGGCTACAATGCCGTCAAAACCGGCTACGTAGGGCAGATCATACCGCGTGGCGAGCACCACGACGGTCAGTGGATGATCAACCACTACCTGCGTGCGGCAAAAAAAGCAGCGCAATACCACGTGATGATAGACATGCACGAGCCCGTGCGCCCCACCGGTTTGCAGCGCACCTGGCCCAACTTTATGGCCAGCGAAGCCGGGCGCGGCAACGAATGGAATGCCTTTAGCGAGGGCAACCTGCCCGAGCACGAAACTATTATGCCCTTTACCCGCCTGATGGGTGGACCAATGGATTATACCCCTGGCATCTTCAAAATACAAGGCTATTCTATGGTCCCTGGGCGACAGGTTCATACAACTCTTGCGAAGCAACTTGCCCTTTACATCACCATGTACAGCCCGTTGCAAATGGCTGCCGACGAGCCTGAAAATTACAAAGCCCACATGGATGCCTTCCAGTTTATAAAAGATGTACCGGTCGATTGGGATGATACCAAAATTCTGGAAGCAGAACCCGGCGATTACATCACTATTGCACGCAAAGAAAAGGGCAACCCCAACTGGTTTATAGGCGCCATTACCGATGAGAACAGCCGTTCAACTTCCCTTCCACTTAGCTTTTTAGAAAAAGGCAAAAAATATATAGCCACTATTTATGCTGATGCTGCCAATGCTGATTGGATGAAAAATCCGGAGGCTTATAAGATCGATAATATACCCGTGGATAACACATCAACCTTAGAATTGGTCATGGCGCCCGGTGGCGGCGCTGCGGTTAGTATAGTGCCTGCAACCAAATAGAATTTTCAAAAACAAAAGGCACTTATATATCCCCAATTTTATGTGCTGCTTGCAGTAGCAATGAAAAAAAAGAACACATAACCAAAAGCCACTGCTTGAAGATACAATGACCTTCACTTTGGCAACATTCGTTATATTATAGGTTAAAAACTGACCGCCTTAAACCCACCCCGTTTTATTTTTTTTGAACCCGGCTTTTTGTACGTTCACCAACCGGCCGTTGCGTCGCACAGCGTGTACAGTTTTATCGCTATGCAGCTAAGAAATATTTTACACGCAAACTATTTTTCCTGGCGTTTGCCTCTTCCTGTATGTTCATAAAAGATCTGCCGTTGAAGTGAGTGACACAACAAATGTCGATAGAAGAGTTTGGGCTGGTCTCCAAAAAATTTTCAGAGGAATTAATTACTGAGAGTAATTTTAAAGCCTCAAAAAGAATATTCAACAATTTCCTTGTAAAAAAGTATTTATTTTCATCTTGCTCATAAATTCTTAGAACTCGAGATTGCTGTTCTTTATTCTAAGTAACCTTTCTCAAGATCAGAAATCTGAATTTATTTTTTTCAATTTTTAACAGACTAATAGATGTATTGCATTATCGAGGTGTAAGTTGTATTTTCCATCTACACAATTAATTATTGTATAGGCGGTATCTTTTCGTTTTATAGTACCAAAAATCTGACATGTTTAAAAAATCATTTTTCACTTGCCTTTTCTATTTGCTGGCTTTTACCGGATGTGTAAACAAAGATGATCCTACTGCAGAAAAAGCCAATGCTACATGGATATTTGACGGGCAAAATTATTCGACATTACAAAATAATTCTTCCGGATCAAATGTACATTTTACACTAAGCGCAACTGAGAGTGCCTGGGCATTATGTAATGCTTTACCCAACGGTGCTATTAGTTCGTACAAGATAAAAAAGGGTCCTGCAACATCCTTGGCAGACAATGAAATGGTTTTTAAAATTGATCACGGCATAAATGAAAGCTGGTACAGTACAGGCGAAGGAAATAACTATGCAGTGGTAACAAAAGGATACTACGGCGAAATAAAAATAAGTATTCCGCCTGTAGCTGTCAGGCATTTTGTGGGTGGCACGATGCAAAATGACAGCACAGTTGCTTCCTGTGAATTTAATTATTAGAAATATCGTGCAGAGTTTGGTCTGAATTAAAAATTGCAGCAATGTAAAATAGCTAAGTTGTTAGTGTACAAAAACTTGTAAAGTTAAAATGACCACAAAGGTTCATTCAAATCTTTCAATAGTTCTTACTCCTTCGCCACAAACTGGGCTAACCAATTCTAACAGGTACTAATGAAATTAAAAGATCTCGGTAATAGGATAAATGTACACGAGATATAAATAGAAGAACATAAGCGAAATTAAAAGAATAATAACCCCCAGTACCGGAGAAGTAACTTTAAAGCCTTGCAGGTTTGCTTCAAAGGCAGTATTCAAATTTAAGTTTGGATCATCAATATTTCCTTTTGCACGGTACATCGATTTATAAAACTGCACACCTGCAAAAGCAATTCCCGCGAAGACCAATATAATAACACACCAAAAGATAATGATGCCGGAGTTCAAATTCCATTGCAGCGACTGCTGTCTGTGTCGCAAGCCAAAAAGATGATAATCGCGCAGGGCATGCTTAAACAGCGTGTCATCTCTATACAGTACTTCCAATGTTTTTATGGTTGAATTGCCGGTTGCCCTGGCTGAAAAAGCAGCATCTGTATTATTGAGAATGCTATCGATATTTGCTGACTGTTTGGTGCTGTCGCCGGTAGCCTGTCCAAAACTATTTGCGCAATGTAGGATACAAACAAGCACGTACAAACTTGTAATTTTCAAAATGGACATATCTATTTCGCTTTATAATATTCCTGCAAAAAAATTGACCTGTACTCCATTTGTTTATAGATATTGTCCTTACAACTGGCATATTCACGTTTAAGGTAAACCGCCATTGCTTCATCCGTCCTGAGGCATTTCCCTATTTCGCTCAACTCTTCGGCATTGAAACTGTTTATCCATTTGTAACTCACGTCAGTTTGCGTTGGATTTTGGGGAGGATCAATCTTCATTACATACTGTTTTATCGACCAGTTTCTAATTGGATGCCGCACTCCGTCCGGTGTAATAACCTCAAATAAAAGTCCATTACATACTTTCTTTTTTCCACCATCAGCATACGCTATCACAACACAGCCACTATCATCTACGGTCTTTTCAAAATCACAACTTTCTTTTGTTGCCAGGTACGCGTATCCGTCGGCTTCATTACCCATGCGCGAATAGTTGCCAACTGACATAGCTTGTTCTTTTGTAGCGGTTGCAGAAACTGCCGAACCCAGCGTTCTATGAGCCGGGATCCTTTGCCGCATTGTTGCCTGCGCAGCCAATTGACCATGCACGCCAACCAGTAACAGCAGTTCCAACACCGGGGCGAAACAGTACATACGCCTGCACGAAAGTTTCATAATAAGAGGTTTTATTAAAAGTAGACGTTAAACCCAGCAATTGCAATAGCGGCCATCCCGCCCATTCATGTGCATGAAAAATGGCGCTCTGCCAAAGACCTTTTTACTTTTTGCTTTTAACGATCAGGTGTGCTATGCGGATGAACGGAGCCCCGCCTCTGCGGGGTAGGCTGTCGCAACAATGCCTCCAGCTTATTGCAACAGCCGGCGACCAAAAACAAACGGAACGATCTCTTTTAGAAAATGGTATTCTGCTTTTTAACCGTAATATAGCAGCCTCTATAAAAATGATGTGTTATGACCAAGCAATTATTGTTTGCCCTGCTGCTGTTGCCCTTGTTTTCACCTGCACAAAACGGGCAACCTGCTGCCGGCGATTTTCATAGCTGGGCGCCTACCCCACCCATGGGCTGGAATAGCTGGGACTGTTTTGGCCCGACAGTGACCGAAGCCGAAGTGAAAGCAAATGCCGATTACATGGCTGCGCACATGCAACAATTTGGCTGGCAATATGTGGTGGTTGACATTCGCTGGTATGTAGCCAACGACCATGCGCATGGCTACAACGAAACGGATCCGCAATATAATATAGACGCCTACGGGCGGTTTCAGCCTGCGGTCAACCGCTTTCCCTCTGCGGCTGGCGGCAAGGGTTTTAAACCGCTTGCCGACTACCTGCACAGCAAGGGACTGAAGTTTGGCATTCACATAATGCGCGGCATACCGGTGATAGCCGTGCAACAAAAGCTGCCCATAAAAGGTACCAACGTGACTGCTGCCGATGTGTACACCATGGCTGACCAAAGCCGCTGGCTGCACGATATGTACACCATAGTGCCGGGCAAAGCGGGCGGGCAGGAATACTATAATTCACTGTTTGAAATGTATGCCGGCTGGGGACTGGACTTTGTAAAAGTGGATGACCTGACCTCACCCATATATTTTGCCGATGAAGTGGAGATGATACGCAAAGCTATTGACCTCACCGGGCGCAAGATCGTCTTCAGTACGTCGCCGGGAGAAACACCGCTTGACCACGCGGCAGAGGTGCAAAAGAATGCCAACATGTGGCGCACGGTGGGCGATTTTTGGGATAGCTGGGAGCAACTGAAGGAACACTTTGCTGTGTTTGACCGCTGGAACCAATGGCGCAGCTTTGGCGCCTACCCCGATGGCGATATGCTGCCGCTCGGCCGCCTGGGCATACGCGCAGAGCGTGGCAACCCGCGCATGACCAACTTTACCCGCGACGAACAATATACCCTGATGACGCTGTGGAGCATCTTTAGATCGCCGCTGATGTTTGGCGGCAATCTGCCGGATAATGACCCCTTCACCCTATCGCTGCTAACCAATAAAGGTGTGCTGAATGTACTGAACAACAGTACCCACAACCGCCCGCTGTTTAATGAAGCTGATAAAGCCGCCTGGACAGCCGATGACCCGGCGACAGGCGCCAAATACCTGGCTGTGTTTAACAAAGCCGACCAGCAAATGGCGATAGAAGACAAAGCCACCTGGAAGAGCGGAATGATAAACCGGGAAACACCCGGGCAAAACAAGACGCTGGATATAGACATAAGCGGCGCCACCAAACTGTACCTGGTGGTAACCAATGGCAGCGATAACATAGACTGGGACCATGCCGACTGGATAGCGCCTGCCGTGTACAACGACAGAGACTCTTTGTCGCTGGCTGATATGAAATGGGTGAAGGCGACATCGGGGTGGGGCAGCGTGCATGCCAACCAAAGTGTTTCGGGCAACGACCTGGTAGTGAATAAGGTAAAGTATGCAAAAGGCATTGGGGTACATGCCAACTCCATTGTTGAGTTTGATTTGCCGGCCGGTTACTCACGGTTCAAAGCAATGGTGGGTATAGACGATGCCGCCGCCGTGCAAAATGTGGGCGCTACCATGCAGTTCCTTGTCTATACAACCGATCCGTCGGGGCCGGTGCCTGCAGCCACTGCCGCCGTACCGGTACACCTGCAAGACCTGGGCATACGTGGACCGGCTATCATCACCGACCTGTGGACCGGCAAAAAGGTGGGCACCTTTTCCGGTGTCTTTGCACCACAGATCAACCGGCATGGTGCGGGCTTGTACCGGGTGGAGGGGAAGTGAGGGGGGAAACTACCAGTGAATTAAGAAATATATATTCCTGATGTCTTACAATAAACATCAACGCAGATCCATCCGGTTAAAAGAATACGATTATTCGCAGGCAGGTGCATATTTTATCACCATTTGTTGCCAGGATCGAAAATACAGGTTCGGTAAAATCGTAGGGGCATCCCTCGCGGATGCCCCTAATGCAACGGATGCCCCTAACGCAACGGATGCCCCAAATGCAAAGGATGCCCAAAATGCGGCGGATGCCCAAATGGAATGGCACAAATGGAATTAAATGAATATGGACAAATTGCCTATAATGAATGGTTGAAATTAACCGAACGGTTTTCCAATTTTGAAATGGATGTTTTTCAAATCATGCCAAATCACATGCACAGTATAATTGTATTAAACGACAGATTGGCAAATAAACAATCAGATAATATTGGGCAATCACCAATACAGGGGCAACCAACTGCAATTGGTCAATCACAAATACCGGGGGAACCGTTAATACCCGGGCAAACGCCAGGAATTGCTCCTACGGGTAATGCAACCGTTGGGCGTATTGTGGGGGCTTATAAATCGTTGGTGGCAAATGCATGTTTGGAAATATTCAAAATAAAAAATGAAACGATGGGAAAATTATGGCAACGGAATTATTACGAACACATCATACGCGATAAACAAGCCTATCATACCATTTCGAATTATATTATTAATAATCCTGCGAAATGGAATGATGATAAATTTTTTAAAAGCTGATTACCGAATGAGAAATAATAAACCATTCCAGAACTGAATTAATATGCTCATTATAGAACCTGTTGCAAAATCAAAGAAGTTGTGCTGGCTATGAAGATGGATGCAACTGCGTTGAGATTTGCGAAAACAAATGTGGACCTTGCATTTCTCCGGTTCAAGAAAATATACATTTTTCAATCACCACCATGCACATCAACCAACTCAAACAACTGTTCCCCAATCTAGAAGATGAACTCTACCAGGCAATCTTACATCAGGCAACTATAAGAAATGTAAAGGCAGGTGAAACACTGTTGAAACAGGGGCAAACCATTCGTTCAACGATGCTTATTCTGGACGGTATAGTAAAGTTGTACCGGGAAGATGAGCAGGGCAAAGAGTACTTTATTTATCATCTCGATGCCGGGCAGGCTTGCTCGCTGTCGATGGTGTGTGCAGCCAAACACGAAACCAGCGAAATACTCGCCAAGGCACTGACCGATGCCACCATTCTGGCTATCCCGCTTACTTATATGGACCAGTGGATGAGCCAGTATAAAAGCTGGTACCAATTTGTCATCACCTCTTATCGCAACCGTTTTGAAGAACTGCTAAAGACCATTGATGCCATCGCCTTTACCAACATGGATGAGCGGCTGGAAGACTACCTGAAAAAGCAGGTTGCCCGCCTGGGTACCAACCTGAAAATGACACACCAGGATATTGCCAACGACCTGAACTCATCCCGGGAAGTGATCAGCCGGCTACTCAAGAAAATGGAAGCCAAAGACTGGGTATTGATCCACCGCAACTCAATAGAATGGTTAAAAAAGGAGTACCCGGCTGTGTGACCATTATCACCGAACTTGTAGCCTAATGCCGTCAATTTTGCAGCATGGAAATAGCAGGATATATAGCTTCTTTATTTATCGGCGTCTCGCTGGGTTTAATTGGTGGCGGTGGTTCTATTTTAACGGTTCCCGTATTGGTTTACCTGTTTGCTATCTCTCCTACCATCGCCATTTCGTATTCACTTTTTATTGTGGGTTTAACCAGTCTCGTCGGTGCTTTTAATAATTATCGAAAGGGACTGGTCAATTTCAAAACCGTGCTGCTGTTTGGCTCCTCTTCTATAAGCACTGTCTTCATCGCCCGCAAGTTTATCATTCCTTTTTTACCCAACGTCTTTTTCACCATTGGTTCATTGCAGGTAACGCATTCATTGTTTGTAATGGTGGTCTTTGCCCTGTTAATGTTGGCGGCATCGGTTTCGATGATCAGAAATAAAAAAGGAGATCAAGCAGGGCTGCAGACCAGAGAAAGCCCATTTTTACTTGTCATCTATGGTGTATTGATTGGCTTGGTAACAGGCTTTTTGGGTGCAGGTGGCGGCTTCTTGCTAATACCGGCTTTGGTGCTCTTTATGAAGTTGCCCATGAAAGAAGCGATAGGCACATCATTACTCATCATTGCACTTAATTCATTAATCGGTTTTATGGGCGACATTGGTCGCCATTTTATCGATTGGCGGTTTTTATTGATCGTTTCAGCCATCGCCATTGCCGGTATATTTGTCGGTGGTCATTTCAACCAAAAGGTAAACAGCGATAAACTAAAAAAAGGTTTTGGCTGGTTCGTGCTGGCAATGGGAACCTATATACTTGTTAAGGAACTGTTTTTATAATAGACTATGTGACTGTTGTCACGAATGCAGAACCACGATTGCCCGAAATTTACACCCGGTAAATGCAAAGGAATTCCCATAAACTTTGGAACTACTCAATAGTTTAATCAGCCATCGCAGTATGGTTTTCATTTTATACCGCCCGGCAACACACAACTGCTCTAGTACAATAAAGAAAGCAGACATCGATTGGTGCGAATTGTTGGATTGGGAACTGCTGCCGAAAGGCAGTAACTATTTATGAAAGACGAGGGAATAAAAGATGTTACCAACGGTAATCTTGTAGATAACCTGAACCAACAAAACAATTGAAAGATGAAAGCCTTATTATATAACTGGAACCTGATGCGTTTTGTAAGGCTCGCCATTGGTATATATGGCGTAGTGCAAGCCATACTACAAGAGGATGTAATGATCGGAGCGCTGGGTGGATTTTTATTAGTTACTGCTTTAGCTAATATTGCTGGCTGCGGAGCAGGCGGATGTGCTATTAATTCACGTCCTGCCAAAAGGAATCAAACAGTACAATTTGAAGAACTGGAAAGTAAAAAATAGATCGTATTACATAAATTTCTTGGCAGAGGTTTAGAAGAACTTTTAATTAACCTTTGCTGGCAATATCACCGGCAAAATTGTTAATACTTTTCACCTCCTTCAAGGTACTTTATAATTTGCCTTTGGAGTTGCCAGTTTCTTACACGTACAAAAAAAGAACACGAATAATGATTGAATTTTTAAAACAACCCTGGGCATGGTATGTTGCCGGTCCGCTGATTGGATTAATGGTACCCGCCCTATTGATATTTGGTAATAAAACCTTAGGTGTTTCATCGTCGCTGCGACATGTTTGTGCAGCCTGTATGCCGGCAAAAATTCCCTTCTTTAGCTACAACTGGAAGAGCGAAGCCTGGAATCTATTTTTCGTAGCAGGTATTGTTGTAGGAGCAGCTTTAGTGGTGTTGTTTGTAAACAATCCCAACCCGGTGCAGATCAATCCCAGCCTGGTTGCAGAACTAAAGAGCTATGGCATTACAGAACCAACTTCCCTTATGCCAGCACAGTTGTTTAACTGGCACCAACTACTTACCGCCAAAGGACTTTTCATGATTGTTTTCGGCGGTTTTTTAGTGGGCTTTGGTACGCGCTATGCAGGTGGCTGCACATCGGGTCACGCCATTATGGGCTTGTCAAACCTGCAACTGCCATCACTGATCGCTACCATGAGTTTTATGGCGGGCGGTTTCATTATGGCTAACCTAATTCTTCCATTTATTTTAAACTGGTAACATGCAATTTGCAACAATAAAAAAACCTGAAAATACCGACTTTGAAGTACGCTCGTTAGACACTTCGATAAAACCCTCTGCGCACGAAAAGGGTCTGGCGTTTGCCAAGTACCTTATTATGGGAATGGTATTCGGCATCATCCTCGTTAAGTCAGAGGTCATCTCGTGGTATCGCATACAAGAGATGTTTCGCCTGCAAAGTTTTCACATGTATGGCGTCATAGGCTCCGCCGTTGTTACGGGTATTCTATCGGTCTGGTTTATTAAAAAATTCAACATCAAAACCATTCATGGCGAAGAGATACAATTGCCAAAGAAAACCTTTAATAAAGGGCAGATATATGGCGGTTTGATATTTGGTTTTGGTTGGGCAATTACCGGTGCTTGTCCGGGGCCCTTGTTTGCATTGATTGGCTCGGGGTTTAGTGTGATCATTGTAACCCTGCTCAGCGCCATTGCCGGCACCTGGACATATGGATATTTCAGAGAAAAGCTGCCGCACTGATAAACCAACTCTTCTATGCTAATAAAGCTACTCGGTAGCTTTTACATTTTGTAGGTAACCCTTATCCGCTCTCCAGTTATACAGTGTTGCACGTGCCTGCCGATAGATAGGTCGTACACTTGTACAATTTGTAAACTCTTTAGCTTTACAGGAGAGTTATAGAGGGTTCTTTTGTCAGGCAATTAACTTGTCGCTCAAGTAAATACCTAATTACAGACAGAAGCAAATTTCTACACCCAGATTTTAAAGAAAGAGCTTTTACATAACAACCAACTCTGGTCTGGTAGAGTGCGCTGATTGAGTACAGCTTTATGCAGGGTATAATATTTTGTTATTGTAATATCCTTACCCGATTTTTTGGCTGCCAGGCTGGCTCGGCTTACGCCGTAAAAGTGATTGGGTCTATTTCTCAGAACTCGCTTCGTTAAACCTAAGGGCTTCAGCCGGCCTATTCATTGCATCAGCATATCCCCCAACCACTCCCGCCCAGGTACATGTCTCCGTGTGTTCAGGGTGTTTACCGCTTTCATCTTCAAGGTCAGCAGCCGCTGTCATCACTTGCAAAGCAAATAGGTCAGCAGGTAAATTCCGCAACATTCTACACAATTTCAACATATTATACTCGCAATTTCATTTTTTGCTGCGACAAAATGGAAAATTTGCGCGGGCATGATTTATTTATATGATGCGTAATGTACACATTTGAGTAGTTGGTTTTAGAAGATAATCAGAGAAGAAAAGTTAAAGCAGTAGCATGAAGTGAACCGCTGAAATAAATCCAAAGCACACGTAAATTTCAGCAGGCTAGAACCTTACATGTATCAGAATATTTAAACATAAAAAAACAAACAATGCCATAAGCTTCTTTGTTACAGGCAGAAAAAAAAGTATCGCACCAGTTTAAATGAAGAATAAAATATAAACTAATTCTCAATGAGCAAAAAAGTTTTGATTACCGGTGGAGCCGGGTTCATTGGTTCTCACCTGGCAGATGAGCTGTTAGAAAAAGGGTATCATGTACGTGTTTTAGACAATTTGAGCGAACAGGTGCACGGGAGAAAAACCAGTAAACCCAACTATTTAAACGACGATGTAGAATTTATTGAAGGTGATGTTCGCGATGCTGGCAAAGTAAAAGAAGCGATCAAAGGCATGGATGCTATCTATCACTATGCTGCCATGGTTGGCGTAGGCCAGAGCATGTACGAAATAAAAGAATACACTGACGTAAACAACCTTGGTACCGCTGTCCTCTTGGAGGCTCTAATAAAAAAGCCGGTAGAAAAGCTGGTTGTCGCCTCCAGTATGAGCATCTATGGCGAGGGGTTATATAAAGACGCAGAAGGAAATATAAAGCCTGGTGAAGAGCGGTCGCTTGAGCAGCTTAAGAAAGGCGATTGGGAGATGTACGATAAAAAGGGAAATGTGCTTACACCCTTTCCTACACCCGAAACAAAAACCCCTTCTCTTTCTTCTATCTATGCCCTGTCAAAATACGACCAGGAGCGCATGTGCCTGCTGATCGGGAAAGCTTACAATATTCCCACGACAGCGCTACGGTTTTTCAACGTTTACGGAACCCGGCAATCTCTGTCAAACCCATATACCGGGGTATTAGCCATATTCGCTTCGCGGTTACTCAACGATAATCCAATTCTGATTTTTGAAGATGGTAACCAAAAAAGAGATTTTGTGCACGTTTCAGATATCGCCCGGGCATCCCGCCTGGCATTGGAATTCTTCTGCAGATTACGAAGTATTTAATGTGGGCAGCGGCAACTCTTATACTATCAACGAAATAGCGGCTAACCTTTCAACAATTCTTAATAAGCAACATATTGCACACGAAATATCTGGTAAATACAGAGTGGGTGATATCAGGCACTGTTTTTCTGACATATCTAAGGCAAAGCACCTGTTAGGTTATCAGCCAAAGATCTCACTTGAGCAGGGTTTGATGGAATTGGCTGAGTGGCTTGAAGGACAAACAGCAGATGATAAAGTATCAGAAGCCAGAAACGAACTATCAAAAAGAGGACTAACCGTTTAACATATAAAATCAACTATGAAAATAGTAGCAAAAGAAGCACCTGGACAAAAAGACCGGTATATACTTATCACAGGCGGAGCAGGATTTGTAGGCGTAAACCTTGCCGGCAAGCTTTTAGCCCAGGGTGAAAGGGTGTTAATTTTTGATAATCTTTCCCGGGCAGGTGTAGAAAACAATTTGCGCTGGCTGCAAGACAATTATAGCGAGAATCTGTTGGTGCAAATAGCGGATATCAGGGATTTCGGAGCGATTACAACTGCCGTATCAGGTGCCAGCCAGGTTTTTCATTTCGCAGCACAGGTTGCAGTTACCTCCAGCCTGGCAGACCCGTTTTACGATTTTGATGTTAATGCAAGAGGAACCCTCAACTTACTCGAAGCCATACGCAATTCAATTCATCAGCCTCCCGTTATTTTTGCATCTACCAACAAAGTATATGGCGGGCTCGATGATCTGGGTATCGTTATGAATGGCACCCGTTACCATCCTGAAAACACTTATTTCCGCCAGCACGGCATTGGCGAACAACGCAAGTTGGATTTTCATAGCCCCTATGGTTGCACCAAGGGTGTAGCCGACCAATACATGTTAGATTACGCCAGAACCTTCGGATTAAAAACCGCTGTTTTTCGCATGAGCTGCATTTATGGTCCTCACCAATACGGCAATGAAGACCAGGGTTGGGTTGCACATTTTCTCATTAAGGCATTGAAGCAGGAAACGATCACATTATATGGCGATGGCAAGCAGGTTCGCGATATCTTATTTGTCGATGATCTTATAAATGCCTACATACTTGCCATGCAAAACATCCATTTTCTTTCAGGGCAGGCTTTCAATATCGGGGGCGGGGTCCACAACACAGTCAGTCTTATCGAATTGTGTAAAATGATTGGTAGCATTACAGGCGACAGCCCTCACATCAGGATGGAAGATTGGCGCCCGAGCGACCAAAAATATTATGTTACTGACTTTACGCTATTTCATAAACTCACCGGTTGGCTACCCTCACATGGCACCCGGGAAGGTGTACAACTACTGCATGATTGGTTGATTGAAAACGCAACAATTCACGCAGGCGGCAAGCTGCAAAGAAATGCTGTAGCTACCTAAAGTAGTTCTATACAGTTCAGTTATGAGCCATGTATATACATTTGTCTGCAAACGCTGGATTGTTGTTCTTTTTATGTTACCGGCTTCAGATCTCTATTCAGCATCGTTGTGTCACTCACTTTTACCTTTAGTTCTTTACGCATCACCTTGTAACAGCAGTGTAGTAAAACAATGATTCAATTGCATCTTTACAGACTTGCTACACTATTTATTTAAAATTTATTTTTTCTGATGACGGCAGCCGTGCTTTCAAACCCGGGAACGTTTACACTGCAAGAGGTTCCAATACCACAAAACAAACCCGATGAAATAAGAATACAGGTAGAAGGTTGTGGTATTTGCGCGTCCAGCATTCCCCTTTGGGAAGGTCGTGAGTGGTTTCAATACCCTCTTGAACCCGGCTCACCCGGTCATGAAGGTTGGGGCATAGTTGATTCGGTCGGCGACAAGATAAGTGATATACAAAAGGGCGACAGGGTAGCTTTTCTCTCGTTTCATGGTTATGCACAATACGATCTGGCACAACAAAACGCATTTATCAGGTTACCCCCTCAACTCGGTACAACTCCATTTCCCGGTGAACCATTGGGTTGTGCTTATAACATCTTACAACGCAGCGACATATCCTCCGGAGACGTAGTAGCAATTATTGGAATTGGATTTCTGGGTGCATTGTTGTGTAAGCTTGTTAAGCAAAAAGGAGCAAAAGTCATTGCCATTTCGCAAAGGTCCTCCTCCCTTGAATTTGCCAAAACATTCGGGGCAGATGAGATCATTCAACTTACCTCAACCTGGGAAGTGGCTAACAAAGTAGCAGCTTTGACGGGCAACTCATTTTGTAGCAGGGTAATTGAAGCAACCGGTAAACAGGTAGCTCTCGATCTGGCAACAGAGATCATTGCTGAATATGGTAAATTAATTATTGCCGGTTATCACCAGGATGGTGCAAGAACTATAAATATGCAAAAGTGGAACTGGAAAGCTATCGATGTGATCAATGCCCACGAGCGTGACCCGCTAAAGTACTTGTCAGGTATGAGAACTGCAGCAGAAGCTGTCAGCAGTGGCGAGTTGGATCCGCAGGTTCTTTATACAGACATTCTATCACTTAGTGAAGTATCCAAAGGCTTCGAACTTACTAAAAACAGACCTGACGGATTCATGAAAGCGCTTATCAAAATGTAACATGGCAACAGCAGCTAATAAATATAAACCTGTGTTGGCCTTTGCGGGCGTTGGATGGATTGGACGCAGCCGGTTAAAATCTGTTGTGGAAAAAGATCTGGCAACTATTGCATTGATAACAGATCCGTCTGATGATTGTATAGAACAGGCTTTACAAATAGCACCAGGTAGCCGCACTACACACAACTTTTACGATGCCATCAACGACAAAAGTATTGACGGAGTTGTCATTGCAACACCCAGTGCTATGCATATGCAACAAACCGTTGCTGCACTCGAAAAAGGTAAGGCTGTTTTTTGTCAGAAACCTTTAGGGAGAGATGCAGGCGAAGTTTTGTCATCTGTAAATGCAGCCAAACAGTATAACAAACTTTTAGGTGTTGACTTCAGCTATCGATACACTAGTGCTTTTCAAAGCATACTGGCTGTAATAAGGTCAGGTGAGTTAGGACAGATATATGCTGTTGACCTGAAATTTCACAATGCCTACGGTCCTGATAAACCCTGGTTTTATAATGTTGCGCAATCAGGTGGTGGTTGCGTTCTTGACCTCGGCATTCATTTGGTTGATCTTATGCTGTATGCTTTAGACTTTCCATTGGTTGTTGACTGTAAGAGCAGCCTTTTTTCAAAAGGTCAACCACTGAATGGTGGAAATAAAGTGGAAGATTATGCCAACGTGCAGATGGAACTGGCGAACAATATATCTGCCCGTCTTGCGTGTTCATGGAATTTGCCTGCCGGCCGCGAAGCAGTTATTGAAGCTTCCTTTTATGGTATCAATGGAGGTGTTTCCCTAAAAAATGTCAATGGTTCTTTTTACGATTTTGAAGGTCTTCGCTACTATGGAACGCGAACTGAAAAGTTAACATTACCCCCGGACGATTGGGGAGGCAGGGCAATCATCAATTGGGTACAGGAGCTTTCTGGTAGTGCTGCCTTCAACGAAGAAGCAACTGACTTTATTAGATCAGCAGAAGTAGTTGATAAAATTTATAAAAGAACTTGAGCAACCAGGAACCTTTGCGCATTTTAATGACCACTGACACGGTAGGAGGTGTTTGGACTTATACCATTGATCTTTGCAAGTCTTTGCAACCGCACAATGTTCATTTTTTCCTGGTTACCGCAGGTGCCGCTATAAATGAAAGCCAAAAAAAACAAGTCGACTCACTTGCTAATGTCACTGTTTTTGAAACAACCTGTTTACTGGAGTGGATGGAAGATCCATGGGAAAGCATTGATGCTTCTGTTGAGTATCTGCTGCAATTAGAACAAAAGCTCAAACCACATATTATTCATCTGAATGGTTTTGTGTATGGAAGTTTGAAATGGAATGCACCGGTTTTGGTGGTGGCGCACTCAGATGTATATTCCTGGTGGCAGGCAGTTAAAAAAGCACAACCACCAGGTAGTTGGAATGACTATTTTATTAGAGTAAAAGAGGGTTTATCAAAAGCGGATTACCTGGTCGCTCCATCTGATTGGATGATGCGGGTCACCAGGTTTACCTATGCTGTAACAACACCAGGTGAAGTCATTTATAATGGTCGTGATGCTTCCTGTTTTTACAACTCAGTGAAACAGCCTCTTGTCTTTTCAATGGGCAGGGTTTGGGATGAGGCAAAGAACATCAGTCTGCTTGTATCGGCTGCCAGCCACATAAACGGTGTTATCAAAGTAGCGGGAGAACAGGCTTTTGAAAACAATAGTTTCGACGTAGAGGGAAGCCATGTACACCACCTGGGCAAACTGTCTGCTGATGAAATTGCCAGGCTGTTATCTATAGCTGCTATCTATGTGTTACCGGCTCGGTATGAACCTTTTGGCTTGTCGATTTTAGAAGCTGCTTTGAGTGGGTGCGCCCTGGTGTTGGGAGATATAAATTCATTAAGAGAGATCTGGAGCGATGCTGCCGTGTTTGTAGATCCAAATGATAAAGTAAAGTTGGCAGAAGCAGTAAATTATTTACTCAGCAATGAAAAAGCACGGCAGCAATTTGCCTCTGCGGCAAAGAACAGGGCACAACAATATACACTTGAGGTAATGGCTGCTAAATACCTGCAGGTGTATAACAGCTTACGTAATCAATAAATCTAGAAAGAAGAAAAGAATACATGAGGGTTGTTTTATTTTGTCATTCACTTGTATCCGACTGGAACCATGGCAATGCCCATTTTTTGCGTGGTGTAGCTACTGAGCTTATAAAACGTGGAAACCAGGTTGAAATATATGAACCACAAAATAGCTGGAGTCTTACCAACCTTTTACAGGAACATGGAGAAAAAGTATTGACCGGGTTTCGCAATTACTACCCATTACTTACTTCCACCCGTTACGATATAGACAATCTACCATTAGATTCGATATTAAAAGATGCAGACCTGGTTTTAGTGCATGAATGGACAGAGCACAAACTAGTATCTGCAATAGGTAAGTACCGGAAAAAATATGATTTTAAACTGTTGTTTCATGATACGCACCATCGCGCGGTTACTGAGCGGGAAAGTATCAAAGCCTATGATCTTTCCAACTATGATGGTGTGCTGGCATTTGGCAAAATCATAGCAGATATTTACCTGCAACACGGATGGATAAAAAAAGCCTGGGCCTGGCATGAAGCTGCGGATACCAATATTTTTAAGCCGTTGCATGATGTAAAAAAAGAGGGTGATTTTGTCTGGATTGGCAATTGGGGAGATGGTGAAAGAACCAAAGAATTGTTTGAGTTTATAATTGATCCAATAAAAAAATTAGGACTTACAGCAACCATTTATGGAGTAAGGTATCCTGAGCATGCGATCAAAGCTTTACAAGATGCAGGTATTCATTATGGCGGCTGGTTACCCAACTTTAAAGCACCCGAAATTTTTGCACAAATACCGGTTTACAGCCCACGTCCCCCGCGGACCTTATGTAAAGTCTTTACCCGGCATACCAACCATCAGACCCTTTGAAGCACTGGCATGTGCCATTCCATTGCTATCTGCTCCCTGGAACGATGCTGAAAAACTTTTTACTCCGGGTAAAGATTTCCGTTTTGCTACAAATGGCGATGAAATGAAAACGCTTATGCAACAGGTGCTTGCCGGTGAACCCTGGGTTAAAGAAATGACGGAACATGGTTTACAAACCATTCAGCAAAAACATACCTGTGCAATCAGAGTAGACGAGCTCTATAATATTTGCAGCGACTTAAAAGTGAATAATCTTAATACTGTATTAATATGAAATTTGCATTTTTTGGTTCAAGCCTTGTCTCGGCATATTGGAACGGTGCTGCAACGTATTACCGCGGCATAATCCGCGCAATGCATGAAAACGGACACAGCGTAACCTTTTATGAACCCGATATTTATGACAGGCAAAAAAACAGGGATATCGACGATCCGGAGTGGGCAGACATTCATGTTTATCAACCAACAGAAGAAGCCGTTTACGATGCATTGAAGCTGGCGCTTCATGCAGACATAATTGTGAAGACCAGCGGCGTTGGCATGTTTGATGAGCTATTGGAAAAAGAAGTATTGCAACTAAAGCAACATGGAAAACTTGTTATTTTTTGGGATGTTGATGCACCAGCCACGCTAGACAGGGTCAATCATTCTCCTGACGACTATTTCAAGGACCTTATTCCTGAGTATGATTTAATACTTACCTATGGGGGTGGAGATCCGGTTGTTAATGCCTACCAGCAATTAGGAGCCCGAAAATGTTTTCCGATCTACAATGCCCTTGATCCTTCAACGCATTTTCCGGTTGAAAAGGAAGAACGTTTTAAGGCAGACCTTGCCTTTTTGGGCAACAGGTTGCCTGACAGGGAGAAAAGAGTGGAAGAGTTCTTTCTAAATGTGGCAACGTCAATGCCTGATCATACATTTATTTTAGGTGGTAACGGTTGGCATGATAAACCAATGTCTGCTAATATCAAATACATTGGTCATGTATTTACCAAAGATCATAATGCGATCAATTCTTCACCAACTGCTGTACTAAATATCAGTCGCGATAGTATGGCTAAATATGGTTTTTCCCCGGCAACAAGGGTCTTCGAAGCCGCGGGTGCCGGTGCTTGTATTATTACAGACTATTGGCTGGGCATCGACACTTTCTTTGAACCCGGCGTCGAAATTTTAGTAGCTCACAATGGCGATGAAGTAAGGTCAATACTTTCGTCGCTAAGTGTAGAGAAAGCAACTGAGATAGGGCAAGCTGCGTTGAAAAAAGTTTTGGAAAAACACACCTATGCACACCGGGCAATTGAGCTTGACAAAATTCTAAAACGTGAATTGAAAGCAGAAAACACAATAGCATGAGTGATCGTACTTTGAATATTGTGATACTTGGCTTATCTATTACTTCATCCTGGGGCAATGGACATGCCACAACTTTCAGAGGTCTGGTGCGGGCTTTACATAAGAAAGGGCACTCTGTAACTTTTCTGGAACGAGATGTGCCCTGGTATGCAAACAACAGGGATTTAGCGGCACCGCCCTATTGCAAAACGATATTGTACACAAGCCTTGAAGAATTAAAAACCAGCCATGCTTTTTTGGTAAGAGAGGCTGACCTGGTAATCGTTGGTTCGTATGTGCCCGAAGGAGTAGCCGTAGGTGAGTGGGTCACTCAACTTACTACAGGTGTCGCAGCATTTTACGACATTGATACACCTGTAACGCTGGCCAAGTTAGAAAAAGGAGACTATGAATACCTACACTCCCGGTTTGATTTCGGCCTACAATCTCTATTTGTCTTTCACAGGCGGACCAATATTAAAGAAACTGGAAAATGAATATGGTTCTATAGCAGCACGGCCTTTCTACTGCTCTTTTGATCCTGAACTTTATTATCAAAAAGAAACACGCATTCAATGGGATTTGGGTTATCTCGGCACCTACAGTGCCGACAGACAACCTCCATTGCAAAAGTTGATGTTGGATGTGGCTGATTCATTACAGGCGCAAAAGTTTGTTGTTGCCGGTCCGCAATATCCTGAAAACATTGTTTGGCCCGGGAATGTTGAAAGAATTAGTCATTTACCGCCCGCAATGCATTGTGAATTTTATAATAGCCAAAGATTTGCACTGAACATAACCAGGGCAGATATGATCAAAGCCGGGTATTCGCCCAGTGTGCGATTATTTGAAGCTGCTGCTTGTGGTACTCCTATCATTTCAGACTATTGGGATGGAATAGAAACAATTTTTTCACCAGGGAGCGAAATTTTGATTGCCCGGAACGCAGAAGATACCATAGAGTACCTGACTAAAATACCGGAGAAGAAAAGAAAAGCAATTGGTAAAAAGGCCAGGGAGAAGGTATTGGCAAACCATACCGCAGAGCACAGGGCTGATGAACTGGTGAAATATTACAAGGAAGCAGTGCAAATGAAAAATTCAAAACGAGTTACGGTTTAGATTGCAATAAGGACATTTTTAAGACAGGATCAAAGTATAAAATTACCTGTATAGTTTACCATCCTGATGACAGGCATTTCAGCATGAATGTCTATGACAGAAATAGAAGCGGGACTTATTTCAATTCTTTGAAACAGATCAAGTGGGATGCCGGCGTAAAATGCAACCGCAGCCTTTACTAAATCTGAATAACTCACAACAGCTACAGTTTGCCCGCTATGATTAGCACAAATTGACTGCAGAGCACCAATAAATCTTGTTTGTGCCTGCAACATGGTTTCGCCACCAGGAACAGGTGTATTGCTGCGAAAAAGATTGAACAAGTGAAACTGATTTTCCCCTGCAAGCGAAGCGAAAGTGCTATCAGTCCATTCACCGAAATTTATTTCTAAAAGATCATCTGCATAGACCACTTCAATGTTTCGACCGGCGGCTATATAGGCAGCAGTTTCTGCTGTTCTCGCAAGCGGACTGGAATAAATCGCCTGAATAGGCACATGTTGAATTGCCTGGCTTAAGTGTTGCGCCTGCCGCCTGCCTGGGTCATTTAAGGTTATACCCGGTTTGCGGCCTGACAAGCGTTTACCTACAGCATCTGTGCTGGCATGCCTGATTAAAAGAAGTGTGGTCATTGGAATATTTATTGATGTTTCACTATTTGCATTTACCGGCATACGGAAAACCCATTTAGAGCAGGCAAAACTAAACATTGAAACCGGCGTGCCTGTTGCTTTACAATTTAAAAGTAAAAAGATTACTCACATGGCTCAAAAAATTGGAATACTTACTTTTCACAGTTGTATAAACTATGGTAGTTATTGGCAGGCTCGCGGTTTGGCTGAAGGCTTAGCTGCAAGGGGACACCTGGTAAATATTCTTCACCATACATCGAAGCAGGTAAACATAGCGGAGTACAAATGTGCTTACCGGCCTGTATTACCATCACCCGTTCCTGAAACTGATTTTCCTTTATACCGTAAAAAAATAGAGCGGTTCTTTACTTCATTTAACCAGCTACCATTATCTGCACCCTTCCCCCTGAACGAACCAGGTAAAATGGAAGAATACGATGTGGTAGTTGTTGGAAGTGATGAAGTGTGGAACTTGTTTCATCCATGGTATGGCAAAAACACTTTATTTTTTGGTGATGGCATCAAAGCCGACAGGTTGATATCGTATGCTGCCAGTTTCGGTAACTATCCTGCAGCTTGGGGTATAGATAATTACTGGGCAGATAAATTAAAAAACTTCAATGCTATCTCTGTCCGCGATTCAAATTCTCAAAAAATTATAAAGAACGCGCTCGGCTTTGATCCGTACATGGTACTGGACCCTTGTTTGCAATTTCCCTTGCAACCCGATGAAAGAAAGTTGGACCACCTACCCGGTGAATACGTTGCTGTTTATGGTCATAATTTTAGTGACAGGTATATACGGGAAGTAAGGAAGTGGGCTAATGATAAAAATATACCGCTGGTTAGCATAGGGTACCGCAATGACTGGGCAGACGTTCAATGGTTAACTGCAGATCCACACGACTTTTCAAAATTTATCTCGCAGGCGCAGGCTGTAGTTACCAACTTTTTTCATGGCTGTGTTTTTTCATTGATTAATAAAAAGCCTTTTGTTTGCGAGGCTTCACCATACCGGTCTTTAAAAGTAAATGGCCTTATGGAAAAACTGGGCGGTGAAAACCACCTGGTAAACAGTAACACACCATCGAAGGTGTACAACACATGCCTGAATGAACCAATTGATATTAGCATCTCATTGAAAATGGATCAACTGAGACGGCAATCAAATGAGTATCTAAACACTGCCCTTCGGGAAGACAAACAAATGCAGACCGCATGAATGAATTATATAGTCCCAGGCAGATTGTTGAGGCCGGATTGTGCATCGGTTGCGGCAATTGTGTAGCCGATAGTGCACGAGGTGACGCAGCAATGCAGTGGAATGAACAAGGATTTTTAAAACCTAAAGGATCTAAAGATTGGTACGAAAAAAGGTCTGATGAATTCTCACAAACTTGTCCTTTTTCGCCAGTTGCGCAAAACGAAAACTACCTCTCTGCCAACTTGTTTGGTGATGCACCTTTGGCTAGTGCGAACATTGGCCGCTTTAGAGAGGCATATGTTGGATTTGTGGCTGAAGATGAGTTCAGACTACAAGGAAGTTCTGGCGGCATGGTAAACTGGGTGGCTGCAGAGCTATTGAGAAAGGGTTTGATTGATGGGGTGGCACATGTAATACCCGCTACTGACCCGCAGGAACAAAACAAATTTTTTACCTACCGTATTTCCAGGAGTGTGCAGGAAATACAAGAAGGTGCACAGTCGAGGTACTATCCGATTGAAATGTCTGAAATATTGCAGGAAATACGAACTGTTCCCGGCAGGTATGCAGTTATAGGTATTCCCTGTTTTATAAAAGCAGTCAACCTATTGAAGCTGCACGATAAACTTATAGCTGAGCGCGTTAGGTTTACGCTGGGACTTTTTTGTGGTCACATGAAGAGTGCGCGCTTTGTAGAAAGTTTTGCCTGGCAAATGAATGTGCCTGTAGAGTCTATCATAAAAGTGGATTACCGGTTTAAAGACCCGAACAGACCAGCCAATATGTATGCTGCTAAGCTTACGATGAAAGATGGCAGTGTTGTTAACCGGGACTGGTGGCACCTGGCCGATGGTGATTGGGGCGCCGGGTTTTTTATGAACAATGCCTGCAATTTTTGCGACGATGTGGTTGCTGAAACAGCAGATATATCTTTTGGCGACGCGTGGGCAGAGCCCTACAGCAAAGACTGGCGGGGAACCAATGTTGTTGTGGTTCGCTCGGCACAAATGAGTCACCTGATCAGGTCAGCTATAGATGAGAACAGATTGCAATTAAAGGAGGTGAATGAAGAGTTTATTACGCAAACACAAGCTGCCGGTTTCAGACAGCGGCGCGAAGGATTGGCTTACAGGCTTACGTGGGTGAATACGAAAGTAAGACCTTGCAAAAGAGTTGCTCCCAACAGAGCAGGTATTGCCGGCAAGCGCAAAGTTGATATACCGCATGAGGTACTACATAACCAAGTGGAGTAACCGCTTATTTGCGCTTGCACGCAAATGGCAGCAGCCGAAGATCTACCTCCGCTTTGCACAAGTGGCCACCGCTGTATATCACGGTATGGCGTACCATAAAGGAAAAATAAGTGAAATGAGAGCCCGATACCGGCAGCTAAAACAATCTGCCAGCTAGTTTCTAAAATGATCGATTTGTTGCCAGGAGATCAACAGATAAATGGAGCCTGCCTGTCTGCCGAACAGTAGTCGCGAACAAAGTTGAATACCGGTCAACAATGCATCACTTGCAAATCTGAAACAATCTCTCAACCAGGTTTGCCAACAACCAATCTGTTGCCAGGAGATTTGCAGATAAACGGAGCGTCGCAAGTAAAGCTGAACAATGAGCTATAGTTGGTCAACAAAAAATTCACTTGCAAATCTTTGCCTGCTATTATGCATAACGACGCATCATAGTGACACAAAAATCAACAAACTGCTGTATGCTTTGTGGCGGGCTGGTATGGTGCGGTTCTATGCCACTCTCTTCGGGAGTAAAGCAAAAAGTAACGGTAAGATCAAAGGGTTCGAGGGCTTTCATCATACGGTCAAACCATTGTTCGGAACCGGGGCGTAACCAGTCTGCCCAGCTAAGACCTGTGCGCAAATGGCGAACACCTAGGCGTTTGAGCCAATCGACTGCCATACTCTAACCGGTGGTCTTCGAAGTGGAACCATTGGCAAATGCCCATGGCGGGGGTGTAATTGCTAAAGTGTTTGCAGGCGAGCTTGGGTGTGCCGTCTTCTTTTAACAAGCCGAGGTAAAAATGACGATAGTAGGATGAGCCTTCCGCTTCGCGGTGACGGGTGGTAGCCTCCCACATTTGGGGCAGATCGAAAAGGCTGTACCAATGAATGCGTTGCACGCGACCAAGCAATAGCTCTGCTGTACGCTGCAGCCCAAACTCCTGCACTTCTTCTGCGCCGAAAGTTGAAACACCTACTTCAGTAACCCAGACAGGAAGGTGAGTGACAGCCTCAATTTCTGCAATTTTTGAGGGCCATTCATTGATGTTCCAATTGTTCCAGTCGAGAGGAAAACCATGAACCGCTACAGCATCTAAATCGTTTAGCGTACCATATTGTTGCAGAATGTTTATGAAGTTAGGGTCTATGGGAGAGATGCCGCCCAGCACCCGCTTTATACCCGGGTTTTCGGCTTTGGCAGCTTGCGCGGCCATTCTTACCATCTCACCAAAAATTTTCCATTCCGGATCGATCTCGAAAGCCCAATGTGATTTGTTATTTGGTTCGTTCCAAAATTTTACTGCTTCAATCATACAATTAGTTGGTTCGTCTTATATAGCTTTTGGTGGGTAAACAGCACGTTGCTGATTGTCTGTTAATTTGCCGCGGCGGCAAATATAGACTTCCTGTTCAGGATGATCTGAGATCTCGAAACCGGCGCTTCTGAGCATTGCCTCTGTGCAGGCGGCATTAGGCGCCCACCAGTTAGTGGGGTCGTTTGAATACCTGTGTTCTATAAAAAACATTTTTGGATAGCCGGGTTTTTCAAAATGATCCACATCCCAAAAATCATAGTCTGTTTCTACGCGATCTACCTCGGTACTACCACGTTGCATTGATTGAAAAATGAGGGTGTCCTTTACAACATTTTCATACAACAGGTCGAGCGCCAACAGCGGGTGACGCAAGTGATAAAACACGCCCATAAAGATGACTACATCAAAGCCTTCACGCAAGGAAGCAACATCGTAGACCGACATATTTCTGAATTCGATATCTGCCTCCAGCACTTCCGCTGCATACCTTGCCTGGTTAAGATACCTATCGTCGGAGTTTATGCCAATAACCCTTGCTGCACCCCGGCGTTTCATTTCAATAGCGTAAAAACCGGCATTACATCCTACATCCAACACAGATTTGCCGGTAAGGTCCTGGGGAATGGCATGTGCAAACCTTTGAAACTTAACATTGGGGTAATCGCCCAGGAAATGATCCGGAGCAGTTTTTACACCTTTGAGTTCTATGTTGTGGAACCATTTACCAAGTCGTTGAATGTTTTCTTTGATCTGTTCCATTTGATTATTTCTTTTACGGGTAATACCGGTATTTAAGTCTTCCGCATGTGGCGCTACTTTGCAGCCACAGCTTACCTGTAAAATTTATACCAAGAGCGATCAACAAAGCGAAGCCTGGTTTTCGGAACACTGGATAGCGGGAGCTTTTCTCTTGCCGTAAGTCACTTCGAATATTTAGTGCTATAAACCGCCGCAGAATAGATCATAGATGACAAAGTTTTATTGATGCAACGCCTGTTATAACTGGAGCGGACACAACAATTTGCCTGCAACAAAAACGAACAGCAGAACAGGAAATAACCGCTTTCTTTACTACACTGTATTTAGTGAAAAGACTGGCAAATGAAAGTATAGAGAAACTGTTTTGTAGAAGATATTCACCTTACCAGAAATTTATAAAGCGGCAGTTTCTCCAATTGAAGATGCTTTATCAAGAACAACAGACATATTTTATCAAACTCCTTGTAACCATACGGGTTCAGTTCTGCGTAAGATCTGGAACTTATATATTGGCAAAGAAATGTTTCATGCAAACATCGAAGCTGAAAAATTTACATATTGCACCAATGTTTGGCTGTTTTATTGCCGACGCGACCACCGTAGGTACAATGGTGTAATGTTTCCTAACGGACAAGCTACACCCATGATAGCAGTACCACCACCGGCTGCGAAAAACTTCTATTTTGTTTTAGTGTTCCAAAGTATCTGCACCAATTGCCGCATAGCCCGGGCACCAACCTATAGCGCTGGTCGCCAAAAAAATTGCTGCAAATGCAAGTAAGCCGCCTGCGACTTTACCTTTTAGTTTTCCGGATGCATACGCAGCTATGATACCGGCAGCCAGGGCAGGTCGTATAAGGCGGTCGGCTGTGCCCATATTTTTACTGAGCTCCATAATAGTCTTTTACATAGCCTAACAAAAATAATACCCTCACCTATGTGACCATTGTCACCTTACAGGTCATTGTTTTGCAGGAAATTTGTTGGCAGAAAAAAGATACCATGCAAATAAAACAATTTGAAGACACGAACCTTTCGCACTATAGCTACGCTGTGCTGAGCGATTGTACAAAAAAGATAATCCTGATAGATCCGGCGCGGGATACACAACCTTATACAGCCTACGCGAAAGAAATGGAGGCGCAAATAGTAGGTGTAATTGAAACTCATCCACATGCTGATTTTGTGAGCAGCCATTTAGAGCTTCACCAAACTGCCGGCGCAACCATTTATGCCAGTAAAAATGTGCATGCCGATTATCCGCACCAGGCGTTTGACGAAGGACAAACTATTGAGTTGGGCAAGATAAAATTATCTGCTATTAACACTCCGGGGCATTCACCTGACGGCATAAGTATTTTGGTGGAACATGCGGGAAAACAGAAAGCTGTGTTTACCGGCGACACCCTTTTTATAGGTGATTGTGGCAGACCGGATCTGAGAGAAAAAGCCGGCAAAATGCAGTCTGCACGAACAGAACTGGCAAAGCAGATGTACCATTCGCTGCGAGAAAAACTAATGGTGTTGAATGATGATGTAATAGTGTACCCGGCGCATGGAGCAGGAACGCTTTGCGGTAAAAACCTGAGCAAGGAAAGCAGCAGTACGATGGGCAAAGAAAAAGAAACCAACTGGAGTTTGCAGGAGACGAGTGAAGAGGATTTTGTACAAAATTTACTGGCTGATCAGCCCTTTGTGCCGCAATATTTTCCCTTTGATGTTGAACTGAATCGCAAGGGCGCCGCACCTATGCAGGAGACCATTGCAACCATTCAGATTGAGAAATATGCGGAAGGCAAAAATTTGGACAATTCGCTGTGGGTTGTAGATACCAGGAAGGAATTCGATTTTAAAGAAGGTCATTTGCCACATTCTGTCAACCTGATGGAGAAGGGAAAATTTGAAACCTGGCTGGGTAGCATCATTGCACCTGAAGAGCCTTTTTACCTGGCGGGCGACAGCAGGGATGCGTTGGAAGAAATGATACGGAGAACCGCCAGCATCGGATATGAGTTATTTATTAAACAAGCTTTCATTGTTTCAGAAGCTCCTTTGAAAGAAGCAGAAATTGATGTGAACTTATTTAGAAAACACACTGACGAATACACCATTGTGGATGTAAGAAATACATCAGAAGTGGAGGTGGAAAAAATTTTTCCCAATAGCATTTCCATTCCCCTGGCTGAAGTAAGGAACAGAATAAATGAAATACCTACTGACAAACCTATTGTGGTTCATTGTGCCGGTGGATATCGCAGTGCAGCGGCAAGTTCTATCATTCATGCTAAGTTAAATGGTGCGGTTTCGGTATTTGATCTGGGCGAGGCAGTTGATGAGTTTCAAAAATAAAAAAGTGTTCGACTGCAACAAATTGCGACGCTACTGATGGGTACCATATTCATAGGCAACTGCATCGGGCAGCAAACTGTAATTGCGAATGCTTTCAAAGCGTCTCATGTTATCCATGTTACCTTACTTTTATTTATTCCCGGCAAACAACAGATCCGAATTTTTTTTGAGCCAAACAGGGTTGCTACTATTGTGCTTTTGTTGCGTCGCACTCTTCAGGGTTCTGTTCTCTTTTCGGCAATAAAATGATGATACTGTTGCCGCCAAAATCACCACTTTCATTCATCGGTACTTTCCCGGCGCACTGTAGTCAGCAATAATGGTATGAGAAATGAATTTGTAACTGGCAGATAAAGAAAGGCGTATATGGGATGGGCAGAATCATTTAACCAACATTTCGCCGGTTATAAAAGCTACAAAAAAACATTTTACGTTTTTCGCATTTCGTGGGTCTGGAAGTGCACCTGATTGAATACTTTGTTTAAAGCCGGTTGATTTTATTCTGCCACTCATCTCCATTTACAACCTGAAATTCGAAGTCATGGTCAGGAAACTCGTCGAATAACTCCTTCCACGCTTTCTTTGTCCCTAATTCAGCTGCATAAAGCAAAAACATCTTTTTTATAAGTTGTATCAGCATTATCTCTTAAGTGAATGCCCTTTGTTTCTAAAACATAAACGGTATCATAGTCATCATTTTCTTTCTTTTTATTAGCAGCAATGAAATCAGGATAAATTTTGTTTCTCTTCCAACCTTGTATATGATAATCTTGTTTGCTCATGTTCCGATACCACCAAAGAAATTTTTCCTGTTCGTCAAGATATATTGCAACCTGGTACTCCAATTCATTTAAATTCTCTTCCGGGACATAATCAAATAAAGAACGTTGTATTTGTGAGCCGTCGGCTCTGTTTATTTGCCTGTTACTTTTTGTTTTAATTCTGGATGGTAAAAGGAAGCCGCCTTTATCTGTAATTAAGAAAAAATGCAGCTTTTTGTTTTGAATTAATTCTCTAAAAACGTTTTCCGCTAAACGATTTCTTTCCTTTTCTAATATCTTTTTCAGCTCTTCAATTATGAAAACAAAATTTGATTCTACAATCGTTTCACTTTCATGTCCCTGATACTTTTCTCTTAAAATTTTTAATGCTTCATCGCCAAGTTTATAAGCTACCCATGGATTTGGAATGATATTATTGATTTGCCTTGCTAAAAATACCTCATCAATTTCCAGCGTTCCTTTTTTCTGAACCACACCTCTTTGAATTATCTCATTCCAGTTTTCTTCGGGATATCCAATTGTCAAATCAATTTCTCCTATCCGTTGGTCAGGATTAAGTGTGATATTACGAACGTCATCAAGATTTATATTTTCCCAGTCGATCACACTTAAAATATCAGCATCAAAATTTATATCACGCCATGAATTATTTTCCTGGATTACAAATTTTGGCAAATATATCTTGCCTTCAAACTTTTTGAAGCCAGGACGGTACTGCATTTCAACTTCCCTGAATAACTGATTGTCATTTGCCCCTTCATCACTTACAATTCTTCCGGCAATGTCTCCAAGTCCTTCGCTTTCTAAACCATGCTTTATTTCTTTTACAAGCGTACTTGCATTTTGCCGGAAAGTAAAAATGTAACATTCATCCAGCATTTTAATTTTTGTCTTTTGGGTAAAAGGCTGTCTTAAAATTCGTCCTACCAATTGTGTTATTCCTGTAGCTGATGATGGATTTGTAAGTATGGTAAGTATATAGGCAAATGAAAAATCCCATCCTTCCTGCAACGCTTGCTTCGTAATAATATACCTTATCTCAATATTATTGGCAAACAGGTCTATCCCTTCAATATCATCTTTATCACTGCTTTTAATGGCAATTTGTTCTACAGGAACATTGCATTTTTTTATTAAAAAATCTTTTACATCTTCGGCATGAATAAATTTTCCATCTCTTTGGTCCTTGCCGGTTCGTTCTACCTGAATTAAACATGCAGGTCTGATGTACTTACCTGTATTTGCTTCATATTCTTTTGCTATTCTCTCTAATTCATTTCGTCTTTTCAAAGCTTGCAAGCATTGTATCGTGCCAATCAAGCGTAGTCTTATTTATTAAATGGATATCCAGTTTAATCATTTCTTCCTCATGCAATTCCCGCCCTGTAATTCTAACTAATTCATTACTTCCCGGCGGCGGCGTTGCCGATAATTCAAGAATGAAAGATGGATTGAAGTTGCGAATAGTATTTCGTGCATTTTCTCCATACGCTCTGTGTCCTTCATCCACAATAACAAGCGGCTTTAATAATTTTAAAGTATTACCAAGTGAAGTTTTTATTTGAGTGCCAAAAACTTCACCGGGCATCGAAAAGCAATCAAGGTTAGGAATGAGTTTCAATATTGCTTCCTGTGCAGGATAATTGTCTTCAGGAGGAAAAAAGTCTGTGTAACCTCCGGCATCTCTAAACACTTTCAGTGTTTCCCTGTTTTGGCGATTTGCAGATGGTAACATCAGCATAAGCACCACTAAATTTTCCTCTACATCCAAGCGATTAAACATTTCTGTTTTCTCTTTTATAAGTGTTCGTCCACCGCTTGATATGTCTAATATTTGCCGATAAGGATGTTCACGGTTTTTAAGAGCTGAAATGGTTTGACGATAAATTTGGGTGGATGGAACAATCCATAAAACAAGACCTGTTTGCTTTTGCAAAAATGTTTTATGAATTAAATCAATTGAATGACATGCAAGTAAAGTTTTACCACCGCCTGTAGGAACTTTTAGATATATATCGGGAAGAGGTTCATGAAGACCATTTGTTTTAGAATGATAAGTGGTTCTGTTAGTTGCTTTCTCCCACGCTTCCTGCGGAAAATTTAAGTGTTTCGCTAAATGAGGCTTAAGTTGCGAAATTTCATCATACTCCTTTTTGGCATTCGCCAACTCACCCAAATATTCTTTGAGTTGATTGAGTACTTTTTCCTGGTAGTGTTTAAGCTTCATTTGTCCGAACCGTTGATTAGTTTGATTTTTTGATTTCGCTGACTTGTTGTTTCCTCAACTTACGTTCGTTTATTACTCTCTTAAATTCCAAACTTTTTGAACCGAAATTTATTAATAATCCTGTTTCTAACTTATACGCCTCAAGATAATTTAGTGCTTGTGATAAATGAACATCTTCCAATTTTACCATCGCTTTTAACTCTACCATAATTTTATCTTCTACCAAAAAATCAAATCTCCTTGTTCCTACGTCAATGCCTTCATAATAAATTGTCATTTCCATTTCTCTTTTAAATCCTAACTTCTGCTTTGCCATTTCAATTGCCACCAGATTTTCCTCTTTTTGTGTAGCAATAGCCGGGGCTCCAAGACCTATAGTGCCGCTTTTGCCTGATGAGAAACCTGAAGCACTTTGAATGAACAATGGAAAAAGCCCAATAAAACGATATAAGCACAAGGGAGTGACACAACGATGCCTGATAGTAGCAAAAATGCTAAGTACAAAAGGCTTACATCCCTACGTTACTTGTTTCGCAACATTTCAGCAATAATGGTATAAGTAAACCAAGGTGTTGGCAGGCTTTATAATTAAAGGCGGAATAGAAAGAGATGGCGTTTTTTTAGTTATCAAAGTTGATACAGCAAAAGAGGCAGAAAGGCAAGTGAAGAAGTGGTTGGAAAAAATCTAAACTTTTAAAAATAGCAATTCCAAAATGTTACCAAATCAAAATTTCAACAAGCTAAGTGCTGGCACTCACTTTAAAAACAGATATGTGCTGCAGTTTTCTGCTATCGTGCTTCTGGGTATTATTACCTACACACCAGCCCTGGCGCAGCAGGATACTATGATGATACGTATAGCAGAGATTGAATTGAACCCCGCCTACATTGAAGACTATATGGTTATTCTGAAAGAAGAATTAGCAGCCTCAGTGAAATTGGAACCGGGAGTAATGGTGATCTTCCCAATGTATCAGAAAGAAAACCCTGCCGTGTTTAGGCTCCTGGAAATTTATGCCAGCAGGGAAGCATACGAACATCACTTACAAACACCGCATTTTCAAAAATATAAAACCACCACACGCAACATGGTAAAGTCGCTGAAACTTATACCCATGGAGGCAATTGACCCGGAAACGATGACTTTACTGTTTACCAAAATGGAAAAAGAACAGTAGGCAAATGATACTTGTTTTGCCTATTTTTTTGAAAATTTCAATCGATACTTCAGTGGTGATTTGTTTTTGTATTTAGCAAACTGTTTATGATAGAAAGGCATCGAATCAAAACCACATGCGTAGCCAATTTCTGACACTGACCAATCGGTATCTATCAACATGCGGCAAGCCATGTTGATGCGGTACTCATTTAAAAACACAAAGAATGATCGCCCCATCATTTTGGTAAAAAATCTCGAGAACGATTGTTCCGTCATATTTACCAGCCCGGCTACTTCCTTCAGGTACACTCTGCCCGTGTAGTTTGCATTGATGAATTCATGAATTTTACCCATACGGCTACCAAATTCAGGAGGCAGGTCTTCTTCAAAACTGGCGTCTGATAACGTAGTATAGCGGCAGGTTGCCAGTTGCACCAGCAGCTCCAGCAAATGAACATACAGGTGCGGTCCTTTCAAAGGCAACAACCGTTTCATAAAAGGAATGAGTGGCGCAACTATTTCGCTTTCGAAAATAATTCCTCTGGAAGCTGCTTTCAACATGTCGAAGACAGCAGCTAATTCTGGTGCCCTTGTATAAATTCCCTTGTTCCACTGCACAACTATTGAATGGGCAAAGGCATTTTCATCCTCGTTGTTTTTCCAGCAATGGGGCAGATTAGAACGCAAAAGAATCAGTTCGCCAGGTTGATAGATGGTTGCATGATCGCCAATGAACCTTGTACCGCTGCTTTGTTCAATATAGGTAAGCTCGTGTTGTGGGTGACAATGCCAGGGTGTTTCAAAGTTTCTTTTTGCATATTCAAATGCCACTATCGATTGCTGTTCTCCTAAGTCTATTTGTTCAACTACCGGCTTCATTATTTGGAAAAAGTTATTTATTACGACATATAAAGCTTAATAATACAAAAAAAATAGACAGAATAGATAACTTATTGGTTAATAAAGCATAGAAATACCTCAACTTAAATTGGGAGTTTTGCATTGTTGGTGGTGATTATACCGCCAGCCAAGTTTACCTCAATAAAAAAAACAGGGAACCATGCACAAGAGTGATCTACCTGATCCGTTTGAACAGGCACGTTTGCAAAAAGGTTACGGCGAAATGAATGACCAGGATGACCCTGTGGTTATTGTGCTGCGTCATAAAGATGTGCGCAAATGTGCGCACAATTATAAAACCTTTCAGTCGGGTACAGTACCCGGCCGCATCGTAGTACCGTCTGAGGTAAACATCCGCGAAACCCGTCAAATTCCTTTTGAACTCGATCCTCCTTTGCACGGCGAATACCGCGCAATTGTTGAGCCCTGGTTCAGGCGCCCGCTACAGCCCGATTACCAGCAAAAGCTCGCCGGACAAATAACTCAGGCGCTCGATGAAGCCATAGCTCAAGACACTGGTAGAGGTTGTCACCGGCTTTGCGCTGCCTGTGCAGTCACGCGCTCTTACACTGCTACTTAACACGCCGTATCAAGAATCAGAAACATGGATATCGTGGGGCACGCATGTATTCCGCAGCGAAGGCGAACCATTGGATGCATCGAAGGCAAACGTACTCTACGACTATATCGACCAGCAGATTGAGCTTGCTATACAACATCCCGGCGACGACTTTTATTCGGTTTTGCTCGCAGCCGATTTTCAGGGCAGAAAATTGACAAAAGAAGAGGTGAAAGGGGTGATGGTGTTGACTTTTGCCGGTGGACGCGATACAGTCATCAATGCCATCACCAATTCAATTGCCTACCTCGCAGAGCACCCCGATTCTCTTGCCCTTTTGCGCAGCGATCCGGAGGTTGCCGGTCATGCCGTGGAGGAACTCATCCGCTATTTCTCGCCGCTGACACATATGGGTCGGGTGGCCACAGAAGATACCCAGGTATGCGAAAAAAACATTGCTGCAGACAGCCGAATTTCTTTGTGCTGGGCGTCAGCCAACCGCGACGCGAGCGTTTTTGAAAATCCGGATGAGATCGTACTCAACCGCAAGGTCAATCCCCACGTAGGTTTTGGCTTTAGTCACCACAATTGCCTGGGCGCCAGTCATGCACGTCAAATATTAAAGACGCTGTTAACCGTCATCGCGCAAAAGGTTGAGTTGATCGAAATAATTGATTACAAAGAAAACATTGAGAATCTCGAAGAGTTTACCCGCAAAGTAGGTTTTCATAAACTATTGGTTAAGTTCAACGCTTATACAAACACATAGACGAATGCGAGTTGAATAGTAGTTTTTATTTGGTTACCGGCATTTGTTCTTTGTTGGATCTCTGGTTGCGACAGTTTACCCCGCAAAGGCGGGGCTCCGTTCAACTGCTGTTTTTCACAACATCCGTGGGTTCACAAAATCAATTTAAATTATCAGCAAACTGGTCAAAAACCTAAAAACAAGCAATGGCTAAAATTACCTTTATTACTCCCGGCGACGAGACCATTACAGTAGAAGGAAACGCCGGTTCGGTTATGGAACTGGCTGTGCAAAATAATATCAGCGGCATTGATGGCGATTGCGGTGGTGTTTGTTCGTGCGCTACCTGCCACGTGCATGTAGAGCCAAACTATTTCGATAAGCTAGAACCGGCATCTGCCATCGAAAGCGACATGCTCGAGTTTCAGGACGATGTTGATGAATACAGCCGCCTCTCCTGTCAAATAAAAATCAGTGACGTCCTCGATGGCATAATACTGCGGGTTGCCCGGTAGATCTTTATTTTTATAAGCAGCTTATTACCCTTCCCGCGCAGCCCCTTGCCCGTTCAACGGACCGGCACACGCAGAACCCCATAATACCTGGTATCTCCTTGTTGTTGTATTGCATACATATCCTCAAAGAACTTCCCATCAATACTGGTCAATAAATTGAAAACAAATGTCAGCAGAAAGCAATAGTTCAAAGGTGTGTGTTGTCATCGGTGCCAGTCATGCAGGTGTCAACTTCGTGTTTGCCTTACGCAAAGAAGGCTGGCAAGGCGCTATTCATTTGTTTGATGCCGATCCTGAAATGCCTTACCACAGACCGCCGCTTTCAAAAGCCTGTCTCAGCAACCAGGATAACTTCGATAAAAACCTGTTGAAATCGGCAGACAGTTATGCAAAGGAGAATATTGCGCTGCATCTTGGTGTTAGGATAATTGCAATTGATGCTGTTGATAAAACGATCACACTGCACGATGATAGTAAACAACCTTACGACGTTTTGGTATTAGCTACAGGCGCCCGTCCCTTTATACCACCCATAGCCGGGCTGGATACTGCCACCCATGTATTTGCTATGCGCACAGCGCAGGATTCCATTAATATCAGAAACGCTGTCAATGCGAATAATCACCTGCAGGTGGTAGTCATCGGCGGCGGTTACATTGGTTTAGAAACAGCCGCTTCACTGCGTAAGCTGGGCGCAGAAGTAACCGTCTTAGAAAGGGAAGAACGCATTCTCGGGCGGGTAACTACTCCTGACATGTCAGCGTTTTTTCAGACGTTGCATGCCGGGCATGGGGTAAATGTTTTTTGTGGCAAAGATGTGCAGGCGATAGTCGCATCCGGCGATAGTAACGAGGTGCTTTGCAGTGATGGCACCCGCTATCCCGCTGCTATGATCGTAATAGGTGTTGGCATACGTGTAAATACCGAATTAGCAGCAATGGCCGGGTTGGAAATTGACAATGGCATACGCGTAAATGCCGAAGCGCAAACCAGTAACCCGGATATTTATGCGATAGGTGATTGCTCCCATCATTACAATCCGCATTACGATCGTTTTATCAGGTTGGAATGTGTGCAGAATGCCGTTGACCAGGCGAAAGTTGCTGCTGCTTCTATTTGCGGCAAAAGCTCACTGTATGATACTTTGCCCTGGTTTTGGAGCGATCAATATGATGTAAAGTTGCAGATGGTTGGTCTTTCATCCGGCTACAACCAGGCATTGGTGAGACGTGAAGACGGAGATGATACCCGTTTTTCCGTCTGGTATTTTAAAGATGATGAACTACTGGCAGTAGATGCCGTAAATAATGCAAGAGCGTATATGCTTGGCACCAAACTGATCAAAGAAAAAAAGAAAATTGATAAAGCCAAACTCGTTGATTCTTCTCTTGAACTAAAACCTGCAAGTCTCCTATCTGAATGAGTACACGACTTATTCTTTTTTAGATCACCGCTGATATTTTAGCATAGTCAGGATGTGTAGCAGCCCTACCCGCCCTTACACGCGTATTGAAGTTCTTGTAAGGGCGGGTAGCGGGTAACATGCCGGTGCAGTCATTTACGGGTTTGTAAAACCATTCACCTCGCAGCAACATTTCAACATAAAAAGAAAATACGCTGAAATAAAAGCCAGTCATTTTCCCGGCCAAGCGCCTATAGTTTTATGAAAGTTCCCTGCAAGGTCCGTTCATCATTTTTTAAAATTATCGAATATACGTATAAGCCTTTCTGCAGAGCAGCCGTTGGTATGGTATAGATATTGGTTCCTGCCTTAACAGGCAGGTTCTGTGTAAGAACAATTCTGCCGGCAGCATCAAATACACGCAGGCTGGCAAAAGAATTGGTCGGGGTGTTAATCTCAAGTGTAGCTTCGTTTGCAGTTGGATTAGGATACCAGTAATGGCTGAATTCTTTCAATAATTTTACTGACTGCTGTGGTGCTGTATTTAATTACTCCCTCTAACGATTTGAATGCAATCCTGTAGTAATGAACAGATCCGGGATCTTTATCTGTAAATTGTAGAGTTGACTATTTGAAAGGCTATTGACGTGAACCGTACCAATTGTGGTAAAATCATTTCCGTTTGCAGAGCGTTGTACTTCCATTGTTTCCCAACTTTCTTCTGGGGAGGCTTTCCAGGTAAGTACGGCTTTCTTACCATTTTCAGTAGCTGTCAGGTCAACGATCTCTTTTGCCAGCGTTGTTTTCTTGCGGGGAAGAAGGGGAGCCTGAACACCTTTTTTTGACGAGGGAGCAGTGGTTGCTACAAATGATTCTTTCAGGCATTTACTGTTCTTGTTTACATAATAGGCTTTTGCAAATTTTGACGTAAAATTGGGTGAAGCTAATGGTTGACACAAAATTCCATTCATACTGCACTTTGTCTGTTCGTAAATCAACAATCCCATAACCATGGCTTGCCAGCTCAGCATATTTAATATGAGAATTGGCTGCATAAATAGCGGGTTGGGCAATGCCATTCAAATATTCTTTAGAACGGGCGGTAACAGAGGTTGTTACAAATTCAACACCCAATGAATTGATACATGGCGTAAAAGCTGTTCCGGCTACGTATTGGTTATCCGGAAGTTCGGTATGACACACGAACTATGCAGATCGGCAGATAAAACAACCACGTTTTGTTTATTTCGTATAATATTAAACAGCCGGTTTCGTTCACCCGCATATCCATCCCATTGATCCATATTAATTGGTACACTTACACACCCTCAATGGCGCAAGCATTACTTGTTGTGCTATAATCTTCCATTGAGAAGTAGAGTTGGTTATAGACGTAGCAAACCAGTTAAGCTGCGCCGGACCCATCATCTTTCTTTGTTGGTTTTGTAAAAATGCAGGTAAATTGACGCTGTATTGTTTGTCTCTTCCTTTAATCTTGTGTCGAAAAAAAACAGTTCACCCAAATTACCATACCGAACCGAACGGTAAATGATGTCGCTGCCGGCAGCATTTTCCCTGGTAGGCAGCCATTCATGATAAGCTTTTATTGACGCCGCTTTTCTGTTTACCCATAGTGCCTTCCGCACCTTCGGTATGGTTTCCGGCACCGTATCGCATATGCATTGTCTGCACTTTCATGGTCATCCCAAATATTAAAAAACGCGATATTGCTGGTGCAGGCGTATCAAGTTCTGTCAAGGTGGTAATAATTATATCGTGTCCGGTAATCCGACAAGACCAATGTCTCTGTTGGGGGCTGCAGATTAAATATTGTTCCATATTCTCCATCTCCATATTCATAAATATAGTCGCCCAAATGGATAACTGCATCCACGTCGTTTCTGTCTTTTATAGCCTTGTACACATTAAAATATCCTTGGCATAATTGCTGCAACTAACCACTGCAAAGCGCACATTTGCGGTAGCAAATGAGGGTGCAGTTTTGGTGCGTCCTCGTAAACTCAATTTGTTTTTATATTCAAATTCGTAGTAATAAAACCGGTCGCTTAATAAACCGGTTACATCTGCTTTTACAGTAAAATCTCTGGTAGCATCAGTTAGTACTGATCCGGTTTTTACAATGTTTTTCATGCCGGTGTCAGTTGCCATTCGCCAGTTTACCAGCGCATTGGACTTTGTGTTGTCACCCGTGTCCAGATAATGACACTGCTGCTGGTAGGATCACCGGATGCAACACCATGATAAAAGGGAGCGAGGGCAGGGATTTGGGGCGGAGCGCTGCTGCGAAAAACCGGCAATAAAAAAACCCAGCAAAAAAAGTAAAATTGTTTGTTTCATAAGGTAAGAGTTAGCGTAAATATTATAATCGGAAAGAACCGATAGCGGTACAAGTTATTAAAAATTATTTATATAAAATACGGTGAAAAACGAACCTATTCCATATAAATAAGTGTGCTTGCTTATTTTTTAGCTACCTCAAAAACCACCGATAATAAACAAACCTATTTAGCTTGTCGCCGTGCAATTAATTGCTGTAAATTTCAACGTACCGTTGGTTTAAATGACTGAATAACCGGAGAGATTATGCAGGTGACATTCGCTTTATAATTGGATGTACAAAATTTCTATTCAAATTAAATTTTTTTGGGTTACCAGCCTTTTATCTGCAGGCGACAGTCGTTGCGTCGCACCCTTGTACATTGGGTAATATGTATCAGCGGAAATTTTACAGGTGCAGATCTCCGCTGATATTTGAAGCTTTCAAAAAGGTCTTGATGTATAGGTACAGCGCATCGTTATTTTTAAAGACAATAGCGGACGAGGCAGAGGTTTCGGTGCGCTGCACCTAAGTTTTTTTTCCCAACTTGTTCTACAAATATTTTGGTGCGCTGCACCTGGAAACTTTTGAGACTTCGATGTCACCACCAAAAGGATGCCCCTATAGGAGTAAAAAGCAAAGCATGGTTCCACTTTGGGCAATAAGCAGATTGCTTTAAAGAATAAGAATCGTATCTATTTTTTAGTCAACTAAAAAATGTACTCAACGCTATACTAACAACTTAAAAAAAGCTCCACAATGGTTTGCCGATGAACGTAATGCGACGCAACAATGTAGCTATGAAATACAAATGCCTGTCACAAAAAAATGCTTTGCACATTTGTCTGCAAAAAAATTGGCCAGATCATTAACGCTTTGGCTGGAGTCTTTTTAACTAAGCTTCTTTGCGGGTGCGCGACACATTTATATTGCTGCCGTCGCTCCTAACCAGGTAACCACCTTCGCCTTTTACGTACTTGTGCACTTCATAGAGGTTGAAACATAAGAATGGTGCACGCGCAACAGAGTATGAAGTAAGCGTTCAATGAAGTAGATTAGAGTTGCCTAACGTTTGTCAACTTTTAAATTTTGCTTTATGAAGAAAACTTTTACCTGCTTGTGGGTCATTATTGTTGTTAGCATCAATGCACTGTCACAAACCACCCTGGTTACATCTTTTAAAACAGATTCGGAAGGTGCTCTTTCAATACCTAAAAAGTCGGGCGGCAAGTTGTTCTTCTCCGCCGCCGACAGTACCCATGGCCGCGAACTATGGGTGACCGACGGTACCACTGCAGGAACCTTCCTGGTGAAAGATATTCATCCGGGTTTCAACAGCGGAGTGAGCATCAACTTCGATTATTCAGCCTACGATCATAACGGGATCTTATACTTCAAGGCCAATAACGGCAACAATGGAACTCAATTATGGCGAAGTGACGGTACAGAAACGGGTACCTGGATGGTTAAAAATCTATACATCGGTCAAACAGATTACGGTCTCAGTGACTTTGCATCTCTGGGCAGCGTTTTATATTTTATCTCGAATACCGGTAAAGCATTATGGCGAAGTGATGGTACAGAGAATGGAACGTACATCGTAAAAAATTTTGCTATCGTGCGGTCACTTACAACTTTTAAGAACCGGTTATATTTCTCTGCTGCGCCCGATAACAGCGGCGAAGAATTATGGCGAAGCGATGGAACCGTAAATGGAACCTACCGTTTAAAGGATTTGAATGGTGCCTATGGCGCTTCTTTGCCTGTCAATTTTCATGCAACTTCCGATGCCCTGTATTTTATGGCAGCAACCAATGCCGGGTGGGAAATGTGGCGCACCACCGGTACCGAAGCCAGCACAGTCATGGTTAAAGACATTAACCCCGGTGGCGGTAATGGCGTATTGAGTTATTATTCAGAGGCTGTCATTACACATATTGGAAACACCATTTACTTTAGGGCTGATGACGGCGTAAATGGCTACCAGTTATGGAAGAGTGATGGTACAGAAAACGGTACGGTGCGCGTTTCCGCCATTCCTGGTCAGCTCAGCCCGTATTGCACTTTCCCGGTGGTTGACGGTACCGTTCTTTTTAATACTTATAACGGTCCCAGGTATTGGAAATATGACCCGGTATCCAATACAAGCAGCGAAACAGGGTATCCTTTCTATGCTTACTTCGATCTGAACAAAGGCAGAAATTCTGCCTTCATCGGCAGCCGTCTGTTTTTCCCCGGCATGGATCTTTATACGGCGCAGAGTTGTGGCATTCAGCGGGGGCGCCGGAGAATACCCGGCAACTCCAGGAAACACATCTGGTTGATAATTTTTTCGTTATCCAATCGGGTTCTTTCACCAGTATTTTTGGAAGCCTCGGAAGCAAGTTGTTGTTTACGCAGGCGCGCCGCCCGTTCGATACACGGGTTCCTATGTATGCCTACGACACCGCATTTCTGCTACGGCTTTTGCTCCTTCCATACTGGTGCCGGTGCCGCTTCCCAACAACAAAATGCATCTCGTATGGAACCGTATTGAAAACGCCACCAAATATGAAGTGCGGTACAAAATGTTGCCAGGCGGCACCTGGAAAAGTAAGCTCGCATTCGAAAGTTATAAAGCTTTCAAAATTCCCCCGGGCACTACGGACTACTTATTTCAGGTAAGAGCATTTTGTAATAACACGTGGACAGACTGGGGTAATGGCGAAGTGTACAATGCCGCAAGAGTGTACCGTGGATACAATGTAAGCATCCTCGCCGACAGGGCTGTAGATGAACATGTGATGCGGCTATACTGGTTAAAAACGGCAGATATTGACAATATAGAAGTACGGTACCGGCGCGCAGGTACAACCCCCTGGAAAACCAAGATCAACAACAACGGCTTTCTGCGTTTGCGAGACTTATCGCCCGCAACATTTTACGAGTATTCCTACCGCCCGAAGATCGGCGGATATTGGGGTGATTGGTATCCAACATATCTACACTTTTTGACGCCCTCTTCAGGTGCTGCAAATAAAACCAGTAACAGCACACAGGCACTTGTACATACACCCAGCCCGGTCGAAGACAAGACAGTTGCCCAGCTAACTGTGTTTCCGAATCCAGCCACGGCGAAAGTTATTATTCGCGGGCAAATTCCGTTGTATGCTACCTATGCCATCCGCGACGTTAACGGAGCTACAGTTAAAGTGGGCACAGTCATCAACTCAACCATCGATCTCTCTGGTATTCGCAGTGGCTTATTACTGCTCACCATTGAAAAAGGAGCCTTCAGCAAAACCGTAGCCTTGATTAAACAATAAAGGCAATCCCATATCAGGGAAACACCTTTGGCTATCAGGTTACCTGCAGGTTGGCCACAAACCTACCTGTAGGTAACACCTGCGCACAGACCATTAAGAGCTATTTAAAACCTCCGCGGGATATCTATAGCGGTACGGCTGTCGCAAAAAAATCAGCGTAGATAATGGTATGTCAAAATGAAAGCTACTTGGTAGCTTTTTATTTTTATGTAGCCAGCATTGGAGTTTCAATTGGGCATCGTTGCCACGCTCGCTTGTACGGTAGTGCTCTGTCATCTTAAAAATAGCCTACCGTTTGTTTATGATGTTATCACGTTTTGAAAACGAGGCGGCAACTCTGCTTTCATTTGCATAAGCACCGTTTTAATAAAGTACTTCTATTAGGAGTTATTTGTTTCTGTCTGCATCACGACCAAAATACTGGAACCCTCTTATGCTATTATCTCTCCATAATTTTTTATTGACCCATTTAACAATGTCGTCTGTGTTGCTGTCTGTATTAATTTCTAAAAAACTTGTTGATTTAGGGAGGAGAGAATTAGTCGGTTTATCTAGTTTTACTACTAACAAATAATCGTCCTTCCTTAGCCGGTCATTCATTCGCTCCAAGGCTGCCTTCAGTTCCAATTGTGTATATATTTTCTGCAAATACAAATCTGAAAGAAAAACTAAGCAGTAGCGGGATGAATTTTTAAAAATTTCCGGAAGATCTTCATCCAATTTTTTTCCCCAAAGCTCAGCTCTTTCATGGTCTCCAAAAAACACCTTCGTTTGCTGCGAAGAAAGCAGTTTATAAGTTGCTTCAGCTATGGTTCTATTCTCACTTGCATACGAAATACAAAGGTCCCAGACATACTTCCGGGTGTGCCAAAGATCAAATTTTAGAAAATCATCGTGGCTGATCGGTATTTTATTTGGTTCACCTGGTGAAATCCAGTTTTCCCGCACAAAAAAATATTGGTTAAAACCGTACCGCGCAACAAAGCTTTCGTGCTCTTTATCTTTTGCATAAAATACAATTAAAACATTGGGCTCTTTCTCATTGATCTCTTTAAGAAAGTTATTTAGCTCCTGCCAAAAAACCGGATTTGGAAGCGGGCGTAAGGCTACAAAGATGGTATTTACCACTCTCGTTTTTAAGTATTGCAGGGCACCAGATGTGGTTGATGTCATACCAAATGTGGCAATGGCGGGATGCTGCCATAGCATTTGATACAATTCTTCATGGGGACCAAAGCCATCATCTGCTTGAGAATCGAGCAGAAGTGCATCCAGGCGAAACCATTTATCCATGTCAGATAGGTTTAGCAGTATTGTTTATACATCAGCGAAAACAGCTAATCTTATGATTGCAGTAATAGCCGGTAACTTTTTGCTGCACAAGTTCAACAACACAGAAAACCACCGTATTACGGTGGTTTTTCTCTAAAGCTGCGCGGGCAATCTCATTTGTCAAAGAGAAGCTTTCCGTAGCAGGTGAAATCCTGAATTTTACGGATGTTGATCAGTTACCCTCTTTACATCCTGCTGTAAAGTATTTTCTCCGCTGGTCGCTGCAACTGGTTTGGATGCAATAGCTGACACGGGCTTTACTGGTGTTGCCGGACTTTTTATTTTGCTATTGTTTGCTTCCTGCGGGTGAGCGTCTATAATTCTTTGCAGGTCTGGTTGTATGCTGGTTGTTTCTTTTTGGGCGGGTGCTGCTGACACAGGTTTTGCAGACGCTAACGGAGCTTTTACTTTATCGGGTGTCTCCTGGGGATGTGCCATTTCTACCCTTTGCACGTCCTGCAAAATACTGGTTGCAGGAACATTTTGAGCCGGCACTACTGCCACAGGTGCTGCCGGTGATGCTGGAGCTTTAATTTTTTTACTGGTTGACACTTGTGTGTTTTGGCTAAAGCAATAGCCGGAAACAACGAGCAAAGAAAAAAACAAGATGGACTTACAAACAGTTTTGATTGTCATAATGGAAGTTTTATATGTTTACGGAAGAAGTTTTAGGTAAGCTGCAATAGTGAACTAATGTAAATAAAATAAATTTCAAATCCTAGTCGATAACCTTCCGTGTTCAACTAACATGATCATTTGTAAAATGAAGATTTACATAAGCCGGTATTCTCCGTGGAGCTAATTATACCAAAACCTTTCTGCCTGCAGCTAATGAAGTGCACGCAAATTCAATGTATTATGGACTGTGCCGGGTTTGCCCAGGTAAATTCTAAAGTACAAGGGTGCGACGCAACGGCCGCCAAATAGCAGCACAAATGTTTGGTACATAAAAATGCTCTATTCAAACCAGCTTTAATGGTACGTTTATAAACATTGTAAGTAAGCCTTTCCCCGCTGCTACATAGTCGTTACGCCTGGCTGCCAGGCATGTAAGCTTTTGCTTTTACAGCAAAGTTTTTACCGGCATTTTTCAATTATCGTAAACTATCTTACCGGCTAAAATTGGTGTACATCTTCTGTGTGCCTGCAAGTAAATTAATTTTAAATGATTGATATGAAATTCAGATCATTGCTACTTATAGTAACCCTGGCAGCCTCGCTTAGTCTTGCTGCCCAGCAACAGGGTACTGGTACAAACAAAGTACAGCACAGCCCCGCAACAAGTACCTACAGCGCCTACCTGTTTGCCTATTTCACCGGCAACGACAAAGCCGAAGAGTCCATTCACTTTGCCCTCAGCAACGATGGCTATCATTACCGGGCGCTCAATCATGACAACCCGGTTATTAACTCTGCACAGATCAGTTCCACCGGCGGTGTGCGCGACCCGCACATACTGCGTGGCGCCGACGGTAAGACATTTTATATGGTGGCAACAGATATGGTCTCAGCCCTGGGCTGGAACTCGAACCGCGCCATGGTGCTGCTAAAATCTACTGACCTTCTCAACTGGACATCAAGTGTAGTAAACATTCAAAAACGCTTTGCGGGCAACGACAGTTTGCTACGAGTATGGGCACCGCAAACCATCTACGATACCCGCAAAAAACAGTACCTGATCTACTGGTCTATGAAGCATGGCAATAGTCCCGATATTATTTACTATGCCTATGCCAATAAAGATTTTACCGACCTGGCAACAGCACCCAAACAATTGTTTTTTCATCCGCAAAATATATCGTGCATAGATGGAGATATAGTATATGCTTTTGGCAAGTATCACCTCTTTTTTAAAACCGAGGGCAGTGGCAATGGAATTAAAAAAGCCGTGTCTGACCACCTGACTGGTGGATATAAAATATTGGATGATCGCTACCTGCAGCAAACCAAAGAAGCCGTAGAAGGCGCAGGTACTTTTAAACTCAACAATGCAGATGAATGGATATTGATGTATGACGTGTACATGAAAGGGAAATACCAGTTTACCAAAACAAAAGACCTAAAAAATTTTACCAGGATCGATGAAGACATTACCATGAACTTTCATCCGCGGCATGGTACCGTACTGCCCATAACAGCTACAGAAGCTGAAAGATTAGTAAGCAAATGGCAAACACCTGCCGACATTATACAATCGCCACAAGCAAAAGAAATAAAGAAGATAAATATGGTTTTTGATTCCGCCGCTCAAAAGCTTTTGCTTCCTGTACATGCTGGCACACAGTTGCGTTCCTTCAACCCGCAATTCACTACTTTTCCCGGTGTAACAATCACTCCCAATACTCCGCAAAACTTTAGCAACACTGCAGTAAAATATACCATTGCAGTAAAAGGAAAAACACCAGTTACTTACCAGGTCTCAGCCAAAGAATATCACAACCCCGTGCTGCCCGGCTACTATGCTGATCCCGATATTTTGTATGCAAAAAAAACAGGAAGATTTTATATCTACCCAACAAGTGATGGCTTTACCGGTTGGGCCGGCACTTATTTTAAAACCTTTTCATCTGCTGACCTGGTACACTGGAAAGACGAAGGGGTTATACTCGATCTGCCCCGCGATGTGACCTGGGCAAAACGCAACGCCTGGGCACCGTGCATCATTGAGAAGCAGGTGAACGGAAAGTATCAATATTTCTATTACTTCTGTGCAGCCCAAAAGATCGGGGTTGCCGTAAGCGATAGTCCCACCGGACCATTTATCGATACCGGAAAGCCATTGATCGACCAGTTACCCGCTGGTGCAAAAGGCGGGCAGCAAATAGACCCGGATGTGTTTGAAGATCCGCAAACCGGTATATGTTATTTGTACTGGGGCAATGGTTATATGGCAGGTGCTGAACTGAATGCAGACATGATTTCTCTACAGCCGGAAACAACCAAAGTCATCACTCCCGACAGTACTTTCCGCGAGGGCACACATGTATTTTATCGCAACGGCAAATATTATTTTATGTGGAGTGAAGACGATACCCGCAGCGAAAACTACCGGGTGCGCTATGGCACGTCCAGCTCTCCACTCGGCAATATGCTGGTACCTGCTAATAACCTTGTCATTGCAAAAGACAAAGCCGCCGGTATCTATGCAACCGGTCATAACTCAACCCTGCAAATTCCCGGAACCGACGAATGGTATATCGTGTATCATCGCTTCACTTATCCCAAAGGCATCACTATGGGCGATGCTGCCGGCTATAACCGCGAAGTGTGTATCGATAAAATGGAGTTTAATACCGACGGCAGTATCAAACAGGTGAAGCCCACACATGAAGGCATACAACCGGTAGCGATACAGGATGATGACAAAAAGTAGTAAAGACCGGGTGCAGAGATATACAGGGTGTTGAACATGTTTTGTGATTTTTATGAACCCGGCATAAGTTCTTTAATGATTTTTTGTTGCGTCGCACCCTTGTACAGCTATATCCTTGACGTGCCATCGCTTATGGTATAGTAGTTACCTGGTTGCACCACTTCAATGTTTCTTTCGTTGCGCCTGCCTGCCGGTAGGCAGGTCGCACTCGTGTACAGCTACATCTTTATTGAGCATTCAATATCGATTACTTAAAGGTGGCACAAACTTGACGCAAAGGCGCTGAGTAAAAAACGCCAAAGTGCAAATAATAAGAACATAAGTTTTGCGTCTTTGCTTCTTTGTTTTCTTTGCGTGAAACTTTTTTAAGTCAACCACATCGATTGAGCATTCACTGCAAAAAATTTCGGTAAGAAACAGCCGGTGTAAAAATAAAACCCATGCACATTCAACGTTTAGTTCTCGTTTCAGGTCTCCTTACTGCAGCCTTATCCGCTTGTACTGTCAACCGCACCGGCAATACAATAGCCACTGCCACTGCACATAGCGATTTACTTTCTTTCAACCCCATTATACGCGATAAGTTTACCGCAGACCCCGCTGCATTGGTGCACGAAGGCACGGTTTATCTCTACACCGGTCACGACGAAGCGCCAACAGGTGAAGCACGTTACATAATGAACGACTGGCTTTGTTATTCCTCTACCGATATGCTCCATTGGACTGAGCACCCTTCACCCATGAATGTAAAGACATTTGCCTGGGCAAAGGCTGATGCGTGGGCGTCGCAGGTCATTTATCGCAACGGAAAATTTTATTGGTATGCAGCGGTTGAGCATAGTACCATCGGTGGCAAGGCTATAGCGGTGGGCGTTGCAGATAAACCAACCGGTCCCTTTACTGATGCCCTGGGCAAAGCCCTGGTGACCAACGATATGACCAAAGCCACCAACATCTGGTGGGACGACATAGACCCAACAGTTATCATTGACGACGACGGACAGGCTTATCTTTTTTGGGGCAATACAAAATGCTACTATGCCAAACTAAAAGAAAACATGCTAGAACTGGATGGAGACATCCATGTAATTGATGGACTGCCAAACTACACCGAAGCCCCCTGGATACACAAGCGCAATGACTGGTATTACTTGTCGTATGCTTATCAGTTTCCGGAGAAGATCGCCTATGCAATGAGCAGAAGTATCACCGGCCCGTGGGAGTACAAAGGAATTATAAATGAGTTAGCAGGCAACAGCAATACCAATCACCAGGCGATCATAGAGTTTAAAGGCAATTGGTATTTTATCTATCACAATGGTGCACTTGCTGCAGATGCAGGCGGCTTTCACCGTTCGGTTTGTATAGACAGGTTGTACTATAACAAAGATGGAACTATAAAACGAGTGATCATGACAAGTGAAGGTTTGACAGGCAAGTAATGTAGAAAATGTAATTAGGTCGCATTAGCTTTTTCGCTATCTCCATCTCTTGATGCTGAATTGTAAATAAAAAACTTTTTTTAAAGAGCGGAGAATGGTTTTCACAAACAAAATAATTAGCAGTTATTCACGAATGATAGCCTCTGCTTACATCTAACAGCAACGTTAACTGGTGATGACTTCAAAAGCATTACCGCCAGGCAAAACTCATTAGCCGCTGTCAACTGATCACCCAATGCTGACCTCAAAAGCAGCATTATTTAATAAAACAAATTTTGAAAATGTATGGGAAAAATTACAATGTTGTTGGCTTGCTTTGCCGCTCTGGTTACTACCAGCCGGGCGCAACAAAAAATAGAACCAGACTCCATTCGTGAAAAAATGCAATGGTTTGCCGATGCCAAATTGGGGATCTTCATTCACTGGGGCATGTACTCAGTAAAAGGCATAGGCGAAAGCTGGAGTTTTCATAACAAAGAAATTAGCTATGCTGATTATATGAACCAGATGAAAGGCTTTACAGCTTCCAGGTACGATCCCGACTCATGGGCTGCGCTCATAAAAGAAAGCGGTGCACGATATGCTGTTATCACTACTAAACATCACGATGGATTAGCCTTGTGGCCGACGAAAACAAAATGGCCTAAGCGTTGCAAAGAATACACCTGCTAAAAAAGATTTGTTGAAGCCTTTATATGAAGCCTTAGATAAACATGGCATCAAACGTGGCGCTTACTTTTCCTTAATAGATTGGAGCTATCCCGATTACCCGCAAATTTTAAAAGATAGCAATCGCTACAAAATTGCGGATGACCCGCAGAGATGGCAACGCTTTCAGCATTTTTTTCAGTCGCAAATTGAGGAGTTGAATACCGCTTATAAGCCAGCCCTTTGGTGGTTTGACGGCGATTGGGAGCACAGTGCGGATGAATGGCAGAGTGCAGCCGTAAGGGCTAAAATTTTAGCAGGAAATCCCGCAGCCATTATCAATGGACGCCTGCAAGGTTACGGCGATTACGAAACCCCTGAACAAAACTTCCCGGTGAGCCGACCCAAATATAACTGGTGGGAATTATGCATGACCATTAACAACAATTGGGGTTGGCAGCCAAAAGACACCAACTGGAAAACACCGTTTGAGATCATCACAATTTTTGCTGACGTAGTAAGTAATGGCGGCAATCTTTTACTGGACATTGGTCCTAAAGAAGATGGCACCATTCCGCCCGAAGAGGTACATGTATTAGGGGAATTGGGCAAGTGGAATAAGCTGCATCACGAAGCGATCTTTGGAACCCTGCCAGGACTACCACAGGGACATTTTTATGGACCAACAACGTTGTCAAAAAATTCTGCTACACTCTACCTTTTTCTCCCCGCCCAAAATGCCGGCAATGTAATGGTAAAAGGTTTGATCAATACAATTAAGGATGTTGAAGTGGTTGGAACGTCCTATCATTTGCCGCACAAAGTAGTTGGTAAGATCTCCTGGAGCCCGGTGCCAGGCTTGGTGTTTATCAATGTTCCGGGGCAATATGCCGATCCTTATATGACCGTGCTAAAAGTAACTTTGGACGCACCTTTGAAACTATACCAGGGTCATGGTGGATTGAATTGAAATGATCAACGCTACAATCTCTTTAAATCATAAAGGATATAGATAATACAATATGAAAAATCTGGTCTGGTTACTCTCTATTCTCCCCCTGTTTGATTCTGCGCAGCAACCTGTTGGTATTAGCTACATCTTTTTATGGCAACTTTTACCACAGGAGAATATGCTGTTGAACGGAGCCCCGCCTCGGCGGGGTAGATTGTCGCAACAATGTCACATCCTGCACTGCCGCCGGTCTCCAAAAAGTTCTTCTCTACTTATCATACTATGAAAACTTTTTTAAGAAAACACCTCAAACATTGCAAGCAAATAGTGACTGTTTTTACAGGCTCATTACTGGCTATTTGCAATTATGGGCAGCAAGAAGTCCCGGTCTTTGTTTCAGGAACCGGGGGTTATGAAAGCTATCGCATTCCCGCGCTTATAACCCTGCGCGATGGTACGCTGCTGGCTTTTTGTGAAGGCAGAAAACATGGCGCTGCCGACTTTGGCGATATTGATATTTTACTAAAAAAAAGCAAGGACAAAGGCATAACGTGGGGTACACCGCAACTGGTGGTAAATTATGATTCGCTACAGGCGGGCAATGCCGCACCCGTAGTAGTTATAACAGACCCCGCTTATCCGCAGGGGAGAATCTTTTTGTTTTACAATACCGGCAATAATGACGAAGGTGAAATAAGAGCAGGGAACGGCTTGCGCGAAGCCTGGTATATCACTTCGGCAGACGGCGGACAAAACTGGTCGCCGGGCAGTCAATATCACTACGCAGGTACACAAACCCAATCAACCCCAACTTAATCCGGCTTATCATTTTGCTGAAGACTGGCGCAGTTATGCCAATACACCTGGTCATGCAATGCAATTTGAACGGGGAAAATTCAAAGGAAGAATTTATGTAGCAGCGAACCACTCTACGGGTACACCGCAAAAAATATTCACCGATTATAAAGCACATGGGTATTATACAGACGACCATGGCAGAACATTTCATGTAAGCGAAGAGGTGCCTTTTGCCGGTGGCAACGAAGCAATGGCGGCTCAGCTATCCGGCGATAAACTCATGATGAACATACGAAACCAGCAAGGCAATGTAAAACGGCGAATTATCGCCATCAGTAGCAACGGCGGCGTAAGCTGGGACACCACTTATTATGATAGCCACTTGCCTGACCCGGTTTGCCAGGGCAGCATGCTTTCTTTTACAAATGAAAATGGAAAAAGGATCTTGGTTGTATGCAACAACGCCGATACAAGTAAAAGAGACAAGCTGACTTTACGCCTCAGTAATGATGACGGAAAAACGTGGTACAAAAATGTACTGGTAGCCAAAAGCCCCGCAGGCTATAAGGGCGACAGCTATAGCGCCTATTCAGACATAGCGAGAATTGGTGCTAAAACATTTGGTGTGTTGTATGAAAAAGATAACTACAAAGCAATTGTTTTTACTACAGTACATCGGTAGCGCAAGAAAAATAGGTTGCTTGTACAAGACCAAACAGAGGCTTGCAAGTTTCGTAATAACCAACCTACGAAACTTGCAAGAGCTGTAGGTATAATGATTGCAATAAGTATGTTACTGGTTGTTTATGCCGGTCAGCCTACAGAAACTGCTTCAGATTTGGCAGATTTCTGGCTTGCATTCTACCGGGTATTAAATTGGAGATACCATTCAAACCGATTCTCACAAAGCCTGGAGTGACTAAACACGCTATAATGCAGATAAAAAAAACACTCCACAGCTGTTCTATCCTCCTACTTCCCATATCCCTTCAATCTCCTATACTCCAACTTATCAATAATAAACGATGAAGTTGAATTCAATTGAATGTTTGAATAGTTCTCATTTGGAAAAAATATCTCAGTCATTACACTCAACCCATTATCAGCAAAAAGTTCAACAGATGCATTGTCGATAATCAAGGTCAAGTCAAAATTTTTTGTTGTAGCAAAACGCGGTGCAGTGTGTTTGGCAGCAAAGCCTTTTTCGAAATTTACTTTGCCGGAGTTTGTACGGTCAATAAAATATTGGTTGTTTGTTTGATCGTATCCCAGCAATAGCTTTTCGCCCAGGGTATTGCTTAGGGTAATAGTGAAATCTTTCAGTTCATCAGCTGTTATCTGTATCCTCGCCGGACCGGTTAGCTTACCGGTTTTTTCTGCCAGGTTATAGTTGCTGGCATCAATACTTTTCAGCTTAATGGGTACTTTTGCAACGGCATCTAAATTAGCCACCGGTTGGGAAGTCACTAAATACTTTTCACCCACTTTTGTTAAACCAAGATCTCTTGGAATGGTGGTTGCGCTTCGCCATTTTTCGGTGGGTACAATGTTGGCATATTGCCAGTTGCTCATCCAGCCGATAAAGATTTTTCTGTCGCCGGTGTCCGACCAGGTAATGCCTGCATATTCATCGGGTCCATAATCGAGCCAGCGGGTATCGGTTTGATAAGGGGTAAATGTATGTCCATCAAACTGACCGGTAAAATATTGGGTAGCCGAACCGCCATTGGGTCCGCCGGGATTGATGTTTACAATCAATACCCAAACCTTTTGCCCGTTATAATCTAATGGAAAAAGATCCGGGCATTCCCATACCCCGCCATGTGCGCCAACGTCTTTTCCAAACTCACTTTCTTTCGTCCAGTCTTTTAAATTCGGCGATGAATAAAAAGTAATGTGATCCAATGTTGCCAAATGTCATTATCCATTTTTTGCCTGCTTCGTACCACATCACTTTTGGATCGCTGAAATCTCTTATTCCGGGATTTTTCAGCACCGGGTTTCCTGCATATTTTGTCCAGGTTTTGCCTTCATCCAGGCTGTAGGCGATGCTTTGATTTTCGTAAGTGTTGATGCCGGATTTTTCACCCTTCATATCGTGGTGTGTAAATATGGCTACCAGTGGTGCTTTGCCATCTTTGCCAAAACCTGAAGTATTGTTTACATCCGCCACTGCACTACCCGAAAAAATATAACCAAGGCTGTCAGGATATAATGCAATCGGAAGTTCTTTCCAATGCACCAGGTCTTTACTGGTAGCATGTCCCCAATGCATCGGTCCCCAAACGGTGCTGTCAGGATAATACTGGTAAAACAAATGATAGGTGTTGTTGTAATACACCATGCCGTTGGGATCGTTCATCCAGCCTTTTTTGGGAGTAAAATGCAGTTGCGGACGATGTGGTTCGCTGTTTATATTTTGCGCTTGTTTTGCCGTTCCGCACCCCGCTATAAAAACCACGGCTGATACGATTATTACCTTCATTAAATGCCTGATTTATTGTTACTATTTGTTGTAATATTTATCATTGTAAATAGTTCTTTTATGTTTTAATTAACTGGATAAGTTCAAATCTTGCTGCATAGATTTACCCAAAGTACAAGAGTGCGACGCAACAGAATGTTGCTCTTATGTTACAATAGCCGGGTCCATAATGATCTTCAATATTTTTAAATTTTGTTACTGGCAGCAGCGCTGTTATCAACATCGTTGTGTCACTCACTTGTACACTTTTTTCGCTATGCGGCTTAGTTTTGTATGCTAAACATAGCAGACATCCATCTTTACTTTATGCCCAGTTCTTTTTGTATTTGCTCCAGTGAACTCCTTTTGTTTCGGGCATTACCTTCCAGATAAAGATGAAAGCCAGCACCATCATAACCGCATAAAAAACAAAAGAATAAAACCCGCCATTTGCACTTCCTTCTACTATTATAGGGAACGTCCAGGAGATGATGGCAGCCATTATCCAGTGTGTAAAACTGCCCAATGCAGCACCTTGCGAACGAACTGAATTGGGAAATATTTCGGATATAAATACCCACAAAACTGCACCTTGCGAAAAAGCGAAAAATGCAATGTATCCTAACAGGTAAAACAATACGTTCTTACCCATCGAACCAGGGTCGCTAAAGGCATTGGCTGTTAATCCTAAAAACGCGACCAGTCCAACACAGCCAATTAACAGCAATGTTTTTCTGCCAAACTTATCAATAACCGTCATGGCTAATAGGGTAAACAGCAGGTTGGCGCCACCGATGTAAACAGGTTGTAAATACGCCTCGGCTTTACTGAAACCTGCCATTTCGAAAATGCGTGGGGCATAATACAGAATGGCATTGATGCCCGATAACTGGTTGAACATCGCCAATAATACTGCATATATAATAGGCTTGCGATAGGTGTTGCCCATGAACAATTTTTCTTTCAGTCCATAGTGCTCTAACTGGTGCTCCAATTGTATAACGCCAGCTGCATCCGGCTCACCTGTTTTTGCAAAAATTGCTTTGGCTTCTTCGTCGCGGCGATTGAGTACAAGCCAGCGTGGACTTTCAGGAATAGAGCGTAAAAGAATGGCAAACAAGGCAGCAGGTACCACCATGATACCCAGCATCCAGCGCCATGAATTTGTCACCCAGGTTGATGAATAAAAAGTTGGTCAGGTAAGCGATAAATATGCCGCCAACGATCATCAACTGAAACGAGCCGGCAAGTCTTCCGCGTACATGCGCAGGGGCTACTTCTGATATATACATGGGTCCCACTACGGAGGATGCGCCCACTGCAACGCCACCTATAAACCGGAAGATGATGAACAGTAACCAGACAGGTGTTAATGCACAACCGACTGCTGATACCAGGTACATGATTGCTATAACAGTTAACACCTTTTTGCGTCCATATTTTTGTGCCGGTGCGCCTGCAATCAACGAACCCAATACGGTGCCTATTAAACTGGAGGCTACTGTAAAACCAAGCAAGCCGGATGACAGACTCCAAAGCGCTTGTATTGTTTTTTCGGCACCTGAAATAACAGCCGTTTCGAAGCCGAAAAGAAAGCCGCCGAGGGCTGCTATTAATGAAATGCGGATAACGTAATACGTTATTTTGCCGCCGGAACCTGTGGTGTTTGTTGAGGTTGATGTTTCTATGTGCATTGCAATTCGTTGTTTTTTACTGATTATTTTTTCCAGATTGATTCTAACATCCAGGCTTTTGAGGGTAATAGTTTTACTACACCTCTTTTTGCAAACAGTGATATACCGGTTTGTGATTCCGAAGGATAGGTTACTGTACTCATGTTTACTTTACCACCGTTGGCAAACACCTCAACCGATGAAGCATCTACCAGTATGTGCAGGTCAAGCTTGCCATTCGTAAGCGATAGCGGCGCAGACATAATAACCGGAAAGCTTTTATTGAAGGTGCTGTCGCTTGTAAAGTCAGTACAATGGGTACGGTCGATGTAAAGGGTGTGACTGGTGTTGTTATACCCGATGGTAAGTTGTCTGCCTTCACCCTGCAATAGATGCAATCCTGCATCAGTTGCTTTGGAAACATCAATGGTAACATCCAATTCGTAAGTGTTTGTTGCCGGCTTAAAGTTGATGGGCTTTATGGTGTTTGTTGCCATAGCTTTTATATTCTCTTCATTACCCCGCAACATCTGCAATTCGCGTATAGGTTGTTGTACCATCCTGATACCTTCGGGATATGTTTTTAGTGAGACTTCCCTCGGCACAGATTCAAAGCCTTTCCCCCACTTTGAAGGTACTTGCCTTGCATAACTCCAGTTGCCCAGCCAGGCTAACATAATGGTACGGCTGTCAGCAGAATCGTCTTCGTTTCTCCAGGTACGGGCGGCATAATAATCGCTTCCATAATCTATCCACAGCGGTTAGGCTGTGGGCGATTTAAAGCTACAGTTTGAGAATCGGGTGTAAACTTTTTGCCATCAAAATCTCCTAAAAAGTATTGCATCCGGTTGGGTCCCTGACCGATGGTAAGCACCCATTTTTTATGGTCGTTATTACCATCAACCGGCAGTTGAAAAAAGTCGGGCACTTCCCAATCGCTCTCCGACGCACCCATGGGTCCGAAGTCGCTTAGGTGCTGCCATTGTTTTAAATCAGGTGATTCATAAAAGCTTACCTGGTGCTTATGCGGCATCGTTACAATCATCATCCATTTGTTTGATGGCTTGTACCAAAACACCTGCGGGTCTCTAAACGAGTTGCTGCCAATATCCAACACAGGGTTGTTGCTGTAATACTGAAAAGTTTGTCCCGTTATCGGTACTGTACGAGAGTGCCTGACCTTCGGGCACATCATCGGTTGTATGCCTTGTATAAACCGCCACCATACTACTGTCGCCAAAGCCTGCGGTGTTCTTTTTATCAACCACCACCGAGCCCGAAAAGTAATGGAACGAACCATCGCCGCCTTTCATAGGATAAGGCAACTCCTGCCAATGCACCAGGTCGCGGCTCACTGCATGCCCCCACCAATACAAGTGGTACAATCCGTTATATTTCACCAACCCGTCGGGGTCGCCCACCCATCCTTTTGATGCACTAAAATGAAATTGCGGACGGTATTTTTCATTGTACTGTGCGTGTAGATTATCTCCAATGAAGAGCGCAATTACACAACACAAAATATAATTCAATTTCATAGTTCAATTTTAAATAGACTACTGGTATGGCTGCCATGAAAAGATGCGGTACAAGGGAGTTCCGCTAAAACGGAATTAGATAACACAACCGGAGTTGCACATGGTTAAACTGCCGGTCAAATAATAATTACAGGTATTTAGATAAGGACTTTTTTGAGCCCGGCTACATGGCTACTATAATGCAGCCATTGCGTCGCACACTTTTACCTACCATGTGTACACAAATATGACATTTAGGACCTTCAATGTTTCATGGAAAAGACACCATTTTTTGCTCCAGAGGAGCACCCTGTTTATAGTTAATAGAAAATTTAAAATTGCAGGCTCCGTAGGTGCCGCCTCTATGGGTAATCAGGAAGCGCCTATGGAGCTTCTATAATTGTTTTGATATGATTTTCAATAAACAGGGTGCTCTTACAGAGCAAAAGACAAAGGAAAAAAGTTGCGTACTCACGGTAGCTCTTGTACTTTTTCACTTCATTCAGCCATCACCGCAACTTACATTAATTACTCATCATACTAATGTTGCTAAACGTTACACCACCTTTTGCATAGAAGCCCCAAAGGTTGTTGTCGATAGCATAAATGCGCGACGTTAGAGCAACCTTGTCGTTGATGTACACCACGCAAACGCTTCCGTTGATAACCGCTTTTAGTTGGTACTCTTTTCCGGGTTCCAGTGCTACATTCACTTTGCCGTTCACTACCGGGTTTCCATCCACAACCGATAACCCGGATATTGTATTGTCTTTTTCATTCAATTCAATTTTATAAAAGCTGCTTCTTTGCAAAGCTTTGTCCATGCCAAACACCAAACCCAGCTTTGCGTCGGCGGTCATATTGCTAATGGTTGCGGTTATCATGTGGCTCCCGGCAATCTTATCAAACACCAGGTATTGGTCATTGCTGCCGTTATTAAAAACGGCATTCGCGCCGGAGTAAGTCACTTTTTCTTCTTTAAGAACCGGGGTAATCGTTTGCTGTTTGGTAAAGAGTTTTTCTATGTTCGTTGGCACCATTACACTTAGCGTTCCATCTGCATTCTGCATCAGTTTGTGTACTACCAGGTTGCCACCAAAGTCTCTGAAACCAGCGTCGGAAGAACCGCTTTTAGTAGCACACCAGCCGAACAAATACGTATCAGTTCCATTGCTGGCAATCTTGGAAGCATACATGTACTGCCCGTCGAGTTTGTCGTTGGCAGGCGTAGTCCACGGTCCCGCTGAAGAAGAAGAGATGCGATATCTCGTGGTGTTCTCCACACTGTTTTCTGAGAATACCAGGTACCAGTAGTTGCCCCACTTCAGCATTTGCGGCGTTTCGGGAACATTGTAATCGCCGGTTGTATAAACAGGCTCTTTCAGTTGCCAATTGTTGTTAGCAGGTGTGGTGGTAGTGTATAACATCACTGCTGCCTTATTATCTTTTCGTCCACACACCAGCATCCAGTACTCATTTTTTTCGGTGTTGAAAAACACATAGGGGTCACGATACTCCCATTGGTTGTAACCATTGGTTGTTTCCGGTTTCATGATAAAGCCCGGCACCTTTTTCCAATTGGTGAGGTCGGTACTGGTAGCCAGCAAAGTATTGTCACGATACTTGCCACCCGTTCCATTAAACCTGTCGTTGAAGCCCGAATAGTAAGCGTAGTAGGTATCGCCAACTTTAACGATAGAACCGGTGCCTAAGGCAAAGTCATAATCGTTGGTCCACTGCCATAAGGTATCATTACCCCATCGTAGGTATAATCGGTAAGGTTGGTGGTAGTAAACTTACTCCACGGGTGAAAACCTCCTGAACCATTTCGTGCGTCATGCAGGTAAAATACATGAAAGCTATCCTGGTCGTAGTAAGGCATTACATCACCTACGAAACCGGCAGGCACATAGTAGGGGTTTGCACCACCAAACCATTTTGCCGGCGGAGTGGGATAAAACCGCGGAGCATCATTGACTTCTGCCGGGGTTATTGTCATGTCATTCTTATCGCACGCTGCAAAAGCAACAGCAATAATTATAACAGCAAGCAAATGTTTCTTCATATCATTTCCATTTTTAAATAAACTGGCTTCAAAAAATTAAGAGTGTAGTTCGACGCAGGTGTATATCTCATTCTTACTATTGCGTCTTCAGATATTCCAATGAGTTCTTTGTTAGTTTCTTCACATTATCCAAAAAGGAATTGGCAGGGCTTGGCGCATTGGTTGAAGGATTTGGTTCTGCATACCAATCATAGCTGCCAGGTGTAATAACAATGGTCGCTCCGTGGTCTGTAGCCTTTGGAAACTCTGCAATGGTGATGTTTGAATTGGTGTTATCGCTGCCATCAGGACCGGCTAAATCAATACCACCCGTTTGGTTACGCCAGCCTGCAGCATCGCCATAGTTACCCCACTCGTTTACTTTCCACCAGCTAACGTGATTTAATCTGAACGCAGATTTGTCTAACAGATAAACAACGGGATACGATTTGTCGGCTGCCAAAGGCAAGCCCGAAAAGATGGGATGATTTACCTGGTCCTGGTTAATGGAAACACCCCAGTTGTTTGAACCATCCTGCCGCTGACCGCCAATATTGTCACCAAATACATTGTTCGGTCCTTTGAAGGGAGGCACAATACCCAAAGCCTCTACCCAGCGGGCTGCAAAGGTGGTCAACAGCAGATTTCCACCGGCTGCGCGATAAGCTTTTACGGCGTTCACAACAGCATCATCAAAAGCAATATCGGGCAGTGTTTGTGTAGCATCTTCATGCCACCAGATAGCGCCATATTTTGCAAGGTTTGCTGTACCGTTTTTTACTGCGGTCAGCGACACGAACTCAGCCTTTGTGGTGTAGGTGGCAACCAGCCAATCGTAGGCAGCTTTCTCATCCGGGTTGCTTATTAAATCACTATTGTCGTAGTTAGCCAAAAACGCGACCGGCTTGTCTGCATTGGCATCTATTGCCGTTACCGTATAAGGCACTGAAGCAGTAGCCGTTTTGACGGTAAACACAACCGGGTTGGTAAAGTCTATTACACTTCCGGTTGCCGGCGTAATGGTTGCTCCTGCTGCCAGGGTTATTGTCACAGTAATTTTAGTCATATCGCTTCCCGGCGGAACAATGACTTTAATGGTTCTGGTTACTTCGTCAATGGTGCCGGTATTGCCCTGCGCCTTAAACGAGATAATGGCAGGAATTTCCTGTGCCGTCACTGCGTAATCTTTGTACACATTTCCATTTATAACACGGTAAATGATTGGCTTGCTCAGGTCAACAACACTGCCGGAAGCAGGTGTAACCGTAGCACCGGTTGGAACAGTGATAGTAGGTGTTACTTTGGTAAAATCGGTTCCAAAAGGCAGGCTGATAAGAATGGTTCCATTTGCTGTATCAATAGCTGTGGTAGCGCCATCGGCAGTAAAGCCTGAAATATTCACAGGTGCAGAAAGGTTAAGCGCAATACCGGCATTTTCCTTTTTACAACCCAGGAAAGACAGCAGCACGGTCACTAATAAGCTAAGTATCGTAAGCTTTTTCATATTGTAGTTTTTAATTGATTTGTTGTAGAGATTGTGATTAGTAGCCGAGGTTTTGCTTATAAACGCCGCGACTGAAATTCATCTGGTTCTGCGGAATAGGCAGGTATTCGTTTTTATTCTTTGTGAAGAATGCATTGTTCAAAAACGGATGTTTGGTTTTCTCGACGGCGAAGTACGCATTGATGGTTTCTGCAGCTATTCCCCAGCGTACCAGGTCAAAGAAGCGTTGGTTTTCCTGCCCCAGTTCCAGGCGACGTTCAAACCGGAGCGCCTTACGCGCAGTTTCCTGTGTCCATGTTATGTTCACGCCTGGCTGGTAAGTGGACACTTTGTAATTATTCTCAAAACTACCGTTCGCATATCTAAGCGAGTTGGTGCTGGCAGCAGCTCTGCTTCTCACCTGGTTTATCAACGGTAGTGCATCGTTCTGCATGCCCAACTCAATCAGTGCTTCTGCTTTCATCAGCAAAACTTCGGAGTAGCGCAGCAGAATTTTATTTTTTGAATTAGGGAAAAACGGACCGGTGAGTGGTGTATGCACAATGTATTCGGGAGCTACATTTTCCTTCATTGATGCATAATAACCATACACACCAGGGTTACGGCTCCATGAATCTTTATAAATGAGGTCGGCGCGGTATTTCCATTTTTCGGTTGGGATAGCAACGGTATGGTCTAACCTTGGGTCAACATTGTCTGTAGCCAGGTTTACATCCTGCGCATTAAAATTATCTAGCAAAGGCAATCCGTTTGCGTCTGTTTTAAATGCGTTCACAAAGTTTTGGCTGGGTTTGTGAAAATCGCAACAACCCAGTCCCTGCGGCACACTTAAGGCATCACCATAGTTAACCCGACCACTGATGGTGCCATCGTCTTGCGAGAACTGTATGGCGAACATTGACTCTTTTCCGTTTTCATATTTGCCCGGCAAAAAGTTGTAAGCATAGTCTGTTTCCAGTCCAAAACCACCGCTCATCGCCCTATCTGCTGCCGCTACTACCTGCTGCATTTTTGCATTGTCAATACCGGTTACATTGTACCGCGCATCTTGTTTGTAGGCTTGGAACAGACGTGTCTTAGCCAAAAATCCGTAAGCGGCAGCCTGTGTAGGTCTTCCTTTTTCAGCCTGTGCAACCGGCAGGTTTTCAGAAGCAAACTCAAAATCTGCTTCAATCTTTGCCCATACGCTATCGCTGCTAAGCGCCGTGTTCGATATATCCTTGTAATTATCCTGCGGAACGGTTTCATCTATATAAGGGATGTTATAAAACAACTCCTTTAACAGGAAATAATAGTAGCCTCTTAAAAAACGCATTTCACCCTGTCTTTCTTTTTTCATGGGGAATGATGCTTCGTCGATATTGTTGAGGTAACCAAGGGCAATATTGGCCCGCGAAACACCTACGTATATCCTGTACCAAAGACCATCTATCGGCCAGGCATCGGGTCTGAGGTTTGTAAACGTTTCTATGAAATGGAATTCCTGCCCGTCGCCTTCATCGCGACCTCCTTTGTAGGCATCATCGGCACGTACATCGCCATATTGCCAGATGCTAAACGATACGTTGATATCGCCGTTGCCCATAGGCGAATAAGCGGCAATCACAAACTTGTCAATGTTCTCAGCATTAGCAACCTGCTCGGGGCTAAGCACCCCTTTTGGCGCTATCTCCAGTTCTTTTTTGCAACTGCACAAAAGGACCATAACGGTGGCAAGTGAAAAGAGTAATCGTTTCATTTTATTGTTAGATTTTATAAACTTTTAAATATTGTTCGGTAACTACACGCTTCGTATTGCGTTACTTTTTTGGGTTTTTTTTATTGGGTTGCCGGCATTTGTTTTTTATAGCAACATCGTTGTGTCACTCCCTTGTACCGCATATCATTTTGCTGCTTTTCACGCATGGTTGTATCGTTTCTGTTTGCAACTTTCATCAGCCAATCACGATGTTGTAAGTACGATGTTGTAAGTATTGCTGCCATTTATTCAATAGCGTTATATCAGCTGAACGGAGCCCCGCTTCGGCGGGGTAGACTGTCGCAAGCAAAGCTTCACCAGGGTACAATTGCCGGTTACCAAAAAATAAGAACTGCGTTATAGCGTGATGTTAATTCCGCCGGTGACCACTACCGGGTTAGGGTAACCATAGCCCGGACTTTCAGGGTCGAGACCGGTAAAAGATTTGCTTTTTAGAATGAGCAAGAGGTTATCTCCACCTACAAACACCCGCAACTTTTGCATCTTCAATCGCGATAAAACTGCCTGTGGCAGGGTATAGCCAAACTGTACATTGCGCAGTTTCAGGTAGGAACCTTTTTCGATGAAGTAGGTTGAAAAACGTGACTCAAAATTGTTATCAATCGGGGTAAGCGCGGGAATGTTTGAGTTGGGATTTTGTGGGGTCCAGGCGTTTAATAACCTGCTTCCTTTGTTGGAGCCGGTTTCAGCAACACTCCAGAAATCGCTGTTGTATTTTACATCGTTCACCACATTTATACCATGCACGCCCTGGAAGAAAACTGACAGGTCGAGACTTTTATATTGCAGCGCGATGTTTACGCCGTAGACAAACTTTGGATGCGGTGCGCCTATCCAGGTGCGGTCGCTGTTGTCGATCACTCCATCGTTGTTCAAATCCTGGTAGCGTATTCTGCCTAAACCTTTGCCGGTTTGCGCAGCGGCTTCATCTACGTCTTTCTGCGTTTTAAAAATGCCTTGTGCTACATAGCCATAATATGAGTTGACGGCTCTGCCCAAGTATATTATCGTTTAGCCCATTGCCCCCGTAATTATTTACAACACTGCTGGGCAGAGAGGTTATTTTGTTTTTGTAAGCAGATAGATTTGCGGAAACCTGGTAATCGATCCTTCCTATTTTGCCATTGTTAGCCAGGGAAAAATCCCAGCCTTTATTTTGCATAGAGGCGCCATTTACATATTGTCCGCCGCCTTCGCCCAATACGGCGAGGTACGGAGGAAACACTAAAATGTCGTTGGTGTTCTTGATATAGTATTCTGCTGTTCCGGTTATTTTTTGGTCAAACAAACCGAAGTTGACAGCAAAGTTGGTCATGGTACTGGCTTCCCATTTCAGGTTTTCATTTCCTCGTTGTGTTATACGATATCCCGATGGAAGTGTTCCGGAATTTGCCCCGGCTATATCGTACGCCGTGCCGTTGGTCGGGTCCGTTTAATCCGTTTCCACCAGAGTATTCGGTTACATACAAGGTATAGGCAGCTACATTACTAATTTCCTGGTTGCCGGTTTGTCCCCAGCCAAAGGTGAGTTTTAGGTCACTGATGATAGAAGGATCTACAATTTTATTGAAGAAGTCTTCGTGACTTAAACGCCATCCTAATGAAAATGCAGGGAATGTACCAAAGCGGTTATTGCTACCAAACCTGGAAGAGCCATCGCGACGAATGGTGAAAGAAGCGAGGTATTTGCTGCTGAAAGCATAATTGATCTTTACCGAAGTAAGACATCAACGCATTTTGAGCAGCGCCACCACTGTTGTCTTTGGTGCCGGTACCTGCATCCAGGTAGGTATAGTCGGGGTTTTCAATCGCAAAACTTTGCCTGCTGGCAGTAAAACCCATGTCGCTTTGTTTGTAGAACTCGGTACCTGCAACGGCATTAATTGAATGTGCGCCGATTGCTTTATTGTAGTTTAATGTGTTTGTCCAGGTTATTTTGCTGGTATTAGAATACGTCATGTTTAACTTATTTATGTCGCTAAACAGGTAACCCGAACGATATCTTTTTTCAAAGCTTCTTAAGGTATAAGTACCATAATCTAATCCAACACTTGTGCGGAGATTAAGACCTTTCAGCACCGTTAAATCTGCATAAGCATTTCCAAACAGGCGCAGGTAATTGTATTTGTTTTGTTTGTTGTCTTGCAGTAAACGCACCGGGTTTTGGCGGTCGTTCATGCCACCAACCGGACCACCCCAGCCAATACCATCTACAGTATGCACCGGAACTATGGGCAATGCCTGCAGCGATAAATTCAAAACACCGGGGTCAGCTACTTCATTGGTCCTGTTGATGCTAAAGTTTTCGCCGACAGTCAACCGGTTGTTCAGCATTTTATAACTGGAGTTCATCCTGGCAGACAACCTGTTGAAATTGGTAGTTTTTAGTAAGCCTTTGTTGTCAAAATATCCTACAGAGAATAAATAGTTGCCTCTTTCTGTGCCATTGGAAAGGGATACATCATAAGATTGAATAACTCCCCTTTGTGAAATTTCATCGAACCAATTAGTGTTGGCTGTATGCATCGTTTTATTGGCATCGAGGTATTCCGGTAAAATTATTTTATCCAATACAGGAGTGCCATTGGCATCGCTATGCCAATTGAAACGATACGCAATATTATTTATATTGGGGTCTCTGCCGGTATTTACGGCTGCCTGCCAATACGCCTCACCATAACCACCCGCATTCAACAGCTTAGGGGCTGTGGCATAAAACTGCGACGATGTATAAGCATTGGCAGTTACCTGCATTCTGCCTGCACGTCCTTGTTTGGTAGTAATGATAATCACTCCGTTGGCAGCACGTGAGCCGTAGATGCTTGCAGCAGACGCATCTTTCAACACCTGCATACTTTCAATGTCATTCGAATTTAATTCCTGCATGCCTGCTTTTGTAGGTACGCCATCAATGATGAACAATGGGTCATTATCATTCAACGTGCCTACACCCCGGATGCGGATGGTAGCCGGTGCGCTGGGTGAACCGTTGCTGGTTATAAAAACCCCTGCGACCTGACCCTGCAATGCTTTGATGGGATTGGCAACCGCCTGTTTTTTCAAATCACCCACATTCACCACCGAAATGGAACCCGTTAAATCACCTTTCTTTTGTGTTTGGTAACCGGTTACAACTACCTGGTTTAGGTCATTTGCACTTTGCGCCAATTCAACTGCAAGGGTGCCAGACGAAGGAACTTTGACTGTGGTAGCAATCATGCCCACATAACTGAAGCTAAGCTCCTCGTTTGTTTTGGCATTAATAGAGAATGCACCTGTGCTGTCGGTCATGGTAGTTTGCAGCGCAGATTTTACAGTAACACCGATTAACGGTGCACCCGTTCCTTTTACCGCAACTGTGCCGGTCACGCGTTTTTGTTGCGCCCATATCGACCCGGAAAACAACAGCAGAGTAAACAAATAAAATAACTTTCGCATAGTGGTAGTATTTATAAATCGTTATTGTGTGGTTTGAAGGTTAGTAGTCGACTGAGATTGAATTAAATCCTGTATCTGGGCTACCGTGTAGGCGGGGCAGCCTCAACATACAACAAGAGCTTCGTTAGTTTCCTTCATTAGATGGTCGTTAAATAAATGATTGGAATGATTTTATGGGCTTAGCAGTAGTCCGTTGTTCAGCATCGTTGTGTCACTCCCTTGTACTTTTTGTACTATGGGCAACGGTAATTCATTGTTTTGTACGGGAATTATTCGTTCGGAACGTTGTAGGGTTTAAAAGAAGGGGAATTGGTTGTGGCAGGCAGCAAATGATTTTTTGCTCCCTGTAGATAAAATGTACAAGGGTGCGACGCAACCAAAGTTGACCAGGATACCAAATGCTGACTTCCAAAAAAGACCCAGAAAAACGGGAGACTAGTAAACTAATGAGCTGAAAACCTGCAATCTTGTCGTGGCAAGAGAGAGGTAAAAGCAGTGTGGATTTGAAATCAACTTCACGAAATTGCAAATTGAAACCGGTCATGTGGCAAAGCATTTGAAAGCAAATTAGGGCTGTTTCAACCGATGCATGATACGATTACAACTCAAAAAATTCTAAAATCGAATTAATTTTTAAATGGCATAAATATTTCATTTTTAATATATTATACATATTTTTTTGATGGACTATTTTCCTATTAATTCTAAAATTGAACCAGTAGATTCTAAATTCAAAATCGTTATTACCTGCAAGTTTCGAAACACGGCATGCCTTACCTGTTTGGTAATTTGGAAACCGAAAGGAGAGCCATTTAATTTGTTACTTTGTAGTTCTCCAAATGGGATTTGCCTGCTTTTGCAATTATGTCAGTCTTCAACAAACCATACCAAAAGTTTCTGGTGCCTATACTAATGGTACTTTTTTGGTGCTGCAACGGCATCGAAAAAAAACAATATGTAATTGGGTTTTCGCAATGCATTTCCGACACGTGGCGCGAAACCATGCTGGAAGAGATGAAGCGGGAAATGAATTTTCATCCGGACAGCCGGCTTATCTACAAACAAGCAAACAACAGTACCCAACAACAGATTGAAGATGTGCAGGAGCTGCTGCGGGAGGATATTGACCTGCTGATTATATCGCCCAATGAAGCAGATGCACTCACCCCCGTTGTAGAAAAGGTGTACAACAAAGGCATACCTGTTATAGTAATTGACAGAAAGATTTCGTCACCAGCCTATACCTCGTTTGTAGGCGGCGATAATTACGGTGTAGGAAAAATGGCAGGGGAATATGCCGGAACCATTTTAAAAGGTAAAGGGAAAGTGCTCGAGATAACGGTTCTGCCAGCATCGTCGCCGGCAGTAGAAAGGCATAGGGGTTTCGTGGGTGCCATAAAAAAATATCCGGGAATAGAACTTCAAAAAGAAATAAACGGCGAAGTGTTGAAGCAGGACAACGACACCACCGTGGCAGTTTACCTTAAAAAAAATCCTGGCATTGATTTGATTTTTGCCCAGAATGATTTCCTGGCAAAACGTGTGAACGGCATTTATCAAAAGTTTACAGGTGCCGAAAAGCCCAAAATTATTGGAGTGGATGGTTTGCCGGGTAAAGGGGAAGGTTTAGAGATGGTGGCTGACAAAGAGATTACTGCGACGATGTTGTACCCCACCGGTGGAGAAGAAGCCATCCGGACTGCGCTTAAAATTTTAAATAAGGAGCCGTTTACAAGAGAGAACAATTTGCAAACTACTGTAATTGACAGTACCAACGTTCGCTATACCCAATTACAGGCGCTGAAAATGAAAAGTCAGCAGCAGGCTATTGAGCGGCAACAAACCATGGTGTCTGACTTAAGGGCAATCTACAAAAACCAGCAAATTGTACTCTACACTATCATTATACTTTTTGCAATCGCCGTGACTTTTGGGGTGCTGACTTTGTATTCGCTAAGTCGCAACCGCAAAATTAACAGGGTACTACAGGTACAGAATACTGAAATAGGTAAGCAAAAAGATGAAATCATACAACAGAAAGAAAAACTGGAAGAACTGTCTGTAAAAGCCCAGGCGGCGAATGAGGCTAAAGTGAATTTTTTTACCAATATCTCACATGAATTCAGAACCCCTCTTACTCTTATAATGGGTCCGTTGGAGGAGTTACAAGCGGCTAACAAGAATCAGCCGCAAGCAAGTCAATAATCTCCACCTTATTCAAAAAAACGTTATCAGGCTGTTGCGCCTGATAAACCAATTAATGGATTTTAGAAAGATTGAGGTAGATAAAATGAGTGTAACATGCTTCAGAAAATGATATGGTTGCTTTTGTGTCGGAGGTGGTTAAGTCTTATCAACCAATGGCATTGAAGAGAAACATCGACCTGCGATTGATTACCGATGAAAAGCAAATGAATGTTTGGTTTGATGTAAACATGATGGATAAGGTCATCTTCAACCTGCTTTCCAATGCTTTTAAATTTACTAAAGAAGGGGGTTATGTATATGTTCATTTGCAAAAAGACGAAACTGCCAACCAGGTAATGATAAAAGTAGAAGACAATGGAACCGGGATGACAGAGGAAGAAGCAAACAATGCGTTTGAAATCTTTTACCAGGGTAAAAATGAAGGCGATATGGGTACGGGATTGGGTCTGTCACTCTCAAAAGAACTAATTAACCTGCACCAGGGCAGCATTTCAGTAAAGAGTAAAAAGTGGGTAGGTACCACCTTTGAAATCAGGTTGCCTTTGGGTAAGGAACATTTACAACCCAATGAGATCATTTCAGGTCATATCTCAACTACACGAACTATTTTACCGGCACATCCAATAGAGTTTGAACCCGTAGAACCGCAACAACCAATACAGCCGCCTGCCGAACGACAAAGAGTACAATGTACTTCTAATTGAGGACGACGCCGAATTGCGAACATTTGTAAGAAGCAAACTGGAGCAGACCTATGAGATAAGTGAAGCGGCGGATAGCCAAACTGCATTGCAACAGGCATTTGATAATGTCCCCGATTTAATTATAAGCGACGTAGTAATACCGGGAAAGGATGGCTTGTCGCTGGTAACTTTACTGAAAAACGATGTAAGAACCTCTCATATCCCCATTATTTTACTCACCGGCAAAACTGCCATTGAGCATCAGATAGAGGGCATGAAAAATAAGGCAGATGCCTACATTACCAAACCATTCAACATAACTTTCCTGGAGCAAACCATTATGAGCCTGCTCTCCAACCGTGCTATACTAAAAGAGCATTTTTCTTCTGAACTACCAACGGTTCTTAAAAGTCAGTCGGTAAGCAAACTGGATAAAAAATTTATCAGTGAATTTTTAGCAGCAGTTGAAGGCAATTTATCGAACCCGGATCTTAGCGTTGACGAGCTTTGTAAACTGCTACATGTATCGAGAGTACAGTTGTACCGGAAAGTAAAGGCGTTGTTTAACCTAAATGTCAACGATTATATTTTGAATGCAAGACTTCAAAAAGCCAAATACCTTTTACACCACGAGGAAACTTCAATAGCAGATATAGCTGGCAAAGTAGGCTTTTCAACTGCCGCTTATTTTTCTACCGTCTTCAAGTCAAAATTTGGAATAACGCCAAAAGCGTTTAAGGAGAGTGGGTTGGAGCAAGATAAATAGAGAAGGAACAAAAAGGCTGGTGAATGATTGGCATAAAGCCTTGCCATCAGCTACTCTCCTTTTATTGTTGAGACAGTAAACTGAACTTTGTCAAAGGTTAAAAATAATAACTTTAAAACAGCTCTACTTTTGAATCATCTTTCATCACTACAGTTTTTATAGCACGTAAGTTTAATATTCCATTCCTACCTGATTGTTTTTGGGCTGTCCCGATTGAGGTTACACATTCTTTATTTGTACTGGTTGTATTTGTCATGCTCACGTTAGCCGCTTCAGTCTCTATGATTTAAAGCAGGAAGAAAAGTACGAGCCATTAATTCATTAATTAGTTTCCTGGGCAACGTTGGTCGCCTTACGATTGACTGGAAGTTCATTACAATAGTTTCTGTTTTGCCATTGCAGAAATTTTTATCGGAGGTTACTGTAACCAGAAAGTAAATGCAGACAAGTTCAAAAAAAGTTTCGGCTGGTATATGCTAATAATGGGTATTTACATTATTGGTAAAGAACTGGTTTCATAAATGCCAAGTAACAATTTTCACATTTCTCTCTTAATCTGTTTGGCAACATTGAAAGACTAAAAACAAGAAAAAATGGACCCAGGTAACTAAGCAGGCATAAAAAAAGCCCTGGCGTTGCCAGAGCTTTGCTCCCCCTTCTACCATGTTATCGAATCAATTTTATAAAAATTTGAACTCGCTATTTGCCTGAAAATCGGTACTGGCGGTAGTTCCAATGTTTTATAGTTAACCGCAACCTAACTTTCTTATTACAAATTTTAAAACTTAATTGGATAAATGGTGCTGCAATGAAAGCCAGGCATATTGAATAAACAAAAGGCTGTATTACTTACTTTGACCAAAAGAACATACACATCAGCTTATTACACATAGGTAGCGATTTGAACAAAAGACGTCATCCTTGCATCTTTAAACAATACTGCAAAACACCTCAATCCCCAAGGTTACGAAGTGGCAGCTGATAGGCACTTATAGCGGGTGCCTTAATGTAAACTATGATAGAAGGAAGTTATGCCTGCGTCGATCTTGCGACTAAAATGCGTAATGTATCATTCGGCACAAAGCGGGTATTTTTCGCACTAAAAAAAATGATCCATAAGAGTTTTAAATAAAACTTCATGAAAATTAGAATGCAGGTAAGGAGTTATATTGCCGCCTTTCTTTTCAAGTCAGTTTAACAATGCTAAAACAAGTGAAAATATAACGAGCAAAATGGTAACCGGCGTAAATAACCTTCGCTCAATTTTGTTTTTTGAAAACGCGTTTCCAAATGTGTTTAATAGAAATAAGCCTGTCATAATCCACAATGCATAAGTTATAATGTTGTTTGGAATACGAGTGATCAAAAAACCAGCCTGTATTAGAATTACAATAATGAATATTGCGTTTATTACAATGGAAAAGATTTCGAATCGATACATTTCAATATCCGATTTTATTCTTCCTCCCCAAACAATATCGTATGGAATTATCTTTAGTAAAATGATAAAATGCAATAAAAGAAACACGGAGAGTATAATCAATAGACCGAATTGTGCTGTAATAATCATTTCCTGAAAGTTAATTTATAAGAAAGCATTGGTTACTCAAAATACAAAGTGGTCATTTTATCTTGAACGGGTGAAAATAATGGAATATATATCTTCAATTTTACAAAGATTATTATAACTAAAACACAAAGTGTTACTTGTAAACTGATTACTAAGTAAAAAATGTTAGCCACGTTCTTGTTGCAATATATACTGTATTCATTTCTATTCACCTTTCAAAAAGTCAGCAAGAACTTTGTTGAAAATTCCGGGTTGATCCATTAATGGTAAATGTCCTGCATCTTGAATTAAATGAAGCTTTGCATTTGGAATGAGTTTAGCTGCTGCTTCACCATATTCCACAGGAAATAATTTATCATCTTTCCCCCAAATGATAAGGGTTTCATTTTCTATTTGCTTCAATAATTCTTCTGGTATTTTAGAAACTGCACTTCCACGTCCCTGCTTAAATGAATTTTTTCCTCCTTTATATTTGAGAACAGCTATTGAATATTTACTGTGGTTCGGATCTCTGTTTATGGGGTTATGAAGTATATAACGGGAATTAAAACGATTAGCAATTTGGGATGGAAAAGTATTCATCCAAATTGTTCCAATTAAAGGCCAAAAAGCAACTTTTGCACCTAAACCTGCAGAGTCAACCAGAACTAGTTTACCCACCATTTTAGCATTGTCTATGGCAAACTGCAACGCAATAGCACCACCTTGGGACAATCCGACTATATGAGCCTTTGGTATATTCAATTCTTTTAGGAAATCTTTGAGCCACCTTGAAAAATATGGTCTGTTATAGGGTGCATCAGGTTTATCCGATTCTCCATATCCAACTATATCAGGTGCAATTACCAAAAAATTTTCAGATATGGTCTTAATTGATGGATACCATGTTACAGCTCCTGCACCAGCACCGTGGAGGAAAACGACAGGTTCCCCATTTCCACTTAACAAGTAGGTCGTTTTAATTGCTCCAATAGCTACTTCTTTTTGTTCAACTGATCCATCTATTCTATCAATTAAAAGTTGCCTGTAGTTTACTTTATTCACCCTATCATGGTTTATCGGTTAAGACAAAAAATATTTGCTAAAATGGTATGCACAAATGGCCAGGCTAGTTCGCTTTACCAGTTTCAAAAATATTGCGACTTTCTGTACTTAAATGGACAACTTAATGTCAAGACCGGACAAGAGCAAATAATAGAACATTGGCCTCAATGTAAAAGCATTCTATTTTCGCAAGCAATACAAGCTCAACGAACATACTTGTTCATAAATCTTGTCCGTTTCTGACATAAAAACGTCCTGATTTCCTCTACCGCCGTTTCCATCTTTGTAACTGATAACAAAACTATCAGGCAATGATTGAAACTATTTTCGGGCTTGTCGCCGCAGCAGGAATGATCCTGTTAACCGTATTTTTAAATAAATATTTTACTCCCAAACTGTTGGCAGCGGCTACTTTAGTAGCTATAGCTTTTATCTACGTAGGCTTCGCGTTAATTGCCAATACTTTTCCAGCTATTATTTTAGAATGCACAATAGCCTTTCTATTTTTCTTTTGTGCTGTTATTGGATATTCACGAAAACCGGTGCTCTTAGCCTGTGGCATTTTACTGCATGGCGTTTGGGATATACTTCACTATCATGCCTCTATTGTCGCCATCGACATTCCTTATTACTGGTCGCTCTTTTGCCTTTCAGTTGATTTAGTATACGGCACATTCCTGCTTTTTATTTTTTTAAGAAAACCATCAATAAATTAATTATTACTATTTCCTCAATCGAAAAACGGAGTTATGTCAACACAAATACTGCTTGTTAAAAATATGGTTTGTCACAGGTGTCTGCTGGCTGTTGAGAATATTCTTAATCAGATAGCAGTTGCATATCAACAGCTAATTACGGGTGAAATTCATTTGGAGGAAAAGCTCACATCTGATAAGCATGCACAATTGGCAACGCAATTAAGTAAAATTGGACTTGAATTAATGGATCCAAACATGGGTGGGCTGGTGGAAAAAATAAAGCAATTAGTAATAAAAAAAGCAAGGAATGAAGTAGGTGAGAAAGAAGCAAAGATGAAATTATCAGCCTACATCGTACACCACCTTTATCATGAATATACTTACCTAAGTAGTTTATTTTCTTCAGTTGAAGGCAGAACAATTGAAAGCTATTTCATAAAGCAACGAATTGAAAAAGTAAAGGAATTGCTGGTGTACAATGAAATGACCTTGTCAGCAATTTCTTATGAAATGGAATACAGTAGCGTTGCACATCTTTCCTATCAATTTAAGCAAGTAACAGGGCTAACACCTTCACATTTTAAAAAAATAGGGCACAGCAAGCGAACACTTTTAGACCAGGTATAACCTAAAATTCTGTAAGCTTTTCACAAAGCCATGTAAATGGAGGTGATAAATAGGGATTTAAGGAATACCAAAATTAAAATACCAGTTAACTACCTATAACATTACTATGAAAAAAATAAATCGAAAAATAAAGACTAAAAAACAATTAAAGTTTTTTGTTTTTATCTACTGCAATCTATGTCGTACAGTTCAGCGGAAGTGTGTATGCCCAGGCAACGAAGTCTGGCTATTATGATATAGGATTTTCGTTTCTGCAAATAAAAGATTTCTACAACTACGGCTTGGCACATACTGGAGGCAACTTAAGTTTTGGTATCTCCAAAGAAAAAATACTCGGAGACAAATTTATTAGTTGGCAAAGTAACCTGGCATTTGGTGCAATGTATAATAAAGGTATAGGGTTAAATTTCCATATATCTCCCTTTCAATATAAGAGAGGTTATAAAATCAGTAAAAGCAATAACACCTTTTTAGGAGGTTATCTTGGCTCGCATTTTTTATATCAAGTTTATCCAGAGTTACAAAATGGTCAAATGTTTTGGTTGAGTTCACAAGAGGTTGGTGCATTTTTACAGTCTAACCTTGCAATAAGCGACCGCATTTTTAAGGTGCAAATTTCTAATTCATTATTGTCACTTTATTCACGACCACATTACAAAACAGAAGAATACTTTTATTCGATTAAGTTCAAAGACTTTATAAATAATCCTCTTTCCAATCTATCTCTAGGTTCTTTAAACTCTTATGCCCATACCAATATAATGATCGAGACTGGTCTGGGTAAAAAAAATAAAATTTCTTATCGGGCGAATTACTTCTGGGCGGCTGACGCCAGTTTTAAATATTTGACCCATGAACTTGTTTTAAAAATAAAAATGCACAACTATGGCAAAAATTAATTTAATAAAGACTTTCGCAGTTTTGATGCTTTTTAGCTCCTGTTTAAAAACAAACGATCTCAATTCAGTCATCAATTCCATTCACCCAAAGGACGTAAAAGACGGTTTGTCTATCTCAAATCCTTCAAGGGAAAACATTGATGCCGATGCACTTTTTAAGGTTTATCAATGGGCTAAGTTTAGTGATAAGTTTTGGAGTATCCGAAGTTTGCTTGTTTTTAGAAATGACAACCTTGTTTCTGAAGGATATTTTAAAGACAACAACGACATAAATACCAGGCATCTACTTTGGTCTGGTACAAAACAGGTGATGGCACTATTGATTGGTATTGCAGTAGATAGCGGCTATCTAAATTTGAATAGAACGATAAAGGACTACCTGCCAGAGGAAGCTATTAAACACCCGGATAAAGCAAACATAACATTAGAAAACTTGTTAAAAATGCGTTCGGGCATTGGGTTTGAAAACGATGGTTTTGGTGGTCATACTGACAAGTTGCTAAGACAAATTCCCGAAAACAGTGTTGATTTTATACTCAATATCCCTAAAATTTCAGAACAAGGTTCGTTGTTTCATTACAATGATGGTGACCCGCAAATACTGTCAGCCATACTACAAAAGGTCACAGGAAAAAAAACGGATGAATGGGCAAAAGAAGTCCTTTTTGATAAAATAGGATTTAAAAATTATACGTGGGTAAGGTATAGAGATGGTATTACGTTTGGTGCGTTTGGTATAGAAACTACTCCGAGAGAATTATCAAAAATCTCGATTTTGGTCAGTAAAAAAGGTTTTTGGAAAGGTCGGCAAATTGTTAATCCAAGCTGGATCGATAAAATTTTACTCCCACAAGCACAAACTGATAATGGATTTCTCAAGTTTGGATATTACTGGTGGATAGAGCCAACCCGTAACATTCATTTCATTTGGGGGCACGGTGGACAGTTTTCATTTGTTATCCCTGACAAGTCGATGATAATCACATTGACTTCGCTACCAAATACTCAGGGACGTTATCAAATACTACCTATGGACGCATTAGAGTTGGTTGATAAAGTACTAAAGTGTGTGCAATAAGAATTAAACTCAGGGAAATACCAAGTTATTACTCTTGTAAACGGACGATCTACAAATGACATAAAGTTTAACCGTTATACTTCGAAAGCGTTACAGGCATAATTCTACAATTAGTATAGAGAGGAAGCCTTTTAAACATAGAACAATGTCGATAGTTGATTATCGGAAAAATTGAGGCTTCGCACTTCATTGTTTTAGGTTACCCAAAAAACATTTGTAAAACTGCATTGAAAGATATTAGGTAAAATATAGGCAATTCCGTAACCCAAAATTCTGTAATCTTTCCACAAAGTCATGTAATAACATTGGTGCGTTGCCAAAATAATTTTGTCTTATTAATTAATCAAAAAAGGAAATAAAGTTTCAAAGCAAGCCCCCATCTGGTATAACCTGTACCAGTATAAGCCACTCCTTCTAAAAGGGTGGCTTTTTTATTAAATAAGCATTCCTGTAAAGGAAGGAGAATACGGAATAATTGAAAATGCAAAGGTGTCCTTGGGTGTTGGTTTTAGGTTCTAATACACACCTCTCTTTCTAAGACCAAAAATTCTATAAGCTTTTCACAAAGTCGTGTAACAACTACCTTCTATTCGCAATCTAATTTTGTTTTATTAATCAATCAATAAAATAAAGTTTATGAAAAAGATGTATCAGTTTGAATTTCAAACCAGCATTAAAAATGTAAAATGCGATAATCCTAATTGTACATGCGTTGACTGTAACTGTGGCGCAAACTGTACTTGTAAAAACTGCAACTAAACCAATTTCAAACACTAAAGAGGTTGTGTTACAGGCAACCTCCTTTTAAAAAAAAACGAAAAAAATAATTATGAAAAAAATATTCATCTATAGTATTTATTGCTGCTTGTCTCTCACTGCAAAGGCGCAATCAGATACAACCAAAATTGAGCAGTATTGCCAGGTCATTGCTACTCCACGACTGCTAAGCAACAAAGTAACCATTGATATAGACTTCGGCGAACAAAAGAGCTATTGGAAAGATGAACGCCTAAAAACATATGACGGCAGGCTTAAAAAATTCAATACAATTATTGATGCACTCAACTTTATGGGCAAGGAAGGATGGACATTTATCAATGCCTACCCGGTTACAATGGCAAATACCGAAATATTTCATTTTGCTTTTAAAAAAGTAATTACCATATCCAGAATACCAGGAAAAACAGGTTGTCCGTTTTTGACGTCATGCTGTCTGTTACAAACCCTCAAAGCCAGTATAGCTTTGTCTTATCAAATCAAACAAAACACAATGAAAAAAATCAAATTGACGCGTTATACGCATTGGCATTGGTAATCGGCTTACCACTTATCATGTTAGCTGATTTAAACCGAACACCCACATCCACACCAAATATTGTAAATATTACTGGTGTCGGAAACAGTCACATTGTGCCAGGCTCGCACCCAGCAACGAGTACGACTTCCCTATTAGTTAAAAACTAAAATCATTAGAAATGAAAGCTAAAAGAATAGTATTAAAGCAACTGGTTTTTATTGCCCTACTACTGTGTGGCAAATGCTTTGCTCAAACAGTACCTGCAAAAATATTGGGTACATATTGGAGCCCTAAGAAGGATGCAAAAATTGAAATATACCAAAAAGGCACGCAATACTTTGGTAAAACAATTTGGGCAGCAGTCCCAAGGAAAGATGTAAATAATCCAGACAAATCGCTTAAGCCAAAGAAACCTGCTGGGAATTGACCTGTTAACCAACTTCGTTTTTGATGACGGAGTTTACAAAGACGGTAAAGTGTATGACCCTGATAACGGCAAAACCTACAGTTGCAAAATTACTTTAGAAGGTAATAATTTAAAAGTAAGAGGATATATCGGCGTGTCTCTTTTTGGCAGAACTGAAATCTTTGAACGAATACAATAAGCTTAAATAATATTTCACAATCAATAAATAAAAATTATGAAAATACTTCTTATATCTGTTGCCATTGTGTATCGATGGCAGCCAGTTCCCAGGTAAATAAGGTTTCTTTAAAGGCAAGTGGTTTAACGTGCAGCATGTGCAGTAATGCTATCAATAAAGCCTTAAAAACGCTGGACTTTGTTCAGGCGGTTGACGCGGATATCAAAACCTACACGTTCCAAATTTCATTCAAGCCAAACAGTAATGTTGACTTTGAAAAAATAAGAAAGAAGGTAGAAGGTGCAGGTTTTTTTGTCGCCGAATTTATTGCAGTTGTCAATTTTGAAAAGGCGCAACCGATTTATAATAAACAGGTTTCAGTTTACAACAACACTTTTCTTTTTGCAAATCCTAAGGTGCAGGAAGTAAAGGGCATAACTGAATTGAAGTTATTAAACAAAGGCTTCACATCATCTAAAGAAAATGCTTTTCCACCATCATCTGGTTCGGTATATCATGTAACTATTTAGTCCAATAACTTAAATCTTTACCCTCAAAAACATTCGTCGTGAAAACATATTTTGTAACCATCCTCATATTTCTTTCAACCTTTTGCAAGGCGCAGGAATTGTTCTCCTTTACAGAGCCGGCAAGCAACCGGGCTGCAGGAAGTATAGGCTTTCGGATTGACAATACGATGATGGACGAAATAAATACTTCAAGAATAAACTACCACCTGATACCTGAAGTGATGATAGGTATTTCTAAAAAAGTGATGGTAAACGGAACTGTGTTTTTCAGCAATAGAAGCGACGTTTTCCGTTATGAAGGTGGTGGTCTCTATGCGAAGTATCGGTTTTTTAGTAACGATGCGGTTCAACAACATTTTCGCATGGCACTTTTTGGCAGGATAAGTTTTAACAACAGCGACATACACCAGGAAGAAATCGAAATAAACGGGCATAATACGGGCGTTGAAATGGGGCTAATTGCCACGAAACTGAAACGAAAAGTAGCAATATCAACAAGCATGTCAATGGTAAAAGCTACAGACAACGGCAATAGTAATAAGTTCATTTATGGAAAAGAAAATAGTAAAGCCATAAACTACACATTTTCTGTGGGTAAACTCATGTTGCCGAAGGAGTACAAGACCTACAATCAAACAAACTTCAATTTTATGATTGAGTGTTTAAACCAGGTAAACATTGGCTCCGGCAAATACTACGTTGATATAGCTCCCGTAATACAAATGATATTTAATAGTCAGAGCAGATTTGATATTGGCTATAGAAAAGAGTTAAGCAGTACAATGATAAGGACCGCACCGAACGGCTTTTTCATTAGGCTGGAGCATAATTTATTTAACGTGTTCTGATGCTTCCCTAACACTTACCGGTAGAATAAGACTATTCAACTCAAATAAATTTTAAATCATGACCGTACAATTCATCAGGCTACGCCTGGCAGGCATTCTCTTGCCCTTACTGTTTGGTACTTTAATAGTTCAGGCGCAATCATCTTCACTGGATAAATACGTGGCAGAAGGATTAAAAAACAATTTGGTGCTACAGCAAAAAGACATAGATATCAAAAAAGCATTCTATGCATTAAAGTATGCCGAAAGCCTTTTCCAACCCGCTGTTTCGTTTCTGGGTTCCTATCAGACCGGGGCAGGTGGCAGAAGTATTTCGCTGCCTGTAGGCGACCTGATGAACCCTGTGTATGCAACGCTTAACCAACTTACAGCGAGTGATAAATTCCCCGCTATTAAAAATGTAGAACAGGATTTTATTGCTAATAATTTCTTTGATGCAAAAATCAGAACCACCATACCAATATTCAACAGGGAGCTTAACTACAATAAGAAAATACAACAACAGAAAGTGGTGTTGGAACAAGTGGAATTGGATGGGTTTAAACTGGAACTGGCAAAGAAAATCAACGTTGCTTATTACACTTACTGCGCTGCTATAAAGGTGATAGACATTTACGAAAGTGCCTTGAATTTGTCAAACGAAAATTTGCGGACTAATGAACGTTTACTCAAAAATGGTAAAGGATTATCCGCTTATGTACTGCGTTCACAAAGTGAGCAGGAAACCAACCGGTCCCGTCTTACAGAGGCAAAGAAAACGGCGGAAAACGCGTTGCTTTATTTCAATTTTTTATTGAATAGAAACGGTGATGACAGCATCAACATTCAGGGGAATTTAACGGACGAACTGAACAATGCCATTTTAATGATGTCAGTGCAGCCGGAAGTTGCCAGCCGTCCCGAAATCAGGGCATTAAAGGAGGAAATGCTGCTGCATAAAACCAACATCCGCTTGAACGAAAGCAATTGGATGCCTAAAATAAATGGCTCCATAGATATAGGTTCACAAGCCGGCAATTTTAATTTCAATTCAAATTCAAAATACTATAATGCAGGCATTCAATTGGAAATGCCAATCTTCAGTGGCAATAGAAATTCCATTAAGATTAAGCAGGCTAAGCTTGATAAACAAAAGGCGGAGCTGAACCTACATCAGACCTCACAGCAGCTATCATTATCGGCTGCCACTGTAAGGAACAACCTTATTGCAGTATATCAAAATTATCAATCCGCATTAAAACGTACTGAAGCTGCTTCGAGCTATCAACGCTTAATCGAACGTGGCTTTCGTGAAGGCATCAATACATTCATTGAAGATATAGATGCCCGCAACGTATTGACAACGGCACAACTCCAGGCAAACATTGACTTCTATAACGTACTAATTGCCGCTGCAAACCTGCAGGCTGAAACAGCATCTTTAAAATTTTAAACAAACTACAATGAACAAGCTTTACCTGGCATTTGGTTTAATTGCATTCGCTGCAATGCTGAATGCCTGCCACAATGCAAAATCTTCTCCAAAGCAACACATTCAGGAAGAAATTCCGGTGAAGGTTTTACCCCTTCAGCAACAAATGGCTCAACAGGCTATTCATGCTTCGGGGCAATTCACCACCGAAGATGAAACATTGCTTTCTTTTAAAACAGGTGGTATCATCAGCCAGGTGTATGTAAAAGAAGGCGACGCAATACACAAAGGTCAACTGATTGCCACCCTTCACTTAAACGAAGTGAATGCACAGGAGCAACAGGCTAAATACAGCTACGAAAAATCTTTAAGAGATTATAACCGCTATAGCAACCTGTATAACGATAGCGTAACCACATTGGAGCAGCTTCAAAACGCAAAGACAGCACTCAACATTTCACAACAACAGCTAAATACTATTCGCTTCAACCAAAGCTATTCGGAGATAAGGGCAACAGCAAGCGGGTTTGTTTTAAAGAAACTTGCCAACGCCGGGCAGATGGTAAATGCAGGTGATCCTGTAGTGCAAATAAACGGTGCCCACCAAAATGCATGGATTTTAAAAGTGGGTGTAAGCGATAAGGAATGGGGTGCTATCAAACCCGGTAATACCGCAATCGTACAAACGGATGCAGTACCTAATAGTCGTATAGATGCAGTGGTATTACGCAAAACAGAAGCGATTGACCCGGCAACCGGCACGTTTACCATCAGCCTGCAAATCAAGGGCAGAAAAGGCAACATTGCAGCGGGCTTGTTTGGCAAAGCTGTGATTTACCCCGCTGAAAAAACAGCTTCGTGGGCAGTTCCTTACGATGCATTGATAGATGGAGATGCTGGCGATGCCTATGCCTTTGTGACCAATGATTTCAAAACAGTTAGCAAGGTAAAAGTAAAGGTTGCAGCCATTGAGAAAGGATATGCCACGATTAGCAGCGGTTTAGAAACAGCCAGGGCATTAATTGTAACGGGTAACGCCTACCTGCGGGAAGATGTGTCAATAAAAGTCTTAAACTAATCAAGCTTTTTATTATGAAAATTTCTGAATACGCGGTAAAGAATTACCAGTTTACCCTCATTATGTTTTTAATGGTGGTTGTATTAGGGATCGCAACTATACACCACATGTCAAGGTCAGAAGACCCTGAAATTAACTTCCCCACTTTTCCAATTGTGGTGGTATATCCCGGTGCAAGTCCAAAGGATATTGAAGAATTGATTGTGGATCCTATCGAGAAAGAAATATACGGTCTCGATAACATTAAGCAGGTGAGAAGCACTACTAAAGATGGTTTGGCAATCATCCAGGTAGAATATAAGTACAACAGCAATGTAGATGATAAATACCAGGAACTTGTTGGCGAATTGAATGCACTTCGCCCCAGGCTACCCCAGGGTATTGCCCGGTTAGAAGTAACCCGTACCCGCCCTTCCGATGTAAACGTTATTCAACTGGCGCTGGTATCAGAAAACGCCTCAAGGGCAAGTTTAAAAAAGGCTGCTGAAGACTTGCAATCAGCACTCGAAAGAATACCATCTCTCAAAAACATTGAGATACAAGGTTTGCCGGCACAAATCGTCAGGGTCGATTTACAAATCGATAAAATGGCGCAAATGCACATACCAGTACTGGCAGTAAGCAGCAGCCTTGAAAGCGAAAATGTAAATATTCCCGGTGGAGTAGTGAATGAAGGCACGAAATCATTTAACATTAAAACAAGTGGCAACTATAAAAACATTGAGGAGATAAAAAACACGATTGTTTATAGCAAAGAGGGCAGGAATGTAATGCTGAAGGACGTTGCCAGTGTGTACGCAGATTTCGAACCCGGAAACTCATATTACCCGCTTAAACGGCAATCGCTGTGTGTTTGTAGTGGCGGCACAAAAAGCTGGGGAGAACATCAGCCAAACACAACAAGCTTATTTGCCGGTGATTGCCAATTTTAGAAAATCACTGCCTTCAAATATTGACCTTAAACATTCTTTTGACCAGGCAGAGAATGTAAACAAACGTCTGAAAGGTCTTGGAATTGATTTTATTTTCGCCATCCTTTTGGTTGCCATTACTTTGATGCCATTGGGCTTTCGTGCTGCCGTTGTGGTGATGATTTCCATTCCCCTTTCACTTGCCATGGGTATTGTGCTGATGAATACGTTTGGGTTTAACCTAAACCAGTTAAGCATCGTTGGCTTGGTACTTTCTTTAGGATTATTAGTGGACGACAGCATTGTAGTAGTTGAAAACATAGAACGTTGGATGCTCGAAGGACATTCAAGAATGACCGCAACCCTAAAAGCAACCAAACAAATAGGCACCGCTGTAATTGGTTGTACCGCTACCTTGATTATTGCTTTTTTACCGCTCATGTTTTTGCCCGAGGCTTCGGGTGATTTTATCAGAAGCTTGCCGGTAGGTGTTATTTGCTCTGTTATTTCATCGTTGATAGTATCCCTTACAGTAGTTCCATTTCTATCCAACAATTTGTTGAAGCATCATACCGGTCACCCCGATGGCAACTTCTTTATGCGTGGGTCTAAAAAAGTTAATTGGCGGCAGCTACAGCCGCTTATTAGAGAAAGCGCTTAGACGACCTGTAATTACAATTGTAGTTTGCGCCGCCATATTTGTTGGGGCGTTGCAACTGTTACCTGTGGTGGGTTTTAGTCTTTTTCCTGCCTCTGAAAAACCGCAGTTCCTGGTTAATATTAATACCCCGCTGCAATCAAATCTCGAATACACCAATACCATCACCAAACAAATTGAAAGCGATTTAAAGCATATTCATGAGGTTGAATATTTCTCTGCAAACGTAGGAAAGGGCAATCCACAGGTGTACTACAATGTTTCGCAGGAAAATGAACATACTGATTTTGCGCAGCTATTTATCCAGTTGTACGAAGGCACAAGCCCAACACGAAAAGTTGAGATAATTGAAATGCTTAGAAAGAAATATGCAACCTATCCCGGTGCAAAAATATTAGTGAAAAATTTTGAGCAGGGTCCCCCAATTGCAGCACCTGTAGAAGTAAGGTTATTGGGTGAAAACATAGACACGTTGAGGATGCTGGCAGCCCGTGTGGAAGACATGGTAAAAAAGACAGAGGGAACAATATACACGACGAACCCTGTAAGTAATTTAAAAACCGATATCCATGTTTCTGTCAATAAAGACAAAGCGCAAATGTTGGGCGTATCAAGTTTGAATATTGATAAAGCTATCCGCTTTGCAGTAGCTGGTATGGATGTCGGCAAATTCAATGATGATGCAGGTGATGAACACAAAATTGTACTATCAATTCCACGCCCTATGCATCCGGACTTAGGTGTGTTTAATGCCCTTTACATTAACGACGATGCTAACGGTTCTATTCCTTTAAAACAGGTAGCTACATTAGAAATGCAATCTTCGCCGGTGAGCATTAACCACTTGGATAAAACCCGGACCGTATCAATCAACGCATTTGTACAGGAAGGTTTTTTAAATGACAAAGTGATAAGCCAGGTAGTTGCTAACATGAACAAAATGAACCTGCCAAAAGGATATAGTTACGAGATGGGAGGGGAAGTGGAAAGCCGGGCACATTCATTTGGTGGCTTAGGCGCTATCTTAATTATAACCTTGTTCCTATTTATTGCAGCGTTGATACTTCAGTTTAAAACCTTTAAAAGCACGCTGATAGTTTTATCGGTACTCCCGTTGGGTATAGTGGGCGCTATACTTGCTCTGTTTGTTACCGGAAATTCGCTTTCTTTTATTGCCACAGTGGGAATTATAGCACTTGCAGGTATCGAAGTAAAGAACACCATTTTACTGGTTGATTTTACCAACCAGTTGCGCCGCCAGGGTATGTCTTTGGAGTTAGCCATCAGGGAAGCCGGTGAGGTACGATTTCTTCCCATTGTTTTAACCTCACTCACAGCAATTGGAGGTTTGTTGCCAATAGCGTTTTCTTCCAATCCGCTTGTAGCTCCACTCGCAATTGTAATGATAGGTGGATTGATTAGTTCAACCATTTTGTCAAGAATAATTACACCGGTTATTTATAAATTAATACCGCCACAGATTGTAGTAATTGAGGAAAATGGAAAAGTAGTTCCTGCGGAGTTACAACAGGTATATCAGGGTTAATTGAAAGGTTTCATAAGTTGCTTTGTTTGTCTTGTTTTGACCGGTTTTAGTCATTAATAAGCAAAAGTCATAAAATATCTTTACAGTATCGCAAAACCGGTCTTAAATAAACATCAACAGTAATGAAGAAATTCGCTTTTATCATTCCCCCAAATGTAGAGATACTTGACCTCGCCGGACCTATGCAGGTATTCACAGAAGCCAAATTTTATGGCTACGAATTATCGCTTGAATACTATTCGTACAAGGATGAAATTGTAAGTACATCAGGTCTTCCCTTTATCAATCTTAAAAATTATAAAGAGGCAGTGCTTGGCGAGGGAGATTATCTTTTTATCCCGGGCATGGACAACAAGTACATTAGCAGTATGGCTTTTAAAGCAGAGCATGCATTTTTTAAATGGATTAAGTCTTGTGCTGATAATAAAGTGTTTGTTTGTTCCATTTGTAATGGTGCTTTTGCTTTGGGGCATGCAGGTCTTTTACGTGATACTGAATGCACCACCCATTGGCGCAGGATTGAAGAGATGCAGGCAGAGTTTCCATCTGCAAAAGTGATATCAAACATACTCTTCAAAAAAAGTAATAACATATATACAAGTGCAGGTATCAGTGCAGGTATTGACCTTGCACTCGCTATTCTTGAAGAATTAAAAGGAGCGCTGTTTACGCATAAAGTTGCACGGGGTCTTGTGGTGTATCATAGGCGCAGCCACAACCACACACAAAAGAGTATTTACCTGGATTACCGCAATCATATTCACCCAAGCATACACGTTGTTCAAGACCACCTTATTGACCACCTATCCGATGATAACTCGATTGAGGAATTGGCAGAATTGGTTGCGATGAGCCCCAGAAATCTAAGCAGGGTTTTCAAAGAAAAAACAGGCACAACTATACTGGAATACCTGACCATGCTGCGCCTGGAATTTGCAAAAACAATGTTGAATAACCCTGAATTTACAATTGAATACATCGCCTCAAAATGCGGTTTCAAAACTGCGAGGCAATTACAAAGAATTTTAAAATCAAATCAAAAAAATGAAAAGTAAAAAGCTATTAATTGCATCATTAGGCATTGTTATTATTTGTGCATTTCTGTTCAATGCCTGCCAACCATTAAAAGAATTTGGCACCATGCCTGCTTACCAGGGCGCCAATAACTTCAACTATCAAACACCGGCTTATGACAGCTCAAAGAAAACGGTGGTGGTTATTGCAAACAACAATGGCACCGAACTATTTGATATGATGGCACCTTATTACCTTTTCAACGCTACAGGTAAAGCCAATGTGTACATCATTGCTAAGGATAAATCTCCAATAGTGGTAAAGAAAGGTTTTTATGTACTTCCTCAATTTACTTTTGCTGATTTTGATAAACATCATCTGAAACCGGACGTATTGGTAATTCCTTTTTTATCTGCTGCTGACAGTCTTCACCAGGACCCGGTTATTGTTGAGTGGATTAAAAAACATTATACATCACAATCTATCATTTTAGCAGTTTGCGATGGCGCTGCTACCGCAGCAGCCACAGGCATTTTCGATGGTAAGCCAATAACTGCACATGCATCTGACATGCAAGGCATCAAAGCCAGCTTTAGCAAGCCATTGTGGACAAATAACATTGGGGTAGTAAACAGTGGCAATTTGTATAGTACTGCTGGCGTTTCCAACGCAACAGATGGTGCCTTAATGGTCATTGATAAATTATTTGGAGTTCCCGTAATGAACAAAGTGGCTGCTGAAATATATTATCCGCAGAAATCTCTAAATACCGAACATAAAAGCAACACTTTTACGTTTTCTGATAAGGCATCAATCGGAAAGAAAATTCTTTTCAGCAAAAACAGAAAGGTTGGGGTTCTGCTACAAGATGGGATAAATGAATTTGATTTAGCCGCCATCATGGATACTTACAATCGAACATTTCCAAAGTCAATTGAAAGCTTCTCTGTCAATAATGAACCTGTAAAAACAAAATTTGGATTAACAATAATCCCGACAGGTAAATTCACTCAAAGCAGTCTTGATGAACTTCATGTAATTAATTTAACCGCAACTTCTGCGACAGAAAAACACCTCTTGAATAAAGCTAAAGTTGTAAAATATGATGATTTGAAAAACCAATACTTAATAGATATTTGTCTTCAACGCATTAGGGCAGATTATGGTAGCAAATTTGAAAGAGTTGTAAAACTAATGTTGGATTATAATTAGTCCGCATTCAATGCTGTGTTCAGCTTTTGTTGTGTCACTCACTTGTACGTTTTGTAATTCTATTGAACAACTGAGCTTCAGCCGACGGTAGCAAGCACACACATAAGGCAGCAACATTGCCACCTTCGGCTTCCCACAGCAATAGCCATTCGTGCCTCATGGCACTTGCTTTTTGCCAAGCTTCCTTCTAAGTTTATAAGGAAATCAGCCAACGTTTTTGAAGTGTTACGCAACTGCGTCATGTGATATACGTAGCCCTAAAAAACCTACCTGCTCTAATGACAATCACAGTTAAGGGAATAAACAGTAAAATGCAGCAAAGCAAAATCAAATTTGGCGATAAAGCAGACGATCCCTCCTTAGTCTCTAACACATTATGGGTAAAATAAAAAGTTGTATTGCCAAACCAGTGCAGCCCACCTGTCAACCAAAGTCGCTTGGTTAAAATTACCGGAATGATAAATAGAACCCCCAGAGCAAAAAGATAGCTCCATGTCAACCATCCATCATTTAAACGGTGAATATGGTTAAGTAAATAAATTAAGGCAGAAGTAAACACCAGCCAGATGTTCGAAATTTTTAGGTTGAAGTGTTTGTAAATATACCCTCTGGTAAGGATATCTTCAGAGAAAGCGGAGAATAGATTTCCAAACCAGAAAAGAGCAATTGAGCTAATCATCGAACCAACAGATGGTATCATCACAACCTCTTCACTCTTCAATCCAATACTTACCAGGAACATACTGCCGTACAAGAAAACACCCATTATTATCCCGACAGCGAGCTGCCTTAGCCATTGATTATTAAATCCCAACCCCCAGGCGGAAATCCCATTAAACCCCTGCCACTTAGCGATTAAACCAGCCGCTATAAAAAACGTTGCCTGTATTAGCAAAAAAGCTGCTGGGTTGTATTTAAACAATACAAAGTATTCAGCAAAATGATAGAGAGTAAATAGAACCAGAAACCCTATTGTGATTTTTAAATTTTTGTTCATATCATCAGAACGTTTTGTAATCTCTTTGAACAACATGGTGCGAAGTCACTAAAGGCAGTATGCTTTAAGTTTGTCGTGTCATTTCTCTTTGGTGGTACAACTTGTGCAGGTGTGAAACTTTCTTCAAAATGCCTCGGCTATATTTACATAAATGTTGCCTTTGCCGTTTACAAAACCTACATCGAAGCGTAGGTTTATTTTCTCGGTTTTGCTTAGCCTCCGTCTTAATCCAAAACCTATAGTCTTATGCAAATCTCCCAAATTAAAATGTTTGAGCCTGTCAGCTACTTCGCCGTAACCGCTGAAGAATACAACACCTAATTTCTGCGTTAGTTGACGTCTTAATTCTGCCTGTACAGCCAGCAAATTATTGGCGCGATAGCGACCAGAATAGTAGCCACGCATAATGCTGCTTCCACCCAAATAAGAAAGTTGCAGGAAGGGTACATCACCCGTTTTTAACTGTGCTACTGTTTGTAGTGCAAGCACTGTGTTTTTAAAGACTGGAAAGTATTTGCGGAGGTCAGCGTCGAAAGAATAATAACTGAAGTCCCCGCCGAAACAAGTGTTATTCCAAACAGAGGATATTTCCGTATACGTCCCTTTTGTAGCATCCAAAATATTATCTCGAGCGTCGTAAATCATACCGAAGCCTAAGCCCGTAGTCAACCCACCATGCTCACCAAAAGCTTTTACTTCGGCTTCCTGTGCAGAACGAACATTGAAATAGTCACTGACATTAATCTTCGGTCCGAGATATAGGTTTGTCGCCAATTGTTTCATGACACTGCCTTCTAGTTTAATGACGCTATAGTTGACAACAGTTTTTGAGCTGTCTTCGGTGCTGTTACCAGTTCCATAATAGTTCTCCGGATATTTGTTTAGGTTGAACTTCGCTTTCGCCATCATCCTATTTTGATTGAAATAGAACTGCGAATTGCTTTCAATAAGAAACTGATTTTTGAATGTATATAAACCCGTAGTCGTTACCTGCGAGTTTTTTGAACTATCCGCAGCAAAAAGTTTGACGGAACTTACGCCAAGTGCGAGGCTGGTTTCAGGGGCATAGGAAACTGCGGGCAAGAGTATTGTTTTGCTTTTTTTTGCTCTAACGTTCTCATTGCTTTTCTGTGCCTTTGTTGTATTAGATATTATAAAGAGTGCAATCAGGCAAACTGTTGCAATTTTTCGCATTTTGTTTGATTTTATTTTTTTGACTTATTCCGCTTATGACGTACCCAATTGTTTCGTGTAATAAGGTTCTGATTTTAAGCATAAGCTTATTATACCCCAAACTGTCTTAGATGATGGTCCATATGTTTATAAGCAGCAATACCCCATTGTTTTGTAGAAATATTGCCGAAAGCAATATGAGGTAGTGTCAGTTCTCCTTTGTGTTCAGGAAAGAGGTTGATTAGTTCTATAAATTCTTTTCTTTAGTTGTTCGAAGTCCTTAACATCTATCTTGTCTATGGTTTCTTTCTTGGATCACCTTTAATACCTTTTTTAAAGTTGGGTGCTATGTATAGCGCAAGAAGGCGAAGAAGGTATTGTTTTACCGTCGTCTTTTTAGAAGGTGCTATCGGCTGAAAAATTTCTTCGTTACATAGGTTTGCATGCAACAACATTTCGGTTGCATTCATTTTTCCCCATTTAGCCTTATCGTTTGGTTGTAGTTTGTTAACCCTTTCGATAATGAAGTTTGCAGTTGCTCTACTAAACAAGGTCTTTTCCATATATAAGTTCTATGTTTTGGTTTATAAAGTCTTTTCGGCTCTTGCTTTTAATGCTCCATTCATTCTGATGAAATTGTTTCTTGTTTCATTACCGATCCGTTTTAAAATGTAACTGGATACTATGCCGGAGAAGTGCTCGCCTTGTGTAAACTTTACCTGGTTCGGCAGACAGTTCATCTATTTCAAAATAATGATGACCGTCGAACAAGCCAGCAATAAACAATTTGCCCAACCAATCGAAATATTGGTACGGTACAACACTCAATACTTTTGGCTTAAATATATAATTTCTTGCTGCCGCTTTCCAGCGTATTGACAAGCCGGGTGGAGACTTTTAATTCCCCTTTTATGCTTACAATAAACGGGTTCCATGCCGGATACTTATCGAAATCAGTGAGCACCTGCCAAACCTTTTCTTTGGAGGCGTTGATAATGATTTCTGTCTTTATACTCTTGTTCATCTTGTCTTTTTTTGACAGGAGCAAAAGTAGAAAGGCAATTAGCCCTTTTCATTAACAATTGTAAAGAAATGGAGAGTGGTTTATTCCATAAGACGTTTCCTGATACGACTTAACGATACTGGAGTAATACCTAAGTAAGAGGCAATGATGTGATGAGGTACTCGTAGCAACAAGTCGCCGTGTTGTTGTTCAAATTTTCGATACCGCTCTTCAGGGCTGTCAAGGATAAAGGAAGAAAGCATCAGTTGCGCATTAATAAAGCGTTGCTCTGCGACCTTTCTTGCCACAATATGCATCTTGTGTAATTCGTCGTACAGTTGCTGCAATCTTTTATAGCTTATCACCAGCAGATCACATTCTTCTAAAGTCTCTAATGTTTGTATACTTGGCACTTGTCGTAAAAAACTATCATAGCTGCTGGCAAACAGGTTCTCCTTAAAAATGTATCCGGTAATTTCTTCCCCGTCTTTGGTATAGTATAAGCGGACAAGTCCATTTAAAATAAAATATAACTCCTTTGCAATTTTTCCTTCTTCTGCCAGCTTAAACTTTTTGGGTACTTGCCGGAAAGTGAAGGCACTTTCAAGTATTTGTTTTTCGCTTTCTGTAAAGGAGACAAAAGGTTGTATGTATTCATATAGGTTCTTAAACATAGCTTTCTTTACCTGTGTTTGTTTTTACTAAAACTCTTACTTTCAATTAGCTTATGGATGAACGGAATAACTATTCCAATTACAAGAGCAGCATGAGGATTAAGTACGGCAATTCCAATTCCGGTAACAAACATCACCATTACAGTGATTATCTTTTTTTCTTCCAGCTTTATTTCATGTAAACTCATTGTACTATCAAATAGAGCTCTTTCGGGCTTAGTAATATATTTCCATATTACCAATTTAACGATGCCTAAAATTGCAAGACAAGCATAGATGAAAATGATCGCACCTGTCGTAATGCCCAGCCTGATCAAAATAGCAACCGGAACTGGTAGAAAAGCGATAATCATCAAGAAAAGAAAGTTTAGCCAGATAACTCCTGCATCATAACTTATTAATTTTTTAAACATTGTATGATGAACAACCCAAAAGATTGCCACTTGAAGAAAACCGAAAATGAAAGCCAATATCTTGGGAAACAGTTGAGGCAACACTTTAGTTAAATCTGATGTGTCTTCAGGCAGTCGAATTTCTAATGCAAGGATAGTAATTGCGATAGCGAAAACAGCGTCGCTGAAAAAGATCATTCTGTCGAGACTTATGTCTTTGTACTCTTTTGTGCTCATAGTGATTCGCAAGTTAAAATTGCTTTTTTATTTTAGCATTTTGTTGACCAACAAATTACATCATTCAGCTTCCGTTGTGTCACTCACTTGTACGTTCTGTAATTCTATTGAGCAGTTTGGCTTCAGCCTTCGGTAGCTAAGCCTACACACAAGGCATAACATTAGCCACCTTCGGCTTCCCACAGCAACAGCCATTCGTACCTCATGGCACTTGCTTTTTGCTCTGCTTCTTCTCCCACCGCCCAGTGCCTAATCCCCAAAGCCAGAGCCACACCCACGCTGCAAGGTTATAAGGTCTCTCTACAGCAATCGTCGGCAAGTAGATGCGCCAAACCAATGCAGCAGTGCCAATAAAGCCGTTTAATTATTTTTGAGGTATTGGCACACCTGGGTAGCCCGCCGCGATATATTGTAAGGCGTTGCCAGAATTTCAAACATTAGGGTTTGAAGCAAAAATGCAAAAGAAAGGCTTGTTTGAAGTTGTACTATTTTTTTAATTTTTGTAGTCACATTTTCCGCTCTCTGGTCACATTTCTTTTGTGGTCACATTTGTGGTCACAAAACAAAAAAGCAGCTATGATTTTATCATAACTGCTTCTTTGTTAAGCTCCCCCTTCAGGACTTGAACCTGAGACCCTCTGATTAACAGTCAGATGCTCTAACCAACTGAGCTAAGGAGGAGTATGTTTTTTCAAGTTTTTCCTTACCCTTGAACTGCGACCCTCCCGATCTTCAATCGGGATGCTCTAACCAACTGAGCTAAGGAGGTGTACGTTTTTCAAGTTTCTCCTTACGTCGACTTGAACTGCGACCCTCCCGATCTTCAATCGGGATGCTCTAACCAACTGAGCTAAGGAGGTGTACGTTTTTCAAGTTTTTCTTACGTCGACTTGAACTGCGACCCTCCCGATCTTCAATCGGGATGCTCTAACCAACTGAGCTAAGGAGGTGTGCGTTTTTCAAGTTTTTCCTTACGTCGACTTGAACTGCGACCCTCCCGATCTTAATCGGGATGCTCTAACCAACTGAGCTAAGGAGGTGTGTGTTTTTCAAGTTTTTCCTTACGTCGACTTGAACTACGACCCTCCCGATCTGCAATCGGGATGCTCTAAACAATAGAGCAAAGGATAATTTTCCATTCGATAATTATCGTTTGGGGTTGCAAAAATAGGAGTTTATACCTTTCAGCAAAAATAATATTTTTTTATTTTCTGGTTTTGTTTTGCCCGGGTGCAAGTACTCAACACCAAACATTGCCTAACCTGGCGCTACCGTAGAACGGAGCCCCGCCTCTGCGGGGTAGACTGTCGCAACAATGTCTCCTGTGTGTTCTGCCGCCGGCACAAAAACTTATTTAAACATGTCGAGCCAGTTGCTTTCTTCAAAACCAACATAAATACCCTCGCTCTCGTTCTTCTATGGCGTACACTTTTAGGTAATATCCTTCGCCACTGACGTTGCGGCCGTTTTGAATATTGAATTTAAAACGGTGCAGTGGGCAAACAATATTGCCGGTGGCATCGATAAATCCGTCGGCCAAAATGCCGCTTGCATGCGGGCACTTATACGCAAAGGCACAAACCTGGTTGTTGTGCAGGGCAAGGGTAATCGTTTTGCCCGCCGGCTTCCACAATGGCCATCTGGTTGGTTTGCCAGTGTAATTGCATTTTTGCTGTCGGCTATTTTGTGCCAGTTGATCTTCTTTGAGACATATGCTAAAAAAAGTATTCGGTTTTATACGGATAACGGATGCGGTACATTTCCCGCACTTTGTTTAAAATGGTCTGCCGCAATTCATCAATATTTTTTCGTTCAAGGGCAGATATAAATACACAATTTCCCTGGTGTAATGTTTTCCCATCTTGCTTTCAGATCTTGTAAAATCTCTTGTTTTACATCGTCTTCCAGCCACTCGTCAAAAGTGTGTTTCTCGTACAGATCCATTTTGTTGAAAATGGTAAGTATGGGTTTTTCAAAAGCCTTCAACTCCTGCAATGTCTTGTTTACCACACCAATCTGCTCTTCGTATTGCGGATGCGAAATATCTACCACGTGCAGCAAAATATCGGCTTCCCGCACTTCATCCAGTGTGCTTTTAAAACTTTCTACCAAATGGTGGGGCAGTTTTCTGATAAAACCAACGGTATCGCTTAAGCAAAAAGGGTGTGTTTTCAAAAACCACTTTGCGGGTGGTGGTATCGAGGGTAGCAAACAATTTGTTTTCGGCAAATACTTCACTCTTGCTTAGCAGGTTCATAATGGTGCTTTTGCCCACATTGGTATAACCTACCAGGGCAACGCGAATAAATTCGCCCCGGTCTTTTCGTTGGGTAAATGCCTGTTTGTCTATTTCGCCCAGCCGTTTGCGCAGCAGGCTTATCTTGTCTTTTACAATACGCCGGTCGGTTTCAATTTCGGTTTCACCCGGACCTCGTGAGCCAATACCGCCACCCTGTCTTTCCAGGTGGCTCCACATACCTCGAAGGCGTGGAAGAATGTATTGGTATTGCGCCAGCTCTACCTGCACTTTTGCCTGTGCAGTGCGGGCACGGCTGGCAAAAATGTCGAGGATAAGATCGCTTCGGTCAATGGTTTTAACGCCCAAGTTCTTTTTGAATATTCGAAATTTGCGATCCGGTTAGTTCATCGTCAAAAATGGCTAGTTGAATCTCTTTTTCCCACACATAATCTTTTATTTCTTCCAGTTTTCCTTTACCAACAAAAGTTTTGCTGTCGGGGCGGGCCATTTTCTGATAAAACGTTTTTACGGCTATTGCGCCGGCAGTTTCAGCCAAGAAAAGCCAATTCATCCAGGTATTCTTTTACTCTGTCTCAGTTTGGTCTTTGTGAACCAACCCAACCAGCACGGCTTTTTGCTCCTGTTCTATTTTATTGTTCTTATCGATCAATGGGCTTGTTTTTTAAAAAGAATAAATGTACTAAAAAACAAAGCCACCGGCTGCTGACCGGTGGCTGCTAATTATGTAATTGCGTTAAATCTATAAACCACTTAAGGTAAGACCTATTGAATACGGTCTTAATCGATGGGCCGGCACCATCTTTTAAAAACGATGTGATTTGGTAAGCGCCATATAGACTAATATGCCATAACCAACTCGGCCGGTGACTGCCAACCGGGTTGAATTAAAAAATTTTTTGCTGCTTTCTTTTCTGATGTAGTCGTTGATGGTTGCATCATTTTTATCTTGCAACATCTTTGCCTTTTGTATAAGCTTTTACCAATGTACCACTTTAACGCCAAGCGCACCTTTAAACGATTTGTTGCTATTCTCAGGGTTTGATGAATATCGCAATTCAACCGGAGCCTCTAGAAAAATGGTTGTTAGCTTAAACTTTTTAAAATGATTAGCAGAATCAACATTTCGAAATGGCAGTTGAGTTGTTAGCGCCTTTACATCTACAAAAGTATTTTCAAAAAATATATTGCTGCTACCAATACCCACACCCAAACCAACACTCATTTTAGGATTGGTCTTAAAAGGTTTGTCAAGCATGATATAGGCATTGAAAAAACGGGAAAAACCTTTAGGGTTTATGCTGTCCGGTGTAGCCGCCCAATTATCGAAACCGTATTGGAACATAAAATGATCGTTTGATCGGTTGCTTAAATCTATTTTTCTTTTTGGTAGTGCCGGGGTAACCGCAGTGCTGAGATTGGGCGAAACTTCGGTCACAGAAGTCGAATCGGTAGCCGTGGTTTGTGCAGTAACAGCCTGCAGACACATGACCAAAGCTGCAGCAAAAAACAATTTCTTCATAAAATAATTCTATTGATAATAATTTGAAATGCAGACAATTAAAGGTTATGCAGGCATTTGTTAAAGACTGGCAAAAATAACTGAATTGACATCACTCATTTGGTTAAAATAAAGTCAAAAAGCCGGTCTGTGGGGCACTGCTTTTTATGCTGTGCATCAAATATTGAGGGTACATAATGCAGAACTTGCAGGCAGTTTTAACCCACCTTTCGTTAGTGCGGTCTACCTACCTTTGCTGCTACAGTTTACGCTTGTGCGCTTCAGTGCAGGTCCGTATCTGCCAATCAGAATTGTTATCGGCAGATAATCAGCAACAACTTAAGTCAATCAACCGATGAGTGAAAAGCACATAATCAGCAATCAAAAGGTGAGTGTAGATGTTAGCATGTTATATGAGGTTTGCGGCACCGATACCGCACAGATAAACCTGATGGTGCACACATTTATTAAAAGTGTTGATGATACCTTAACCAAAATAGACGATAGCCTTGCAGCAGCCAATTGGCAGAATGTGTACCAGGCAGCACACCACGCCAAGTCATCTCTGTCGATAGTAGGGGTCGATGATATGCTGGAGTGGATTAAAACCCTGGAATACAATGCAAAGCATGCACAAAATCTATCAGAAGTGCCGGCTTTATTCGCCCGTATACGTAACAAGTTTACAGAAGCACGCCAGGTGTTGCTGCAAAAATTTGCCTGATGTTTAAGTCATCTTTATAGTAGCGAACCTGGTATTGTGGCTTACCTTAGCCGCACCAATCAATCAATTCCGTACCCTTACAATTTTCGTTGTATGAAGATCTTAGTAGCCGAAGATGAACCTTTAATGCTGATGGCAATTGAAACCCGGCTGCGCAACGAAGGCTTCCAGGTAGTAGGTGTGTCTGACGGACAGGAGGCACTAAACGCTTTGGAGACATTTGAGCCCGATCTTATCATCACCGATATACTCATGCCCTACACCTCGGGGCTTGAACTGATAGGCATTGTCAAATCTGTCAATTACAGAAAAATACCCGTCATTGTACTGTCTGGTCTCGACGAAGAAGAAACAGTTTTGGAAGCGTTTCAAATGGGTGCCGACGATTTTATAACCAAGCCATTCAAACCTACCGAACTCTCCGTACGGGTAAAACGCCTGCTTAAAATTCCCACCACCATCAACCGGGTATAACCCTCCGCCTTAAAAAATTTTAATACTCCGCCAGCCTGCCTTTAGCAATAAAACCAACTTTTTGTAGTTAATAAAACAGGTAATATATGTGTGTTCAATAGCCGCATATCAATCCTCCAATATTCCATTCCTATTTAAAACCCTTAACCATGAAAGTCCTTTTCGTGCAGGAAAAACCATTTCTTGCAACGGCCCTAAAACTCACCCTGCTCAACAAAGGTTTCGAGCTTATTATCTCCAAAAACATTCATCATCCACGGTCAGTTATCGACGCTGTCAATCCCGAATACATCATCACCGACATTAGCAAAGGTGACGGTATCGGTTACGTGGACGAAGCTAAAAAAAGAAATTTGCCGGTCATTGTCATCAGCGAAAACGGCAATGAAGAATATTTGCAACAGGCGTTTGACAAAGGTGCCGACGACTATGTAAGCCTGCCCTTATCACATGCTGAGTTGGCGCTGCGTTTGCGCATTTTAGTTATGCAACGACAGGTAGCTGTAGCTTAAATTCAACGTAGTAAAAACAGATGTAAGCGCAACGGTAAGTAATTATCGGTTGCGCTATTTTTTTGGTTACCAACAGTAGAGCCATGACGTTACATTGTTGCGACAGTCTACCCCGCAGAGGCGGGGCTCCGTTCATCGGCAGTATGTATCTGGGGCTTTTTGGGTGGCAGTCAAAGCTGATAAAGGCAGACCTTATCAGCGTGGGGCAAGGGTTGCATATTAAAGCTCCTGCAGCACTTTGATCATCTTTTTACGTGTTGGTTCATCTGGCAATCTGCCATAGCCCGCGCGCATATTATCCACCACGTTAGTTGGGTCGCTGGTACCCGGTATTACACAGGTTACACCCGGGTGAGCAACAATGTATTTGAGAAAAAACTGTCCCCAACTCTCCATGCCATAGTCTGCCGCCCAACCCGGTAGCCTGGCGCCTTTCACTCTTGCAAACAACGAACCTTTTTCCAACGGTTCATTTACTATTACCGCAACTCCACGGTCCATGGCAACCGGCAGCAGGCTGTCTTCTGCATTTCGCACCCCTATTGAATAATTAAATTGTACAAAGTCTATATCTTCCTGCTGCAGTATGCGTTGCAGTTGCGCATGTGAGGCTGTGGTATAATGGGTTATTCCAATGTAGCGTATTTTCCCTTCCTCTTTCCAGGCGCGTAGTGTTTGTAAATGCGTTTGCCAATCAACCAGGTTATGTATTTGCAGCAGGTCAAGGGCACGTCTCCGCATTTTTTGCAGCGACGCCTCCATCTGGTCTATACCTGCCTGCCTTCCGGTAGTCCAAACCTTCGTTGCATAGAAAAAATCATTGGCAAAATTGGTCGCAGCCGTCAGGTCACCTATCACCTTTTCTGCTTTTCCATACATCGGTGATGAGTTGATCACCCGACCACCGAGGCGGTGCATATTGGTAAGCACTTCAGTTAGTGAACTTCTTTCATTTTCTGTTTGTGCAACATCAAATTGTATCCACGAACCCAATCCCATTACAGGCAGCAACTCCCCGGTGGCGGGTATAGCGCGGGTAAGCATTACATCGTTCGTCATGGTATTTTCCAACTCTTTTATTTAAGTCAGTAGGGTGGTAAACGGTAAAATCCCTACCACCACAGGCAGAATTGTAGATGCAAAAAAATGGTAGAGACTTACTGTAGAGAAGCGCTGGCTATGGGTGCTTCCGCGCGGTCATTAAGTATCAGCAAATAACGCATATCAGTAACCGACACTTCAGGCAGTAGCATGTAAAAGCGACTGCCTACAATAGAGCGCGCACTAAACAGTTTTAAGGAACCGGTTGTGAGGGTGGGTGTAGCGGAGAGATATACCAGATAATCGGTGTTGGATGTGATATTCATTTGTTCCAGACCTACTACATATCGCGCGTTTTTTTGCTTGTAGATCTTTGCCAGCCCGGCAAATTCATTTGCAGTAAAATTGAAACTACCCGTTTTAACTATGGATGCGCCATCGAGGGCAATCGAACTCGATAGGTATGCATTTGTTAAGTGCCGATTTATTGCAGGAGAAAAAAATACCGGAAACCATCAGCAAGATTGTAAACTTTATCATGGCAGGTTATTTTAAGTAAGGTAACTTTTTTACTTCATACGCAACAGGTCACCATATAGTTTGCAGGTCGATGCTTTTTAAGTTTCACAGCAGTACAAATTCTAGTTTATTAAGCCGCAAAACGCAAGTCAATCGGCACTTATTTTACGCTACAGACATTTGCCGGTTAAACTTGTTGCGGTATTGATTGGGTGATATTCCCGTGATGCGTTGAAAAGTAGAGCGAAAAGGCCTTGGGATCAGTGTAACCAACCTTATACATAGCATCGTTCACATTTTCGCGCGTAGATTTAAGGCTTAGTTTGGCAGCCTCTATTTTAACCCGCTGTATATACTCCATTACGGTATTGGCAGTGGCCTTTTTAAAACGTCGCTCCAGGTTGCGGCGGCTCAGCGAAACATGCGCAGCAATTTGATCTACCGACATTTTCTCCTGGTAGTTTTTCTCAATAAATTCCTGTGCTTGTTTTATGGCAGTATCATCATGCCCCTTTTGCCCCTGGAAGATGGTAAACGACAGTTGGTTCTCCCGATCCATCTCTATTGCAAAAACCTTAGCCGACAAAACAGCTATTTCGCGACCAGCGTATTTTTCTATCAGGTATAGAATGAGGTTAAGATAGGAGAATGCACCACCACTGCTGTATATGCCATGCTCGTCTGTAATGATTTTTTCAGTCACAAGGTTTACGTCGGGGAACATTTCCCTGAACAGGTTGGAAGCCATCCAGTGGGTTGCACATTTTCTACCTTTTAGTAGTCCGGTAGAAGCGAGGAGAAAAGCACCCAAACACAAGCTGGCAATCTCTGCTCCATTTTTATACTGCTCAACGATCCAGGGCTGAAAGGCGCTGTTGATAGCGATGGCATTGTTAAGCTCACCGTCAATGGCAGGAATGATGATCAGATCAGTTTTTTCAATCTCACCGATCAGTTTGTCTGCGTTAGCCGTGAATGCACCACCGCTCAGTGATGTCTCCGCTGATAAGCCAACCAGTTGTACCTGGAACAAAGGAGGTGCACCTTTCGCTTTACAAAACTCATTGACCTGCGTAAACATCTGCCGCGAACCTTCAAGACTACCCAATATAGCTCCCCTTGGTACAAGGATGGAAATGTGTTTCATTTCTCAAATATAGAGATAAATTCAGGTCGCGTTAACCCCACTAAATTGCCGTAAGAAACACTTTGAAAACACCGTAAGTAGACTACTTTTAAACTATTTATTTACATGCTGATATATACCGCTTTTAACTTAGTGGTTAGTTGGTAAAAAAACATTTTCCAAAACAATCAACCTGGCTACAAATAAATTCTTCTACTCAAAAAAATTTACATCATGTTAAACAATTCAAAGGCGTTTAGTGGTTTCTCGGTCAACGATCTTGAGAAAGCCCGGAAATTTTATGGTGAAACACTTGGCTTGGAAGTTACAAAAAACGATATGGGAATATTATGCGTCAACATCAATTCTGGTAACCACGTAATAATATACCCCAAGCCCAACCATCAACCTGCAACCTTTACCGTTCTTAACTTTCCGGTAGATGATATTGATAAAGCTGTTGACGAATTAACAAATGCCGGAGTGGTGTTTGAGCAATATGGCGGGCAAATACAAACTGATGAAAAAGGAATTTGCAGAGCACCTGCAGGACCGGCAATTGCCTGGTTCAAAGACCCTGCAGGAAATATACTTTCTGTACTGGAAGAAAAATGAAAAAACTTCCGAAATACCCATACATTCAATTTACTTGGAATGCATAGGGAAAAATAAAATTTGCACATTATTTACAGCGTAACAAATGCCGCTAATTAACACCGAAATGATCCTTGCACAATTCGACGCTATTATGCACGACTATCACCAGGTTGCTAAATCAATATCAGAAGCGGATATTAATACTATACCATTTGCCGGCAGTTGGACAGCCGGCCAGTTGATAGAACACCTGAATAGAGTAAATACTGGATTTGCAAAATTAATAGCCGGTCCGGATGAAGAGACAACCCGGGATCCATTGGAGAAAATAGAACAAATAACGGCTATTATGCTGGATGTAACCCTCAATACCAAGGCAGCTCCTGTAGTAGACCCGCCTCAAATAAAATATGTAAAAAGTAACCTGATATCCACCCTGGAAGAAATAAAAAAAGAAACTGATAACAGCTTACAATTGCCAGATATTGCCCGCACCTGCACCTTGTTTGAGGTTCCGGTTTTTGGTTACCTTACCCGTTTAGAAGCATTGCATTTTATCAACTGCCATACACAGCGACATACTATGCAATTAAAAAATATAATAGATAAGGCAGGGGAAATGGACCGGAAAAAATTGAGAAAATAAGTCAAAAATCTAGTCTATCTTAAAAGATGAACTCAAGATATTTTGAAAATAGGTACAGAAACTTTATAGAGATATTTTCAAATGTACTTCCAGGTAATTGGCTAGAAAAACATGTCTAGTTTTTGAACATATTTCAATATAATAACCTGGGCTAATTGCTGATAAAAGCTATACAGTACAAGAGTGCGACGCAACGGCCGTAATATAGCAGTACTAGTGCCCTGGCCAAAACCATTTTTTATCATCTGATCTGACCAAGAATTATCTATCCGGTCAGAGCAAGATAACTCGAGATCTTTTTGATCAGCAATTTAATTTCAAAAACTTGATTTTAGCGGATAACGAGCATACCCAACTGCACTGAAAAAATATTGCCGCTAACGCCCGCAGAAACGGTCCACCACGAACGGTCGAAGCGCTTCATGATACCATAGGCTGGTTTAAAAGAAGAGGCAAGTTGGCTGGACTTAATGCTGGCTGCATCTGATTTGAGCATGTGATATCCATAGCCACCATAAATCTCGATAAGGTTGTTGAAAACGTGACCGGCTCTGGCTTCAAAAATAACGGGAGTGCCGACCATGCTTGTATTGCTGAAGATCTGCAGGTTAGCTGAAAGGTGATCTTTGCCGGACATCCAATTATTTTTCAATTGTGTGCCGACGGAGTAACTACCAGTAACGCGTTGGTTTGAGGCATAGCCGCCACCCAGCCCAACAGCTATACCACTTTCTTCGTTGCGAAGACAGGTTTGGGAATGAACGGCAAAAGCGGAAAAACTAAGAATGAGGAGGTAAATAAATTTCATTTTTATAGGATATTAAATTGTATAAAGATGGTTTTTAAAAAATGTTGGTGTTTACCACTCTTGCAAGTGGACTGACTTTCTGATGTCTTTATTAATACGGGTACTTCAGTTTGCCTAAGCGGCATTTTTCAAAACGATACGAGGGTGGGCTTTTTTGCTCTGCGTTCATCGTTGTGAAGCGTATTATATTGACCTGTGAGGAGGAAATAAGGTTGCACAGTAATTTGGAGGGTGCTGGAATTTTTTACGTTCAAAAAGTGTGTATCAAACAGTTCCTTTTTTTATTTTCCACTTACATGTCAGTTACTTTTCGCGTAGCAAATAGCGTTGACCGTAAAACTAATGGCTACATTTTGTGCTACAGCCAAACGCTTCGTTTACCCAAAGTTCAGGGATCTGTTGTAATTCAGTTTTACTACGTGTTTCGATTTCGGAACGTAGCCAGGTAGTTGGATGGCACCGAACGTTGCCTGGAGAAAACCAATTAAAATGTCACCTTCGTTGTAACTTATGTGGTTTTTCCATTGTTAACCAAAGTGTCAAAAATTTGAAAATTTATGTGGGCTGTTTATGCTTTGCTTTCGGCGTTCTTTGCGTCTCTCGTAGCTATTCTGGCTAAAATGGGTATTAAAGGCATCGACAGCAATCTGGCTACGGCTATCCGCACGGTCGTTATCCTTTTGGTAGCCTGGGGTATTGTATTTGTGCGGGGCAGTAGTACTCCTATTCACTCGTTGACGAAACAAAACCTGATCTTTTTGGTGCTGTCAGGTATCGCCACAGGTTTCTCGTGGATTTTTTATTTTAAGGCCCTGCAGTTGGGCAAAGTTTCGCAGGTAGCTCCGGTAGATAAATTGAGTGTTGCACTCACCATTATTTTATCAGCAGTTATTCTAAAGGAAGCACTAACCATTAAAACATTGATAGGTGCATCACTGATAATTGCAGGCACGATTGTTTTAATCTTTTAAAGCATTTCTTCCCAATGTTTTGCCCGAACCTGCCTATGTGTACCTGTTATCAACACTTCTCGCGCACCTGTACCTTCCGGTTTTTGCGAATGTTGAAACAGCAGGTAAGTGCAGCATATTGCCTCGGTACTGTGTCCTTATCAGGTCTACAGACCAGGGTATTTTGTAACGCTAACGATTTTTACTATGCTGAATTTTTTTCTCCTTTTTCTTGGTCACCTTTATCCCGGATAGTTCCCTTTTTTTCCGGTACTTTCTTTTTCTCCTTCTCTCAAAAAAACGTTCACATCAAAAAAAAAATATGAAAAAACTTCTAACGAATGTTACTACAAAGCGTCCGCAGTTTTTATTCATCACCCAATTAGTAACTGCCTGTTGCCTTTTGTTCGCTTTCAGTGCCGGCGCCCAGGACATTAGCGTTACAGGTACTGTTACAGGTGACAACAACAATCCATTATCGGCTGTGAGTGTTACGCTAAAGGGTACAACCCGCGGCACCTCCACCGATGCGAATGGGAAATTTAGTTTGTCAGCTCCCTCCAGTGGTACGCTGGTTTTCTCTTCGGTCGGTTATACAAACCAGGAGGTTAAGATTGCGGGGCAAACAAATATTTCCGTTTCATTAGCAACGGCTAATCGCGAATTGGAGCAAGTTGTTGTAATTGGATATGGTACCGCCAACAGAAGAGACCTGACTGGTTCTATTGTAAAAGTTTCGGGCAAAGAAGTGGCTGACAAACCGAACACGAACCCGATCGCCTCTTTGCAGGGTAAAGTGTCAGGTGTGAACATTGTTAACTCCGGTCAGCCGGGACAAGAGCCTGACATCCGTATCCGTGGGACTATCAGCCGCTTCCAAACCAAACCGTTGTATGTGGTTGATGGTTTGTTTAATGACAATATCAACTTTTTAAATCCCGCTGATATCGAATCAATGGAGATACTAAAAGATCCGTCTTCACTTGCCATCTTTGGTGTACGTGGTGCCAATGGGGTAATAATCGTTACCACCAAGCAATCCCGGACAGGGCAAACACAGGTCAACCTAAATACCAGTTTTGGCATTAAAAAGATTGTGGACAAGGTTGACCTTACTGATGCAGCCGGCTTCAAGCTTCTTTTTAATGAGCAGAGAGCCCTGCAGGGCAGCCCGCCATTCTCGTATTACGATAAATACACTGGCAATTCTGACTGGGTGAAACTCATCTCCAAAGACAATCCTATAGTTTCCACTAACAACGTAAGTATTAGCAGCGGTACCGATAAGAATAAATTCTATATGGGTCTGGGATACATCAAAGAGCAGGGTTTGATCAAATATGAAAATCTTGAAAAACTGTTGATCAATCTTAATGACGAATTGAAAGTCGCCAAGTTTCTTCGCATAGGTTTCAACATGAATGGCTACCGTGCAAAATTGCCACAGCTTCACGACTTTTCCGCAGCCATCAATGCCACACCAATTGTGGACCCGTACAATACCACTTATAATGTCTATAACAAACTTCCCGATGAGATCGGCGGACCACAGATCGGCAATCCATTGTTGATAGACGAAACGAAAAATACAGACCTGGCTAAAGAGTACCGTGCAGTAGGTAGCATATTTGCTGAACTCAGCCTGTTGCGCCATTTGACATTTAAAACAACTTACTATCTCGACCTTGGCTTCAACAATGAAAGACGCTACACACCACTCATCAATGTATATGCTGCCGACCAGGATAAAGTGACCGCGCAGGGCGGCTTTACCAATTCAGAGGTTTATCAAAAAAACAACACTTACTCAAAGTATCAGCAGGAGTACCTTTTGACATACAAAAATACTTTTGGCGACCATGGCCTTACAGCAATAGGCGGTTTTACCACCTACTATAATTCATACGAAGAAACCAATGGCAGGGTCAGACAATCCGCCGGTGGCAGACCCATACCCAATGATCCACGCTGGTGGTACCTCGACAATTTCTTTGGCGATCCTTCTTCAAGGGTTTCAGGCATTAGCCCGGGTGGCGATCTATTTGGCAACCCTCTGCCATTGCAATGGGAGCAGTCAACTGTTTCTATGCTCTTTAGGGCTTTGTACAACTACCAGAGTAAGTACCTGATCAATGCTTCATTCCGCCGCGATGGATCATCTGAAATTTCTCCTACCAACAGGTACCAAAATTTTGTAGCAGTAGGCGCTGCCTGGGATGTGACCAAAGAGAACTTCATGAAAGACCAAACGATTTTTGACTACCTTAAATTAAAAGGTTCATGGGGTATTTTAGGTAACCAATATGTTGGTATACACTATCCCTTCTTTCCTCAATTGGTTGGCGGACAAACCGCCGTTTTTGGTGAGAATATAGTACCCGCTTACCGTCCCTCTTACCTGGCAGATCCTAACCTGAAATGGGAGAACGTAAAATCATATGAATTTGGTCTTGGAAATGAATGTGCTAAAAAACAAGTTGCACTTTGAAGCCAATTATTTCCATAAACTGACAGACAATCTGCTAACCACTTTCCCGGCAGTTAGCGGAACAGCTCCTGGTATTACCAATGCTGGCAAGGTTGAGAATAAAGGCTTCGAAGGTTCTGCCAGTTGGAATGGTACACCTGGGTACTGCTTTTAACTACAGCATCAGTGGTAACATAACAACGTTGAATAACAAGGTAAAGCAGCTCTACCAGTCCGGCTTTGATATTATTGATGGTCCCTCCAGAACAACTGAAGGCTACCCGATCGGTTACTTTTATGGCTATGTAGTGGATGGTGTTTATCAATCCAATACCGAAAAGGGAGTATCACCCTCGGCAGTTGCCCTGGGCGATTATGGTGCCGGCGATCTGAAATTTAAGGACATTAACAACGATGGAAAGATCGACGACAAAGACAGAACCATGATTGGCAACCCAACGCCCGATTTTATCTATGGCTTTAGCCTGAATGCCGACTACAAAGGTTTTGACATTGGTATCGATTTCCAGGGTTCTTATGGAAATGAAATCTTCAGATCCTGGGGAAATGGTAGCACATTTGCTCCCTTCAATTATAGAGTTGACCGTTTAGCCAGGTGGACAGGACCAGGAACTTCAAATTGGGAATATTCAAGCAGTGGCCATAGCATCAACCAGCAAAATTCAACTTACATGATAGAAGATGGTAGCTACCTGCGCATTCGCAATTTGCAAATAGGATACAACTTCAGTTCAGGTTCCCTTTCTGGTGCACATATCAGGGCTTTGCGAATTTTTCTCAATGCACAAAATCTGAAGACCTTTAAACATAACTCTGGTTTCACCCCTGAATTTGGTGGTTCTGCTACTCAATTTGGTGTAGATGGTGGTTCTTACCCAATACCAGCTATCTATTCTGCAGGCTTAAACGTTACCTTCTAATTCAAATTAAAGATGTCTTATATGAAAAAAAATATAAAAATAATTGCTGCTTTTATGCTGTCGGCAGCGCTCGTTGCCGGTCTGTCGGGATGTAAAAAATTCCTTGACCGCCAACCGTTAGGCACTGCTATCGAGGGCGACATTACACAAGGTGGTTTGGAGTTGAGTGTATTTGGTTTATATGGTGCGTTGCGCAACGAAGGCATGTCTGCCTGGCCTACCATTTGGTTCAAAAGCATTCGTTCTGATGATGCCCAAAAAGGCAGTACACCCGACGACGCCAAAGCCGAAGGCACCCGTTTCGATTTCTTCAAGTACGATAAAGCGCCAGGTGTTGCCGAGGGGTATTGGAATGGGCATTACGAGTTTATAGCCCTTTGCAATAATGTAATTTCGCAGATCGACTCATTAAACCTTACAGACCCCGCCAGTATGGTTAATCGTGGTGAAGCAACTTTTCTGCGGGCTTGGGCTTATTTCGATCTTGTGCGTGACTTTGGAGAAGTGCCAAAGGTCGATTTTAAAGTAAACCAGACTTCGCAGGCAAACGTGCCTAAATCATCTGTTGCTGATATCTATGCGCTTATAGATGCCGACCTACAGTTTGCTGCTCAAAATCTTCCTGTGTCGTGGGAGTCGAAATATGCCGGAAGGGTAACCAAAGGCACCGCAAATGCGCTCATTGCAAAAACACAACTCTACCGCCAAAACTGGGGCGTCGCATTGGCTAAAGCAGAGGAGGTGATCAATTCTGGTCAATATGCATTGTATTCTCCGTATTACAAATTCTTCACCGAGGCGGGTGAAAACTCCAGCGAATCGCTATTAGAAGTTCAGATGTACTCAAATGCTAATGGATCGGTACAGTACACCAACAATTACAATGAAGTGCAGGGTGTTCGTGGTTCTGGTGAGTGGGATCTTGGTTGGGGTTTCAATGCACCCACCCAAAGTTTGGTTGACTTTTATGAGGCAGGCGACCCGCGCAAAGATGCAACTATTCTGTACTCTGGTCAGGACGATGGCATCTATGGAAAAGTAGTACCTCCATCTCCGCCGTTGGCCCAACCCTACTGGAATAAAAAAGTGTACACCGACCCGGCTCGCAGGCAAGCCACCGGCGATACCAAAGCCCACTGGCTCAACATCAGGTTGCTTCGTTATGCCGATGTGATACTTATGGCTGCTGAGGCGGCCAACGAACTGGGTGGTGCAACCAATACAACTAAGGCACTCAACTATCTCGAAATGATCAGAGCCAGGGCACGCAATGGCAACAACGCCATTTTGCCACCCGTTACCACTACCGATCAGGCAATGCTGCGCGATGCCATACGCAGAGAACGAAGGGCTGAATTTGCAATGGAAAGTGAACGCTTTTACGACCTGGTACGCTGGGGTATTGCACCTGCAGTGTTAGGTCCGCTAGGATATGAACCGCGTAATAAATATTACCCGATTCCGCAGTCCGTGATCGACAAATCGGGCGGCGTGCTGGTGCAAAACCCTGATTATCCATAGCAGGTCTATCGTCTTTTGTAAGGCGGTTTCATCAACAGATTATAATTTCTAAACTAAAATATTATGAAAATAAATCGCATTCTCGTACTTGGCATTGCAGCAGTCGGACTTGGTCTTTTTATCACCTCATGTCAAAAACTTGACCGGCCGCAGCTTAAAGAGTTGATTCTCGATCCGCCGCCGCCGCCATATAGCCCCTTAAAAAGCTTTTGGTCATTCGATGGCACCATCCGCGACACCGGTCAGTTCAGGCAGGAGACTACCTCAAAAAATACCACTTTTGTCACCGGTATCAATGGGCAGGCGGTTCAGATTGGTGCAGATGGTTATGTTCTTATTTCCAGCCTCAACGACAGTCTCAAAACACCGGGCAGTTTCAGCCTTGCTTTTTGGATGAATGGTGTCGGCCCCGTACAAGGTGGCGCGCAAGGTTTGTTTGCCATATCAAACAAGACACAGTTCTGGGGCAACCTCGAATTATTTTTAGAAAATCTTGACAATGGCGCTGAAGCCTATTTAAAGATCCATATGCTCAACGGGCGAGCTGCCGATGGCATTGGCGAGCAATGGAATGAAGTAAAAATTCCAAACGCGCTAAATAAATGGACACACATAGCCGTTACCTACGATGCCAGCAATTCCCAACTTTCTGTGTATGCTGATGGTGCTCCTACCACGCTTTATCAAAAAGTGTTGGATGGCGGCAACTACGGAGCTGTCACCTACAAAGATGTTAACGGTATGGTGTTGGGTAGCTTTGCTTTTCAAACCGATCCCAGTCTTACCAATCACGGGCCCGAAGGATGGGCAAAATCTTTCAATGGCGCGCTCGATCAGTTCAGGTTTTACAACGTTCCGCTCACTGCCAGCCAGGTCAATGAACTGTTCACTTCCAAAAATTAGTACACATTATTTTTATAAAAAGGATCGCATCTTTTGCGATCCTTTTTTTTATGGTACAGACGGTAGCTTTTTATAGCGGCGGCCGTTGCGTCGCATTCCGTTCATCTATATTTCTTTGTGGAGCTTTACAAGTTATCGCAAGTGCGTTTACGAGCTTTCGCCCTTTCAGGGCTTGGGTAGATGGTTAATTTTTTTTACACAGGGCGCTGCCCTGTTTTAAGAGATTGCGCCCTTTCAGGGCTTTATAACAGGTGCAATGCATCCAATGTTGCAGCACCTAAATTTGTATTTGCCATAGGTGCAGCCACCATATTTGTATTTTAAAACGAAGCAGTAATTTTAAGAGATTCGCCACTTTTATACATGCAACGCATGCATGTTCAGCAATTTTATTTGCCTAGGTGCAGCGACCGTAATTTGTAGACCAATCAGTTTATTGAGGTGCAGCGCACCGTAATATCTATAGAACGAAGCAGTAAAAAAGTTCTAAGAGATTGCGCCCTTTCAGGGCTTTATAACAGGTGCAACGCATCCAATGTTGCAGCACCTGAATTTGTATTTGCCGTAGGTGCAGCGCACCGTACTATTTGTAGCAGAAATACCAATCAGTTTATTGAGGTGCAGCGCACCGTAATATCTATAGAACGAAGCAGTAAAAAAGTTTTAAGAGATTGCGCCCTTTCAGGGCTTTATAACAGGTGCAACGCATCCAATGTTGCAGCACCTGAATTTGTATTTGCCATAGGTGCAGCGCACCGTACTATTTGTAGCAGAAATACCAATCAGTTTATTGAGGTGCAGCGCACCGTAATATCTATAGAACGAAGCAGTAAAAAAGTTCTAAGAGATTGCGCCCCTTCAGGGCTTTATAACAGGTGCAACGCATGCAATGTTGCAGCACCTGAATTTGTATTTGCCATAGGTGCAGCGCACCGTAATATTTGTAGCAGAAATACCAATCATTTTATTGAGGTGCAGCGCACCGTAATATTTGTAGCGTGAGATCATATTTTCCTCCACCTTCCTTTTCGACCGAAAAGAAATATTTGCTCCTACCGCCTCAATAAAGTGATGCCGTTGAATGGAGCCCCGCAGTATGGCGGGGTGGACTGTCGCAACAATGTCACTACACGGTACAACTGCCGGTGACCAAATAAGAAAAAACTGATTTGAAACCAGGTGAAGAAAACCGGCACCCGCAGACAATGCACAATTGACTTAATTTGTAGTTACAAGATTTTACTATGCGGTTTTACAGCTATTGCATTGCCTTTTTTGTCGCGGTCTTTCTTCTTGCCTGTCGTCGCTCTACCCCCTTATTTTCAACACTATCGGCGGCTGATACCCACATCGATTTTGAAAACAAATTATTGCAACGCGATCAATTTGGTATTCTCTACTACCTCTATTACTACAACGGTGGCGGGGTGGCCACCGGCGACATAAACAACGATGGTTTACCGGATATTTACTTCACTGCCAACAACAAGGGCGCAAATAAACTGTACCTCAACAAAGGCAATTTTGTGTTTGAAGACATAACCGTGGCGGCGGGTGTTGCCGGCACTGCTGACTGGTGCACGGGAGTAACGATGGCTGACATAAACGGCGACGGCAGGCTGGATATATACGTGTGTGCTGTTAGTCAGGCAAACGGGCTGACGGGACATAATGAACTCTTTATCAACAACGGCAACAACACGTTTACCGAACAAAGTGCGCTATACGGTCTCAACTTTTCAGGGCTCTCAACCCAGGCAGCTTTTTTTGATTACGACCACGATGGCGACCTCGATTGTTACCTGCTAAATCAATCACAAAAACCCAATCAGAATATTGCCGACACTTCTTTCCGCCGCAAATATGATCCGCTTGCTGGTGATCATTTGTATCGCAACGACTTGAATGGACCTGAAAAGAAATTCACCGACGTCTCTGGTAAGGCAGGTATTTACCAGAGTAGCCTCGGCTACGGTTTGGGTATAGCCGTGGGCGACCTGAACAACGATGGCTGGGACGACATTTACGTTGGCAACGATTTTCATGAAAACGACTATTACTATGTAAACAATGGTGATGGCACCTTTACCGAAAGTGGTGCTCAACATTTCGGGCATTTCAGCCGCTTTAGCATGGGCAACGACATTGCAGATTATAATAACGACGGTCAGTTAGATGTAGTGACAGTAGACATGCTGCCGCAAGACGAAAAGGTGCTGAAGACCTATGGCAGCGACGAAAACGCAGACATCTATAACCTGAAACTGATGCGCAATGGCTATGAATACCAATACTCAAAAAACTGTCTGCAACGCAACAATGGTAGCGGCAGCAGCTTTAGCGAAACAGCTTTGCTTAGCGGGGTTGCGGCAACCGACTGGAGCTGGTCGCCGCTGTTTGCCGACTTTGACAACGATGGCAACAAAGATCTTTTCATTTCAAGCGGCATAGTAAAACGCCCGGTCGATCTTGATTTTGTGCGCTATGTATCGAACCTTGCCTTGCAAAAAGGTCAGCAGCAACAATACACAGTACGACGAGGAGGCACTGGCTGCCATGCCCGACGGCAGTTCTCACCCTTACTTCTACAAGGGAAGCGGTGACTTGCTTTTTAGCGATGTAAGCGACCAATGGGGTACCGGCGATAAAAAAGGCTACTTCAACGGCGCAGCCTATGCCGACCTGGACAATGATGGCAACCTGGACCTGGTGATCAATTGCATCGGTCAAAAAGCCGTGGTACTGAAAAACAATGCGCCGCCTAAAAATTTTCTCACCCTCGCGTTCAAAGGCAATAATCCGAATACTTCCGGCATAGGTTGCAAAGCCTATCTATTTGACCGACAAAAGATGCAATACCAGCAACTGATGCTTACGCGGGGTTTTCAATCTGCTTCAGAAGCACGCCTGCATTTTGGATTGGATAGCATTACTACCATTGACAGCCTGCTGATCGTTTGGCCCGATCAGAAACAACAATTACTTACCCACCTTAAAACCAACCAAATTTTAGTTATCGATCAAAAAAATGCCAGCGGACATTTTGATTATGCCGACCGTTTTGCATATGCCAATGAATTGCTGACTAATGTCAGCGCTACTATCAGCAACAATTGGCGCCATCAGGAAAATGATTTTACGGATTTCAATGTGCAATACCTGATTCCTCACGAAGAGTCTACCCGCGGGCCAAAGATAGCCGTAGCCGATGTTAACGGAGATGGTCTTGACGACTACTATGCCTGCGGTGCCAGTGGGCAGGCTGGTGCCTTATTTGTGCAGCAGCCCGACGGGAAATTTGCACGCACTGATACTACCATCTTTTTAGCTGACGCAGTAAGTGAAGATGTTGATGCGGTGTTTTTTGATGCGGATGGCAATGGAACACCCGACTTATATGTGGCGTGCGGCGGCAACGAAGTAGAAAGTTCACCCATACTGCAAGACCGGCTATATCTGAATGACGGAAAGGGACATTTTACCAAAGCGCCGGGAGCGTTACCCAGGCTTTATAAAAACAAATCAACGGTGATGGTTGCCGACGTGGATAAAGATGGCGATAACGACTTGTTTGTCGGCGTGCTGGCAAATGCGAATGCCTACGGTTTGCCACAAACTTCTTATCTGCTGATCAACGACGGCAAGGGGCATTTTTCAGTAGCGAATAACAACCGCATCCCCCTGGAAAATGTAGGTATGGTTACCTCAGCAGTGTTTGCAGACATCAACCACGACGGATGGACCGACCTGGTAGTAGCTGGTGAATGGATGCCGGTCACCATCTTCCTCAATAACAAGGGTACTTTTCAGAAAACCACGCTGGCTACTTCTGGTGGGCTATGGCAAACCGTATTTGCCAGTGATGTTAACAGCGATGGAAATATAGACCTGCTGCTGGGCAACTGGGGCTGGAACAATAAATTTTGGAGTGGCAAAGATGGGCCATTAAAAATGTATGTTGCCGACTTCGATAAAAACGGGCAAACCGAGCAACTGCTCAGCTACACCACCCATGGAGAAGAATATCCATTTCTTGCCAAAGATGAGGTTGAGCGTCCGCTGCCTTTACTGAAGAAACATTATTTGCTTTATGCAGACTATGCCGGGCAGGTGATGAAAGATGTATTCTATGGTTGGGTCGATACGGTGAAACCATTGTTGTGCGACCGCCTGGGTTCTGCTGTTGCCTGGGGAAATGGCAAAGGTAATTTCTCACTACAGGATCTTCCTGCACAGTTGCAACTGGCGCCCATCTTTTCCTTTGCCAAACTGCCGGGCAAGTCCGCTAATTATTACATTTGCGGGGGCAATTTTTACGATGTTATCCCCTACGAAGGTCGCTACGATGCCCAGCCGCTTTCCATTTTTTCAGCCGCACCTGCACGCACTATCACCTACCTGCCGCAACCCTCGCTCTTCAACCTGCACGAGCAGGTTCGCGATATGAAATGGTTGCACACAGGTGCTGGCGAACGGTTAATGGCAGCAGGTAATAACAGCACGTTACAGTGGTTTCAATTAAATCAATAGCTGCCTGCTAATTGCTTTTTTCTTTGACCCTCACTGGTACATAGGGAAGCATTGTTGCGCCTGCCCCCAAACACCTTGGGGGACGCTCCGTTCAGCAGTATATTTTTAATAGTATTCCATTTGTTGGGCAAGCAGTGTTGCGCTTGCTTGAGCATTGTTGCGACAGCCTACCCCGCCATACTGCGGGGCTCCATTCATCAGTATATTTTCAATTGAGCTCTGGGTTTCATGCAGAAGACAAATCACTACATTCAAGCCTGCTCAAATAGCAAAAACAATATCTTCGGCTCACAAAATATAAAATGGTAAAAAGCCCGTTGAGGTATCCCGGAGGCAAGTCGCGCGCAGTGAAGTTTCTGCATAAGTTTATCCCTGCTTACAAAGAGTTTCGCGAAGTCTTCTTTGGCGGCGGTTCGTTATCCTTTTATGAGATTCAACTTTTCAGCAAGTACCCTGAAAAACCTGTTTACAAAGCTTCCGACCTTAACTATGAGCTATATTGTTTTTGGTCGCAGCTCCGCACCAACAGCAATCAACTGATCGCTGAGATACAAAAGATCTTTGATCTATATAAAACGAGCGAACAAACTGGTCGTCACCTTTTTGAAACCGTAGTAAAACGCCGCAACAATAACCTGACAGAACTGCAAAGAGCTATTGATTTCTTTATACTTAATCGTATAACTTTTTCAGGTGTGGTAGATAGCGGAGGTTATTCCCGCGGTTCATTCGATGGTCGTTTTACACAAACCTCTATCGAACGGCTTCGAACCAGTTCAACGATCGTAAAAGACATACAGTTTTTTTGCGAAGACTACACTTACCTGCTGAAGCAAGCTGGCAACGATGTTTTTATCTTTCTCGATCCACCTTATTATAGTGCAACCCAGTCGAAGCTATATGGCAAAAAAGGCATTTTGCATACCTCCTTCGATCACCGCCTGTTGTACGAATGCTTGCAAAATTCGCCACATAAATGGTTGGTCACCTATGACAACAGTTCTTATATTCAGCAATTGTACAAAGACTTTTACCAGGTAGAGTGGAAGCTTCAATATGGCATGACGAACAGCAACAAATCAGCGTCGGTGCTGGGTGCTGAATTATTAATTGCCAATTACGATATTGCGATATATGGCTATCCATAATGCCTTATTCTTATTGTTTCACACCCTCATTATTTAGATCATCTTAGTACCTCTTGCCCAATGAAAATAAAAATTCTTTTTCTACTTGTAGTATGTGCGGCTGGCATCAGCAAACCTTTTGCTCAGCAACCCGTTGCTTCGGCAGTGCCACAACCTTTTGCCTTCAATCCCTTGCCACTTGGTGCTATAAAACCAACCGGCTGGTTGCGCAATCAATTGCAAATTCAGGCAGAAGGTCTAACCGGTCACCTGGACGAATTTTGGCCCGACGTTGGAGAAAACAGCGCCTGGCGTGGCGGCTCTGGAGAAGGCTGGGAAAGGGGTCCTTATTACCTTGATGGTTTGTTGCCGCTCGCCTACCTCTTAGATGATACTGTATTGATCGCCAAAACCAAACCCTGGATCGAGTGGATTTTGACTCATCAACGAGCCGATGGCAGTATTGGGCCTGAGAAAAATAAAGACTGGTGGCCAAACATGATCGTGCTAAAAGTGCTAACCCAATACCAGGAAGCTACAGGTGACAAACGGGTTGTTCCCTTCCTGGAGAACTATTTTAAATACCAGTCAACGCATCTGCAAGACAACAACCTGAAGGTTTGGGCGGTCTACCGGTGGGCTGAAGAACTGCTTGCCATTCATTGGTTATATGAACGTAACCATGATTCTTCATTGATGCACCTTGCAAACCAACTCCATGACCAGGGCTTTGATTGGCGTAAACAATTTGAGAATTTTACTTTCACTCATAAAACAACTGCCGACGAACTGGGTTTGCAAAACGGCAATAACGACAAAGCTTTACAGGCACATGGCGTAAATAATGCCATGGCGTTGAAGATGCCGGCACTATGGGGCTTTTTTTCCGACGACCCAACTGATAAAAGATCAGTTTATAATCAGTTGCAGGAATTGGATACCTATCATTTGCAGGCTAACGGTATGTTTAGTGGCGACGAGCACCTGGCGGGCAAAGACCCCAGCCAGGGAACAGAATTATGTAGTGTGGTAGAAGCTATGTTTTCCTACGAACAACTATTTGCTATGCTGGGCGATCCAATGTTTGGAGACCGCCTGGAAAAACTGACTTTTAATGCATTGCCAGGCACACTAACTGCAGACATGTGGGCGCACCAATACGACCAGCAACCCAACCAGGTTTTGGTAACTGACGCCAAACGAAATTGGTCGAGTAACGGGAACCAGTCTAATCTTTTTGGTCTGGAACCCAATTTTGGCTGTTGCACTGCAAACCTGCACCAGGGCTTTCCCAAATTTGCCTCTCACCTTTGGCTGCAAAGCCCCAATGGTGGGCTTGTCGCTGCAGCCTATGCGCCTAATGAAGTAACAACGGATATTAACGGAACCTCTGTGCGAATTGAAGAAGTAACCGACTATCCCTTTAGAGAGAACATTGAATTTACCATTCAACCGGAGAAAACATTAGAGTTTCCCATTCGTTTTCGCATTCCTGGCTGGGTACAGCATGCAACATTTAGCGTGAATGGCAAGGAAATAAAGGGTGCCAGGGCGGGCACGTTTTTCTCAATAGTCCGCAAATGGAACAGGGGCGACAAAGTGCAGATCAATTTTCCGATGCCGGTACGCATAAACCGGCAATTTGCCAACTCGGCTGTAGTTGAGCGTGGACCTCTGGTATTCTCACTACAGATAGGTGAAGATTGGAAAAAAATAAAGGACAGAAGCAACCAGGCTGACGACTATGAAATACGTCCTGCCACTCTCTGGAACTATGGATTGGTTTTGGGCACAGGTGACAGCAACATTACTGTGATTGAAAAACCGGCAGGCAAATACGTTTTTTCTACAGAAGGTGCACCCGTAGAGGTGAAAGTTTTTGGTGTACAACTGCCTGAATGGAAACTGGTTGACAACTCTGCAGGTCCAATGCCTGCAAGTCCGCAACCAATTCCAGCCAAGGCTACCGTTCAGCAACTCACGCTGATACCGTATGGCGCAGCAAAGTTGCGGGTTACGAATTTTCCGGTAGTCGAACCCCGGTGATGTGCCAATATCAGTTGTTACAGGGAAGTTTTCACCAGACTTAAAGTGAACATTTGTAGAAGAACTGAACCAGGCTTTGGAATCTTTGACTCTCCCGGTTTAGACAGCCATTTTGCACTGAGACCGGAGCCTTGTCAATGTGTTGCCGATGAACCGAGCGTGGCAACGATGTCTCCTTTTAAAACAATGCCGGCGACCAAAACTGAAAGAATGTTTTTTATACCGGCTATCATTACAGTGCGCTAAGTAATGCCGTCCCAAAGGGGTCGAAATTGAAACAGATGATATTATGACCGACAGATCACTTGTGGCAGTAAGGCTGCGTGTAAGCCTTTTGTTTTTCTTTTACGGTTTTACTTTTGCCAGTTGGGCATCGCGAATACCCAACATTCAGCAGAATTTACATCTGTCGGAGCCTGCACTTGGAGCGGTCTTGCTGTCGATGCCTGTTGGTTCCTTTTTGACCCTTCCGTTGTCAGGTTATTTTACCTCGAAATTTGGAAGCCGAAAGATGGTGATTGTTTCTTTTTTGATCTACACCTCGCTACTAAGTTGTATAGGGTGGGCTCATTCCATTGCGACGCTATCTGTCAGCTTATTTTTGTTTGGCTCGTCGGGTAATATGATGAATATCGCAGTTAATACGCAGGCAATCTCTTTAGAAAAGCTGTACCAAAAAACTATCATCTCTGCGTTTCATGGCATGTGGAGCGTAGCCGGTCTGGTGGCCGCTTCGCTGGGTACTTTTATGATAGGCAGGCATTTCCCGGTGGGATATCATTTTTTTCTCGTGAGTGCCCTATCAGTTACCAACCTGCTAATCTGTGCGCCGTTCTTACTGCCTGACAATGATAAAATAACAACCAAACGACCATTCTTTGTCCGTCCGGATAAGGCTTTTTTAGGCTTAGGTATGATTGCATTCTGTTCTATGATCTGCCAGGGTGCCATGTTTGACTGGAGCGGAATATATTTTAAAAAAGTGCTGGTAACCGATGCCCGTTTCATTGGTTTTGGATATACGGCGTTTATGGTTTCTATGACTTCGGTTAGGTTTATAACGGATTGGCTAACGCATAGGGCAGGTTTTAGAAAGATCATGATTTGGTGTGGAGCCTTTACTGCTTTTGGTCTCGTAGGTGCCGTAATTTTTCCGTACCTCATTCCTGCAACTGTATGCCTTTTTTTGGTGGGTATAGGCGTGTCGCCAGCAGTGCCGCTGGTGTTTAGTGCAGCAGCCACGGCAGGCAGACTAACGCCCGCTGTTGCCATTGCTGCTGTTTCTTCGGTTGGTTTTATTGGGCTTATGATCGGGCCGCCCATGATCGGGTTTATTGCCGGTTTAACCAGTCTGAAAACATCGTTTTTGCTCTTGTCATTGTTTGGAGCAGCCATTTCGGTTTTCGGCTTCTTGTACAAAAAACCCTAATTCCACCGTCCTACCCTACAGTATATCAGAAGGTCGCAGTAAAACATGAAATTGTCATTTCTGGTCACGTTCACTTTTTCACAAAGAGAAATTTCCTGCTTTTACCTGCACACGAATATGATTATATTGATATTCAATTTTACCGGCAATGCTTTTGATCCCGTCGTATCGTCGCCAGATAATTCTAAACAGTAGCAGCAGTCGATACATTGCACTGGTAGTATCGGTTTTATTTCTACATCAAAATGTATTGTCACAGGACAGTGTGTCTCATGCTTACCTGCGTGGCGGAGTATCCGGTGTTATCTCCTGGCGTTCTGATTTTGCCATCTTCTATATGGGGGCATTTAGTCTTTGCCCTGGAGTGAGATTAGCGGGCACGCGTGGTTTCGATGTTGTAGCAACCGCGCCAGTTTCAGCGGGCGCTTCCTTTACCATTAACAATAGGAAAACCGTCGGGGCTGATTTGCCAATCATGATGGAACTACATTTTGGTGCTGCCGCTGCCCAGCCACAAAATACCCCGGCAGGCTTTATTATTGGAGCTGGGATAGCCTACACGGTGTCAGCTAACTTTGACACCGGTGGTTCTGGCGAGATCGATTTTGGTGAAAATTCCGGATCTGTCCATTTTTTCAATTACAGGCTGATCACCGGTCTGGCATTTAAAAGAAATAAAGATGGTGACGGTTTGTTACTCAACTTTGTTTTAGGAAGAGGAATATCTCAACGAAGATTTGTAGCAGGTGTCGGTCTTTCTCTGGTTATGGGTAATTAGTGTCAAACAATGGGCAACCTGATCAAATTGCTAAATTAACCTCCCTGCAAATTCTCTGCTTTTGCGCTGCAAAATGTGAAGGGCTTTTTATTTACTTTCGCGCACCATTTACACCTACAAACCTATGAACGAAAAATCATTTATTCCGGCATTTTGCTGGTTTGTCACTTCCTTTATTCTATTGGTTATTCCCGGAGATGATCTGCCGCATAGTTCCTTTTTCGACATTCCTTTTTTTGACAAATACGTTCACCTCGGGATGTTCTCAATGCTTACATTTTTGTTTTGTTACCCTTTTGTCAGCCTTCCACGTTCTACCATTTTTAGGCTTTTTACCACTATCGCTGTATTAGTTATTGCGTATGGCGCGGCTATGGAGTTTGTACAAAAATATTTTGTGCCGGGGCGTTCTTTCGATCTGATAGATATGTTGGTAGATGCGGTGGGCAGTGTTTTAGGGCTGATAACTATACGCTGGCTTTATATAAAAAAAATAGGCCCCGATGGAAATCAGGGCCGCAACCAAAACTAACTGCTTATGAGAAAATTTGACTACTTATAATTTGTAATCTATATACAAAATCAAAGTCTGTGCCAAAAACATTTAAATAAGTTAACATTCGTTCTCCCCAATCAGTACTCTCATCATTAACTTTTTTGAATTATGTTTAGTTAAACATTCCTTTTATTTTCCCCAACATTCCTCCCTCATCATCTGCTTTGCCAGCAGTCATATTGTTCACAATATTTCCCAATCCCGCGCCTGGCACAAGGCTACTTACGATGCTGCTTAGGTTGAAAGAGCTGTCACCGGCATCATTGGTTTTATGCACCAGGCTTTTTAAAACCATTGGAATCAATGAGCCGGCAATACCGCTAGCTACACCCTGCTGCAAACCCAATTTACTTACCAGGTTTTCTACAAAATTTCCCTGTATCTTTTGCGTAACCGGTGATGTAGCCGCAGCCTCACTTCCGCCATTAAACAAACTCATGATGCTTTCAGTATTGCCGTTAGCCGCTGCGCTTTTAAGCCCGCTAACTATTGAATCCGATGCAACAGAGATCACTTCATCATTTTTTTCATTAGGTATTGCGGGATTGTTAATGACTGTATCACCGGCATACTGCCTCACCAATTGTTGAATTTTTTCAAGCATGTTTTTAGATTTTGTATAAAGATTAAATATGTAGGTATTAATGTAAAGTAAAAACCTTAGCCTTGCGCCGTCATTTTCTCCGCATTTTCAGCCATCTGCAATTGTTCTATAAATTCATCTATTTCACCGTTTATCACCGCGTCCAAATTATACACCGTTAATCCTATCCGGTGGTCGGTTACCCTGCCCTGCGGCCAGTTGTAGGTTCTTATTTTTGCGCTCCGGTCACCGGTGCTCACCAATGTTTTGCGGTGGCGGCTTATCTCGTCTTCCTGTTTACGCACCTGCTCTTCGTACAGTCTCGAGCGCAGCATGTTCATGGCTTTTTCACGGTTGCCCAACTGGCTTCTTTCCGTTTGGCAAACCACCACAGTGCCGGTGGGTAGGTGGGTCAGCAGCACTTTTGTCTCAACTTTATTTACATTTTGGCCACCCGCGCCACCACTGCGGGCAGTTTCCATCTTCACATCGCTTTCTTTCAGTTCAAAATCTATTTCTTCGGCTTCCGGCATTACTGCAACAGTGGCAGCCGAGGTATGAACCCTGCCCTGTGTTTCGGTATTGGGTACCCGCTGCACCCGGTGCACACCGCTTTCAAATTTCATGGTGCCATACACGTCCTCGCCCTGCACTTCTACCAAAACTTCTTTGTAACCGCCGGCAGTTCCTTCATTTTCACTTACCAGCGCTGTCTTCCACCCGCGTTTGCTACAGTAGCGCAGGTACATGTTTAACAAATCACCAGCAAACAGGCTGGCTTCGTCGCCACCGGTTCCTGCCCTTATTTCCAAAATCGCATTTTTGTCGTCCTGCGGATCCTTTGGTATCAACAATTGCGTCAGCTCTTTTTCCAGCCGGTTTCTTTTCTCTTCCAATTCGGGCATTTCCATTTTTGCCAGTTCGCGCAGGTCTTCGTCGTTGCTATTCAACGCTTCTTTACTCAACTCCAGGTCAGTCAGTACCCTTCTGTATTCTTCTGCAGGCAGCACAATTTTCTCCAGGCTTGGATATTCCTTACTCAGTTTCTGAAATTCTTTTTGGTTGGCTATTATTTCAGGATTGGTCAATGCCAATTTTACCTGTTCAAACCTGCCTTTTATAGCGTCCAGTTTATCTAACATTCTGTTCTTAAATTAAATTTTTTCCGGGTGATGCTTTTCGGGTACCCGGCCTTGGGTTTTCTGTTGATGCAGCCGTTGCGTCGCACTCTTGTGCGGATTTGAACCCTATTGAGCATTTTTACATATGTGTCACAGGTGCTTTGCTTTCTGTTGCACGGGCGCAAATACTGCTGGTTGCCCGGCAAAAGCTGCAAAAATAGCGGTTGCGAAGGTAAGACCTTTCCCAGTCCTTTCGCTACCGTGCCTTATACTACTTTTGGTACATGGGTTTTCTCAAATTTCAGGCTGACCAAATTTTTACGGGCAAAGAAATGCTTTCAGGCAAGCAGGTATTAGTATGTGACAACGCAGGCAACATACAGGAGATCGTAAATGAAAGAGATGCGGGCAATGACATTCAGAAGTTGCAAGGTATCCTCTCGCCGGGTTTTATTAATTGTCACTGCCACCTTGAGCTTAGCCACATGAAGGGATTGATCCCGGAGAAAACAGGTTTGGTCGATTTCGTTTTTTCAGTAGTTACGCAGCGTCATTTTCCTGAAGAGGAAATTCTACAGGCCATAAACGATGGAGAACAGGAGATGCTGGACAATGGCATTGTTGCTGTCGGCGACATCTGCAATAACCTGACTACACTCAGTCAAAAACTGCGGCAGCGATTGTCTTATTACAACTTTGTAGAATCCAGCGGCTGGTTGCCCGCTGTTGCACAACCACGTTTTCAACGCAGCTTCGACCACTATCAAAAGTTTTCTGCAACCTTGCCTGCCTCACTTGTTCCGCATGCTCCATACTCCGTTTCTGCGCCTTTGTGGAGGCTGATAAAACCGTTCTTCGCCGGAAAAGTCGTAAGCATACATAACCAGGAAACGAGCTTTGAAGACGAGCTCTTTATTCAAAACACCGGCGACTTTGTACGCATGTACCAGATGATGAGGATGGACACTTCCTTCTTTTCACCAAGTGGCAAAAGCAGTTTGCAAACCTATTTTCACCAGTTGGATGGTGCACAGAAAGTTATCCTCGTGCACAACACATTTATCCGCGAACCTGATTTACAATACATCGCTGCCACGCGGTCTGCTGAGGAAGTTTTTTATTGTCTTTGCCCTAATGCTAATTTATATATCGAGGATAGGTTGCCACCCGTTGACCTGTTGCGCAGACATGGCTGCACGCTTGTATTGGGTACCGATAGCCTGGCAAGTAACCACAGCTTAAGTATCTGGAGAGAAATAACCACGCTGAGAAGAAATTTTCCGCAGATAGGCATTGCGGAGGCATTGCAATGGGCAACGATCAATGGCGCGAAAGCGCTGGAGATGAGTACTGTGCTCGGGAGTTTTGAGACCGGCAAAAGACCCGGTGTTGTTCTACTTCCCAACGAAAATGGGCAGGAAGATGAAAGTAAAGAACCCCGACGACTTCTTTGATTGAAGTGTCCACTAATTTAATTAAAAACCGTGGTAACAAAAACGTCTTGATTTACTTATTGATAAATGGCACTCAGTGGGAATGATATGTCTGCCAGATCCAGCTTTACTTCCTCTTCTAAACGAGTGTATTTGGTGGTGATCCATTCGTTATTCTCACCTCTTTTGTAGCAAGTCAGCAGGGTTGTTTCGGGCTCAACGATCAGATAGTATTGGAGTGAAGGAATTTTTGTGTAGGCGATATACTTATCAACGTAGTCGGTTACCTGTGACGTTTCTGAAACTACTTCGACAATCAAAACGGGTTCACTTTTAATGTAGGTATTACCGTCGGTTCTGGGCTCTCTGGTAATAAAAACATCGGGGTAGTAATACTTGTCTTCATCAAAGATCTTAACCTTTACATCGTGAGCATAAACGAAGTATCCCAGAGAGCGCAACAAAGTAGCAAACAAAATATAGAGGTTGCCTGCTATCTGATTATTGATATCTTTTTCTCCTGGCATTTCGAATAATTGACCATTAATGAACTCACTTCTAACTTCGCTTTTTAGTTCGTGTTGTATATATTCATCAACTGTGTAAGTCTTATTTCTTGCTCCGGTTTGCATAACCGCTTCTTTGTCTAAATATACAACTATAATTTCTTCGCCTGTGTGCTGGTTGGTTAAGTCACCGCAGACAAAAGGTCTGAAAGGCTGCTGTGAAAGACTGCTGCTGAACGGAGCCCCGCAGTATGGCGGGGTGGACTGACGCAACCCAAGCACCACAGATATATTTAGCTGGCGACCAAAAGACATCCGCCTGTTATAATATTCTACGCATCATATTCCAGCACGGGACGCAGCCACCTTTCCACTTCATCTAACGGCATATTTTTACGGTGTGCATAATCTTCTACCTGGTCTTTTTCTATTTTACCAATGCCAAAATATTTGCTTTCGGGATTTGCGAAATACCAGCCGCAAACCGAAGAAGCAGGATACATTGCCAGGCTTTCAGTAAGCGTGATACCCGTGGCATTGGTGGCATCGAGCAGCGAAAACAATTTATACTTTTCAGTATGGTCGGGGCAGGCGGGGTAGCCTGGCGCCGGGCGAATACCCTGGTATTTTTCTTTGATCAGATCCTCGTTGGTAAGTTGCTCATCTTTTACATAGCCCCAGTATTGGGTGCGGGTCTTATGGTGCAGGAACTCGGCAAAAGCTTCAGCAAGACGGTCGGCGAGTGCCTGTAAACTGATCTTATTGTAATCGTCGTGCTGCGCCGTAAAGTTTTTCAGGTGTGGCTCAATCCCGTCGATAGTAACGGCGAAGGCGCCAATGTAATCCTGCAGGCCGGTTTCTTTTGGCGCAATGAAATCGGTGAGTGAAAGGTTTGCCTGACCTGCAGCTTTTTTTATCTGCTGGCGAAGAGACTCAAGATTTATTTCGGCAGACACCTCATCGGTTACGGTTATGGTGTCTTTGCCATTGCTATTTGCCTGCCAAAAGCCAATGACACCCTTGGCCGTGAGCCATTTTTCATCGATTATTTTCTTTAGCAAAGCTTTGGCATCATTGTACAATTTTGTGGCTTCCACGCCCACCTTTTCGTCGCTGAGTATCTGCGGAAACTTGCCGTGCAACTCCCACGCTATAAAGAAAGGTTGCCAATCAATGTACTGCGCTATTTCTGCCAGGTCATGTTCAAAGAACTTCTTTGTTCCTAAAAAGGTTGGCTTTACCGGCGTGAAATTCTGCCAGTCGATCTGCATTTTGTTTTGCTGCGCCTCCGGCAGTTTCAGGTAGTTCTTCACTACTTTTTTGTTGGCAAAGTCCTCCTTCAATTTCTGGTATTCTGCATATGTTTTCCGGACAAATTCAGGTTTTTGCTCTTTGCTCAGCAGCGAGCCGGCAACCGTTACGCTGCGCGAGGCATCGAGCACGTGCACCACACCTTCCTTATATTCGGGAGCGATCTTGACCGCTGTATGCATGCGGCTGGTGGTAGCCCCACCAATCATCAGCGGCAGGTGAATTTGCTGGCGGGTCATTTCGCGGGCTATGTGCACCATTTCGTCGAGAGAGGGAGTGATGAGCCCACTCAGCCCAATGATGTCCACTTTTTCCCGTTTTGCCGTTTCGAGTATTTTATCGGCCGGCACCATCACACCCAGGTCAATGATGTCGTAACCGTTGCAGCCCAATACCACGCCTACTATATTTTTGCCGATGTCGTGTACGTCGCCTTTTACTGTTGCAAGTAAAATCTTTGCGGCTCCGGCGCCTTCTTCATTTACCGTTCCCGCCAGCAGGTGTGCCTGTTTGCGTTCTTCTTTTTCTGCCTCTATAAAAGGGGTCAGCACAGCCACAGCCTTCTTCATAACCCGGGCACTCTTTACCACCTGCGGCAAAAACATTTTGCCTGACCCAAAGAGGTCGCCTACTATGTTCATACCGTCCATCAGCGGACCTTCAATTACATCGAATGGTTTGGGATACTTCAGCCGTGCTTCTTCGGTGTCAGCCTCTACATAATCGGTTATGCCATTAATAAGTGAATGGGCTATTCGTTGTTCTACTGTATCGTTGCGCCAGGTTTCGTCCTTTACGTTCACTTTGCCTTTGGCCTTAACGGTTTCGGCAAAGTTGATAAGGGCTTCGGTGGCCTCGTTGTTATCGTTGTTACGGTTGAGAATTACATCTTCGCACAGTTGTTTAAGCGTTGGTTCTATTTCGCTGTAGACTTGGAGCTGGCCGGCGTTTACTATGCCCATGTCCATGCCAGCGCCAATAGCATAATAGAGAAACACTGCATGTATGGCTTCGCGTACATGATCGTTGCCACGGAAGGAGAACGAAACATTACTTACCCCGCCGCTCACTTTGGCCAGCGGCATTCTGCGTTTATCTCCCGGGTAGCTTCTATAAAATCAACCGCATAGTTGTTGTGTTCCTCTATACCGGTGGCGATGGCAAATATGTTGGGATCGAAAATGATATCCTGCGGATCGTAGCCAACCTGCTCAGTCAGGATCTTGTAAGCGCGTTCGCAGATCTCTACTTTGCGTTGTTTGGTATCTGCCTGACCTTCTTCGTCGAATGCCATGACAATAACCGAGGCGCCAAAGTTTTTACAGATGTAATGCCTGTTCAATAAACTTTTCCTCGCCTTCCTTCATGCTGATGGAGTTGACGATACATTTGCCCTGTACGCATTTTAGCCCCGCCTGTATGATCTCAAACTTTGAGCTGTCGATCATGATAGGGATTTTTGCGATGTCGGGTTCTGCCTGCAACAGGTTAAGGAAGGTGGTCATTGCCTGCACGCCTTCCAACAGGGCGTCGTCCATGTTTACGTCGAGTATTTGAGCGCCGTTCTCTACCTGCTGGCGGGCAACAGAAAGGGCTTCTTCGTACTGGTTGTCGCGAATGAGGCGGGCAAATATCTTTGAGCCGGTGACATTGGTTCGTTCACCGACATTGACAAAGTTGGTTTCGGGGCGAATTACCAGTGGCTCGAGACCGGATAGGCGGAGGTATGGTTTGATCATTGCGTATTTTTGAACCACCAAGGCACCAAAGGCACCAAGAGGCACTAAGTTTTATATTAAGTCAAATGACTTCGTTTTTTTCTCTAATCCTAAGGAGGCAATCTTGCAAATTGCTGTTAAAGAAAAGCTTCTACAGGATCAATCTTTTAATTCCATCTTTAATTAATGGTACATGGAAGTTGATTAAAAAGCCAAGACGTAGTTGAGAAAGTTTCAAGTAACTCAACACTTGCGCCTCCCAAACAGGATGAAAATTTTCTTGTGCTTTCAATTCAATTATCACCAGACCATCAACTAAAATGTCAAGCCTTAGCCCTTCATCTATTTTAAGTCCATTATAAATAATCGCAACCTCTTTTTGTCGCTAAAATGGAACATTTCTATTTGCCAATTCATGACAAAAACATTTTTCATAAACACTTTCTACAAGTCCGGGACTCAAAAATTTGTGTATAGAAAAGGTAATGTTTACAATTTGTCGCGCAATCACCTCCTCTTCTCCTGATAATGGATTGTACATGAATTAGTGTTTCCTGGTGTACTTCGTGTCTTTGTGGTTCAATGAGCGGTGGCTAGGATGTTTCCACTACCGGCAACTCCCTCGGTTTGAACTTTCGTACCTCATCGGCGATGTGCCGGATGTGATCGGGGGTGGTGCCGCAGCAGCCGCCGACAATATTTACAAAGCCTTCTTTTGCCCACTCTTCTATAATGTGGGCTGTCTCGTGTGGTTGCTCATCGTACTGGCCAAAAGCATTAGGCAAACCCGCATTGGGATAGGCAGATGTATAACACTCAGCTATCTGGCTTAACTCTTCTATGTGCGGACGCATTTGTGTAGCACCTAACGCGCAATTGAGACCAACACTTAATGGTTTTGCATGACGGATAGAAGTATAGAATGCTTCCAATGTCTGTCCGCTGAGCGTACGACCGGAAGCATCGGTGATGGTGCCACTTATCATGATCGGCAATTCCTTCCTATTATTGTCGCGGAAGAACTTCTTAACCGCAAAGATCGCTGCCTTGGCATTGAGTGTGTCGAAAATGGTCTCTATCAGCAGCAGATCGACGCCACCGTCAACCAAACCTTTTATTTGTTCAGTATAGGCTGCGGCTACTTCATCGAAAGTGACTGCGCGATAGCCGGGATTATTCACATCGGGAGACAGGCTAAGCGTTTTATTTAGCGGACCGATGGCACCGGCTACAAACTTAGCGTGGGATGTATCTTCTTTTTTGCCATCGGGCGAAGAAAGAAATCTGTCAATTGCCCGGCGGGCGCATTGTGCTGAAGCAACATTGAGCTCGTAAGCCAATGCCTGCATGTCGTAGTCGGCCTGCGCAATGACCGTGCTGCTAAAGGTGTTCGTCTCAATATATCGGCGCCAGCCAGCAAATATTGCCGGTGTATCTCTTCAATGATAGCAGGTTGAGTGATACTTAAAAGGTCGTTGTTGCCCTTAACATCGGTGTGCCAATCCTTAAAACGCTCGCCACGATAGTCCGCTTCCTGCAGGTCGTATCGCTGTATCATAGTGCCCATAGCGCCATCTATTATCAGGATGCGTTTATTCAGTTCTTCTCTTATGTTCATAGTCCAATAATTTTTGCGTTTGCAGTTGCAAACATTTTAAACGATCACTTTGGCAAAAAGACACAGGCAGCTTCGCTACTTTATGCATAACAACAGTGCTACATCAGCGGTTTGCTGTTGAACGGAGCCCCGCAATATGGCGGGGTGGACTGTCGCAACAATGATCCATCAGGGCACTAATGCAGGCGACCACAAAAAAAGCTTGGTTATAAACGAGAACAATCTGAATAGAAGTGTGCAGAGTGAGGTCGTTTATTAGTTCAGCAGTGGGTGAGCCGTGCAGATAGCAGGTTGAACAATAAACAAATCCGCCTGCTAAGGCGCCGCAAAAATAAAGAAACAAAACGTTGTGGCAAAATACCTCGATTAGGGAGGGATGGTTATCAGTAAAAATGCTACCGTTGGATAACTCGTGTCAGCCATCGAGCCATTTTTTAAAGGCTGCAGCACGTTCTGAACTTACTATGGTCTCGTGCCGGGATGCAGGGTTTAGTTTAATAAAAACACGCGATTTGGAATAGGTGAGCATCTCGCTGATGGAGTGAAAACCAATGACAAACTGCCGGTTAATACGGAAAAATTTGTGCGGATCGAGAACCGTCTCCAGTTGATCGAGATTGAGGTCTATGGCAAAGCGTTTGTTTTCTTTGGTTACCAGGAAGTTGATCTTATTTTCGGTATAGAAGTAGGCAATGTCAGCCGTTTCTATGGTCTTGATGTGCTCACCATACCTGACCACAAAACGCTGTTTATAGGTTGCTGCCTGCGTTTGTAATGTGGTGAGCAAGTTTGCGAAATCGACCGGACTTTTGACCTGACCGGCAAAAGAACTGTATTTGTTGAGCGCTCTTTTTAACTCCTCTTTTTTTACCGGTTTCAGCAGATAATCTATACTATTGACTGTGAATGCTGCGAGTGCATACTGGTCGTAGGCGGTTGTGAAGACAATAGGTGCATGTACATTTATGCTGTTGAATATCTCAAAACTCTGCCCATCGGCAAGGTGTACATCGAGAAAAAGTAAGTCGGGTTCCGGATGAGAAGAAAGCCAGGCTATTGCCTGCGCTATACTGACCAGCGGAGGCAAAACCTCTGCGTCGGGCATTTCCTGCAGTATCATCTTCTGCAATCGGGCGGCAGCAGCTTCTTCGTCTTCAATGATCAGGATTTTCTTCATGGCGTAGTAGTAAGCAGGGGTATGTGAACAATGAAATGGTGAGCTGAATGTTCAATAATTACGGGAACTGAACTAAGCAGGCGATAGCGGTGCTGTATGTTTTGTAAACCCATGCCTTCGCCTGCTATGGGGTTAACTTTAGGGTTGAGGTTGTTCTTAACCACCAGGTATTTTCCTTTGATGCTTATTTCTATCTGCAGCGGTGTATCGGTAGAAACAGCGTTGTGTTTTACTGCATTTTCGGTGAGCAGTTGCAGCGTGAGCGGAGCTATCATATAAGCAATCTGGTCTGCGTGTGTTAACCCGTTTACGAATTGCAGATTGTTTCCAAAGCGCTTTTTTTGGATAAAAAAATAATCGTTGCTAATATCTATCTCTTCTTGTAAGGTGATAACATCTTTGTCGCGGTAAGTCACTATTTTCCGATAGAGATCTGACAGATGCTCCACATACTCTACTGCACTTTGCGGATCATTTTCTATGGCTGCGATCAAGGTGTTGAAACTGTTGAAGAGGAAATGCGGGTTTACCTGGCTTTTTAATGTTTCAAACTGCGACTGAATCTTTTCCTTTTCCAGCAGGTCGAGACGTTTTAGCTGCTTCTCCCGTAAGCGAATAAATAAAAGAATTCCAGAAACCAACACCACTACAACCAGCAAAATAAACCACCACTGCCACCAAAAAGGCTTTTTTATGGTGAATGCATAAGTTACCTCGCGGCTGCCGGCAAAATTATCGTTGATAGAGGCGCGTACGCGAAAAACATATTTGCCGGGGGGGAAACGTGGTATGTTTACGTTGTTGTCTTTCGTACTGATCCATTCATTGCCCAGACCGTCAATTTTATATTGGTAACGTAATTTATCGGGATGGGAGAAGGCGATGCCCGAATAAGAAAAGTTGAGGTTATTTTCATCGTAGGCAAAGGTGTTTTTATCTGCAAAGGGCACCGGTGCAAAAAACACTTGTACGCCTGTAAGCACCAAAGCCGGACGCAGAGAAGTAAAAAAAGGCATATACCGCATGATACCACCGCTTGCAACGAAGTAAACAGCATTGCTGCCGGTAATGCAATTAAGATCGGTATTTACCTTTTCAATTCTCTGGTTGGCATCAAGATAGGAGACGGAATTATCAGCAGTATTGATAACATTTCCGCCTTTTTTTGTAATGGCTAAAATGGTATGATCTGCCCCGCTTGCAAGCGCCGTAACGGTAGCATCGTTCAACCCCTGTTCTACAGAAAAATTGGTAAACTTTTGTCCATCGAATTTGTACAGTCCTTTGTTTAATGCACTAAACCAAAGATTGCCCTTATCGTCTTCACATATGTTGTAGATAACCGTGCTTTGTAAGCCTTCGCGTTCGCTATAGTTGGTAAACTTTCCTTTATTGTACACTGTTATTCCCTTTCCGTCGGTAGCGAACCAAACGCGGTCTTTGGTGTCGACAAAAATGCTGTATATGTAGTTGCTGCCAAGACTGCTGACGTTTTTAAAATTGAGAAACTGATATGGCTTTTGAAGATCCTTATTTTCAGCGCTAAGATTACAATGGACTGCACCTTCCAGGCTGCTGATCCATACTTCTAATCCCCGGCCGCTGATAGATAAAATGCTGCTGTTGATCAGCAGCTTGTCTTCGGTAATTCTTCTATGCCTGCCATTAGCGGGATCAAGTACATACATTCCCTGACCCATAGTGCCGATCCAGATATTCCCAAAAGTATCTTCGTACAGCGAAGTAATTTCGGCTTTGTTTTGAATTTCGGGAAGCGAAAAGGTTATCTCCCGGGGGTGGTCAGACCCATCGATCGTATACTTCCGGAGACCACCGTTTATGTTTATCCAGAGATCGTTGTTGCGGTCTTGCAAAAGTGCATGTACCTGCGAGTTCACCTTTGATGTAAGTGGAACTATGTTTTGTAGCTGTACGCCGTTTATTTTCAAAAGCTGGTTATTGCTCGTAAACCAAAGGTTGCCTTCATTATCCTGCAGCAGATTACCAGTCTTACTCAGCCCGGTGTAGTACTTTGTAAAAGCCACGCCATCCGAATCCTTCTGTAAAATACCATTATGCTCCGTTGCAATCCAGGTGCCCCGCGAGGTATTAAGTATGGAATTTATCTGCCCAAACTGCCAGTGATCATCAAAGGAAAAAGATGCCAATCCCCGGCTCTGGGAAGTAAAAATGCCGGTACCCTTGTCCTGCATACCCAGCCACCAGCGCTCCAAATTTTTATCATTGCCGGCTTCCTTACTCAGGCAGCGTACAATGTTGTCGGGAAGCAAACTGTTGCCGGCTGTATAGGTTGATATCTGCTTTTTTCCGTCCACAATATTTATCAGGTTAACCCCTCTGTCGGTACAGGCAAGCATACCTGCATTGCTTTTCACTATTTCATACACGTAGTCATCGCTTAATCCATCGTCGGTATTCAAGTTGTAAAAACGATGATGGGTATAATAGTAAACACCTTCACCCGCTGTAGCAAAATAGATCCGCCCGACGTTGTCAGTGGCAATGGAAGTAATGGCAACCCTGGGGTGTCCCTCCTCAGCCTGCAGCATTTCTATGCTGTTGTAGTGTACCACTCCAATTTGTCCGTCCTGAAAACCGACCCAAATTGTTGACGATGTATCTTCCGCAACAGCAGTCACCTTTTTAGTTGTACTTGTATTTGCATATGGTGAAAAACTATTGCCATTGAACCTAAACAAACCATCTGACGTTCCCAGCAAAAAGTAGCCTTTGCTATGTTTCTTTACCGTTAATATTTGTGGGCTTTCACTTTCTGAAGTGATGGTATAACCAGCAGCTATCTGCGCACAGCAAAAACAAAATGGTGCCGCAAGCAGCGGCACCAAAGCGATATATTTTTTTATCGTCTGCATTCGTTAGTGTGGTTCCAGCAGGCAATTAACCTGAACGTTTATATCGCTGTTCAGTTTGTCTTTCACCACCTTTGGTATAGTTATATTATGGTCGCCAAGCGGCACCGTAAACGCACAATAAATATTTATTTTGCCATCCTTCACAGTTAAATCGCTTTTCATAATCCGCTCCTGTGCCACTCCATGCAAAGTAAAATTCCCTTTTGCCCGCACGCTGTAGGTACCATCTTTGGTCAGGTCAAAGTCTTCTATAATCTTGCCCTGAAAAGTAGCGTCCGGATACTTGTCGCTCTCTACATAGTTTTCATTAAAATGTATCCGCTGCAAAGCACTGTTGAAGCCTGCAAAACTTTCCATCCGCACCTTAAAAGCAAAAATTTTTTTTTCAGTATCCAATACACCTTTTACTTCTGTACTCGCCGCTTTTATGCTTTCAAAGGGCGCTTCAGAATAAAAAGATATTTTTCCCTGTGATAACCGACATATATTTTGTTGTCCTGTGCAGAAAGACTTAAAAAAAGAAGTATAAAAATGCCGGAACAAACCGTCTTCTTCATGGCTTAAAATTACTGGATGACCACAATACCATTGTTTAATTTTTGGTTTACGAACACTTGTAGTTGTGGCAACATAGTTGCGTCGCACCCTTGTACTTTTATCTGTTAAAGGAGCATAACCGGGGTGGCAATTATTTCGGTTTTACCAGTGAGCCGCTTTCGAAAAAACGGTACCCGGTCAAATAGGATACAAAAAGGCGATGTAAAAAGCGTCGCAGGATTTCTATAGCAACAACATCCATCCATTCACCCGGCCAGTTTGCAATGGCTTTCTCTGAGAAGTGATAACTGGTTACCACACAAATAAAAAAGGTTGAGTAGTGCTTTGCAGGTACAAGGGTGCGACGCAACGATGTGCAATGGAGATTTGCCTGCCGGGTTAAAAAAAAAATCTCACTTGTTGTTTGCACGAACCTTCTACCAGGCGCGATTTCTACTTTAGCTTTTTTTTGCCACCGATGGCAAAAACCCGTGAAATATTGAACCCGAAATGAATATCTCCTTTTGACCACTGCCCCGTAGTTTCAGATATAAAAGTACGCTCGGACATGCCGGTAGAATTGGTAAAATGCAATTGAAAAACATGCCCCCCGGTCTCTATATCAAAACCCAGGGAAAGAGAATTATGCGTGCCCTCAAGCTTGGTAGCGGGCAGTACAAAGTAGTACTCGGCATTTATGCTAACCCGTTTAGAGATCTTCTGCCGACCGCCTATACCCATTGCCAATTGATCGTTGTGCTCGCTGGCGGTGGTTACCAGGTTGTGGTGTACCAGCGTTGGCACTATTTGCAAGGAGGTACTTTCGCTAAATTTGCGTGCTATAATGAGTTGATAAGCATAGAACAGTTTATCAGAAAAGTGAGTGGAATCCTTAACACCCTCCGGAACAGCCCGCAACGTTTTTAGCATCAGCGACGATACAAAGCCCACTGACACAGGCATAACCTTTTTACCTTTTGACTGCCGCAACAATTTTACTTTGAAGAAACCGTCATATTGTTTTTCGAATGTGCTACGTCCTACACCTATCATCAGGCGATCCGTGAGCCCATAGTCGAGACCGATGCGCATGGTAGCATTGTCGAGTCCAAACCATTCGTAGGCACCTTTGTTGAGCGTACCAAACCTGTGCGAAACTTTCAGGTCCAGTATTCCCGCTCCCGTATTTTCTATGCTGTGCCCATTGATGAGGCGGGTGGTTTTAAATGTCGCCGTGGTGTAGTCGGTCCGGTTTAGATCGGCGATCTTACTTTCTTCCTCCATCATCTTGAAAAGGTCGGTGCTGTCTTGCGCCAGGGCACATGTGCGTCAGGCTCAAGACACACACCAGCATTGCAGCGTTTTTATACATACGGAAGTCATTTTTATTCGTACTGGCAATCGACTGTAATAGCGATGTTGTCGGCGATCTTTTTGCCTATTTGCGAACCTGCGATATTGTAATCTTTGAGACTGATAATAAACTTTGTTTTTGCAGCCGGCAATCCATTTTTTATTTCTATGGTTCCGTTGCTCTCCACGTCTTTACTTACCCCATGTATTGTAAGTGTGCCTTTTACAGTTGCCGGGTAAACCCCGTCTTTATTGAAATTGATGTCTTTAATGTTGGTCACGATTCCTTTAAAATCACTTTTGGGAAATTTGGTACTCTCCACATAGTTCTCATTGAAATGATCTTCCATCAACTGGTTTTCAAACTTAAAACCCTTCATCAGCAAGGTAAATATCACCTGCCCGTTTGCACTTGCCAGCTTACTCTCCACTTCGTTGTTTTTGGCTTCAATGTCTTCAAGTGGCGCATTGCTGAAGAAGGATATTCTGCCGTTTTTTGTACCGTAGATCTTTTGTGCATGCAGCGTGGTAGTCAGTAATAAAATGCTCGCTGCAAAAATGAATGTTCTTTTCATGTTCTTTTTTTCTGGTGTTTATTATTTAGTTAGGTGCTCCGTTATTAACCCACTTTCTAAATGCATTGATATCACAATCAGAGAGCCGGGGTCCGCCCTTGGGCATCATAATCGAAGGATCATTTGTTGTAAGCCGGTTGAGCAGTTTGCCATTGTCGGCAACGGCCTTAAGATTGCTATACGTGTCGAGGTTGATACCAAATGAACCTGATGCTGCTCCTGCATGGCATTCATAGCAATACGTGCTCATTAACGTTTGGATGCCGCTGTTGTACGAAACGGCAGCAGTGTCGCATGCTACGTTCGGATATACAAGATCGGCTTTGTCGTAATAACAACCTGAAATGCCCGTAATTGCCGCAGCTATCAGTAAAATGCCGGTTACTTTATGCATACACTTTAGTTATTAGGTGCTCCTGCATTTACCCACTGGGTTATTTGTGCAAGATTGCAATCACTCAGTTTGGCAGCGCCCTGGGGCATGGCGGAAAACCTGCTACATGGTTTATTGCACCCGTTAACTTTCCATTAAGCGCTACTGTTTGCAGACCTGCGTAAGTAGAAAAGTCAAGCCCGCCTGATGGAGCGCTGCCGCTGTGGCAACCTTTGCAATTTTTTTCGACCAGCGGTTTTATAGCTGCTGAATACGTGAAATTGGTAGCGCTGCAGGTTGTAGTGCAGTTTGTTGTATTTTTTGCTCCTTCCAAAATCCATTTTTTTATCAAAGCTATTTGTGCATCAGATAAAGGTGGTTGTCCCTGAGGCATCCTGTCTCCCGGATCATTCTCGGTAATTGCTTTGTATATTTTGCTATTCTTCAAGTCGCCGGCACGAATGCCATCCTTATTTGCATTAATAATATTTGAATAAGTGTTTAAAATATAGCCATCCTGGCTGCTTGCCACATCGTGGCAGCCACTTTTTGCACAATTACTCGTAAAAATGGGTAAAACTTCTCCCTCGAAACAGACCAATGCCAATCCGCCACTGGTATCATTTCCGCCACCTGTGGTATCGGGTACATTGCCGGGAGTTCCCGGTACGCGCACTTCATGCTTACAACTCTGCATCACAAGAATTAGCATGGCTAAGACCAAGGCACATGGTAAAGGTTTGAAGGGCATCTGTGTTTTCATAGTTAATTAATTTTACCACATTCGCTATTTCACCACAACAGCTTCACGCAACCGCACATCACTCAGCATACCACTGCACAAACCTTTAATGGTTACCACGGTGCCTGGAAGCACATTTGCCGACTTTTCTTTTAGCGTACAAAAGACACCGGCAAAAGCATCTTCAGAGCTTAATTGAATGGTGGGTTTACCTTCCTGGTTGGTCTTTACCTCACCTACTGTGCCGGTCACCTGTAAGGCTTTATCCAGGTATTTTTTATTGGCTTCCGGTTCATTGGCCTGGTATTCTTTTACCAGTTCTACGGCAGTTATTTCTATGCCTTTTTCGTCTTCCACTTTGCGCTCCGGGCGGTTCCACATAATAACGCCTGCAGTAAAACCGGCAACTATTACCAGTAGAATAACAACAAGGGCAACTTTCAATTTTTTGTTCATGGTAGTTTAACTTTTATGAAATTACAGCGGTACAGTTGGCAGCCCATAGACATTATGGCTGAACACGGAAAAACGACTGCTAAACAGGAGGTAAATGGCTGCAGGTTCCTATTTCACATATTGCCCAACAGGCAAGCGGTTGCTTATGCTACGGGCAAGCGTCATCTCATCAGCATATTCCAACTCGCCGCCAAAGGCTATGCCCCGTGCAATGGTTGTGACCTTGCAAGGCAACCGTTGTATTTTTTTCTGAATGTAATAGATCGTTGTATCGCCCTGGATGTTTGGGTTTAACGCAAAGATCAACTCCTCTGTTTCTTCCTTTTGAATGCGTTGTACCAATGCATCTATACTCAACTGGTCCGGTCCCACTCCATCCAGTGGCGATATAACACCACCCAATACATGATAGGTGCCATTAAATTGTTGAGTACTTTCTATGGCGATCACATCGCGAATATTTTCAACAACACAAATAATGTTTTGGTTGCGCGCTCTGTTGGCGCAAATGGTACAAAGTACGTCGTCGCTTATATTTTGACACCGCTGGCAAAACCTAATCTGTTGTCGCATGCGGGTGATCGTTTCACTAAAATGCAACACATCTCCGGTGTCTTGTTTTAGCAAGTGCAGCACCAGGCGCAATGCAGTTTTTTTTCCAATACCAGGCAGTTTTGCAAATTCATTAACTGCATTTTCTAATAACAAAGAGGGAAGTTGCATGGTGCAAAAATAGCAAGGGGCGGTTACACTAATTTGGCATCGGTTGCCTTGCTGCCTTTCTGAAAGTTAAATTTTTACATACAACCGTACATAGTCACCAATGTACGCTATGGCTTGCGACAATACTTTTGTTGTATGTCTGCAAAAAGAAAGTACATTTCCAACTGAAACTTTACCATGCGGCACCACAGTTTTCTTCTCTTCTTTGCGTTTGCAAGTTCAGTACTCTCCGCACAGGAGGTGCCGCGCTTTGAGGTAAAAGCAGGCAAGTTGCCGGCAGAAGTGTTGCCGCAACAGGCACTTTACATTTTGCCCGTTTTTACCCGTGGCACCGTTGTCATGCGCGATGCTACGTTTTCAGTGCAACAGCTCAACTACAATTATTTTCTCGACGAGATGCAATTTCTGGGTTCAGCGGGCGATACGCTTACCATTGCAGAACCGGTGCTGCTACGCTCGGTGTTTATTGACAGCCTCACATTTTACTACGCAAAAGGCTACCTGCAAAAAGTAGCTGAGCACGACTCCATCATTCTGGCGGTAAAACATTCTTTGCTGCAGTTTGCCGACAAAACACATAGTGGCTATGGCATCTCTACGGCTTCTTCTTCTATCACCACCTATGGCAGCATTATATCCAGTTCAGCCAACTACAAATTGCAGGTGCGCAAAGATGTTTATTTCGAAAAGGCAGATACTTACTTTCTTGGCGACCGCTTTGCCTATTTTGTAAAAGCTGATCGCAAAGGATTTATAACTTTTTTTCCTGCGAAAAAAGATGCGCTGCTTGACTATGTAAAAACTAAAAAACTCAGGTTTACAAATGCTGCCGATATAGAAAAGATCTTTCAATTTTGTTCTCAACCTTAGGCATTTTTAACTTGGAAATAGTGAAAACCATTTTATCTTTTTTTTTGGTGACAAGCAAAGGAGCTAAGATGAGACATTGTTGCTACAGTCCACCCCGCCATATTGCGGGGCTCCGTTCAACTGCAGGGCATAGATAGAGCTTTTTTTACAGTATGTATTTGGGTGGCAAGGTTAAGACATGTACAACCGCGAGTACAATTGTTCGTGCTGCATGCTGCGAATATCAAAGCCTGCACAACATACACCTATGAGATCAGGATCGGGTTGCAAACTGCCTGTAACCATTTGGCTGATAGTAGCCTGCAACGAAAAAAGCAGTTGCTGTCCATCAACCTGCCCCAGCGGAATGAGTTTAACACAATTGGTGACCATGCCGGCAGCGGTGGTGTAGTAGAAGCCAAATAATGCGTCAGCCTTTTTTATCTGCAGGCAGGCGGCACACCACCAAAAGCGATCGAATAAGTGCCCCACTGCATCGCCTTGTTGTATGCTGCTTTTGTAAGCGTCTACAGCAGGCAGATGGTCGAATGCAGCTACTATCTTCAACAAACGCAACCCTAGTTTTTGACTTGCTTCCCGCATTTCGCGGGGCAGCTTAAGTGCTGTGCATTCTTGGTCTAACCGCAGCAGTTTTACGTTATCATTTTGCCTCGCCGCATCCCACGCAAGTGAGACAAAAGCCCCATCGGTAAATTGCAGGTTCTCGGTAAGCATGTTGCGTACAAAGTGCGCCGCGGTCGCGCTGTTGTGTACTGCCCCGTTTTGCACATACGTTTCCAGAGCGGCAGAGTGCGCAAAACCACCAATTGGCAGCGTAGGATCGGTTAATTGCAATAAACTGAGCAATGTATTTTGTACCATTATCAGGAGGTGGTAAGCGTGAGGATCCTTGAAAAAAGTGACGGCTTATTTTCAGCAGGCCCATGAGGTTCTACGGAGGTCGCAAGGGCTTGGGTAAGCTTACGCATTTCTATAGTTAATGCATTGCCTGTTGCCAGCAACATACGGTGTAACGGTGCATCAAATGGAATAAGAAGTTCACCATTACTATAAAAAAGCGGCAAATGTTTGTTGCCAATCTCATAACATACACTTGCCATTTGTTGCAAACTTGCGGGGCGATGGACTATTGCTTCACAAGGTTTTATTTCGACCACTATAGCTGTTTTATCATCGCACCATAAAACATCGCCATCGGTTAGTTGTGGCGCGTGGTTGAGAGCTCGCAATGCAATATCTCTTCCACCGGCTGACCTTTTGTGCCACATCCTTTTGTTGGCTTCAAACCACTCTATCTCTACCACATCTAGGCTGCGACCTGCCAGGGAAAAAGTTGCCGTATTGCCAAGTTTACTTTGTACAGTCATAGCCTGGTTCTTCTTGTATTTATTATGTAAGTGTCTTCGATCTTCACTTTCTTAATGCTGTTTTTAGTTTCAGGCACCCCTGTTTTGTTTTGCCCAATCGAAGCGATGCCGATGAACGTAATGCGACGCAACAATGCAACATCAGGGCTCAGCGCCCTGTCACATAAAATAGTCACTCAAAAAAAATAGCAGCAGCAATTTCGACAGCGAACCACGTTCCATTCGCTCTTACCTTTACCCATTGCGAAGTGTAGCCATGAATATAAAACTTATTTTATGACACGTAAATTTCTTATTCTGCCATTTATTATTAAAGTCTTCAAGGCAATTTTTGTACACAAAAAAGAATGTTGCAAATAAGTTCAAATATCGGTTGCTGTCCGACCTGACGAAATTTCAAATATTGATGGTATTTATTGCTAGTATGGTAAGAGTGAAAGACTTTTGCCGTAACATTATGCCCGACACAAACCGCAGACAACAATAACCGGCAATTATTATATTAACCGAGGACAATATGCATTTATTACAACTTAAAAACCTGAAAAAATATTATGCTACTCAAAAAGCTGTGGATGACATTAGTTTCTCAATAGAACAGGGAAGTATCTTTGGCTTACTTGGCCCTAATGGCGCCGGCAAAACTACGTTGCTCCGGATGATCACCGGAATTTTTTTCCCTGATGAAGGTGAGATCATTTTTAACGAAAAACTTTCGATCCACAGATAGATTCGAAACATCGGGTATATGCCGGAAGAAAGAGGCCTGTATAAAAAAATGAAAATTGGCGAGCAGGCATTGTACCTTGCAAGTTGAAAGGGTTTGAGCAGAAGCGATGCAATGGAGAAAATAAAATACTGGTTTACCAAGCTGGGGATGGAAAGCTGGTGGAATAAAAAGGTAGAAGATCTAAGTAAAGGAATGAGCCAAAAGCTTCAATTTGTAACTACTGTTTTGCACGAACCCAAACTGATCATTCTTGATGAACCTTTCAGCGGCCTTGACCCGGTAAATGCAAATCTGATTAAAGATGAAATATTTGAACTGGCAAAAAAAGGAAGCACGATCATTTTTAGTACACATCGAATGGAGCAAGTGGAAGAAATATGCGACCATATTGTTCTGGTGAACCAGGGTAAGAAAATACTGGACGGAACAGTAAGCAGCATTAAGCAGCAATACAAAGAAAATTTATTCAGATTACAACTTTCGAATGTTCCTGCTGAATATAGCTGATGCTTCATTTGATGTAGTAAACAAAACGAAAATGAGTTGACGGTTAAAATATAATGAAGGCAGCAACAGGAACGATGTGCTTCAATATTTCATGAATCAAAATGTGCCATTGATGGCATTTAATGAAATACTTCCTTCCCTAAACGAAGTATTTATTAGACTTGTTGAGGGAACAAAAGCATCAAGACAATTTCAAAACGTTTAGCCTCATTATCCAACTCCAACTTTCTGATTTTCTGCATGAACAAGATTCTACTGATCATACAAAGAGAATACCTGACAAGGGTTAGAAATAAAACTTTTATCTTATCCACTATACTTACTCCATTATTGTTTGCCGGTCTTATAACAACTGTTACCTACATATCAGTTAAGAACCTTAGATGAAGAAAAAATTGCTGTTGTTGATCAGACAGGTGCTCTGTAAAGGAAATCTTGAAAATACCAAGTCATTAACTTTTGAATTTACTACAGGAGTTGATAGCAATAATTACGTAAAGCAAAGGCTACTCAGCTATTCTATATACACCGGCAGGACGGAGCAATAATTATAAGCTTAATATTCAAAAAAGCAATTTGGTATAATAGCAGAAAGTCAGACTTGGAAGACAAAATAAATGAAACGCTTGGAAAATCAACATGCTGAAATCTAAATATAACATTGATTTAAAAGAACTGGAAGCAGAACGCAAGAAAGCGGGAGATGTAAAAATTGATCAAAGCTATCAGGGAGGGCTCGGAAGTTAAAAAAGGAAACAGTGGTCTTGCTTATGGCATTGGGTATGGCAGTGGTTTTCTTATCTACATTACTTTGTTGATCTATGGTAATATGGTGATGCGCGGTGTGACCGAAGAAAAAACCAACCGGATAGCCGAAGTAGTAATTTCATCGTCAAACCATTTCAATTGATGATTGGTAAGATAATAGGAATTGGTGCAGTTGGGCTAACTCAATTTTTAATCTGGATAATATTGATGATCGGGATTAATTATGGCTGCAGCACAGCTTTTCTTCCGCCATGAAACATCGCATCAGGCACAGGAATCTACGCAGCAAATGCCGGGTAGCATGCACGCTTCGCCGTGACGCCGCCAATTAATCAACGAATTTTTAGAATACATTGGCGCAGGCTAACTGGTTTTTGATGGTGGGTTGTTTTCTATTTTATTTTTTGTTTGGTTATCTTTTTTATGCATCACTTTTTGCTGCAGTGGGCAGTACAGTTAATGAAGACGCAAAGATGCACAAAGCATGTCAGTTACCAATCACTATGCCCATCATTATTTCTATCATTATCATGATGAATGCCATTACCAATCCATCCGGAAGCCTGGCCACGTGGGCGAGTCTTATTCCGTTTTTGTCGCCAATAGTTATGATGGCAAGAATACCTTTTGGCGTTCCCGGAACAGTGCCGTACTGGCAATTGATATTAAGCATGTTATTTTTGGTCATTGGGGTTTTTACTAACTACCTGGATTAGTGGAAAAATATATAGAACCGGCATATTAATGTATGGCAAAAAAGCCACCTGGAAGGAAATATGGAAGTGGACGCTGCGTAAAAATTAATTAGCTACACAAAGCAGAGATGCCTGGTGTACCGGTGATCAATGCTCACAATCCTCTGCGTGTGCATGGTTATGGATCTTGCACGACCGGTAATTGACAAGGTGGGCAGAAATTATTCCTACAACTGCCGGCAGCAACAACCAATATTCGTACTCAGCGAAATATAATTTTAGTACCAGGAAGAAAAAACCGCCCGCGAAGATCAACAGTGGAACTACACTATGATGGTGTTTTCGATAGCCGTGGTAGAGAGAATAGGTGCCTATGAAAAAAGCCACCAATACCATTATCAATTCGAACCAGGTATTTTCAATAATGTTGATACCGAATAAGGGAAGGCTGGTAAAAAACAATGGCAGCAGCGCACAATGTATGGCACAGGCGAGCGACGCCGCAATGCCCAAACCATCCCAATTTATTTTTGACTGTGTTTTCAAGAGGGTGCAAATATAGATATTTGCAACGAAGTTGCATAATTACCGGCAGGAGTTTCTACCAAACTTGAGTTATAAAAGTTTTAAATGTATTCATATCATTCTGCAGGTTTTGTATTTCAAGCATTGTCATGATATTAAAAAGTACATAAGGAGAACTTATAGACCAAAAGCTAAAGGATGCTGATGTACTAGGTGCTGGCAGAAGATATGCCACAGCCATATATATTGCCGGTTTTGCTATGGAGCTAGCATTGAAATTAAAAATCTGTAAAATTTTTAAGCTTCAACAAGGATTTCCTGAAGACAAGATAGAATTTAGCACTTACCAAAACAGCGTAAAAGGCCAAAAACTCCTGGCTTTAAACTGTAATTACCAGAACCTGTATATTAATTCAGCAATTTCCAGGTGCATTTACACATATAACAGGTGCATTTACACATATATGTTTCGTAGGTCAACAATGCATTTACTTTAACATCACCCATAGTAATTTTGCAAAAAAAATATGAGCAAGAAGCTGATCGGCTATTTGGTTTTTTTTGTAGTGCTCATTAGTGCATTCTTTTATTTTCTTTTTGCAGGTACCGATAACTGGAAAGCCAAACTGCCAACGGTTAGTTATGTGCGTCCATTTTCATTTACTAACCAGGACGGGCAAAGTGTGACTGAAGAAAATTTGAAAGGAAAAGTTACTGTGGTAGAATACTTCTTTACGACCTGCAAAGGCATATGTCCCCGAATGAATGGTGCATTGAAGAAAGTGTACACCGAATATAAAGATGAACCTGATTTTCTTATTCTTGCACACACGGTACAACCCGAAACAGATAGTGTTGCCCGCCTGCGTTTCTACGCCGACAGTATGCATATTGATACAAAGAAGTGGATACTGGTGACCGGCAGAAAAGACAGTCTGTACAATGCTGCCCGAGTAAGTTATTTGCTGGATGACCCGGCGAACAATGTTGCCAAGCTGGACGATCAGTTTATTCACACACAGTTTATAGCGCTGGTTGACAAGGCGGGAAATGTGCGCGGCGGAGTATATGATGCGCTGAAAAAAGACGAAATGGAAAAGCTAAGTGAAGACATCAAAGGTTTGCTTAAAGAGAAGGCTGGACCTAACGGTTTTGTAAACAGTGTATTCAGCAATAACCCTCAATAATATATTATATTTTCAATAATGGATAACGCGGCAATTGACAACATCTTAAAGCGAAGCCAGTTAAGTGTGACTGATAGTCGCAGGAAAATACTGGAACTTTTTCAGCAACATGACGGTGGTTTATCGCACAGCGACATAGACAGTAATACAGATGAGAAAATTGATCGCGTAACCATTTACCGTACCCTTCAAACATTTGTTGAAAAAGGAATTATTCATACCATACCCACAGCAGATAATGCGGTGATGTATGCTTTGTGCAAGGATGAATGCACCGGCGGACACCATCACGACAACCACGTACATTTTATATGCGACATCTGTAAACTCACCTACTGCCTCAACTCAGTTGTGACTCCGGAAGTGAATTTACCACAGGGTTTTAGATCGCAGGCTATAGATGTAGTAGTGACTGGCATATGCAAAAATTGCTAATCTTCATCGCTGTTGCTATAGGTTGCCAGGTTTATAGTGGGAACTTTCTTAAACCGTAGAACACTTTGCCTGGGTACATTTAACAGCACCAGGGTTTGCGAACTAATACTTTGTATCTCGTAGCATAAAAAATGATCCGGCTTCAGTTGCACAACTAAATATTTTCCATTTACCCTTTCTTCTTCTTCCGCAATTATCCGGCGCGGACAATCGTCATAAAAATTGAGTGTTGCGGAGTCTAATATGTCCTTCCCGTAAATATCGATCTGCAGATTTCCCTGCACCTGGAAAAAGGTTTTCTTGTCTTCTAACGATGCCCACCGCCCCTGCAGCATGGCAAGCATATTTGCTGGCTTGGTAGCTGCCTTCTTTTGGGCTGATACAGGTAGTATGATGCAGCATTGCAACAACCATACGAAACTGACGAGGAAGATTTTTTTCATCGTTATTTTCTTTTTATAAGATCTTTTGACGCAAAATGATCGCCAAAGCAGAAGATTATTTTTCCAGTTTTCCACTATCAATATCGTTGTGCAAAGCGGCATTAAATGTAACCATTGTTTTCATGTTATATTCTTTCAGGCGATGTGCTTCATTGAAATGCTACCCTTGAACGGAGCCCCGCAATATGGCGGGGTGGACTGTCGCAACTATGCTTCAACCTGGTCTAATGCCTGCCCAACAAAAAAGACGCGGGCATAAAAAAACGCCCGGCAGGCGGGCGTTCAGTTAGCACTTTAGCACTTATATTTTCTCGTATTCTTTGTTTACAAAATCCATCAGCGATTTAATGTGTGCCGGTGAAAGATCGAGTTTAAGACCGGCAGCTTCGTAGAGTGCCGGCAATGTTTTCGTTCCGCCAAGGCTAAGTGCTTGCATGTAGTTTTTCAACGCCTGCTCTTTGTTGTTTTTAAACTGCTTCCACATACCAATGGCGCCAAATTGCGCAATGCCATATTCGATGTAGTAAAAAGGCACTTCAAACAGGTGAAGTTGCCGCTGCCAGCTGATCTTTCGGTATTCTTCCAGCCCGGTAAAATCAACTACGCCGGTTGAAAATTCGTCGAGTATTTCTATCCATTTGGCTGGTGCGTTCGTCGACAGTATGGGTAGGATTTTCGTACACCCAATGTTGAAATTTATCGATGGTGGCGATCCACGGAAAGATGGTGATCGTGCTCTCTAGTTGATGCTCGCGGGCACGGGTCAGGTCTTCGGGCTTATCAAAAAATACTGTCCAGTAGTCCATGCTAAACAACTCCATAGCCATGCTGGCCACTTCGGCTATTTCCATCGGGTATTCTTTAAAAGCGCTTAGCTTAAGGGGATGAGCGAGAAACGAATGCACGGCGTGCCCGCCTTCGTGCACCATGGTGGTTACATCGTGCATTTGCCCGGCTGCATTCATAAATATAAAAGGCGCACCACTTTCTGCCAGCGGACAATTGTATCCGCCCGGCGCTTTGCCTTTGCGGCTTTCAAGGTCCAGGTGACCGAGCTCCTTCATTTTGCGCAGGCAGTCAGCAAAAAACGGGTTCAAGTTCTTCAAAACATTGGATTGCTTTTTCCGTTAATTCTTCGCCGGTTGTAAACGGATTTAACGGTTCAATTCCCGCAGGCTCCGCTTCAGTATCCCACGGACGTAGGGTATCTAAGCCAAGTTTGGCTTTTTTCTTTTCGTTGATCTTTTTTACCAATGGCAGCACATGCAGCTTAACTGCTTCATGAAACTTGAAACAGTCTTCTTTGGTATAATCAAACCTGCCCATTTCGGCAAACTTATAATCGCGATAATTTTCAAAGCCAGCGTTCACCGCAACCTGGTGACGCATTTGTATTAATTTGGAGTAGAGGTCATTCAGCATTCCTTTATCCTGGTAGCGTCGTTCATTTATTTTACGGTACACTTCCTCGCGCAATTCGCGGTCGGGCTCTCCAAAAACTTAGTAGCCTGCTGCAGGGTGTACTCCTGTCCTTTCACTTCCACGGTCATCTTGCCCGATATCTGCCCATATTGTTGTGCATCACACTTAGCTCTGCCTGCAAGGGAATATTTTCTTCCCTGAACAGCTCTATGCTTTTGCGCACATTGCGCAGATAGGTAAAATACTGTTGTTGGTCAAGTTCCTGGGTAAAAGGACTGTCGATCAGTTTGCGGTTTAGCAGGTCGGCATAGGGTTGCAGTTTAGGCTGTATCTCCATGCAGAAAAATTGAAAGCTTCCTCCAGTGCTCTGGTCTGTAGTATCACAGGTCATTTTTATCTGCCGCCAGCAGGCATCTTCGCTTACCACAGCTTCCATCTCGCTCATGTCCTGCATCCATTGTTCTAAATCTTCTCTACTATTTATGGCACGTTCCACCAGTTCTTTAAAGTAAGGTTCCAGTGCGGTCCAGTCTGTTATCACAAAATCGTCAGGTACATAGCTGCGTTCCAGCTTTTTTATATCGGCATTCACGGTCATCTGTTGTTTGTTTTATATAAAGAAAGCTACAAGCCACAAACAGGTTTCTATACCCGTTCAGTGCCTATAGCTTTGCCATTAAAAATTTTATTTTAAAGAGTTACCGCATCACCTTCAGTTGCATTTTCATCAGCTTCTTCCGCGGTCATTTCTTCCGCATTTTCATCCTCTTCCTCAGTTTCACTCAGTTTTATTTCTACATCGTTCGCCTTTAAAACAGCGAACCATTTTACCATTTTTTTCATATCGCTGGCATACACTCTTTCAAAGTCCATGTCAGGGTAAACCTTTTCAAAATAAGCTTTTACCGCCGCCCCGTCTTTGTCTGATGGTAAAGGTTCCTCACTGTTTTGCATTGCCAAAAAAACATCCGCCAGGTTAACATTATCACGGACCGTGTACACTTCAATACTCTCGAGGTGCGAGAAATTATGTACCCTGCTGGCTACAAACCGGGTGGATTTATCTTCGAGAGATCGCACAATGGCGCCATCTTTTTTGCTACCGACCAATTCAAACAATCCGCTCAAACCTGTCACAGAGATCATTTTTCCGTATTCCATCATCAAATATTTTTAGGACGTGCAAGATAAATGTAAATGGGGTAACGTCAGATTCAAATACAAATTTTAGGATTTTGCTACCCCACTTTGGTTTTTATGGGCCAAGACCATAGATCACAGATTTGGCGGCCGTTGCGTCGCACCGTTTAGCGGCAAAGCCCTGGTTTAGCTCGTTACAATGGTTTTTGTATTCAAAACCGCAACCGACAGTATTAATGAAACCAGTCCCGGAGGGACGACCCTTTGGTAATAAGATCCATAGAATGTTGAAAGTCCCCGAGGGACGACCGCTTGGTAAGACAATCGAATAAAAAGAGCATAGTCCCGGAGGGACGTACATATGGTGTTGAATTAGTAGAATGTTTAAAATCCCGAAGAGTCGACCATTTGGAAAAAGGATCAACGAAGAATTTGATAGTCCCGGCGGGACGACCGTATGGTTGGTAATTGGAACATTGAGCAACTTAAAAGATCCGCCAGCGGCAAAAGCCCGCTACGCCGGCAGCAATTCCAACACCTTATCTATTCGTTGCTTCAGTGTATTATAGTCAGTGTAACCACGCGCCACCAGGTGAAATTTCAACTCACCGGTTTGCAAAAAAACACAAGGGTATCCGGTAACTTGTAATTGCTTCATCAGTGAAAATTCATAGTAGGCTTTCTCCTTGTACTCGTCGCTCTGCAGTCTCTCATAAAAGATCTCCGGGCGAATGCTGTACTTGTCCAGCAGGTGACGGTAGGCTTCATCATCGGTCAGGTCTCTGCCTTCGTAGTTAAGTGCGTATTGCAGATCGGTGGCAAATTCTATACATCTCTCCGGGTAGAATTCTTTGAAAACGCAAAGCGCTATGGCAGGCTTTTCTGAGTTAGGAAACCAGTCACTGTCTTCAAAATTGAAGATGTGCCACAGAAAGTCTTGCCCAAACTTAATGCCTGTGGTTTCCTCGACTGCCGTATAAGACCTTTGTATAAAAGGCGCTATCTCGCTTATTGGCGCCGGCTTTTCCGGCAATATCATTCCGCCCGACAGCGCATCCATTTCTAAGACATCAGCATATTCTTGCGCAACCTTTTTTATTATGGGGCTAAAGCCATAACACCACCCACAATAGGCATCGAAGCAGTATATAAGCGTAGGTTTCATGATATCAAAGTTAGCTGAACAGTACGTGCCTCTCCACCAACCTGAATGTTAAAAAGACAGGTTAATTAGATACAAACCGTTTCTAAAAAAACAAATAATTGGCGGTTACAAAAAAAAGAAATGTTGTCATCATTTGTCAGCACCTGCCATGGCAAGTTTATCAAGATAACCAGAAATGTAGTTGTCTTTTGTTCTCAGCCGGTATTGCATAATAAACCTGGGATGTGGCAAAGGCACGATCCGGTCGAAGAGTTGGTGTTTTTGATTTAGATGTTGCAGAAAGGCAAAGTTCTTTCCTTCTCCCAGGCAAAACGCAACAGACCTGTCTAACCAACTACTCTGGCGGGCAAAACAAGCAAGGGCAAAAGGAACAATGGCATCTGCTACTATTTTGTCATCGTAGTAGTTAAGATTTTTGCCCTGCCTGGTAAAGCCCAACGGGCTAACAGAAGTAAAATAAAACTTGTTATAAAATGTCTTCGCTCCACCAAACGCAGCCATCATTTCGTAAATAAAAACGGAGGAAAGTTCCTGCTTCTTTATCCAGGTATTTTCAATTTGGCATACAGTTTCCAAACGTATAGGGTCGGTGAACGGGATGCCAGTAATGCCGCCGCCAAAGCGCCCCGGGTTGATACCCACAATAGCATACCTGCAATGGCGGTCATTATAATATTTATGGTAGAACAGATTGCAAACTCGGCGTGTTTCTGCATCAGCAAAAGGATTCATCACCTCAACGCCGGCTGGCAATACAACCGGAAACTTTATTCGGGTAAGGAATGACAGTATTTTATTGGCAGTCAACAAATGATTTTTTCGAAGATAGCAAAGAGCTTACATAAAAAGGAACCGGCACAAAGACATAAAAAGTCAATTTTTTTAACGCATTTTGCTAATATATTTAGTTTTAATTACTAACTTTATTATCTGCAAAAAAGCAATATGCAAACAGCATTGTTACATCAGGCGAAAGAAATAAACCGGTTTGACGACAATCTTAATGAGTACCTGTTAGTCATAAACCCCGCAATAGAAGTGTATAGTAAAATAGTTGCCGAGCAGCAATTGTTTCTGTCAGCATGGGGCGAAGATTTATTACGGCCTTTAAGTCCGCGTATTACAATAGCAAGTTTCATTGCCCGCGAAACAATGGAAGATACTATTTGCCGGTACATGCAGCGGATATGTATGTTGCAACAAAGCTTTGAAGTGGCGCTAAATAACTACAGCGGCATTCCACTTGAGAGTGTTTACCTGCGCATTCAGGATCAAAAACCGTTTCAACGTTTTGCAAAAGAGTTAAGCGTAGTCGCTGGTTATATAAAATCCTGTACCTGCCCAAAACCTTCAATTACTTCGCGACCACACATTGATATAGCTGGCCACTTTGCCGATGCAGGTACCTATCAGTCCGTTCTTTCGCTGTTTGCTAAAAGGAGTTTTCATGAAACTTTTTTCGTGAACGAACTGGTGTTGCTGCGGCGCACCAATCAATTTGAAAAATATAAAATAAATAATGTGTTTCGCCTGCCGCCCGCAGAAAAAAAATTTTAAAAAACTAAGTATAAAAAATATGAAAACAGATTTGACATCTCTGCCCGGTTATCGCCTGTATGACTATATGTTGGTGCTGGAACCCCATGAAGAACTAAGCAATAAGATAATGCACATTAAGCAGGAGTTTGCTGCAAAATTTGATGCACCTGGTGCACAGTGGGGCAAACCAAAAATAATACTTGCACGTTTTAGCCAATTGCAATTGATGGAAGAAAGAATCAATAACCGGCTGAAAATGATAGCCATGGCTATGCCTGCATTCAAGATAGAATTAAAAGATTTTGGCAGCTATCCTTCGCATAGCATTTATATAAACGTTGAGTCGAAAATGGGCATTCAAATGCTGGTAAAAAATCTGAAAACTGCCCAACGTTTGTTGAAGACCAAAGAACACTTGCCCCATTTTATAGACGATGGACAAATTACCATTGCCCGGCAATTGCTACCCTGGCAGTTTGAGAAAGCCTGGCTGGAGTTTAGCCAAAAGCATTTTACGGGAAGGTTTATTGCCAAAAGTATGCTGCTGCTAAAACGTGCTGAAGGCAGCAAGAATTATCAAAAAGTGCAGCGGTTTGAGTTTTTGAATATGCCTGTGCTAACAACACAGGGAGCTTTGTTTTAATTGCTCTATTAGATCGCATTGGTTTTGCGTTGTAAAGACAATCAAAAGAAAGCACTCTTTAGAACTTCAACCCAAGTTAAGGGGCGCGAACGCTGCGTTGCAATTTGAGCTGCCTCTACATTTTGCCGGGAAAAGCTACAACAAAGAGTTGCTGATGAACGGAGCGTCGCAACCAATGCCTCTTCTTAAATCAAAAGCTGGTCTCCCAAAAAAAAGACGCAAAAACTAAAGGCAGAGTAAAGATTTTTTTATCGGTTCAAAAAAGGGCTTTGAACCAACCGGAAAAGGGAGGAATATATGGAGATGGAAACGGGTGGTGATGGAGTAAATAATTATAAAAAAGGCAGGGGCGCACAATTTAATACGACAAACCGCTTTGTAAAAGTACATGCAGCAAAAGAGCATATAGAGGGTATTGACGACTGGACTGAAAAAAACGAGGCTACTCAATATTTTGAAGAACAGGCAAAGGGAATTGTAAACAAAGTGCAGAGCCCGGATGTGGGTATGTGGTACAGCATCAACCCCTACCAGGGATGTGAACACGGCTGCATTTATTGCTTCGCGCGCAATTCGTTTGAATATTGGGGTTACTCTGCCGGGATTGATTTTGAGCGCAAGATAATGGTGAAGAAAAATGCACCTGAACTATTGCGAAAATTTTTGATGAATCCAAAATGGGAATGTGTACCCATTAGCATCAGCGGCAATACCGACTGCTATCAACCGGCAGAAAAGAAATTTGGGATTACACGGCAGTTGTTGGAGGTATGCAGTGAATTTAATCAACCTGTAGGGCTGATAACAAAGAATGCGGGTATGCTGCGCGACAAAGACATGCTGGCAGATATGGCTAGCCGCAACCTGGTGTCAGTGATCGTTTCAATAACATCGCTGAACGAAGACCTGCGAAGGGTGATGGAACCACGCACCACCACCGGTAAACAACGCCTGCGATTGATTGAGGAAATGAGTAAAGCCGGTGTGCGTATGGGAGTAATGCTGGGACCGATGATCCCGGGATTGAATGATCATGAAATGCATGATATAATAAAATTGGCGAGCGATGCCGGGGCTTTATTTTCTGCCTATACTTTCATTCGGCTGAATGGTGCCATTAAGCTGTTGTTTCATGATTGGCTGTACAAAAATTTTCCGGACAGGGCAGACAAGGTTTGGCACATGATAGAAGCACAGCCACGACGGAAAAGTAAATGACAGCCGCTGGGGTGAAGGATGCGGGGTGAAGGCAACATTGCCGAAATGATAGCGATGCAGTACCGGAAATACACAGCTAAATATGGACTGAACCATGAACGCCTTGAACTGGACTGTAGCCGGTTTAGGCGACCGGGCACACAGGGTAGGTTATTTTGAAATGATGTCTAACACAAAACTAATCAAATGAAAAACGAAATATTCTCCAGCGCTTACCGGGGTACAAAAGACTTTAGTCAACACGACGTACACCGCGCTAATGCAACTGGCTTTAGCACGCCGGCAGACGAATACATGGAGCGCGGCATAGACCTGAATGAACAATTGATACGCAATAAACCTGCTACCTTTTTCTTTAGGATGAATGGTGATGCAATGACCGGTGCGGGCATTTTTAGCGGCGATGCCTTGATTGTAGACCGCAGTATAACCAATGTAAATGGTAAAGTGGTGGTGGCTATTTTAAATGGTGAAATGCTGGTACGCAGGTTGGAAAAGAACTTTAATAAAATTCGCCTGTTGCCGGAAACCGACAAACTTGCACCTCTTGATATTGACCCGTTTGCAGAGTTTAGCGTGTGGGGCGTGGTCACTTATGTAATACACGCCCCGTGAAACAATAAAACGCAGGGTTCTCTTTTGTAAAGACTGGCTTTGGCTGGTCTTTTCTATTTGAAAAATAAAAATGTATAAAGACGAATACTTATAAATTTGAAGCATGTAAATTTGTTTCTCTCCATAATTATTATTTCTACAAACATTTCTAAACAGATTGCTTTATTCTATTGCGTATGAGAAAACTAAGAATGGGTATGATAGGTGGTGGAAAAGATGCCTTTATAGGAGCCATACACCGTTTCGCTGCCAACATGGATGGATTAATTGAATTGTCGTGCGGTGCGCTAAGTGTACACCCGGAGACCGCCATTGAGTCCGGGAAAATGCTGTTTCTGCCTGAAGACAGAGTGTACACCAATTATGAAGACATGATCACCAGGGAAAGTAAGATGCCGGACGATAAACGGATCGACTTCATTACCATTGTAACTCCCAATTTTGCGCACTTTGCTCCTGCTATGATGGCACTGGATCATGGCTTTAATGTAGTGATAGAAAAACCCATCACCTTTAACCTGGATGAAGCCAAACAGCTAAAGCAAAAGATAAAAGAGTCAGGGAAGATATTGTGCCTGACACATACCTACTCGGGCTACCCAATGGTAAAACAAGCCAGGCAAATGGTGGCCGACGGCGCCTTTGGAAAGATCAGGAAAATAGTGGTAGAGTATCCGCAGGGTTGGCTCAGCAAGCTAAGCGAGAGAGAAGGTAATGCACAGGCCGCCTGGAGAACCGACCCCAAGAAATCAGGAAAAAGTGGCTGCATGGGCGATATAGGTACACATGCGGCACACCTGGCAGAATATATTTCAGGTTTGAAAATAACAAAACTGTGCGCTGATCTAAATGTGCTGGTTGAGGGACGTGCGCTGGATGATGATGGCAGTGTGCTGCTTCGCTTCGATAATGGTGCCGCAGGTGTGCTGGCTGCTTCGCAGGTTTCGGCTGGCGAAGAAAATGCTTTACGTATAAGGGTTTATGGTGAAAAGGGCGGTATTGAATGGCACCAGCAGGAACCCAATACTTTACTTGTAAAATGGCTCGATCAACCTACACAGATCTATCGTGCAGGCGCTAACTATACTGACCGCTTATCGAGTTTTGCTACCCACAATTGCCGCACTCCGGGTGGTCACCCTGAAGGCTACCTTGAAGCCTTTGCCAACATTTATAAAAACTTTGCGCAAACCCTTATGGCAAAATTGGAAGGCAACGAACCTACCAAAGAAATGCTGGACTTTCCACAGGTGGACGAAGGCATCCGCGGAATGGCATTCATAGACAATGTGGTTGCTTCTAACAATTCTGATAAGAAATGGACTGATCATAAAATTTAACCTTGTAACCTAATTTGACCGGATGAAAACAATAAAAGGACCTGGAATTTTTTTAGCTCAGTTTCTCGGAGATAATCCTCCTTTTAATGATTTAATGAGCATCTGTAAATGGGCAAAAGATCTTGGGTTTATAGGTGTACAAATACCTACCTGGGATGCAAGGTGCATAGACCTGCAAAAGGCTGCCGAAAGTAAAACCTACGCCGATGAACTAAAAGGAAAGATTAATGAATGCGGGGTAGAGATCACAGAACTTTCCACCCACCTGCAAGGGCAATTGGTGGCTGTTAACCCTGCTTACGATACCATGTTCGATGGCTTTGCCCCGGAAGAATATCGCAACAACCCAAAAGCACGTACTGAATGGGCTGTACAGCAATTAAAATATGCCGCAAAGGCTTCCCAAAACCTGGGACTAAATGCCAGCCCAACCTTTAGCGGGGCACTGCTTTGGCATACTATGTACCCGTGGCCACAACGCCCCGCCGGGTTGGTTGAAACCGGTTTTGAAGAATTGGCTAAAAGGTGGCTTCCGATACTCAATGTGTATGATGAATGTGGAGTGGATCTCTGCTATGAGATACACCCCGGTGAAGATCTGCATGATGGTGATTCATATGAAATGTTTTTGGAAAGAGTAAATAATCACCAGCGGGCATGCCTTCTTTATGATCCCTCGCATTTTGTTTTGCAATGCCTGGACTATTTATCTTACATAGATTTTTATCATGAGCGTATCAAAGCATTCCATGTGAAGGATGCCGAGTTTAACCCTACAGGAAAACAGGGTGTATATGGCGGCTATCAAAGCTGGGTAAAGCGCGCAGGACGTTTTCGCTCTACCGGTGATGGCCAAGTTGATTTCAAGGCGGTTTTTAGTAAATTAACCCAATATGATTATCCGGGCTGGGCTGTAATGGAATGGGAGTGCGCACTAAAGCACCCTGAAGACGGTGCAAGGGAAGGAGCGATCTTTATAAAAGATCACATCATCCGTGTAACAGAAAAAGCCTTCGACGATTTTGCCGGTGGCGCATTTGATGACGAACTGAATAAAAGTATTCTTGGATTAAAATAAATTTTAAAATCAATTAATAAACCTTGTATGAAAAAAGTATTGGTGGTTCTTTCGGCTTCAGTAAGCCTTATGGTATTGAGCTGCGGTGGCGGAAACGACAAACCTGCTGACGCGGATACGGCAGCAACTGAAGTTACCGAAGCCTCACCCTCAGATAATCCGGACTATCAGAAAGGATTGGACCTCATTGCAAAAAATGATTGCCTTACCTGTCATAAAGTAAATGAAGCCTCGATAGGGCCAGCCTATCAGTTAGTAGCTAACAAATACGAAAATACAGATGCCACCATTGATACTCTTGCCCACAAAGTGATCAAAGGCGGTGCAGGTAACTGGGGTCAGATTCCAATGTCAGCACATCCGCAAGTGTCGTTAGACGACGCTAAGACTATGGTTAAATATGTAATGACGCTGAAGAAATAAACTGGCATTGCTACCTCACTTTACCAGGTAGTTATACGAATTTTAAATGCCCCGTTTACACCGGGGCTTTTTTTACATCATTAGTTCATTTCCGCAGTGAAGACTTACATTTTCTGCACTGTTTAAAAACTTATCTGCTGTGTATAAATACCTCTCAATTGTAGTAGCTGCTGCCACTATCAGTAGCTGTAGCTCAACTCAAAAATCAACCATGAGCACAAGCGCAAATACCCTAACTGATCAGGAGAAAAAAGATGGCTGGCAATTGCTCTTTGATGGTACCAGTACCAACGGTTGGCATACCTACGGATATAATTCATTCGGCAAAGGCTGGAAAGTAGATGATGGCACCCTCCACCTCGATGTATCAACAATGGCAGACTGGCCGAAAAATGAGAGTAAGGATATTCTTACCGATGAAGAATATGACAATTTCGATTTTAAAGCCGACTGGAAAATTGCTACCAACGGCAATAGTGGTATCATCTTTTATGTAAACGAAAACAAACCAAAGTATCCCAACACTTATGAGACCGGGCTCGAAATGCAGGTCCTGGACAACAATGGACATCCCGATGCAAAGATCATAAAGCATCGTGCCGGCGATTTCTACGATCTGATATCTTCATCCAGCGAACCCGTTCATCCTGCCAACGAGTGGAACCATGCTGAGATTGTGTCTGACCATGGAAAGCTTGACTTTTATCTTAATGGTGTACACATCATCAGCACAACCTTATGGAATACCGGGTGGGATAAACTTGTTGCAGGTAGTAAATTTAAATCAATGCCGGACTTCGGTAAATTTAAAAAAGGTCACATAGCCTTGCAGGAGCATGGCGAAGAGGTTTGGTTCAAAAATATTAAGATCAAAAGACTTTAAATATCTCTATTAACCAGACAAAAAAGGAGCGGCTGCAGCCGCTCCTTTTTATTATTTACGTATTTGCCCCTCACCTCTTACTATCCATTTTTCCGTCACCAGCTTCTCCAGTGCAAAAGGTCCCCGTGCATGTAGCTTTTGCGTAGATATACCAATTTCTGCACCCAACCCAAACTGTTCACCATCAGTAAAGCGCGTAGAAGCGTTAGCCAAAACAACGGCTGCATCCACTTCCTGCAAAAACATTTCGCACACCTTCTTATTTTCAGATACGATCGCCTCCGAGTGCCTGGTCGAATATTGTTGAATATGTTCCAGCGCTTCATTCAAATTTTTAACCACCTTCATAGCACACTTCAGGCTTATAAACTCGCGCTCAAAGTCTTCAGGTACTGCCTTTTGCAAAAAGCCATAATCACCCATTAGTTTATATGCCTGCCGGTCAGCAAATACTTCCACTTGGTATTTGGTGAAAACCGGTTTTAGCAACTCAATAAAATCCTTGGCCACGGCTGCGTCTATCAACACCGTATCCATAGCATTACAAACCGACGGTCGCGACACTTTCGCGTTGACCACTATATCCAGTGCTTTGGCAAGGTCAGCCTTTTCATGAACATATACATGGCACACCCCCGCGCCGGTCTCTATCACCGGCACCAGGCTGTTTTTTCGCACGTACTGTATCAATCCTTCCGAACCTCTTGGTATAATAACATCTATTAATTTAGTAGCTGCAAAAACCTCCTTCACACTTTCACGATCCGCAGGCAACAGTGTTATACAATTGGGATCAATGCCATTTTCTTTCAGTACATTTTTAATCAGTTTCACAGCAGCTATGTTGGTGTTCTCTGCTTCACTGCTACCCTTTAGCACACAACCATTCATACTGCGCAGGCACAGTGCCGCAATGTCAAAGGTCACGTTTGGGCGCAACTCATATATCGCCGCAACCACACCCAGGGGCACCGACATTTTCTGTAGCAACAAACCATTATAAAGAGTTCTTTCTTCCAGCAGTTGCCCCGCCGGGTTAGGTCACCGGCTAATGGTACTAATAGCTTTGGCAATACTTTTAAGTCGCTGTTCATTTAGCAGCAACCTATCAATTTTTGGGTTTCCTGCTTCCTGCTTCGTCACGTCCAGCCGGTTTGCCTTCAGCAGGGCAGCGCTTAAATCCTCTATGGCTGCTGCCAGCATTTTCAGGGTTCTTCTTATCTCCACATCCCGCGTACTTCGCAGTGCGGCAGCCGCTTTCGCGGTCTTTTTAAGTTGTGTTTCTATCGACACCTTTTTTATTTTGTGAGCCGGGCAGGGTCTCGCTTTTCAGCGGTCGTTGCGTCGCACTCTTGTACAGTAGCAGGGCTATGCAGCCTATAAAGCCAACCCCTCCAATTACATATTATCTGCTCAAAACTACAAAATGCATTGATAAGGCAGTCTGGTGTGGTCGCTAACCCAAACCATTTTTCTGTTCAGGCAGTTTTCGTTAAACCACTTTTAGTCCAATTCATATAATGCTCCCGCTACGTAGAACATTCTCATGATAAAATTGCGCCCCACTGCCGGATGTTTCCCGCTAAAATAATGTTTACATTTGGCAAGTGCTTTATCGATTGTTCAACAGTATAACTCAAATGCCTGTGAAGTCTGCTCTTCATCTCACTTGCTTACTTTTCTTTTGTCAGTTTATTTCCAGTTTTTCCGGCACTGCACAACCGGCAGAAGGTTTCGAAAAATATACACAAAAAGTAGCGGGCGCTGAAGTAAACATCACCATGATACCCGTAAAGGGTGGCACATTTATCATGGGCAGTCAAGCATCCGAAACGGGCCGCGACACCGATGAAGGCCCGGCAAAACAAGTTACCGTTTCACCGTTTTGGATGGGCGCAAACGAAGTGACCTATGATGAATACGATGCTTTTTTTAAGGATGAAGAATTTTGCGCAAGAAACAACCGATGCCATTACCCGGCCCAGCCCGCCTTATATCGACTTAACTTTGGGGATGGGTAAGCAGGGTGGCTTTCCTGCCAACAGCATGTCGCAATACGGCGCTTTGATGTATTGCCGCTGGCTTTACAAAAAAACCGGCATTTTTTACCGGCTGCCAACCGAAGCAGAATGGGAATATGCCTGCCGGGCAGGAAGCAATTCGGCTTATTTTTTCGGAAACGATACAACCGGCTTAAGTAAATATGCCTGGTATAAACAAAACAGCGATAATAAATATCATAAGACGGGATTAAAAGAACCAAACCCTGGGGATTGTACGATATGCTGGGTAATGTTGCGGAATGGACGCTGGATCAATACGATGAAAACTATTTTACCAGCATTGGCAACAATCCAAAAGATCCGCTGATAAAGCGAACAGCCCGTCATCCCCGCACACTTAAAGGCGGCAATTACCAGGACGATGCATCGGAGATTGCGAAGTGCCGCCCGGTTAAAATCGAACCTGGACTGGAACAGCCGCGACCCGCAGATACCGCGCAGCCGCTGGTGGAATGCCGATGCGCCTTTTGTTGGTTTCAGGATCGTACGGCCGGCAGTAGCAACCATCGAAGGAAGAAATAGATAAATTTTTTCGCAAATTATATAGACAACTATTAATTCTTTAAAAAAACCATTCTTCTGTAACGTCTAAAAATTGCCATAATGAATAAAACAAACAATGCACAATCACGCAGCGATTTTGTAAAACAAACCTCCCTGGTTGCAGGTGGATTAATGGCTCATGCCCCTCTTTTCAAACGCAAATTATTTTGCCGGATCTGACGATGTAATTAAAATTGCCGTTGATAGGCTGCGGCGGCCGCGGAACCGGCGCTGCTGTTCAGGCGCTGAGCACCAAACAAAATGTGCAGCTGGTGGCCATGGCCGATGCCTTTCAGGACAGGCTGGATGAAAGCTATAAAAACATTACGGAGGCATTGAAAGAACACGGCATGGAAAAGAGTTGCAGGTAAAAGAAGAAAATAAATTTGTGGCTTCGATGCTTATAAAAAAGCCATTCCGCTGGCCGATGTAGTTATTTTGGCAACACCTCCGGGTTTCAGGCCCATTCATTTTGAAGAAGCCATCAGGCAGAACAAACATGTGTTTATGGAAAAGCCTGTAGCTACCGATCCGGCGGGTATTCAAAAAGTGCTGGAAGTAGCCGCAGAAGGCGAAAAAGAAAAAATTGAATGTTGTCGTCGGCTTGCAACGCCGTTACCAGACCTCTTATCTCGAGCTGATGAAACGGGTAAAAGATGGCGCGATCGGCGATATTGTTCTGCACAGGCCTGGTGGAACAATGATGGTGTATGGGTTAACCCACGCAAACCGGGAATGACTGAAATGGAATACCAGATGCGCAACTGGTATTATTTTAACTGGCTGTGCGGCGATCATATTACCGAACAGCATATTCATAATATTGATGTAATTAACTGGGCGCTCGAAGATTATCCCGGTAACCGCACAAGGCATGGGTGGCCGCGAAGTAAGAAAAGGCAAAGATTATGGCGAAATCTTCGATCATCATTTTGTGGAGTTTCAGTATCCCAATGGTGTGGTTTTGAACAGCCAGTGCCGTCACCAGAAAGGCACTATGAGTAAAGTAGATGAATTACTTGTTGGAACCAAAGGCAACGTGTTTTTTGACCAGGCACGGATAACCGATCTGAAAGGCAATACCATTTACCAGTTTGATAAGAAAACAGAAAACCAGCCCTACCAGGCAGAGCACGATGAATTGTTTGCCGCCGTTGCCAAAGGCGAATATAAGTTTTGGGATGCCGAAAGCGGCGCAAAAAGCACCATGACTTCAATTCTGGGCAGTATGGCTACCTATTCAGGACAGCGTATGGATTGGGATAAAGCCATCAATTCAGGTATTAACCTTCATCCTGAAGTATATGCGTGGGATGCCAAAATTGCCCAACATGCCCAATAGCGACGGTTTGTATGCAGTGGCAGTGCCGGGCGTAACGAAGTATGACCTGGCTTTATTTAAAGCGATCGTATTCAATTAGCCTTTCTGGAAGTTTCTTTTGGTTCAGACAGAAAATCTTTGATGGGACATTGTTGCGTCGCACTCTTGTACATTTTATCGGCTATTCTGCCAAGGGTTCATTTAGCATAATTGTTTACGAAAGCCTTCTCCCGGGTGTGGAGAAGGCTTTTTTGTGTGATATAAACCAGTCACCGTGCAAACCCAAAGCCAAATAAAGGCACTACTGATAAAGTGATTGCGACGCAACGATGATGCTATGAAAAGATTAGCTGGTATTAAAAAAACGGAAAGAAAACCCTAAACGGGTACGAACCCAAATCAAAAAATCAGGTTTACTGCCAGCTCAGGACTGGCGGAGTTGCATTTTTTGCAGCACCCAGTCACCTACTTTCAACCCTTGCTGACGGCCATTATCAATGGCATCCATAAAGTGAATGCCGCCGTAGAAACGCGACAAACCAGCCTCAACGGCAGCCTGCTGAAAGGAGGTAAATGTGCGCGGCGCAAGACCATAGCGCACTTCGACCGTGTCTTTGAACTGAAACTTGTCGCCAAAATAATGAGTGAGAATAGTAGCCGACAACGCCGAAATAGCGGAATGCCCGCTGAGATACTCGGGAAAAGGCGGGGTTTGAATGATAGGCTGCCAATTGGCATCCACATATTTTCTTATGGCCGTTTCGGGTCTAATACGGTTGCTGCGGTATTTCTCGTCCCAACAGCAAATGAAAGCATCCATCAGACCAACTGATATGGTTGCATATATCTGCATGGTCTCATCGAAGCTGCGATTGGTTTGTTTACAGGCAATGCCAGCAATGCCGAGCCAATGTGCACCCGGAGAAATTTTCTTGAGCCCGATCATCATGTGCCCATTGTCTTGCACAGCAAATGGATTGCAGTCCCAAAAAGCTGCTATTTCGCGGTGTTCCTCAGGAAGACTTCATGATAGTTCGCCATCATAAGTTTATAAAAAGGTGAATTTTTATTTGTTGAAAAGGCAACCGGAGGTGGCGGCATGAACTGTATGCAGGTATCTAATGTAAAGGGGCGAATGGTTTGGAAGTAAGGTTCAATAGCCGAGATAAAAGCTGGCGGCGTAGGATACCAATTTCCGGCGCCACTAACCGGGGTATATTTTCTAAAATTTGAAGTGCTGTTATATCGATCACTCTTAGCATAGGCAAGTATTTTTTGGCTGACTGCAAGGCATAGGCTTTTGACTGGTCTATCGTTTTTGTCGATATGCCCGCCTTGTGACAGGAATCTAATAAATGGGTTTCGTAACTTTCTAAAAGGCTGCCGGAAGGTTGCAATTTTTTGGCTGTTTCAAGCATTGCCAGAATACCGCTCAACTGATAATAATACCCTTGTATAGTGTCGGGTTTTTGCAACGGGTAATCCCGTAATATGCCGTGCATGCTTTTGTACCTTAAGTCGTGTTGGGAAACAACTTCGTAACCAGCCAGGGCAGCATAAGAGAAAAAACGGGAAGCCAGCGGCGGGTTTGTTACATCGTTTACCATCAGGTCGTCATTTGTGCTATCACCCGGCTGATGTCTGTACTTCCAAATTTCTCAGCCGCCCGTTTATTTTTACAGGAAATCGTCACCAAAAAGATCGCCGCCATACACCCGGCGATCATTTTATTCTTTCTCATCATATCAATTCAATTTATAGGCTTTCACAGGTTTTTGGTTTATGCCAAAAAGCAATGTTTTATTAATATTAATCACACTTCTTACATCGCCCGCAACTTAAAGCCGGAACGTCTGATCAACATAGGTAAAGTTGCCTCTGGCATCTCCCTGAAGTAAAACGCCATAGTTGGCATCATAGTTTCCAAACCGCAACCTGGCGTGTTCTATATTACCGCAAAGTAATACATCCTGGTTTCCATCGTTGTTATAGTCAAGCGTTGTTATGGTATAAACAGGCGAGAACTGCACCTCTACAGGAAGCTTCGCCCGGTGCAATTTGCCATCTGCACCCGATTGAAAGTAGGAAGTTTCTAATACATTAGCTTTCAGGTGTACAGCATTCGCCATCTCTTCATTGGTAAAAATATCCTTCATGCCTGCATCGGCATAGCTTTTATAATCAGGAAAACGGGTGCGCATAATACTCATTTGGTCGAGCAACTCATCGCGGGTTACATAGGGATAGCTTTTGCCTTCGATATAAAAACATAGTATGGGATCTAGTGAGCCGTTGTCGTCAAAGTCTTTAGAATACATCTCAGCGGGTTCTTTGTCGCTTGCTTTGCATTGAGTATTAAGCCCCAGGTTTCCCACCAGCAAATCTGGCTTACCATCGTGATTAAAGTCTGCAATCGTCAGCTTGTTCCACCATCCTGAATATTGTTCAGGGAAGAAATCATTGGTCTTATTTTGCAGTTTGCCCCGGTTATTTATAAAAACTGAGACGGGCATCCAATCGCCAACTACTACCAGGTCCACTATCTTGTCACCGTTCATATCTGCCCACCTTGCATCGGTGACCATACCAATATTTTGCAATGCTGGCGCGAGCGTAGATATTTCGTCTTTGAACCGCCCTTTCCCATCGTTTATCAAAAGAAAACTTGCCGGAGTTGCCGGGTATTGCCCCGGAATAACCCGCCCACCGACGAACAGATCGGGAAAACCATCGCTATTAACATCTGCAACCCGGACACAGCTTTTACTCACTAACATTTTTGGTAAGGCATCCGCAACTTTTCTAAAGTTCCCTTTGCCATCATTTATGTAAAGACGGTCCTGCAACAGACTATCATCAGGGGCAAGATTATGATACCCGCCACTGGCGACATACAGATCGTTGAAACCATCGGCATTGGCATCAAAAAAAACTGCGTCCATATCTTCTGCATCTTTATCTGTAGCAAAAGCGGTTTCAGATTTCATGCTAAAACTTCCGTTTTTACCCTGGATAAAAAGTGCTGCTGCCTTTCCACTGCCGGCGCCGGCATAAATGTCTTCCAGCCCATCTCCGTTCACATCTCCTTTTGCCAGGCATGGACCACCAAACGATAGCGGATTAATCAATAGAGGCTGTCTCTTGAAATCATTAATGGTATTGGTGCCGGCGGAAAACTTTACAGGAGCTTCGACCTCCTTAAATAAAGGCTTTTGCTGCACAGCTTTTTTATTCTCCTTCCTGGTTGCTGCGTCCTTTTCATACAAAACTAGTTTTTGATCTGTTTTTACTTCGCGTAACAATTGTTGTTTTCCGGTTTGCCATATTATTTGCAATGAATTGATCATGGTTTCAGCGCCTAATCCAAAATGTATAATGGGTGAAACGCTGGATTGAAATCCCCGTGTTGGACTTTGCTCTACATATTGTTTTTTGCCCTTCGAGTATATCGTCACCCTGGAGCCGAGACCCTGGGTATTGGCTCCTTCACCATTCAGCTTTATTTCTAAAAAATGATGTGCGGGTTTGCTTGTCAGATTGATTTTGATAGATAAAAGCCGGCAGATTGATATTGTTGACGACGAGGTCAAGATCGCCATCATTATCCAGGTCTGCATAGGCCGCACCGTTACTGTTTGATGGTGTGGTGACACCCCATTGTGTATTGGTCTTTGTGAAGGTTAAGTCGCCATTATTTTTAAAAATATAATTCACAACATCTGAAGCGGGCATTTTTTGCACGAGGTCAAGAAGATCTTTTCGCATAACGCTGCGATCCTGCAAAAAATCACTCATGTACTTCATAAAGTCCATATTTGTATAGTCGCGCAAATAACCATTTGTTACGTACAGATCTTTCCAGCCATCATTGTCGTAGTCAGCAAATAGGGGCGCCCAACTCCAGTCAGTATTTGATATGCCTGATAATTGTCCGATCTCGCTAAAGGTGCCATTGCCATTATTCAAATGCAGCATATTGCGCATAAACTGATAATAAAATCCGGAGTGAATATTTACTTCAACTTTCTCATAGTTATCAGGAGCAAACAATAACTTCTGTCTATGATTTCCTTCAGGCAACATATCAAGAGTAAAGATGTCGGGGAGAGCATCATTATTTATGTCTGCAATATCATTGCCCATGGAAAAAAAAGATGTATGTCCAAGTGATGTTTGCAATTGATTGCTAAAGGTGCCATTCTTGTTATTAATATACAGAAAGTCTGGCTCGAGGTAATCATTGGAAACATATATATCTGGTGCTCCATCGTGGTTTATGTCATCGACAGCAACCCCCAAACCATGAGAGAGGATAGTGCTTTGTAAGCCTGCTTTAGCCGTGACTTCGCTAAAATGTCCGTTATCGTTTCTTAATAATTTAATGCCGCTGAGATGATCATTTTGAGGTAGAAGTTTTTGAATGGTGGCCTCGTCGAGTATGGTATATTTAATAATGCTGTGGTTAAGAAGAAGAAGGTCGAGATCGGAGTCCTGGTCATAATCGAAGAAAATAGCCTGGGTAGAATAAGACGAATCATCCAGACCATACATCGCCGCCTTGTCAGTAAAATGCGGTACACCATTCGCATCATTACCGTCGTTGATAAATAATTGTTTAACACGTTTACTACCTGACAACTTCCCGGAATAGCTAACATAGAAATCAAGCCTATTGTCTCCATTAATATCTACCATTGTAACGCCGGTCTTCCAGGGGCCAGCCCTGCCACTAACACCCGCCTGGCTGGTAACATCTTCAAACTGCATCTTTCCCTTGTTAAGATAAAGTTTGTTGTCAGTCATGTTACCTGTAAAATAAATATCATCCAAACCATCTCCGTTTACATCACCAACTGCTACTCCTCCGCCGTTATAGAAATATTCATAGATTAAAACATTGGTATTAAGACCTTCGGTAAGAACGTTATTAAAATCTATATGCGTTTGGGACGAGGGAAGTAGTGTAAAAAGGGTCTCAGTGGTTTCAACCTGCTGCCCGTTTTCTGAACGATTGGTACAACTACATACAACCATGATTGAACATAAACACAGGATAACAGCACTCTTCGGATTTAGCATATCAAAAAAAATAAAAGGGCCAAATAAAAAATCTATGCAACATGAGGTTGCATAGATTTTCTAAAATTTAATGATCTTATAAACTAGTAACCGGGATTTTGTATCAACGCTTTATTCTTGTTGACTTCATCAAGCTTGATGGGAGGGAAGTATAGTTTATCGTCCCATGTCCGGTTTTCAACCCCAGACTTTATATTTTGCACACGGTAGGTGTAATCGTAATTACTTTTATCGTATTTGTAAACAGCAACCGTTTTACCAGGTTTCAATTTTCCTGTAATCACCATAATACGAACTTTTTGACCCTGTGTTTGCGGTGCGATCATCCAGCGGCGGCTATCGTAAAAGCGTTGCTCTTCAAATAGCATTTCAATATTCCGTTCATTCTGATACCTGGCTTTTAACGCTGCACCGGTCTCAGTGATGGCAGGCATACCAGCCCTGAAGCGAATTTTATTCAACCATAAACGCGCAGTGGCTTCATCATTTAACTCCATACTTGCCTCAATATAATTAAACACGACTTCTGTATACCTGATCTGTATGGATGGCACTTGTTGCCTGTTATTCATATCAACAAGGTTCATGTTGTCATTAGAAAATCTTCTGATAGAATAGCCTGTCCTTGTACCATTCCAATTTTCAATGGAACTGTTACGTGTATCCAAACCAAAATAAGTGGTGGCAGACCCTGCTGTACCTACTTCATAAGTCCCGAATTGAATTTCACCATAAGGATCTATACCGGCGCCATCAGTTGTACGCGGCTTCCATTTGGTACCATCGTATAAAATTGATGCATAAAACCGGGGATCTCTGTTCACATATGGATCAGCGGCTTCAACCGGGTTGTTCCAATCGAACCTGGAGCCATCCATCATCTCATAATTGTCAACTAAGTTTTGAGTTGGTTCACTGGATGTCCATCCGTGGTAGCCATTGGTGGTATTATTCCTGGGATACCATGAACCCCAATCATCAGCAGATGCATTGATATAGTACTTCGCAAGGATAGTTTCTCTTTCACCACCGTTTCTAGACAAGGAGATGTCTGTATAAGTAGCAATAGCATCATCCTTACTTAGTGGTGCAGTAAGATCTAATTTGTAACCATATGCACCCAGATCAATAACCGCTTTTGCAGCGTCCCTGGCTTTTTGCCAGCGGGCAGTACGGTCTCCGCTAACATATCCCAGCAATTCAGGATGAGCATACCCATTTAACAAAGTGGATTTAGCCTTAGCTGTGGGCATGTCATGCAAATCGCTGGCTGCATACAAAAGCACGCGCGATTTTAAAGCCATGGCTGCACCCGCTGTTGCACGACCCAAACCAAGTGACTTTCCATTTAATAACAGTGTAGCGGAATCAAGGTCACTTACAATAGAGTTTACGCACTCCTCATAAGTGTTACGCGCGATGTTAAAATCAGGCGTATTCAATGTGTAAGACGATTTGATCAATGGAACACCACCGTAGTAACGCAGCAATTGGTTATAGCAATGCGCCCGCAGAAAATAGGTTTCACCTTTCAGTCTGTCAACGAGGGTAGAACTAAAAGTTGCAGTAGCCAAATTCTCCAGAGCGAGGTTGGTTGCCCGAATGCGATAATACATTTCACCCCATTCGTAAGTATTGTTTACCCACCCGGTGTTAGAGGGACTAATATTAGCTTCCATAATATCCATACGACCGAAGTTATATAGCGCATTGTCGGTAATGCAGTCCATACTCTCCTGGTTAAGTATTCCATCATGGTAAACATTGTAAATATCTGTGACGAAAGCCTCTGACAATGATGGGTCAGCCCAAACTGTAGAAGCAGCAGGTTGCTCGAGTGGCAATGTGTTGAGGAAGTCCTTGCTACATGCTCCGAACACAAGACCTACCGCAGCAAAGGGCAGTAATTTTTTAATAACTTTCATATTTCAGCAATTTTTAAAAGGTTACAGTTACACCTGTATTAATGATTTTTGCCTGTGGATAATATTGTAAACTACTATTAGTTGATTTTGGATCGAAGATATCCTGCTTAGCCCATGTAAACATGTTTAAACCGTTTACATACACCCGTAGTTGATTGATACCAACTCTTTTACCCAAACTTGCAGGCAGTGTATAGCCAATTTCGAAATTCTTCAACCGGATGTAGTCTGTACTCATCATGTAATAAGTATTGCGGTTAGAAAAGTATTGGTTGTTACGGTCAACAGTTCTTGGATCTACTGAACTTGGATTGTCAATTGTCCAGCGATGATCATAGGAGTACTGCAAGTAGTTTCCAATTGTTCCTGACTCAGTTTGCAAAAATACTTCAGCTCCTCTGGCACCCTGGAATAAGATGGACAGATCAAAGTTTTTGTATTGCGCACCAATGATCACCCCGCCCTGGAATGTAGGAAGGTTGGTTTTATCTGTCCGAACCCTGTCGTAAGCATCAATTTTTCCATCAGGTTTTCCATCGGGTCCGCCTACATCTTTAAATTTCATGCTGCCGGGAAATAATTTGCCAGCACCACCAACGCCAGAATAATCCAATGTATTGGCATCCACATCTTTCTGATCTACAAATATCCCGTCATATTGATACAACAGCATGGCGTCAGGATTGTTTACGTCAGTTGGGATTGGATGACCTGTTGACAATTGATAAGAAGGTCTGCCGGGAGTTTCATCCCAAAACAAAATCTTGTTTTTAGCATAACCACCATTTGCGCTAATGTTAAATCTAACATCTCCAATTCTGGTGTTATATCCAACTTTGAATTCGTATCCTTTATTGGCTACTTTTCCGATATTTTCAGCTGGTAATGTAAAGCCTGCTGTTTGCGGGATGGATGCATTTCTTCTCCATAAGATGCTTGAACGCCTGTTCTGGAAATAATCAAACTCGAAGTTGATCTTATTGTTCAGTAATGCGCCTTCCAAGCCCAGGTCGTAGTTGTTAGCGATCTCCCAGGTGATATTAACATTCGGCACTCCATTTTCATGATAGGCGGTCGCAACCTGGTTGTTAATTACATAACCGATACCTGTAGCAGCATAAGTAGGCAAATAATCATACTCTCGAAGCGAACCCTGGAAGTAAACTGCATCATTACCTAACTGACCCCAGGAACCACGAAGTTTTAAAGAGTTAATGAAGGTCACATTATTTTTAAAGAAGCTCTCTTCAGAAATCCTCCATCCGGCGGTTATACCAGGAAAGAAACCAAAGCGTTTGTCTGCCGGGAAGTTGTAGGAGCCATCGTAGCGCCAAAGGAACTCAGCAATATACTTTTCCTGGAAGTTATAACCCACGCGTCCGAAATAGTTCAGACGAGCCCTTTCCCAGGCACCACCCCCGGTGGTCTGGTCAACTTGTCCTCCTGCATTTAATTGGTCGATAGCAGTTGAAGGAAAATATTTTCTTCTGGCGTTAAAATAATTTTGATTGGATTTTTCTTTGGTTATACCTGCCAACAGGGTGACCTGGTGGTCGCCAAATTTGTGATCGTAAGATCCAATTCCCTCCAGCAATGTATTTAACTGATCGGTAGTATATTGACGTAAAGTGGGCTGTGGATCTGGCCCTTTTTGCACTTTGGTCAACAATGGGGTAGTGCCGTCAGCCTGATAAGTAACATAGTCCCATGCATAGACAAACCATGGTTTTGTCCAGGTTTTGCCTTCCTGCAAATATTTATCTACGGCTGCATTACCGGTGAATTTCAACCCTGGTACACCGGGTATATCAATAACAATTTTACCATTTGACTGGAGGTAATACCGTGTATCGCGGTCATAACCTGTCTGGTCGGTAGTTATCACAACAGGCTGTTCACCATTTTCAATATCGGGAGCGGGTAATCCGTTTGGCCAAAATGCAGGTTTATAAGGATAACCGCGCATTAGCATTCTAAAGATTGACCCTGCACTTTTGGTAGGAAAGTGGCGATTTTCCTGGCGACCTGTAACACCAAATGTTGTATTTACATATTTATTGACCTTCGCGTCGAGGTTGATACGGAAGTCATATTGCTTGTAGCCGGTAGCTGAATTCTTATAATAAGCATCCTGGTTTTGATATCCTAACGACGCAAGATATTTTACGTTTTCAGAACCACCGGAAAGCTGCACATTGTGGCGAGACTGAGGTGACCAGTTTTTTAAAGCTGCACCGAACCAGTCTGTATTAGGATGCCCCCAGGGGTCAGAACCATCCGCGTATTTTTCGATATCGGCAGGCTTAAAAGGTGCAGAAGCAACGTTTCCATTGGGAAGCGTGTAACTACCGGTTGCCTTGAAAGCAGCAGAAGCAGCAGACCAGAGAGAAGGATCAAGTTTATAGATCTCTATTTCGTTTGCCATGGTAGCGTATTCCACTGCATCCAGCATTTTTGGTATAACTGTAGGGCGGGACCAACCCTGGTTGAAGCTATAAGAAAGCTCAGGTTTGCCGGTTTTACCATGTTTAGTTGTTATAAGTATAACGCCATTGGCAGCCCTTGAACCATAAATAGCTGCGGACGCATCTTTCAAAACGGACATGCTTTCAACATCAGCGGGGTTTAAGCGATCCAAACCACCGGCCCTGGCGGGTACACCATCAATAACTACAAGAGCGTCGTTGTTACCTAAAGAATTTACACCCCTGATGTGTATGGCTGAACCATCATATCCTGGCTCGCCGCTACTGTTAGTAGCCGTAACACCTGGCAAACGACCAGCCAGCGAGTTGGATAAGTTAACAGCAGGAGACTTTTGCAATTCAGATCCTTTAACTGTTGCAACAGCACCTGTTACGGTAACTTTTTTCTGAACACCATAACCTACGACTACCACATCGGTAAGTTGCTGACTGGTAGAAACCAAACGGATGTCGAGAGAGGTTTGTCCATTAACTTTTACCTCCTGGGAAGCAAAGCCTACATTACTTATAACCAGCGTAGCATTGTTGGGGACATTCAGATTGAAATTACCCCTTCCATCAGTTTGCGTGGCAATGTTTGTTCCCTTCACCATAACAGTAACACCTGTAAGGGCGGAATCTTTTGCGGCTACCCTACCCGAAATTCTGTTTTGGGCGAACAGCGTTGAAGAAATAAGTAAAAGAAGTGGAAGAATAGAAATTCGGAAAAAGGACAGCAATGCAGTAGAAGTGTGCACAGCCGGTTTCCGACATCGTGTAAATGTTTCTTTCATGGCAATCAGTTTTGTTTTGATAAAGAAGCGGAAAATTAAAGGTTAAATATAGAGATAATTAAAAAGTAAAAAATTTTGTTAAACAAATTGGTGCAGATCAGTGAAAATGTTAACCAAATCTAAAATTGGACACCCTTCTTGTAAAATGTAAATATGACAATTAAGAATTAAAATGTGATGCTTTTCACAAAAAAAATATTTCACACGGCATTAACTTCATCACTTAACATACCGAAATTTTCATTGATCCTGAACTACTTAGATCACTTTGGCAGGTGTATAAATGTTTAAACCTAAGCGCAAAACAGCTTTTTTTAGTGGAGCTTTATTCTTCATTTGCCAAATCAGGGATATACAGATGAACGGAATGCGACGCAACGACCGCCTAATACTACTACCAATGCCTGCCACCAAAACACAAAAAAAAGTCGAATTATGGGTTTAGGTCTGTGTATAAACGACCCCCTGCACTACAACAAACTTTGGTAATTTGCACGTCAAGCCCGGTGAAACACACGGAATAATGACTATGGAAAAATTTATTGTTTCTGCACGAAAATACCGGCCACAAAATTTTAATACAGTGGTTGGGCAAAGCCATATTACTACTACTTTAAAAAATGCGATCCGCAATCAGCAACTGGCGCATGCCTTTTTATTTTGCGGACCGCGGGGTGTGGGCAAAACAACCTGTGCCCGAATTCTGGCAAAAACGATCAACTGCGAAAACATTACCCCGGAAGGTGAAGCTTGTAACGTTTGCCATAGTTGTGTTTCTTTTAACGAAGGTACTTCTCTGAACATTCATGAGCTGGATGCGGCCAGTAATAACTCGGTAGATGATATACGCGCACTGGTAGAGCAGGTGCGTTTTGCACCGCAGGCCGGTAAATACAAAGTGTATATTGTGGATGAGGTACACATGCTGAGTGCCAGTCGCCTTTAATGCTTTTTTAAAAACGCTGGAAGAGCCGCCGTCTTATGCCATTTTTATTTCTGGCAACTACGGAAAAGCATAAGATACTACCCACCATTTTAGCCGTTGCCAGATCTTCGATTTTAAACGTATTACCAATAATGATACAGTTGCAACACCTGCAGGAAATTGCAGACAAAGAAGAAATAAATGCCGAAAAAGCCGCCCTGCAGGTGATCGCACAAAAAAGCGAAGGATGTATGCGGGACTCGCTGAGCATTCTGGATAAAATTGTCAGCTTTACCAATGGTGAAGTAACCTATCAGAATACACTTGGAGCATCTGAATATTCTTGATCATGATTATTACTTTAAGCTGCTGGATACGCAACTTGAGCAGGATATGGCGGGCGCAATGTTGTTGTATGATGAAATAAACCGAAAAGGTTTTGAAGGCGACCTGGTACTAAATGGATATGCCGAGTTTATACGTAACATACTGGTTGCACAACATGCCAAGGGCTGCAGCCTTGCTGGAAGTTGTGGAAGGACTACAATCCAAATACATCGCCACGGCAAAAAAGGTGAGCCCGGCATTATCTGGTCAGTGCACTTAATATTTTAAACGAGGCGGAGATCAATTATAAAATGGCACGCAACAAGCGGCTGCATGTGGAGATGGCAATGATAAAGCTTACCTTTTTGCAACAGGCGCATCGACCTTTCGTACGATAATCAAAGCCAGACACTGGTGAAAAAAAAACGGGTTAACGGTCCCGTTGCAGTAAAGTATGAACAACTGCAATCGCTGCAAATAAAAGCAGCGCCGGAAACCGCAACAAAATTGTATGTGCAGCCACAAACACCGGTTCCAACAATGGCAGAACCTGCTCCGGGTGTTGAAACCAAAGTACCCGAAAAACCAGTGCCGGCGGGTATTGAAGTAGCCCATCCGCCTACTGCACCTGTGCAAAATTCAAAAGCTACTACAGGCGCAAAGAAGTCGTTGTTAGACACTCTCCGCGACCAGCACATAACCAACCACATTCAACAAAATAAGCAGGAGTCAATTGCGCTTACAGAGAAGAATCTTGCAGAACACTGGCAATGCTTCATCACCAAATTGCGCGATCAAAATAAAAATTCAGTTGTTACGGTTTTCAATATTGCAACCATACAAGTGGTAAATGAGCAACACTTTACGGTAACGGTCTCCACCAGTCTTGAGCAAAAATTTATAGAGCAGGAAAAAATGGAGTTGCTCGAATACCTGAAGGACTGTTTTCACAACAGGCACATTGGCTTCAACATATTGGTAAAGGGCGACAATGAAAGTGCGTTGAAGGTGGATACGACACTGTCTGCACGCGAAAAGTACCAAAAGATAATAGAACAATATCCCCTGGTGAAAGAGCTGAAAGACAGGTTAAAACTTGAATTGGATTATTAAGGGGAGTATGTAGTGCCATTTTCTGCCACCAGCTAAATTGCATATGTCAACATCGTTGCGTCGCAGTACGTTCATCCACACCGCAATGATTTGGCAGAAGGCGCCATTGCATTTTACTCTACTTTACTTAACTCGTTTCACCACAGGTGAGTTCTTTCACTATTCAATTCTATCTGTTAAGAAAATAGAAAGTTCATAGCCAGGAGCAACACATAACAATTCTGCTACATTTGCACCTTCGCAAAAAACACCTAAAATAACCAACATCGCTATATGGATCACGAAGAGAAACTGGATAAACTTACCGAACTGGCAAGCGGTGACTATGAAGCATTTTTATATGACTGCGACGGTACACTTGCCGACAATATGCAGGCACATAAAGACACCTACGTAAAAATTGCGGGCTTTGAAGGTGTAGCAATTGATCCCGAAATCATTGATGAATTTGCAGGACTACCCATACCTGCCGTAGTGGAAGAAATAAACAAACGCTATAAAAGCAACTTCGATCCGCAGAAATTTGAACAGTTAAAATCTGAGCTTTTCTACAGCGAATTTATAGAAAAAACCAAACCTATCGTTTTCGTGGTTGAACATATGAAAGCAAGCGCCGGGAAGTGAAGATTGGAGTAGTGTCTGGCGGATCGCGGCGCATGATAGAAAAAACGTTAGATGTTTTGGGTGTTTCTGACATTACTGACACATTGGTTTGTGCGGGAGAAACCCCACATGGCAAACCCCACCCCGCTCCATTTTTAAAAGCAGCCGAAAAGTTGGGTGTTAGTCCTGAAAAATGCCTGGTATTTGAAGATGGTGAAGCAGGAGTAAAATCTGCCATTGCTGCCGGTATGCAGTGGATAAGAATAGATAAGATTTAGTGATTGTTAATCTATAGTTGTTTCAACAGATCTCTTAATCGGATACCACCACCGGAATAGAAATAAGTGTGCGCGCATACTCCGGAGGTAAGTCTTTCAACGCATAGGTTGTTATTGTTCTCTTGAACTTTTTTGATGGCGACGTTTTTATTTCAATAAAAAAATTGTCGAAATGAAACAATTCGACTTTAATAAGATTCTCCATTCTTTCAGTAATTTTTTTTGCTTCAAAAATGACCACGACCTGTTCCCGCGGATCCAAACACTCAAAATCATTAATCGTCATGATTTGTCCTTTTACTCACTTAACAAAGAATAGTGCCATTTTTCCAGCAATAGACAACATATGAAATACATAAATAGTTTGTGGAATTGAATGCACAAAAAAGCAGGTTAAAACAGAAATTTTGAAAATGAATGCGTAGGTGAAGTGATTTGGTGAAAGCTAAAAACTGTGGTTGAAAAATGCAGCCTGCTTGCTAATGAACGAAATTTATTTTTCGAATTGCGCCTTCGTTTACGACTTATCGAAGCCGACAACCACAGTTTGGTACCCAAGATTATGTAAAAAAGTGCCCATAACATTTTTTGCCTGTCGGGCTGCTTTGCTGATAATCTGGTGTTGTACAGCCCGCTGAATCATTTTATTGCGCACCTTTAATTTTACCTGGTTCACTTCGGTCTCGTTCCATTTTCCTTTTTCAACAAAGGTTTCAAAACCCGACGGATTGACAATAGCATCAAGAATAATGGGGCGCGGCAGGTATAAAAAAACAGTGTCGTTTTTTATCAGCAAAGCGGAATCTTTTAATTGATCAAGGTTTACTCCCGCTAGAACCCGTCCCCTGCCTATCAGCACCAATTGTTTATCTGCCGAGGGAAGCACAGGTATAAGAACCAGGCGATTAAAAGCCTTGACAAAGCCTGAACCCCGTGTTTCAGTGCTTGAGTTTGCAACCACTTCATCGTAAGAAGTATAAGTTATCAGTTGCCCGATCTGCCTGATTTGTTTAATGAGTATAGGTGTTTGGTCTATAACTACCGGCTGCGACTTAAAAATATTCAGCGATGGAATGACCTGCAACCGCCGCAAAATAAAATATCCGCCTACAATTATCAACAGCACTAGCAATATGTTTCTTAACCTCTTCATTGCATCTTATTTTCCAGGGTACCATCGTAGTTGATACTTATGTTTTCGAAGCCTAACCGCTGCAAAAAATTTCTGACAAAAATTGAAGTATTAACCTTTGCCTGATCTAAAATACCCAGCGCGGCGATACTATTATAAATCTGTGTCTCTGCCTGTGTGGCCAAGGCATCTCTGTCTGCAGTCGAGAACCCCTCTCTAAAAACCGACACCTCTTCGTACTCTGTTTTAATTTTCTCAGGCGGAATACTCAGGCTGATAATTTTTGGCGGTGGCAACGAGACCACAATGCTTTTTCCATTTCGGCGGAAGTTGTTTTCATTTATAGCCGACATGTCAATCCCTGCTTTAATATGCGCTTCACAACTCATCAATATCTTACGACTCCCGATTTTAAACCAGGTTTTATTGTCGTTCGCCTTTATGATCTTGGTTACTGTGTACTCTACCGTTGCCAGGTCGCTCATTTCCCGCAACGTTAGGATACCGGGCTTGGGCTCTACTTCCGGGGGGGTACTGCAGCCTGCCAACAATAAGATCAATATTACTATTCGACGATTTATGCTTATAAAAGAATTACCAGATGAAATAACATCCCTGAACACCCAATTATTTTAAGACACCTGGCGACAGTAGATGGTAAGTGAATGCAAGGTAAACCGGATAATATGATCACCTATGCAACAGACCAGGAAGGAGTATCACCGATGTAACCCTTGCACATTATAAAAAACAGCGATACAGAGATCCACCAACTTAATGTGCGATCAACAACTATGAACAATTAAATAACCTTTGAAAAGAATTGTGCCGTTGCAATAAATTTGCTTCATTATGTTTCAGGTGTTTGAGCATACAAGCCTTACAAGCAGATGAAGAAATTTGCAGTGATCGTCGCCGGAGGATCAGGTCAGCGAATGGGTGCAGACCTGCCTAAACAGTTCTTACGCTTACAAAACAAACCCTTACTTCAACATACTATCGAAGCCTTTGTAGCCGCGTATAACGATGTTGCTATACTACTCGTTTTGCCGCCAGCCCACCTTACCAGGGGACAACAGTTAATTGATGAAATAAATGAACAACGGCGCGTGCAGGTGGTTGCAGGTGGCGCCTTACGTTTTCATTCTGTGCTTAACGGGCTCAGAGCCATCATGGAACCTGCTATCATTTTTGTTCATGATGGCGTGCGTTGCCTGGTCACTACAGACCTGATCAAAAGATGCTATGAACAGGCTTTGCTTATGGGTAGTGCCATACCTGCCGTGCCCGCCACCGATACCCTGCGCATAGAAGAAGGCAATACCAATACCCTCCTCGACCGTACTAAAGTTAGGATTATACAAACGCCACAAACCTTCAGATCAGAAATCATAATACCGGCATTCGAACAAGCCAGCAACGATTCCTTTACCGATGAAGCTTCCGTTGTAGAAGCTTTTGGTACACCGGTTCATTTGATAGAAGGGGAATATAGCAACCTTAAAATAACCCGACCTATCGATCTATGTGTAGCTGAAAATATTTTGCAGGAGCGCTCACTTCAATAACCGCAGTGGCCACGGAAGTTGATTATATTTTATGCGCACAAAAGGTTCGTTGACGCCACCGAAATTGTCATAAAATTCTTTCACACCCGGCAAGTCAGAACCTTCAAAATCAAGCAGCAGTTTTTGCCCTGCAAACTCATGTATGATCGCGTTGAACAGGTAGTGATTGGCTTTTGTTTTACGCCCTGTTTCGGTGGTAGAGTTCATGAGATTATACAGGCGTTTTCCATCAAAAAGCAAGACTGCGGTAGCCAGCGTTTCCTCTTGATCGATCACTTCGCGGCACAGCAACATTCCATTGCTTTCTGCCTTTGTGCACAATAACCCGAGGTGTTCAAAATCTCTGTCTTTCACCTGCGGCAAACGTGGTGCGTATAACAATGTAAATAACTTAACGCACTTTTTAAAGTCGTTCGTTTTTTGATATTTCAACGTAAAGCGATAGCTATGTTTCAGGTTTCTTTTCAGATCAGGATGGTAGGCTTCTGCAATTATTTTATAAGGTTGGTCAAGCGATAAAACATAATTGTTTGCCGCAGTTTTTTCGATGTTTTTAGATGCTAAATGCAAAGCAGTTTGCTCATTCCAGCTTACCTCCCAAAAAGAAAATTTGTGTTGCAAAAAGCTATTGACAGCTTCGAAAGGTATAACAACCCCTGCACCTGCAAAGGCACCCAACTGCTGCAAAAATGCCGGCTGATACAGGTAGCGTATCCCCCACTTTCTACGGGCAGTTACCGGCATTACCCAGGCATAGTTCTCACCCACCAAACCGCTCCAGCCGGGGCACATATTGTCAAGGTAAAAACTCTGCGCATAAATGCGTCCGGCGGGTGAGGCACTCACACAATTGTCCCATTGTGCAACATCTAAATCTTCGCGCTGTACATATTGAAAAGAAGTGGTTTTTTTCATCGGGCGACAATATCGCAAATAGAACGATACTGCATACTATGAAGTTTTAGAAAAATGTAGAAGCCTGCACTTTTTTATTGCAAGACAACCTGGAGGATATTCACTTTTCTGTTTTTTGGAGACCGGCAGTAGTACGATGTTATTGCTTTGGTTGCCTCATCTGTGCTTCCAAAGCCGGTGACCAAACCAGCCTACATGGGCAAATTCTTCACCCAGTACTCAGGCTTAAGTTTGCTTATGTTGATGGTAAATGAAATAGTCTTTAAAAAGCGCTTCTGCGGAAAATTCGTCTTGTAATAATCGCGGTAGATCTTGCTATAGAACAGCGGCACATACACATCTACCAGCGAGGCAAACAAGGGTACCTGCAAACCCACGTCATAAAGAAAGCGACCCGACGCGGGATTGGCTTTCCAGGCTTCGGCATAGGTGCCCGCATCGGCAAATATCTTCAGTGGAATCTTTAGCGGCAATATGCTCAGCGGGTTGTATTTGTCGGGCAAACCCGTAGATAGATTGAGCGCCACCAACCAGTTATCGGTTTTGCCAAAGTAGCCAAGCTGTTCCGCATTGACCTTGAAAAATCCATCGCGTTCCATCATCTGCTGACTGGTCCAGTGACCTGTGCCGTTCTTGCCTTCAAACTCATTTCGCCCGATAAAATAATCACTGTAGGTATAGTCGTAGTAGCCTTTGGGCCCGCTGATGTTGAAGAAATACCGGTCGGCAAACGCAATGTTTTTAGTAGCCGGATGTAGGTAAAAAAACTTGCCCGCAAACAACCTGGCGCTTAACCCGGTTTTGCCATCGGCATAGTTGAAAAAGTAATTTAGCAGTAAGACCTGCGCGCACAAAATCCTTTCCCTGGTCGGCAGACAGCGACAAGCTGTAAGGATACAAAACGCGGTTGTCGGTGAGGCTAAAAGATAACCTGTTGATGTAGGAAGAAACGTTTTTTACACCCACTACATCAAAGGTGTCGGGTGGTGCAATAACGGTTTTAAAATCGAGCATGCCTTCATTGATCAGGAAGGTTTTCCACTGTAGTGTGTACAGCCGGGTAGCGTGCACATTCTTATCAAAAAACGTGAACGTTGCAGACGGAACCCAACGTTTTACACCCATTATGAGCCGCGAACCATCGCCAATGGCAAAGTCGTTCTGTGAGTAGCTAATATAACTAAGCCCCGCGCTGAAATCGTAATACCGCTCGTAGAGGTTGTAAGAAGCTGTACCAAACCCATTCATTTTCTTAGAACCTGTAGCATACAGCAGTCCGCCTGCAAATAAAAATTTGTTGAGCGGCAACTGCAGGTTATGTACCATGCCACCGATCATTGCTTTGTCGTACACATTGTACCCAACAGCAGGTGCAAAACTGACATAGTTATATTTATCAGTCTGGCTGAGATTGAATAAAAAAGAAGGTTTGATAGATTTTGGTTTCTGTGGATGAAGTGGTCCTGCCTGCTGCAACAAAGCAAATTGGTCATCCAGGTTTTGATGCAGGCTGGCTTCTAAGCTGGCTTTAAAGTCTGCCGGTTGCGGATGTTTAAAACGCCAGTTTTCGTAGTAGCTCCGCATCGCTGCGTCAAAGGCTTCCCTGCCTGCCTGATGCTGTAGTAGTTGCAGCCACTCAGCAGTTTTGTAGTAGGCAACAACACCATAATTTATTGCAGTAAAATCAGCAGAGGTAGTCTCGATCGGCTGGTCTTTGTGCAGGCTGATCATAGTGTTTAGCACCAGTTGTTCTTCGGTTGCGGGCAGTTTGGTAGCAAAGGCACCTTTGGGTATTTCCTCGCCATATTTTTCATCCGTATATCTTTTTTCATAAAAAGTGTTGAGCCCTTCATCCATCCAGGGATGGTCACGCTCATTGCTTGCCAATGCACCTTGCAACCAATTGTGTCCTATCTCGTGCGCAATGGTTATGGCGAGGTCTCTGCCGCTGTCCGGCACGGTTATCAGCGCTATGGTTGGGTATTCCATTCCACCGCTGTTTACGCTTTCACTACCCTGCACTATACTGGCAGTGGCAAAGGGGTATTCGCCCAGCCAATTGCTATAGCTATGCAGGGCTTCCTTTACGTATTGCAGGCTTTTGCTCCAACCATTTGCTTTGGGTTTGTAGTAAGCAAACAGATCTATCACTTTGCCGGTTTGCAGCCGTGTGGTATCATGGCTTACTATAAAATCTTTGCTGGCAAACCAGGCAAAATCATGAATTTGGTCTTGCTTGTAGTGCCAGGTTTGCGTGGCAGTGGCAGAGGTTGGTCTGTTGATTTGGTTGAGTTGCTGAAGCCCGGATGAATCTTGCAAGAGACCGGTCGCAGCTACAACGTATGCTGCCGGTACGGTGATCTCTACATCATACGATCCAAAGTCGCTGTAGTATTCACCCTGGTCCAGGTAAGGCATTGGGTGCCAGCCCAGTTGGTCATAGACTGCCGGTTTCGGAAACCATTGTGTAACCTGGTAATCTTTGCCAACATGCCCACCGCGTGAAATGTTGTAAGGCAGCTTTACCTTGAACGGAGTAGTGATGATGGTTGTGCCGCCCGGAGCAAGGGCTCGCGGCAACCACACTTTTATAATGTCCATATTTGTACTGTCATTCTCCACATTTACAACAGCGCCGTCCGCCTTAAACTCCAGTTGATTGATGTAGCCTTTTTGCGCTGGCGAGGCAAAGTAAAAATCCGTTCTCTTTTGTTGCAGCAACTGCTCACTAAAAGCGGTGCGGTCGTTCTTATATGCATTGGGCCACAAATGAAACCAAATAAAACGTAACGTATCGGGCGAGTGGTTGGTATAGGTGACCGTCTCAAAAGCGGTGAGCGTATGGTCGTTGTCGTGTAGTGCAACGCTTATGGCAAAATCGACCTGTTGCTGCCAGTAAGAGATTTGCGCAAACAACGAAGAACAAAACAGCAGCGCAAGTACAGAGACGAAATTTTTTTTCACCTTCTTTTGTTTTTGGTTACCGGCCTTTGTTCTTTGGTGTTACATCGTTGCCACGCTCGCTTGTACGGTAGGCAGGCGTGGCAACGGTGCTGCAATTAAATACCCAACTATACTGCGTAAATGAAATGTCTGTTAACTGCAGTTGTCAAGTGCAGATTGAAAAGAACAACATAAAAATTGAAGATATAAAAAGGCAGATACATTGCGGTAAATGAACGACAAAAGGATCTAATGACACGTTATTGGTAAGGCACGAAGCAATCTGCTTTCACTTTTTGGCTTGAAATAGCGTAAGCAAATTAATAATGTCAGTTCAGCCCAAACAAGCCTAATAAACATTGCTTGTATAGGCTTCCTAAAAAAATGGTTGTTTAGTGCCGCTTGCTGAACAAAAAGTACACGAGTGCGACGCAACAATGTTTATTGGAGATTTTTTGCCCGGCCCATAAAGAATCAAAACAGCGTAAAGTTCTATTTACCCTTGCCCATAAAAATGATTCGCAAAGTATGTATCATAATTTTCAGATCCAGCAGCAGGGATATGTTTTCTATATATACCAGGTCATATTGCATCCGTTCTATCATTTCCTCTACATTGGATGCATAACCAAATTGTACCATTCCCCACGAGGTTAAGCCCGGCTGTACCTGCAACAAATATTTGTAATACGGATTTTCCGCAACTATGCGGTCAATATAATATTTGCGTTCCGGGCGCGGACCCACCAGGCTCATATCGCCTACTATGATGTTGTACAACTGTGGTAATTCGTCAAGCCGCCACTTGCGCATAAATTTGCCCCAGCGTGTTATTCGCTGGTCATTGTCTGACGACAACGCGGGGCCATCTTTCTCTGCATCGGCATACATGCTCCGGAATTTATAGATAATAAAAGGACGACCTTTGTAGCCGACCCTTTGCTGCCGGTAAAACACGGGACCTGGCGAAGACAACTGGGTGCGAACAATGATGTAGAGAAGCAACGGACTTAACAACACAAAGGCAAGTACTGCCGATAAAATATCGACCAGCCGCTTGATATTAAGTTGCCAATTGGGCATCAGCGATGTGTTGATGTCTATCAGCAAAGCGCCCATTACATTTCCGGTTTTAACCGAACCCGAAAGTATGTCGATGGTATTGGGATACAATTTGATCTCTACATCCACATCGCCCAGGCGTTGCAGCAGGGTTTCTGTCAAATGGCTTTCCTTGTTTTCCAGGGCTATGATCACCAGCTTTATATTATGTTTGGCAATCACATTTTCCAGTTGGTCTACATGCCCCAATAACGAAAGAGATTTGCCGGCAATACTCTTTGCACCATTACCCGTATTCACAAAACCATTAAAATAGTAGCCGGAGGCGGGAAAGCCTTTCTGCACTTCCTTATACACTTTTACTGCATTGGCAGCATTGCCGATCAATAAGGTGTTTAGCCGGTATTGCCCGGCAAGTATGTGCGATTTTACCTTTGCCAGCACCACCGATCTGCCAACGATGGTTAAACCGGTTTGCAACATAAAAAAGACAAAAAATGCTGAGTAGAAATAAGTGAAGTAAGGCGCCCTGTCGTTGAGTATGACAGAGAAGAAAATTAGCAGGCAGCCTACCAGGCACACGATAAAAGTTGCCGTAAATTCATTCAGGCGCGACCGCTTATACAAGGAAGAACTATAAAAACCAGTGAGTAAAAAAAAACAAACCCAAATCAGCGGAATAAGTACTGATGGAAGTTTGAAAGAAAGTATCGGTAAACATCTGCAAAAAACCCGTGTGCCCCTCCTGCAACTTATTTCTGCGATACCAGGTAAACAACCACCAGGCTGCCGAAGCAGCTACCATGTCGCTGATGATATACGCGGCTACGGGCAGGGGTTTAAATGATTTCATACAACAGACCGTTACGATAGTGCGCGGGAGTGGCTGATCTTCTGTAATATTTTATGTGCCACTTCCATTGCCAGGAAGCCATCTATCTCACTTACAACGGTTGGTTTGTTATTGTTCATCGAGTCTGCAAAGGCTTCCAGTTCCATCTTCATGGCATTGGCTTCGGGTATTACCGGATTGGCGACAGCTATGGTCTTTGTGCCGTTGGGGGTTTCTATGTCAAATGCGAAAGCCTTTTCATCTTCCGGCTCTTTTAACTTTATGATCTCTGTCTTCTTTTGCAGAAAGTCTATACCAATATAGCTGTCCTTTTGAAACATGCGCAGCTTGCGCATTTTTTTCATGCTTATACGGCTGCTGGTAAGGTTGGCCACGCAACCGTTGTTAAATTCAATGCGCACGTTGGCAATATCAGGGGTATCAGTCATTACTGCTACTCCACTCGCCAATATGTTTTTCACATCGCTGTTTACCATGTTTAGTATGATGTCTATGTCGTGTATCATCAGGTCCAGTATCACACTTACCTCTGTGCCCCGCGGGTTAAATTGCGCCAGCCTGTGTACTTCTATAAACATTGGGTTTAGGTTCATATCCTTCACCGCCAGGTACGCCGGGTTAAACCTTTCTATATGTCCAACCTGCATTTTTATATTGGCTTCCCGTGCCATCTTCACCAGTTGACGGCCTTCTTCAATTGTATTGGCCAATAGGTTTTTCTACAAACACATGTTTGCCTTTTCGTATGGCTTTTTCGCAGAGGTAAAAATGATGATTAGTTGGCGCTACAATGTCTACTGCATCACAGGCATCCATGAATTTATCAATATCGGTATAGCGCTTCAGTCCATATTTTTCCGTCACTTCGCGGCGGTTTGCTCCACCGGTTCATAGAAACCCACCAGTTTTACGCCCATATCTCCCGCCAGTTATTCAGGTGAAATTTACCCAGGTGCCCTGTTCCAAATACGCCTACTTTCAACATTTTGTCTTCTTTAATGATCGGCGGTAAAGATAACGGAGAACACCCATTCCGGTGGTCTTATCAAGATTTGGCAGAAACTACAGTAACCAAAGTCTCAATTGAATGTCGTTTACTTAAGCGGTTGTTTGGGTACTGGCTTTGGGATTTCTATTGAACATCGTTGTGTCACTCCCTTGTACTTGTAGGTACTACATGCTGCTTTTAAACTATACATGCCTTACCTAAACGACATTGAATCACAATTGTATGATTGCGGCGTGTACCTTCTTGTCATTTTCCCATACACAAATAATATGGTGCTCATCTAAAGCCTTAAGCTTTGGCAGGCTACCTTTGCCAATTATTCTCTTTTGCAATTTGTCATCAAGCACCACGATCTCACCATTTTCTGACCAGGCATACACATTTTTATCACCCACTGTTTCTATAGTGCATCCCTTACCATCTCCTATTCTAGTTTCCGGTTTGCCGGGTGTGGCGGCAAAAACTTCGGCTTCGCGCCGCCAAACGGTCTGTACAATTCCCGCTGTATTTAGGGCAAGTCCGCCGCCATCCATCGGACAGCCATTTAATGCCCAATTCCCCTGACCCAGTTTTTCGGCAGCCGCAAAAGTCTTTCCGCCATCCACCGAATGTGCCAGGTACATATCGCGGTTGGGGCTTATCCAGTTGCGAAACATCACATAAACATCGTTGCCTTTAACAATTGCCGAGGGCTTACAACATTCGCAAACGGTAGTGTCGGGCGACGTATAGACCATCACATTTTTCGACCATGTTTTACCTCCATCATCTGAAGCAGCACCATATATCTTATTACGTTTATTCCCCCGCAGGTCAAGCCACGTAGCGAAGGCATTTTGCCCGTCTGCTCCAAGTGCCATCAAGCCTTCTTTGGCGATCGTATCTACGTCGTTGACCCTTACCGGCTGCGACCAGGTACCATTACCTTCTTTCGTGATCGCATAAATATTACCCAACTCTGTGCAGGCGGTTATGATAACACCCGTATGGGTAACCGCAATCTGCGGTCCACGCATAGCAAAGTCAAACAGCTTAGGCACCACCGAAACAACGACCGGGCTTGTAAAGCTCACGCCGTTATCCGATGAAGAGGAGTATAATACACTATCTCCCGTTCCAAATACCAGGTGAAGTGTGTGTGCATTGTCAATAGCTATGGCAGGCATTTGCCCGGCACCAATGATAAAATCAGTTTTTACTTTTACCTGTTCGGTGCAGGCACACAATGCCATGTTCAGCAGTATTAAAATCCATCGCATTTTTATAAAGCTTGTTTCTGTAAACATATCGTCAAAAGTAGTTTAGGGTAGAATAGATGTTGAGTTTTTTTAGAAGCTGCGCATTGAGTTCTCTGGGCAAAATCGTTGCGCCTGTCTCCAACCCCTTGGGTATCGCACTTCTATGCAACTCAAAATTTGACCGTTGAAAATGAGGCAATTACAAATTTTGACGGTTGTAGTTGTCACACCACGCTAATAGGCTCACTCTTTTACGTCTGTTCATAATTTGGCAGGCCGCCCTTAATAATTGGCAAAACTCTAATAATATAAAGGTCACCGGTCGTGCTACACGAATGGGCGAATATAATATTATGGGATTGCAATCCCATTTGATTATGTAATTCCGGGATTAGAATCAGTCCTATCCGCACCGGCGAAAAACAAAAAAGCCTCAGCATTGCTGCTAAAGCTTTCTCTGTGGTGTGGGGCGGGATGGAAGATCGAACCGCCGACACAAGGATTTTCAGTCCTTTGCTCTACCGACTGAGCTACCGCACCATCTCATCCTTTTTACGGGACAATTTTCCCTTTCGGGCTGCAAATATAAGGGCTTCTGCAAAAAAGCAAAATTTTAATTTAGCTCCTGTTCGTTGTTTTAGGTGTCCCCAAAAGTCAGCTTTCCAGTGCAAAAAACAAAACGTGAGAAAGCTCAATAGCGAAAAAACCGTACACGAGTGCGACGCAACAAAAGTCTGTTCATTTATTTTCTGCCTGGCCCCCAAAAAACCTCCGCTTAAAACTCGCAGTTTTTTGGTGTGCGCGCAAAGGGGATGACGTCGCGAATGTTGGTCATGCCGGTGACGAACTGCACCATGCGTTCGAAACCGAGACCAAAGCCGGCGTGCGGCACCGTGCCGAAGCGGCGTGTATCTAAATAATAACTCATTTCATCGATAGGGATGTGCATTTCCTCCATTCGTTGTGTCAGCTTGTCGAGGCGCTCCTCTCTTTGCGAGCCACCAACGATCTCGCCAATGCCGGGGGCGAGTATATCCATGGCAGCAACGGTCTTTCCATCGTCGTTGAGGCGCATGTAAAACGATTTGATGTCTTTGGGATAGCCGGTAACGATAACCGGTTTTTTGAAGTGTTTTTCAACCAGGTAGCGTTCGTGTTCGCTCTGCAGGTCGATGCCCCACTTTACGTCGTACTTAAATTTCTTCTTTTTGTATGCCGGGCTGTCGAGCAGTATGTCTATGGCTTCGGTATACGTGATACGTTCGAAGTTATTGCTGAGCACAAACTCCAGTTTTTGCAAAAGACCCAATTCGCTGCGCTCGTTCTGCGGTTTTTGCTTTTCTTCTTCGGCAAGCCGCTGATCGAGAAATTCAATGTCTTCGCGGTTTGCGTCAAGCGCAAATTGAATGAGGTATTTTACAAACTCTTCAGCGAGGTTCATATTGTCTTCTATATCATTGAAGGCCATTTCAGGTTCTATCATCCAAAACTCGGCAAGGTGGCGTGTGGTGTTGCTGTTTTCTGCGCGAAATGTTGGGCCAAATGTATAGATCTCGCTAAAAGCCATAGCGCCCAGCTCGCCTTCGAGCTGACCACTGACAGTAAGATTGGTGCTTTTACCAAAAAAATCTTCCTTATAGTTGATGGTGCCGTCTTCATTTTTCGGTGTGTCGGCAAATGGCAGTGTGGTAACGCGAAACATTTCACCGGCACCTTCGGCATCAGACGAAGTAATGATGGGTGTGTGCAGGTACACAAAGCCTTTATCGTTGAAAAATTTGTGAACTGCAAAAGCCAGTGAGTGCCGCACACGGAAAACAGAGCCGAAGGTATTGGTGCGAAAACGCAGATGCGCTATCTCGCGCAAAAATTCCAGGCTGTGCTTTTTTGGTTGCAATGGGTATTTGTCTGCATCACTGTCGCCGAGCACTTCCAGCGAAGTAGCCTTCAACTCATATTTTTGACCTTTGCCCAACGATGCAACCACCTGACCTGTTACCTTCAGTGATGCACCGGTAGTTATCCGCTTTAGGGTTGCTTCATCTAACAGACCCAACTCGACCACTATCTGCAAGTTGTTGTTGGTACTTCCATCGTTAAGAGCGATGAACTGGTTGTTGCGAAAGGTACGCACCCACCCCATTACGGTAACCTGCTGACCAGCTTCATCGGCACTCAACACCTGCTTAACTTTTATACGCTTATTGAACATTGTACTTTTTTAATGTTGAAGGCGGCAAAGATAGGGAGATGTAATGTTGTGCTGCAAGCCTGTAAGACACCTGAAAGACCAACAGTATGTAGAATATACATGTGCTTTTACATGCGCAGCTTTTACAACGTGTTATCTTTATTGCTACAACTTTTTGGTAACTGGAACGTTTAAATAATTTTTTTAGCGCAAAAAATAAAAACGATTTTTTTTCGTTGTTGAGTTTACTGTAAGCCTTACAAATACCAGCGAGAAAAAACATCTGTTTAACTTTAACAAAGTGGCCAGTTATACCAGTTACAAGGCTGAAAAAAATTGGCATGAAGTTTTGAAGTAAGTAAAGTGCATAAGAAGGTAGCAGGTTACGCTCTCTTTGCCGGTCTGCCTATTGCTTGTAACGAATAAGCGGCGCCGCACAATTACAAACGAATGTGAATAAGTGATTGAACATGAGTTGAATTATGCACCCGCAAAAAGGCTGATTAAAAAAAACTTATAAAAAAAGGAAACGGATGAATTCGATTTATAATTTTCCGTTTTCAAAAATAGTGACGTAAACTTGCAGTGAATTTCAAAGCTGATCAGTCGCAACCACTCTTTGCTAATCAGTTTTTCGGTTTTCCCGGTTTTCAATTCATCTAATTTTTTCCATTTTTTACCTTGGATACTTTGTGTTTTAACTTTCAAAAATTTTTATGTACGACATTTCGCAATTAAACGAAATGCTTATTCCTGAACTTCAGGATATAGCAGATCAGCTTAGCATTCCCCATGCTGAAAAAACAGAAAAACAAGACCTCATTTATAAAATACTCGATCGGCAAGCACGCGTGGAAAGTGAAACAACAACACCTGCACCGGAAAAAAACAAACGCAAGCGAATAGTAAAAGCCAATACCTCTAACACAACAGAACAAGCAGCAACAATGACTGCAACTGCACCCGAAAATAGAGATGGAGATGCAGATGGAGATGGAATTGCCGCAAAAGAAAGTTTTAAAATAGCTGTTCCCAAAAAGGGGACGCAAACCAAAAATTAATAAAGAAGCGCAACAACCTGCTGAAGACAACGCGGGCAATAACGGGCAGCATTTGTCTGAACAACCAAGCCAGGAAGTAATACAACCTACAGAAAATATACAGGCAGCAGAAACACAGGCACCCGAAGCAGCACAAGCACCACAAGCGCCTGAAAAAGGACACCGCTACCCTAACCCAAATCAAAGAAGAGAGCAATCTTTTAACATTGAATTTGATGGGGTAATAGAAGGTGAAGGCGTGCTGGAAATGATGCCGGACGGATATGGTTTTCTGCGCTCATCCGACTACAATTATTTATCATCACCAGATGATGTTTACGTTTCTCCCTCACAAATAAAATTGTTTGGTCTAAAGACCGGCGACACTGTATTTGGTTATGTGCGCCCACCCAAAGAAGGCGAGAAATATTTCGCTCTGCTTAAGGTAGAAACCATCAACGGCAAGGGGCCTGAAGAAGTGAGAGACAGGGTTCCATTCGACTATCTTACACCACTGTTCCCTTTTGAAAAATTGAATTTATTTACCTCGTCTACCAACTTTAGTACGCGTATCATTGACATCTTTACACCCATAGGCAAGGGACAACGTGGTTTAATAGTAGCCCAGCCCAAAGTTGGTAAAACGGTGTTGCTGAAAGAGGTTGCCAATGCCATCGCAGCCAACCATCCCGAGTGCTACCTGATGGTGGTTTTGATAGATGAGCGTCCTGAAGAGGTAACCGATATGGAGCGCAGCGTACGTGCAGAAGTGATCGCATCTACATTTGATGAGCCCGCTGAAAAGCATGTGAAAGTTTCGACCATTGCCCTGCAAAAAGCCAAACGTTTGGTTGAGTGCGGACACGACGTTGTAATATTATTGGATAGCATTACGCGTTTGGCAAGAGCACACAATACTGTTGCGCCCGCAAGTGGTAAAGTACTAAGCGGTGGTGTAGAAGCAAATGCTATGCAAAAGCCAAAGCAGTTTTTTGGTGCGGCGCGCAAAATAGAAAATGGCGGATCTCTTACCATATTGGCAACCGCCCTTATTGAAACCGGCAGTAAAATGGATGAGGTGATCTTTGAAGAATTTAAAGGTACCGGCAACATGGAATTGCAGTTGGATCGTCGTCTTGCCAACAGGCGCATTTTCCCGGCTATTGACCTGGTTGCATCATCTACCCGGCGCGATGATCTTTTGCTTGACAGAGAAACATTGCAACGCATGAACATATTGCGTTTATACATGAACGATATGAACACCGAAGAAGCAATGAATGAATTGCTGAGACGTATGCGTGGCACCAAAGACAACACTGAATTTTTAGCCAGCATGAATGGCTAATACAATACTTCAATTATAAAAAGAGCCATCCGCAAGGTGGCTCTTTTTATTACTATTTAATGCTGTTTCATTCTACCCGTATTACTAAAAGAAAGTTTTTTATGGAGCCGGCTTTTAGTATCACAGGCAACATCGTTGCGTCGCACTCTTCAACAATTTAATCGTAGTCCAGGCTTTTTTTACCGTTTTAAAAAAATGGAAATGCAAGATTTTTTGCAACCAAATACCTGAACGTCGTAAAATAAATTCTGCAATTCTTACGCTGTTCATTTCAATGTATTTCCCTGTAGCAAGGCTAGATTTTTTGCAATTAACAGAACTAATGATCCGATAATAGTCGAATTATTCAATTTGGAGAAAATCTATAATAGTTATGTAATTATTTTGAGATGAGGCTATTGAAAAGCCAGGGCTACAATAGCAAATACATCTATTACAACCACGGCAATACTAATATTTTTTGCCCTTCCACACATTTGCTAAAACATTAAAAAAACAAAAGAGTAGTTACAAATTTGCGCGACGACTGTCGCCTGCTAAGCTATATCAAGTTGGCTGATCTCTGTTTTATATGCCCGGGGCAGTATAGCAGATTTGATCATCCCATCCATTTTAATGTGGCGGGATAGTTTATATAATCCCAGTAATGGCCTTATCAAAGAAAATGAATTGAATGCTAAGAGTTGTAGTACGTGTGCAGGACAAACTAATCTTTGAGCTTCTACAAGTAATTTGTAACGTACCAAACCTAAATGTTTGCGGTATTGCCGATACAAATCTAAAGAGTACTTACTTTTTACTAAGTCATTATTAAGATGTGATTGACGCATTACCAGCCACTCCCGATAATTGGTTGGTAGTTCCTGCAACCCCATCCTTTGTCCTACGCGGTAAAAGACGTTAAACACCTCTTCTTTCTCTTCTTCAGAAAGTTTTCTTTCCATTACTTCGTAGGCGCTGATAGAGTAACCGATGAGCATGAACAACACATCGCGGTATGCCCAGGCAGGAATGGTAGCCTGGCGTTTATTTTCCACTGCAGCATGAATGGAAGTTATTGTATCTATCGCTTTGTAGGCGGCTTCTTTTTCAGCAAACACAATTCGCCTGGCATAGTCGACTGTTGAGAATAAACGACCTAAAGGATCGGCAGGTAAACGCCCGGTGAAGTAAAGCCAGTCAACGGCTTTGTTCAAAGCAAACTCAGCCGAGGCGCCGGCAAAGATGAAGAGTATGGTATCGCTTTTGCCCCAAATTTCACGTACCACAGAGTTCTTTTGTACGAAATATTCCATGCGTAAATGTATAGAACAACCACGGAGAACCATGAGAAGAGAAAGTGAAAAACGAAGTGTTTCTGTTTGAACGATACAATAAAGCAGACCGTAGATGAAAGCCAGGAACGTGTGAGATTGCTTTACTTGCTACTAATGAGAAAGTTGTGGAAAATCAGAAAAATCTCTGAGGTACATAGAAAAATTTTGCCCTGAACACTCTACTCTTTCATCGAAAAAGGAAATGTAAAAGATAATATTCCCTTTGGCTTCAGATCCAACTTTCCTATTTTCAAAATGATCAAGTAAATAATCCTGACGGATTATTAAAGGTTTGGTCCATTCGTTGTTGTGTCGTACAATGAAAACATAATGAACGTAAATTGTTGTTATAGTTCGCAATTTTTTTAATGAAACATTGAATTGGCCGCTAAAGCCTGCTCGCCTTTTCGTTGAAATTGAAGTTTTTACCTGAACACGTCTTAAAGTTCCATTCTCGTCCTGTACAACAAAAATGTCATCGCCAATGTCCACTTCCGGAATAGCAACGTTCCAACCGAGCATTAAGAACTCCGACATAACTGCCAGGTGTCCTGCTTTTCCCAGGTAATTATTAAACTTTTTCGTCACGAAGCATTACTTTATGTAAAATCGTTCCTGTTTGTGTATCAACAAAATGAATTTCATCTAACATTTGTATGTCACTTTCTTCGTTAACTCCTAATAGGGCTGGATAGATGTAGTTCTCTAGTTTGCCTACAAAAATATCGAAATCACTTTTCGTGTCATAGCCTACAAAAATATTGTTGGCAGGATGAGCACCGGGAAAAAGCTTTTTGATAAAGTCGCGAATGGATGGAGTAATACTGAAGGAGTACCCGTCCATTTGCTTATTTACATTTATACGGATTGTCTTCATTATCAAAAAAAGTTTTAATCCAAAGATAAGAAACTAGATGGGCATTGAAGATCGGGAACGAAAAAGCCAGTTTTAAAAGCAGCGTTATCCTATGCAAACAAAGCCTGATCAGCGTGCTGCCGATGAACGTACTGCGACGCAACGATGAACCACAGAGATATACTGCCGGGTTCCAAAAAACTAACAAGGCGGGTTCAGTAACGAGTAGTAACGGGCAACAAAAAAGCAATGGCGATGTGCCATTGCTAAACCTTTACAGGTAACTTTTTATTTCGCTGAGCGTATCGATAAACGCACGTTGTGAACGGATGTTTTTTTGCCATGCCAGGTCACGCTCCATGAGGTCAATTTCTTTTTTGATAGTTGCGCCCGGCATGCCTTCTACTTCGCCCAGAATGAATACTGTATCGGAAATGGCGACGCTGGTACCAATGTCGTGCGAGACAATGATGAGCGTTTTTAATTCATCGGACAACGATACATTCATCAACAGTTCAACCACTTTATCGAGCATCAAAATATCGAGCCCGGAAAAGGGTTCGTCGAGCAACAGGAAGTCGGACCCTTTGAGCATTTGCTGTATGATGCTGGCGCGCTGCCGCTGACCACCGGATAGCTCTTTGGGATAGCGTGACAGGTGATTGGCAAGGTTGAAGTGCTGCGCATATTTATTGATAGCTTCTTTCTCGGTGCCTTTCAACGCTTTGTTTTGCCTGGCTGCCAACTCGAGTGATTGGTAAATTGTTCGCCACTCGAAGAGGTAATAGTTTTGAAACACCACACCCATATCGCCTGCCTCCACCTCTTTATCGTTGTTGATGTAAACATGCCCTGCAGTGGGCTTTTGCAAACCTGAAAGTATCTTGAACAACTGTGTTTTGCCTATGCCGCTTTTGCCTATGAGCGATACTACCTGTCCCTGGGTACAACCCGGACGCACAACATTGTGCACCTCAAAATTAATATCGCGCAGTATAGGCTTTTGATCGTAGGTAAGAGATATATTGTCAACATGTAACAACACCTCTTGTTTAGAATAAGTCATTGTATAAACTATTTGCTTGTGGTAGAATAGGGCAGCAACCAATGCTTTGTTGCACCCAGTAAAAAATCGAATAACAAACCAATGGAGAAGATCACCAGTTGTATGGCAATGACATTGGTAAGATCGTTGTACTTGTTGTACTTGATCAGCAATGTACCAATGCCGCCTTCGCTCATACTCAGACCTTCAACAAGTGTGATCATTAACCATGAGATGGCAAAGTTTTGACGCACGATCTCGAACACCTGGTCGGCTTTGCCTACAATGATCACCTCGTAAAGTGTTTGCCATTTGTTGTAACCAAGTGTTTTGCAGAGTTCGTATTGCTGATCGTCGGTAGCGAGTATGACCGCTAAAAAAGTAGTAACGAAAAATGGTACAATACCAAACACCAGCAACGACAGTTTCAACTGACTACCATCGGTAGTAAGCAGTGTAAATATGAAGATGAATCCAGTGAGTGTAAGATACCTGCACTTAACTACGAACCGGGCTATGGTGGCAAAAAAAGGCACAACCGACAAGTAGGTAATGAATAGTGTAATACCGATAGAAATGAGCATTGCTTTCATAGTCAGCAAGATGCTCTGCAGCACATTATCGAGTAATAATTTGGAAGTCAACAGGTGTACAAAGGCTTTAGCTACCGGCACAGGTTTAGGAATTAAACCATCGGATAGAATATGCCACAATAACAAGGCTATGGCAGCCTGCGATATAATTAATAAAGTCAGTGACCGTCTGCTGATATTCTCAAACGGACTAAAAATCTTTTTCATTTCAATTTAATTTTTTTAATTAAGCGGCAACAGGTTATTGTTGCCGCTTGTTAAAAGCAAGTTGTAGTACATTGGTGTACCTGACTGCTAAGTATTTTATTTGTGCCCGTCAGAAGTACTCATTCTTCCCGCTTCCAATATGGGCAGGTTTGCTTCGGTAGGCACATAGATCACATTGTTGCTCTTATCGATATTGTCTATCCAGAACCAGTGCAGATAGGCGTCAGTTAAAGACTGACCGATGATCTGGTTAGACCGGGCAATACCGTGTGCCCTGATGGTATCGGCTTGTGCCAAAAGCGAAGAACTTTCCATCTTAGCTTTGGCTTCTGCTACTGCCACTTCACGTGAGTATTGTGCATGGGCAAGTATAGCTTCTCCTTCTTTCTTTTGCCGGTACACATTGTAGGAGGGCCAAAATATAAGGCAGCAAATCACTACAGCAACACATAAGAGTCCACACATAAAAATCCATTTGAAGAAGGTGGCAACTGCCTTTCTTTTTTCTGTTGCATTCATATCTTTTAGTTCCATTGTATTAGGTTTTTAATAGTGCCTGCCCTATACTTTTTCGTGATGGCTATCAGCGGGGCAGGCAAACGCTTTTAGCACATGCTGAATGCCAATACTTTTTTTAGAACCGGTGAAGGCATTCATTTCTTCATCAGATCATTTTTTACACGCTTTACTCTCCGAGCACAATTTCCACTCTTCGGTTTCTGCTTCTGCCAGCCGCGGTTTCATTGTCAGCAACGGGTTTGGTGCTACCGAAACCTTTTGCCTCCAGGCGTTGTGCGCTGATGCCTTTCCTGAGCATATAGGCTTTAACAGCAGCAGCTCTTTTTGCAGATAACTGCATATTGGCTTCGCTGTTGCCCACATTGTCTGTATGACCTTCTATGCCAACCTTTAAACCTTCGCCTACCACTGCTGATTCAAATATCTCATCGAGCTGTTGATAGGAAGTTGGTTCTATGGTAGCAGAGCCGGTTGCAAACTCAATTGAGTACGATTTAGAAGATACCTTAGAGGAGATCTCGCTGGCATACTTTGCCTCCATTGCTTTGCCTTCCATCAACTCAGGATGGTTGGCTATAACACTGTTGAGGAACGATTTGTCCACTGCTTTTTCATAGGGCAAAAATGTGCGCATGATTGCCGGGTACATCTTCACCATCAGATTGCCGAATGTGTTATAAACGGCTTTGTACCTGTCCACTTTATCAGCGCCCAAACCATAGGTGTTAGCCATATCAGCCAGGTTAAAAACCATGGAACCACCCAGTGATACTTTCACCCCCTGCAGGTCTGTTTCTTCTACACCATTGTAGTACTTCAACCAGTAGGCTGCATCTTGTTCGCGATATACATCGGCACTTACTTCTGCAGCAAATTCTTTAGCTTCAGTAAAGCTTCTTACCTGGTCGCCGGCTTGCGCCAAAGCGATGATCATGTTCTCTACATCGGTTCTGTGGTCATACGCCCATTTCTTTACGGCAATGGTTTGGTTCGGCATTTGCGATGCATATTGCCGTGTATTGGCAATGGTTATCAAACCGCCTTTCTTTTGGGCAATGTTTACGTCCCCGGGTGTCCAGGTGGCTACACCATCTACTTGCACGGTTGTATCTCTGCCGGTTGTTTTACCGTTTTCCACCACCTTTCTCTTTTCTGCATAACCGGTTATGTATTTATTCGGTGCATCTAAGAAATCACTGGCTGCAATGATGTTGATAGCATCAGCATCGTAGGTGGTTTCATCGGGGTTAACTTTCAGCCCATTGTCGCCAGCCCACTTTAGCAGAATGTTTATGTCGCCATCGCGCAGTACACCTGCCACACATTTACCGATTGCGTTTTTAGGATCTTGTTTCCAAGATTGAGGGCCCATCACCTGGTCTTCGCCATACGATTTACCGTGGGCCACCGGTATAATGATCGGTTGATACTCCGGACCCAGTGGCTCTAACTCTTTGCTAAGAGATGTGATGAAAGCCGGCATACCATCGCCCATAAAGGTGATCAATACACCAGCCGCATTAGGATTGGTCTTGTACTCCTGTGCAAACTTTACAAAGTCTGCCATTTGCTTGTTACAGTCGTCCTGGCGCAGGTAGGTCACGTCCAGCTTTGCTATGTCGAACAGTGAACCCTTGGTAGTTCTTACCCCGCCGTTTGCGTACATACCGGAGAACTGGCTGTTCCATGCCATTCTTTCCCAGGTTATTTCGGTACCTCCGTTGTGTGCCGGTTCAACACCGGGAAGCGCAAGTTTTGTTGCAGCGCCACTCAGGGATGCTTCTACAGCATCGGGCAATGCTACTTGACCCACTATGATAGATTGACCCACTTCGCGGGGTCTTGCCTGGTACCATCTTACACTTAACATGATTGCGGATACTACAGCTGCAATAACTACTAATTTGCCAGCCGGTTTTAATTTGATTGACATTGTTTTAAATTTTAAAATGCGTTTTATAATTTTTTTTGTTCAGGCTTTGGGTCATTGTGTCATCATTGTTGTGTCACACCCTTGTACCTGCGTTTTCATTACTGTACTTTTTTCACATTTTTTGGATCTCTATATTTCCTGCATATTGGGCAATAGTTTAGCGCTACAGCATCTTGCTATATTTACCCACTGTGGGGTCGTGCTTATGTATTTTTATTTACATTCTTAGTGCACTCATCACGCTAGTCTAACAAGCCTCTAAACCTTTCGGGGATCTGTACATTTTTTAGCTGACCATTGTTGCTGTTTCGCTTCACTGCGTTGTTTGCGTAATTGAAATCATGCTTCACAGAAAACTCGTTTATCAACTCGAGAGCTTGCGAACTTTTGGCTTTATCCTCGAGAAACTTGTCATCCATAAATCTCGAGGTTACATCAATGGCAGATTTTATATTTCCAATTTTTTCGCCAATGTTTACTTTCAATATTGCCAATGCTTTTTCAGCATCGCGGTTCAGATCATCATCGCCTTTAAAAGCCTTCATAGCTGCTGAGACTGCATTGAGACCGGTAGTAACTGAATAGTACAGATCTTTCTTTGCGTCCAGGTCCAGCTTGGCATCTTCCAACATTATTCCACTCTCCTCATAGGCTGCATCCGAAAACCTGATCAGCTTGTCAAGGTCGCCCGCAATCGGTGTTACATTGTCTATGTATTCCTTGCATCTTACTACGTTGTTGGCGTAGAGATCAACCTGTCTGTTACCAGGTCTTTCTGTCTGCAGTATCTTTACCTTTTGTATGTTCAGTTGCAGTTCCTTTTCTTTCGCCGACAGTTTCTCTATCAATTCACTGTGCTTGCCCTTCAGCCTTGCACCTTGTTTGTACAAGGTGTTACGATCTTTGTAACCCTGCTCTATTTTGCTCTCCAGTATGTTGAAGGGATTTAGCTCTATAGCTAACCCGAGCGTATAGCTGGCGATAAACTCTGAAAAGTATTTGATCGCTCTCCAGAATTTTTTGTTTGTCAACACCAACATAATGAAGGTGAGAATGGCACCACCTATTACCAGGTTAATGATGGTCCAGGTTACGTTTACAAGCCAGGGAAGAATGTAAGTAAGTACAAAGTAAGCGATGCCTGCAAAGAGACTTCAACCCGATGATGGTTGTGGCTACGTTCTTCGGCTCTGAAAACCAACCCGGCATTTTCTTGCCGTTCATTTGATAATTCCTTTCCATTTTAATTTTATTTAAATCAGGTTAATAATCTTGTTGATATCACTCGAGATACGGTCTTTGTACCTGGTGGATTCTATTGAATAGCCACCCTGGTTTTGCTGAATCTTTTGTTCACTGCTACTGATCTCGTTGTCTAATGCAAGTATCTGCTTATTGAGCTCATTTATCTCTGTTGTCAGTTCTTGAATTCGCCTTGCCTTTTCTTGCATCTCTGCTTTTTTCATCTCTACATTTTGTAATAAACTAGCATTGATGGCAGCGCCGAATTTCTGAAGTCTTCCTCCAATAACTGTAGGTAGGTTTGCGCGCTTTGCAAAAGCTTTTCTTTACTAAGACCTTGAACTGTCAAACCAGCGAAAGCTGAAATAAACCGGGTTCTTTCTTCGGCTATACTTGCCATAGCATCTACCATTTTTGAAAACTCGTAGTAGTCTGGCCCAGGCAAATTCAACTCTTGAAATAACCGGTCGAAGTAGCTTTTAAATTTTTCGTTTTGGTCAGGATCACCGGTACAAACGGGTGCTACCTCCGGGCTGGTCTGAGTGGTTTGTATTGTATGCTCAGGCAGGTTTCCATCCTCTACTTCTGCGAAAACTGACAATAGTCTTTTACCTATGTTTGCCATAGTTTTAAATTTTTAATTTTTTAAAAATTGATTTTTTGCAGTGCAGATCACACTGGCTTTGGTTTAAAACCTTTCACTTAGTGCAGGTGAAAGTCGTCTCCATTTTACCTGGAAAATTTCTCCGATTGTTTCCTGATCAATTTCAGCAAACGCTATTAAAAACAGGATTCTTTAAATGAACGTGCGATGAATTTCTTTACAAACGTCGACACGGATTTATTTAAGAAAACGCCATAGCCAAACATCTGATCCGATAAGCGCTTATATCGAAAAAGATCTTGCAATCATCTTGTGTAAACACAAGAAAATTCAAGTTGGCTATCTGCCATTTTCATTCTGCTTCTTTTGTTGTCTGCTTACTTTGGAAGGAGGAAATCTAGAGGGAAATGACTTCTGGTGGTTTAACCCTTTGTCTGCAGCGGGCTAACAGAAATCTTATGTAGTTGTTCATCGTTTTTGGAGCCTTGCTCCTCTTTAATTGCTATGTAAATATACAGACCACTAAATATATCTTGTTAGTATTTTACTAAAATTATTTTTGCACAAAGTTGCAAATTTTTGCAAGTGTACTATACTGTTATAGCAAGAGATCGTCCCGCATATATACATGATCTAGACAAGCAAGTTTTGCTTTGTTTGCAAAAGATAAATTTGTGTACATATAATAATGCATGTTGAAATTGTGTACTGCTTGAATTTATACTATCGTTTATTAGTAAACGAGGGAGCGGTAAAAAACAGGCTTAACAGCGCTCCAGTTTTAATAGAGAAAGGAATACCTCGCACAACTTTTATCAGTAAGTGATCCTTGCAAAACCGTGAAAAAGCAACAGGCAAATAAATTGCTTTTCCGCCTTTGCATTTATACATGCTGTCAAGTAACGGCTATTGATAGCACTTACCAAAAACCTGAACAATGTGATGCGGATGAACGGAGCCCCACCTCGGCGGGGTAAACTGTCGCAACAATGCTGATTTTTCCTGCAACTCCCGGCCTGCAAAAAAAACACTAAAAAATGAGCTGAAACCTGCCTGCAACACAGCGACACACCGGCAAAAAATCGCTTCCTTTCAATTGTTGTAATTTGCAACTTTAAGATCGTTTATGCAAAGAGACCTACGACGAGAGCAAGCCTTGGCCTATCACGCAAAAGGAAGACCGGGAAAAATAGAAGTAATACCAACCAAGGAAGCTAAAACACAGCGCGACCTGTCTCTTGCCTACAGCCCCGGTGTAGCCGAGCCCTGCAAGGAAATAGCCGCCAACAAAGAAGATGTATATAAGTACACCGCAAAAGGCAACCTGGTAGGAGTGATCAGCAATGGCACAGCGGTTTTGGGCTTGGGCGATATTGGCCCGGAAGCCAGTAAACCGGTGATGGAAGGGAAGGGTGTGCTGTTTAAAATATTTGCAGATATAGATGTTTTTGATATTGAGATCAATGAAAAAGACCCGCAAAAATTTGTTGACATTGTAGCCTCGCTGGAACCCACTTTTGGCGGCATCAACCTGGAAGATATAAAGGCGCCGGAGTGTTTTGAAATAGAAACAAAGCTGCGCGAAAGGTTGAAAATACCGGTAATGCACGATGACCAGCATGGCACAGCGATCATTAGCAGTGCAGCGCTGCTGAACGCACTGGAGCTACAACGGAAAAGCATTGATAAAGCTGAGTTTGTGGTAAATGGCGCCGGTGCCGCAGCCATGGCTTGTGTGCGGCTATATGTATCGCTGGGTGCCCGCCATGAAAACTTCATTATGTTCGACAAAGACGGCGTTTTGCACCAGGGGCGCACCGATCTGGATGAAGAAAAGAGAAAATTTGCAGTGCGGCGCACCGACTGGACGTTGGAAAAAGCCATGAAAGATGCGGATGTTTTTCTGGGGCTGAGTATTGGGAATGTAGTGACTGCAGATATGATACGGAGCATGGCAAAAAACCCGATTGTTTTTGCTATGGCTAACCCCGACCCGGAGATACCCTACGAAATAGCCATAGCCGTGCGCAAAGACCTTATAATGGCTACCGGCAGAACAGACTTTCCCAACCAGGTAAATAATGTGCTTGGCTTCCCCTATATCTTCAGGGGAGCAATGGATGTACGGGCAACACAGATCAACGAAGCCATGAAACTGGCGGCAGTAACTGCCCTGGCCGAAATGGCAAAATCGCCGGTACCCGATATTGTGAATATGGCCTATAACCAAAAAAATATGGTTTTTGGCCCTGATTATATTATTCCAAACCTCTAGATCCCAGGTTGCTGAGTACGGTGGCACCGGCTGTGGCAAAAGCTGCAATGGAAAGTGGTGTAGCCCAAAAACCCATCACCGACTGGAATGCCTATGTAGTTGGAACTGAATAAACGCCTGGGCCTCGACAACCAACTACTGCGTGTAATTGGCACCAAAGCACGAGGCAACCCAAAAAGAATTGTGTTTGCAGAGGCTGATAACCTGAAGATGCTTAAAGGCCTGCCAGATCGTGTACGATGAAGGAATAGGCTTCCCTATTCTGCTCGGCGATGCTAAAAAGATAAACGAGATAGCTGCTGCCAATAACATTGACCTGAAAGATTTTCCCATCATCGACCCACGCGATGAGGAGAATGAAGCGAGGCGCAACCACTATGCTACTTTGTTTTTCAAGAAAAGACAGCGCCGTGGCTTCAACTATTACGAGAGTAAAAAAATAATGAAAGACCGCAACTATTTTGGTTGCATGATGGTAGAGACCGGCGATGCAGATGCCATGATTTCGGGTCTTACGAAAAATTATCCCGAGACCATTCGCCCGGCATTGCAAATTATAGGCACAGAAAAGAAGTGAAGAAGATTGCGGGTATGTATATCATGATCACCAAAAAAGGTCCGTTGTTTTTGGCTGATACAACTGTCAACTTCAATCCCACCGCCGAAGAATTGGCCGAGATCACCCTGATGGCGGCAAAGGAAGTACGTACCTTCAACATCATTCCGCGCATAGCTATGCTCAGCTATTCCAACTTTGGCAGCAGCAATTCGCCCGAGGCGCGACTGGTGGCCGAAGCCAGCAACATTGTTAAACGCAGCGCAATCCGAGTTGATTGGTAGATGGCGAAATGCAGGCCAGCATGGCTTTCAGTAAAGAGATATTAAAAGACAATTATCCCTTTAGCGAACTGGTTGACCAGGACGTTAATACCTTGATTTTCCCTAACCTGGCAGCGGGCAACATTGCCTATAACCTATTGAAGGAAGTAGGTGGAGCAGACGCTATTGGCCCGATTTTATTAGGACTTAAGAAACCGGTTCATGTATTGCAGCTAGGCAGCAGCGTCAGAAGCATTATAAACATGGCTATGATAGCGGTAGTGGACGCACAAATGAAATTAAAAACCAATACTGAAAGCGAGATCAATAAAACTTCCTGGTGGAAGCGAAAAAGAAAAGCTTAACATTATACCAAACAACTCTTACCGATATACATGAAGTTTTTCACCAAATTTGGCCAATACCTGCTTATGCTTAAAGGGATGTTTACCCGTCCCGAAAATCCCAAAATGTATTGGAAGGAATTCATGCACCAGTGTGTGGAAATTGGCATTGGCTCTCTACCTATTGTTGTTATTATTTCATTGTTTTTGGGTGCCGTAACCACCGTACAAACAGCCTACCAGTTGGTAAGTCCGCTGGTGCCACAAAGCACTATTGGGCAGATCGTGCGAGACAGTATGATACTGGAACTTGCGCCCACGGTGGTCAGCATTGTGCTGGCTGGCGTAGTCGGCAGCAAGATCGCCAGCGAACTTGGCAACATGCGCATCAGCGAGCAGATTGACGCCCTGGAGATCATGGGGATCAACACCAAAGCCTACCTCGTTTTCCCAAAAATTGCCGCTGCGTTGCTCATGATACCCTGCCTTATTGCACTGTCTGCATTTTTAGGAATTTGGGGTGGGCGCACCGCAGCCGATATGTCAGGCATTGTGGCAGCCGATATTTTCGATATTGGTTTACGCTCCAACTTCTCTCCCTTCAATGTTTATTTCGCGCTTACCAAAGCCTACACATTCGCCTTTATCGTTAGCAGCGTGCCTGCTTACTATGGCTATTATGTTACTGGTGGTTCTCTCGAGATCGGACGTTCCAGCACCACATCGGTCGTTATTAGTTGTATCTTGATATTAGTTGCCGACTATGCGCTTGCTGCCTTGCTGCTGTAACCCAAAACGAGATCTTAACATGATTGAAATAAAGCACCTCAAAAAAAGTTTTGGCGACAAAACCATCCTGCACGATGTAAACCTGGTGATGGAGACCGGCAAATGCAACCTTATCATTGGCTCCAGTGGCAGCGGCAAAACAGTATTGCTCAAATGTATTGTCGGGCTCTTTGTACCCGACGACGGACAGGTTCTATACGATGGGCAAAGCATGACAGACCTTTCCGTGCAGGAGAAAAAAGAACTGCGTCAAAAAATAGGTATGCTCTTTCAGGGCTCCGCATTATTCGACAGTATGACCGTTGAACAGAACATCAAATTCTCACTCGATATGTTTACCAATCTCAGCCACCGCGACAAATTAAAAAAGGTGAACGAAGTGCTGGCACGGGTAAATATGGAAGGCGCCAACAAAAAATTCCCGGCCGAGATCAGCGGAGGCATGAAAAAACGCGTAGGTATTGCCCGCTCAATAGTATTGCAGCCCAAATATTTATTTTGCGACGAGCCCAATTCCGGTCTCGACCCCCAAACCTCCCTCGTTATCGACAAACTCATACAGGATATCACCAATGAATATAATATAACGACGGTTGTTGTCACCCACGACATGAACAGTGTAATGGAAATAGGAGACCACATTTTTTATATGTACAACGGCTAAAAGCAGTGGGAAGGCTCCAACAAAGAGATCATAAAAAGCAAAGACGAAAAACTTAACGAATTCATTTTTGCCTCCGACTTTTTACAGGATGCCAAGCAAATGCGCATGCTCGACGCTGAAGAAGAAGCCAACAAAATGGCCGCACGCTGAGGCGTTCCTTCTCTACATTTCCCTTTTTTCTGTCTTTTTTTGTAGACCGGCAGTAGCACTCCTGGTGAGCAGCCTTGCGACAGTCTACCCCGCCGAGGCGGGGCTCCCTTCATCTGCAGCGCCATGGTGTAGCTTCTGGTTCAGGTAAATATGGCGCTCCTTACCCCTCTAAAATATCGCTGGTTGACGTATTGCATATCACGTATTTTCTTCTCAACAAGCACCTAGCAATAGCACCTTCATTTGCCGCAACGCGCTGATTTTACGGGCAGTGAAACATCGCTAATAATTTAATGGGGTTGTTAGCCTTAAATCCTATTTTTGCCCTTCATTAAAAAACTCCATCAACCGTCTATTATGAGCGTATTAGTAAACAAAAACTCAAAGATAATTGTGCAGGGTTTCACCGGTACAGAAGGAACCTTCCATGCCTCGCAGATGATAGAATATGGTACACAGGTAGTAGGTGGCGTTACGCCCGGCAAAGGAGGAAGCACACATCTTGACAGACCGGTTTTTAATACAGTAGTTAATGCGGTTGAGAAAACGGGCGCCAATGTCAGTATCATATTTGTTCCACCGGCATTTGCCGCCGATGCCATCATGGAAGCTGCCGATGCCGGCATTGCTTTGGTCGTTTGCATCACCGAAGGCATTCCGGTGCAGGACATGGTTCGGGTCAAAAATTACCTGAATGGAAAAAGCACCCGCCTGATAGGGCCAAACTGCCCCGGTGTTATTACAGCCGACGAGGCGAAAGTTGGCATTATGCCCGGCTTTATATTTAAGCCTGGTAAAATAGGCATAGTTTCAAAATCAGGTACACTTACCTACGAGGCAGCAGACCAAACAGTAAAAGCAGGGTTAGGCATTTCTACCGCCATCGGCATTGGTGGCGATCCTATCATAGGCACTACCACTAAAGAAGCAGTTGAGTTGTTGATGAACGATCCGGAGACCGAAGGCATCATTATGATCGGTGAAATTGGTGGCGGTATGGAAGCAGAGGCTGCCCGTTGGATCAAAGAAAACGGCACCAAACCTGTTGTTGGTTTTATCGCCGGGCAAACAGCCCCTCCCGGTCGCCGCATGGGTCATGCGGGCGCTATAGTTGGCGGTGCAGAAGATACAGCCAAAGCTAAAATGGAGATCTTAGCCGAGTGCGGTGTGCACGTAGTAGCCAGCCCCGCCGACATAGGCAAAACCATGGCTGAAGTGCTGAAGAAATAAAAGTGAACGGTAGAAATTTTCTAGCCCCGCATTAAAAAGATGCGGGGCTTTTTGTTTCGCAAACCGACTGTATCTTGCCCATACTGTACTTGCAATATGCGTTTATGCATTCCCAATCTTTTAATCAAAATATTATCGGCGACCATCAGCAACTAAATGTCGATTACCTGATCATAGGGCAGGGTCTGTGTGGTACATTTCTCAGTTACTATTTGTTGCAGGCAGGCGCTAAAGTTTTGGTCATAGACGCCAATACACCGCATACGGCAAGCAAGGTGGCAAGTGGTGTTATCAACCCTGTTACGGGCAGGCGCATTGTATGTACCTGGCGAATAGAAGAGCTGCTGCCCTTCGCCGCGGATGCCTATATAAGCATTGGAAAAATGCTTGATGTAGATCTGCTGACACACACCAGTGTACTCGATTTTCCGGCAACCCTGCAAATGAAAGAAGCATTTGCGCAACGCCTGACCGAAGAGCCGGAATACCTGCACAAACCTGCTGCCTTCGACTGGAGCGCTTACTTCCGTTTTCATTTTGGCGTAGGTGAAATCAGCCCCTGCCTGCTTATAGATAACAATACAATGTTGACGAAATGGCGACAGTATTTAACGGAAAAAAACAGTCTTCGCACCGAAGTGTTTGACTGGGCTGACTGTAGCATTGCAGAAGACGTTGTCAGCTACAAAAACATAACAGCACGTAAGATCATTTGCTGCGAAGGCATTGCGGGCAGCCAAAATCCTTATTTTAAAAACCTGCCTTATTCACTTAACAAAGGCGAAGCGCTGATCGTGCAGATACCTGGATTGCCTGCGCAGCATATTTACAAACAAGGTCTTTCTGTTGTGCCGTGGCGCGACGATCTGTTTTGGGTCGGCTCTTCGTACGAGTGGAATTTTACAGATGCGGAACCAACTTCAGCTTTTAAAGAAAAGGTAATAGCACATTTGCAATATTGGTTAAAACTCCCGCTCACAGTGGTTGATCACCTGGCATCTGTACGCCCGGCAAATATGGAGCGGCGGCCATTTGTTGGGCTGCATACCAGTGTGCAGTCCGTAGGAATTCTCAATGGCATGGGTACCAAGGGCTGTTCACTGGCTCCTTTTTTTGCCCATCAGTTTGCCGGTTATTTGCTCTATGGCAAACCCCTTTATGCCGATGCCGATGTGCAGCGTTTCAGCAAAATATTACATCGAAAAATGAATTGACTTCTCTGCCTATTTTTGGCGGAAATTCTTTGGCATGCAACACCAGGAGGTAATGTATTCTATCCCCGCGCGCTACCGCAAGACCGAAAACCTGCACATTGTGTTTTGGTTATTAAAAGATCTTAGCTGGGCGATGCTGTGGCGACCCGCCGGGCTAATAATGATCATTCCTACCATTGGCGCTGCCTTGCTAATTACCTGGCAAACCCGGCATATAAAAAGTGAATTACTGCACAACCTGGCTGTTGACTTTTGGATACTTGCCAATGCCTATTGGATGTTGACAGAGTTTTATTCGAAGAATGAAATCTTTGCGCTATTTTACCCTTATTCCATTTACCATCGGGCTGGTTATTATCGCCTACTATTACCTTTTGGTGAAGCCAAAAGAAAAATACATTCCGGTCACCACAGCGCCACCACGCATTATGTAGCTACAATAGTTTGGCTATTTTTTCTGCTGCATTACATAGTCCATTACTTCCTGGAAAGGCGCTACCCAAATATCGCTGTGTTGCGCCAGGTAGTTCACCAGTTGGCGGTGTGCTTCGGCTGTTACATTCAGGTAGTCGCCGCCCGTACCATGAAACATGATAACACCTAATCCACCCACATTGGCTACGCGCTGCACATAGTCAACAAACTCGCTGCCTGTAGGGCAAACTGCAAAAGCCCAGCTTGGCACCTTCAGTGGCAAAAGCCTGTTTGCATCATTTACAATAGAATTTTTATCGCCACCAATGCGGGCATATTTTACGAGACCAGTCGCACTTAAGGTATCTGTATAATCTTTGCCGTGCAATGGAGGTTTCGGTGCAGGGATAAGCATAGGTTCTTGTCGTTTTACCGTCGAGGGCAAACAAAAAATCGTTCATCATTTTTATTTCGCGCACTATGTTCAGCACACTATAAGCTTCGCTGGTGTAGTGCGGGTCTGCCGGAAAGGCTGCCGCGCGGCACGGGTGAAATAGCGTATGGTTGCCAAGTTCATGACCGGCTGTAGCAGCCTGCCGCCAGCGGGCAATGTTGGCAGGTGGCAAATTGCCGGTTAGAAAAAATGTGCCCCGCAGGTGTGCAGAGTCAAGTTGCGGGATGGCAATGTCTAATTGTGAGTTGAGCGCATCGTCGTAGGTAAGCACAATAGCGGCTTTTTTACCGGCGGGCCATTGTATGTTGCCTTGCCCGGCAGCAGTCAAACTCAATAAAAAAAATCCAAGCAGCAATCGCATTGTCGTATTGTTTTTATAATTAAAAAATGCCGGTCTGTGCGCTTAGGCAGGGGGCTTATTCAGCCGGAGTTTTGATCTCTACACAAATATTGCGGATCTCGTTTTTACCTACGTTGCGCAACGTATGCGGCGGTATGGGCTCAGACCAAACCACTGGCGCGGGTGCGCTGTCGCGGTCGCCGGATTGCAGCAAAATATTTCCTTCGGTGTCAAAGCGAATAAAATTCGACCAACTCAGGCTGTACACCGTAGCCGGCCATTTGTGTGTGTGCACGCTGGTTTCTACTCCCGCCGGAATACGCACTTCCAACACCCGCACTTTATCGTTTTCAAACAGCAGCTTATGGTGGTCGGCAGAGGCTTGCAAAGCATCCAATTCATCCGGCCATTTATTTGTATCCATACAAAACAGTATTTGGGTTTAATAAATACGAGGCTTTTTTACACTTTTTATTCTTTGTTTGAACCCGGCAAAAGTACTTCTATCCGGCAGCCGTTGCGTCGCACCCGTGTACATTTTTTGGCTATGCAGCTTTCGAAAAACAAAGCCTTAAGCAGGAACCATACGTAGAGGGGTTGCAGGTAAAAACTAGAATAAGGAAAGCTGATAACAATACCAGGTTTTACCTTTCCATTCACTGACACCTGATGCTATGCAATGTAAGAGAAATAGAGTGTCTGTTTTTGTAGTATATCTGTAGTTATTTGAGCATTAGTTTTCATCGATGCAGTTCGCAGAGTTGACCTTTGGCACGTTTGCTTTTAATGAAAATGGCAGTGGTAAACCATAGCCATTTATTTGCTGCGCACCGCTTCTACGGTACACGCTGTGCGACGCAACAATGTTTTACCGGGGCACCACGGCCGGGTTCATAAAAAAACCAATGGACTTACCGCAAATAACTTTCGCCACGGCCTTGCCATTGAAATACATTTGCCAAAAAAGCGTTGGAAAAAGAATTGAATAAATACGAAGAAGGGCAGGTGATGCTGATAGATAAACCGTTGGACTGGACTTCGTTTGATGTAGTGAGCAAAATCCGCTCGCTTATAAGAATAAAAAAGGTTGGCCATGCAGGCACACTAGACCCACTGGCAACTGGCTGCTGATTGTTTGTACCGGCAAGTTTACCAAAAAGATAAACGAATACATGGGTATGGAAAAAGAATACACCGGAACCTTTACCCTTGGTGCCATTACACCCACCTACGACCTGGAAAGTGAACCTACCGAGCGTGACAGACTTTAGCAATTAACGGAAGAACAAATACATGCTGCTACACCGCTTTTACTGGCGAAATACAACAGTGCCCCCCATTCATTCGGCAATAAAACAAGGCAGGCAAACCTGTTTACCTGATGGCGCGAAAGGGCATAGACGTAGTGCTGGAACCAAGCACAGTAACCATTAATGAGTTTTACCATTGAAAAGATTGAATTGCCTGTTGTTACGTTTAAAGTTGTTTGTACAACCGGCACGTATATAAGAAGCCTTGCCAACGACTTTGGAAGGCAATTAGGTTGCGGCGCGTATTTAAGCAGTTTGCGCCGCACACGCATTGGAGAATTTGATGCTGAAGAAGCGATACAATGGAGACTGCTGGTTAGCAAAATAAAAAATGAAATGGCACTTAGAAGGGCAGCCCGATGCCTAGCTGAAAAGCAAAGTTATTTCGCTTAGAATCCTGCCATTGCGTATTGGTGGTCTCAAACTCCCTGTTTCGCCATTCAAAATCGCTGATGCTCATCCAGCCATTGTTTCTGAGCCGTGCCGGATCTTTTACTTTATAAGCAAAATCGAATCGCACGAGGAAGTAATTGAAATCGAAACGGATACCTGTACCGGCAGCAATAGCCATGTCATGAAACAAGCCCCTGAGCGTGAGTTTACTTTTGGGATTTTCCACATTGTTTTTAAGGTTCCAGATATTGCCGATATCGGTAAAGAAGGCACTGTTTATCTTGACGCCTCCAATGGTGGTTATGGGGAAACGATACTCGAAATTGGTCTCCAATTGTATGTCGCCAAAACGATCGCGGAAAACAGTAGAGGTATCGCTTAGCAATGATGAACCCAGACCCAATTGACGCAGGCCCCAGGCACGCATACTGTACGGACCACCAGCTACAAACTGTTTAAAGAAAGGCAAGTGACTGACCGATTGCCGGATCGTCGCTATAGTTGATAACCAATGCCGCCAAAAAAACGGTAAGCGAAAGAGGTTTTTCGCCACTGTGTAACCTGCCTGAACTCTGCTCTCGAACTTTATGTATTGATAGATCTTGTTACGTAATCCCGGAAATCTGCCCATAAGTGCACCGGCTTCCTCTGCAGAAACCCGAAAGTTATTGGTAACATTGGGGTGCTTTTGCGACGCGAAGGTGATGGTATAAGTTGCATTTTGGCTTATAACATAGCCAGTATTGAAGGCTGTTCGCAAGAATGGGTTGGTTATAAATGCATCGGTTAAACCCTGCAAAGTATCCAGGCTGTAGAGTTCTACATTTAAGCGGTCGATACATCCAGATATGATTGTCTTTTTTCCACTCGTAACCCCAGGAAGTGACTGCCGAACGCAAGCGGAAAAAATTGCGCCGGTCAGTATAAGCCGCATTGAAGTTGACAACTGTTTTATAATCGTCGAGTTTCTTTATACCTCTTATGCGCCAGGGGGTGATGAACCGGGGAATGCTGTAGGTTTGAGAAATACTGGCCTGAAATGTTTGTAACAGCGTATCCGTAAAGCCAAGTTCCACACCGGCTCTGATGTTGGTGCTAGACTGCACTGCCTGTTTCCAAACGTTGCGGTTACGCAGGGTAAGTACATTGGTGATACCCAGCAGATTGCCGGTAATGATGCTTCCACTGTTGCGGCTGACTTCGAAATCGTACCCAAACGAATATTTTGGTGCGGGCGTAAGGAAGAAATGAAAGTCGATAATATTGCCCGAGTCCTTATCCTTTCGTTCGTCTGTGCGCACATCTACCTGGTTCCAGGGACCTAACTGTGAAAATGCATTGACTGTTTTAAAGTAATCGGTTTCCTGGTACAGATCGCCACGGCGCATGTAGGTATGCTCGCGCAACGGTCGCATTTTTATTTTTTGATGATTGTGCCTCAACACATAATCCCGCTCGTTCGATACCGCGCGAAACGACTTTTGCATGAGCGAATCCAGGCGACTCGCTTATGAGCGTTTCAGGATAATAGTAAAACTTGCCAACGCGGTAAAGCTCCAGGGCATTGCTATCTGCAGATGGTCGCTGTTTAATGAGGACATCAATGGTGGGATTAGCACGACGGCGGGTGGCTGCCTCAGCTATTTTTCGGGCCTGTTCAAAAGGATCGAGAGTTAGTTCAAGTAGTTCCACATCGGTGGTGTCTACCTCAGCATAAATATTTTCGCGGGTAAACCTGTAATAACCTTTGTTTCTGTAAAGGTCAACCAACCGGTCGAGCTCGGCTGATATTAATGACTTGGTGAAAGTTTTGCCCTTAACTAATAAACTTTTGTCGCTATTGGCAAGAGCAATGCGTCGTAGTTCGGGTTTGGTAATGGAGTTGTATGAAAAGGAGTTGATGCTAAGATGCCGGTTCACATTTATATCAAATTCGATAGTTGTACGGTATTGATCGCGAACAGTATCGATGGTGGGTGGAACTACATTGATCTCGGTGTTGTAATAACCCTGGGAATTGAGATAGGAGTTCATAAAGATCATACTCCTTGTAATGCCTGAACTATCGTATTCGTTTGGATTTTTTATAACGGTGCGCACGCCAAACTGTAGAAACGAGTTTACTTTTATGCTATCGTCCCAATAATTGATAAGTTCTGTTTGCAACCTGTTTTTTTCATCCTTCGATACCTCCCCGTTCACCTCAATTACGTTTTTAAAAACAAAAGGCGTGTTTTTAGGATAGTTCTTTACTACGGTGCAGGAGCCAAGAAGCAGGATCGCAAAAGAAAAGAAAGGTGTTTTCGGGCTTCCTGTACAAATGAAACATTTTACTATGCTGACTAAAAATGAAATCAAAGATATTCAATCTTTATACCACAAAAAACAAAGGGAGCTTGCCGGGCTGTTTGTAGCTGAAGGCCCAGGATGGCAACGGAGTTATTGAACAGCGATTACAATGTGAAACAAATTTATGGAACCGGCAATTGGCTGCGCCAAAATAGCAACCTGGCAGTGCCCTGTAAAGAGATCACAGAAACGGAATTGCACCGCATAAGTGGACTAATTAGCCCGCATGAAGTGATATTGATAGCTGAACAAAAGACACCTGGGAATGAACCTGTAACGGCAGGAAAAATTACGTTGGTGCTGGATGGCATAAGGGATCCCGGAAACCTGGGAACGATCATTAGAATTGCTGATTGGTTTGGAATAGATCAAATTGTATGCAGCCATGATTGTGTGGAGCTCTACAACCCAAAAACAGTGCAGGCTACCATGGGCAGCATTGCGAGGATTACATGCTGGTACAAAGATGTTGAAGATTGGACGAAGGAAGTAAAGTTGCCGGTGCTGGGTGCAGTGTTGAACGGTGAGAATATTTATACTTTTCCGTCTATGCCTGAATGCCTGCTTGTAATTGGCAACGAATCGCATGGGATCAGGGAACCACTTTTAGCCAGGATAACTACCCCCATAACGATACCAAAGGTTGGCGGGGCAGAGTTTTTAAATGCAGCGGTAGCGGCGGAATCATTATTGGGCAACTGGTGAATAAGTAGTGTTTTTACCTTTCATTTCATTTTAATTCCAGGTCTGCTACAAGCATCAAATGATCGCTGAGATTTTCGTCTACCAGGTCGAACTGCAACACTTTAAAATTGTTGTCGGGTAATATATAGTCGATACGTAAGGTGGGTGCAAGAGCGAGATAAGTACGCCCGATACCAAGAGATGTAGCCAGGAATACATCCTGCCGGTCGCCGCGAATGTGAAAGTAAGTATAGCTGTTGGGCACGTCGTTGAAATCGCCACATATAATGGAGGGATGCGGGGAAGCATTCAATATATTACGAACGATGTTTGCCTGCCTGCCACGGATTGTATATGCCTGCTTCATTTTTTGCAGTATACTTCGCGAAGCTGGCAAAGCTTCGTCTTCTGTGTGTTTGATTTTATTTATATCATCATAGTCTTCTTTGTTGAACTTGAAAGACTGCAAATGCGTAGTAAAGACCCGGATGATTTTCCTGGGTGTTTGTATGTCAGCGTAGATCAGGCTTTCGCCGGAAGAGCCTGGATATTGCGTTCTGCCGGAATTTACAATTGGAAATTTGGAAAGTATAATAGTGCCGGCAAGATAGCCTTGCGTGGTGCCATGAAAGTCTTTTGAAAAATAATAGTAGGGGTATTTTTTTCGGAATGGTTCCAGGTTGTTTTGAATAGCAGAATTATTAAATTCCTGCAGACAGATAATATCAGGATTGGGAGTCATGATAGTTTCGGGAATGGTGGCGCGATCAATTCTTTTTTTATCAGCCTTACTGCTCATGCCAACAAGACTGCGAATGTTCCAATCTACAATACGTAATTGCGAACTGTCTTTTTTGGGAGTAAATGTTTCGTACTTGTTGGTAGCAAACAACACTGTTAATTGCTTGTAGCCAATGAGCAATGTGAGGATGGGTATAAGAGACCAAACGGGTTTGACAACCCACCAAAAAAAAATAAAAAAAACCATAAGGATGGCAAGATAGGGAACTGATAAACCCATCAGCCCCATGAACCACCAGGTAGACGGGTTAAGATAGGGTACCAGACAGGCAATAAGAAACAACCCCGCGAAAAAGCAGTTGATGATGGTAAATAGCCGGTTAAATATTCTTCTGACCTTGTTGCCTGGCATTGTGTAAAAATAAAACTTATACTTTCAGACGAGTTATGATTCCGGAGTGATGGCACTATTTACATTATTTTTTCTGTTGCTTTTTACTTTTTAAACATGCCGGATGATAATAAGCTGTCATGTGCCACAATGCTTTACCGATGAACGGAGCCCCGCCTCGGCGGGGTAGACTGTCGCAACGATGTTGCCCAGCTAACTACTGATCACCCGCAAAAAAAAATTTGCTATTTATCCCGCAGCAGACACTACAACGCTGCCGCAGCAAAACTGGCTGACAGCACTATTTGTAAACACTTCCTCTACAATGTAAGATATTAGCCAATCAAAACGTACGACGCTCTGGCGGGCGCGGTTGGTGGATATTCTGTTACTGTTTCCAGGACAGATCTACATATTGTGGAAAATGGTCAGAAAGATGCAGATCATCTTTTTGAAAATGGTCGATTGAAAGCTTTTTGTCGATCAGCATAAAATCGATACGAAGGGTTTTAGGCAGACTGTCGAGCGTAGTACCCAAACCAAAACCTTTGCTGATGAATGCATCTTGTAAGCCGCGGGCCATGGTATGGTAAGCATAGGAGGCGGGTACAGAATTCATGTCGGCAACAAACACGACCGGGTAGGGACTTTTGTTGAGCTGAGCCTTCGCAATGGTGGCCTCACGCGCATGCTCTTGTGCAAAAACCTTTAGCTTTTCAAACTTCGATGCGTCGTAAATAAAGTTGAAATCACCATGAAAAATGACCTTATTATTTACATCGATCAACTGCGCAAAAAGATTGATAGATTTAAAATGCGTGGTAAAGATCCGCATTGGTTTCTGCTGAAAAAGAATATCGATATAGGCAATGTTTTCAGGGTAAGTAGTATCGCCAAGCAAAACTTTGCCACTGTCGTTGATCGGATATTTGGAAAAGATAGCGGTACCGTTTATCAACGATCCCCAGTTAAAATAATGTGGCTGCTCGTTGGTCTTGTATTGGTATACAAATCCCAAATTGTATAACTCCTGGCTATTGGAAAGAAAGTCTGCCCCGTGATGCTGTGAAAATTCCTGAAAACATACGACATCCGCATTTACCTTTTTCAGGTAGGTAAACATCTGCCGGCGTATCGACATCAGAAAGTCTGCAGACATAGAAGGATTGTCGAAGCCACGCACATTCCAGGTGAGCAATCGCAATGCCTGGCTACGCTTAGGCAGATCTTTTGGATGGCTGAAGTGTACAGCAAAGGTGGCTTGCAGGTTTTGAAACCCTAAGAGAAACAGGATAATGAGTAGAACAGCACCCTTACGGTTTATAAATAGCCAGGGCAGCAAAAAGACAAACATAACGCCCGCGAGGTAGGGGAAGCCAAGCGCCAAAAATCCCATGGGCCACAAAACGTTTGGATTGATATAAGGCGTCAGACAACTACCTACATAAACCAGGGCTACAATACCGGTGATGAAAGTAAAGAAGCCAGCAATAAATTTTTTCATGCCTTAAAATTCTTCTCTGCTGGCTTTTTTGAGGAAAGCTTTTTCTTCGTCAGTGAGTGAATGATATCCCCTGCTGTTGATCTTATCCAATAGCTCATCTATACGCTGCTGGGTTACATGCGGAGTTTTTTCAAACGGCTTTTGATGTGATTTATAAAACAGTTGTTTACCCGGCGGATCCTTAAGCGTTTTTCTGTTGGGGTTGAAGAGGTTGTTGGTCCAGTTCACCACCTCGCTCATCCATTCGCCCCAGTCGTTGCCACGTTGCAACTGCCAGGCAAACAATGCACCTATTGCGCCACCAGCAACCAAAGCAGACAAGTGCCCGGGATTGGAATACCCTACCGAGATGATGCGTACTACCACAAAAGCTATAGTAAGTACCCAAAGAGGAATATTGATCATTGGAAAAACGCGGTACCGCGGAGCCAGTGTAGTAGCTGCCAGGGCAACAGCCATAAGCGCCGGTCCGGCACCAAGCAACGGAAAAACACTGTTGACATTGGCATGTAATGCGGGGATGAGATTGACGGTGAGGAGGAAGAAAACAGAACCGGCGAGACCGCCATATAAATAGACCGGTATCAGCTTTTTGTTGCCGGTGAGATCCTGTAAAATATAACCGAAGCCCCACAGCCAGATCATACTGCTAATGAGATCGAGAAGGCTGTAGTGGGTGAACATATATACCAGCAATGTCCAGGGGCGGCTGCCAAAGATCACGGGCTGAGCCGGTACAGACATCATGCTCAATACTCTTGCTTCAAAAACCTCTGCTGTGCTGCCATTTGACATAAAGACCAGCTTCACAAAAGTGAGCACGATATATATCAGCACGTTTAAAACGATCAGCAGAACAAGAGAATTTCCATCCTGTCCCAGCGAAATTTTTCTCCGGCTGTTTTGCTGCAATAAATTCATTTAGGTAAGTTAAAAAAGATCCCGTAAGTATTTAATTAAAGCTGCGTCTATTTTTATTCCACGTCAAAACCAGCAAAAAACCAACCAATGCGCCACCCAGGTGTGCCCAGTGTGCCACATTATCGCCCTCTGAATTGGTGATGGCAAAATATAATTCTTGTCCAAAATATATTACCCCGAGCCATTTGGCTCTTACGGGGATAAGGAAGTACAGGTAAATTTCGGTATTCGGAAACAAATAAAGAAACGCTGCCAATATGCCTGCAATAGCACCACTTGCACCAACTGTTGGCGTATTGAGCCGCAAAAGTGTATAATCATTGACCCACGAAATAGCGGTTGTTTTTGCCATTAGATTATTAGGTTCTGTAACATAGCTACTGAGAACACCCGAAGCACCTTTGTAGTCTGCCAGGCTAAACTTCTGGAAGAATAGTGCTACGTTTTCAGGTGTTGCATGCTGCTTTATTGCCATCATCTGGTTTACCATATCCTGGTAGTTGAACCAAAGGAAAGTAAGATGCAAAAGGGATGCGCCGATGCCACAGATAAAATAAAAGGTAATAAATTTTTTCCCTCCCCATAAGTTCTCTAACACTGAGCCAAACATCCACAAAGCGAGCATGTTAAAAAATATATGACCCCAGTTGCCATGCATAAACAAGTGAGTGATTATTTGCCAGGGCTCGAAAAGGGGCGACTTAACATGGTGCAGACCAAAAACATCTTCCATGCTAAATACACCACTTTTGTCGATAGTTAGCTTAGCCAGAAAAATGAGAACATTGATGATGATCAGGTTTTTTATAATGGGCGGTAGAATTTGAAACGGAGGTGGTGTAAATTGAGTCATTGGTTCTATATTATTCCTCGCAAAAGTAGGTTTACGAAAGTTATCTAAGTTTTAATTGCACCACATTTTCAATGTGTAACGTATGTGGAAACATATCAACCGGTTGCACACGGCTAACGTCATATTTCTCATTCAACAAGGCAAGATCGCGCGCCTGTGTGGCAGGATTACAGCTAACATACACGATCAGCGGGGCAGCAACGTCCAGCAATTTTTTCACCAGCTTTTCGTGCATACCGGCGCGTGGCGGATCGGTAATGATAACATCAGGCTTGCCTTGTTGTTCAAAAAACCGGTCATTACAGATGTCTATTACATCGCCGGCAAAGAAATTAGCGTTTTGCAAATTGTTCAGCATGGCATTTTCGCGGGCATCAGCTATAGCGTCGTCTACTGTATCTACGCCAATTATTTTCTTTGCCAGCCTGCTTACAAAAATGCCGATGCTACCGGTGCCGCAATACAGATCATACACCGTTTGCTCGCCGGTCAGTTCTGCAAACTCGCGGGCAACCTGGTACAGGCGTTCCCCCTGCCGGGTGTTGGTTTGAAAAAACGACAAGGGTGAGATCTTAAATGGAAAATCTTCCAGCTTTTCAATAATGTAGCCACTGCCCGAAAAGATGCGGGGCTCCAGGTCATACAGGCTGTCATTTTTCTTGGTATTGATCGTGTATAGCAAAGTGCTGATCTCCGGAAACTTTTCACTCAAAAAGGTCAGCAGGTCAAGCCGTGTTTTCTTGTCCTCGTACCCCAGCACCACATTTATCATTATTTCCCCGGTGGTAGCAATGCGGATCAACAAGTTGCGCAGGTAGCCGGTATGGTTGCGGGCATCGTAGTGGCTTAGCCTATGTTCTTTAGCATATTCCAGCAGTGCGAGGCGAATAAAGTTGGTCGGCTCTTCCTGCAGGTGACATTCAACGATCGGCACAACTTTATCAAAATAGCCGCGCGCATGAAAACCGGCAACATTTTCTTCAGAGGTTATCGCATCGTTGTGTAACTCTTCTGGCAGCAAATAACGTTTGTTCGCAAACGTATATTCCATTTTATTGCGGTAGCGGGTCGTTTGCCCGGCGCCTATTATCGGCTGTATCTCAGGCAAAGGAATTTTGCCGATCCGCAGCAGGTTATCGGTCACCTGCTGTTGCTTGTATTGCAGTTGCAGATGGTAGGGCAGCATCTGCCATTGACAGCCGCCACAAACCCCAAAGTGTTGGCAAAATGGTTGTATTCGCAGCGGGCTTTTAGTATGAAAATGAAGGGCTATGCCCTCACCCCAATCTTTCTTATTTTTTCGCAGTAAAACATCTACTTCATCACCGGGAATGGTATTCTCTACGAAGATCACTTTGCCATCAACCCGTGCCAGCGATTTTCCCTCTGCCGCATAGTTTTCCATCACTACATTGTGCAACACGGGTTTTCTTTTCATGGCGCAAAAGTAAACCGTAGCAGCATTCAACCCGGTATGTGAATTGTGAAAACGTACAAGCGAGTAGTATGCAGGGGAATTATAAGTAGCAGGCTGTTGCCACCAATAGGACTGAAATCAGGCTTTCTTGTAAACTGAAAATCTGCTTACCAATCCATGAGTACCATGTCCGGCGCCACAGATAAAAATGGTGAGCCCGCCGAGGGCATGGGCATATTTTTCCAGTCTTTCCATACGCAAAAATCCAAAGCCAAAGTAACCTGCGGCTACCAATACTACCATTGTTGCCAGCGTAAAAAAGGTGTATATCGCAATTAGTACTACCATACCCGCCCACGAGTTTTTCGCCGCCGGAAAATACAATAGCGGTATCATCGGTTCGCAGGGACCCAGCACAAATATCAAAAACATTACCCACGGCGTCACTCTATGACGGTCTTGCGGCAATACCGCTTTGCCATGGTGGTGTTCATACACATAAACCTCATCGCCATACACGTCAAAATGCTTGTGTGGCTGATCACGTTTTGCCCGCATCCAACCCCAGGTGGCATAGCTAACACCAAAGGCAAGCAGCAACCAGCCTGCAATGCCACCGCGCACTTTTTCCACCCATCCCACTTTCGCTAGCGACCAGCCGATCGCCGCGCCACCAAGCCCCAGCAATACCGAACTCCACACATGTCCACAACCGCAAACGATTGTCCAGAACATGGTTTTTGTAAATGACCAGCCGCGCGATCTTCCCAGTGCAATAAAAGGCAAATAGTGGTCCGGACCTGTTACAGTATGCAGGCACGAAACGGTGATCGCTGCAATGATCAGTAGTTCAAGTTCAGGCAACATGGCTTGGGTGATTCACAAATGCAGAAAAAATTTTCGCCTGTCAAATGTAACAGCGCAGATAGAATTATTTTGTTTTATTGAGCCAACCTTCCGACCGGATGGGGCATAGTTGCGACAGTCTACCCCGCCGAGGCGGGGCTCCGTTCAAGTGCAGTGCCCTGGTAGGGCTTATAAAAAGAAAAACAAAGACCTCCTTGAATATTTATCTCTTTTCAGACAATTGCTGTCGCTTTCAAAGGTTTTATTAGACACTGTTCAATGGTTTTGTGCAAGTCATAAAGCTGCTCAGCTTTATAGCCCAGCATTCTAACCACAACGCCATTAACCGGCAGGGCAGATACACCAAAACAAACCTCACCCGCCAGCAATAATTCATTTAATTGCCTGACCAGGTCACTCACTTTTATCGTGTCATCAATAAAGAGTAACGACGACTGGTGCGTAAACCCTTCCATATTACCCAGCATACTTACCTGCCGCTTTGCAGGTTGTAGCAGCAGGTTTTCTTTCACCACCAGCTTTCCGTTCTTTACTATTTCGGTCAGGTTATGATACCGCGAAAAGGCAAATGTCTCGTTTCGCAATTTTCGCCCGCAAGTAAGTATCTCACCCCACAACAGTGTACTGCCAGCACTCAGGAAAATTTTGTTTTTCGCAATAAAGCTCAGCACCCCGGTGGGGTACTGTGGGGTGTGGCAAGTAACTAAATGAAGCATTTTCAGCGACCCGCACCTGCATGCATTGTGTGGCACCCGTTTTCATTTGAAATAAACGTTGATACGACTGCGTGGTGAGTGCAAGCGAGCTGGCTTGTGCAACGTCTATTTCTATCTCATATTCATCACCATCGAGGATGCCCGGCGAGGACGTCATTAGCATGAGTTTGCATTCGTCACTTTGCTTGTCTTCGGTCACATTGGCAATCTTAAACGGCGTAGTATGATACACCTTTTGTACCAGCGTCTTTCCGTTTCTGTATGCGGTTTCTATGTGCAACTGCGACTTCAATAGCGGGATCGGGTTGGGGTTTGTCGGGAACTGTTTAATTATCTATGTGCGTGTACATGCCCTAATACAGCCTTGTTTGCTACCGGCAAAGCCTGGGTTCTTCTACTTCTTCGGCAAGTACATATTTTTTGATCCAATTAATAACGCTATCCAGACCTTGCAGCGACATAAGGTTGGTAAATACAAATGGATTTCCCTTCCGCATTTTACGGGCATCGCGCTCCATCACTTCCAGGCTGGCGTTTACATAGGGTGCAAGATCTATTTTGTTAATGATCAGCAAGTCTGAGCGGGTAATACCTGGCCCGCCTTTGCGCGGTATCTTGTCGCCCTCAGCCACATCTATCACAAACAATGTCACGTCGGCCAGGTCCGGACTAAATGTGGCGGAAAGATTATCGCCGCCACTCTCAATAAAAATGATGTCGATAGCTGGAAAGCGCGTAACCATTTCATCTACTGCTTCCAGGTTCATGCTGGCGTCTTCGCGGATGGCTGTATGCGGGCAACCTCCCGTTTCTACTCCAATTATCCGCTTCGGCCGGCAACAGGCTATTGATGGTAAGGTACTCTGCATCTTCTTTGGTATAGATATCATTGGTGATCACCCCAAGACTGTATTGTTCGCTGAGAACACGGCTTAGCCTTTCTATCAGGGCAGTTTTGCCAGAGCCAACCGGGCCGGCAACACCAATTTTTACATAGGTTCTTTCGCTCATGCTGCGGGTGTTATATGATGGTGATAATTTTAATTGTCAAGAGGTTTTAAAAATAGGCTTATGTTTTTATTGTACGGTGCGTTTTAATTGACCAGCCGTAGATCTCAGACTTGCTGTCTCACTTATGATCATGACCAGTTTATTGTGTCATTTAGTATGGGAGGGCATTTTTTAAAATCGACGGAAAGATGCTGCGAAAAATGCCTTAAACACGACGCTGGATTTTTGAACTTACTACACAAACGAACAGTTCATAAAAAGTTACAATGATGGCGGAGTACAAAAAACTTTGCTTTCTGAAAAGCTTCATCAGGGCTATACTGCTGAACGGAGCGTCACCAATGTCGCCTATGTTTCAACTGCCGGCTACCAAAAGAGCGTACCAAACAAAGATCATATTGCCTGGCGGGCTTTGATCTCGAGGTATTTATTGATGGTGTTGACGGTGAGATCGTGCGGCGCGGAGAGGATGGTAGAAATACCGTGCTGCTGTAGCTCGCGGGCTATGAGCCGTTTTTCGTGCGCAAATTGCGCGGCTATGGTTTGGGTGTACACCTCACCGACATTGGTGGCGGGGGTAGTAAGCAGGGTCGTCAGTTCGGTATTTTTGAAAAAGATGACCAGCAATAAATGATGGGCAGCGAGGCGGCGCAGGTAGGGTAATTGCCGCCGCATACCGGATAGTGTTTCAAAATTGGTGAAAAGTATAAGCAGGCTTCGCTGATTGATCTTGCGGCGGATGGTAGTGTAGAGTTGTTGAAAATCGCTTTCGAGATAGCGTGTCTTTTGGTGGTATAGCACCCCGAGGACGGCCTGCATTTGCACTGGCGGTTGCTGGCAGGCAAAAAAGCGCCCATTTGCTCACTAAAGGTGATCAGCCCTGCTTTGTCTTGCTTTAGGAGCGCTATGTTGCAAAGTACCAGCGATGCATTGATCGCATAATCGAGGAGTGACATCTGTCAAACGGCATCTTCATAACCCTGCCCTTGTCGATCATACAATACACCTGCTGACTTTTTTCTTCGGTATAGTTGTTTATCATCAATTGGCCTTTTCTGGCAGTCGCCTTCCAGTTGAGGGTGCGGTAGTCGTCGCCCTGAACATATTCTTTAACCTGCTCAAACTCCATACTATGCCCCAGTTTGCGCACTTTCTTAATGCCAGCATCGGTAAGGCGATTGCTAATAGCCATGAGTTGATAGCGACGCATTTGAATGTAACCGGGATAGACAGCCACCTCGTGCGGCTGGTGAATTTTATAGCGACGCTCGACCAGTCCAATAGAGGAAGAGACAAAGAAATTGATGGTGCCAAAAGTGTAGGTGCCACGCTTTACGGGCTTCAACATATAACTGATAGCCACCTGACCACCCGGCGGCAATACCGCACGAAATAAAATATCGCGACGCTGAAACTGAACGGGTATCTCGTCGATGACATGTGCAGTGATCTGAATAGAATATTTGTTGCTTAATTGCAGCACGACCGGGTTCTCATCGCCATTGCTGAATTTATCGGCGTGTTTCCGCCGGGCAAAACGCCCTGCGGAACCCTGTACAAAACAATGTAGTCTGCAGCTAACAAGGCAACGAAGAAAAACAGGAAGAAAAAAGGCAAAAGCCCCAGCCACAAAAAAAAGAACCGGGCAACAAAAAGTAGAACACATGCAGCAATGACCACATTGAAGCGGGTGGTTAAAAAAAGCGGTTCTATATATCTTTTCCAGGCGCGCAGGTTATATTGGTTTTTATTGTTAAGTGCAGGAGATGCTTTGTTAGCAGTAGGCTGGTTAGCGTGGCACCTCTATTTTTTGAACGATAGAAGTGATAACATCGTCGGGTGTTGCTCCTTCCATTTCTTTTTCGGGTGTTAGCATGATGCGGTGGCGCAGCACAGCGGGTAGTACATTTTTTACATCGTCGGGTGTAACGAAGCTTCGCCCACCGATTGCAGCGACAGCTTTGCTGGCTTTTAACACAGCCACCGAGGCACGGGGAGATGCGCCAAGAAACAATGATTTATTATTGCGGGTCTCGTACACGAGTTCGGCGATGTAGCGCAGTACTTTCTCCTCGATGTGCAAAGAGTTTACAAGGGTTCTGCACCGGGCAATACGGGCTGCCGAAAGTATGGCTTTGACTTCGGTAGCATAGTTGACCGTCTTGCCGGCGTGGCTGTTTTGCAAAATGACAACCTCCTGGTCGAGCGTAGGATATTGTACTTCGATCTTGAAGAGAAACCTGTCGAGCTGGGCTTCGGGCAGCCGATAGGTTCCCTCCTGCTCAATGGGGTTTTGCGTTGCCAAAACCATAAAGGGCAGCTTGCATTGCATAGGTAATACCATCGTAGGTGATCTGTTTTTCTTCCATCACTTCAAACAAGGCAGCCTGTGTTTTAGCCGGTGACCGGTTGATCTCATCGATTAAAACTATGTTGCTGAAAATGGGGCCCTGCCGAAAAGAAAAGGTGCCGGTTTGCGGGTTGAATACCGAAGTACCTATAACATCGCTGGGCATAAGGTCAGGAGTAAATTGAATACGGCTGAAAGGAACGTCAATACACTTAGCGAGAAGTTTAGCAGTAAGTGTTTTAGCGACGCCTGGCACACCCTCTATCAGTACGTGCCCATCGGCAAGAATGGCTGCAATCAGCAATTCGATCATCTCAGTTTGTCCAACGATCACCTTGCCTATTTCTGCCTTTATCGTTTCTACATCGGCACATAGTTCGGTTAACGACGCATCTGGTGCAGGTTGTTCAAATTCCATTTATAGTTGTTTGTAAAAGTTATCGATGGTGTTGCTAAGGTGTAATAAAAACCGGTCACTTACCGGATACCCTTTTTGCACCCGGTTAATAACATGAGCAAGTTCTGCTATTTCTGTTTCGGCAACGCCACTCTTCCTGCCAAGATGTGCGAAAAAATCCTCATCGACAACCTGGGTCGGCAGATTAAAACGCTGGCGTATAAACTCGAGCAGAAAACTTATCTTTTTTTCAGCGATCCCGAGGTTGTCTTTTGCATTGAAGTAAACACCTGAGACGGTTTTTACAAAATCGAGGCTTGCGTTTTTTAAAGGTTCTATAACAGGTATGATGCGTTGGCGACGACGGCTTTGAAATATAACGTATAATACGAGTGCAATTAAAGACAGGCGCAATGCCCAACGCAGGTAGGTCTGAGATAAAAAATAACGCAGCGGAGTGGCTGCCCCGGCGCGGCCTGATTTATAGTATTCATCCCAATAGATGTGGTTGACACCGCGTGGTATGTAGGATAATGCCTTCGCCGCATACGCTGCATTGGTGCCGTGCAGTAAAAAATAATTGCTGAAGCAGACCGGGTTAGTATGCAGAAATAAAGAACCGGATCCAAATTTCATTTGTATAAAGTCGGTTTCCTGGTGGTTATTCATGCCAAGCATGGTAGTGGTAGCTGAATTGACGCGCGAAAAATACTGATCGATAGTTGAGCGCAGAAAAGTATAGTTGACCGGGCTGCGCAAAAAAGGATTAACAAAATTGGTACTGGTGGAATCCCGGGTAAAATAGGCGTAGCGTCGCTTTACTGATAAATGAAAGGTGTCGAGAAATGCATCCTGAAACTGATCGGTGGAGATGAATACACTATTGCCGGTGCGTATATAGGCAAGCATTTTTGTAATGTCGGAGTGGGAGGGGTTGAACTCTGCGCCAATTATAACATAAGCAGTGTTGCTGATGAGGGCATCACCAACCTGGTGAGTAATGGGTGTACGATAAGAATGGATAGTGGAGGCTGGAAAAAGATCACCCAAACGATTAAACAGGATAAAGCCGCCATAGGGAATCTTGTCCTGCCTGCTGAGCGTAACCGTCCAGTCAATGGGTTTGGGTTTGTTGACCTCTGTAATGATATACAGGGTCAGCAAAATGATGAACACAACTATGAAACCTCTGTACTCCTTCACACTACATTTTTAGTAAAAAGTTTAAACTCATGGTGAAGCTTTTCAAAGTCATCCTGTTCCACTTTTATTTCGCCGTACCAGGCGTATTCAAACCGCCGGGTAAGAAAAGCAAATGTGGCGCTCCAGGGCTTCCCTGAAACTTCGTTTAAATAGTCACTGTTGGTTTTATTAATGCGCCAGTCAATAGTGTTGGTGTCGGCTAGTATTTTCAACGAATGCAGATAAAGAAGACGAATGGCAAGACGAAATTCCCTGTCTGCAATTGCCTTGCTGATAGCTGTTTCAAAATTGATTTCGTGTATGTTGTCGGTGTCGACCTGGTATGACAGATCATCGGGTGTAGCACGTGCAAACAGTTTGGTTTTGTTCATGCCGAAAACCATTCTTATAAAGAAAGCAACAATGGCCAAACCAATACAAAACAACACAGTATAAACGGTTGTGCGGCCCGGTTTGGAACTCATAACGCGCTGAATTTGGTACCAGACATAAGCCCAGAATTTATCCCATAAACTTTTGGGCGGCTCCTGGTACCGGTCGTATTGAAAAGCCGAATCATTTTTATAGGCCCGCAGTGCCCCTGGCTGAATGCTACGAACGACAACAGGAGATGAATTTAAACGTGGCTTTTGCCGGGCTTGTACGCTAGCCGGGAAAATAAAAAGACACAAGAAGAAGGAGAGAAACTTCATCAATATTGTTCTTGTATGTTGTTAAAACCAGCACCATGTTCACCAAGACGGTCGAGGCGTTCCAACATTCCGGTGCCATCTCTTTTTTCTACCAGATTGAAATAATGCAGCGTAACAGACACATAGTAAACAATGTAAAAGACAAATGAAAAAGCCGTTAAAACGGAAGAAACCATGCCAATGGTGGTTGAAATTTGGCCCGTTGAGAAGTAGGATAAAGCACCAGTGATGGTAGCCAGCATGAATGATATAATGCCTGATGAAAATGAATAGATTAGATAAACCACTACATACAACAACAACGAAGGCCAAAATTGTTTTTTAATGATCTCGAAACAGCGGCTGAAAGCATCCCCAAAACCCTTTTCCTCTATGATCATCACTACAGGAAATGGTGTAAGCACTACAGCAAAATATACCCCGGGTGCCAGGCAAAAAAAGAAACCGACTATCATGAGCAGGTAAACAGGAATAGAGAAAAAGAAGACATTGAGATACCACCTGCTAAATACTGCCCACACTTGCTGAATAGTGGGTGCAGGCAGCGCAGGATCATAGACTTTGATATAAGAGATGACACAAACCTGCATGGCATTCATGCTAAGCAGCGAAAGCAATAACAGCAAAAAATAGTTTTGGTTAATGAGCTGAAATGGCGAGTATTGCTCTCTGCCCAAATTGCCAAAGATCTGTTTGAAAACGCCGCTAAACTGGCTTTGGTACAAGCCGCTGAAGACGGAATTTGCCAAAATAAAAAGCCCCGCAATACCTAAGAAAGAGAGTACAAGCGGTTTAAAGTTTTGCCTGATAAACAGAAATGTATCGTTGATGTTCTCGCTAAAGTCCCGTGTTTTTTTCAGTTCAATTTTTTGTTCAGCCATTGGGTAAAGTTTTCCTGTGGGTTGATTGTTGGGTTAAGAAGCGTTTGATTAATGCGTTTATGCAAAACAATGGGATAATAAATAAAGTACCAGATCAAAAAAGCGAGGCTGGCACCAAGAATGCTCAGGCTGAGTGGTAGGGGCATATTATCGTAGCGCGTAACAAAGCTTTCTAAAAAAGCAGCAACAATAAAAACGGGCACCAAGCCAATCACTATTTTCAATCCATCTCTGCCACCCTTTATAATAGAAACGTTGCGGCTGTAAGTTCCGGGAAATAAGATGCTGTTGCCAATGATAAGCCCGGAGGCACCGGCAACAACTAAAGCCCATATTTCTAAAGTGCCATGTATAAAAATGACGGTAATACTCTTAAAACCCAAACCCTGCGAAGCGAAAAAATATTCAAACGAGCCAAGCATCAAACCGTTATTAAAAAGCATCCAAACCGCGCCGACAGATAAAAAAATACCCATGGCATAAGTCATTAACGCCACTTTTATATTGTTGGAAGCTATGGCAAGAAACATTGTTGTCTGACCGGTGTTTTTGTACACGCCAAAAGGATCGCCTTTTTTAATATTTTCAATTGTCATGTCAACATAGCCATCGCCCAGTATAAGCCTGATAAATGTTTCATCGTACTTGCCGATATAACACCCACCAGGCAAAAAACTAGAAAGAAGACGAAGGCGTAAAAGAACTGGCGGTGATAGAACCGAAAGAGATAAGGTAATTCGTATTGCCAAAAGCTAAGGATACGCCCGGTTTTCTCTTTTTTATTTTGATAAATTTTTTGGTGATACAGAGATGCCAGCCCGTTGAGATACCGGGTAGTGGCGCTGGCCGGATAGAAAGTTTTACTGTACGCCAGGTCATCCGTCAGCTCAATAAACTGAGCAGCAACAGTGTCGGGCTGAGCGTTGTTTGTAAGCTCCTCTTCAAACTGTTTCCATTTTGTTGCATTCTGTTGCAAAAACTGCGCTTCCCGCATAGACCTACCTGCTTTTGGCTTCCTGTAAAAATAAGTGACAATAATTACGCTTCTTTAACTAATTAAAATTTAATTGCATTGCAATGGAAACAATAAAAATCACCACCCCGCAAAATGTTGATGTTGAATTTGGATTGGCAAGCCTGGGTGATAGAATACTGGGGCGGATATTAGATAACGTAATTCTTGGTGCATATATAGCCCTCCTGATCGTTTTTGCTAACCTCAGTTTCGACATGAGTTATTTGTGGTGGCTGGCAATTATAGTTGTCTTGCCAATTGTACTCTACGACTTGCTGTGCGAAATACTACTGAACGGACAGAGTGCAGGTAAAAAGATAATGGGCATCCGAGTGATCAGTTTGAGCGGCGGACAACCTACGTTGGGACAATATCTCAACCGTTGGCTTTTCAGATCGGTAGATTTTCTTTTGTCGGGCAGTGTTTTAGCACTGATAATGGTAGCAGCTACGGAAAAAAAGCAACGTTTGGGTGACCTGGTTGCCGGTACCATTGTTATTAAAATAAAACCTAAAACAGCCTTTTCACAAACCCTGTATGAACCCGCAGCCAGTGATTACCAGGTCACCTATCCGGCAGTGATTAACCTGGGCGACAGGGATATAGAACTGATAAAAGAAATATTGGCTAACGTACGCCAGAGCGGCAATACCATGCTGGCACTGCAGGCGCAACAAAAGGTGGAGCAAACCCTGCATATCATGAGCAGGCACAGCGATCCGGAAGTTTTTTTGCGTGTGGTTCTTGCCGACTATAATCATCTTACTTCAGCACAATAAAAGCAGGCACTTTATTGGCGCTGTATTTTTCACATATTATTGGTAGATACAACAAAGCGGTACAGATAACGGAGCCCCGCCTCGGCGGGGTAGACTGTCGCAACAATGTATCATCTCGAACTGAAAGCTGACCCCATAACAAAACATATGGAACTCAATATTCTAGAGGTTCTGTCTTTCAGCCGGATAAACAAACTGGTGAAAATAAAAAATTGATTTGCGCCTATTTTCAGGCAACGTAATTTTTGTACAAGAAATAGTGAATTTACCCCTTATAACCTGACTGGTTAAAGTATTTCTACGCGCACCTTTTACGAACATTTTCCGTAGTTATTTCTCTTCTACATTTTAGTATATCATTTATCCATATTTTGATAATAAGCCTATAATATTTTCGTTTTTCAGAAATAGAACTAAAGAACAAAACCCTGCTTGGCATTTCAGTACTCAATGCCCACACAGTTTACGAGCCACTTGCCCGTATCCTGGGGTTGGTGAACTTATTGAACGACCAGGAAATTGTGAGTAGAAGCTGCAGGTTATACCACTTTTAAAAAGCCCGGCAAACGATCTCGATTTAGCCCTGCAACGTATAATAAGTTATTCGATCAAAGACCTTTTAGACTTAAAAGCATGAAGAATATGAAAAAAATAATGATAGTAGACGATGTGGAGATTTCCAATTTCATCATGAAGAAAATGATCGCCCGCATAGAAGGTGAGTACGACCTGTACGACTATACTTACCCGGCTAAGGCCATTAACACGCTCAACGAAATTAATCCCGATATTATATTTCTCGACATCAATATGCCCGAGATAAATGGCTGGCAATTTCTCGAGATAATGAAGGAAAAGAACTTTACAAATGATGTGTATATACTAACATCTTCCACCAGCGAACTAGATCTAAAACGCTCGAGAGATTTTGAGAATGTAAAAAATTTTCTGGTAAAACCTATCAATCTGCAGGCACTTGCCGGCATATTGCAAAGCGATACGTATGCAGCCGAAACGACCTAGAAGTTCTAAATGCAAAACAAGAAAACTTTCATTTTTTTTGGCTTATAAACTTTGCAGGTAATTACAAAATTTTTCTGGTAGCGGGCCAATAAACTTTTATCAGACATGGTTGCGACAGTCTACCCCGCCGAGGCGGGGCTCCGTTCATCGGTATCGCCCTGTTTAGGCAACCAGGCACCATACACCTATCCATTCGCCGCCAAAAGCACAAAGGGGTACACTGGTATATTTCTACATATTCCAAACAAAACGATCAACCCCAGGCAAGCCCATACAAAATGCGGTGCGTACACAAAACGTTGCACAAGTGGTTTTTTTCGAAAGGCATTGACAACAGAAATGACCGCTGAATACATTATTAGTGGCAGACTGGTCAACAACAATACGTTGAACCGCACGGCTTGCAGCAGATCACCATGCAGCAAAGCAGAGATCGCCCGCTGCGAGCCACAACCGGGGCAGTAAAGCCCGGTAAAATAGTGAAAGGGACAGACAGGATAAAAGCCCGAATAGCGGGCATCTTCACGGTAGTAAAGCAGCAATGCCAAAAGCACCGCACCACTTATAAAACCCAGCTTCAGTATGGGTGATCTTTTAGTCATGAACCCCCTCCGTGACGGATTGCTTCCCAAAAGGCCATTCCGCCAAAAACAAAGAAGACGACGAGGTAGATAACTAACAAAATAAGGCTCGCAAAGAAACCGATCTTTGTCCACTTGCCTGCATCCTTCGAGGCTTTTACTGCTCCCGCATAGTCTCCTGCGGCATACTTACTGTTTACCTGCGAGGCAAACACAATGCCGGCAATGCCAAAAGGCAGGCAACAAAACACCGTAACAAGTATAGATTCAACCAGCCAGTTCTTTGGCGGCGACGGCGGCATGCCCATCGCCTGGTCGTATGTTTGGTCCATAAAAGGTATGTTGGGTTTTACAAGGCAATAAATATAACAGAATACCCTTACACCAAATGGAGTAGTAAACTTCTTTACTGCTCCTTTATCCAAAACTATTTTTATTAATAAGCCCGTGCAAATAGCACCCGCTGTATTGACGGATTTCCTGTTAAGATGCAAGCGCCATCTTCCTGTGGGTTGTCTAAGGGTATACAGCGAATGGTTGCTTTTGTCAGCTCTTTTATTTTGTCTTCTGTTTCGCCGGTACCGTCCCAATGTGCTGAAATAAAACCTGTTTTCTCATCTAGCAATTGCACAAATTCCTCCCAATTATTCGCAGGGGTTATATGCTGCTTCCCTGAATTCATATGCCTTGTTATAAATGTTTTCCTGAATTTCATGTAGCAATTCGCCAATGGTTCTCAACTAACCTTCCATAGGGTAGCTTTTCTTCTCCTTGGTATCACGGCGGGCAACTTCTACCACATTGTTTTCTAGGTCTCGGGCACCAATGCCTATTCTTACCGGCACACCTTTCAATTCGTACTCAGCAAACTTCCACCCGGGCCTTGTTTGTCGTTGTCATCATATTTCACTCTAACACCACCTCTTTAATTCTGTTACCAGCCATGCACTTTCTCATCTATCAGCTGCTTTTTGTTCCTCTCCTTTATATATGGGCACAATCACTACCTGTATGGGTGCCAGTTTTGGCGGCAGTATCAGGCCATCATCGTCGCTGTGAGCCATCACCAAAGCACCTATTAACCTTGTGCTTACACCCCAGCTTGTCGCCCACACATAGTCAAGCTTATTTTCTTTATCGCTAAATTTTACATCGAATGCTTTTGCAAAGTTTTGCCCCAGGAAATGTGAAGTTCCTGCCTGCAACGCTTTACCATCCTGCATTAAGCGCTTCTATGCAATACGTATCAACTGCACCTGCAAAACGTTCGTTGGGACTTTTTACTCCTTTGATCACCGGCATTGCCATGTGTTCTTCTGCAAACGTCTGCATAAACGTTCGAGCATTTGTTTTGTTTCTGCAACGGCTTCGTCAGCAGTTGCATGTGCAGTATGTCCTTCCTGCCATAAAAATTCGGCTGTGCGCAAAAATAGTCGTGTGCGCATTTCCCACCGCACCACATTTGCCCATTGGTTAATTAACAAGGGCAGGTCCCGATAGCTTTGTATCCAACCTTTATAAGTATTCCAGATGATCGCTTCGCTTGTTGGGCTGATGACCAATTCTTCTTCCAGTTTACTTTCCGGGTCCACCATTAATGCACCCTTTTTATCTGGATCCAATTTCAACCGGTAGTGCGTTACTACAGCACATTCTTTTGCAAAACCTTCCGCATTTTCCTCCTCTTTTTCAAATAAACTTTTTGGAACAAACAACGGGAAATAAGCATTTTGATGCCCGGTATCTTTAAACATTTTGTCCAAAACATCACGCATATTCTCCCACAAGGCATAGCCGTAAGGTTTTATCACCATACACCCGCGCACCGCACTGTAATCCGCCAATCCACCTTTAATTATCAAGTCATTATACCACTGAGAATAATCTTCCTTTCGCGACGTTATCTCTTTACTCATACATTTTCATTATTTATTCATACCTTAACAATCCATCACCTTATATTTAACTATTGGCAAAATGTTTGCAACTATAAACACAGGTGCGTGAAGCGTCGCAAAAGTAATAACTTCACATTAGATAATTTCTTTTAAACCTCTTGGTATGAAATACAAACTTTTACTCTACGGATTTCTGGCGGCAATGATAACAGGTTGCTCGTCAGCTTACCGGGCTTCCCAAACTCCAGACGATGTGTACTATTCTCCTGCATCTATGCAAAAAGGCGATAAACACGAAGACAGGTACGAAGATTATGCAAGAACTGACGAGGACAGATACCTGCGTATGAAGATTAGAGACCGTGAACGCTGGTCCTCACTTGATGATTATGCGTATTGGAATGACAGCCGTTATGTTCCTTCTTTAGGTTATAGTTACTATCACAACAACTGGAACAATCCTTATACCTGGAATGGCTGGAATAGCCCTTATTATTCCTCTGTTTATTTGGGCAGCTATGGCTACTATGGTGGTCTCTACTCCGGCTATTATCCCGGTGTTTACAGTTATTACCCGGGTAGTTACAGTTATTATCCCGGCGGCTACAATGTGTATGTTCCCAAAAGTTATGGAGGCAAGTTGCAGAACAATGTAAACCGCGGCAACCTGCGTGGATATTCAAACAGCAGTTACAGCAATAGTAACAATAGCCGGTCTAACCAGGAAGGATTAGGAAGAACACTACGCCGGGTTTTCACTCCATCAGTTGACAACAGCACCTATAGTAACCGAAACAGTTCCGATAATTCGAGTCGCGAAACCTATACTCCGCAACGTTCGTATACACCTTCATCATCCAGTTCTTCTTCGTCGTCTTCAGGTAGCGTTTCCCGCCCTGCCCGGACACCCAGAAACTAAGTTGCACAATTTATAAATTACCGGCAGCATTTCTCAACGTTATGCTGCCGGTACTAACTACCCATTATGAAAAAGTATTTACTTTCCATAGCTGCCGTGTTTTGCCTGGCAGCGTCTATTGCCCAACTTCCTGAAGACGTTTTGCGCAATAGTTATTATCCCCAGCACGGTACAGCACGTAACCTGGCAATCGGTGGTGCAATGGGTTCTCTGGGTGGCGATATCAACGCGCTCTTTGTTAATCCCGCGGGGCTCGGCATGTTTAAAACACGCGAAGTGGAATTTAGTCCCGGCTTCATCTTCAACAATAACAAAGCAAATTTTCGTGGCACTTCTTCAACTTCCAAAAACTCCGGGTTCGATATTGGCACAAGCGGAGTTATTATAGGCTTCAATTCACCCGGAAGCAAATGGACAAACCAGGCTTTTAGCTTCGGTATCAATCAAACAGCCAATTTCAACAATTCAGTTGCCTACAAGGGCTCAAACAACCTCAGCAGCTTTAGTGAGCAATATGCGGAGCAGTTTAGCCAAAGTGGTTTATACCCCGATGAGGCGCTTAATAATCCGCGTTTTGCCTATGGCACCGCGCCGGCGTTATATACTTACCTTATTGATACTTTTAGCAATGCCGGTGGAGGTGTCGACGTTAAGGCGCTTCCTGAATTTTTACTGGCGCAGGGCATTGCGCTCGACCAGCAAAAGACCATTGAAACATCGGGAGGTATATATGAATTAGCGCTGGGCTACGCTGCCAATATGAGTGATAAACTATACCTCGGCGGTAGTTTGGGCGTACCTGTAGTTAGCTATACCCGTAACACGTTTTACCGCGAGTCTGATCCGTCCGGCAATAAAAACAATGACTTTGATTTTTTTGAATTTAATGACCAATTGACTACCAAAGGTTTTGGTGTGAATGCCAAACTTGGTCTTATTTACAAACCCGCCGAATATTTCAGGGTAGGACTGGCTTTGCATTCGCCTACCTATTATAGTCTTACAGACCGGGAGACAGCAAGTATGACAACCAATACAGAAGGGTACGCCGGTCTTCAGACAGTAAGTTCAGAAACCTTTACACAAAATCTGCCGGGCAAAACGTTATATACTGCCACCTCACCCTGGAAGGCGATCTTTAGTGGATCGTATGTTATCCGCGAAGTAAACGACACCCGCCGGCAACGCGGATTTATAAGCGCCGATGTTGAGTACGTTGGTTATGGCGGCTCAAACTTTAAAGCCGATGGAGAAAACGTGACTAACGAAGACATTCAATACTACAAAGACTTGAAAAGTGTTGTCAACCAAAGCTACAAAGGCGCTTTTAACTACAGGCTTGGGGGCGAATTAAAGTTCAATACGATCATGTTTCGTCTGGGCGGTGCATATTACTCCAGTCCCTACAAAGACAAAGCACTTAAGTCAAACATTACACAGGCAAGTGGCGGCATAGGCTACCGCAACTACGGCATGTTCATCGATCTTACCTATGTACAGACCTTCAACAAAGACGTAAATTTCCCCTATCGCCTCAGCGACAAACCTAACACCTACGCCGAGCAAAAAAACAACCGCGGCAATATAGTGTTGACCGTGGGCTTCAAAATTTAATTTACCGTTACAACTAACATTCTGGCCGCTCAATATGGGCGGCTTTTTTTGTTGACCAGCCGATGTATAACGAGGCTACATAGTTGCGACAGTCTACCCCGCTGAGGCGGGGCTCCGTTCATCCGCAGCGCTTTGTTGTAGCACATAAAGCACGGTTGTCAATTCAAAATAATTCGTTTTGTTTGTCAGGGTTATATTTCTTTGTCTGGCAAAACACAATGACTCCCAATAGCATGGCACAACAATTGAACACGCTCACCCATTCTCACATCCATTTATAAAACCTATAACTATGCTTTGGCGTGGAAGAAAAGGAAGCTCAAATGTTGAAGACGGACGCGGCATCTCCGGCGGTGGTCTGGCGGTTGGCGGCGGCATTGGCGGCATTATCATCGCCGTCTTGTATGCACTGCTGGGTGGCGATCCATCAAATGCACCAACTGAGCTATTGCCAGGCGCAACATAGCCAGGCAAAGCAATACGACCCCTCAGAAAACCCCGACGATACCATTGCCCAGTTTGTAGCGGTGGTTTTGAAAGATACAGAGGATGTATGGGGCGAACTTTTACAAAATTATAAGCAACCACACCTGCGTATGTTTACCGGCGCGGTACAGTCTGCCTGCGGCAATGCAAGCGCGGCAGTTGGTCCCTTTTACTGCCCCGGCGATGAAAAGGTGTATATAGATCTGTCTTTCTTCAAAGAACTGAAAAATCGCTTTGGAGCTCCCGGCGATTTTGCTATGGCCTATGTGATTGCCCACGAAGTGGGACATCATGTTCAAAACTTGTTGGGAACCTCTGATAAGGTAAGTGCACTACAACGAAGAGGTAGCACGAAGGAAGCAAACAGATTGTCGGTAATGTTGGAACTGCAGGCAGACTTTTATGCAGGTGTCTGGGCAAATCATGCGCAGCAAATGAAAAATATACTACAGCCCGGCGATATCGACGAAGCGCTAAATGCAGCCAATGCCATTGGCGACGACCGCCTGCAACAGCAATCGCAGGGTGAAGTAGTACCCGATGCATTTACCCATGGCACTTCTGCACAAAGAATGTATTGGTTTAAAAAAGGTTTTCAAACCGGCGACATTGAGCAGGGAGATACTTTTAATGATCCTGGTTTGAATTGAGGGAGACCCAATAATATAATCGTTTTCCCCGGGAGATTTGGTTTGGGTTCTTCCCCGCTGCAAAAGGCACTAACCGTACACGCTGTGCGACGCAACGGCCGCCCAATAGAATTCTTACTGCCGGGCACCAAAAAAAAACGGGATAGAGCAGATGCCTTATCCCGCTTTCTATAATGACCTTGCGACCAAATTTATTCCGTCATCTTTTTGGCATAGTTGGCATTCCACAACTCATACCGTTCCTTTTGAGTAGGTAATTTCGCCTGGAAACGTGTCCAGTCGCGTTTGTCTTTGGGGCTCCACAATACTTCGCTTAAGGCACTCATACGCGGAAAGATCATGTACTCAACCTTTGAAGGATAAGCAATGTATTCGGTCCAAAGGTTTGCCTGTGCACCCAATATATGTTTGCCCTCGGCTGCCGACAATTCTTTGGGGATGGGTTCGTAGCTGTAGACTTTTTCCAACGGCAGGTAACCGCCGAATGTAAGGGAATCCTCTTTTTTGTATTGGGCATGGTCGAAATAAACATACTCGCCGGGCGTCATGATCACATCATGGTTTTGCTTGGCTGCATCTATGCCGCCCTGCTCACCGCGCCAGCTCATTACCGCGGCATTGGGTGCCAGTCCACCCTCAAGTATCTCGTCCCAGCCTATGATCTGTCCGCCCTTTGCTGTTGAGGTATTTTTCCATCCGCTGAATAAAATAACTCTGCAGTTCATGCTCATCCTTCAGACCTTCTGCTTTTATCCGCGCCTGGCAAAGTTCGGGCATTTTTTCCAGTTTGTCCTTTGGCGATTCATCGCCGCCAATGTGTATGTAGGTTGAAGGAAATAAGGGCAACACTTCATCGAGTACATCTTCCAAAAAGCTAAAGGTAGAATCGTTGCCGGCACAGTAAACATCGTCAAAAACGCCCCACGTTCCTTCTACTTTGTACGGGCCCGTGCCGGGGCATCCCAAATACGGATAGGCATGCCATCGCTGCCTCGGCATGACCCGGCATTTCGATTTCGGGCATTATGGTGATATGACGGTCAGCAGCATATTTCACAACATCTTTTATTTCATCCTGCGTATAATATCCACAGTGTTCGTGCTGTCGTTGCCGGTGCCTGGATAATGGCCGATGATGGTACCATTGCGACAACCGCCCACCTGCGTAAGTAAAGGATATTTTTTGATCTCAATACGCCAGCCCTGGTCTTCGGTCAGGTGCCAGTGGAAATAGTTCATTTTGTGCAACGCCAGGTAATCAATGTATTTCTTTACAAATGACACCGGAAAAAAGTGGCGACCCACATCGAGGTGCATGCCGCGGTAGGCAAAACGCGGCGAGTCGACAATAGTCACAATTGGTATTGCCATCGCAACATTCTTTTGCACCGGCAGCAATTGTATCAGGGATTGTATTCCGTAGAAGGTGCCGGTATAGGTATCGCCCTCTATTTTTATTCCGACCGGTGTCACCCGCAATGTATAGGCATCGGTCGAGGGTGCCTGTACAAATTTTTTCGTTGTCAACTGTATAGAATTAACAGCCGCACTACCTGCGATAGTGAGTTTAAAACCATAAATATCCGAGAGATAATCATTAAGGAAATTGGCCGCCTTCACGTCTTCGGCATCCCTGGCGGCGATAACAGTTTTGGGGCTGATGATAAAGGTGCCTTTACCCTGCTGCACACTTACGGGCTCAGGAATAATATTGACCTGCTGCGAAAATGAACTGGATACCAGGGGCAAAAGGACTGCTAATAAAATTGTCTTTTTTGTCATAATCAGAATGATGTTATTAAATAGAAATAAGGGACATTACATGTAAACACTAGTTCTTTTGCAGGCGAAACGTCCATGCCGGACTATCCTGCAGTTTATTGATAGCCTGCTGTGGAATGGTGAGTAATATACCTTCGTTGGTGCTTTTAAAGCGAAGGGGTTTATCGTACCCCAACAGAAAAATTTTAGATTTCGCATCTGCCTTTAAAGCTGGCAGCAGCAGGCTTTGTGGTAACACATTATCAGAAGCCGGGGTCAGGTAAAACCCATACACATCACCAGTTTTTTTGCTTTTGGTAAAACGCCATTTCCCGGATTCATACACATCGTTTGGCGTAGTTCCATAGATGCCTTCACCATTCACTTTCATCCAGGCGCCAATGCCTTTGAGGCGCTCGTACACTGTGGGAACAAGATCGCCCGTCTTATCAGGCCCAATACCCAACAGTAAATTGCCACCTTTTGCTACAATGTTTATGAGCAGGTGAATGGATTCTTTTACCGTCTTGTATTTTTCATCGGGGCTGGTACTGTACCAGTTAGGTCCCAGGGTTATGCAACTTTCCCATGGATAGTCGAGCAATTTCTCCGGCACCTGTTGTTCGGGAGTGCGGTAGTTCTCAAACTCGTTGTGTACACTGCGGTCAACCACCAAAATAGAAGGCTGGTGGCTGCGTGCCATTGCGGCTATGCGGGGCATATTTACATCTTGTATAAATTGCCTTTTGCCCAGCCAGCCTTTGGTCTCTTCATCCAGCGTGTTTGCCGGGCGCACCCAGCCGCCATCCAGCCATAGCATATCCAGTTTGCCATAGCCGGTCACAAGCTCTTCTATTTGGTTATAGGTATAATCCTGAAATGCTTTCCAGCGGTCAGGATACTTCTGCGGGTCGTAGTTCACGTTGCGATCGGTGGGTGGAAAGTATGACCACCAATAGTTGTCACTGTGCCAGTCGGGTTTTGAGTAGTATGCCCCTATGCCCATGCCGTTTTTTCTAAAGGCGTTGAACACCTCCTTCACTACATTGCTTTTGGGGTTGCTGCTAAAAGCAGAGGCTTTATCGGTTATTTTATAATCGGTGTATTTGGTATCGAACATGCAAAAACCATCGTGGTGCTTGGTGGTAAAAACGCCATATTGCATACCCGCATCTTTAAAGGCAGCGCACCATTTTTCGGGGTCGAAGTGCGTGGGATTGAAACTCTTTCTGATATTTTCATACGCTGTTTTATACAAATAATAGCTGTCGGCATAGGGACCGCGCCGCTGGCACCAGGGCTCGTCTTCGGGGCACAGGCTCCAACTTTCTACTACTCCCCATTCGCTGTAGGCGCCCCAGTGTATCAGCACACCAAACTTCCAGTCTTGCCAGGTATCCAGTTCTGCTTTTACCGCCGGTTCTTTTCGCCAAATGTAGGGCTGCTCCTGCGCCTGGCTTGCGGCTGCATATACCAGTAGCATCACAAGGAAAAAAAGGTGAAGTTTCCGTCTAATAGGTATCATACTCATGTTGGTTTTGCCAATTGTTGTGTAAAGCAATGTGTATGTGAAAACTGAAGGCAGGGTTGAAAGTTAAAACACCCAAAGCAGTTTGCTAAATTATTGAAGAAAAGTTCAAAATTGCGCAGCAGAGAACACCGGATAGCTAAGCAGGGTTGAAGAAGCAAAAGAAGAATTGCCAGAGAGAAATTATTTGCGCCGGATTAGCGGGGAAGCCGGGTTAAAGAATATCCTTTTCGAAAGTATAGCCCTTTGCTTTTGGGTTGTCCGGGCTTTGTGTTCGCTGCCGGGCTTTTGTTGCGTCGCACCCTTGTACATTTGGTTCTTTGCGCCACGGAAGGCGCCCGTTTTTATAGCCTGCTATTGCCCAAAGAGTTACCGGTGAATGGAGCCCCGCCTCGGCGGGGTAGACTGTCGCAACAATGTTCCATCAGTGTTGGCTAGCTGGTCACCAAAATGAAAACGGTGTATTCAATCAATAAAAAAACCCTGCAAATCTTTTGAAAGACTTGCAGGGTTGCTATGTGCCCAGGACTGGATTCGAACCAGCACATCCTTGCGAACGCTGCGACCTGAACACAGTGCGTCTACCAATTTCGCCACCTGGGCATTCAGGGCTGCAAATATAGAAAAAGAAAGGTCGCTTTCATCAATAGCCCAAAAAAATGAGGGGTGACTTGCTATTGGCTGTTGTTAATGGTTGCGAGCAGGCGGGCAGCAGTAGAGTCGCCCTCTAACATAGCCTCAGTTAGCAAGCGTGAACCCGCTGCAAGGTTGGTCTTGAGGGAGCAGCGGTCGTAAAAATTTTGCTGCTGCAAGGCATCTTTGTCGGTGGCAAAGGTGTACAAGAAACCCAGGGTCGTTTTCGCCGGCACATAGTCGTTAGCGGCTGCCTGTTTCAGCATTTCGAGTGCCTCCGTACAGGTGAGGTTTCCGTTGCGGTTCTGCAGTGCCAGCCGCGCATATTCGTACATGGCTTCGGGCACTTCTTGCCTGGCGTAGGCGCTGTATATCGTGAGTGCTTCCACCGGTTTTTTCTCCGCCAGAAATTGTTTGGCCTGCTTCAATTGCGCCTTTACCTCTGCGCTAACCGTTGGCGTAGTGGCGACCCGGGTACTGGCGCTTTTTTCGCTTACCAGGTCACGCAGGCGCAACCAGCCTTTTGAGGTTATCCCTTTTTCGTTGGTGATAGAGGTATAAACAAAACCATTCTTTTCGGCATAGCTGCTGATGCTTCCTTTACCCGGTACAGCGTAGGCATTGCGGCGGGTTTCTTCGTTGGGTTCATTGTAGAAATAGGCTTTGGGAGCAGCGACCTTGTAAGTGGCAATTACCGTATCGGTTGCCACTTCGCTACTGCCTTGTATATACGCATACACCACAATGAAAAGGGCTGTTACCAGCGCCAACGCCACCAGCAATGTTTTAGTGGTAATAAACCGTTTGAAAAATGTAGGGCTGGTGTTGCCGTTGGCAGACGGCAATGAGTGCGATGATGCAGTAGTAGGTGCCACTGTACCCGCGCTACCAGGGGGCGATGGCTTTTGCTGGTTCAACTGAAACCTGAGCTGCTCAACTTCCATGCGCAACTGGCGATTTTGTCGTTCAAGTGTTAGCACCCGGTCTGAAGTGGAGGCTGCAACATCGGACGAGGCAGTGGACTTTTGCCAGATATAATCATGCAGAACCATACCATTGGCGAAACGATCTGCGGGCTTTTTTGCCAGGCATTTGTACACCAGGTTTATAAGCCACGCGGGTACCTGCAGTTCCTGCTCCCGCGTGGCAGCACTCCAGGCTACGGGCAAGGCTAACCTGCGCAACGACAACAGATCGGGTGGTTGCTTTTCGAGGTGAGCAATCATTACAGTGTTGCGACCAGTTTCGCTCTTATCATTCAAGGGAAAGGGCACCTGACCGGCAAGTAATTCGAACAGCACCACACCAAAACTATAGATATCCGTTTCAAACAACATTTGCCCGTCGTTTTGCTCGGGCGCCATAAACTCAATTGCACCGGCATGGCGCAGACTGGTACGCCGTTGCTCGTCAGACATAATGGCCAGCCCAAAGTCGAGCAGAACATAGTTGCCGGAGTGGATATTGTATTTAACATTGTTGCTTTTGATGTCGCCATGCTTCACACCCGCTTTATGGCAATGCGCCAGGGCACACGACAAATGATCCGCCACTTTCAGTACTTCCTTTAGCGTAAAGATTTTTTCAGCCGGGGGTTGCAGTAGTTCCTCCAGGTCGGGCCCTTCTATGTACTCCATCTCGATAAATGGAAAATTGCCTGAACTCAGTGATGCCCGAGCTTAAGATCTTGACGACATTGGGATTGGGGTCTTCATTTACCTTCTTCAGCTTCTGCACTTCATTTTGAAAAGAGAGAAAGTTTTTGTCGTCGGGTCCTTCGTTGTAGATAGGTGTTGGCAACAACTTTATAGCAGAGATGATCTCGCCGATGCGGCGACCTTTGTAAACTGAGCCCTGACCGCCGGTTTTCATGGCGCCCATATTTTCCAAACCCTCTGTGATCGTAAAAACCTTCGCCATTATTGTATTGCGTATAGGCAGCAAACTTAGAGGTTTCAGTTATAAATCCGGCGAAGTTGATGTGTAAGCTTTTTAATAAAAAGCCGGCAGAATAACCAGGTAGTTTATTGTAGTCTCGTTGATGAAAATACTTTTAAAAAGCAGCCTATAGAATCTGCAAGTAAAAGAGTGTGACACAACGATGCTGAAAAGAGATATCAAAGCCGGGGTCCAAAATATTTCTCCGCAAAAACCCTACATCTGTTTTATACCTGTTGGAAATCTGCTGCTATAGAAGTTAAGCGTGTCGCCGGGTTAAGGTCGCACAATAAAGAACCAGATAAATCAATCTATTTTTTTCAGGTCTGATTTTCTTAACCACCCACGCGATGTTTGACCGTTTTGATTGGTAAATACAACATAGATAAAACCATTCTGGTCATCCACCGCTTTTAAAATGGCATTGTCAGAAGGTACCATATAAGCTTTGCGCCGGGTGCTTTCGTCGGGGCTGGTGTAGAAATAAGCCTGCTCAAGAACCTGGTATTTATCTGCGGGTTTGGCTGTTGTAACCGTTTCAGAAGGAGTATTCGGAATAATGTAGTCGTTACCATTTTCACCGTTGCCGGTATCGTTGTTTTGCGCTATCACTTGTTTGGGTGTGAGGAGCTTTACTGTATCATTTTTTTGCAGCGTGTCTTTCCTGTTTTCAACAGTTGGCAAGGTGGCGGCTTGCTTATCAACATTTTCAGGTTCAGGTTCGCTCTTGTTTGCGCTGGCAGAGTTTGGCGAAATAAGGCTGCTGTCTGCAACCTGCTGCCCGGGTGTTTTTTTATTGATAAGCTGGTAGGCAGAAAACGCACCCAGCGCGAGGGTAAGTAAAAGCAACGCAGTAAATACCGGTTTAGACACCCCTTTTCCGGTACTCGCTTTTTGATACGAAGTATTGGCAAATGCTTCTTCGTTTTCAGTGCTTGCAAGGCGCGCCTTTAAATCAATGATCTCTTTGTCTTTGGTTGCAATTTGCTGCCGGTACTGCAAAATTTGTTGATGGAGCATTTCTTTTTCCCGTACCTGTTTGCCGCTGTCAGCAGCAGCCAACTGACCACTTAGGCGCACCTCTTCGGCTGGCATGTGTGTGCTGTAGTAAACAATGTGATCATGCAATTCCTTTCCACTCCTGAAACGGTGCTCCGGATTCTTTGCCAGGCAAGTGTACATGGTTTTTAACAGCCAGTCCGGCACCCGCATTTCGCGCTCTTTTTTCTCAGCAGTCCAGGTGGCGGGTATCGCTTCAGCACGCAAAGGCAATACATCGGGTGGCGGGGTTTCCTGGTGCAAAAGCCGCACAACATTGCGGGCAGTCTCACCTTTGTCCTGCAGTGGAAAAGGCACTCTGCCGGCAAGTAGCTCGAACAAGATGACGCCGAAACTATACACATCTGTCTCAAACAACATTTGTCCTTCATTTTGTTCTGGCGCCATAAATTCAATGGCACCCGCCTGTCGCAAACTGGTTCTACGCTGTTCGTCAGACATTACAGCCAAACCAAAATCAAGCAAAACATAGTTGCCGGTCTGCTGGTTAAACTTAACGTTATTGCTCTTTATATCGCCGTGTTTTACTGCCGCACTATGACAATGCGCCAGGGCATTCGATAACTGCTCAGCGACTTTACTAACTTCTTTGATGGTGAAAATGGGATCGTGCGGTGGCTGCAATAATTCCTCCAGGTCAGGACCCTCAATAAAATCCATTTCTATATAAGGAAAGTTGCCGGTCTCAGACAGACCAGAACTGAGTATCTTAACCACGTTAGGGTTAGGAACTTCATTTACCCTGTACAGCTTTTGTACCTCGTTGGTAAAATCGCGATAGCTTTTGTTGTCTTCACTTTCGCTGTAGATGGGTGTAGGTAACAGCTTGATGGCAGTGATGATCTCACCGGTACGGCGACCTTTATAAACGGAACCTTGTCCACCGGTTTTTAGCGCACCCATGTTTTCCAAACCGGGAGTAATGGTAAATACCCTTGCCATTCAATTCGATAGTTTTTTACGGGTGCAATTTAAATTTATAAATCTGTGAAAGGCAGGGATGAATGGTAAAAAGAAGTTTAAAAGGGTGAATAGAGAAGACGTATGTACAATATAAGTTGTGCAAAAAAAAAGTATTTCGTTGCGCTGCACCATAGCAAATGTGGTGTCCTGACTTTCTGTAAATAGCCGGTGTACTATACCTTGCATCTTCTCTATGGGCTCCACCCGTCGCTGAAAGATTGCGCTCCCGCAGGGCTTTTGCCTTCCTTCCACCTTATACCTTCCAGCATATACCTTCCCATTTACCCCTGCGGTATCGAATGCAAGGCGATCCTATTGTTTTCTGTGTCGGTAAATACGGCCATATTACCGTATTCGGGCGAGATCTCTGTTTTGGGATACACGATCTTTCCACCGGCAGCTTCTATTTTGTCTAAAACGAGCTGTACATCGGGATTGGCATTTAGATAGATTAACACTCCGTCGGAGGACGAAGGTGTAAAAAAACCGGGGCTTAAGACCAAAGCACCTCCCACCTGCATAGGGTCTTTTATTGGAAACATCCGCATTTTAAAATTGGGAGTTTCCAAAGGGATCATAGTAATATCAAATATGGCTTCATAAAATTTTTGAGCCCTCGTGAGATCTGTTGCCGGTATCTCAAACCAGCTAATTGCATTGTTGAATATCATGATAAAACATTTTTGGGTAGCATAAAAATTTCACTGCACAATCGACCTAAGCAACATAGCCTAAAGCTACAGAATTCTGAAGCCAACCGGCAATGAGGAGTTGTAATACCCCCAGGAAGACGGAGCAATAACCGCAAAAGACATTAAGGCGGGCTTTTCAGGTAAGGTGACAATATTGAGCGAAAAAAATAGTTTACGGTGTAATCCTATTCTCTAAAATCCAATCAATTGACACCTATGAACCTATCATTTCTACTGCACGACAAACGAAAGAAAAACATTTTTAAACTGCTCCTTTTACTGGCAACAGCTTTACCAGCACACCTCATTTCGAACGCTCAACCTGCGGGTATGGCAAAGCTTTCTGTACTGCTATTATTGAATGAAAATGGTGGCAGCCAAAATACAGCCGATGGAGCGGTGGCTGTCTTTGCACCTGTTTTTTCTGCCCAGGTCGGCAATGAAGACTCTTACAAATTCACCAACCTCGACGAAAACCTGGCACTCAATTGCGGTGGCACTTTACTAAGTATTGAAGGTCGTCCGGCTATAACATCTGCAGACACCCTGCCGCTTTGCATGTGGCAATTCAGGCAGCATTCTTATTACCTTAAGATGGACGGCAGCAACTTCGCAGCCAACGTTACCGCACAAATAGAAGACAAATATCTCAATCAAAATATTCAGCTTAACCTGGCAGGCAGCACTTCTATACCTTTTGCTATCACAACCGACTCAGCTTCTTTTGCACGCGATCGTTTTCAGATCGTATTTAAAGCAGGAAATTTACTACCCCTCTTATTCAGCCATGTTTCAGCAGGTAAGAAAGACAAAGGCGTGCAAATAGATTGGACAGTTGCCAATGAAAACGACCTCGCCCGGTACGAAGTACAAAGCTCAGGTAACGGATACAATTTCAAGACCGTAGCAACAGTGGCTGTTAAAGAAAAAGCGGGCGAAAATCAACGGTATATCTGGTATGAAATTCCTGCTAAAAGCGGCGACATTTACTACAGAATAAACGCGGTTGAAAGAACAGGCTCATTTGAATTGAGTGCTGTAATGAAGATCAATAGTGCTAATGAGGCTGGCAGCCTATCCGTTTATCCAAATCCGGTAATCGGCAATACGTTATCTCTTCAATTGAGAAATTTAGACAAGGGGGATTACCGGCTTTTGATATATAACACACAAGGTCAGCAAGTATTTGCGCAGCCGGTACACCATTCCGGGGGCGAGGCAACGTTACCAATACAGCAAGGGCTGCAACCCGGCAGCTACACCCTGCAATTGTCTAATGGCATTACCAATTTCAACAAGCGAATACTGGTACAATAGTCAATATTCCGTCATAAAAAAGAAGGGGAAGTCGATGACTTCCCCTTCTTTTTTATTAATCAGTTTCCACTTTCATTTATCGCAGCCTGTCGAGGCTTTTGACCAGTTTATTGTCTTTGCGTATGTTGATCGCCGCCAGTATAAAGAAAACGATCATAGCTATGGGCAGCAACGATCCCCAATAATAAGAGCCGCTGAGAAAAGGGTTGTCTTTTTGAAAATCGCCCACCTGCCACACGATCAGCGCTATGACACCCACCGCCGCCAATATGCCAAAAGCCACGAACTTCATTTGGGTTTTCCGGTTCTTGAACAGGAATATAGCAATCAGCGCCAGCAGTGCAGCAACAATGGCGACTGCAAATATCAGCAGGCTTTGGGTGGCTTTAAACTCCTTTATCTGCTCACCGGCAAGTGTGCCAACATATAGCGGGATCTGCGTGGTGAAAAATCCTGCCACCGCTGCCAGCAGCAACCAAATCGTTTGTATTCTTTGAATCATTAAATAGGTATTTGTAATTACTAGTTAAAAAAATGTTGCCGATTGTCTTTAACCAAGCGAAGGATACAAGGGAAACTGAGACATGAAGTCATTCACCTCTTTACGCACCTTCGTCAGGTTATATTCATCATCCGCATTCATCAATACACGGTCTATTACATCCACCACAAACTGCATGTGCTCTTCCTGCATACCCCGGGTAGTAATTGCCGGTACACCTACTCTAATTCCACTGGTCACAAAGGCGCTTTTATCATCAAAAGGTACCATGTTTTTATTGACAGTGATGTCGGCTTTCACCAAAACATTTTCAGCTTTTTTGCCGCTGATGTTTTTGTTGCGCAGGTCTATCAACATCAAGTGATTATCGGTACCGCCGCTGATTAGCGAATACTCTTTATCAACAAATGCTTTTGCCATAGCTTGTGCATTAGCTACTATTTGCCGGGCATAAGCGCCAAAGTCTTCCGTCAGTATTTCACCAAATGCAATTGCTTTTGCCGCTATCACATGCTCCAACGGGCCGCCTTGTGTACCCGGAAAAACAGCCATATCCAGCAGGTTGCTCATCATGCGCAGGTTGCCCTTTACATCCTTGTGACCAAATGGATTTTCAAAATCTTTTTTCATTAAAATAATACCACCGCGGGGACCGCGCAATGTTTTGTGCGTGGTAGAGGTTACAAAGTGGCAATGCTCAAAAGGCGATGCAAGCAGTCCCTTGGCTATAAGACCTGCAGGGTGCGCCATGTCGCACAGTACAAAAGCACCCACCTCGTCGGCTACTTTTCGTATGCGTGCATAATCCCACTCGCGGCTGTAGGCGCTGGCGCCACAGATGATGAGCTTTGGTTTGGCTTCGCGTGCTTTCGCCTCCAGCATTTCGTAATCAACAACGCCGCCCTCGCGGGTTACACCATAAAAGTGAGGTTCGTAAAGTTTACCACTAAAATTAACCGGGCTGCCATGTGTCAGGTGCCCGCCCATGCTCAGGTCAAGCCCCAGTATGGTGTCGCCGGGTTGCAGTATGGCAAGCATTAATGCCGCATTAGCCTGTGCGCCACTGTGTGGTTGCACATTAGCATATTCACAATCAAAAATTTCCTTTAGCCTGTCTATTGCCAATTGTTCTACCTGGTCTACTATTTCGCAGCCGCCATAGTAGCGCCTGCCGGGGTAGCCTTCGGCATATTTATTAGTAAGCACCGTACCCATTGCATCCATCACCTGGCGGCTGGTAAAGTTTTCCGAAGCTATCAGTTCTATGCCATGGCGCTGCCGTTCCAGTTCTTTTTGTATCAGATCAAAAACCACCGTATCTCTTTGCATGTACCTTTTTATTTAGGGACGGCAAAAATAATCTTATTTGTATGAATAATACGGGTACCGAAAATTTACCAGTGACTGCTCGCACCCACTTATCCAGTAGACTGATTTTTTTATAAGAAGCGGAAGAGGGTAAATGAAGAAGGAATATTTTCGGGAAGCCGGCAGAGACACTTTGTGCGGCTCCGGTTGTGTCACACCGTTGTACCGCAACTTTTTATAGCGGCTTTTTTCGGTAAATGCCAGGGGTGTAAGCCTGCAGATTAACGACGATGATAAAATAGGATAAAAGCTCCCCAAAGTACTAACAGATGAACGGAGCGTCGCAAATCCGCCTCCACAAGGGTAAACTGCCGGCGACCAAAAAACACATTCTTAAGTGAATAGTCAGGAAGACTAATTACGGCGTTTTCGCATGCGGTCGATCACTTCCTGCTCGGTGGGCAGCGGCGGGTCGGAAAGTTTTTTTATGTAGATGGTAACCTTTTTTTTCAGTGCCGGGTCGGCTTTGAGGCAAGCGGTTATGACAACGGAGTTGGCTTTGCATGAGCTGTCGAGAAAGAGGCTGTTACCGCTCCAGCGCCCGGCAGAACTGCTGAAAGTGACCTCGTCTGACATTAGCGGCAGGTACCTTCCATCGTCATACTTTCCATCGATATTGATGTAGTTGTATGTTCCTGATTTCAAGCTGTCGGTATACAAATTAAATGAGATGCTCTCTATAGACTGGGCTTTGCCAACCAGGGCAAGTAATACGAAGAATATGGTTAGTGATTTTTTCATTTTTTAAAATCCTATGCGGCGGCTGCTTAGTGAGTTGATGGTGGATACACCTACCAATTCGTCGTGCCTGCCAGATAACGAGCGATAATAGATGAGTACGGTATAATCATTTTCAGTCTCCCAATAGTCGCCATCAGTTTGCTCTGTCAGCGCTGCATTACTCTTGTTTTTATTGTCACGGGTGACGTAAGTGTAAGAGTAATAACCTTGCTTCAGGTAAAGCGTTCGCTCGTACACGCCCTTCTCAGCATTGTAGATCATAGCGCTGGAGTCGTCCATGTTGTATTTGTTCATTTCGCCAACTATAAAAACGTCTTTGTCGGGGTAGGGCTGGTTGCTGCGGGGCACAAAAGTAAAGTGCACATTAGCATAGTCAGACTGCCACCAGGGGTTGTTTACCTCGCGGCTTTCTATAAAAAAGAAGCCGTTGTAATCGGTGAATTTGAGGTAGCGGTTTTGGGTGCGTTCGCCATCGGGCTGCATGTATATCTGAATATTGCCGGGCGAATAATCGGCATGCGCAACACGGTCGCTTTGCAGGCGAAAGCTGCGCAGGTCTGCCCAGCGAAACTCTTTGCCAGCGGGGAAAACAAGCTGATCCTCTACATTAAACTCAAGCATATTGTTGCGGATGAAGGTAGGTGCGAGGTTCTTTTTTGCATTGTCCCACCGGTAGTTTTGCAGCACCACTGCTTTTATTTGCTGTACCGGATTCACCACATTTAGTTGTGCTTTATTGACCTGGAACTGTATTTTTTGATGGGTCTTGAATAAGTCAGAATTGAACGGCTGGGTAACCGCCACACCTACATCGGCCAGTTTTTCATACACCAATATGCGGCGAGTAAAAGCAAGTTTGCCGGTGTCTCCATCCAGGAAAACCTTTAACAAATAGTTGCCGCTTTTTGAAGGTGTGCAGTTGCGGTCGGGCAGCACTGCCTGGTAGTGTACATACTTGGTTTGTGAGATAGAGGCGACCCGGTATTGGTTAAGTCTTACCTGGCTAAAACCGCGCAGGTAGTCGAAGGTGCTGAGATCGACCGGCACCCAGTCGGCATTGCAAAGCTGAAAAGTATAATAGTAGTTTTTCACCCTTCCATCCAGATCATCAAAATGCAGTTCGAGCAGATCGCTGCTGTTGAGTTGAATGATGGGATAACCTAACTGATTGCCATACATAAAGACCTTTATGCCCTGTATGTTTTTCATGTAAGTAACGTCAGCATTTTGACCAAAAGCCAGCAGGGAGAGTTGAATAGCAAGAAAGAAGAAAAAAGATCGCAACATGCAAAAGTATTAGACCCTCTAACCTACAACATTATAAATGATTTTGTTGCAAGGCGGCATCCATGTAGTTTTGGAAATTATCTAAAACCATGCCGATTGAATGTTGCTGTTTTTATAGCCCGGAGGATCGCATTTAATTCGCGCAAATCATTTTCCCGTTTTATCATCAGGTTGGCCATTACTGCTACAACCGTAAGTGTTGCTGCCATGATCATTACGCTTGCCTTTGTCAATGGTTTTCAAAAGACTGTAAGCCAAAAAGTTTTTAGTTTTTGGGGACATATACGGTTACAACAATACGAACCCAATAAGGTATTGGTAGCTGAAGAAACACCGCTAACGGAGAATGATACCATACAAAGAGAGTTGTTAAAAATGCCGGCGATAGCAACTGTGCAGGCATTTGCTACTAAAAGCGCTGTACTGCAACAGAAGACCAACATTGAAGGCATTTTGTTTAAAGGAGTAGAACAGGACTACAATTTCAAGCACCTGCAAAACTTTTTAGTTGCGGGAAGATGGCCCTCTTTTGCTGATACGTTGTACAGCCACGAAATAATAATTTCGAAGCCCATAGCCGAACAACTACAGATAAAGCTCAACGATAGTATTAAGATCCATTTTATAGATGCTGCAGGTGGAAGAAGTAATTTTAGAAGACTGCGGGTAGCCGGTATTTTTAAAACAGGTATAGAAGAATACGATAAACTCTTTGCCATTGGCGACCTGCGCCTTATACAAAAATTAAATAACTGGGAGCCCGACGAGATCGGCGGTTATGAGATCTTTCTGCATGATTACAAGCAGATGGAAAATGTCAATAACCAGATTTTACAAAGTGACCTGATACCGCAAAACTGGATAAGTAAAACGGTAAGGGAAGTTTATCCTAACATATTTGACTGGCTTGGTATACAAGATGTAAACCGCGATGTTATCTTTATTGTGATGGCGATTGTAGCTATCATTAACCTGGTGACCTGTCTGCTAATTTTGGTGTTGGAACGAACCAGGATGGTAGGTATTCTAAAAGCGATCGGTAGTCCTAATATCACCATACAACGCATCTTTCTTATACATGCCACATACATTACAGTGCTGGGTGTGGCGCAGGCTTTTTGCTGGGAATAGGTATCTGTTTGTTACAGCAATACACAGGTTTTATTACACTCGATGAAACCGCCTACTATGTATCTACTGCACCTATTGATATTATCTGGTGGCAGGTATTACTGGTCTGTGCAGGTACCATAATAGTTTGTTTTTTCTCGTTAATTGTACCAACGCTTTTGGTACGTAGTGTTCAGCCTGTCAAAGCCATTCAATTCAGATGACCCCGGGCATTACACCCGTTCTTTCGCTTCTGCTTTACTGCATCTGTAGAAGGTATGGTACCTCAAGCTTTACCTCAGGAGGTTTGTTACTCAAGCATGTATTTGAGTTTGAACGCCTGATTTTTTTTACGCTCTGTAAATAATTTTCATTTGAAAAAAGGAGTAAAGTCTTTGTTTGTATAACAGATTACCTATTTTTAAAACCGCAGAAACATACTGATTGATATAGCCGGCAAAATATTACTGACCAAAGATTTTACAGAGAATGTCTAAATACAAAACACGGCGTCAGCAAAAAAGAGAAAGAACGATAAGAAATATAAGGCTTGTTTTTTTTATAGGTGGACTACTCATTATACTCGCTGTTCTTGCTTATTATTACTTCCATCGTACACCGCCACAACCTGCCATAATACCTCCAACGACCGTAGCGCCTGCTGATACCGTGAAAACGCCAACACAGGAGCCCCAACCAACACCAAAAACCGTTGACACAATTGTGAATGTTAGCGAGGCAGACAGCCCGCAAACTATAGTAGCACAGCCGGTAAAGGAGCACAAAGTAGCACCAGATACTACACTATTGAAATCTCCTGCTGTGCCCGACATGATAGAACTGACAGCGGAAAAAATGGAGCAGATCGTAGATGAAGTAGGCGCAAAGAAAACATCGCTGCACAGCACTGCCAACTGCGTTACTATACGTAAAACAAGTGGCAGTAACGTTGAAAATGTTTTTGAGATCGCCACTGTCCTTAGGCTCAGGGGATTTGTCATTTCCGGCAGGCAAACAGTAAAAGATGATGTTGATGGAGTGGAAATTGACGCAGGTGGTAACTGCATTACCCTGACCATTGGTAAGTTATAATTCCTTTACACAGCGGCACCTTCAACTGAAACGGGCAGATAAATTTGGAACGTTGCTCCCTTGCCGGGCTCACCGGCTGCAGTAATAAAACCCTGGTGATTTTCAACGATCTTTTTCACGATAGAAAGACCGATGCCGGTACCCTCATATTCATTGCGACCATGTAATCGCTGAAAGAGTTTAAAGATCTGCTCACTGTATCCGTCACTAAAACCGATACCATTGTCGCGGTAAACGATGTGGTAATAGATGGTACCAGCCTGCCCTTTTTGTTTTACAATGGCATCCTTGGCAATCTGGCTGGTGATCACAATATGTGGCGCCACTTCTCTACGGGCAAACTTAATAGAGTTGCTTATCAGGTTGGTGAACAATTGGTGAAGTTGAAATGGTATGACCGGCAGCACCGGCAAACTATCGACCTCTATAATTGCCCGATGCTCCTCTATCTTTTCTTTCATGTCGGCTTTTACCTGCTGCATTAGAAGGCTGAGGTCAGTTTTCTCAAAGTGCAGATCCACTACAGTTGCCCGCGAGTAAGACAGCAGATCTACGATCAGTTTTTGCATTCTCCGGCTGGCGTTTTCAATGCGGCTAAAGTAACTGCGCGCATCTACCGACAGATCATCTTTTTCCTTTTCTTTAATCCGCTGTACAAACATTTGAATTTTTCGCAATGGCTCCTGCAGGTCGTGACTGGCTATATGCGCAAACGACGATAATTCTTCATTTGTTTTTTCAAGCGCATCGTTGGTTTTGCGCAAGGCTGCGGTTGTATTTACCAATTCGGTTATGTTGTGGCTTACTACCATAACCCCATAATATTCATTGTCGCGTTTCAGTGGAATGTAACTCTGTATAAAGTAATCATTGTTGATAAATGACCGATGATTTTCACGAACAATGGTGGCGCCTTTGAAAGCATTCTTAATATCGTTATAGATCTCGCTATCCTCTAGCCCGGGCAGTATGTCCGTTATTTTTTTACCAGTAATTGTTCCGTCATAAAACTTCTTTAACGTATGAACCAACTTATCGTTTACTGTGAGTATGGATAGGTTTTTATCAACTACGAAAATGTAGTCGGGCGATGCATTGATAAGATCTTCCACAAAGTTGTTCCGGCTTTCCAGTGCAGAGTTGGCACCCTTTAATTCTTCCGTCAGGTTGATCAATTCTGTATAATCGTGCGCAATTACTACTGCCGCATACACACTGCCGTCAGCATGGCGTAGGGGAACAAGAAAGTTTTCGAAAATGCGCCCGGTGGTGGGGGAATAATATTGAGCATTGTGTATTGACTCACCCTGTAACGCACGCGCAAGGTCGTTGTAGCCTTGTTTCCCTTTTGTGCCCGGCAGGATGTCGTAGTAATATTTTCCCAGGATTTCTTCCTGTTTATTACCCAGGTACTTTTCAGCGGCTTTATTTAATGACAGTACCCGCATTTCCAGGTCATAGACTACAATCAGGTCTATACTGGAATTAATTATTGTTTCTACAAAATTGTTACGCTGTTGAAGTTCTATTGTCCGCTGTCGTATTTTTTCTTCTAATTGTTGTTCGCTGATTTGCAGCCGTTCGGATTTTTCCAGCGTTGCGTTCAATTGAGAGAACGAAATAAACAACAGCAATAAAGCGCCGAGGCTGAGGAAGAATATAGAGGCAGGTGCTACTTTCAATTGGTGCTCATACTCACCCGTACGGGAGATCAATAATCTCTCTTCAACAGTAGACATTTCACTCAAACGGTCGTTCACTTCAATCATCAGGTCTCTGCCGTTCAGTACCTTCTTTCGCACAAAGGGGCTAATTAAAACCGAATTACTATCACTTTTAATAAATTCCATTGCACTTATTCGTTCACTTACTTTCTTACGAAGCGTATCTGCATTCTCTTTTTGAGTTGGATTATCTGCCACTAAAAAATCCAATGTGTCAAGATCCTTCTTTAATTGAGAAAGTGCCTGTTCCTTTTGTTGCAAAAACAAACTGTCATTCGTAAGAACATATCCCCGCTGGTGACTTTCAACGTAGTTAAGTGAAGTAGCAATTTTCTGTAGTGTAAATTTTACAATATTGGTATGGCTCACCCATTCACTTTTGTCGCCCAGTGAGTTTAATTCGGAATAAGAAAGTCCGCAAAGACTAAGTATTATGATAATAGCTGCAACAAAAATAATCTTTGAAATATTGGTTCGCCTGATCATGCAGCCTGTGATAGTTACTTTTAATTTTCCAAAAGTAACACATACCTGTGAAGCTTCTACAAATACAAGCACCACCTTTTGCAGCCTGTCAAAAAATTGAAAATTTTTCTATAAAAAAGTAGCAACTGAATCCGGTTAATGAGGTTTTATAATATGCTGGTTACGTCACATTATTTTCGATTCGTTATAGCATTTGACTTTAACATTTATTCTTTCAACTTTACGAATAGCATCAAGTCAAAAAAATACGAGTAGCTAATACAGCTTCAATTAATTAAAAACACGCTGAAAGCTATTTCCATAAAACAGCATTTAAAAAAACTCATGTATGAAAAAAACATTTACACTTATCGCATTTGCGGCATTCTTTGCAGCTTGTAACACTAGTCCAAAAGAAAGTTCAGGTAACGGTTCTGCCCAGGTTTTAGGAGAGAGTATCAATAACAATCCACTTACTGCAGACAAGGCACAAACCATCGAAATGAACGGTCTCAGTGATACCATAGTTGCCAGCGACGGTAGCCAATTTGTACGTCTCAATCCCCGTGCTGTCACCCAAACTATTGTGCGGGAAAAAACACCGCGGGTGCGTACCAGGACAATAGTTTATCACGAGCCGGCAAGAACGCATACCTCTGCACCGGCGCCCGTTGCCAGCGCACCTGCTCCTGCACCATTGCCTTCGCCCACCTCTGCAGGCAGCGGCACCGCTAATAGCACTATCGACAATAATGCCGGCACCGATGCACCGGTTGCACAAGTGCCGGCAGAAATTGCAAAAAAGAAAGGCTGGAGCAAAGCCGCCAAAGGTGCTGTAATAGGCGCAGGTGCCGGTGCTGTGGCTGGTGCGGTAATCAGTAAGAAAAAAGGAACCGGAGCTATTATCGGAGGTATTATAGGCGCCGGTGGTGGCTACGTTCTCGGAAGGGTCATGGACAAGAAAGATGGTCGTTATTAACCTTTGATAAGCCTCTTACATGCCGCCATTTTAGAAGTGTGTTCTTGCCGGCACGCATATAAAATTGGCGGCATTTCATTTCTTAGAAAGGCGAAGGACTAATGCAGGTCCAGCCACCGTCTACTATCAAACTTTGCCCGGTTATATGGTTGGCTGCATCCGAGACAAGGAACAATGCCGTTGCGGCTATGTCACCGACAGTAGCTGGTTTGCCCAATGGTGTGAGAGCTGCCCAGGTTTTCTCGTAATCAGGGTCGTCAATGGTTCGCTCGGTTATGGTAGCGCCTGGTGCTATTGTATTTACATTGATCTTGTACTGCGACAGTTCTATGACCAGATTTTTCGCCAGCATTTCCAATGCTGCTTTGCTCATGCCATAGGCAGCAAGGTGTTTATGCGCCTGGTGACCGGTAACAGAAGAAGTAAATAAAATTTTGCCGCCGCCTGGCTGTGTCTTCATGTGGTTGGCTGCCGCCTGCGCCAGGAAAAAAGTACCTGCCAGGTTTACCTGCATTACCCGGTTAAAAGCCGCTTGAGTATAAGAAAAAAAATCGCCGAACAAGGTAATACCTGCATTGGCAATCACTATATCAAGTGAAGCGTATTCCTCAATTGCACGCTGGGTTAATGCGTGTATAAAATCTACATCGCTGGCATCGCCGGCAATCGCATCGCAGGTGCCGCTGCTGTTATGATTTTCAATGGCTTTCACTGCCTCTTCAGCAAGCGTACCATCCAAATCATTCAAAAAAACATGGGCACCTTCGTGCACCAGCCGGCTGCAAATCTCGAAACCAATGCCCTGACCGGCGCCGGTTACAATAGCCACTTTATTGGTAAATGACATAGCAATATTTTGAGCACCTGAGTGATAATTTATAATCGGGTATCGCTCCACCATAGCTTTGCCGATGAACGGAGCCCCGCCTCGGCGGGGTAGACTGTCGCAACAATGCCTTCATCAGGGAACTTTGGCCGGCTCCCAAATAAAACGTCAAAATATTACGTCAATGCAAATCGCGCGAGACATTGCTGCCCGAACTACCGGTTAAAAAATCCATGTCGGCACCCAGGTGTGCCTGTTGTACGTGGTTAATGTAAAGGCCCACATAACCACGGTCGGTAACCGGTGGCGGCGGAGTAAACTGTTGTTTGCGCTTTTCAATTTCAGCGTTGCTCAGGTTTACATTGAGCGAACGATTGGCAACATCGAGCGTTATAAGATCGCCGGTTTCTATAATGGCAAAGTTGCCGCCCGGCTGCTGCCTCGGGCGATACATGCAGCACAACGGTACCAAAACCGGTACCGCTCATGCGCCCGTCCGAAATGCGTACCATGTCTGAAATTCCTTTGTTCAATAGCTTTTTTGGCAGCCCCATATTGCCCACCTCGGGCATGCCGGGATATCCTCTTGGTCCCACATTTTTCAGAATTAGCACCGAGTTCTCATCTACCTCCAGCGCATCGTCATCTATGCGCGCTTTATAGTCTTCAATGTTATCAAACACAATTGCTTTACCGGTGTGGTGCATCAGGTGTGCACTTGCGGCAGAGGGTTTTATCACAGCACCTTCTTCGCACAGGTTTCCACGCAAAACCGCCAAACCGGTAGCTGAGTTGAACGGTGCGTCGAGTGTACCTATAACATTGCTGTTATAGCACTCCGCATCTTTGTAGTTTTCGCCGATCGATCTGCCATTTACCGTTATGCAGTCGCGGTGCAGAATTTTGTCCAGTTCCTTCATCACCACAGGCACCCCACCGGCATAAAACAGGTCTTCCATAAAGTATTGCCCCGAGGGTTGCAGGTTGGCAATAAGTGGAATGTTGGCAGACAACGGATCGAAATCGCTGAGCTTTAGCGGTATGCCGATGCGCCCCGCAATCGCCAGCAGGTGAATAACAAAATTGGTGGAACCACCTATGGCAGCATTTACCTTGATGGCGTTTTCAAAAGCTTGCCTGGTCAAAATATCTGATAATTTCAAATCTTCCTTTACCATTTCTACAATGCGCAATCCCGATAGTTGCGCCAGTACTTTTCGCCGGGCGTCGGCTGCGGGTATAGCAGCATTCGATGGCAGCGACAGCCCCAGCGACTCCACCATACAAGCCATGGTTGAAGCCGTACCCATGACCGCGCAGTGCCCCCGGCTACGGCACATGGCTGCTTCTATGGTCAGCAGTTCTTCCTCCCGTATCTTATCGCCACGCAGCGCATCATGAAAGCGCCATACATCACTGGTTCCTATACTTTTTCCTTTGTGCTGCCCGGTTAGCATTGCGCCGCCAGACACTACAATGGTGGGCAGGTTAACGCTGCAGGCACCCATCACCAGCGACGGCGTGGTCTTATCGCAGCCACACAGCAGCACCACACCATCAAGCGGGTTGGCTCGTATCAATTCTTCCACATCCATACTTGCCAGGTTGCGGTAAAGCATGGCGGTGGGCTTTATCAGCGTTTCGCCCAGCGACATCACCGGAAACTCCACCGGAAACCCGCCGGCCTCCAGCACTCCCCGCTTCACCAACTCTGCCAGTTCTCTAAAATGCGCGTTGCACGGTGTCAGTTCGCTCCACGTATTACAAATGCCAATTACCGGCTTGTTATTAAACTCATAATCGGGTATTCCCTGGTTCTTCATCCAGGCGCGGTATATAAAACCGTCTTTGCCTTTTCTGCCAAACCAGTTGCTGCTGCGTAGTGCTTTTTGTTCCATATGCAATCATTTTTTTTGGTTGTTCCGGCAGCAACGCAGCCGGCATATAAACAGTTTTGAAGAATTATCTCCTACACCGCCAGTCTAAGCAGCGGTGTATTTTTTTGTGTTATCGGCAGGTGAGCGATATTGTGCTTTTGTTGCGTCGCACCCTGCAGCTTTCTTCTCTTTTTTCAGCTTTAGGTACGCAGGCATAATTGGTTTACTTTTCCCAGGTGGCTTCTTTACTTTTTCGGATTATAGCCGTTTCACCCTACCCTGTTTTCGTTACAACTTCAACCATTCCTGCATGCCCCGCACCAGATACAATTGACCTACGGGTGCGGTACCACCGGGTTTTCATTTACCTCTACTACTTTGTACGACGTGGCATAATGGGCAGGTTTTACCGGATCACCGATCAGGGTAGCATAAGCCTTGGTAAAACAAGCTCCAAAGTACAAAATGAAAGAGGAGTAAAACACAAACAATAACAGCAATACAAATGAACTGGATGCTCCGAACACCGTATTTAAATTGCCCATGAGCAGCAAGGTGCGTATGAGAAGCTTTCCGGCTGTAAAAAGAATGCCGGTAAATAAACCTCCGTTCAGCACTACTTTCCACGAAGTTTTGGCATCAGGTAGTACTTTGAAAAGAACAGCAAACCAACAGGTCACGATCACAACAGAGATCACGCTGTTGATCACAATGTTTACAAAATCGGCAGTATTTTCTGGTAGTTCGCCGGTGTATTCCCGCAGAAAACTTTCCAATCCTTCTGCCAACATGCTACCAATGAAAAGTACTCCCGCCAGCAGTATCACTACCAGCGAAATTGCCCTGCTTTCGAGGCTAAACTTTATAGGTCGTTTTGTGGAGACGCGCACATTCCAAAGCTGGTTAAGAAAATCTTTGATCACTTTAAAAAGCGTAGTTGCAACAAAAACTAAAAACAGGAAACCAACAATGGTGACTACCCAGTTTTTTGCCAGCGACTTAAAGCCCAGAAAGGTTTCACGAACCTGGGCTGCACTTTGCCTGCCCAACACCTGTGCCAGGCGTACAAAAAATTTATCCCGCAAATTCTCTATTCTGACGACCAATCCAATAATCTGTATAAGAATAATTAAAATGGGAGGCAGGGCAAAAGTGGTAAAGAAGGCCGTTGCGCCCGCCATGCGCAGCGGCTCATTGCGCCTGAGCTCCTTAAACGACAATACAAGCAATTTTGTAAGGTCTTTGAAACGTAGTAGAAATCGCTTTTTCGAAAAGGCCATGTAGTGGAAGTAACGTATATAAATGCAAAAGAAAGTAATAAACTTACTTTCTTTTGCTTTCTTCCTCACTGTTTAAGTAAAGAATTTTCCGATCTGGTAGTGTACCGGTCGAAGTTGGCAGTTATATTCAACCCACACGTTCTGTTTGTGCGTGTTGCAAAAACACGCCGGCAGACAGCTCTATTTCTTTTTGGTCACTGATAAACGGGTGAATTCACTACCATTAAACATTTTGGCGTTGTTAATGTCTTTCGACTTATGCCAATTCTCCAGATTGGTTTCAGTAACCAGTCTCCAAAAGTTCTTCGACTTCAACTCATCATAATCATTAAGCTGAACAAATAAACCAATAATGGTGTTTCTTTTTTTAAATTCAACTTTTACTGTGGGATTGTTTTGCTGTTCAGTTTCAACAAATTTAGCAATTTGCTCGGGTAACATATTAATTTAATTTATATAAGTATTAGAGTAAAGCTAACAAATTACTGCGTAAATGCAGAAATTGTTTTGGTAAAGTGCGATAATTAACGTATTTGAAATATCGAATTTTTAAGTTGAACAAATGCTGGTGGTTGCCCTTTGTTATTGGAATATTAGACCCTGCCACTTTTACGCGCTACATGTATTTGCTTCCACCTTTAAAACCCAAACAGTAACATTTGGTAATCTGCTGACGAATATTTCATAAATGATTGAATCAGACGTTGGTAAATAATTTCTAACGAGTTTTACGCAAGATGCCCAAAACCAAGACACCGCTGAGATTTTCACGTGAAGATTTCATTGCCAAAACTGAGGATCAAAAACACTGGAACATAATAGTTGTGGGCGGTGGCGCAACAGGTCTGGGCGTTGCCTTAGACTCCGCTTCGCGTGGTTATTCAACTTTGCTGTTAGAGCAGACCGATTTTGCAAAGGGCACTTCCAGTCGCAGCACCAAATTAGTGCATGGCGGAGTCCGCTACCTGGCACAAGGCGACATTCGCCTGGTTTACTCCGCGCTTGATGAACGCGCTATTCTATTAAAAAATGCTACTCATCTCGTCAAGCCCCAATCTTTTATAATCCCCTGTTATAGCCAGTTCTCGCGCTTTAAATACATTATCGGGCTTAAACTATACGACTGGCTGTCTGGTCGTTTTAGTTTTGGCAGTTCCCGCTCATTGTCAAAATATGAGGTGGTTAAAATGTTGCCTAACATTCAGCAAAAAGAACTGGTTGGCGGTGTTGAATATTTTGATGGACAATTCGATGATGCCCGCCTGGCAGTAAATCTTGCGCAAACATGTGTGGAGAAAGGCGGGATAGTTTTGAATTATTACCAGGTAGTGGGTTTGCTAAAACATGCCGGTAAGGTCAGCGGCGTCATTGCCAAAGACCTGGAAAGTGGAAAAACAACTGAATTCACAGCAGATGTGGTCGTAAATGCTACAGGAGTATTCGTTGATTATATCTTACGAATGGATGAACCTGGCAAACTGCCTTTGGTACGTCCCAGCCAGGGCATACACCTGGTGTTGCCGCTAACTTTTTTACCGGGTCTTTCAGCTTTAATGATACCCAAAACACCCGATGGCAGAGTGCTGTTTGCGGTACCGTGGCACAACCACGCCCTCGTAGGTACAACTGATACGCCGCTTAACAAAACGTCGCTGGAACCCAAAGCGCTGGAGCAGGAAGTACAATTTGTGTTGGATACGCTGCAGCGTTATGTACAAAAAAAACCCGGGCGCAAGGACGTGCTGAGTGTTTTTGCCGGCCTTCGGCCCCTGGCAGCACCGCAAAGCGATACAAGTAAAACCAAGGAGATCTCACGCGATCACAAACTGATCGTGAGCGAATCAGGTTTGGTGACGATAACCGGGGGCAAATGGACTACCTACAGAAAGATGGCCGAAGAAACCGTGAACCTGGCAGCACAAATAGGAAAACTGACCATGGTTGACTGCAAAACCAAAAATATTTCGGTGCATGGTTCCACAACACAGCCGCAAAATGGTCATTTCTCAGTTTTTGGAACAGACGCTCAAAAAATTGTACAATTGATCGAGGAGGATAAAACGCTGGGCGCACAATTGATATCACATTTGCCCTACACCATTGCGGAAGTTGTTTGGGTTACCCGGTACGAGATGGCGAGAACAGTAGAAGATGTACTGGCACGCAGGTTGCGAATTTTATTTTTAGATGCCGCAGCGGCAGTTGCAGTGGCGGCAAAAGTTGCCAGGCTGATGGCACCCGAACTGGGAAAGGATGAAGCATGGCAACAACAGCAGGTTAAGGATTTTACAAGTCTTGCTGCACAATACATTTTACAACCGGAGAAACAGAATGATTAGAAGGGAAATAGATTATTTTAGTTGGGCATAAAGGAGCGTGTAATCGTTATCAAAAAAATTTTGAGCAGAATGTTTTTTTTATAATAGTCAACTGCCTTTCTGCTATTATCCATTATTCTTCCTGCTAAATGCAGAAAACTCAATTGCAAAAGAAAGTATCGCTGAATTTTAAAAGTCCGGCAAAACAAAAAATATTACCTACATTTTTGGGTGAAAGTGCGCAAGGTTTTATGAAGCTTGTGCTTTGTGCCCAATCAATGGCTTGCCGATGAACTGAGCGTAGCAACGATGTCGCCCAAAGATTGAAAAGCTGGTCACCAAAAAATAAAACCAGGTACATGGCGCTTAAGACATCCAAGAGCTGATAATTAATCCTGTTGTAAATTTTAAAAGAACGACTAAACCCGATCTTTCACCTAAAACGATTGTATGAGCTTGCCACAATACATGTTAGCGCTCGACCAGGGAACTACCAGTTCGCGTGCTATTATTTTTGACAAGGAAGGAGGTATTGTATCTGTTGCGCAGAAAGAGTTTACGCAGATCTATCCCCAGCCTGGGTGGGTTGAGCACGATGCTACTGAGATATGGTCGAGCCAGGCATCGGTAGCCGCTGAAGTTATTCTGCGCGCAAGTTTGTCGCCGGCAAATATTGCCGGCATCGGCATTACTAACCAGCGCGAAACCACCGTAATCTGGGATAAGGAAACCGGTGTACCTGTTTACAATGCGATCGTGTGGCAAGACCGGCGCACTGCCGGGTACTGTGACAGCCTGAAAGCACAGGGGCTAGAACAAAAGATCAGGGAAAAAACAGGGTTGATGATTGATGCCTATTTTTCTGCAACGAAAATAAAATGGATTCTCGACAACGTAGTTGGTGCAAGGCAAAAAGCAGAGAACGGACAATTGGCATTTGGCACAGTCGATTCATGGTTGATCTGGAACCTGACAAATGGCGAAGTGCATGTGACAGATGTGACCAATGCCTCGCGAACCATGATCTATAATATACACACGTTGCAATGGGATGATGAACTGCTGGATCTGCTGACCGTGCCACGTGCCATGCTGCCAACAGTTAAATCATCGAGCGAGGTATATGGAAAAACAGCCGGCAAAATACTTTCTACTAAAATACCCATAGCAGGCATTGCAGGCGACCAGCAGGCTGCGCTTTTTGGACAAATGTGTACGCAGCCGGGTATGGTAAAAAATACCTATGGCACAGGCTGCTTTATGTTAATGAACATTGGTGAACAACCGATGCTCAGCAACAATAAACTTATAACGACCATTGCCCTGAAGATTGGCGATAAAGTACACTATGCGCTTGAAGGAAGCATCTTTGTGGGTGGTGCAGTTGTGCAGTGGCTCAGAGACGGTTTACAGGTCATCACATCTTCATGGGAGGTGGAGGAACTGGCCAATAAGGTTAGCGATACCGGCGGGGTATATGTAGTGCCAGCTTTTACGGGTCTGGGCGCCCCGCATTGGCAGCAAGATGCCCGCGGAACGATTGTAGGCATTACCCGTGGTACCACAGCGGCACACATTGCCCTGGCATCGTTAGAAAGCATCGCCTTTCAAACCATGGAAGTGTTGAAAGCAATGGAAGCAGACTCAGGGGTAGAAATAAAGGAATTAAGGGTAGACGGAGGTGCGACAGTCAATGATCTGCTGATGCAGATACAGTCCAATATCTTAGATGCAAAAGTGGTGCGACCAGAGATCACCGAAACAACTGCAATGGGGGCTGCTTACCTTGCCGGGCTGGCTGTGGGCTATTGGAACAGCATTGAAGAAATTGAGCAGCAGTGGAAGGTGAACAGGTACTTCGAGCCAAAGAAAACAGCCGATACAGCCAGGCATATACAAGGCTGGCACCGTGCCGTAAAAGCCTGTATTGCCTGGGCAGAAGAATAGCTATTTATAAATTAATTAAAGTTTAGATTTTCAAAACGTTTGCTTATGTCAGAATTTTCTGCCGAACTTATTGGCACTATGCTGGTCATTCTATTGGGTAACGGCGTTGTAGCCAATGTAGTATTAAAAGGTACCAAGGGCAACAATGGTGGCTGGATGGTGATAACGACCGGTTGGGCACTTGCTGTATTTGTAGGTGTAGTAATAGCCAGTCCTTACAGTGGAGCTCACCTTAACCCCGCTGTTACCATTGGGCTGGCAATTGCCGGTAAGTTTGCCTGGGCTAAGGTGCTGCCATTTATCTTCGCACAATTAATCGGGTCCTTGATAGGGTCATCGCTTGTCTGGCTGGTTTACCGCGATCACCTGAACTCAACGCCAAATTCCAATTGCCAGCTTGCCGTTTTCTGCACGGCACCGGCTATACATAACCGCCTGTTCAATTTATTAAGCGAGATCGTAGGCACTTTTGTCCTCGTATTTGTCATTTTTTACTTTACCACTGCCGAAACTGCAGATAAGAAAACACCCATTGGGTTGGGTAGCCTCGGTGCTATTCCTGTCACCTTTTTGGTGTGGGCGATCGGGTTGTCACTTGGCGGCACCACCGGTTATGCCATCAATCCCGCACGTGATTTTGGACCGCGCATCATGCATTCGCTACTTCCCATTACCGGCAAAGGCACCAGTAATTGGAAGTATGGCTGGATTCCCATCATAGGACCGTTTATAGGTGCTGCCATTGCTGCCGGCATGTTTATGTGGCTGCGTATGTAGTCTGGGTGTCGTTTTACTGAAATTAGGCTAACGTTTGCCTTTTTTGGTAGCAAGTTGTGCCGATTCTATTGCAGCTTTTGTTGCGACAGTCCACCCCGCCGAGGCGGGGCTCCGTTCAACTACATCTCTCTTTTCATCTTTCAGCAGGTAGTAATTTACCCCCTTTTATACTTTATATTGGCTAAGATCCTGTTACACGTCGCCGCGTGGATTTCTGCTGCCGGCATACAACTCATATTCCAGGAGTTGGCAATCGATCCTGCCATTAAAAAATTCAATTCTGCGTTTGGCTTTCAACCCTATTTTTTTTGCCAGTTCAAGATTGCCGGTAAAAACGTACCCCATATAACCCTTGCATTGCTTCTTCAAAAAATCCCCGATCAGGCTATAGGTTTCCTCCAATTCGGTTTCAACACCCAGGCGGTCGCCATACTCAGGATTAAAAAACACCACTCCGGTTTCTTCGGCAGGTATGGCGGTTTGCCTAAAATCACAAACCTCAAATTGCATCAGGTGCTCAACACCTGCGGCAGCAGCATTTATTTTAGAGATGTTGATGGCATCTTCACTTAGGTCAGTTGCTAAAATGGTACGGGTATTCGCATCATTTATTCTACTAAAAAGCTCCTGGCGTTGGTGTTCGTACACACCGCTGTCATATCCCACCAGGTGCATAAAAGCATAATTATCGCGCAGCAAACCAGGGCGGCGGTCTGTTGCATACAAAGCGGCTTCAATAGCCAGCGTTCCCGAACCACACATTGGGTTTATAAAAGCCGACCTGCCATCCCAGTTACTTGCTAAAATGGTTGCCGCAGCCAGGGCTTCTAACATAGGCGCCTTGCCGGGAATTTTGCGATAGCCATGTTTGGCAAGTGTCTCACCGGAGGTATCAAGAAATATTTCTGCATTTTCCTGTTGCCAAAAAAGATGTACAACGGTACCGTCCAGGTTTGGCCCCGAATTGGGTCTGCTGCCTGTGCACTCACGCATTCTGTCAACTATTGCATCCTTCACTTTTACATTTGCATAAAGAGTATTGTTAATACTGGGATGGTCAACGTTGCTGGTGATAGAAAAATATCCGTTTTCCGGTATTATCTGTTCCCATTTAATGGCTGCTACCCCCTTGTAAATATCGTCAGGATGATTTGCCGGAAATTGTTCAATTGAATAAAGAATTTGGCTGGCACAACGCACATTCAGGTTTAGACGAATGCAGTCATTGAGCGTACCTTTTAACTCGATACCTGTGGTAAAATTGCGAACCGTCGTAAACCCAAGGTCTGCAACTTCGCGCAACAACCAGGGCGTTAATCGTTTGTTACACGTTATAATAACACGGCTTGCGGTGTCGAAAAAATCTGTCATAAATACAAACTTACTGTATTAGCAACGCTGCCTATGTTTCTAGAGATCACTGCCTGGTGAGAGTTGTTCTAATGCAAGCTGCATTGCGTCCTCGTTAGTTGGATTTATCCAATAGATTTCAGGATCCTTTTTAAACCAGGTGAGTTGGCGCTTAGCATAGTGGCGGGTATTTACCTTTATACGTTCAATAGCAGCGGAAAGCGAAAGTCTGCCGTCGAAGTAATCAAATAATTCTTTGTATCCCACCGTTTGCAGGGCATTGATGTGTTTAAATGGCAATAGTTGTTCGACTTCTTTCACCAGACCTTCATCAATCATTTCATCTACACGCCTATTGATCTGTTCATACAATTGTATGCGGGGAACTTCTAAACCAATTTTCTTAACTACGAAGGGTCTCACTGACTTTTTACCAGATCTAAAAGTTGTAATAGACTTACCTGTACTTAATAATACTTCCAATGCGCGCACCAGGCGATATGGGTTTTGCTGTTCAGCGATTTTCCAAAAAACCGGATCTCTTTCTCTCAGCTCTTTTTGCAGGTATTGAATTCCTTCGGTGTTCAAATGAAAAAGCACTTCCTCGCGTACAGCGGGGTCAACAGCCGGAATGATATCAATGCCTTCACAGAATGCTTTACTGTAAAGTCCTGTTCCGCCAACCATAATGGCTGTTGTGCTATTTTCAAAAATCGCTGCCGCAGCAGCAAGCGCATACTTTTCAAATATGCTCACATTCATTTCATCGAAAATGCAGTGGCTGTTTATAAAATAATGCGGAATGGCGCTCAATTGTGCAGGTGATGGTTTGGCAACTCCAATGCTGAGTTCGCGGAAACACTGCCTTGAATTGGCTGAAATAATTGCAGTGCTAAAATGTTGCGCGAGGCGAATCGAAAACGAGGTCTTACCTACGGCAGTAGGTCCGCTAATAACAATAACACAATGCTGCGGTGAAATAAATTTATAGTTTAGTGAGGAGGCAAACCGCGGTTATAAAAAATAGGGTTAAACAGTAACTACCCGCTAAAATTCCTCCTCTTTACCTTCCTCCGGGTTTTCTTCAAAAGTTTCGGCATCGTCACTCTCTCCATGATCGCTTTCACCTTCACGTCCAAAGCCTTCAGCTCCGGCACTCAGGTCATATTTTTCTTCTATATCAACAAACTTATCACCCAACAAACTCTTGGTTCCATATTGAGCAGGTCCAATCCCTTCCACGCGCTGGGTAGAAGGATAGATGGTCTTTGCAGTCTCTTCCTTACTCACGTTGATCAATTCTACCAGGAAGGTCCAGCCTTTTGTAAAATCGTAAGTGTAAATAAACTTTTGGTTGGGATCCTTGATTTCTGACCCAATAGGTGTGTCAGCCATCAATAAGGGTTCGGCAATGTATTTTTTGTCGTATTTCTGTAGTGTTATTTCGCGGCCCCGCTGCCAGGTGTCATTACTCCGGTAAAAAGTTGCCTGGTGCTTGTTATCAAACTCAAATGCTTTCAGTATCGCAAGGTGAAGATCTGCAAACGTTTGACTGTGTTTTATGACAATATCACGATAAACACTGTCATCGTCTTCATAATATGCTCTGAATTTCAAAACCGCCATTTCTTATTTCGTTTTCGGTCTGTAAAGCTAATAGTTAAATTCTACAAGTAAGCCGGCCAAGGTTTACAGCCTGTTGTTGACTGAACTTTTACAAATATTTAAAATAGTATTTCGAACAACCAAAAGATCACTTTGCATTCTGTAGGCTGTACAATGGTGCAAACTTCTTACCATGGTAAATCTCTACTTTGCACTTACCGGATAGAGATTTAATTCCGCACCTTTTGTAAGCATAAAACCGTAAGCTTCTTCAAAATGATTGGGAATCTCCCCATCTAAAATAGCCTCCCGAATTGCATCTTTTATGATGCCCACGCTGCGCCCGGGAGGCAGACCAAAGGTTTCCATTATTAGTTCCCCGCTAACCGGTGGTTGCCAGTTTCTAATCTTATCGTTTTCTTCTACCTGTGCAATCCTTTCACGCACCAGTTCAAAATTGCTGAGGTATCGCTTTACCTTGAATTTATTTTTACTGGTAATATCTGCATTACAGAGTAGCATCAGCGCATCTATGTCATCACTGGCATCAAAGATCAAACGCCGGATAGCACTGTCAGTAATATTTTCTTTGGTGAGGCTAATGGGACGCAAATGAAGAGCAACCAACTTTTGTACAAATCTCATCTTCTCGTTCAAGGGCAACTTTAGTTTACTGAATATCTTTGGCACCATTCGCGCTCCAACAACCTCGTGTCCGTGAAATGTCCATCCATGACCTTCTTCAAATCGCTTGGTTACCGGCTTGGCAATATCGTGCAACAATGCAGCCCAACGCAACCATAGATCTGAAGACTTACGGCTAATGTTATCTATTACCTGCAGCGTATGATAGAAATTATCTTTATGTCCTTTACCATCTATGTATTCAGCGCCAGCCAGCGCCACCATTTCCGGAAAAATAAGGGTCAAAAGACCGGATGTAAACAGTAGATCCCACCCAATAGAGGGCTCTGGGCACAGCATGATTTTATTAAGCTCATCGGTAATGCGTTCCTGCGAAACAATAGTTATCCGCTCTTTACTCGCTTTTATACCGGCAAAAGTTTTTTCGTCAATAGTAAAGCCCAATTGAGTAGCGAATCTTATTGCCCGCAACATGCGCAGCGGATCATCACTAAAGGTAATAGCGGGTTCAAGTGGAGTTTTGATGATCTTCCGGGCAATATCCTCCAACCCGTTAAAAGGATCTATCAGTGTACCATAGCTTTCGATTTGCAGGCTTATAGCCAACGAATTAATGGTAAAGTCACGACGGTTTTGATCGTCTTCGATACTGCCGGGAGCAACGGCAGGTTTGCGACTGCTTGAGGTATAACTTTCCTTTCGTGCACCCACAAACTCAATATCAATATCATCGAGCTTGATCTGGGCGGTTCCAAAATTTTTAAAGAAGGCAACGTGGGGTACTGGTGAAAACCGTTCGGCTACTTTATTAGCCAACAGTATTCCATCGCCAAGACAAACAATATCTACATCATTGGTAGCACGCCCAATTAACTTGTCGCGTACAAAACCACCCACAATAAAAGCAGGAATACCTAACCCGGAAGCTGCTTTGGAGATCTTTTTAAAGACAAATAATTCCTTTTCACTGCAATCTATAACCATGATTGCAGCAAATATAAATCTTTAAAAATTTGGATTGTCTGGGGCGAACTTTCCAAAATGGCAAACACAGGAGACCTTCTGTTTTGTTTATATCAGCAGGCATTATTCAAATTCCAGTTCGTTGCTAAAATATTCCCAACTGAAATATTTTTTGTAGAAAGAGTTGGCTGAGTCCTTTACTGACTTCGCCATTTTCGATTTTATGGAGGTGCGGGATGAACCATTCACTATTTTTTTATCTTCAATACCCAGGGCAGATAAGAAATCCTGAAGTATAGGTAGTTTTTCATGTGGCACTGATAAAGTTACTTGTGGCATGTTTGCAGGTTTTGAGTTGTATTAGTCAATTTCTCTGCCATAACGATTTGTGTCACCTTAAAATTATTTTTCTACAGCAAGATTCCTTTTTCAAGGCCTTATTGTGACAAGATTACCATTTTCACTTTTCACAATGGCGGAAGGTTCACTATACATCTTGTCAGTTTGCCGGAATTGTACCACGTAGTTTACCGCTCTCTTTATTTCCGGGGAAACATCGGCAAAATTTTGTGGAGAAGGTTGCCCATGCAAATTTGCCGAGGTAGAAACTATGGGTCTTTTAAATCTTTTTAGCAAATGGCGGCAGAATTCTTCCTTCACAATTCTAATTGCTATACTGCCATCTGCATTCAATACATCGTCAGCCACATTTAACCCATGTTCATAAATCACCGTCACCGGTTTGATTATCGAGGCTATACGATCAGATATTTCAGGATCAGGAGCTGCCACAAAGTGTATCACTTGTCGTTCGTCAGCCAGCAAAACAATAAGTCCTTTATTTTCCGGCTTTCCCTTTATCTCCATCAGCCGGCGCACAGCTACAGGGTTGGTAGCATCACAGCCCAAACCCCAGATGGTATCTGTTGGGTACAGTATAGTTCCTCCCAAATGCAATATTTGCAGGCACTCTTCCACATCACTGGTAAACTCGGTCATATGGCGGCGAAGATAAAAACCACATACTGCATACAATACTTTTCTGCGCTCAATTTTGCCGGTAGTTTTGCAGCCATGCAAAAATTTCTCGTCATACAAACTGCCTTCATTGGCGATGTGGTTCTGGCAACAGCACTCCTCGAAAAATTGCATACAACTTTTCCAACCGCTTCCATCGATCTGCTGGTGCGGGCGGGCAATGAAACTTTGTTTACCGGTCACCCGTTTCTACGCAACGTGCTGGTATGGGTAAAGAAAAAAAATAAATACACAAATCTTTTAGGTCTGTTAACTACCATCAGAAAGGAGAAGTATGACCGCGTGATCAACTTACAACGCTTTGGCGCTACAGGTCTGTTAACTATATTTTCAGGCGCCAGGTGTACCGTTGGTTTCAACAAAAACCCGTTCAGCCGTTTTTTCACCCGCCGCCTGCCGCACCAGGTAGGTAGCAGTCTGCCATATATACACGAGGTGGAGCGCAATCAACTACTTATTGCAGATATTACCGGTGGGCAGGCTGACAAACCGCGTCTGTATCCTACTCAAGCCAATTACCAGGCAGTCAAACCCTATCAAACTCAACCGTACATCTGTATCGCGCCGGCTTCGGTCTGGTTTACCAAACAATATCCCGCCGACAAATGGATCGCGTTTGCCCAAAGTTTACCACAATACACAATTTATCTTTTAGGTGCTCCGTCCGACAGGCAAATGGCAGATACCATTGCTGCTGCGGCAGGTACCCATGTCATCAATCTTGCAGCAAAATTGTCATTTCTTGAGTTTGCAGCGCTGCAGCAGGGCGCTGTTATGAACTATGTAAACGACTCGGCGCCACTCCATTTTGCCAGTGCGGTCAATGCTCCTGTCACCGCTGTTTACTGCTCTACCGTGCCCGCGTTTGGTTTCGGACCGCTGGCGGCGAAAAGTTACATTGTAGAAACCACTGAAAACCTTAGCTGTCGCCCATGTGGGCTGCACGGTTATCAGGCGTGCCCGCTTACCCATTTTAAATGCGCGCACAGCATTACTAATGCTCAGTTGCTTGCAACGCTTCCCACACAGTAGGACTACAGTGGTCTGTTTTCAGAACTTTTTTTTCCAATGTCTGCCGTTTTGTTTACCGGCATTGGTTCGTTCGTCGGCTTTGGTTGTGTCACTCCCTTGTACAGGTATTTCTTTAGTGAGCTTTTTACACCGGGTTTAATTCCTGTTGTTTTATTCTCTCCTTCCCTGTTTCCCGTCATCTTGTTTTTATGCGCTACGTAGCACAACAATTCGCTGCCCTGCTGGCGAAACTGGCAGCTTACAACCTACTTTTGTACCGATGAAGGCAACCCGATTTATTGCAACAACTAAGGTGGTAAAAAGAACAACTGTTTTCATTTGTTGCGTTTTCCTTCACACGCACATTATTGCGCAGGCTGGAATAAACCAGCCTATGCCAAATAAGAAAGCCTGGCAATTTGCCGACCTCAGTCTCGAAGATACCAGCGGTCAATTATTCAGTACTTCTTCTCTTGCGGGCAAAACTGTTTACGTTGATTTTTGGTTTACAACGTGTGCTCCCTGCTTGCAGGAGATCCCCTACTCAAAATGCCTGCAACAATTTTTTGCAGCCGATACCAACATTGTATTTCTCAATATTTGTATAGAGGCTTTTGAAAAAAAAGAGCGGTGGAAACAACTGGTAAAAGACAAACAGATGCAGGGTATTCATTTGTTCTATGCCCGCAACCGTCCACAAAAAATAAACCTGCTGCGCGAGTACAATATTGTATTTCCTACCTATGTACTGGTAGATAAGAACCAAAATATTCTGGATGCTGATGCACCGCGTCCCTCAGAAGATTTCAGTAACGTATTGGATGCTTGCACAAACTTCGCAGGGCATGCCGCTGGGTACAACGTTTAGAATGGCTGCACGAAATGATGCCGGCTACCAACAGTTTATGAAACAGGAAGCCGGTAAGATCAGCGGCTGTGTTACCAACCTATGACTTGCAATCTTTACTGTAAAACTTTTTGATTCCTTCTTTTCGCTGTGGTAAATGTTCCATCTGTGCCGTGCCGATGAACGGAGCGTCGCAACAATGCTTCCACAAAGAGATAAGGCTTGTCGCCCAAAAAATACCTGTAAAACTATTTATTAGTAAGGCGAGCCAAAGGTGTTTGCCGGGGTTTGCTGCCGATTTAGAGCAAGTAGCGGAAAGCCATTTATATTTACAACGGAGCAACAAAAAACCGAGAGATGATAAGGTTAGAATACTTTGACAAGAACGATTTTGAACAATTGATAGCATGGATAGACAGTGATTACCTGATCACCAACTGGGCGGGTGCCATGTTTCGTTTTCCGCTAACGCACGAAAGCCTGGACTGGTACCTGGATGAGACGAACGACACACACTCCGATGCATTTGTGTACAAGGCAATTGACACGGTTTCGGGCAAAACGATAGGGCATATAAGCCTGGGCAGCATAAGTGAAAAAAATAAATCGGCGCGGGTTAGCCGGGTGCTGATAGGCAGCGATGCACAACGTGGCAAAGGCTATTGCCAGGCGATGATGACGGCCGTACTTAAGATTGGTTTCGACGAAATGAACCTGCATCGCATTAGCCTGGGGGTGTATGATTTTAATACGGCAGCCATAAGGTGTTATGAAAAATGTGGCTTTAAAAAAGAGGGTCTGCTGCGCGACGTTTTGAAATACGAGGATAGGTACTGGAGCCTGTGCGAGATGGGCATACTTGACCATGAGTGGCGACGCCACACCGGTAAAGAGACGTAGATAGTACGGAAAAAATAGACCAGGCGATCTGCTTTGGGTTACCCGTTTTTATACTAACATATGCAACCAAACTCTCCCGCAATTTCTGCAAATTACCGGCTACTGGCGCGCACCATATCGCTGGTAGAAAACCGTGCGCAGGGCTATTTGGAATTGCTGGAAAATCTCACATTTGCAAAGCAGCCTGTGGTTATTGGCATAACCGGACCGCCCGGGGCCGGCAAAAGCACGCTGACCGATGCCCTGACCGCCGAAATTGTTGGGCAGCAAAAAAAGTGGCCGTTTTGTGTGTAGATCCTTCCTCCCCTTTCTCGCGCGGGGCATTGCTGGGCGACCGTATAAGGATGAGCCAGTGGTACAATCATCCCGATGTTTATATTCGCTCCTTAGCCAGCAAAGGTTCGCTGGGCGGGCTGCACCCTTCTATAATTGAGATAACGGATGTAGTAAGATCGTATGATTTTGACTATATCATTATTGAAACGGTTGGGGTAGGGCAAAGCGAGGTTGAGATAGCTGGTCTGGCAAATATCTCGGTGGTTGTGCTGGTGCCGGAAGCCGGCGACCAGGTACAAACCATGAAGGCGGGGCTAATGGAAATTGCCGACATCTTTGTGATCAATAAAGCCGACCGTGCAGGCGCTGCTGCTTTCGAAAACCACCTGCAGAACATGCTGCAGATATCGGGCAGGCAGGTGCGCGTTGTAAAAACAGATGCAGTGTCGGGCACAGGTGTTCATGAATTGTTTGAGGCGCTGACCGCAGGTGAAAAGACAAGTGCTGACGACGACATATATGCCAGCCTGCTGAGTGAAAAAGCCTATCACCTAATAGCCGGCGAACGCATGAAAGATGTTAGCAAACAACAACTCTTTGCCTCAATAAAACAAGCGCTAAAAGCCGGACGGCATTTTAATTTGTATAAGTTTGTGGCAGAGCACAGCCGGTAGAATTACCATATCTTTTCAACATTGACAACGGTTCCCGAAAATATCATCATTAGCCGCACCGACAGTATTGGCGATGTAGTGCTGACCCTGCCGGTAGCAACTGTATTAAAGTTGCATTTTCCGGCAATGCGGGTTGCCATTATGGGCAAAGAATATACCCGGGCAGTGGTAGAAGCCTGCACCAGTGTAGATGACTTTATAGATGTGAAAGACTTTTTGAATAGTGAAATTCTGCTCGCTGGCAAAAAACCACAGGCTATAGTGCATGTATTGCCCAACATTAAAATTGCCCAACGGGCCCATCAATTGGGAATACCGCTGCGCATAGGTACAAATCACCGTTTCTATCATTGGTTCACCTGCAATTCTGCCATTAACCTCAGTCGTAAAAAATCGACACTGCACGAGGCACAGTTGAACCTGCAATTGCTGGAACCGTTTGGTATTGCAACTCAACCTTCACTGCCCGATTTCAATGATCTTTTTGCTTTGACCCGCCTGCAACCATTGCCCGAAAAATTTGCCAAATTGTTGAGCGCTGATCATTATAACCTGGTGCTTCATCCAAAGTCGCAGGGCAATGGCCGGGAGTGGGGTATAGATAATTTTATTCAGCTTGTACAATTACTCGACCCGCAAAAGTTCCGGATATTTATTTCGGGTGTGCAAAAAGAAAGGGCTTTTATATCCGGTCTTTTTGACGATGTTGGCGATCGTGTTATCGACCTTACCGGGCAAATGAACCTGGCAGAATTTATTTCGTTCATAGCTGCAGCCGATGGGCTTGTAGCCAGTGGCACCGGCCCGGTGCACCTGGCTGGTGCATTAGGCAAAGATGCATTGGGAATTTATCCTCCTATAAAGCCCATACACCCGGCGCGGTGGGCGCCGCTGGGGCAAGGTGCCCAGGTATTTGTACTCGAGAGAACCTGCAATGACTGCAAAGATGCACCCCAACTTTGCCACTGTATTCAACAGGTTGAGCCCATGTGGCTGAAGGTAGCTTTAGACGCCGCGCAGGCTCGAAAAAAGCAACAGATCAACCTTGCCTGATTCTCTCAAGCCGACGTCAAAACTTTTCTTTCCTCAACTATTTTATTTTAAAAAACATCTTAAAGCAAAAGAAAAACCGGTGCAACGCAGACTGTTTCTTTACGCTGAGAAACAGGTCGCGATACCGGAGAAATAGCCGGACACGTTTCACATTGTTGACCAGTGAAAAGCTACGGTATGTTTTTACCAGTTCACCTAAGACCGCTTTCTCATGTGGTTGTGTTTCCGGGCATTGTTGGTAGAAAGCCTGCATACGGATTCGGATCTTTTCTAAGTCACTATATTTACGCTGTGCCCGGCTGACCGTTTGCTGGTTCTTGCTTTTGTTTCCTATCACACCAGTCACATTTTCGCTATGCTGCCGGTAGCGAACCAGCGCCTCGGGATAGTACACCATACCGCCACCAAAAGTTGATAAATAAGGCAGCCACCAGTCGGGCGGTATTACCGGCAAAAAAGGCTGTGCCTGTTCAAAAAACGCTTTGGTAAAGAGTAACGTGTGTGCATATATCCGGCAAAAAACTGCCAGTTGCAAACAATTATTCCACGCTTTAAAATGCACCAGGTCGCTAATGTTTCTGCCTGTTGGCTGCAGGTTTTCGTCGCAGATAGCAGAGTTGCTATATACTACCAGGTGGTCGCCAATGGCATTTACCAATTTTGCAATTTTTTCTTTTTCCCAATAATCATCCTGGTCGCAAAAGGCAATAAACTCTCCGGTGCTTAAGGTGCATCCTTTTTCAAAATTTTTTATAAATCCCAGGTTGCGGGGGTTTACATGCACCTGCATATTAGGGTGCAGTTGTGCATACTGCTGCAGTATTGCAACGGTATTATCAGCGCTCACATCATCAACCGCTATTATCTCAAGGTGGCTATACGTCTGCGCAAACAACGAATTGAGCTGTTGCACCAGGTATTTTTCGCCGTTGTATGTCGCCAAGACAATGGAAACCAGCGGAAGCCCTTCTTCTGCCATCTTCGTTGTGTGACGGTGTTCAGCCATGCGTGTAAAATAAATCTTGCAATGCCTGCAAAATAACGTCCGTTTTCCACCCCGGTAACAAATATTATCTTGCCGCCGCATGACCTTTAAACAAAGCATATACACGCTGTGCTACAGTCGCATAGCTGCGCGAATTGCCAGCCTGCAAGCCACTCTCGCCGATCTGCGGCAGAGCGCGGCAAACGAAACTAAAAGCACGGCAGGCGATAAACACGAAACGGCGCTGGCAATGCTACAGATAGAGCAGGAAAACACAGGCAGACAACTGCAGGAAGTATTGCTGCAAAAGGCAGTGCTCAACAAGATCGATCCCCTTATACACACCCGGCAGGCAGTGGTCGGCAGCCTGCTAACCACCAATCACGGTCTCTTTTTTCTCAGTGTTGCTTTAGGCAAAATAACCTGCGACGGAAAACAGGTGACAGCATTGTCAGCGCAGTCGCCCCTCGGTACAAAAATGCTTGGCGCCAGGGCAGGAGACACCTTTGAGCTAAATGGAAAACACTATACTGTAGAAAGCGTGGAATGAGTAGTTTTTCTTAAATGGCTAACAGTAAAAATGTTTTTTGGGACCAGGCAATAGTTCCCTGGTGAAGCATTGTTGCGTCGCAGTACGTTCATCGGCAAATCTTTGCTTTGGCAGGGAGGTAAATATTTACCAGCCTATTGCGGAACCAAGTTAAAATTACATCCCCATCATAAGCTTACACTACCATCTCGTATCGTGGACATTCATTGGTTTTCGGTGGCACATTTTCAAGTTGCCTGTTCTTTATATATGAACCAATGTTGTAAGATGCCGTATGGCAAAAAGGGCAGGAGTGTACATTGCCTGCGGAGTTTATATAAATACTGCGGCTGCCGGCGAAGCAACCTACCCTACGCTGGTGATAACCATGATAACTAAACGTGGGATAATGACGTGTTTGCCGGCTGATGGTTGACCTTTTTAAAAAAATCTTCAACCAATGCGATGTGCTGTTCTTCCAGCATCACATCTTTGTTTTTGTAGTTTCCTACATCTTTAGGTTCCAACAATTGTACAAACTCCACACCCAGTTTATTGGCAAATTCTGCATAGGGCACCAGGTGCCCGCCTTCTAAAAAGCTTTTGGTTACACATACGCTTATAGCAGTAGCCAGCTTTGCTTCCTGCGCAAAACGCACCGCCTTTACAGCCGCAGCAAAAGAACCAGGTTTGCGTCTAAACAGATCATGCAAATCTTCCACGTAGTGATCGATGCTCACTACAATTCCTTTCAGCCCGGCAGCTTTTAAACGGGCAAGGTTTTCACGTGTACAGTTGAAGCCGGAGGTCAGCACCCAGAAGTCAACTGTTGTGGCATGTTTTTGCAGCAACGCAATCATATCTTTTACCCGCAGCATGGGTTCGCCGCCACTCAGGTGCATTTCACCCATTCCCTGCTTTTTGTAGAAATCTATTATCAGGTCCAGTTCTTCAACCGAAAATGTTTCCCGCTTATTCAGGTTATCCCATTCAAAACAATGCTCACATTTCAGCGGGCACTTGCGCGTAATAGCAAAAAAAACAAAGGATGGAGCATGGGCAGTTTTCTGGAAAACGCGCCGCTTTATCTCCTGCACTATCAGCCGGTCATATAGTTTTGACGGCCATGCAGGGGTGTATTGATTATAAAAATATTTGCCATCTATTCTATATAATTTCTTCATATCGCCCGCCCATACATTGTCGCGGAGAGCGATCATCTCTTTGTAGTAGTTGATTGCCTTCCGGATAGAACGGACATGATAAAGAACCAAAAAAAAGATGCGGCTTTTTACGGCAAACCAAATAAAGAAATTATGTAACCCTGTAATACGGGTGAGATGTTTGGAACGTTCAGCCGTCATGTTTTGCCAGTTGTTACCGGCGCTATCAAAGTTCGCTGTTGACGGCATTGCAGCAAAAGGTGCAGTAGTTATCATGTTGGTTTAGTTTGCTTTTGCCAGGGAGGAACTGAGTTTTATAAATTGCCCGGCACTGTATTTTGGCAAGGCTTGTGGTTGTTTAAAAGCATTTAGAAAATGTACGTCGGGGGCGCCTTTAAATGTTCTGACGTGTTCATAATAGCCGTCGGTGTGTAGTATGTAAGTGACCGCTTTGCCAGCCGCAACAGGAGCCACAGGGTAGCTGATATTGACAACATTACCGGGTACGGGTTGCAGCAGATAATTCTTGTCAGAAGTTAAAAGACCTGCCCGCACATCTTTGCCCAATTCGTCGGTAGCCGTCTGTGGCAACAGCCGGGTAATGGCGAAATTCTGCGCCGGCGAATAGTCCATAGAAACTTGATCCAGTTCCCAAAACATAAAGCCGCAGGAAAGACGAAAAGTTACCTCAGTTGCTGATTGACTTAGGTCAATTGGTACAACCATATCGCGATAAGCTACAGGCCCGACCGTAGTGAGTGTTTTTACTTTTTGCCAGCCAGTGGCGGTCTTCATTTCAATTGCCAGCGGTATCGCCTGTTCATCTTTCCATTTCAAAAGCTGCTCAGCCGGTTTCTTTTCCTGCAGCTTCGTCCATCTATTGAAATAGCCGCCCATGTGCTTTATCAGTTCACCATATACATAGTCAAGCCAGTATGAATTTTTCAGGTGCAGTATGAGTTTGCCTTTACCAACAACAGCCGGTTTGGCAAATGTTGCTTCCATACTGCTGATACCCGTTGTATTTTGCCTGTCGAAGCCAAAATATAAGTCATCTTTTTCACTCACCAGATGTACGACGTCTTGCCCGGCGGCAGTGGCTTGTACCGGGGCGACTCCTGCTATTACAGAATAAAGATTGCCAGTTTCGTCAGGATAGATATTTATCCCGGGATCATGTTGTATACTCCATAATTCAGCCAGATCGGTGTACTGTTTCTCCTGTAATTCGTTACTTATTTTTACCTGCAAGGTTCCATTGACAGGTTGTAAATGCAGCGGCAAATAATCGTGTCGCTGCAGCGAAGGATAAATAGAACCTCCATAGATCTCACCCTGTAGTTTTACTTCGGTGCCATCGTAGCCACTCACAAACGGACAGGAGCTTTTAGTAGCTGCGACAATGGCGCCAATTACAAACAACGTTCCCAACGTAACGCCAAAATAACTTAGAATGCGGTTGGAAGTAGTGGCTGATTTGTCGTGTTGTAATACGACTATCTTATTTAAACTGGTCAATGGAAGTACGTATCGTTCGCCGGTCTTAAAGGAGGTGCCTTCATTAGCATAAAGGTGTATCTCTGTTATTAATTCACCCTCGCCTTTTTTTGGCTTGTATGTTCTGGAAACCGGTTTTTTTATATAAACGAAGTGGGAACTATCAACGCTACCGAGGTTCATCTGCAACTCTCCTTTAGACTGATCGACCTCGATATTGCTAAGCGCATAGATTTGCGAGCCCGAATGCAAGATGAAATACCGATTATCAGTAAGTGCCCGCTGAATAGTGGATGGGTATTGTGCTTTGTCTACGTAAGAATCCGTTTTATAGAAATTAAGAAAACAGCCGGAGAGGCACACCGAAAATAAAAACGCAAGCAACAGCGTTGGGGCTGACAGTTTTGGTTTCATAATGGTTTGATTTATTGGTAAGAAAACGAAACAGAAGGTAAAATTTCTTTCAGCGAAAAGCAACAGGGAATTGGCTGTTGCACGGAAATAAACTTTGATTGGTCGAATTCAATTGGTAACAAGCCTGCTGAAGAAACTGAAACGCTTAGCAAAAAAGGAGTTTAATAGAAGGATATAACCTGGCTCTGTATTCTTTTATAAGCCGAAACTGGCGGTGCCTGTATAAGGGTGTGACACAACGATGTTAAATAGTGTTAATCTGTTTAGCCCCACAAAGAAAAAATCAAACACCACACCTCGCCAACAACCCAATCGGTTTAACCCATACCCGAATTGTGCTTACCCTGTTTTCGCCGCAATCTCCCCGAATGATATCCGTTTTAATATAGTTGCTGCGCAGTAACACCCGTTTTAAAGTCCAACATCCTATATCCAAATCCAATGTTCTATGAAAAACCTTTTGCTACCCGCATTAGCCATTCTCCTATTTGGCTCATGCAAAAAAATGGACGAACTGTCCACTCCCGGAAAAACGGTGATGCAAATTCCCACCTCACCTGTCGAAAATTTGGGTCACGTATTTACCGGCACCAATGTGACCTGGAAAATGCATCCGCTTGACCCGGCTAACACACCTTTATTTACGTATTTGCCAAACCAAACCAATGGCTATTGCCTGCTGATGATAGACAATGGAACGCTGGATGGCTTGACCCCTCTGAATGCCTTTAGATTTGTAGCCGTAGATATACAACACCAAACCTCGAAGATAATTGCTGTAAAGGGTGCAGATGGAAACGCGGCTAACTACTCGTTTGGCAGAGTGGTTCGCAGCATATTTGGCATGGATAAAAAATACTATGTAGCCACTGAAGGCTCACCAACAGGTGGCGGTCACCTGATACAATATGACCCTGATACACAAACTGCCAGAGACCTGGGCAAACCCTTTAAAAAAGATGGCACTTACCTGGACATCTATTCATTGAACGTTGGCACAGACGGCGCTTTGTATGGTGGTTCATTTGGCGGGGATGGCAAGGTACTGACCTTTAGGTTTGCCAACAATACATTTGAGGTTGACCAAAATCCGCTGGACAATACCTCACGTTATGTAACCAGCGTATCAGGAGACAGTAGATATACCTACGCAGTGTGCGGTAAAAACAATTGGTTTTTGTATGCAGTTGACAGGCAAACCGGTGAAAAAAGATTGCTGAAAAGCAATGTGGGCAGCAGCACCCCAATTGACATTGCCAGTAATACCGATGCACCCTATGCCCATGCGGTTGCCACCCATTATAAACTCACTGGCTTTACCATCACTGCTTTACCAGAATATTACCGCCCCTCTACCAACCGTGTTGAATTTGTGCCCTATAGTGAAGTTGACCCAACAGTACCCCAGGCAGTTTGGGATGGAGTTAATAACAAAGTGATCTACAAATTGGCTAACGGGCAAACAGGCGCCATAGCAGTAGAGGGATTGCAACAGGACGTGTATGCAACAAATGGCCCGATGATGTACTACAATAACAAACTATACCTATCGTGTTATAAACAAGGTTTGCTGGGATCGTACAGCAGAGGTGCAGGGTTTCAAAAGCTGGGTTGTACCAGTATGGACATTCATACCATAACGGCACCACCCGCCAACAGCCCCGATGCCAATAAGATCTATTTAGGCGGTTATCCTAAAGGAGGTTTACTGCAATATGATATCAGCCAGCAGTGGTCTGTAAATGTGGCTGGTTTTACCAACACAACAGGAGGCTTTGCCACCACAACCTCTAATCCCAGTCAAAGCGCCTTGTTTCAGAATGCCGATCCATCAGGCATAAACGGTTCTATGAGCCTGATCGGAATAGCTTATACAAAGAATGGCTACATAGCTGGTGGTGGCAATAACGACCGTATTACAGCTTCGTCGGGGAGGGAACTAAGTATGGGCAGCTTTAAAAATGGCAATATTAAAAATCTGAGCCTACCCGAGTTTTCAAATTATGAATTTCAATCGCTATGCCTCTCGAAAGACAGCAATTTTGTTTTTATCGGTGCCTTGCCTCACAATGGCAATGTTGAAAAGATATATAAGTACAATCCTGCAACCAACAGTGTCGTTTCCTCGTGGAATTTGCCTGTGTGGGATGACCGGTACACAACCCTGGGAGTGTTAGACAATGATGTATTGGTGGGCATCTGCAGTGAAACCATTTTCCTCTATGATCTTACCACCGGTTCTATTATTTGGAAAGAATCAATGGGTGACGGGCAAAAGATCTACACCATGACCATAGCACCGGATAATGCTGTCTATATCACTTTTATGTATCGCTCTGCGCTCAACTTTAAAATTGTAAAATACAATTTTGATTTGAAGAACCATGCTAATATTAAAGCTGTTGCCTCAGACATTGCAGAACTAAATGACGAAGACAGCGACGAACGAACCAAACCATCAGGCATGCTCATTAATACTGATGTAGCTGGCAGAAGTGAATTGTACATATCCGGTTTATCATCTCTCTACCGGGTAAATATGTAAGTAGTTTTCATGGGTACGGATTATAGGACGAGGCTGCCACTGGGAAGGGCAGCCTCAATTTTTTGTACAGAACTTTGCCCTTTCAAACGCCGGTTGGTACCACAAAAACCAATTGCAGGTTACCCATGTTCTGTTATTATTTTTGAGCCCAAAAAAACAGGTGAATTTTAAAAGCAAACTACCTCAAACCGGCACCACGATCTTTACAGAAATGAGTCGGTTGGCAACCGACTACCAGGCTGTAAATTTAGGACAGGGCTTTCCAGACTTTCCAATGGACGAAGAACTTATAGACCTGGTGAGTACAGCCATGAAAAATGGCATGAACCAATATGCGCCTATGAGCGGTTTGCCTGTGCTGCGCGAGCGACTTGCTGAAAAAACACTCAGTTTATATGGTACCGCTATCGATCCCGAAACTGATGTTACGATTACGCCTGGTGGCACCTATGCTATTTACACGGCGCTAACAACCATCTTACAACCCGGCGATGAAGTAATTATTTTTGAACCTGCCTACGACAGCTACCTGCCCAACGTGTTGGTTAACGGCGCCAGGCCTGTTCTCATCTCCCTGCAGGCACCCGACTTTGCGATTCCGTGGGACCAGGTGAAAGACAACATCAGCAATCGGACAAAAGCGATCATTATTAACTCGCCTCATAATCCTACCGGCAGTGTATTGCGCGCAACCGACATTGAGCAGCTTAGACAGATCATAGCCGCGCACCCGCTGTTTATCATCAGCGACGAAGTGTACGAGCACCTCATTTTCGATGGTTTACAACATGAAAGTATGCTGCGCTATCCCGACCTTTTGCAGAGAAGTTTCGTATGTTTTTCGTTTGGCAAAACTTATCACTGTACGGGTTGGAAAATGGGATACTGCATTAGTTCACCAAAGTTGATGGATGAGTTTAGAAAAATACACCAGTACAATTGCTTTTCGTGTCACACACCGTCGCAGGCGGCTTTAGCCGCTCACCTGCAAAAAAGGACATATTTGCAATTAGCTCCATTCGTACAACAAAAGAGAGATTACTTCCAGCATTTAATGCAGCAAACACCTTTTCAGCCGCTTCCCAGTTATGGTAGTTACTTTCAGTGCTATAGTTATGCTGGTATAAGCAACGAAAGTGATAAAGAATTGTCTATTAGGCTAACTAAAGAATGTGGCGTTACACCAATCCCTCTTTCAGCCTTTTATAATAGTGGAAAAGATGATAAAATTGTGCGGTTTTGCATTTGCAAAAAAGAAGAGACCCTTCAAAAAGCTGTTGAAAGGCTGCGGCGGTTTACCAATAGCTAAAAACAAAAAACCAGCAACTCGCAAAAGTTACTGGGCGCTTTCATCTGAATTACCGCCGCGATTACCGGTACGTTCTTCAAATAATATTTTTTGTGTTTTTTAAAGCCTTTCGCATTTTCCCAAATTGGAAAAATGAGACTTTCGCCGCACTCATCCAACAAAAAACCATGGTCAGAAAGGAAAAGAAAGGTTAGGAAAGAAAAGGAAGTATTGCTTCTTTTTGTTCAGGAACAAAGGTAAATGCGGCATTATTGGCTCACCATTAAACTTCACTTAAACCAGTTAAATAAATATAAAAGTTCAACAGAATGGAAAACTTAGCCAAATACCTGAAAAGCACCGACAAATCCTGAAAAAATAGGGAACGTATTAAACTTTTCCCCGTTGTTTCAGTCTTTGGATGCCCTTTCAAACGCTTTACTTTTCCAAAAATGGAAAAAATTCTGAAAAAAGGAAGGATTCCGGCTTTAGAAATATAATTTTATATTGATAATCAACTGCTTACGAGAACGGCACAATCATAGACATAGAGGGTAAAACAATATTATTATGAGTGCGAACATTACCAAAACCGAAGAACTACTTATCAGTGACTGTTTAAAAGGAGATCGTAAAGCTCAAAAAAGTTTGTACGAATTCTACTCGCCAAAGCTTTATTCCATTTGCTTTCGCTACACCAAAAACGAAATGGATGCCGAAGACGTGTTGCAGGACGGATTTGTTAAACTTTTCAACAACCTGCACAAATTCAAAGGTGAAGGTTCATTTGAAGGATGGATCCGCAGAATATTCGTTAACACTGCTATCGAACATCTTCGCCGCAAAAAACTCAATACAACCGGCAGCGAGTATTTTGAAAACACCTTGTGCGACAACCAGCCTTCTGCCTTAGACAACCTTTATAGCAAAGACCTGATCAAAAGTGCCAAAACATTAAGTCGCGGCTACCAAACAGTATTTCATTTATATGCTGTTGAGGGGTATTCACACCAGGAAATAGCCAAGAAACTGGGCATTACCGAAAGCACAAGCAAATCACAATTTTCACGCGCTAAAGCCCTTTTACGCACCATTGTTCACCGCGGCGGGGTTCCCGGCACACTTAAAGAGGCCATCTAAACGCAATCTTTTTTCTCACCTCTTTTTTGGTCGCCGGCATTTGCACCCTGGTTTTGCATCCTTGCTACGCTCAGTTCATCGGTATCACTTTGTTGGTTCTTCTTTCTCACGGGTACGTAGCAGTTCTATAATTTATTTTCAACTAGGCGATAAACAGATGCACCGCAGTAGCCTCAAGTTGCCTGATTGATTTTTTTTAACAGCAATCTGGCTGTGGTTGTTATTTTTTGCAACTGCTTTACCTCGTACATTGGTCCGTATCCTGACTACCTGACTCATTTTGTTTTTTCCGTTTCTCTGCTATATTCTTCAGCCCCGTTCTGTTAACACAGCGGGGCTTTGCATTTTCAGCAATACCTTCGGCAAGGAAATTTTTCTCATAATAAAATGAATATTTATGAAAGCTCTTGTCATAGGCGCCACCGGCACTATAGGTAGCGCTGTTTCAGCCTTATTTAGCCAAAATGGCTTCGAAGTTGTGGAAGCATCCCGTTCCTCTTCTCCTGCACTTAACATCAGCGAACCCTCCACTATCGATCAATATTTTACCAACCAGGCTTCATTCGATGCAATCGTTTGTGCAGCCGGCTCAGCCGCTTTTGCGCCACTCCACCAACTTACCGACGAACAGGTACACTTAAGCATTACCAGTAAATTGCTCGGGCAGGTAAATATTGTGCGCAAAGGTTTAGCCAGGCTACATAGCAATGGAGTATTTGTTCTCACCGGTGGCATGCTTGCCTATGTGCCTTCGCCACAAACTGCCATGCTCACCCTTGTCAACTCAGCGCTCGAAGGGTTTGTAAAGGCAGCAGCGCTTGATCTTACAGACGGTAAGCGCATTGTGATTGTCCATCCGCCATGGGTTGCCGAAACTGCTGCCAAACTCGGCATGGACGCCTCTAAATTGCCCGATGTCTGCAGCTACCGCCAAAGCCTACCTGGATGCGGTTACCAGCAAAAAGAACGGCAAGCCTTTTTTTGTTGAAGGCTACAAACCTGGCACTATTTTATAATCATACTGCCAGTTTAATATACCAACCTCAGTTTGTTCTTGCGAAATTTCAGCTTATTGAACCGCTCTGTTGCGAATGCAGAGGCATATGAAGCATTTTCATTTACTACCTTTGCCGCCATTTTCAACAGCCTTCACCCCTGGACAGGGATTACAAATAATTTTGCCGGATAATGTTAACAAGTGACGAAATAAGAAAGGTGTTTTTGCAATTTTTTGCTGCCAAACATCATTTAATAGTGCCTTCTGCTTCTATTGTTGTAAAGAACGATCCCACCCTGCTGTTTACCAATGCAGGGATGAACCAATTCAAAGATTATTTTTTGGGCAATATGAGCCCTGTGGCGAACCGGATAGCGGATACACAAAAATGTTTGCGGGTTAGCGGCAAACACAACGACCTGGAAGAAGTAGGGGTGGATACCTACCACCATACCATGTTTGAAATGCTCGGTAACTGGAGTTTTGGCGATTATTTTAAAAAAGAGGCGATAGCCTGGAGTTGGGAATTATTGACCGAAGTATATCACCTGGAAAAAGAACGCCTGTATGTGACCGTATTTGAAGGCAGTGCTGATGACAACCTGCCCAAAGACGATAGAATCGTATAGCGAATGGAAAAAATATGTACCGGAAGACCGCATATTATCCGGCAATAAAAAGGACAACTTTTGGGAAATGGGTGAGACCGGGCCGTGTGGTCCCTGCACAGAGATCCACTACGACAGCCGCAGCGAAGAAGAAAGAAATAAAAAGCCTGGCAGCGAACTGGTAAACCAGGATGATCCGCAGGTGATTGAAATTTGGAACAATGTATTTATACAATTTAACCGCTTAAAAAACCGCAGTCTTGAACCCTTGCCGGCACGTCACGTTGACACCGGAATGGGTCTGGAGAGATTGGTAAGGGTAATTCAAAAAAAGACCAGCAATTACGATACGGATCTTTTCACCGGCATGATCGCAGCAACTGAAAACATTACCGGCAAAAGATACGACAACACCAGTGAGAAAAAAGATGTCGCCTTTAGGGTGATTGCTGATCACATCCGTGCAATTTCTTTTACCATTGCTGACGGTCAGCTCCCTTCCAACACCGGGGCAGGTTATGTTATCCGCAGAATACTTCGCCGGGCAGTGCGGTATTTTTATTCCTCTCTCGAGTATAAGAAACCATTGCTTTTTCAACTAGTACCCTTTTTAGCAAAACAGTTCGAAAGTGTATTTCCGGAACTTATTCGCCAGCAGGAGTTCGTAACGAAGGTGATCAGGGAAGAAGAAGAAAGCTTCTTACGCACCCTGGATAAAGGGTTGCGTAAAATGGATGAACTAATGGCTGGCGCTACTGCTGCCGTGTTAAATGGTAAAGCTGCCTTCGAGTTGTTAGACACCTTTGGGTTTCCCATTGACCTTACCCGTCTTATAGCGGCTGAAAATAATTTTAGTGTCGATGAAGCTGGCTTTGAAACCGAAATGCAGCAGCAAAAGGACAGAAGCCGTGCCGCAACAGCCATAGATACCGGCGATTGGGTAGTAGTTAAAGATGAAGACTTCACTGAATTTGTTGGGTATGATTCACTTGAAGTCAAAAAGTAAGGTGTTGAAATACCGCAAAGTGAAAACGAAAGGTAAGGAAGCCTATCAACTGGTTTTGAATGCTACACCCTTTTATGCAGAAAGTGGTGGACAGGTTGGCGACACAGGAATACTTATGTTTCCGCAGGAGGTGGTGAAAGTATTTGATACAAAAAAAGAGAATAACCTCATCATTCACTTTATAGAACAACTTCCTGCATTTATTGATGGAGAAGTGATAGCAAGAGTGGATGCATTCGGTCCGCAAAAACACTGAAGTGCACCATAGTGCCACCCACTTGCTGCATGCGGCCTTAAGAAAAATATTGGGCAAGCACGTGGCGCAAAAAGGTAGCCTTGTAAACCACGAGCACCTGCGTTTCGACTTTTCGCATTTTGCAAAAGTGACCGAAGCAGAGATTGCAGCCATTGAAAAATTAGTAAACGAAAAAATACGCGAAAACATTCCTGTTGTTGTAAAAGAGATGAGCAAAGACGAAGCCATTGCACAGGGTGCTATGGCGCTGTTTGGAGAAAAATATGGGGAGCGGGTGCGTGTTGTAATTATAGACAGTAACTATTCTGTAGAACTGTGTGGTGGTACCCATGTGGGAAGTACAGGCGAACTGGGTTTTTGTAAGATAATACACGAGACAGCAGTAGCGGCCGGTGTACGCAGGTTAGAAGCCGTAAGTGGCGACGCAGCAGAACAATGGGTGACCAGTCAGTTAGAAGTACTGCAGCAGGTAAAAGACACACTAAACAATCCGCGGGAATTGCTTAAGGCAATTGATAATCTGCAAACTGAGAATGCAGCGCTCAAAAAGAAGATGGAAAGCCTTGCAACACGCCAGTTATCCATTATAAGAACCGACCTGCTACAAAAAATAGAGATGATCGGTAGCGTACAATTCATAGGGCAGGTTGTAGAGGTAAATAATAGCGACAGTGTAAAAAAACTTTGCCTTTCTCTAAAAGATGCACTGCAAAACGCTATTGTTGTGCTGGCGGCCAATGTGGAAGGCAAAGCGGCTGTCGCACTAATGATAGATGAGCAACTCGTAAGCGCGAATAACCTGGATGCGGTACGTATTATTAAAGACCAAATTGCCACTGTAATAAAAGGTGGCGGCGGCGGACAGAAAACGATGGCCACAGCAGGCGGACAAGACGCCGGTAACCTGCTATTGGCAATTAACAAGGTTAAGTCGCTTGTTGAAAGTTTATAATCGAGTAAGATTTGCCAGGGCAATTTAGAAAAAGCTCGCCCTCAAAAAATAAAACGCGAAGCCAAAACAAAGTGATACAGATGAACGGAGCCCCGCCTCTGCGGGGTAGACTATCGCAAGAAAAGCTCCATTTATCTCTACCGTTGATTACCAAAAAAGAAGCGCAAAGGCTAGCCTTTACGCTTCTTTTTTTTAGCTCCTGCTTATTTGAAAAACCAGGAAAAGCTGATCTTAATATCGAAGGGAGTTCCGGGTGTAAAACAAATCTCATCAACCGGATTTGTCTCATTCTTTAACCTTGTTTCTGTTGCAAACTGCGTCTCTTTCCACCGGGTATTAAGCAGATTGTTCATTACAATCCCAATCTCAAATTTTGACCTGGTATAATTAATCACCGCGTCGGTTATAAAATACGCATCAGCGGCGAGGCTGTAGTTCTCATTGCCCGGTCTTGAGCCAACAAACCGGTATCGCAAGCTTCCATTGAAACCTTCCTTATTTCCCATTGTCACTCCACCGGTGCTTGTCCACACAGGTGCGAGGGGAATATAATTGTCACCTTTATTTGCATCTGTTGAACGACCGTGCGCATAATTTAGATCGGCATCTACATACACCGACTTAACAGGTTGAAACCGCCCCGAAAGATCGAAGCCATACCGCCGGGTCTCGCCACTGAATTCAACAAAACCGCCATCACCGCTATATACATTCTCCTGCTGCAGATTGATATACCAGAGTGCGGCATTGATAATTACATTTTTGGCAGGTTTGTAAACGGTACCCAGGTCGGCACTGTAGGCAGCCGGTAGCGCGCCGGTAGCAGCATTGGTGACTGCCGCGCGTGCATCATTGCTGTGAAATCCCCTGCCCGGCGGCAACATACAGTTGAGTACGGTCGTTAAGCTGGTAGTACAAATTTAGTTTAGGACTTACTGTTGCTGCGCGTGCACGATACATACCGGTACCGGGTAAAGTAGTATCGGCGGCGAATTTGTTATTGTAGCGGAAGAAAAACTGGTCGAGCCGCAAACCTGCGTTCAGGGTCAGGCGCTCACTTACTGTAAGCGTTTCACTTACATAAGGCGATATACTCATCTCCTGTATATTGCCGAGCTTAATGGGATCAAGCACAACAAAACGGTTGCGGGTATGTGATAGTTCTGAATTCTGTATCGCATCGTACCGTACCTGTAGCCCCGCTTCTGTCAGCGCCTTTGTATCGCCAAGATAGCCACTGTGCTGGTAGCTGCCGTTGTACCCCGCCAGGCTTCGCGCTTCCCGCTGCCTGATCTGATCGCCATTTGTAGGATCAACCAAAAAGAAGGTAAAATTGGTATGCAGATCGAAATGTGAGGTTGAATAATACACTTGATTTTTGATGACACCACCGTTTGGCAGCGAAGTCACCAACTGCACATTGGCATTGGTTCTATAAGTAAGCCCGCCCTCAGTGGAGTCTATGGCGCCATAAAAACCAATCAGGTGCTCCTCTACTGCGCGGTTGGGTATTTGCCCTGAGGCATTCCACCGGCTCCAAAAAGTAGTGGCAGAGGCAGTAAGATAACTGCGCGGCGAAATACGTCCGCTATACTTTGTAAACAGGTTGAACCGTTTAAAATGTTGCGGTGCATCGAAGTAGGCATCGGAGTAGCGATACTCGGAAGCAACATACCACGACTGCTGCTGCTGCTGTGCCTTAGCGGATAACAGGTTTAGCATCGCCAAAGCGCGGTAGGTATTAAACCTGCCCGCTTCTACTTTCACCGTATTCCGTTCCAGGTAATCTTTGGTACGAAAATCAACAAAACCGGTAGTAGCAAAGTCTCCCTTTGCTGCGGAGTAAGGTCCTTTTTTGTAATCAACGCTTTCAATGGTTTCGGGTATAATAAAGTGACTGTCGGCAAAACCCTGCCCATGTGCATGGCTCACCATGTTTATGGGCAGACCATCTACATCCAATCTGAAATCGGTGCCATGGTCAGCATCGAAACCGCGCAGAAAAATTTGCTCGGCTTTGCCACCTCCCTGGTGTTGCGCTATTACAATTCCCGGAATGATACGCAATACCTCCTGGGAATTGCTAACCCCACGCAACGCTATATCCGATTTGCTGATGACCTTGTATTGGTTGCCGCCGTTGGCTACTACCACTACATCGGCCAGTTGCACCTGCCGGGGCAACAACCGCAGTGTCTTCGCATCTGAAAGGCGGAAAGTTTGGGAGGTATAACCCATACTATAAACCAGTGCCAAATCGCCCGGCGAAAACTTTCCTTTAAAAATGAACCTACCGGTCTCATCAGTAAATGCCGATCTGTTATTACTGAGCAAGGTTATCGTAGCCCCCTCTACAGGCAGCCCCGTATTGTCGTCAATTATTTTGCCTGTAACTATCTGCTGCCCGATGCAAAATTGGGTCAACAGCGCCAGGGCAATGCAGAGATAAAATTTGTGCATAAATACGCTTCATTTTCATTGTATATTTTGTTGCCTACTTAAAAAATAACACATAGCCAATTGCGTATGGCAATGGCTTATAACAGGTGTTATACATCAAAATATCAGGAAAATTTCGGCGGAGGACCCTGCCGGGTCAAACTGATAAGCGGCAGCCAGGCGGGTTGATAGAAGTAAACTGCCGGGCAAGAAAAAGCCGCCGGAACAGCAGGACTGTAGGCTACTGTAAGCAGATGAAACGGAACCTGGTCTTGCGCCGGCAAAGTTGCCTGGTTTTTCGCATCGCAACCACTTTCTGTGTCTGCCACTTCTTTTTGCAAGTGATGACTTCCATACTTTGCATGCACTATCGAAATGTGTTCGATCTCGTTGAATTCATGATCCCAAAAATCAATGAAAACCGGCACCAGCGGTTTGAGCATCACTGTTACATACAGCAGCAGCAGGTAATATGCGGTGGGCGATTTCAATTGTTGAGTGTGGAAATGTAACCCATGTACGGTGAATTGCAGGCACCGGTTTTGATGACGTCCTGCCAGCTACATTCTTTGGTACTTATTGAAAAAAGCTGCCTGTTGCTCAAAAAGTACACGGGTGCGACGCAAGTAAAGAGTCACAGATATACCAGTGCCGGTTACCCAAAGAAAACTAAAACAGACAACAGGCATCTAAAACTGCAACCGGTGCAGGCAAGGCTTATGATTTACTTTTTTGGAGCCAGGCGGGGGATCTTTGTTCAGGCGTCCGTTGCGTCGCACTCTTGTACCTGCTATTGCTGTGCAGCCAGGAGTTGCCTATTTGTTGTACTCCGCTCTTATTAAAAATTACACCAACTGCGGCGCGCCAAAATAGGTTTGCAGCACTTGGGGCAAACCTATGCCCTTTTCAGTCTGGTTGTTTTCGAGCAGTGCCGCTACTATGCGCGGCAGGGCCAGCGAGCTGCCGTTGAGGCTGTGGGTAAGGTGAATTTTACCCGTTGCATCTTTGAAACGACTCTTAAGGCGATTGGTTTGAAAGTTTGCAAAATTACTGACGCTGCTTACCTCGAGCCAGCGTTGCTGCGCGGCGCTATACACTTCAAAATCGTAGGTAATGGCGCTGGTAAAACCCATGTCGCCACCACACAACAGCAGTATGCGGTAGGGCAACTCCAGGCTTTGCAAAAGGCGCTCCACATGGGCAACCATTTCGTTGAGGGTCTCCTCGCTTTTATCGGGGTGCACGATCTGTATGATCTCAACTTTTTCAAATTGGTGCAGCCGGTTGAGACCCCGCACGTCTTTGCCATAGCTGCCGGCTTCGCGCCTGAAGCAGGGCGAATAGGCGGTCATTTTTATGGGCAGTTCGTCGTGCCGCACAATAGTGTCGCGGTACACATTTGTTACCGGCACTTCGGCTGTGGGTATCAGGTAAAAGTTGTCGGCAGTAGCATGGTACATCTGCCCTTCTTTATCGGGAAGCTGACCGGTGCCATATGCACTGTCTTCATTTACCAAAAAAGGCGGCAGGTATTCAGTATAGCCCGCTGCGGTGTTGAAGTCGAGAAAATACTGAATAAGTGAGCGCTGCAGTTTAGCGCCTTTGCCAATGTAAAAAGGGAAACCGCTGCCGGTAACCTTGTTGCCCAGTTCGAAATCTATTAATTTATACTTAGCAGCAAGTTCCCAGTGTGGAACCGCTTTTTCAAACAGTGCTGGCTTGTCACCGCCCTCCCGCACTACCTGGTTTTCTTCTGGTGTTTTACCTTTGGGCACATTGGCGGCAGGCAAATTAGGAATCAGCAGCAAGGTATCTGACAAGTGTTTTTCAACCTCAGCCATTTGCTCTTTCAGCGGCTCAATTTGTGCTTTAAAAATGGCTACCTCTGCTTTCAATTGTTCCGCCTGCGCCTGCTGCCCGGCACGCATTAGTTCGCCTATTTCTTTGGAGGCGTTTTTTACTTTCGCCTGTGTATTGTCGAACGCTGCCTGTAGCCGTTTCCTTTCATCGTCGCACTTAATTACCTCATCTATTAAATGGGTTTGAGAAAAGTTTTTTACCGCAGAGTTTTTCCAGCACCTGTTCTTTGTTTTGCCGGATATAGGTGACTTGTAACATGCTATTGAAAAATTTTCGGCAAAGATAACAGATGAGAAGTCGCCGGGTGCGCTTTTAGAACTCAAGATAAAGCCGGGGATGCTAACCGGGAATATAAGAACCAACTTTGTGGTCACGTGTAATATTTAAAACACCGGTTTGGTTGCAATTACTTTGCTTTATTTGCACTTCATTTTTTATCGATGACTGGAAAAATCATTATAATCACGGCGCCTTCCGGAGCGGGTAAAACAAGTATAACGCGGTACCTTTTGCAAAAATATCCCAACCTGGCTTTTTCCATCAGCGCTGCTACACGGTTGCCCCGCGGGCAGGAGAAAAATGGCGTGGACTATTACTTTATGAGCGGGCAGGATTTCCAGGATAAAATAGAAAACAACGAATTTGTAGAGTGGGAAATGGTGTATGAAGGCAAATATTATGGCACTTTGCACAGTGAACTGGAGCGCATTTGGGTTGCAGGCAAAACGCCCATTCTAGATATTGACGTAAAAGGTGCCATTCATGTGCAACAACAGTTTCATAAAAATGCCTTATCAATTTTTGTAAAACCGCCTACGGTTGAAACACTGCGCGAGCGGTTGACCGGGCGGGGAACAGAAACCCCGGAAAACATTGCCACCCGCTTAAATAAAGCCGCTTATGAAATGTCGTTTAGCCACTCTTTTAATGTAGTAGTGGTAAACGACGACCTGGCAACTGCCTGCAGGGAAACCGAAAATGCCATTAAAAAATTTTTAGATAAATAGACATGACACTCTACGGAATTCCCAACTGCAATACGGTGAAGAAAGCCATGAGCTGGCTGCAGGAGCATAAGATAGACTTTACATTCCACGACTTTAAAAAGAAAGGAATTGATAAAGATGTTTTGCAACATTGGGTGCAGGAAAACGGTTGGGAAAAGCTGGTCAACAAAAAAGGGACCACCTGGCGTATGCTGCCGAAGACCGAGCAGGCAAAGGTGGTTGACGCACCGTCAGCTATAGCATTGATGCTGGTAAAGCCTTCAGTTATTAAAAGACCTGTAATAGATAAGAACGGAACGTTCCTGGTGGGCTTCGACGCTAAAGAATTTGAACAACAATTTAAAAAGTAACCGTAAGTGAAAACATTTGAATGATCATTTGACCAATTGCTTCGCCCAAAGAAATATATGCATCACGTTGCAGCATAAAACCTTCGCACCAGCGGGTTTTCGGATCGACCACCCAGTATTCTTTAACACCACTTTGCTCATATATTCTTTTTTCCTTACCAGGTCGTAGGCCCTATCGTCAGATAGAATTTCAATGACCAGGTCTGGAGCACCTACAATTCCTTTGTTCTGTATAATACTTTTATTTGCCTGAGCTATATAAAAAATGTCGGGCTGAAAAATGTTTTTCTCATTAAGATAAACATCAACAGGCGCACAAAAAACTTCCCCGGTTTGCGACTTTTCAACCCAATTGTAGATCCTGGTAAAAATCTTATTTTGTGTACGTGCATGCAATGTGTCAGGTGCAGGAATCATTATCAGACTGTCGTTTATCAATTGGCAAAGTGTTCCCTCCGGCATTAGTTCAAACGCCTCAATTCCCGACCGCGGAGGTTTAATGTAAGATCCCATAAGTCTAATGTAAGCAAAACTAATTACCTGTCTGGTTTGTTAACCTTACTTTACAAGCAAAAAAATGTTGCCATGTCATTCAAAAACATCACGGTCTTTATCACCGGTGCCAGCCGTGGAATAGGCAAAGCCATCGCACTTAAACTTGCTGCAGACGGTGCAAATATTGTAGTAGCCGCCAAAAGCATCGAGGAAAATCCCAGGCTTGGCGGCACCATCTACTCCGCTGCCGACGAAATTGTAAGTGCAGGCGGACAACCCCTGGCTATACAATGCGATATCCGCGACGAAGAACAAATTAATACTGCGGTAGAGAAGGCGGTGCATCATTTTGGTGGCATAGATATACTCATCAACAATGCTTCAGCTATCGCCCTTGCCTCCACCGAACAGATCACTGCAAAACAGTTCGATCTCATGCACGACATCAATGTGCGCGGAACTCTTTTGGTGAGCAAAGCTTGCATTCCTTACCTGAAAAAAGGCGGTAATTCACACATCTTAAACCTGTCGCCACCCCTCAATTTAGACCCCAAATGGCTGCGGCAACATGCTGCCTATACCCTCAGCAAATACAATATGACCATGATAGCCCTGGGCCTGGCCGGCGAACTCAAAAAGTATGGCATAGCTGCCAATACCCTGTGGCCAAAAACAACCATAGCCACTGCCGCTGTCCGCAATCTTTTAGGTGGCGAGGCACTAATGAAAATGAGCCGCACGCCCCAGATCATAGCAGATGCTGCCTGGCACATACTTCGCCGTACCGCCGCCAGTTGCACCGGCAACACTTTCATAGATGAAGATGTACTTAGAGGAGAGGGTGTAACCGACTTCGATAAATATGCAGTTACACCCGGTGGAAAGTTATATCCCGATCTTTTTCTGTAGCTTTTTTGGGTAGCCGGCATTAGTCATCTATTAAGCTTTGCTTGCGTCGCACTCTTGTACAGTATAGGTCATAGCAGCTTTAGCCTGCTGCAAAAACAGTGTCTCATCAAGATGTCTATGATCTGTTCCTGAGAGTGTAATAGAGGTCACGCAACAGTCGATTAAATGATCTTATAATTTTTAAAATCAAATAAACGTTTGCCCGTCTTTTTTTCAATCCAGTAGAGGAGTTTGTCTTTCCATTCAAATTTTTTCCTGTCCAGGTCCAGGTCAATCTGCCAGTTTTGGCGCGCAATACGTTCCCCCAATACTGATGGATGGCTGCCGCTGAATTTCTGTAATAAATCATAATCAGCATAGTCAAAGTAGTCTGTTGAGTTCATAAACTGTTGCCAATTTTCATCTTCTTCGTTCCAATAGCGGCTCACTTCTTTCATCTTCTTTTTCATCTGCTCCGGGCTCTTTACCCAACCATAGTGATATACAAAGGCATCTATTAGCTTTACCCGCAGCTTGGTTTTGCCTTTTCTAAAACCTTGTGCATCTCTATATGCATGAATGCTACCATCATTGCGAATGATCCTTATTTCGCGGTTGTACCATTTACGACTGTCGCCTACATAGTCGTAGGTACCATAAAAGTGCAGGTACTTAAAGAGCAATCCTTCTACTTGCAGATCGTCTTTATATTTTTCGCAGGCCGCTATAATCCGTGCATGGTATTTTTCATGCACCGCTTCATCAGCCTGTATATAAAATGCCCAGGTACTCGCCGGATCAATAAGTTGAAAGGCCTTATCTGTCTCCACTGCCAATACCTGCCCGCCTTTGCGTAGCGACTGATCCCAAACACTGTCAAAAATTTTTATTTTATCACTGTCAATATTACTTACCAGTTCGCGGGTCTCATCGTTGCTGTCGCCAACCAGCACCACCATTTCATCTACCACCGGCAAAATCGATAGTATAGCCTCCACAACCGGGTAATCATTAATTATGGCATTTTTTATGATCGTAAAGCCGGAGATCTTCATAGTGTGAAAATAGAAACAGAACCAGGATGATAAAAATAAACCTGCTTACCTGTAGGCGGTTTGCTCTCAACTCTGTCAGTATTCAATATGGCAGCAGCAAACATTTTTAACTCAACTATCGTCTTATAAAAATGTTAGAACTCTATTGCAAATATTGCTGACGATCGATTTTCTCTCTATCTCTGTGCCAGGCACCCTGAGGCCGGTAGCGGTGGCTAAACAAGTAAAACTGGTCTTTTACGAGACAAGAAAAGCAAATCGAGTACTGCCTGAAAGTACAATAGCAGTATAAAAAAGAACAATGTATGACAAACTTTATCCCCATTTTCCCATTAGGAATAGTGGTTTTCCCGGGCGAGGAACTGAACCTGCACATATTTGAACCGCGCTACAAACAATTGATCACCGACTGTTTCGCCGATAAGAAACCTTTCGGTATCCCTACAGTATTCAAAAGCGGGTTAAGTGAAATGGGTACCCTCGTAGAAATAACCGAGATAGCAGAGGTATATGAAGACGGGCAAATGGATATAAAGACCAGTGGTTTCGCAGTGTTTAGAATACTCGAATTGGTCAAGTCAATCCCTGACAAGATCTACAGCGGCGCCATCGTCAACTATCCACCCAACGATGCAAACCGCAATAAGATGCTCAGCAACAAAGTAGTTAAGACCATACACCAGCTACATTCCATTCTAAAGATGGAAAAGCGGTTTAAAAAACCTGATGACGACCTGGTATCGTACGATATAGCTCACCATGCAGGGCTTTCGCTTGAGCAGGAATATGAACTGCTGGAACTGATGCAGGAAGACCAGCGACTTGAATACTTAAAGCGGCATTTGAACAAAGTGCTTCCCGTAGTCAATGAAATGGAGATTTTAAAAGATCGCATCAAACTCAACGGTCATTTTAAAAATTTGTCTGGCAACTTCGATCTGTAACCAAACCCTGGTAAACTAGTTTTTACCAGCACTTGCCAGCGCACTGCCAGATGCATTACTTTGCAGCCAACTATTACCCGCTACAAATACCCTTTAATGCAATGACCACACTCTGCTTCGACTTTGGCAACACCCGCCTGAAATGCGCCGTTTTTATCAACGCAGATTTTGCAGAAGAAGTACTGCTGAAAGACGATTCGGTTGGCGAAATTCAACACCTGCTTGATACCTATCATCCGCAGCGGTCAATATTGTCGTCGGTCATTGAACACAATCCCGCACTTGAGCAAGTGTTAGCTGCCTCCACCCATTTTCACAAACTTAGCTACGACAGCAAATTGCCCATCACATCGCCGGTTGGCAAGCCACAAACTATTGGCGCCGACCGCCTGGCAATGGTGGTAGCTGCGGTTAATTTGTACCCCAACCAGCACAACCTGGTCATTGGTTTGGGTACCTGCATTACGTACAATTTTGTCAATAAATATCACCAGTTCATTGGTGGCAGTATTTCGCCCGGCATGGAGATGCGTTTCAGCGCTTTGCACGAGTACACTGCCAAATTGCCCCTTGTTTCAGCCGACTGGAATTACCCACTTTTGGGCTACGATACCCGCACCAATATACAAAGTGGAGTACTTGCCGGCATGGCAAAAGAGATGGATGGAATCATTGATTTATACAAGGAAAAGTATGTCAACTTTAACGTCCATTTAACCGGGGGTGATATAGCCTTTTTTGGCACCCTGCTTAAAAACAAGATATTTGCAGACCCCTATCTAATTCACAAAGGGTTATATGCAATCAGTGAGTACAACTATACAACCAGGACTTAAGCTTTTTCTTTTCTTCCTTACCGGCTCCATGGTAGCTTCTGCCCAGGAAAACTCACCCTTCTCCCGGTATGGATTAGGTGATGTATATCCTTCGCAAAACATTGTTAACCGGTCTTTGGGTGGGGTCACCAGCACCTATGCCGACAATCAAAGTGTCAATTTCTCCAACCCTGCCAGCTACGCAAATTTCAAATTGGTCACTTACGATATCGGTCTTACACTCGACAGCCGCACGCTGCGCAGCGAAAGCCCCGTAGAGAAATACAACTCAGTTAACGTGTCTCCCGGCTATGTTGCCCTGGGCTTACCGTTAAGTTCGGCACACAACGTGGGTTTGGCGCTGGGTCTGCGACCAATTTCCAAGGTTAGCTACTCGGTAATAGATGGCGCCAATAAACAAGGTGATAGTGTACTTACACGCTACGAGGGCAGTGGCGGTCTTTACCAGGCATTTGTTGGCCTGGGCAAAGGCTGGATAAACGCTAAAACCGGCGGCGGTCTCAGCCTCGGGTTCAATACCGGCGTTATGTTTGGCAGCAAAAACAATACGACCATCACCGTACCTGTTGACACTGTTGTGACCTATAAATCAAATTCAACGTCCGAAGCTTCGTATAATCATGTGTTCTTTAATGCCGGGTTGCAATATGTAGCCGTGTTGAGCAAAACAAGTTCGCTGCACCTTGGTTTTTCTGGCAATATGAAGTATTCATTGAATGGCAAACGCACCGTTAACCGCGAAACTTTTACTTACGATGTAAATGGTGCGCAGGTGAAAATAGACAGTGTGTACACCTCGCCTGAAGAATCGGGCAAGATTGATATGCCAGCATCTTATACTGCCGGTATCAGTCTCAATACCAACGTTATAAACAACTTTGGCTTTAAGGTTGAGCGCAGTTCGTTGGCGGTGGAGTATGAAACCACGAAATGGTCAAACTATCGCTTTTTTGGTCAGCCCGACAGGCTCATCAATAGCTCTGTAGTGCGTGTTGGTGCCTCGCTTACGCCCAATCCCTTCAGCACCAAAAGCTATTGGAATACCGTGACCTACCGCGCAGGTTTTTACTTCGGCAAAGAGGCGGTCAATGCCGATGGCAATGAGCTTCCGGTTTATGCCATTACACTTGGTGGCGGTTTCCGCGTACGCAAATGGAGATCTTCTGATAACCAATTTACCAATGTGAACACAACCTTCGAATTTGGTAAGCGCGGCAATAGCAGCAACAACATTACGGAGAGCTTTTTCAAATTTTCACTGGGTTTTAACCTCAGCGACAGGTGGTTTATAAAACGTAAATATGATTAGCAGCTTCCCGGGGCAAATACTTACCATAGCAGCCATTTTTATGAGCTGCTTTTTTGTTTGTGCATGCGAGAATGACCAGCAGGTCGTAGAAAATTTAAACCGCCATACCATTGGCGTGGAAGAAGGGAAACAAATAGAAAGTTACCTAAGCCAGGATGGAAAAGTTAAGGCTAAACTGATGGCGCCATTGATGCTGCGCTACCTGAACGATACCCCAAAAGTAGAATTCCCACACACACTGCACGTGGATTTTTTCAACGACAGCACGCGGATTGAAAGTAAATTGTTTGCGAAATACGGGCGCTATCTCGAGAACGAAAACAAGGTTTTTTTGCGCGATAGCGTGGTAGTCTTTAACATGAGCGGCGATACACTTTTTTGCAAAGAACTCTACTGGGATCAATTGAAGGCAACCTTCTTTACCGATAAAAATGTGATCATACACAAGCCCGACCAAAAGGTGTATGGCAGCGGTCTCATTGCGGACCAGGGATTTAAGTGGTTTACGATCACACATCCGCACGACAGTTATATGAACATTGCCGACAGCACGTTTTTGGGCGAGTGACGTCGATGATTTTATCCATCCACCGTTTGCTTTTTTGGAGACCGGCTTTAGGTGCAATGGTGGAGCATTGTTGCGACAGTTTACCCCGCAGCGGCGGGGCTCCATTCAGCAGTTAGTTCTTTGTTGGGGCTTTTTTTGGAGCATTTTATATCAATGTCAATAACTTACTGCCTTGTTTACATTCAACCCCTCCGGGGTTGGCAAAACACCGTAAACTGTAGCCACGGGTTGCACCCGCTATGTAAGTTCAACCCCTGCGGGGTGGGTCGTTGTAATTCATTCACATCATACTTTTTTTATACAAACCTTGTAACTCTTAACAGGTGCTTTCTTACCCGCTTCAATCAATCACGGAGTGGATTGAATTTGAATAGCCCCGCATGAAATGCGGGGTAAAATATTTTTTAGTTTCGCTTCTGCCGCACCACAAAGAATAGAACGATGAACGGAATGCGACGCAACGATGATGCTGGCAGAACCCAACTGCCGGTACACAAAAAATTAAGCGGTTTCCACCACACATTACAACTGCGGTGGATAGCATTGGTGCAAGATGCGTTTTTTACATTGGCGGCGTTATCATGTGTCGCCCCGTCTTCGCCTGACATTTGTTGAAACTTTGTACACTACCTTTATATTTGAGAACGCTTACCAAACTAAGTAAAAAATGCCTGCAGTAACGCCGCTAAAAAAAGCCGAAAAAATAGAGGAAGTGTACGATGCTATAGAGGGCGGCCGACCGCTGACGATAGAGGAAATAGATACTTTTTACTGCAATACCGATGCGGTGCGCAACGACCTGAGCGCACGCAAACAACTGGCAAAAATAATACGCCGCAATGCACAGGCGGGGCGCAACGGGCACCTGCTTTTTGTAGGCGCAAGGGGCTGTGGCAAAAGCACCGAACTGAACCATTTGCAAAAGGACCTGCAGGGCGATATCGCCATTCTCAACTACTCGGTAATGACCGAACTGGACCCGCAAAGCATCAACTATATAGAGCTGTTTATAGTGACCATGGAAAAGCTATTTTCCTTTGCACTAAAAAAAGGGTTGGAAATAGATAACGAATTTGTAGAGCGGGTGACCGGCTGGACAAAGACACGCGAAATAGAAGAAATAAAAGACAAGCACTTATCGGCTGAAGCCTCGGCAGGTATCAACAGCAAGTTTGGTATTCCGTTTTTACAGGAGTTTTTTCTTAAAATGAAGGGCGCAGCGAAGGCATCTAAATCGTTTAAAGAAACGCTGAAGGATACTATTGAACCACGGCTAAGCAACCTGATAGAATACTGCAATGAACTGATCAGCGAGATACGCATTAAGATACAGGACAACGGTTTTAAAGACATTGTCATCATTATAGAAGACCTCGACAAAATTCCCTTATCAAAAGCAAAAACTGTCTTCTTTGACTATGCCAACCAACTGGTGCAGTTAAAAGCAACGGTCATCTATACCTTTCCGGTTACGCTTTACTACAACACCAATTTTATTGCCACACGCAACTACTTCTCAGAGATCATAGAGTTGCCCATGATAAAAGTGTTTTATAAAGATGGCAAGGACTACACCGCCGGAATAGATACACTAAAGAAGATAGTACTGGCGCGTATGAATGAAGATCTATTTAGCAGCCAGGAATTGCTGACGCGGATGATACGCAAAAGTGGTGGCGTAATACGCGATCTGTTTAGCATGGTAAACGATGCAGCCGATGCAGCCGATACGCGGGAGAAAAAAGCCATGGATGAAGATGATTTTTTGTATGCCTATAACCAGATAAAGAAAGAATACAGCAACACCGTAGCCGACTACATAGAAGATGGAAAAGTAAAATACAAGGCTACCGAATACTATCAGACCCTGGCAGCCATAGCCCAGTCTGACGATAAAAAACCTGATAATACCGAAATGCTGATGCAACTGCGCCAAAACCTGTGCGTGCTTAGTTACAATGGCGAGGGCTGGTGCGATGTGCACCCCGTGGTAAAAGATATATTGGCTGATAAAGGTTACCTAAAACCCTGATGGTATGGACCTCTCTGAAAACTATCAGTTCAACTTTCAAAAGCTACTTAAGTTTTTGCGCAAAACTCCGCATAGCGGTTACATGTTTGCCATGGCCGATGATTATCGTTTTATCAGCCAGATAAATTCGCTGCTGGTGCAGGAACTTTTAAACAAGAACATAGATGCCGGTATCGTGTTTTTGCAAAGTGGCAGCGCAGATACACTGGTATCACAAATACTAACAGGTGCACGACAGTATCAATCGGTCATTGTGCCCAATTTGTTTGAGGTGATCAACAATACCACAAGCGGACTTAACGACCTGCTGCAGCTTAATTTTTCGCGCGAAGAATTGCGGCAGTTACAGACACCTGTACTTTTTTGGGTAGATGCCGCCAGCCTCAATACCATAGCCAATCATGCCCCCGATCTCTTTTCGCAACGGCGGTTCACTACCATACATTTTACCGGCAAAATTGAGAACCCGGTGCAGGAAGTGTTAGAAAAACCGGAGTGGAAAGAGTTCATCAGTTCAGATAAGTTTAAAGCAATAGAAGCCCGGATTGAAACGCTAAAACGACGACTGACGGATGCAGAAGAAAGCGGCTATCACCCTGAACGCATAGCAGATGAAATAGCCCTGCCCCTGGCAAAAGAATACGCCGATCTCAACTTAAAAGATAAAGCCCTGTCTATTTTAGAAAAGTACCTGCCTTACTCCAGCGAAAACGACCCGGTGCACCTGCGACAACTGGCAAAAGTTTACTATGCGCTGCACCAGCACGACCAGGCAATAGAAACCATGCAAAAAGCCAATGTCCTGCTGCAAAAAGATGTTCCCACAAGCGGTGTTGCAGGAACCGTCCCGGGCGATTGGTTCGTCAACCAACTTGATATAGCCGACTGGCTACACGATACCGGGCGTACCACCGATGCGCTCAACCTCTTAGAAAATACGGTTGAGGTTTTCAGGCAGAACATCAGCTTTTTTGCCTACGAATGGGGGCAGGATGTACTGAGCCTGTTTTTAGAACGTATCGGTACCATTCAGCTTCAACTGCAACATATAGAAAGTGCGATCAGTTATTACCAGGAGTGCATCGAAATACGCAGCCAATTGCTCGCAAAAAACCCGGGTAATGAACGTTTTCAGATGTTGCTGTCGGGCGCCTACACCTTTTTAGCCGATTGCTACGAACAGGGCGGCGACCTGCGGCAGGCAAAGTTCTACTTCGAAGAAAGCCTGGGCATATTGCAAAACATGCTGCAGCAGCAGCTTAGCAATGAAGCGCTGCAACGCGAGATCTTTGTTTGCTACAACCGGCTGGCAGGGTTATCGGTCACCATGGGCAATTTTGCACAGGCCAAGATCAACTACGAAAAAAGCCTTTCCATTATTCAACAACTGGTCAACAACAGCCCCTATAGCATAGGCTTCAGGCGCGATCTTGCTGTGCAGTATTTCAAGCTGGGCGAGTTGGAGGAGAAGCAGACCAATGCCAATGCTGCCAACCAATATTTTAAGTTGTCCTATTCACTTTTCAAAGAACTTGTCGCAACCAATCCTTTCTCGCAGGTGTTACAAACAGATAAGCGCGAAGCGGAAGAAAAACTCGCGCTTTCCACTCCGAAAGCCTGAGAGTATATCGCTTTATTAACAACTTCAGCTTTTAATAGTACGTACATTCAGGTAAACAATCATTGCAATGAAAATTATATATCCCGGTGTGGTTGCGGTGCTGCTGATAGTAGCATTCAGCGCCTGTGCACAAACGCCCAAAAAACAAATTGCACATCCTGCCAACAAAGAGTTATCAAAATATAGCCAGGCTACTTTTGCCGCCGGTTGCTTTTGGCACGAAGAAGCCTTGTTCGAGAGCATAAAAGGTGTGAAGGAAGCAGTATCCGGCTATGCAGGTGGCACTACCCCCAACCCCAGCTACGAGAGCATAGAGACAGGCACAACAGGTCATGCAGAAACGGTTAATGTTTATTACGATACCAGTGTCATTACCTATCCTACCCTGCTCAAGATCTATTTTTCCGGTCAGGATCCAACGCAGGTCAACGGGCAGGGGCCTGACCATGGCACCCAGTACAGGTCTATCGTATTTTACCGCAATGAAGGCGAAAGACAAATGGCGCAGAATTTTATTAAAAGCCTGGAAGCTTCAAAAAAGTATGATGCTCCCATTGCTACCCAACTGCTACCCTATACCAAATTTTGGACGGCTGAAGATTATCACCAAAACTATATTGCCCACAATCCCGGCAGCGGCTATGTACAAATGGTTAGCATACCCGAAATCAAAAAATTACAGCACAAATATCCTGAGCTGGTAAAACCCGGTCAGCAGTATTAATTCTCCTTTATATCGTTCCGGGTTTATCAACAGAGGCAGCTTGTAAACACAGGCTGCCTCTTGTATTTTTGGGTAACCGGCAGTAGCACTTCAGGCATCATCGTTGCGTCGCATTACGTTCATCGGCATATCCTATATTTGGCTTTTATCGCCTGCTATAGTTCCTTATTACTGGTGCCGCATTACGTTGGTTCATTCTGCATTTGTCATCTTATATTTCCATTCACATAAATTTTTTGTTAGCCTGTTAGTTCTGTTCTACTTTACCGCCTTTCAAAAAAAAATAACCTGAGATCATGATGAAATTTACAATTGCCGGCATAGGCTCTCTGCTTGTATTAGGGCTATTTGCTTACCGGCAAGGCGACCAGCCTGTGCGCAAGTTTATCGAAACGGCTTACATGGACACCACGGTGAACCCCGGCGACAACTTCTATTTGTTTGTCAATGGCGGCTGGATTAAAAAAGCAGAAATACCTCCCACTGAAACCCGTATCGGTTCCTTTCTCGACCTGTACAATACCACCAAAGAACGCCTCAAGTTTATACTTGATTCTGTCTCCACCGTTCAACAAACCATGGGAAGTATAGAGCAAAAGGTCGGTGACTTCTATGCCTCGGGTATGGACAGCGCGGCAATAGAAAAGAGAGGATATGATCCGCTGAAACCACTATTGCAACAGATCAGTTCATTCAACGATTACAAGAACGTGCTTGCGTTCGAAGCGCAAATGCAGCAGAGTGGCTATTCTTACCTCGTGGGCTTTGGCATTGGTCCCGATGACAAGAACAGCAGCATGAACATTGCGCATTTGTCACAAACAGGTATCGGTCTTCCCGACCGCGACTATTATTTTAAAGATGATGCGGCAACCAAAGCCATACAGGATGCTTACAAAAATTACATGAAAACCATTTTCATGCTAACCGGCGACGACTCTGTAGCGGCCAGCCAAAAGGTCGCTGACGTGTATAGCCTTGAGAAACAAATTGCAGAAAGTCATCGTACCCGGGTAGAACGCCGCGATCCGCAGAGCAACTATAATAAATTTTCGCTGTCCGGGTGGAGCAGCCAAACCCCCGCCTTTGGGTGGAGCAGGCTCTTGTCGCAGATGGGTGTTACAACCGACTCTATAGATGTAGGTCAGCCTGCTTACTACAAAAAACTCAATGACCTGCTTGCAGCTACACCCATCTCCACCTGGAAAGCATACTACAGTTTCCACGTGGTGGACGATGCAGCAGCTTACCTCAGCAGCCCCTTTGTAAATGCTGCCTTCAACTATGGTAAGGTCATCAGCGGGCAACAACAAATAAAACCCCGCTGGGAACGTGTGTATCGCGCTACCGACAGCCACCTGGGTGAAGCCCTGGGTCAATTGTATGTAAAAAAATACTTTACCGCCAAGGCCAAAAACCGGATGCTCGACCTGGTTTCTAACCTGCAGAAATCATTTGAAAAACACATCGCAGACCTCGACTGGATGAGCAGCGCTACCAAAGCCAAGGCACGGGAAAAACTCTATGCTTTTATGAAGAAGATCGGCTTTCCTGATAAGTGGAGAGACTATAGTAAGGTGAACATTAACAAGAATACCTATTACGAAAACCTCATAGCAGCACAGCGCAACAACTACCAGTATAACCTGAGCCAGTTAAACAAACAAGTTGACAAAACAAGATGGGGAATGACACCACCCACCATCAATGCATATTACAATCCCAGTTTTAACGAGATCGTTTTTCCGGCCGGCATTTTACAATTCCCCTTCTTCGATCCCAAAGCTGACGATGCTATTAATTACGGTGGCATAGGTATGGTGATAGGACACGAAATGACGCACGGTTTCGATGACCAGGGCGCACAATATGACAGGATAGGAAACCTGCAAAACTGGTGGGAGAAGGAAGACAGTGTAAAATTTGTCGCTAAATCAAAATCAGTAATTGACCTGTACAACAGCTTTACTGTATTAGACACGCTGCATGTAAACGGCAAACTGACTACCGGTGAAAACATGGCAGATATTGGCGGAATTGCCATAGCCTACGATGCCTTTAAAATGACCCCGCAGGGTAAAAGCAATCAGAAGATAGACGGCTTTACCCCCGATCAGCGTTTCTTTATATCGCTGGGTCAAATATGGCGCACAAAACAAAAAGACCAGACTACCCGCTACCTGGTAAATGTTGATCCGCATTCACCACCCATGTACCGCGTAAATCGCCCTCTGCAGAATTTCACCCCTTTCTATAAAGCATTCAATGTAAAACCGGGCGATAAGATGTATCTACCCGAAGACCAGCGCATTAAGATCTGGTAATCTTCTTTTGAAAGCACCCCGGCAAAACCGGGGTGTTTTTTTTATGGGCAACAACACGTATGATAAAAGTTGATGGCTATGTTGTAAGAAAAGCTGCAGCAATTGCTGCCGTACAAGAGAGTGACACAACCGGAGCCACATCACTGACTCCGCTGCCGGAAAACAAAAAAATTTTCGCTGCAACACAATGGCAATTGTAAGCTGATGTTTTACACTGATTTTTTGGGCGTCCGGCAAAATGTTTTTGCTGGTGAACAATTGTTTTTTCATCTTGTAGTACATAGTTTTTTTATATGTACACCGTTGCGCTGAACAACAGTCCCAGGCTGCGCTATTTTACCTTCTTCTACCTCTATGTAATGCAAGGCATTCCGGCAGGATTTGCCCTTACCGCCATTGCCAATTATCTCGTGGGTCAGGGGATCACTTCTTCTGCTACCGGCACGTTTGTTAGCCTCGTCGGGCTACCGTGGATCTTACAGTTCGTTTGGGGGCCGCTGATTGACAGGTATCAATATTCCATTATCGGGCATCGCAAACATTGGATCGTATTGTCGCAACTGGCGGCAATTATCGCCTCATTGACCCTGTGTTTTGTATCCGATCCGGTAACACAATTACCACTGCTGACACTTGTGTTTTTTACCCATAGCATTTTTGCTTCTATACAGGATGCGAGCGTAGATGCGCTGGCAATATCTCTGGTGCCTAAAAATGAGATGGGGAGGCTCAACGCTTTTATGCGTGGTGGCTTTTTAGCCGGGGTATCATTTGGTGCCGCGGTGCTGTCGATGGCGCTACATAAATTTGGTTTCCTTACCGCGGTGCTCATACAATCGCTGACATTGCTGTTTTTTACGGTGGTCACGTTCTTCATCAAGCTCGATCCGGCGGATCCGCTGCTGCCTTCATTTGGCAATAAACAACCCCGGCACCTGGAAGACAACCCTTCAGTGAAAGAAATATTTAATAACCTGTGGCGCGGTATTTCAGAGCCAAAAAGCTTCCGCATATTTGGCATCATTGCAGGCGCATACATGTGCTTCAGCATTTTTATCCGGTCTTTTAGTTTTCACCTTATTCACCAGCTTAGGTGGGCCGACAATGACCTGTCGGTTTTGCAGGGAGGGTGGGGCAGCATCATCACTTTTACGGTGGTGATAGCCGGTGGTGTGCTGGCTGACAAAGTGGGTGCCGCCAAACTGATCGTGAAAGTGCTGTTGGCGCTCAGCATATTTTTGATTGTATTTAACCTGTTGTCGTTTTGGTGGGCGCAAAGAACGGTTTCGGTGCCCGGCTTGTTGCTGTGGAATTTTGCCGACCCCATGATGAGCGTTACGGCATTTCCCATATTGATGGGTCTTTGTCGCCACGATGTAGAGGGCTCGCAGTTTACGGCATACATGGCATTGATCAATTTTTGCGATGTGGCCGGGTCATATATATCGGGCTGGGCGTTGCGGGTGGTGGCGGCACCGGTATTGGGTTTTACCTGTGGCTGCGGTTTGCTTATAGCGGTTTTGTTGTTTAAAAAGTATAATAAACCCGGAGAAAGGACCGACGAGATTGCTGCGGCATCGTTGTAATGTATCGCGTGATTATCCAAAGGGAAACACATTAAAAATCCGGAGTAGCGACCATATCAAACAATTTCATCCAAATTTTGACCGGTTATAGTTTAGAAATTGGTCGTCCCTATGGGACTAACTTTTTCATTTTCATCGACCTGCTACCATAAGCATGTCCCTACGGGACTTTTGTATTTTTGTGTTGCCATACCAGTCCCGGAGGGACGAATATATGGTAGAAACGAAGCTTCTTTATAAGACACAATTAAGCCCCGGAGGGGCGACCATATCAAGCAATGTCATCCAAATTTTGACCGGTTATAGTTTAGAAATTGGTCGTCCCTATGGGACTAACTTTTTCATTTTCATCGACCTGCTACCATAAGCACGTCCCTACGGGACTTTTGCATATTTGTGTTGCCATACCAGTCCCGGAGGGACGAATATATGGTAGAAACGAAGCTTCTTTATAAGACACAATTAAGCCCCGGAGGGGCGACCATATCAAGCAATGTCATCCAAATTTTGACCGGTTATAGTTTAGAAATTGGTCGTCCCTATGGGACTAACTTTTTCATTTTCATCGACCTGCTACCATAAGCACGTCCCTACGGGACTTTTGCATATTTGTGTTGCCATACCAGTCCCGGAGGGACGAATATATGGTAGAAACGAAGCTTCTTTATAAGACACAATTAAGCCCCGGAGGGGCGACCATATCAAGCAATGTCATCCAAATTTTGACCGGTTATAGATTAGAAATTGGTCGTCCCTATGGGACTAACTTTTTCATTTTCATCGACCTGCTACCATAAGCACGTCCCTACGGGACTTTTGCATATTTGAGTTGCTATTCGTAATCCTCGGTGTTTGCCCCCGCCACCATTATTTGGTATGAAACTGCAGGGGCACATTGAGCTTAATACTAAAATTGCGTCCCATATTATACACCCCCATACGCCCGGTTACATTATTTACATCAGTGTACTTCAGGCGGCTAAGGTGGTTTTGATAGGCAACATTGCCCAGGTTGTTACCTGCCAGGTACAGGCTAAACAAGCTTTTACCCTTAACAGAGATCTCACCGCCAACACCTGCATTAAGCAGAGTATAGCCCGGCGTTTTTGTCTCGGTATTGTAACCGGTGAAGGCATCATTTTGTGCCAGGGTATTATCCAGCTCCAGCATTATATACAGGTCGTGCAACACCTTGCCTTTTTTCAGAAACTCGCCCTTTACCTCGTTGATGAGGCGTGCCGCGGGTATGAACGGCAGGTTCTTGCTACCATCCTGCTGCACGCCCAGCATGCCGCGTACATACGAAAAGGTGTTTTGTATGTGTAACCAGTCAAGCGGGTGCGGATGCAGATCGAGATTGGCTTCCATGCCATAGAGGTGAGCATTGTTTTGAGCGAAAGTAAAAGCATAATAGCTGGTTACTCCATCGCTCAGCGTACTGTCGCCACCACTGGCGGCTGACAACTTGCGGTAATAAATAAAGTTGTTGATGGTATTGTAGTACAGGTTAGCCGACAACGATACGTGCTCTGTGCCCACTTCTATACCGGCATCTGCCTGGTAGCTCACTTCCGACCTCAGGCTCTGCGTACCATACTCAAAGCGATTGGTGCCTTCGTGGGCGCCATTGCTTGCCAACTCAGGTATGCCCGGCGCCCTGAAGCCACGCGCCAGGTTAAACTTCAGGTTCACCCTGTTGCTTGCCTCGTAGGTAAGACCCGCGCTGAGCGAGGTATTGGCGAAACGTTTTTTGAAGTAATGGAAACTTTACTGCCCCTGCTTCCAGAAGCTGGTGCGAGGTAAGCGACCGGATATCATACCGGGCGCCGCCACTGAGCGTCAGCCTGGCGATGCGTTTTTGGGTATAGATAAAACCGCCGATGTCAAACAGCGAGTATTCGGGTATCAGAGTCTCGGTGCCTTTATTCACATTGGTCTGCTGCATGCCATTGAGCCCAATGGTAGTGCGAAAGTTGTGGCGCTCAGCAAAGTGGTATTGCGTGTTGTAGTTAACTGTGCGCAGGTTAAAATGCAAGCCGGCTTTGCCTGGGTTCAGCACATCGCCAAACTCCTGGCGTTGGTTTACCTGGTAACCTAAAGCCAGCGTCAGCCGGTTAGCGCCCAGGTTAAAACTATTGTCGGTTGAGACTTTAAAATGTTGCACCCGCTGCCGCGGCACAAAGGGCTCGGTGGCAGAGAAGTCAGCAGCACTGGCCATCACCTGTTCTTCTGCCCCATTGTTGTTGACCAGTTTCAAAAACTGCCCGGTGGCGCTATCACGTTCACCCTCCACCAGCCCCAGCGTTTGATCGAACTTGCTAACGAGTAAATGGCTGTAGCCCCAGCCCTTGTTGAGCCCTATGTGTCCCCCAAAATCCTGCTCGTGAAATTTTGAGTTGAACACCGGTCCATCGTAGGCATTGCTAAAGTCGGCAGCCCTCTTATACGAGCCATAGCCCCCCCAGATGAAACCATTTTGGTTGCCGCCCAGGTCGGCATGAAATCCCCGCAGCCGGTTGTTGCTCTGGCAGGTGCCAAAAAGATTGCCTCTTATGGTGTTTTGCGGCAGGGGCACTACCGAGATAAAGTTGACCACGCCTGCCAGCGCATCACTGCCATACATCAGCGAGGCCGGCCCTTTTAGTATCTCCGCCTTGCTTACATTGTATTCGTCTATCTCTATGCCGTGTTCATCGCCCCACTGTTGCCCTTCCTGCCGTATGCCATCGTTTACCACCACTACCCGGTTATAGCCCAGCCCGCGTATAATGGGTTTCGAAATTGCGGGGCCGGTAGATATCTGCGACACACCCGGCTGCTTTGCCAGTGCGTCCACCAGGTTAGTAGATGCCTCGCGCAGCAGGTCTTCCTTTTTTACAACTGTGATGGGTATGGGCGAGTGCCTGACAGAGGAAGCGCCCGACACGCCGGTAACGGTGACTGCTTCGGTCTCAACATACGAGGCGGTGAGTGAAAAATTGCGGACTACATCACCTTTCAGGCTCACATTTTCGAGCGCCGAAGCAAAGCCGGTATAGGTCACCTCGAGCAGGAAACGCCCCTGTGGTACGTTGCGGATAGAATACTGACCTAAGTTGTTGGTCTGTGCCCCCAGTTTAAGATCGGGCAGCAGTATAGAGGCACCGGGAAGCGGTTGCCCCGTTTTGGCATTGATAACAGTGCCGGAGAGCGATGCGCGCGGCGCGCGGGAGGTTTGCGCCGGCAGCGCGGCAACCAAACCTGCAAAAAATATAAAAAGAAAGATCTGTTTCATTGGTACTATATGTTTACGCTGGTGCTATAGGGAAGGTGAGGGAATGAGGAGGGGTAAGGCATAGGTGTAAGATTGAAGGCATAAGGGGTAAGGAAAACAAGTAAAAGACGGTGTAAGGTTGAAGGCATAAGGGGTAAGGAAAACAAGTAAAAGACGGTGTAAGGTTGAAGGCATAAGGGGTAAGGAAAACAAGTGAAAAAGACGGTGTAAGGTTGAAGGCAAAAGGGGTAAGGAAAACAAGTGAAAAAGACGGTGTAAGGTTGAAGGCATAAGGGGTAAGGAAAACAAGTGAAAAAGACGGTGTAAGGTTGAAGGAAAAAGGTGTAAGGAAAACAAGGGAAAAAAACGGTGTAAGGTTGAAGGCATAATGGGTAAGGAAAACAAGTGAAAAGACGGTGTAAGGTTGAAGGAAATAAGGTGTAAGGAAAACAAGTGAAAAGGCAGTTTAAGAGAACCTTCTACCTTCTCCTTCTACCTTCTACCTTCTACCTTCTACCTTCTACCTTCCACCTTCCACCTTCCACCTTCTACCTTCCTCCTTCTACCTTCTACCTTCTACCTTCTACCTTCTACCTTCTCCTCCTACCTTCCACTTCTACCTTCCACCTTCTACCTTCCACCTTCTACCTTCCTCCTTCCACCTTCTACCTTCCACCTTCTACCTTCCTACCTTCTACCTTCCACCTTCCACCTTCTCCTTCCACCTTCTACCTTCCTCCTTCTACCTTCTCCTTCCACCTTCCACCTTCCACCTTCCTCCTTCTACCTTCTACCTTCCACCTTCTACCTTCTACCATCCTCCTTCTACCTTCTACCTTTTACCACCCGCCTTCCCCGCGCTCCCTACTGAACAAAGAGTTGAACGGAGCGTCGCAACGGTGCAGCATCTGTGCTTTGCAGCCCTGGCAACAAAAGAAAAAAGACCGCAATGCATACGGCAGGAAAACAGAAAGGCAGGTGAAAAGAAAAAGAGGCTGGTAAATAAATAAAATACCGGTTTGGCTACCCGACTGCCTGTGACAGGCGGGGTGGCCCGCGCAGTTTAGCAAAATGTTGATGAAGGCTGATGAAGGAACGGTGATAGGCACTGACAACGGGAACTGATGATGGCAGGGCAGCCAGGGTTAAGGGTGAAAAGACCACCAGGAAATGGGTGACGGCTACAAAGTTTTCGAAGTGACAATAGGTGCCGGTCTGCGCTACCTCGTTGTTTTTGGTATGGTGGTGCAGGCGCAGGGTATCGGTGTGATGGGCAAGGGCATTGTGCAGCAATACCACGGGGGTAATGCTGAGCGCAAAAATGCAGATAAGCAAAAGCGCTACGGACCGGTGCAGAAGCGGATGATTTTTGAACATTGCCGTTTAAGTGACAAAAATACGCGCTTTGCCACTATGGTTGCGCGGGCAAAACCAGGAGGCTGGGTGCAGCGGGTGGTCTGCCAGGTTGTGCAGGCAGGGAAACCCAGGGTCGAGGTAACCTGTGCGAAGATAAACACGGGCTGGCGGGCTGCCCGTGAGGGAGTGCTGCCAATGGATTTGCCGGGCGAAAAAAACAAGACTGCAGCCGGGCGGAAGAAGATACAGGTAGTAAATATTCTGATTATATTGTTTTAGAAATGTGAGCCAGGTGCCAGGGTGCTGCCTGCCCGGGTATGTGCGGGTATGCCTACAGGTGTTTTCATTTATCGCCAATATAAAACCTGTGAGCATGCATACAATAATGGTGCAGGTGCACCTGCAGACCCAACATAAAACCGAACGAATTTTTATTTCGTTTGCCTGCTGCATACATTTGAGAAGAGAGAGGTTTTTTCACAAACCCATGTGGCGGTCATTGTAAACAGACATCTTATCAGCCATAAAGATTTGACAATGGAGAATAGCAAAAACAATCAAAAATCAAGCGGACATGGTTCAACACCTTTTGCACAAACTTATTTTCACGGGTCAAAAGCCGATTTGAAAATTGGCGACCTAATCAGTGCAGGTTACAATTCCAACTATGGTCAACGAAAAAATGCCAAATACATATTCTTGTCTTCGACATTAGACGCTGCCATTTGGGGTGCAGAACTTGCTTTTGGCGACGGGCAAGAAAGAATTTATCTAGTTGAACCAACCGGACAAATTGAAGATGACCCAGACTTGACAGATAAAAAATTTCCTGGCAATCCAACAAAATCATATCGTTCGACAGAACCATTTATAGTTGTTGGAGAAGTTACTGTTTGGCAAGGACACCTGGCGGAACAAGTTAAAAAAATGAAAGAACACCTTGAAAAACTTAAAGCACAAGGTATAAACTCACTTAATGACGAGTAAAACCAAAATGTGGAATAAAGTTAATTAACCAGGCCATATAGCTACTATTTACCATTGTTGCGTCGCACACTTGTACCTTTTGTTCATTATGCAGCAATGCACACTTTTACCCTGTGTGCAGTATAGTTACAAATATGAGATGTGTTTGCATCATATTTGACAGCTCCAATATATTTCACAACCGAAAACAAATTGAATGTATAAACATGCCCTAACGCTTTTAAGGCAAGGAATTTCTTTTTGACAAGCATAATGTCAAGATCGTATTTACAAAGTTTATACGCTTATACAGTCCGGGTTCGGCAGGCTCAGCAATAATAAAAGTAATTTGCAGATACAATTTGAGTGGATATGAAAAGTAAAAGTAGTATCTGTAAATCAGGCGTGCCGGAAGCCGCGAAAGACCCGGCGCTGAAATCCATTTTATTAATAGTTCTGCTCATAGCGGTTGCAGGTACCGGGCGGGGGCAAAACAACCAGCAGAAATCAGAAAGCGCAGCGATTGTAAAATCTTATTCTGCCATGAAGACCAGCGCAACCGGAAAAATTTTGGAGCCGGATATGGTAACGGTGCAGGGCGGCAGTTTTACTATGGGTGGCAATGAGAACGATAATGAAAAGCCTCTGCATAACATTACGCTCAGCAGTTTTAAAATAGCTAAGTATGAAACTACGCAGGCACAATGGCAAAAGGTTATGGGCAGCAAACATTTGAGTTATCGGAACTGTTTGGATTGCCCGGTAACAGGTGTAAGCTGGGATGCTGTACAAACATTTATAAAAAGGTTGAATACCTTATCCGGCAAAAACTATCGCCTGCCAACAGAAGCAGAATGGGAGTATGCTGCAAGAGGCGGTATAAATAGCAAGAATTTTGACTATGCAGGTAGTAATGACATCAACGCGGTAGCCTGGACCTCTGCCAACAGCGGATCAGGTACTCATCCTGTTGCACAAAAAGAACCGAATGAACTGGGATTGTTCGATATGTCGGGCAATGTATTTGAATTGTGCAGCGATTGGTATGATGAAAACTGTTATAGTAAAAGCCCGGGAAATGATCCACAGGGTCCGGCTACAGGGCAGTATCATGTTGTTCGCGGGGGTAACTGGGCCAGCGAACCCGTTATCAGCCGGGTAGCCTATCGCATCCCCGTTCAGGTAGGTTACGGCGCTATCGGGTTCCGGCTCGCTTCTTCGTTTTAGCTATCTAAAAAGTGTAAGCTAAAAATGAAGAGCTTTGCTGAAAGAAGACCAGTGTAACTATTCCATTTTGCCGTTGTAAAATGTAGTAATCACTTAATTATGAAAAAAATAAATTATGAAAAAAATTATTTATGCGCCGATCTTACTGCTGGTCGTGGTAAGCGGACTAGTGTTTGCCAATCGCGGAAATAAAAATGAAACTACCCGGGAGCCAGCCCCAAAACCACTCTCTGCTGCTGAAATGAAAGCCGGAAGAGAAGCATGGGAGGCTACCCCCGATGGTATATATTTCAAAAAATGGGAAGCATCTCCGGCGGGTATAAAAGTCTATGCAGGTGAGGCTAAAATAAGGAAGCAACTTAAAGATTATACCAATATGGAGGCTATTGTAACCTCTCTTTCTCTTCCGCCAGGCTCACGGTTAGGTTTCGGAGTAATGGTGGGCATTAATGGTGACGATTACATTGTAAAATTTGATCCCGAAAAGTCTCAATTGGAACAACTGCATAGCCTGAAAGTGAACGACAGAATACTTATAAAGGCCCATGCCGTATCGCACGCGCCAAAGTATGCATACCCGATAGTATGGGGCGACTATGTAGAACGAGATGGTAAGATAATTTATCAACGTGTCCCCCGCAAAGGTGGTTGCTAAGCAAATAAAGTATGGAAATACGAACACGTGTAAATTCCTGTGATGTTTATCCGTTATTCCTGTTTATGTTTACCCACCCGGTTAATAATTGTAAGAGCCTGATGTGGCAACAAAAACAGGTGATATAGAACTCCAGCTAATGCGAAAGTATTCGGTTCTAATATGCGAAGTTATTTCAGTGCTTTTTCTGGTAATTGCCACCTTGCTATATCCCGGCGGTTCCATTCTGAATAAAAATTCCGTAGGGTTTGATTGGACAAAGAATTTCTTCAGCAACCTGTTTTTAGCGCAGGCGCTCAACGGTGCTCCAAACCCCGCGAGGATTTGGGCACTCATCGGCATAGGCTTCAACGCATTTGGTAATGGGCTTTTTTTTATTTCTACGTCGCGAAAAATCCCCCAAAAACATACAGCATTGGTGCTAAAATGTGTTGGCGTTGTCAACATGATCTTTACCTTTTTAATCGCAACGTCATTGCATGATGTTATGGTTGCGATTTCAAGCACCCTGACCATGCTTGGTTTGTTTTACATAACCGTCTCTATACTAAAAACAAAACTTCATTGGCTGAAGCTATTTTGTATTGGCAGCCTGCTAATATTTTACTTAACTCTTTATTTGTATGGGGCAGGAGATTGGGGTATTTTAGCAGTAATGCAAAAGGTCACGTTCCTTTGTTTCTTGTTATTAGTTTTGTCTATTGAATATTTGACCAACAGGGTTGACTTTCAACAAAACGCACCCAGCCGACCAGCAACATAGGCAACGAACAGCTAACAGATTTTTACTGTAGCAGGTTCTGCCGAACATATTCTCAACTGAAACTATAATCAGCACCGAAATACAAGAGTAATTACGGATATAAAACACACTTACCGAAAGCCAAACATGCTGCTTTGTGCTCTACCAAAATGGAAACAAATTGTGCCGCGGCGGAGTGAGTATCCCGAGTGTTCAAATTTTCCTATCAATAAGAAAAAAAATTTTAGCTAACATTTCAAACCGGTCTTATGGTTTCAAATATTCAAAAAGAAAAAGCTGAACTGTTCTTGAAATTACATCAGGACGTAGAGATCCTGGTGCTGCTAAACTCATGGGACATCGCAAGCTCCAAATTGATAGAAGCAAGTGGCTATAAAGCTATTGCAACAACAAGCATGGGAATAGCTGCCGCACTTGGGTATCCCGACTGCCAGGTTATAACATTGCCAGAAATGATACAGGCAATCACTGGAATTGTCAAAAGTGTGCAAGTACCGGTAACAGTAGATATGGAGGCAGGTTATGGAAAGAATTTAAAAGAAATTGTCGAGTCGGTAAAGCGTATGATCGAAACTGGAATTGTTGGAATAAACATAGAAGATAGTCTAGATTTAAATCCGGTATTGATAGACGAGATAGAATTTTCTGAAAGAATATCAGCCATTCGTGCCATAGTCAGATTCACTTGGATTTCATTTAGTGATCAACGCACGGACAGATTCATTTTATACCTCGCCAAATTCAATACAGCATAAATTATCTGAATCAATACGAACGAGGAAATAAATACCGGGAAGCCGGGGCAGATTGTATTTTCGTTCAGCCGGTATGGCAAAAAGAAATTATCGCAACTTTGGTTAAAGAAATTGATGCACCTGTCAATATACTTTCTAATCCTACTATTGGAGCCGGAATAACCCCCTCGGTTAGTGAACTGCAAGATCTAGGCGTTTCAAGAGTTAGTCTTGGTTCGAGTTTAATGAAGGCGACCTTATCTATAATCAAGAAAGTTGCCGACGAGTTGGCAACAAAAGGAACTTACAATTTTTTATTAAAATCTTTAACTCCGCTAACCGACTCTGCATTAGCTTATAAGATGGCAACAAGATCATAAAAATTTCGGCTTTCTAAAATACATGGCAACTACAACACAATGTGCAGCGCACTTTGCTAAAGAACATTCGAATGCATGTTCCTGACCAAGGTTTAACACGGAAATCCAACTAAAAAGCAATTTTTTTTGCAGCCTGTACTGACCTTAGTTGAACGGAATAAATAGTGCCTCATAAACCTCTTTAATAATTAGTGTAAATAGCCGGTACCTACATGTAGTATCATTAAAATTTTCTATTTACGTTTTTATCCTCGTGTACTATTTATTGTTTAACAGCATTAACTCTTCATGGATTTATCATTGTGTTATGTTACCTCTGACGAATCGGAATACCCTTGTACTTATTGAATGGTACGGCGACAATGTTCACCCAAAAATATTTAGCTGGTTTATTAATTATTATTTTTCTTAAACAAATTTTGTGATCACAATTAACCAGATAAAACTGCAGGCTTACTTTGCTGACAGTGCCGAGGTTGGTTCAAATATTAAAACAGAAAATTAATAATAATCTAGAGTTCAGGTGACGAAGAACGATAAAATATCAGTTTTATTTGTTGATAACAGTTTCTAAAAAAAGGCATTTGACAGCGATGACATACCTATAACGTAACTGGTACTTTGCTAAAATAAAAAAATTGCTTTGGCAAGGTAGTTCAGTTAAAAGACAAGGTAACATTTGAAATGAAACGCAGCCTGGACATAAGCTGGTATGTTTGGAACAAATGTAAAATTTGAATATGATGCCAGGGCAATGGAATATTTGGAACCAATCGCGGTGACCTTTTCTTGTAGCAGTCTGCCGTTTAACCAGGGCACTACAGAATGAATGTGCGACGCAACGGCCGCAACATAGAAGTACTCAAGCTATGGTTCCAAAAAATAATTCGCTCTTTTTTTTGTAAAACCAACTCTTGCCAACCTGCCCCGTGTGTAAAAAAGCTGACACTGAGTTGAATAAAAACCAAACGACTGATTTTAAAGTATATTGATGCTAATAATTATAAGTATATCTATGAACTACAAAATAAAGTTGCCGCGAATGAACAGAATGTTGCTTGCAAGTGTTGCGGTTGTACTAATGGCAACATGCAGCTTTGCACAAAATAGTGCAGGCGATAAGGCAACAAAAACAACCACTATGCAAAACACAAGCGGCACTTTGATAACGCTGGGCGGAAACGCTATTCACACATCGGGTAAGCTGCCTGCAAAAGGAACGGAACTGAAAGATTTTACGCTTACAGGTGTGGACCTGCAAGACAAAACGCTGGCAGACTTCAAAGGCAAGTACATCATCATGAACATTTTTCCAAGCGTTAATACCGGCGTATGCTCAAAGTCGGTACGGAAATTTAATGAAGATGCTGCTGGTCTGGAAAACACGACGGTGCTGTGCATATCGAAAGATCTGCCCTTTGCGCAGAAGGCTTTTTGCGGTGCTGAAGGAATAGATCATGTAGTGATGCTATCGGATTTTAGAACAGATTTTGGGCACCAGTTTGGTGTGCAGATAGAAGATGGCGCAATGCGGGGATTGCTGAGCCGCGCGGTTATCGTAGTAGATCGAGCGGGAAAAATAGTATATGAAGAGCAGGTGCCGGAGATAGGACATGAGCCGGACTATGCTGCCGCCATAGCTGCCATAAAATAGCGTGTTAGAGGAGTAATAAAGAAATCATCGCAAACCGGTGAACGTAGGAATAAGCTATGTTCACCGGTTTCATTTTCAGGCATGTATTAGTTGGTACAGCCTTGCTTTCTGCGGGTGTCTATGAGGTATTGTATTTTCCAAACTTTGTTGATACGCACCAATTGGTAGCTGTCAGCGCCACAGTGGCTGAAGGTGCCTTTGTAGTAAAAATTGTAAGGAGTCCATGCAATTGCCAGGTCACCATCAATACGAACAAGGTCGAAAGTTATTCTTTCGTCTGCATCACCTTGTTGTATGGTGGTAAGAAAAGATGCGAAGCTGGAAATGGGCTCGGTCTCGATTGTTACCTGCCCGTTTTTGTTGACCACCGATTGCAGGATGGCGCTATCGGTAAAGCAGGCTATGAGTGCGCTGCTATCGGCACTTTTCATGGCAGTAAACAAGTTGTTGATGGTAAGCTTTACGGAGTCTTCGGCTGACTGCGCTTTGGCAGCAGAACAAAGGGAGAGCAGCAGACAAAAGCTGAAGATGATCTTTAGCATAAAATTGAAGTAACGTTGATGAAAGAATATGAAGTTAATAAACCCCTGCATGAAAAGCTGCTGGTTCTTTGTGTAAGGTTTGTCGTCTCTGTGCACGTTGCCAAACCACTCTGTATTTCAAAAGTAAAAGTATAATCACAGAGAACAACCGGAGAAATACGCACAGAGAACACAAAGAAGTAGCTGCGCACACTGCTAAATCGTTCTGTATTTTAAGAGTAAAAGTATAACCACAGAGAACAACCAGAGGAATACACACAGAGAACACAAAGATGGAGCTGCGCACGTTGTGAAATCACTCTGTATCTCAAAAGTAAAAGTATAACCACAGAGAACACAGAGAAGTAGCTGTGCACACTGCGGAAAGACTTTTGTAATTCTTTGCAGTAAAATCAACGGCAACCTCTCTACTGAAAGATTGCCGTTGATAAAATGTTCCCCGCCTTTTACTTCTTCAACGAAAGAATATAGTTTACAATTTTGCCGGCGCTCAGCCTTTGAGATGTTGGGATGTGGCAGCATTGGTATGTTGCCCCAGACACCCGACCCACCTGCTATTATTTTACCCGATAACCGGTTGACAACTGCCGGCGTGTTTTGATATTTTTTGGCGATCGATTGTAAAGATGGACCTACCAGTTTCTTATCAACTGCATGGCAGGTTTTACAATCACTTTTTGCCAGAAGGGTCATGCCTGCGGTCGCCATTGCTGACATTTTTTTATTGACCACCGGTATCTTTTCCGGCGCGTTGTCCGGCTCTTTTTCTGTAGCCGCTACCTTTGTCTTTTTGCCTTTAACCGGTGGCTCTATTACTTCCTTTCCACCCCCAAATAAAATCCAGTCGAGTGAACCAATATTTTTATTGGGCAGATCAGGCTTTTCAAAAACAAAATAAAGGTCATGTTTACCGCCCGGATCGGTCACCGGCGCTGACACTTCCATAAACTTGTTTCGGGCACCGGTAGCTTTGTAGGTAAGTGTGCTGATCACATCGCCTTTTACAGAATTGACATGCACTTTTATGGTCGCGTCTTTGTCTTGCGAGGCTATACGATACGTTAGACTATCCACATCTTTCAGATCGATGTTCCGGAGCATAAAGTATGAACCATTATTAATGCCGTTCAACTGGTTATCATTCTGCCGCAGGTTGTATGTCATGTCAGCACTTTCGGCTTGCACCTTCGAGGGGCGTAATACCAAAACATCTCTGTTTGTCAGCGGAGATATTGCCCCGCCTTTGTCGGTGTACGATGCACTCAGAAAGTACCTGCCTTCCTCTGTACCACCCAATTGTTGGTTGAGAAATACCTGACCTTTTTGTGGCAAGGCTTTGTCTTTTGTTTGCGTAGAGACACTCAGCACATATTTTACTATTTCTGTTGCATCTTCTTTTGAGAATTGCGGATGTGCACTCATGGCATGTTCGCCCCACACACCTGAGCCACCGGTAATGATTTTATTTGCCAAATAGCCCGGCGCATTTTTATCGCTGGCATACTTCAGCGACACTGCCATAAAGGAAGGTCCTACCGATTTGGCATTTATCTGGTGGCAGGCTTTACAATCACTGTTGCTGATCAGCGATTTGCCGTAGTTATAATTTTCATTTATCATTTGGTGCCCCATCTCTGCAGTAGCACCGGCTACTTTTGGAATATATTTTAGCGATACCTTGATGTTCTTCTTATCGATGGTTGCATCTTCCTTATCACTCACTTCTACATTGTAGTGCAGTGCTGTGCTTTTTTTGAAAAAGAAGGTGCTGTTTTCATCAACATGTATGGCTACCTGGGGCAAGGTATTTCCCACTTTTATTTCTACAGTATCGGTACTGCTTTGCCCCGCAGGATCAGTTACTTTTAAGACTGTTTTATAAATGCCGTTGGCGCCGAATGTATAATGCAGGATTGGCTTCGGAAGAAATATGTTGACCATTTACTTTCCAGTCATACGTCAGCTTATCTTCTTCATCGTTATCAAAACTGCTGCGGCTGCTCAGGTTCACTTTAAAGGGGGCAAGCCCAATGGTATCCTTTGTCTGGATCTTTGCTACCGGCGCACGGTTACCAGCATTGTAATCAATACGTACCAGGCGGGCATCTACGTTATCTATTCCGTAAACCGAGCCATATTCCAGCATGTACATCGAACCGTCGGGGCCAAACTCCATATCTACCGGACGCCTGAAGTCGCCATTGGTTTGCATAAAGGGTTCCATGCGTTTGTAGTTATAGTTCTCATCCAGGCGCACTGCAAATACCCAATTGCGCATCCAGTCGTAGATGAAAAATGCCTTGTCGTAGTACGCAGGCAACTTGGTTGTTGACTGCAGCGATGCATCATAATGATATACCGGGCCACCCATGGCGCAGCGGCCACCGAGCCCCAATGCCGGAAACTCATCAGACACATTATAGGGATAGTAGATCAATGGTTTGTTGGGGGTGGCAATACTTTCATGCCGGTATTGTTGGGCGAGTTGTTGGTTGGGCCCGTACAGGCTGAAGAGACGCACCAATGGCTTTGGTGGCAAAATCAGAATCGTGGTAAGGCATGTTGTTGCCAACAAAATATGGCCAGCCATAGTTGCCTGGTTTACGCGCCTGGTTAAATTCGTCATAACCACGCGGTCCATGGCGGCTGTCTTGCCCTGCATCAGGCCCCACTTCGCCCCAATACACAAAACCATTGGCCTGGTCTACCGATATGCGGTAAGGATTGCGGCAGCCCATCACGTAAATTTCCGGGCGTGTGCCAGGTGTTCCTTTGGCAAACAAATTTCCCTCGGGAATGGTGTACGACCCATCCGTCTCGGGGTGAATGCGCAAAATTTTTCCCCGCAAGTCATTGGGATTGCCAGCCGAGCGTTGGGCATCGAACACCTGCCGGTCAGGTCTTTCGTCCAGGGGCGCATAGCCGTCTGACTGAAACGGTGTGGTATTGTCGCCTGTAGAAATAAACAGGTTCTTATCTTTGTCCCACGCCAGTGAACCACCGGTATGAGCGCTTACCTCCAGGTCTATCGGGATCTTGATAATCACTTTTTCGCTCGTTGTATCCAGGTACCCCATCTTTTGATATTACAAACCTTGAAATGTTTTGATGGTATTGATTGCCGGTATTTCCGGTGTTGAAAAAATAGATGTAATTGTTTTGTGCAAAGTCAGGATCAAGGGTTATACCTATCAAACCATTCAAATATTTATCAACCGCTTTCACCGGAAAATCGCGAACGAGTTTGGTTTGTTTGGCCACCGGATCATACATATAAAACTTACCCGGCGCGCTCGGTAAAAAACACCCGTCCGTCGGGTGCAACGGTCAGTTCCATTGGTTCGTTTAGATCGTTTGATAAAACGGTTTTTATAAACCGGTTGTCTTCCGGCGCTTTCACCGCATAAGATTTTGAATAATCAAGCGTATTGTTGCCGATTGCATATTGAATCCACCCAGCAGATGTTTTAAAAACAGCGTGTCTGTATAGCTTTCTTTGGTATGCCCTGCACCCGTGTAAAATGCCCGACCACCATCAAAATCGTGGTACCAGATAAAGGGATGGTTATCACCCATAACTCCACCCTCATAGGTGGTTTCGTCAAGGTTGCCTAGAACCTTCAGATCGGGCTGCACATTTCTGTAATTATACCATTCATCGAACCGCTCCCATTTTTTGGGTAGAAACGAAACGGCAGCATGGGAGGAGTTGCCATAATCCACAATGTTAATCGTAGCTTTTTGTTGGCTGTGGATGACTTAGAAAATACGCACCAACCAATTTATTATACCAGGGCCAGTCGTACTCTGTATCGGCGGCAGCATGCATACCCATATACCCTCCGCCTGCCTCTATGTAGCGCTCAAATGCCACTTGCTGGTCTGCATTTAAAACATTGCCGGTTGTGCTTAAAAAAACAACGGCAGCATAGTGTTTCAGGCTGTCTTCAGCAAAGTAGGCAGCGTTCGATGTAGTGTCAACCTCAAAATTATTTTCCCTGCCCAGTTTCTGTATGGCAGCAGCCCCATTGGGTATCGACTCGTGGTAGTAACCTTTGGTTTTTGTAAATACCAATACCCGTGGTTTGACAACGGGTGCCGGCGTGGGTGCCGGAGTTTCAACCACAGGGGCTGCAGGCTTTGATGTAGTGCAGGCATAAAAAATACTAAAACAAGATGCGGCACCAAGAACAGCCGCCAGCAGATTTTTTTTTGATAGCATCATAGAGGTTATAGTAGTTAGAGGGAAATGAGTGTGTGTTACAGAAATACGACGTTCAATCGATTATAGTATAGTTCTTTTGGGAGACCAGCTTTGTGATCTTTGGTTTTACAGTGTTGCGACGCTCCGTTCATCTGCAAATCTTTGTCAGGGCTTTTTTTATGGAATAATGAACCAATGGAGGCTTACTATTTACTGCAGTCTGCTGCTGCGCAGCGCACCAAAAGTACACGGGTGCGACGCAACAAAACCTCAATAGTAGTACCCAAAGTACTGGCCAATAAAATCTGCCTCTCCTTTCATTTAAATTGTTTATGGCTATTTTTTCTTCAGACCTTCCAGGTAGGCGAGCAGGTTGGCCAGGTCTTGTACCGGCATATCATACAAGCCTTCGGGCATCATTGATGTCTTAAGTTCCTTGCTTGATGCTACATTGCTGGTCTTTAAATTTTGTTTTATGCCGCCGGGCATTTTCAGTATCAGGTCGGTCTCGGTTTTACTGGCAACTATACCTGTAAGTGTTGAGCCATCTTTCATCTTCAGTTCAGAACCTTCGTAGCCAAAACTGATTCCTTTTGACGGATACACGATCTGCTCCAGCAAGCCTTCTTTGGGATATTTTGAGCCGATCTCAGATAGTTTTGGTCCAAAATCGAAACCCTCATTGTTTACCATGTGGCACACGGCACAAGTGTTGGTAAAGATGCCTTTGCCCGCAGCAGCATCGCCTTTTAGCGACGCCAGATCAGCCATAGTAGGTATCTTTTTAGCGCCCTCCGTTTTGGCATTGGGCAGGTAGCTTTGTGCCTCCACCCGTACCGACCGCCGCCAGGCTCCCTGCAAACTTGCCACAACATCGGGCATTAATTCGGCGGGAATTTTTTTGCTTTTTAAAAGCACCAATACCCGGTCTTCCGCGCCGCCGCTTTTGCCAATTTTCTGTGCAGCCTGTTTTCTTACAGCCATAGGGTACTTTGCTGACTGAACCAGTGTCTGTAACATATCTATCGACTCTTTGCTACCAACCCGGCTTAGCGACGTTAGTAATGCGTTCGTGCGACTGGTATCTCCACCCGTGATTACATCCCATGCCATTTGGCTGCCACCGGATTTTAGCAACAGGTCAGCCGCTTCCCTGCCCATCAACTCCTGGTATTTATTAATTGCAAGATCGAGCAAGGTCTTGTTTTCCGTTTTCAATTCGTACCGGCGTACCAACTCAAGATATTCGGGAGAAGCAGGTACCGAACGCAGCAGGTCTTGCAGTGCTTTTTGTGCCAGCGCTGAGCCCTTTACAGTTTTGGTGTCAAGTGCATGCAATACCAGGCGGTTGAGAGTTGTGTCGTTTGAGCGGTTAAACTCCAGCATATTCAGCAGCAGCTTCGACTTTAACGGGCCGGTATTAAAATCGAAAGCGCGAAAATATCGCAGGCGATCATTTACCGGAGTTTCCTTTTGCGAAGCCAGTTGCGCCAGGTAAGGAACCGCTTCATCGGTGCGTGCCCTGAAAACAATGTCGCGGGAGGCTGCGCTTTGTGTGGGATCTTTTACTTTGGTTTTGTACGCATCAAAAAACGAATTCCATTGTTTATCGGCACCTATCCCCAAGGCTTCCAGGTACCAGCGGTCTTTGCCATCGTGCTGACTGGCGAGTGTAGCCCAAAGCTGTGGCGCTTCCGGCGATTTGTTATGATATAATGCAATGGCAGCCTCGCGACGCACCTGGATGTCAGGATCGTTTACCAACTGCTTTACTGCGTCTATTACGCCCAGGTTGAGTTCGCGTGCAGCCCGTAAACCAACAATGCGCAGATCGGGATTGGTTTGTCGCAGGGCTTCCATTATGTATTTTGAAGCATCAGCATTTTTCATTTTTACCAAAACCCAAAGGGCTCGTGCCCGCATTTTGGGATTTGCATCTTTGTTTTGCCATAAACTCTGCAATACCGGTATGGCTTGTTTGCCCATTGTTTGCAGGGCAGTAAAGGCTTTGTAGCGGGTAGCGAGGTTCGGGTTTTGCAACGCAGCGACCGCTCCCGCCACAGTGCTGTAATCTTGTTTTGGAATGGTGTAGGCATCTGACCCTGTGGGTGCAACACGGTATATTCTGCCGCGGGTTTGGTCGCCTGCCTGGTGCCCGCCCACGCCGGGGTCGTACCAATCGGCAATGATCAGTGAACCATCGGGTGCCACACATACATCCGCCGGGCGAAACCACTGGTCTTTTTCACCCTTAAGTATATTCAGAATTTCGGCAGTGTACCCGGCACCACTCTTTTTGGTGGGGTAGGCGCGCACAACATTGGGGCCCGCATCGGTATGTATCATCTGGTCGTGAAACGCAGCCGGGCAACAGGTCACCTTCGTACAACACCATACCGGTAGGACTGACCCGCAAAGGTCTGCAGCAGATTGGGCACCACTCCCGGATCGTTAAGATGCCAGTGACGCAGCGGAATGGAGTCTTCCAGATTGGTGCGGTTCTCCTGCCAACTGGCACCGGTCATTTCGTCTTTGTATCCATAGTTGCCATGCTCCATAACATAGTTGATGCGCACACCACGGTTGCCATCATCGTCGTTGTCGCTTTGCCAGAGCGTGCCATAGCTATCTACAGCCACCTCGTAAGGATTGCGAAAGTTATTGGCCAGGACTTCCACCTGCGAACCATCGGGATTGCAGCGCAGCGCCATTCCCTCGCGGTAGTTGCCGGGGCGTATCTCATTGCCTTCAATATCGCGGACTGTTTTGCCATTTTTATCCTGCAGGGTTTTGCCTTCATTGCCCATATTGAAATACAGTTTGCCATCGGGGCCAAATGTAAAAGAGTGCGCGCCATGGTCATGTTGCTCACCACCAATTCCCTGGAACATGATCTCTTTGCGGTCGGCCTTGTCATCGCCGTTGTCGTCGTAAAATGCCCATATGTATGGGCTTTGGGAGACGATCACTTTATTGCCCAAAACGCAAACGCCTAATGGTGCGTTGATCTCCGGGCCCTGGTAGAATACTTTGGCTGTATCGGCTTTGCCGTCGCCATTGGTATCTTCCAATATCATTATACGATCGCCCTTTTCATTGGTCGGGTTGCCGGTAATAGAGGGGCGATAGTTATAGGCTTCGGTAACCCAAACCCTGCCCCGGTCATCCACATCAATATTTGTGGGATTCTTGAGCATTGGCTCTGTTGCCATGGTATGTACATCGAGCCCGTTGAATGCAACCAAACCTTTTAATGCATTTTCCGGGTCGTGTTTTTGCGCTTCTGTTAAACTATCTGTGGCGGTAGAATTGCCGGAACTATTGCCACTTTGATTGCAGGAATAAAAAACACTGAACAAAAGGGTGAATAATAAAAGACAGGAAATCTTAATGGTGTAAAATTTAATTTTCATTGTTTAGGCTTTAGTAATCGCGGAAGACAAGTTTAGTGGATGCGGAGGATATTGACAAAAGAAATTGAAAGAACCAAAGTTTGAACTATAAAAGTAAGACCTGACTGTCAGGGCGAAAAGAATTATTGGCTTTCATTTGAAAATGTAAAAACAAGTTGCTTTTGGGAGACAAAATACATGCCCTTCAAAACGGTCTTGTGTTCTAAATTCATTCCACCGTTTTAATCATTGTGGTGCCGATGAACGAACCCGCCACCAGACAGGCAGCCGTTGCAATGGATCTAAACCAGGATGAAAATGTCTGTCTCAAAAATACACACAGGCGCCATTTACCAGTTGAATAAATTACCTGCCAAACCACCGGACTTTGGTTTTTATTTGTTGCTTTGTTCAAAAGCCAGTTTATGTTGCAGCCATCTACCCTCGCCTATATTAAAAAACTTTCAAAAAACAATAATAAGGCATGGTTTGAAGAAAACCGGCAGCAGTTTGAATCTGCCAAAGTTGACTTTGAACTATTGGTAAAAACCGTGATAGAAAACTTTGGGGGAACCGACCCGGATATCGCTTTGCTGGAGCCAAAGAAATGTATTTTCAGGCAGTACCGGGATATACGCTTTAGTAAAGACAAGACACCTTACAAGCAACACATGGGCGCGAGTTTTGACCGCGGCGGAAAAAATTCGGGATTTGCCGGCTACTATCTGCACATAGAACCCGGTAATAAAAGCATGGCTGGTGGCGGTATCTGGATGCCGGACGCGCCCAGGTTAAAAAAGGTGAGGCAGGAAATAGATTATAACTGGGACGAATTTTCGGCGATCATAAATAATAGAAACTTTAAGACAATTTATGGCGACCTGGAAGCAGGAGAATATAAACTGAGCCGCGAACCAAAAGGCTATGAAAAAGACAATCCGGCTATTGAATATCTTAAGCTGAAAAGCTTCGTTGGCATCCGCACACTAAGCGATGAAGAGTTAACCTCAGAGGAGATTGCAGCGCACATTGTAAACTGTTTTACCGCGTTGATGCCATTGGTAAAATTTATTAACCGCGCGCTGGAGTAATTTGTTGATGATGAAAAAACTGAAAGCAGAAGTACCCCGAATTGCTGATAAAAGCCGCGACTATTCTTTTTTTGAGAATGTGTGGGATGTTGTGCGCCAGATACCTTCTGGCAGGGTAACCACTTATGGAGCCATTGCCAGCTACCTTGGCACGAAATCGTCGGCGCGCATGGTTGGCTGGGCAATGAACAGCAGCTTTGTAATTGAACCTTCAGTACCGGCACAACGGGTGGTAAACAGAAATGGGATACTGTCAGGGAAAGCACATTTTGCTACGCCTACACTCATGGAAGAATTGTTGCAAAAAGAAGGCATTGAAATTAAGGATGAGAAGGTACAGCAATTTGAAAAAGTTTTTTGGGATCCCGCGGTTGAATTGGACAGCCTGTAGAGTTAGTGATCTTTAACCTTGCTGTGTATCGCTTTTTGGACGCAGCAAATGGCTAAACAAATAAAACAACAGAAGATATGAAATATGGTTTGTGTCTGGTCTCTTTGCTTTGGATGAGTGCAGTATCGTGTGCGCAAGTGACCGCACCAAAATTTACCAAAATAGAAAGAATGATACCGATGCGTGACGGAGTAAAACTGTTCACTGCAATTTACACCCCGGTAAGCGCTACGGAAAAAATGCCATTCCTAATGGTACGTACTCCGTACTCGTGCAGTCCGTATGGCGAAGAAAAACAGCGGGCAAAATTAGGCCCCAGTGACCTCTTCAATACCGAGGCATACATCTATGTTTACCAGGATGTTCGCGGCAGGTATATGAGTGAAGGTAAGTTTGAAGAAATGACCCCGCATATTGATAACAAAAGATCGAAGGACGATGTGGACGAGAGTACGGACACTTACGATACCATCGATTGGCTGCTGACAAACGTTGCAGACAACAATGGGAAAGTTGGGATCTATGGCATTTCATACCCAGGGTTTTATGCAACGGCTGCGCTGCCCGGTGCACATCCAGCTCTGAAGGCAGTATCGCCACAGGCCCCGGTGACTGACGAATTTGAAGGTGATGACGCTAACCATCGCGGTGCATTTTACCTGATGGATAACTACAGCTTTATGAATTATTTTGACCATCCACGCACACAACCCTGGAAAAAATATCCGGAGATCTGCACGCAAAATATTACCAATGCCTATGATTTTTATTTAGCAATGGGACCGCTGAAAAACGCGAATAAATTGTGCTTCGACAACCAAAGTAAAATTTGGAATGAATACCTGCAGCATAACACAAAAGACAGCTATTGGCAGGCACGTGACATACGCACCCATTTGCAAAATATAACACCAGCCGTACTGGTAGTTGGCGGCTGGTTCGATGCAGAAGATCTGTTTGGCTCACTGAAGACCTATGAAGCTATTGAACAAAAGAACCCAACCAATGATTGCCGGCTGATAATGGGACCCTGGACGCACGGTGCCTGGGCACGCACAAATTGGAGCAACTTTGGCACGTTAAATTTCATGAGCAACACGAATGCGTACTATCAAAAATTGGAGCATGATTTCTTTGCCCATTATCTGAAAAACAAAGACGGTTTTGCCGCAGCAGAGGCAACCGTTTTTGAAACCGGAACCAATGAATGGAAAGAGTATGCAACGTGGCCGCCCGTTACTGCTAAACCAGTTGACTGGTACCTGGGCGAACAGCATTCCTTAAAATTTGATGAGCCTGAAAATGCGACAGGCTTCGATGGCTATACAGCCAACCCCGCCAGCCCTGTGCCCTACATGGAAACCAAAGGCGGTGACAGAAACGATGAATATATGGTGGCTGACCAACGCTTTGCAGAAAAACGCAAAGATGTGCTGACCTATATAACCAAGGCATTGGAAAGAGATGTAACACTGAGCGGACCTATAACCGCTGATCTGTTTGTAAGCACTACCGGTACAGATGCAGATTTTGTTGTGAAACTGATAGATGTATTGCCGCCTGATGCAGCAGTAGAAAACCAAAAAGATGTTGCCGGTATGGAGCGCCTTGTGCGTGCTGAGGTGATAAGAGGAAAATTTAGAAACAGCTTTGTAACACCCGAACCTTTTGTGCCAGGAAAAATAACAGAGGTTGAATATGAGCTAAATGACATTGCACATTGCTTTAAGAAAGGACATAAAATAATGATACAGGTGCAAAGTTCCTGGTTTCCACTGGTGGACAGAAATCCGCAAAAGTTCATGAACATACCCCTAGCCAATGAGAGTGACTTTCACCCGGCTGATATAAAGGTTTACCATAGTAAAAAATATCCTTCCTCCATTAGAGTGTTGCAAATAAATAAATAATCCTTCTTTGCACAACCGGATACCTGATGAACGAGAAACTATTGCGGCAATTTGGCAATATAGATATTTACCTTTTCGACCAATTGCTAAAGGGAACTTTTGACACATGCAAGAAAGTACTGGACGCGGGGTGCGGCAACGGCAGGAACCTTGTGTACCTGCTGCAAAACGGTTTTGAAGTATATGGTATAGACCAGGAGACAGAAGCAATTGCCGAAGTCAACATGCTATGCAGGCACTTTATACCAGCGCATAACAATGCCCGCTTTGTAGTTGCCGCTATTGAAGAAATGCCGTTTGAAGATGCGGCGTTTGACCTGGTGATCTGTAATGCTGTGCTGCATTTTGCAAGAGACAGCAAGCACTTTGCGGCGATGCTGCAAGCTATGTGGCGGGTACTAAAACCCGGGGGTTATTTTTTTGCGCGCCTGGCATCAAACATCGGGATTGAAAAACTTGTAGAAGCAACCGCCAATGGAAGATACAACCTGCCGGATGGCACGGAACGCTTTCTGGTAAATGAAGCGATGCTGTTGGAATTTACTGACCAACTTGGCGCTTATTTGTTTGAACCAATAAAGACAACCAACGTGCAAAACATGCGCTGTATGACCACCTGGTGTATGGTGAAACTATAGCGCAAATAGAACAGAAGTCTTTGCAGGGCGATACAGCTAAACGGAGCGTCGCAACGGCTGCAACAAGAGTGATAAAATGCCGGTATCCAAATAAAAAAAAGCAGACAAAAACGGTCCGTCCGGTAGCGTTTTTTATTTACTGTAGTATGCTATAAAAAGCCAATTTTTGTTTACTTTTCAAAGCTCTAAACCCTTCTACTCTTGAAAAAGTTACTGCTAATTGCCCTGGCAATTGTAAGCTGTGCTGCGTGCAAACTCAGCAACACCAATCCGGGCAGTCAGCCCAATTCCGAACTTTCTGCTTTGTTCAACAATTATTTTGAAGAGCGGCTAAAATTGTTTCCGCTGGAGGCAACTGCCATAGGCGATGAACGCTACAACGATCTGCTGGCAATTGATTTTACCGATAGTTACCGCGACACGCTGCGTAATTTTTTTGGCAGTTATCTCAACTACATCAATAAGTATGATCCTGAAACACTTAATGCTGCCGACAGGCTGAGTTATGACGTATTCAAACGCGAGATGGAGCTAAACCTGGAAGGTCTGTCGTTTTCTGATAACTACATTCCCTTTCAACAATTCTGGGGTTTGCCATTAACCCTGGGGCAACTGGGTAGCGGTGATGGAATGCAACCCTTTAAAACGGTAAAGAACTACGACGACTGGCTGGTGAGAGCTGCCAAATTTAGTACCTGGGCAGACAGTGCCATTGTGTACTTTCAAAAAGGTATCGCTGAAAATTATGTGCTACCCAAAGCACTGGTGTTGAAAATGCTGCCTGAGATGGCAGCTATGGAAGCGAAGGATACCACCAACCTTTTTTACAGCCCGGCAAAAAAGTTTCCTGCAGCGTTTTCAAACGCTGATAAAACGCGTTTGTCAACAGCTTATTTGACACTTGTTACCGATCACCTGGCCCCCGCCTATAAAAAGCTGGAAGATTTTTTACGGGATGAATATCTGCCAAAAGCCCGTGCCACTTCCGGCATAAGTGCCTTGCCCAAAGGTGGCGACTATTATACTTACCTCATCAAAACCCAAACAACCACCAACAAGACACCCGACGAAATATATAACCTGGGTGTGCAGGAGGTAGAGCGTATCAGCAAATTGCAGGATAGTATAAAAAATGCTGTAGGATTTAAAGGCGACATGAATGCTTTTTTCACCTTTATGAAAACTGACAAACAGTTTATGCCCTACACTACCCCACAGCAGGTGTTAAACGCATTTGAAAAGATTCACCAGCGGGAAGAACCCTACCTGCCTAAACTCTTTACTCATACGCCAAAAACTCCTTTCGAGATCAGGCAGACAGAAGCCTTTAGGGCAGCAAGCGCCAGTGCGGAATATAACCAGGGTTCGCCCGATGGCAGCCGCCCCGGCATATTCTATGTACCCATCTTAGATGCCACAAAGTTCAATACGACCAGTGGTATGGAAAGCCTCTTTCTGCACGAGGCAATACCCGGTCATCACTACCAGATATCGCTGCAGCAGGAGGATACGAGTTTCCTAAATTCAGGCGGTTTGGGGGAAATAACGCTTATGTAGAAGGCTGGGCGTTATACTGTGAATCATTGGGTAAAGAGTTGGGCTTGTACACCGATCCTTATCAATACATGGCAGCGCTGGGCGACGAGATACACCGCGCAATACGCCTGGTAGTTGATGTGGGTTTGCATACTAAAAACATGAGCCGCGAAGAAGCTATTACCTATATGATGGCGCACGAGGCAGCCGACGAACAATATGCCACCATGGAAATAGAGCGCTACATGGCAATACCCGGACAGGCGTTAGGCTATAAAATAGGTGCGCTGAAAATTGGGGAGTTGAAAGCTAAATACAAAGCTGAATTGGGCGGTAAGTTCAACATTGCCGAGTTTCATGACAATATGTTGAAAGACGGCGCTCTTCCGTTGGATGTGCTGGAGAAAAAGATGGATAAATGGGCACAATCGAAAATGTAGCTGGTGGCAATATTGCTTATAAAACACAACAGCCGGTTATCAAAAGCCGGCTGTTATATTTTGGTATGATCAGTAGGAAATTAACCCGTTGAAAATTATGAACGCTTAAAGGTGAGTAGCGTTGTGCTACCTTGTTTCAGTTCCAGCATATTGCCATTTAGCATATAGCTGTCTGCCTTTTTCAGTGCCGATAAGAAAGCTGTTTCATCATATTCGTTGCAACTCATTTTTGAGGTTATAATGTTGCGGTCAAATTGTATAGAGGTATTGTTGAAGTGAAAAATTCCGCTCATGCTGTTGCAACCTGTATTACCTGAAAACACCATTTTACCCGCGCTCAGTACCAGGGTTGGTGTTCGCTTCCAGTATTCAAACGGCTGCACGGTTGTATCCATAGCAGTGGTGTCTTTATAGTTCATGCTCAGGCGCTTATTGGCTGCATCGTACAGGGCTTTGCGGTTGGTTTTTTTACTTTTTGTTTTAGCTGATTTTTCGGTACTGCTCATTGCCATGGAATCAGTCATCATCGTCATAGCAGAGTCGGTGTTCATCATTTCATCAGCCGGGTGCGCACTTTTCCAGGTGCCATCATTTGCCATCATTCCTTCCAGCATCCAGGTGCCGTTAAGAGCAGTGTCGTGGCTGGCAGAGTATGCAAAGTCTTTATCTGTATTGGTATAGGAAGCCGAAACTTTAGCTGCGCTCGTCATTGTATCGCCACGGCTTACTGTTACATTCGAGATACCGGGGGCTGGTTCCGCAACTTTTCTCGAACTGCTGCAAAAAGCAAATAACAGGCAAACGGGTAATACAAAGATTGTCTTTTTCATACTTACTGTTTTTGTAGCGCAAAAACCACAACCGTGCCAAAAAGTAAATTTAACCGATTTTTTTGTGTTTTTTTAGGCGCTGCATTAAACCTTTGGTAGCGGTCGCCGGTAATAGTCCGCTAGTTTAACCCGCTACCGGTCTCTGCTTTTTTTACCGCAAATTTTTGTGGCATCAACAGTTGAACATAAGGCTGCTTTTGTTGCGATGCCTGCCTGTCCGGCAGGCAGTTTCCGTTCAATCTTCATCGCCTTGTTCCGGCACCTACCGGTTGCTATAAAAAAAAGCCCTTACACACAAACCGACGATCTGAATTTGTCGTCACAAATGAAGGTCACATTCTGCTGTTGTTAACGATTGACCAATAAACTACAGAGTCATCTAAATCTCCCAATCTCGTAATGCTTTGTAGCTGAGCTATTTTACATTTGCCCACTAATACATGTCGAATTCGCGTATTCATATAGCTCTTGTTGGCAACCCCAACAGCGGTAAGTCTTCTCTATTCAATGCACTCACGGGCTTAAACCAAAAAGTCGGAAATTTTCCAGGTGTAACAGTTGACAAAAAAACCGGTCTCAGCACTCTTGAGCCTGGCTTAGTTGGCAATATCATAGACCTGCCGGGAACTTATAGTTTGTACCCGCGCCGCGCCGACGAATGGGTGTCGTATAAAGTGCTGATGAATGTTGACGAACACAGTGAAGCCTGATATGGTTGTGTTGGTAGCCGATGCCAGTAACCTGAAACGCAACCTGTTGTTTTGCTCACAGATGATTGACTTGAAAATACCCGTAGTGGTGGCACTTACCATGGTAGACCTGGCGGCTAAAAAAGGTATTAAAATTGACCTGACAGAACTGGAGCGTGAATTGGGAGTGCCGGTTGTTTCTATAAACCCGCGAAAAAATAAAGGGATTACCGCAGTTGAAAAAAGTAATTGTGCAAACTGCCCGGCAACAATATAAAGCACCGGCCCGCGATTTTATTGGCATTAACCGCCAATTGGCCGAATGGCGCTATCACTGAAATGCAGGAGATCTACCCCGCATTTAGCGACTATGGAGCCATACATTATCTCATTAATCACGAGAATTTTCCGCTTCCCGAAAACCGTGCAGCAAAAATTGAAGCATAGAAGATCGCCACCATTTTAATTCCACCACGTTTACAGGCCGAAGAGATCATGCAACGCTATGCGCGCATAAGGCAAATCATGCACCAAAGCGTGGTAGAAGAAGATCCGCTGCAGCAAAAAATGTTTACCGAAAAGCTCGACAATTTGTTGCTGCACCGCACGTGGGGTTATGTTATTTTGCTAACGGTTCTCTTCTTACTTATTTCAAAGCATTTTTTGGCTGGCAGAATATCCCATGGATGTCATTGAATGGACGTTTGCCCAGCCAGCTGGTTTTCTAAGCAATTACTTCCGCAGGCTGGTGGAGCGATCTGCTCATCAATGGCTTTGTGGCAGGGTTAAGTGGCATTTTGGTTTTTGTTCCACAGATCATGATTCTTTTTGGGTTGATCACCATTTTGGAAGATACCGGCTATATGGCGCGGATAAGTTTTCTAAGCGATAAACTGATGCGCAAAGTTGGGCTCAATGGCAAAAGTGTGATGCCCATGATCAGTGGCTTTGCCTGTGCCGTACCCGCCATTATGAGTGCCCGCAATATTGAAAACCGAAAAGAAAGACTGCTGACTATTCTGGTAACACCGCTCATGAGTTGCAGTGCACGTCTGCCCGTTTACACCATTCTGATCAGCCTGGTTATTCCCAACAAATATTCTTGGGGTTTCTTAAGTCTGCAGGGTCTTGTAATGATGGGCTTTTACCTGTTGGGTACTGTTATGGCGCTTATTGTCAGCTATGTTTTTAAGTGGATCATCAAACTTAAAGAGAGAAGCTTTTTTATACTGGAACTGCCTACCTACCGTGCGCCCCGCTGGAAGAATGTGGGCGTTACGATGGTGGAAAAAGCAAAGATATTTGTAGTGATGCCGGTAAGGTGATCATGGTCATCAGCTTGTTGTTATGGTTTTTAAGCAGCTATGGACCACCGGGCCAGCGAATGGAAAATATAACTGCCCGGTACGAAAATCTCAGATCGGCAAACCCAGCCTAAAAAGTACCGTGAACTGGACAAAGAATACAGGCGGAAAAACTGGAAAACAGCTATGCCGGTATTACTGGGTCAACGCTATTGAACCTGCCATTCGCCCGCTGGGGTACGACTGGAAGATTGGTATTGCGCTGATCACTTCGTTTGCAGCACGGGAAGTTTTTGTGGGAACCATGGCCACCTTGTACAGTGTAGGCGAAGACAACGAGAACACCTCTCTGCGCCAAAAAATGAAAGCTGCAACCCGTGCCGATGGCACCAAAGTGTACACCCTGGCCACCGGATTAGCCTGATGGTATTTTATGTGTTAGCTATGCAATGTATGAGCACCCTGGCAGTGGTAAAACGCGAAACCCGCACCTGGAAATGGCCTATTGTACAATTGTTGTACATGACAGGCCCTGGCTTATTTCATGAGCCTTTTAGCCTATAATATCTTTGTATAGATCAATCCTGTTGCAGCTTGTAATAAAGGGGTGAATGATAAAAACCTGGTGTTCTTTTTCCAAACAAATGAACCCATAGATTAAACAAAGATTTGCCGATGAACGGAGCGTCGCAACAATGCCTCCATTAGGTCTTGTCGCTGGCGACCAAAAGCTCTTCAGGCAAGCAATGAAAACTTTTCCTTTACTGCTTTTACTAAACTCTCCACGTCAATGTTTGGCATTGTATTCACACTTACAACCAATTTCACTTCCATCCATTTCCGGTAAAAATTTTGAAACTTTACCCAGAAGCACTGGTTGTATTCGCCTCTTTAAAAAACGCTTATTGTGGTACCGAGTGTCAGGTTAAGAAATTGCCACATTGCCCGTTGTTTTTTATTAGCGGCACTACTTTTGTGTTTGGTAACCAAATTTTTTTAAAATATGAAGGTGTTGCTCTTGCTTGCTTTTTTTCCGGTGTTGCTTTCTGCCCAATCGCGGAAGGAGCGAAAGGCATTGGAAGCGCAACAAAAAGTTGATCAGCAAATTACCGCCGACATCCACCAGCATGCTGTCTATTTTTCAACGCACCCAAACAACTCTTGCAGCGCCTATATTGCCGGTCATTTTTCGCGGTTGGGTCTTGAGCCTAAAGGCACAACAGGTTATCTGCAACCATTTAGCGTAGATGATGGGCGCCAAATAAACAACGCCACTTTTTTAAAGGTCAACGATGAATTACTAACACTGCACGAAGACTATTTTCCTCTACCTTATTCAGCCAGCAAAACCGTGAGCGGAATGCCTGCAATGGCACTGCGCGAACGTGGTGTACCCTGGTTTATTGAAGTGAAGGAATTGCAGGAACGGGCGCAGGAAAACAAAACAACCATTGACCAGGAGATACAAAAAGAAGTGGGCAAAGTAGCTGCCAAAGGCGCCTCGGCTTTGTTTATATACAACGGCAACAATACTGCCGATACCATGGTCTTTGATAAGAAAAACAAAGAGGCACCTGTTGCTATCCCGATTGTTTATATTACTGCCAGGGGACATGCAAAATCATTTGCCGACCATGCCGCTATGCTGGATATTGATGGCAACATAGTCATCGCTGAAAAATATATTACCGGCAGCAATGTGGTTGGCTTCATTAATAATGCTGCCGCCAATACAGTAGTAATTGGTGCCAGCTATGGCTCATCTGCTGATGCCAGTTCCGGCTACACTACCCAGAACGTTGCAGGTTCACCCGCCACACTCATTGAACTGGTAAAGCTGCTGCAAAGCAGTAAGGCGAAAAACAATAATTATCTCATGATTGCCTTTAACCGCGACGATCAAAGTTTGACCGGCAGCCGCTACTGGATTGAGCACACCGA
>CAVSED010000001.1:0-36275 GCA_963726895.1 uncultured Chitinophagaceae bacterium | reverse complement strand
GAATTGTATCTTTCAAAATACCAAGGGTGCGGGCATAACATTAAAAGCAAATAATATCAAAATTGAAAGCAATGACTTTTCCGGCAACACCAATGGCGATATGACTTCCGGTGCAATTCATCTTAAGTATATTAGAAAATAACAGCCAGTATTAATATAGTTTCCTCAACAGTTTCAAAAAACGCTCAGTGGTCCAATCCGGTACCCACATCCAAATATCTCCTGAAGGGTACTATTGTTGTAGATCCATCATATAAATTAGCCATAGCTGCGGGACCAAAGTAATTTTTAATAATTACAGTGCCAATCTAGTTATAAAAAGTACCGTAATTGCCATTGGAACTAAAACAGAACAGATAAAACTATAGTTGGCAGGAATAGGTTTCGGTGGCACATTGAGTTTCGATAACACGAGTTCTTCGTCTTATCTGGCTTATGTGAACACGAGAATCTCTGCAGTGTAACTGCACCATCAAGGTGCAGCAATCGATGTTGGAACAGGAAGCATTACAATACGTACGTCAGTGTTGCTAACTCGGAACAAATTGGCGAATCAGGAAGGGAAATCCCAAAATCCTTGCAAATAGGTTTGTAAATAATAAAATTGGTGTACTATCCTCCGGTGGCAGCCCCACATTTATAAAAACCACCTTTATTGGAAATAGTCTTTATGGGATTAATAACACTAGTTTGGCGAATAACGATATAGTAGATGCAACTAACTGCTGGTGGGGTGACCCTACCGGTCCTTTTCAGGTTACCTCTAACCCGGATGGTTTAGGGAATGCCGTGAGCGAAAAGGTTTTATATAAATCTTTTGCAATCAAACCACTGGAGGCAAACGATATTGGGATAATAAATATTTTGTCTCTCACTTCAGCATGTGATCTTTCTGGCGGTGAAAAAATTAGAGTGAGAATTAAAAATTATGGGACTGAAGAACAGTCTGGATTTAATTTAAGTTACCAGGTAAACAAGAATACTGTAGTAACTGAAAACGTTGGTAGCCTTAAGATAGCAACCTATTTTACAGCAGATTTTACTTTCGCCACATTAGCAGACTTATCTAAACCCACGGGTCAATTTACTATCAATGCTTTCACTGAACTAGGAACTGATACCATTTCCTCAAATGACAGTTTAGCAAAAACGATCAGGAACCTAAAACCTGATCTTGGACAAGATACAGTTATAAAAATATGCAGGGAGAATACAACAAATTTGTGGGATTTATATGATACCTCTGGATATACAACAAAAAAATGGACAGCAAAAAAACCCGCAACCGCAGGAACGGGCATTCATACTCTTATCGTTACCAATTCTTTTGGTTGTATGGATACAGCTATAGCGCGAGTAAGCGCGTACAACCTTCCAACGCCTACGATAGCTGTAACACAGGGTTCTACCACTTTTTGTGACGGCGCAAGTGTAACATTAGAATCCTCTCCCGCTCCCAGATATTTTTGGAACAATGGAGCAACAACGCGTAATATCAATGTAAAGGACTCCGGAAGCTATTTTGTTATAACCAAAAATGATACTGGTTGTACAGCCAAGTCAGCTTCTACAATTGTGGTAGTAAATAAAATGGAAAAGCCTGTGATTAGGGCAATTGGCTCATTGGCTTTATGTCCCGGACGATCAGTGTCACTTGTTTCTTCAGTCGCAGATTTACGCCTGGGTTAATAATATGACAACCCAAAGTATTGATGTCAATGTCGCAGGTAATTATACCGTTACAGTAACCGGAGTAAACGGTTGTAAGAATACTTCTGATCCTGCGATTGTTAGTCTAGCAAGTTGTGATAAACCTACGAGCTTAAAAACCACACTTATCACAGATACCTCTGCAAAACTAAGTTGGACAGTTAAAGATTGTGCAGTCGGCTATTTAGTCAGGTATCGTGTAACGGGTACAGCCGCATGGAGTACAATTACAGTTTCTGAAAACAAAGATACTCTTAACGGACTCTCTGTAGGTACAAGTTACGATTGGTCAGTCGTGACAGTTTGCCAAATTAGTCCACTTATACAAAGCATTTACACAACCCCAGTAAAGTTTACAACACTCGGCAATCCTCTCGCTAAATCAGGTATCGGAGATAGTGAAAAACTACTAAACAAATCATTAACTGCATTTATCTATCCAGTGCCCGTTATTAATAATCTTGCGAGTCTTGCCATTCAAAACAGCAACGGAAATGCATCAATAAGTCTGAGCGATATTTCAGGAAAATTACTTTGGTCTGCAAACAAAGTTTCTGATGGAAAGTTAGCCTTACCAATTGCCCGCTTTGCCGCAGGAACCTATTTATTAAACGTCAACAATGGCAAAGAAAACGTAACAATTAAGTTTGTCAAACAATAGCATTCTAAAAATCCTCTGTTGGTTTAAAATAACAGAGGATTATATTTCAACATTCATTTCTATTCAAAATTCCAGATCTTTCGGGAACAGATGAACGCTAATTTGAACGTTTTTTTAAATACCCGATTTCAACTCAAAAAAGATAGCTGGATTTAAGAAAACGTCGCTCAAAGTTCTTACTGTACAACTATGCGATCTATTCTATTTTATGGGACGGGTGCAACAATGAACCATTGGAAATCTATAGCTGGCCAACAAAAAATACCAGTTTATTTTGAACGGGTTCCTTCTACAAAATACATATCTATGAAGCCTTTGTTCTTCGCTTCTAACTTACCGCGATGTAGGCAATCAAATTTGTCTTTAATGACTCCATAAGTATCGCCGCTGATATTTACTTTTCCGATGTGCCCGCTGCTTTCCATACGGGAAGCAGTGTTAACTGTGTCGCCCCATATATCATAAGCAAACTTTTTAATTCCTACAATACCTGCAACCACAGGCCCTGTATGAACACCTATGCGAAGTTCAAAATAGATAAGTCCTTTGCTATTCGTTGATGTTTGTTTATTTCTATAAATTGCACCATTTCCAGACCGGCAGGTACAATGTCGTAGGCATGGGTTTCGTTTGTAACCGGCAGACCACCTGCACACATATAGGAATCGCCGATAGTTTTTATTTTTTCAATTCCGTACTTGGTAATAATACGAGTCAAACTCGCTGTAGCAATGGTTTATTTCCGCTACCAATTCTTCCGGTGTTAACTTTTCGCTGGCCTGTGTGAAATTTTTGAAGTCGGTAAATAGTACGGTAACCAATTTAAAACTTTTGGCCTTGGCGGCTCCGGTTGCTTTTAATTCTTCAGCTGTTTCAGCAGGCAAAATGTTTAACAATAATTCATCACCACGTTCTTTTCTTTGGATATGCTGTTGCGCTGGGTAAAAAATACAACGGCAAACAATAATCACGATCGCAAAGCCTCCATGAAACCATTGCGCACCAATTTTTGCCGGCTGATTTCCTGCTCCTGGATCTTTTTGTCTTTGTTCAGCAGATTGATCTGCGATTCTTTCTTTTCCAGGTCGAATGTAAACTGTAGTGTGCCTAGTTTTTTATCGGTATTGATATTGTAAATGGTGTCTTTTACTGCCAGCAGCAGGTTTTGAAATTTATAGGCATTGCTGTAATCAGCTTCTTTTGCATAAGCCGTTGTTAACCCCTGGTAAGCATCTTTAATTTCAGTGACAGCATTTAGCGGTATAGCAAAATCCAACGATTGCTTATAGGTATTAATTGCGGATGTAATGTCGTCTTTGGCAAAGTATGCCTGCGCCAAACCTACCAGCGACTGGGTCTCATCAAGCCGGGTATCCAGCTTTTTAGACAAGTCGAAAGCCCGTTTATGTGTTTGTATGGCGCGGTCAAATTCTTTTTGCCGGGTATAAACCCTGCCGATGTAGTTGAAGGAATACGGCAGATCTTCGGTACCCTTGTAAGCGGCGGCAGATTGATATAAATATTTTAGTGCAGTGCGATCGTCGCCTTTTTTAAAATTAAACTCGCCCAGGTTTACTGCCGATGTGCCAAACGAATATTTGTCTTTGATAGCCAGGCTCTATTGATAAGAACGTAAAAAATAATCTAATGCTTTTCTATAGGTAGCTCTCTTGTTTAGATATATGCCACCAATATTGGTAAGTGAAGTAACTATCCGCAGGGTATCATCAATCTCTTCGGAAAGCTTTAGCGACTGTAAATGCAGTTCCAGTGATTTGGCATCATCGCCCTGGTTAAAATAAACCGCGCCCTGGTTGCTCAGCATGTTGGCCACTCCTGTTTTATCACCCATTTGCGAGTAAACATCCAATGCCTGCTGCCAGGTTTTTATAGCATCAACATACTTGCCCTTTAGGTAATAGCAAATACCCATTTGCTTAAGTGCCAACGCAAGACCTGTTTTGTATTTTACTTTTTCAGCCAGGTCTTTTGATTGCATAGCTATAATGATGGCTGAGTTGAGATTGTTATTGAACAAACTTTTTGTCAGGTCATTCAGCAGTTTTACCCGCGCGGTATCGGGCATTTTTTTAGAGAGTAATTGAGCCAGGCTATCTGCTTCGCCAACCTGCGCAGGTGCTGCAGACCAGATAAAATACACAAAACTGAAAACTAAAATTCTATACGAAGGGATGCTCATTCAACAAGGATCTTTGGTGATAAAACCTGGAAAGCTATTGACATTTCCTAATGCGATAACAATGTCGGTTAATTTCTGGTAGTAAAAATAATCGGCACCAATTTCCGGGTGCAGGAATATAGCCCGGTTTTTTTTTGGTAACAAGCATTTATACCCTGATGTTACATTGTTGCGACGCTCCCTTGTGCAGTTGTACCTGCAGGAGCTTTTCTCAAGAAAAACAATTTTTATAAAACTTTCAACTGTCTGTAGTAAAACATAACATGTGATTGACTTGTGATAAAAAGATAGCTTGCAGTTATACGTTTCCTCTATTATACATTGCGCAACAGTTGCATAGTGAAACAAAAAGTACAAGAGTGCGACGCAACGATGTATATAAAAGAACATAGGCCGGGCACATACATCTTGCTTACTTCCCTCACTAAGCCAATAAACCGGTTAACGTACTTACTCTCTTAAAATAGAAAACAGCCTGGCAATTGAGAAGTGCCAGGCTGAAAGTTTAATAGGTTTTGATAGCCTTTATCATCTTCTGCTGACCACCCTGTGTGACCCGTACAAAGTACACGCCTGTTTGCCACCTGTCTACATTTACCCGCCGCGTAGTGTTGGCTGCGGTCAACTGGCTTTCAACCAGGCGACCATCCATCGTGTATATTTTTACGATCGCTTTGTTGATGATGTCGTTGCTGGAAATGATGATGTTGAAAACAGAACGGGAAGGATTTGGATTGAGCGCCAAAGTAAGTTCGGCAGGCAACACCGGTTTAGCATCCTCTTGCATGGCAGGCGCAGGTCGTGCGCTTGCACCATTGGCTGCTACCTTCAGGCAGAAAGCATCCATCTTTACATAGTTGCAGGTAGTAGAACTCTGTACCCGCACTTTGGCAGTACCAACAGGGGCTTTGGCGGTTATGGTATAGTATGCCAGTTGACTGAAGTTCTGATCTACATTTTGCGTAACGGCAACATCACTTTGACTGAGTACCGCACCCGCCGAATTTATAAACAGCAAACTAAGTTGGGGACTGCACGAAAGCCCCGCAGTATGAGTGCCTGCAAAGCCGCTAAAGATAATTGTGGTGCCCGCGCTAAGTGTTACGTCCTGGTAAACTACCGACTTTTTGTTAGATGCCGCATTGAACCCATTTTTAGAACCACAGGCTACATAGCCATTACCCACAGTCAATGCTCCGCCGGTTACATTCCAACCAGTTGTGCCGCTTTCGAAACTGCCGTTAACCAAAATATTGCCTGGTGTATTGATACAGTTACAATCGGGTAGAAAACCAAAGTCGTAGGTGCTGTTAGTATTGGTTTTTTTATCCTTCCCGTTTTTCTCTGCACAAGGCGAAAGTGTAATGGTCAATCCGCGTACATCATTACCTATTGTAAACTGACCATTGTTATCGTAGTCTTTGTTCTTGTTGGGATCTTTGCAATGAATTTACTATTGATATAACCGGGAGGCAGTACTGCACCAACAATGTAATTGCCCGCGATAATACCGGCAAATGCATAATTGCCATGGGCGTCTGTAACAGTGGTTGCTATGGGGGCGCCATCAGCAACGTTGTCGTAGTTAACATCCCTGTAAAGCCGGAGTGTAATATTGGCAATACCATTTTCATCCTTTCCAATTTTTCCGTTGTTATTTGCATCGTACCAAACCATGTTTCCGAGTTGCAGGTTAGCAGTTGCAAAGCCTGCATCAATGGTTGTGTTGGCGCTGTTTGCTGCCAGGCTTATACCGGCAACAACTCCATCTACGGGATCACTGTCTTTCGTATCGTTGGTGCCAACATTGCTTAGCGTGGGTGCATAACCAGCCGGTGTTGTAAAGACAACTGAATAAATACCAGCCGCCAAATTACTGAACGAATAAGTACCGTTAGTAGCAGTAGTAGTGGTGGCAACTATTGCGTTCTGGCTGTTTCTCAATTTCACCATTACACTTGCCAACCCAGGTTCATTGGTATCCTGAAGACCGTTAGCATTAAGATCGTTAAAAACAAGATCGCCTATAGATGCACAGTTTGCTGCGGAGATAACGACTGAAGTTGACGAAGAAACACAGCCGGAAGAATTTGTTGCGGTAAGGCTGTAGGTGCCCGGAGCTACTCCCGTAAATATGCCGGTGGTGTTATAAGCTGAACCATTCAGGCTGAAAGAAAGACCGGCTTTTGACGATGTTACGGTAATTCTTCCGGTAGTTGCTGCGCAAGTTGGCTGCGTTATAGATGCCTGTGGTGCAGCGGGTATAGCCAAAGGAGCAGCAGTTGCGCTTGCTAACTGGCTGGTACAGCCATTAGCAGAGGTGGTAAGTGTAAAGGTTCCTGCGGTTTGGGTAATGATTGAGGTACTGGCAGCCCCAGTGCTCCAATGCAGGGTTCCTGCTGCGGTTGTTGACAGGGTTGTACCGCCGCAATTATTGACTACGGTTATAACAGGAGTTGCCGGGCTCGTTTTAGGAGCAGCAGTAATGGTTGCCACGGGACTACTGCAGCCATCTACTGTTGTTGTTGCGGTATATTCACCTGCAGTGTTCACAATAATGGATGATGCTGTTGCCTGTGTGTTCCATTTAATATTACAGGTCTCATCGGTAGCTAAAGTTGATGTACCATTACAGTTGTTGGTAACAAATATGTTGGGCGCAGCTACCCACGGACTTCTGTTAGGGTGCCGCTCTTGTAAACAATTGTATAATTGGCAGATTGCTCTTTTTGTACCACGTTGGATGGAACGATCTGGTAAGTTCCTGCCGGGAGGTTTGCGGTGCCGACATTGACTCCGTTTTTAAGTACGGTATAGACAGGTCCGCTTGCGATCACACTTTCATCCTCATCTTCGAATTAATAAAATGTTTTGCCGGAACTGTACACAGGTTGAAGACCATTGCAACCTGCCAGAGTATCTCTTGCTGTGACGGTAAGGGTTTCGGGTACAATGGTAAGGTGTCCTAAACCATAGGTGATATCAAAATTTTCGGAGATCAAAACACCTGGACCTATCCTATCCACTATTTGGTGGTGATTTATATAGTTCTCAAGCCACCCGGAATGCATATATACGGGAATATAAATTTCTATTAAGTTCTGGTGCAGAAAACAAGACATGACTTGAGATATCCTTAGAAAAGATCGTTGTAACTTTCGCACGAAAAACCGGAAAATCAATTATTAAGTTGCTCCTGGAATGAATTTTTAGGCATTATTAATAATCTAGCCTAATAAGCGCATTGTAGCACAAGTTTGGTCAAAACATATAAATAGCTCTTTCCATAAGACTTTCAATTTTTTAATCACCCGGCTTTACGCTGGTTTTCGGATCTTGCACAATTACTCCCGCTACTTCTTAGGCTGGAGACAAGATGCAATATTGCCGCAAAGAATTGCACATGAAGACTAAATACAAAGATGAGCTGACTAAAAGCTGTTTATTGATTTGTGCGGGTATAAACTATTTTAAAGATAGCTCCTTTCAGGTCGTCGGCAACGTAGAGTGCACCGTCAGGACCTTGCGCCAAACCAATGGGTCTGTATTTTAAAGACTCTGCAGTATTGCTAAGTTCAACGCCGACAAAATTGCCGGCAAATTCTTCCCAGGCACCGGCAGGTTTGCCATTGGCAAAGGGCACAAAGGCTACCATGAAACCTTTTTTTAGTGGCTGCGATTGATTGTGAAAAACAATGAAAGCGCCGTGCTTATATTTTTCAGGAAACATAGTGCCGGTATAAAACAACAGATCATTTGGCGCAAGGTGCGCGGGAAAATCAATTACCGGATCAATGTACTTATCATCAACTGATTTCTTACCATCGCCGCCAAACTCAGGTGACACTATTTTCTTGTGCTGAAACGGGTCGTAATATACATACGGCCAACCGGCATCATCACCTTTGTGCAGTTCATACATGGTCTCAGCCGGTAACGATTGGTCCTGCTGCGGGGTATAGATCTTGGGAAACTTCTCACTTAATCCGCCGCGACCATGTTGTGTGGCAAACAAAGAATGTGTCGCATCATTCCAGTCAATACCTACAACATTTTTCAGTCCACGCGCATAGTGAATGGCATCAGCATAGCTTTGGTTTTGTTTGTTGGTACTAAACTGCCAGACACCACCAACAGAATCCAGGAGTGGGCAATTGGGAATTCCGTGCCCGGTGGCATCGGTACAGGTTTCATCATACGATCCGACCGCTACATACAGGTTATTATTGTCATCGAGGGCAAAGGCTTTGGCATTGTCCCTGTTCTTATCAACCAAACCCTGCACAAGCACTTCGGCATTACCTGTATCAATTACCTCTCCCTGGGCGGTAAGCTGGTACCGCAATACACCGCTGTTTGATGAGGAATACAAAAAGTTCCCCTGTATTCTTATACCGGTACCCGGATATCCGCCAAAGCCTGTATAAGTATCCATCTTTCCATCACTATCTGTATCACGCAGAAAGTAAATGCCTTTTCCATTGTTCAATGAACTGAGCTTTACATAAATGTCACCATTTTTAGTAACTGCCAGGTGACGTAACCGCCCCAATGAGTCTGCAACCACTCTGGCACTAAAACCCGGCGGCAAACGCAACCCGGCTGCAGCACTGTCAGCAGGCGAAAGAGTGCTTTTAGCGCCATCGTTTGCCTGGCAACCTGTAAGAAAATATATACTCAACAAAAGGGCAGCTAAACTTTTGCACCAGTTATGCATTTTGCTCATGATGGTTGATAAATTTATAATGAACCAAATGTATTAAATAATACAACGTTGTATAGTTGTTGAATTTGCCATAGACAAATAAAGCACGGCAAGAAATTGCTGCCCATAGCTTTGCTGATGAACGGAGCGTCGCAACTATGATGACCATGAAAAACTTCTGCCCGTAACCAAAAGAACAGATTTCTCCTTATACTTTCCTCCACTCATTTAGCGGAAGATAACGGTGCCTAACTGCCGGGTTATTTTTTGTTCCTCTTCTTTCAGCACTTTGTGAATTTTAATGAGTGCCATCTGCTCCTCAAATGTTGCCGCTTTTTCTATGTCGCGCTGGTTCTCGTCGAACATTTTTTTGATCTTACGCAGTTTAAAATAGTTAAAACTCATCTCCACGTCCTGGCGGCTGATATCGCGGTTGTTGATGTTCATGCCTTCCATCACCGTATCCCAATTGGGGCTTAGTTCGTACTGCTGCACGCTCAGGTTGATCGCGAGTTTGCGAATGTCATCGTTGTTGTGGTAAAGAAGAGTTTTGGAAGTGGGCTGCAACCCCTGCGTGTACAGATCTTTGTAAACGCTAAGCAGTTTATCCAGGTTTTCATTGTCGATGGTGTATTGCTGCAGTTCGTCGAAGATGTAGTCTGCCATAGTTCGTTCGTCATCCCACTGCTTCAATCCATACTCGAGCAACACACGCAACAGGTTTTTTTCCTGGTATTCATCTTCGGCGAGCAACAACGACGTTTCGTCGGTAGCAGGCGCGTTTTCCACGGCAGGAGCAACCTCTTCCTTCGCCGGGTTTTGCCGGTTCTCTTCTTTCGTAAGCCGGTCGCGTTTTATTTTGTTAACCAGGTTGGTGAGACCGCCTTCGTCAATTTTTAAAATGGCGGCGCATTGCCGGGTATAGTCTTGCTGCCGGGTAAAATCTTCCGCCTTATAAAACCGGCTAAGTGTTTCTGCAATCTGGTTTACGACAGCAGATCGCTTGGCGGTTTCATCGCCTGCTTCCTTCAGCATCACTTCCAACTGAAAAAGGATGAAGTCTTTTTTGTTGGCTTCCACAAACTGCCTGAAGGCTTCTGTGCCGATCTTTTTTACATAGCTGTCAGGGTCTTCATTGTCGGGAATGAGCACGAGCTTTACGTTCAACCCTTCCTCAAGTGCCATGTTTAGCCCACGCAAAGCTGCATTTACCCCGGCGCTATCGCCATCATATATAATAGTTAGGTTGTTGGTGTGCTTGCGCACCAGCCGCAACTGCTCAACCGTAAGTGAAGTACCGCCGCTGGCAACCACATTTTCAATGCCCGCCTGGTGCAGGCTTATTACATCTGTATATCCTTCCACCAGCAGGCATTCGTCGTATTTGTTGATCGCCTGCCGGGCAAAATAGCTACCATAGAGGATTTTGTCGCTTTACATATATTTCATTTTCAGGGGTATTGATGTACTTGGGCGCCTTGTCGTTATTTTTTATAATGCGGGCGCCAAACCCAATGATCTTTCCACTTTGGTTATGAACGGGAAAAATTATTCTGCCCCGATAGTTGTCAACAAGTGTCTCGTTGCGAAAGGTGACCAGTCCCGACTTTTGCAGCAGTTCGGGATTGAACTGGTTGTCGCACCAGGGCAGCCGTCAGGTCATCTTTTGTTCAGAGATTGTACCCAAGCTGAAATTTTTGAATGATCTCCTCATTGAAGCCGCGATGCTTCAGATAGCTCATTGCTATGGCATTGCCCTCATCTGTCTCCAGCAGGTTTTTGCTCAAATGTTTTTGTGCAAAAGCGTTGATGACGAAAAGGCTTTCAGCGATCTGCTGGTGTTGTTTTACTTCAGGGCTGGCTTCGGTTTCCTCTATTTGTATATTGTAGCGTGCGGCTATCCATTTTAGCGCCTCTACATAACTATACTTTTCGTGCTCCATTATAAACCCGATAGCATTCCCACTCTTTCCGCAGCCAAAACATTTATAGATCTCTTTAGAGGGCGATACGGTAAATGACGGGCTCTTTTCGTTGTGGAAAGGACAGTTGCCCAGGTAATTGGCGCCTCGTTTTTTCAGCTTCACAAATTCCCCAACGATTTCCACTATATCTATCCGGCTGGTTATCTGTTGTATGGTTTGTTGTGTTATCATTGCTGGCGACAAATATCCGTGTTATAAACAAAAAGTAATGAAGACCTGGCAGATACCTTTAATGCACCTGTGGTCTCGTGGTGCCCGGCGTTTTTACCGCCTTCTTTTGTTTGCGGTGTACAGGGCTTTGGTTCTACTATGGGGCGGCCGTTGCGTCGCATTCCGTTCATCTTTTTCTTCTTTGCGGAGCATTTCAGCCCATTTGTGTGTTGATATAATGCTGGTCTGACTTCTTACTTTCTCGCAATTGGAAGTAAGAATGTAAAGTTCTGTAGAATTCTTTCCTCTTTCAACATTCACCATCCACCTGAATTACCTCGTTTTCACTGCCAACAAAATAAACTTTTAAAAACTGTTTAATCTTTTGCAGTATCGCCAGAGGTTGTTCAAACAATATACATTGGCGTTTCATTTGCTCAACTATTCGGGATAAATAACGTTTAATTATAAACACCAATTTGTGAATCAAAACTTTACCCTAACGGACGGACACCTGGTTTTACTTCTGCAGAAGAAAGATGAAAAGGCACTTAATTTTCTTTACGACAAATACGCAGCAGGCATTTATGGTCTCATTTTGCGGCAAGTAAACAATGAGCGTATTGCAGCTCAAATCTTGTCCCGTACGTTTTTAAAGATCTGGCAGGAATGCCACAGTTACGACTGCCTGAAACAAAATCTTTTTCCCTGGATCTTTGGCATTGCGGGCAAAATAGCCAGAACTGAATTTGACGTAGTTATCAACCCAAACTTAAAAATGCCGCCCCGTCTTCCACAAAATCTTTCCTATGCCTGCTAACCCGCAATGTGCTGAATTCTTTAGTTTATTGAGAGTCTGTGCTTGCCTTCATACGTGAAAGGCACCGTAACATATATCCCGCCTTTTCCCACCTTTGAAGTTCCTTTTGCCTGTATCATTACTTCGTTTCCAAAAAATATATTCAGCGCATTACTGTACAATTTCCGCAGATCTACATTCATGGTTGCAGGTAGAGTAAATTCTGATTTCTTCTCAATGTGCATCATTGTGTCAAGGTTAAAGCTGCCAATAAATACACTGTCGATGGCAATATCACATTTTACATTTTTCAAATTAACGCCATAGTTGTTGGGGTTGTAGTACACCAGTTGCATTGTCACCTTCGACTGGTTGCTCTGCCAATTCTCCACTTTAATGTTTTTCAGATCGCGATACTCAAACGCCGCAGGGCTGCTACAGCCGCTTATAACCATTATTAGAAATCCTGCCAGGCTAACGATTCTCATTTCTTTAGTTTTCTGCAAAATAGGTCGTCGCGTGTTGACAAACCGTGAAAGTTCTTAATTTGGCACCTTCCTACCTGCTAAAAATATTAGCCTGCAGCTTCCTGACAGGCTTATAAATCAGCATTTTTTCATTCTAAGAATTTTAGTTTGAATATTTATTTATAATCAATTAATAATCAAATAAATACATTTGTTTCCATATTTTTTAATTGAATAAAAAATAGAGATCTAAACAAGTAAAACTACAAATTGTTAATTATAGGATAACACTTTTTAAAGTAATAAAATAAATGATTTATATAATTGAAAATCAATTATTTCCAAGTATTGATTATTTGAAAATGTTAATTGAAGGGGAATATGTCATTTTAGATAAATATGAGAATTTTCAAAAAATGAGTTTTCGTAACCGGTACCTCATTGAAGGAGCAAACGGTATTCAAATCCTGACTATTCCGGTAAAAGGTGGACGCGAACAAAAGACGTCAATGGCAGAGATCAGGATCGACAGAACAAATAATTGGGCAGCAAAACATGGCAAGGCAATAGTGTCTGCTTACAGAAAATCTCCCTGGTTTGATTACTATGCGGCAGATATCTTCGACCTGCTCCAATCAAAAGAGGAATACCTTTTCGACTTCAATCTTCAAATTCTTAAGTGGATCTCGAAAGTGGTAAACTTTCCATTTGAACCTGTAATTACCCATAAATATGAGAGAGCACTGCCGCAGGTTGCCGATAAACGAAATACATTATTACCCAAAAACTATCAAAATGTGGACGTGGGTTGGCAGCCAACCTATGCGCAGGTTTTTGAAGATCGCCATGGTTTTCAACCGAACCTAAGTGTGCTGGACCTGCTATTTTGTACAGGTCCGCAAGCCGGCGATCTGCTGCGCGGGAGTGTTAAATAGTAAGCAGTAAGCAGCTATTTTTTAGCCCCGCTTATCTGGTATTTTACAGTAATTTGCCTGCACAATACCCCACTTCCATCTATGGTTCGTTGCTTTTTAATTACGTTGCTTTTTCTTTTTTCCTTTTCGTTTTCGCAGGCGCAGGATTTCTCTAACAAGGGCAAGGACTTCTGGGTAGGCTATGGTTATCACCACAGCATGACGGTCGGTAACGAACAAAACATGGTCTTGTATTTTACTGCCGATGTTGCGTCTGTTGTTACAGTTGAGATACCATCTTTGGGCTGGTCAAAAACTTATAACGTTGCCGCAAACGCTGTAGTAGAATCCGATAACATTCCCAAATCTTCATCACAGGATGCACGTCTTCTTACCGAGGGGCTTTACAACACCGGTATTCACATTACCAGTGATAAACCCATCGTTGCCTATGCGCACATCTACGATGCAAGTGTGTCGGGAGCATCGCTGTTGTTTCCGGTGCAAACCCTGGGGCAGGATTACTACTCGCTTAACTTTACACAACGCTCCAATGCCGACAATTCCAATTCCTGGGCGTATGTGGTAGCAACTGAAGACAATACTGCAGTAGAGATCACTCCATCTGCTGCAACACTTACGCACGCTGCCAATACTCCTTTTATTGTGCAGCTCAACCGTGGCGAGATTTACAACCTTATGGGAAAAACCAATTTTTTAAATGGGGTTGACCTCACAGGTACACGGATACGCTCAGTAAGCACCGGCGCAAATGGCTGTAAAAAAATCGCTGTGTTTTCCGGCTCCGGCCGCCTGATGATCAATTGCGCCAATACTATCGGCACATCAGACAATGTTATTCAGCAGGCGTTTCCAAAAACTGCCTGGGGTAAGAAATTTCTTACAGTTCCTACAGCTAATTTGACGAACAATTATTTCAGGATTGCCGTTAGTGACCCAACAACCAGTGTTACAGTAAATGGTACCAGGATCAATAACCTAATCAATGGGTTCTACTATGAGTTTCTGGCGAATACACCACAAAGTATCGTTACCGACAAACCGGTAATGGTAGCACAATACATTACATCCACCAACGACAATAATGGCCCGGTTTGCGGCAATTCTTTTAATAACAATGGTGATCCGGAAATGATCTACCTCAGCCCGATTGAGCAAACCATTGATAAAATTACCCTCAACTCTACCAGTCACTTTAGCATTACCAAACATTACATCAACGTCATCATTAAATCATCGGCAGTCAATAGTTTCACCCTCGATGGTACGTCTCAGACCTCTTTATTTTTACCCCATCCCCGCGATCCTGCTTATGCCTATGCTGTATTTTCGGTTACCCAGGGTGCGCATAGCTTGCGGGCTGATTCCGGGTTCAATGCCATCGCCTATGGGTACAGGCCAAAACAGAATCTTACGGTTACGATGCCCGGCACAAACCTGAAAGATCTTAATCAATTCATCACCCTGCAAACACAATACGCCACCGTAACCTCTCAGCAGACCTGCATAAAAACGCCATTTTTGTTAAGTATTACTTTGCCCTATCAGCCCTCGGCACTTACCTGGGATTTTGGTAATGATCCCAATCTTAGCCCCAATCAAAATATTGTAAACAATAGCCCGGTTCCTGATAGCTCTTTTGTTCGCGATGATAAGACCTTGTATGTGTATAAGCTGCCAGTTAGCTTTGCCTTTGCCACTGTAGGCACGCATACAATTAAGATCATTGCCAATGCACCCACCGGTGATGGTTGCAGTGGCAAGACAGAACTGAACTATGATATTGAGGTAATTAACCCGCCGGTTGCCAATTTTTTGATCAGCCAATCTGGATGCGCATCAGACAGCGTATCATTTAGCGATGCCTCCTCCGGCAATGGACGGTTGATCACCAGGTGGTTGTGGGACTTCGGAAACGGCGCTACTGATTCTATAAAAAACCCGAAAGTACTCTATGCAGCCGCCGGAAATTATTCCGTTAAACTAACCTCCGTCAATGACATTGGTTGTGCATCCGATACCTCCAAACCACTTGCTATTGCGCCGCAACCCATCGCCAACTTCGGCTATTCAAATAAAACCTGTTCTGCTGATACACTTACCTTTTCTGACTCATCAACGATCGCATCAGGCAGTATCGCGCGCTGGTATTGGACCTTTGGCGACGGTCAGTCTCTTATCACCACCTCCAATGCACCGGTAAAACACAGGTACGATACGGCTAAAAACTATATTGTTATTCTACAGGTAGAAAACAGCGGCGGCTGCAAAAGTACCACGGTTAAAAAACTCATCACCATTCATCCAAAACCGTTGGTTGATTTTGTCTCGACAGGTGGGTGCTTGCCAGCGGCAATAGATAGTTTTACCAATAAAACCACTATCAGCGATGGCTCTCTCAGCACCATCACCTGGAAATGGAATTTTGGAGATGGAGGAAGTTCAGCAAGGGATCCAATTCATACCTACACCAGCAATGGCCCTTTTCAATGTTGTACTTACGGCAACGTCTGCAGCAGATTGCAGTGCAGACTTGGTAAAAACAATTGCTAATATTTATGCGCAACCAAATGCGCTTTTTGGAACCGGACCAGCAGGCACCTGCATTTCAGACAGTGTTCATTTTATAGACAGCAGCGCTGCACCGGGAAGTACTGTTGAAAGATGGTCCTGGACGTTCGATAATTCTATACAGTCAGCATTGCCAAACCCGGTCATAAGATTTGCTGCTACCGGTCCTCATATTGTTCAGCTTGTAGTACAGTCTGCCGCAGGCTGCACCTCAGATACGCTGAAAAAGTCTGTTATGATATATGCTCTGCCGGTTGCAGATTTCAAGGTGCCGGCTACTTCCTGCCAGGGGCAGCCCATTACTGTTACCGATCAATCGACCACAACAGCCGGTGCCATTATTCTTTGGCATTGGAATTTTGGGGGCGCAGATACCATCTACCGGTCTGGAAATCCGTTTCAGCTAACACCGGCTGGTACCGGCAAGTATACCACGCAATTGTTTGTTGAAACGGACAAAGGTTGCCGCAGCCAGGCAGTTAAGCAGATAACTGATATTAGCCCACAACCGGTTGCTAATTTTATAGTTCCTGCCGTATGTATCAATGATGCTTTTGCTCAATTTTCCGATAGCAGTTATCAGCCTGGCAATCCCACAGCAGCGCTTTCTTTCCACTGGAGGTCGGAAACCCCGCAAGCCACACCCGCCAACCCCGATACTTCCATTGTCAAAAATCCGAAGCATACTTATCCAACAGCAGGCAATTATGCCGTAGTACTCAGAACAACCAATGCTTCCGGGTGTACATCATCGGTTACCAAACCGGTGCAGGTAAATGGTTTACCAACCGCTGATTTTATGGTACTAGGCAACACCAATTTGTGCAGTAACCAGCCCGTTCAGATCAGGAATACCTCTGTTGCTACGGTAGGTGCCATCACGCGCATCAATATTATTTGGGATGCCAATTTTCCCAACACCGATCGAAACTGACAATGCTCCGTTTTCAGACAAAATATATACGCACCAGTATGCAGCTTCCGCGGTCGATGTAAACAGGCAGGTTACGCTACAGGCATTTTCAGGCACCAGTTGTATCAGCGAAAAAACGCTGACTATATCCGTTAAGGCAGCGCCGGGGGCAACGTTCGCTACAGTACCCAGCCTGTGTTTAAACGATAATGACTTTCAACTCACGCAGGGGCGGGATGCTAATAATCTGCAAGGCACATTTTATTATTCCGGTACTGGTGTTTCAGCAGGTGGGTTGTTTACTCCGGCGCTTGCTGGGGTAGGTGCGAACTCAGTCTTATATACTTATGTGGCAAACAATGGTTGTCGAGATAGCATTGCGCAAACTGTTGTGGTGTTAGCAAACCCGGTAGTAACATTGCCATCTACCGTGCGGGTTTTAGAAGGAGGATCAGCTATTTTGGAACCCCTGATCACAGGCAACCCAACCATTTTCAACTGGTCGCCGGCAACTTATCTCAGCAACGCTACTATCAAAAATCCGAAGACCACACCGCTTGCTAATATTACCTATCGCGTGGTGGCATCTGCCGGCGCCTGCCAGGGTTTTGCCGATGTTTCAGTCGTGGTTTTACATGCTCTCGGCATTCCCAACGCCTTTTCTCCCAATGGGGATGGCATCAATGATACCTGGAACATACCGGCGCTGAAATCGTACCCTGATTGCGAAGTACAGGTCTTTAATAGGTATGGCAAGATCGTTTATACTTCCCGTGGTTATAGCCAACCCTGGACGGGTACATACAATGGCAGTCAACTTGCTGTGGGAGTATATTATTATATCATTGATCCCAAAAATGGTAAGAACACCTACAATGGTACAGTCACCATTTTGCGATAACGGAAGAGTTTTAGTTTCATTTGGTTACAGACATTGGAATAAGAAGAGACTTTGTTGCGACAGTCTACCCCGCCCTATTGCGGGGCTCCGTGCATTTGTATAGCCCTCCTGAAACTTTGGGTTCAATAACTAAAATTTTTACAGACGCATAACAAAATTGCCTGGCTTTTATTTTCAGGTACATTCGCTACCAAACGAAAATCTTGTAGTATGCAAAAGAGTTTACATTTTGCTTTCAATCTGTTATTAATAGTTTTACTATCCTGCAACAATCCGCAAAATGTTCCGCCAGTATCGTTTACCGACAGCACTACTTTCTCTCCGGGAACTTACGGCTATGATCTTGATTTTTTGCAACGCTACGACAGTGTAGTTATATTGTCAAACCCCGGAGACAGCGCCCGGGTGATCGTATCACCGAAATACCAGGCAAAAGTTTTTACTTCAACTACTGACGGAGCTTCTGGTCTCAGTTTCGGGTGGGTCAATTACAAAGCTTTTACTGCACCGCCCGATGCACACATGAATGCATTTGGTGGCGAAAACCGTTTGTGGTTAGGTCCGGAAGGAGGGAAGTACTCGCTGTTTTTCAAACCAGGCGCTGCTATGAACTTTGACCAATGGAAAACTCCCGCGCCCTTTGACACTGAACCCTGGACAACCCTGCAGGCGAACAGCAACAGGGTGCTGTTACAAACTAAGATGCAGCTTACCAACTACGCAGGCACTACGTTACAATTGACATGCGATCGTACTATATCAATTGAGGACAAAAATGAAATAGAGAAAGGACTGGAGATTGCGCTGCCCTCCAATACCAAAGTAGTTGGCTACCGCACCAGCAATGTACTTACCAACACTGGCACCTTTGCCTGGAATGAAAAGACCGGTATGCCATGCCTTTGGCTTCTTGACATGTTTAAACCCTCGCCGAATACGGTGATCATTGTGCCGGTAAAAGATTTTACCAACCAGCCATTTTCTGCGGTTGCCACCACTAATTATTTTGGCGAAATTGCCGCCGACAGGTTGCGCCATTCCATGAATGCTTTGTTTTTAAAAGCTGATGGAAAAAGCCGGGGCAAACTGGGCGTTGTACCTCAGAAAGCACGCAGCCTTGCCGGGAGTTACGACCCGGACAAAAAAGTGCTCACCATCATCCATTTCACTGTAAACTCGTCTGCCAGGTATCTTAATCAGGAATGGAACACCAACAAACCGGTCTTTAAAGGAGATGCTGTAAACGCCTATAATGATGGTCCACTGGCTGATGGCAGCCAAATGGGCCCCTTTTATGAACTTGAAAGTGTTTCACCTGCTGCCTTTTTGCAACCCGGTCAATCACTGAGTCACGTGCATGAAGTATTTCACTTTACCGGCAGCGAAACCGACCTGAGTGGTATTGCATCCAGGTTATTAGGTGTCTCCCTGGCTGAAGCCACGAAACCTTTTTAAAACTGCTTTTGTTCATTTTACCACAGCCGATGAACGGAGCCCCGCAATAGGGCGGGGTAGACTGTCGCAACGTCAGACCAATCGAAGTTCTACTGTTCGTCACCAAAAAATTTTCCAATTTTTTAGAAAGCGGTTAGTAGCAGTGGGTCTGGAGGTCCGCGCGCACCTGCGGACTTTCGACCAGGATTATGTTGATTACATAAGAGTTTACCGGAAGTAAAATTGAAACGCTTATATTGCTTTTTCTAACAGTTTCTGCCCGCGGAGACCTTTAATTTTTTTAGCTTTAACTGCTAATTTTTTTTCATGAGACCATTGATTGTTTTGGCTTTTTTGATCGTGTGTGTTCGACCTGCTGTGGCGCAACAGCTTCCCCATTATACGCAATACATTCTCAACAACTTTATACTTAACCCGGCAGTTGCCGGTATTGAAAATTATACCGACGTTAAGATCAGCCATCGCCATCAATGGGTTGGTATAGACGGCGCGCCGGTCACAACTTATCTTACCATTCATGGTCCATTAAAAAAGAGCGATTATGAGCGGGAGACCGCAACGGGTTTTCATGCTGCGGGCGAAAATCCGCGCGGCAAAGCTTACTGGCAGGATTACACCAAAGCTGACCCGCATGCGGGCATTGGGCTAACCCTGCTGAACGATCGCACCGGTCCGCTCAACCGTTTTTCGGCTGCTGCCACGTATGCCTACCACCTTGGGCTAACCGCGCAGACAAGTTTATCAATGGGTGTGTCGGCCGGTTTTAAATCTATTTCTTTGGATGCGGGCAAGCTTTCATTCGATGTGCCTGTTGACCCGGCTGTTGCGGGCAGTGGTTATCTCAACCGCTTAAGTCCGGATCTGAGTATTGGTCTCTGGCTGTATTCGGCCAGTTATTTTGCCGGTCTTTCTTTTCAAAATGTATTTCCTTCGAAGCTTAATTTTTCAGGCGATACAGTAAGGCTGGCAGGTGGCAAACTGGTGCCGCACACTTTTTTAACTGCCGGTTATCGCTTTTTTGTAACCGATGATATCTCTTTTTTACCCAGTGCTGTCATTAAGTATGTTTCGCCGGCGCCTGTAAGCTTCGATGTGAATGCCAAATTTCAGTACCGCGATTTTATATGGGCAGGTGCGAGTTACCGCTACCAGGATAGCTACTCTGGCATGATCGGTCTCAACATCAGCAATGCCATTAACATTGGCTATTCCTACGATGTTACTACCTCGCGGCTCAACACAGTTTCAAATGGTTCGCACGAAATAGTATTGGGCTTTTTGTTGGGCAACCGCTACGGAGACTGGTGTCCGCGAAATCTTTGGTAGTGTTTGGTCGCCGGCATTGAGGCACTATTAAGCGATGGTTGCGACAGTCCACCCCGCCTTACTGCGGGGCTCCGTTCATCTGCAACACATTGTTGAAACTGATTGCGCACTACATACAGCTTCGTTTATTATATATTTTAAAAACAAAATTGAGCGGATCAACGCTGATCTGGTTTTCTTCCTGTTAATTACTTTCCCGTATGTCCAGCATGGCAGTTTACATCAAAGATCTCATTTTGCCTGGCTTTCATGGTCTTAACAAAGGTGAAGACATTGTTGGAGGTGAATACCAGATAAACCTCACAATTCATTATACACCAGCTATTTTACCTGTAACCAGTTTACATGACACAGTTGATTATACCCGTTTGTTGCAAGTAATACGTGAACGCATGAAAATTGCAACACCGCTGCTGGAAACGTTGGTGACCGAAATTGCCAGTGAAATATTTGCCAAATTTTCTCTCATCAATGACGTAGAAATTTCTATTTCTAAATTGCATCCACCGATCGCAAATTTTCAGGGTTCAGTAGGTGTTAATTATTCAGCAAAAAGACCATTATGAAGTATTTGTTACTGATATTGTTGCTTTCAATTTTCTCCGCTCTTTCTGCACAGGATGTACAGATTTTGCTAAAAGAAGCCACAAACTTAGAAAAGACGCAGAAGGAAGACCAGGCGTTTGAAAAGTATAAACAGGTGTTGGTTGCAGAGCCGGCAAACCTGCTGGCGTTGACAAAAAGCAGCGAGCTCAGTTCGTCAATCGGTGGTAGGGTAGAAGATAAGAAAGCTAAACTGGCATTTTTCAAATCGGCTGCGGACTATGCAGACAAAGCCCTGGGTATAAACTCTAACAGTGCGGAAGCAAACTATGCACGCGCGGTAGCTGCCAGCAAGTTATCGACCGTTGAAACAGAAAATAAAACGCTTGTACAAGATGTAAAAGACACCCGCAAATTCATTGACCGGGCGCTTTCAATTGATCCTGATCATGGTAAAGCCAATTATGTGTTGGGTAAATGGCACTATGATATTTCTACCACTTCGTGGGCGAAGAAAGCCGCTTTTAAAGTGTTATTTGGTGGTATGGGTGACGCATCACTCGACAGTGCCTATAAGTACATGGAAAAAAGCCGCCGGTTAGAACCTTATTACGTGCAAAATTATCTTGATTTGGCAAAAGCCTACAAGGGCGACTACAAACCTGCCAAAGCGATTGAAGTGCTTAATCTGCTGGTAAAGTTGCCGGTAAGAACAGCAGACGATGTTGCATTGAAGGTGGAGGGTAAACAGCTTCTTGCAGAAATGCAATGACCTTATACCTGTTTTAAATACTTCTTTTGTTGCTTACTTACTTCCGGAGTACCTCCGGAATTTTTTTTAGTATAATTGCACTCGCAATTACAAATACATGCCCAAAAGAAGCTTTAGCATTTACCACACAACCGACGACCTGAAGATAGAGGATAGTGACAGATTTGTGCTTGAACTGGGCAAAACTCACCTGGCTTGTGTTCTCACCAAAGCCGATAAAAAATCTATCAAGGCTTTTGAGCTCTTTGATTTTACCTTATCGGAAACTAATTTTCCTGATGAACTTTTTAGCGGTATGACCACACACTCGCGTTTACTTGGTCACCTATCCGGAAACATACACGTGTATATCAATCATGAATATTGTATTCCCGTTCCCATATTTAAGTTCAATACAGAAATAGCTAATGACTACCTGCAAATGGTGTTTGGCAACGACAACCGCGCACGTATCCATTTTGAACACTTGCCAATAGAACCGGGTATCATGAATGTGTTTAGGGTCTTTAAACCGCAAACACAATTTTTGCAAAACTTACCTAAAGTAACCTATCACCATACTTATTCCAATGTTATCAGGCGGCATACCAGCGGTGCAATACCACAGGAGTTGATGACCGTGCAGTTTTACAACACTTATTTCATAGTATTGGTTATACAGGATAGTAAGTTGCAACTGATACAATCGTTTGTGTACGAAAATGCAGAAGATGTATTGTATTGTCTGCTGAACATATGCGATCGCTTTGCTATGCAAACCGGTAATATCAACCTGCAAATAAGTGGTATGATAGATCTTGAATTTAAACTGTATCGTGAACTGATCAAGTATTTTATGCAGGTTACAGTTGACCACATAGATGCTGGCTTTTTACCGTCAACGCACGAACATCCGTTGCATTATTTTACACCATTTTTTAATCTCGCGTTATGAGGATCATTTCAGGGGAACTGGGCGGGCGAAAGATCACGCCACCAGCCACGATGCCACATACCCGCCCAACTACTGACCTTGCCAAAGAGGGCTTATTCAACATTGTTTCCCATCGCCTGCAACTTGAGGGAATTAGAACACTCGATCTTTTTGGCGGCACCGGCTGCATAAGTTACGAACTTGCCTCAAGGGGGGCGGCGGATCTTACCATAGTTGAGAAGGACCCAACCATGTATGATTTCATAAAAGGCAATGTTGCCAAATTCAATATCAGCAACTGCAAAATATTACGCCTGGATGTATTTTCATACCTGCAGAACTGTAGCGAAACATTCGATTTTATTTTCGCTGGGCCGCCATATTCGTTGGGCACAATAGATGAACTGCCAAAAATTATTGTGCAGAAAAACTTGATAGCAGCAGATGGATATTTTGTTTTGGAACACACGCCTAGAAATGCCTATGAAAAGTTCCCCGGCTATAGTTTTCACCGTAACTATGGTACAACTGTTTTCACCTTTTTTGAAAAGGTCATGAAATAATGATTTGGTAACTTCCCTATGGTAATTGGAGCGTCTTCCACCCATTAGAAACCTGCTCATCTATGCGATTATAGAGTTCCGCTGCCGAGCGCGGAAATGGCATTTTCTCTGTTCCGGTAGTAAAGCACTTCACCGCAGATGACGACCTTTGCTTAATAACCTATAGCAATGACAAAAAAGGAACTGCGGATAATTTATAAAGCAAAACGGCTGGCACTTTCTGAGATAGAAAAAAATAAGCTCGACGACCTGTTGCTAATTCAGTTGCAGCGCCTGCCCCTGGGCAACGATATACAAGTTGTCCTGAGTTTCTACCCGATACTGCACCAAAGCGAAATGAACACGCACTTATACACCCGCTACCTGCAATATGCTTTTCCGGGTATCATTCTTACCTTTCCGGTGGTTGATTTTCTCACCAACCAAATGACACCTGTAGCGGTAAACGACGACACAGAATTCGAAGAAAATAAATATGGAATTGCTGAACCTATAGGTGGCGACGAAGTGCCAGCTACCGATATAGACCTGGTACTGGTACCATTACTGGCCTTTGATAAACGTGGCTTCCGGGTAGGCTACGGCAAAGGGTATTACGATCGTTTTTTGCAACAATGCCGGCCCGCTGCTATTGCAGTTGGATTATCCTATTTTGAGCCGGTTGAGCTGATCGATGACACCGATCAATTTGATGTACCTTTAAATTACTGTATCACTCCAGCAAATATTTATGCGTTTTAACCTGCCAAGAATCCATTATTAAAAATTTTTCTTTTTCCTGTTGCAGTTGTTTACGGTTTGGCAGTTAAAACGTCGAAATGTTTTGTTTGATTATGGAATTTTAAAGTCGCATTCTTTTACTTTACCCATAATTGCCATTGGTAATTTATCAACCGGTGGAACCGGCAAATCACCAATGGTTGAATACCTGGTACGGCTGCTGCAGGATCGCTACCAGGTGGCTACATTAAGTCGTGGATATGGACGTAAAACAAAAGGGTATTTGCTTGCCACAAAAAACACACTGCCAACTGAGATGGGCGATGAACCCATGCAGCTTCATAAAAAATTTCCGAAAGTAACGGTAGCAGTAGGAGAGAAAATAGCACTCGCTATTCCTCAAATATTACGCGACAAACCAGCTACCGACTTGATCATTCTCGACGATGCATTGCAACACCGACAGGTAACAGCCGGGCTAACCATTTTGCTGACAAGTTTTCAAAGTCCTTTTTACCCGCGATTTATTCCTGCCTGCAGGCGACACTCAGGGACCAACGCATATCTTACCGGCGTGCAGACATTATAATTGTAACTAAATGTCCCACTGACCTCACAAATACACGAATGTGAAAAGATCAGCAACGAGATCGATCTGAAAAACCGCCAATTGTTTTTTGCAACTCTTAGCTACAGCAACCCCGAACATATAACTACGAAAGAAAAAAGAACAATTACCTTTCAGGATAAAGTTTTATTGGTATGTGGCATTGCCGATCCGGAATCGTTGGCAAGCTTTTTAAACAAACAAACGACAAACTTCAGTCAGTTGATCTTTCCCGATCATCACAATTTTTGCAGCAACGACATAGAAGAATTGAAAGCCAAAGGCCAGGATAAAACAATGATCATAACCACTGAAAAAGATGCTGTGCGGCTACTGCAATACGAAGACGAGATCTGGCATTTACCCCTATTTGTACTACCGGTTTGCCATCGCTTTCTCTTCAATGAAAGCAATAATTTCGAAAACACCCTGCAAAATTTTTTAGCAGGTTTTAAAATAAAGAATAAGAAAGATGAGTAAGAAAGATAAATCAACACGACAAAAAAAACATGGTGAAGTGTTTAGTAAAGGTACACTCGACATTACCCGCAGTGGTATTGGCTATGTAGTTTTGAGCGGTGATGAAGGCGATGTATTAGTGCGCCCCAATGATTTTAATACTGCACTTAACGGCGATGTTGTACGGGTAAAAGTGCTTAAAGAAAATCCACGCAATGGCAGGAAAGAAGGCAGGATTACAGAAGTGATAACGCGTAAACAAAGTGAGTTTATAGGTCATGTGCAACTTAGCAGCAACTATGCTTTTTTTATGCCCGATACTGATAAGCCCATGCCTGATGTGTACATTCCGATTGGATAAATTAATGGCGCTAAAGATAAAGAACGGGTGCTGGCAAAAATCACCAATTGGGATACCACCAATAAAAAACCCGAGGGTGAAGTGGTGCAGGTGCTGCTTGCCGAGCAGGAAAGCGATATAGCAATGAAGGGGATATTACTGGAGAACGGATTTCCCCTTGTATTTGATGATGATGTAATGGAGGAGGCTATGCGCCTGCCGGAGCTAATTTCAGCAGCCGATATTAAAAAGCGCAGAGATTTGCGTGATATTCTCACATTTACCATCGATCCTGCAGATGCGCGCGACTTTGATGATGCGATCTCCATTAAACACCTAAAGTCAGACCTCTACCAAATTGGTGTACACATAGCTGATGTGAGTCACTTATGTTTTATCCGGTACAGTGCTCGACGATGATGCATACCAAAGAGCCACTTCGGTTTATTTGCCTGACCGCGTTAATCCAATGTTGCCAGAAAAAATCTCCAATGAACTTTGTTCGCTGAGACCCAATGAAGACAAACTTACGTTTTCAGCCATCTTCGATATCAATTCAAAAGGCACCATCAAAGATGTTTGGCTCGGCAAAACCGTCATCCATAGCGATCAGCGATATACCTATGAAGACGTACAGCAAATCATAGAGACCAAAGAAGGGATCAATGCTGAACAGATCTTGTTGCTCAACGACCTGGCTCAACATTTCAGGGCTGAACGTTTCAAACAGGGCGCTATTAATTTTTCATCAACTGAAGTACGTTTTAAACTCGATGAAAAAGGGAAACCCATTGGCATCGTAGTAAAAGAAAGCAAGGAAGCACACCAATTGATAGAAGAGTTCATGTTGCTGGCAAACAAAGCCGTAGCAGAATATATTTCCAGGGTAAAGGTGAACAAAAAAGAAGTGCCATTTCCCTATCGTATTCACGATGTACCCGACGAAGCAAAGCTTACTCCCTTCATGGTATTTGCTGCCAAGTACGGTCATAAGTTCGATACGTCATCACCTGATAAGATCGCTGAAAGCTTCAATGCAATGCTCGAAGATGTGAAAGGCAAACCTGAGCAGCATGTGTTGGAGCAATTGGGTATTCGTACTATGGCCAAGGCTGTTTACTCAACCGACAATATTGGTCATTATGGATTGGCGTTTGAAAATTATTGCCATTTCACCAGCCCCATCCGCCGCTACCCCGATGTATTGGTGCATCGCATACTTGAAAGCTGCCTGGAAGGCGCCCCCATATTCGATAAGAAGATGGATGAGAAATGCAAACACTGCAGCGAAATGGAACGGAGTGCTATGGACTGTGAGCGGGCAGGTAACAAATACAAACAGGTAGAGTTTATGAAAGACCGGCTGGGCGAAGAATATCTTGGAGTTATAAGTGGAGTTTCCGGTTTTGGCTTTTGGGTAGAAACAGTAGAGCACAAATGTGAAGGCCTGGTTTCCATCACAGGTCTGTCAGACTACGACGATTTTCGCCTGGTAGAAACCGACTATGCCTTAGTTGGCAAACGTAGCGGGCGCAAATTTAGAATGGGTGATAAGGTGCACATCAAAGTTGTGGCAGCAAATCTTGCCAAGCGCCAACTAGACTTCGACTGGGTTATGAAACCTGACACCGATGACCTGCTCAATGAAACAGAATCTGATAAAAAGCCACCTGTTACTAAAGTCAAATCAAAAGGGCGGCAGAAGAAAAAGAAGGAGTAAGCTATTTGTTTTTGGGTCACCAGCAGTAGATTCCTTTTTCGACTTTTGTTGCGACGCTCCGTTCAACTACACAACTTTGTTTTAGCTATTGCTGCAATAAAAAATATAAATCTCTACATAGCTACTAACGTACATATTATTAAATAATAAAGACCTCCTGCATGGGGGTTTTTAGATTCTAATTCAGTGGTACCAGATCTATTCAGGCTATTGTCAAATCTTCCAATAGCGATACCTGGCAACAAGAATTCTCAATAAGATCGAGTTGATTTTATTATCCCGAGTTAGGATGTTTGCTTAGCGTCCAATATTCGATAATTGCACGCAACATATTTTTCATAAACGTAAGTGAGGTGGTCTTTTCAAAAAAGCCCTGCACGGTCATTTGTGTAAAGGCTTCTTTCACCGCCGGTTTGCTGGCAGAGGTAGTGAGAAAAACAAACGGTATGCTCCTCTCGCGCATATAGTCATCGGCATCTAACTGTTGCTTAAATTCAAGACCATTGGTGCCGGGCAGGTTAATATCGCATATTATTAAAAAAGGACTATCGTGCGTCGACTTTAAATACATGAACGCGTCGGTGGTATTGCTGAAGAAAATAATGGTGTTTGGGATCTGCAATTCTTTCAACGTGTCATGTATAAATTCCTGATCATCGTAGTCATCTTCAATAATTACTATAGGTCCTGCTTTTGCCATATAACGTATTTAACCCCAACGGATGGAAAGGGTAATATTAGCAAAAAGTTTTGCATTGTTCGAAAGAAAATAACAACAATCATCACTACGGTATTGCCTACATAATTCCAAAACACCAATTCTTCAAACTTGCAAGCAACGTTGCCGCTCACTGTGTGGATAACCCGGTGATACATTAGGCTGAAGTCATTCTGCAACGTTTGCTCTTCCCAGTTCATCTTATACCTGGTTTTTCATAGAATATTGGATTAAAACGGGGCTGGATTTCTATCCTGGCCCTTTTTTGTTTTCATGCATCGATGCATTCTTTCAACGGAGTTTTCTTCTTCTGTTTATTTCATCCATCTGCATTTTTTCCTAAGCCTTTTTATATAGTTTTCCCGGAATATTGCTCTACATTCTTTTTATCCTTCCCTTTACATTTTTCGCAACGCATGCTTTTGTATGCCGGTATTTTTTGCCTACAAGCTGCATCTAAACACTCCGGTGCAGGCAATGCAACCATTCAATTACAGCAGGCATCTTAACAGTGGTTTTTCATAGAATATTGGATTAAAACGGGGCTGGATTTCTATCCGGGCCCCTATTTTTTTACAACCGGTTTTCTCTCAAAAACAAGACTAACCACCAATAATACTATCAGCGACCCCGAATAAATTTTGGATATAAAAAAAGCCGGTATAATACCGGCTTTTTTTATATCCAAATTTCTCCAAAACTAAATATCTATCGCCTCGCCATAAGCAACCGCTGTAGCTTCTTTCACAGCCTCGCTCATTGTTGGATGCGGATGAATAGCATTTAATATTTCATGTGCTGTGGTTTCCAATTTTCGTGCAACGGATACTTCCGCAATCATTCTCTGTTACATTATTTCCTATCATGTGAGCGCCAAGAAACTCACCATACTTCGCATCGAAAATAACTTTTACAAAACCTTCGGTAGCGCCTGCAGCACTTGCTTTGCCACTTGCCATAAAAGGAAACTTGCCCACCTTTATTTCGTAACCTGCATCTTTGGCTGCCTTTTCAGTAAATCCAATACTGGCAATTTCCGGCGTGCAATAAGTACAACCGGGAATGTTGTTGTAATCAATTGCCTCGGGCATGTGGTGAAATTTCTTTTCTGTATAAGCAATGTGTTCAGCAGCATTGATGCCTTCTTTGCCGGCAACGTGTGCAAGTGCCTGTCCGGGCGTGCAATCGCCAATCGCATAAAAACCATGTACATTTGTTTGCCGATATTTATCAACTACAATTTTTCCTTTTTCAGTTTTTATGCCCAGTTCTTCCAAGCCAATATTTTCAATATTTGCAGAGATACCTACGGCACTTAACACCATGTCTGCTTCCAGTGTTACCTCACCGTTTTGAGTTTTTACTTTTGCCTTTACTCCATTGCCCGATGCCTCTACTGCTTCTACAGTTGAGTTGGTCATTATCGTCGATGCCTTGCTTTTTATATTGCTTTTCCAGTTCTTTTGATATTTCTTCATCTTCTACCGGAACTATTCGGGCAAAAATTCAACGATGGTAACCTTTGTGCCCATGCTGTTGTAGAAATAAGCAAACTCAACTCCGATTGCACCGCTACCAACTACTATCATGCTTTTTGGTTGTGTCGGGCAACACCATTGCTTCGCGGTAGCCGATTACTTTTTTTCCATCAATAGGCAGATTTGGCAATTGTCTTCCACGGCTGCCGGTTGCTATGATGATGTGTTTTGCTTCTACTATTTGTTTACTGTTATCTGCTGCGGTTACTTCTACCTGTCCTTTGGCTTTCAGTTTACCATAACCCATGATCACATCGATCTTATTCTTCTTCATCAGAAACTGAACACCTTTGCTCATTTTATCAGCTACACCACGGCTGCGTTTGATAACAGCCGCAAAATCTTGTTGGGCACCGCTTACATTAATTCCATAGGCAGCGCCATGCTTGGCATATTCATATACCTGCGCACTTTTTAGTAATGCTTTGGTAGGAATACATCCCCAGTTAAGGCACACGCCACCAAGACTTTCTTTTTCTATAATGGCAACCTTAAAACCAAGTTGTGAGGCACGGATAGCAGCAGGATAACCACCCGGTCCGCTTCCTAAAACAATTACATCGTAAGCCATAGTTTAGGTAATGTTAGTAGTTAAAATGAATGATTTAAATTGACCATCTTTTTGTTTTCAATCAACAATGTATGAGTATGTTTGCAAATAATAAAAAGATGTGCAAAAATACTGGTTACCATGCAAACGACAAATTTGCCGTGGCAAACACACACTTGTTTCACATCGACATACAACATTGTGATAAGCTCTTATTTTTGCGCCGATCTAAAATTTACTCATGCGTAAAGTGTTGTTAACTGCTCTTGCTCTCTTTATTTTTTCGCTCATTTTTTGCCAGGATGATATCACTGTGAAGAAACTGCAAAGTGAAATCAACAGGGCGGTTAATAAAAGCCTGACGGATACCGATACCTTGCCATGGATCTGGGTAAAAGGCGGCACTGTTGATCTAAATGGTACCCAGGGCTCACTTCAAGAACTGGGCAGCGGGTGGTGATAAATTTTCGATGGCAATCAATAGCTATGTGAACTATTATCTGTTTTATAGAAAAGGAAGGGCAGAACTGGGATAATAATCTTGACTTTAATTTTGGTTACCTGCAAAGTACCAGCAATGGCAGCCGGAAAAATGATGATCGATTAGATGTGTTATCGAAAGTACGGCTACAACTTCGATGGAAGATGGTTTTTATCAGGGCTGTTTAACTTTCGTACTCAATTTTTTGATGGGTATTCTTACTCTGCCACTGATAAAACTTTTTCTTCTACTTTTCTGTCACCCGCTTATGTACTGTTGTCTGCGGGTTTTGATTATAAGCCAACAGCTAATTTCTCTTTGTTCATGTCGCCAATCACCAACCGCACCGTGCTGGTAACCAATAGCCGGCTCTCGAACGAAGGAGCCTACGGTGTTGACTCCGGGCATCATGCCTTTAATGAATTTGGCGCATTCTCCACTATTAACCTGGTGCAGCCTATGGGTGAGAACGTAACCTATAAAGGACGTCTTGATTTATTTAGCAATTATATGCACAACCCAAAAAACATCGATGTTTTTTCTAACGAATTATTTCTTGTTTAAGATCAACAAATACTTTACGGCTAACTACAACTTAGACCTTATATACGACGATGATGTAAAGTTGTTTGGCAAGGAAGGAAAGAGCCCCGGTCTTGCAGTTGAAGAGTTTGATTGGTCTTGGTTTTACGATGAAGCTGAAATAGCCATAATAGAATGGCGATTAGTACAAGCATTGTAACTATGCTGAACAAAACTGCTTTTTCTGCAGCACACAAATACCTAAGGTTGCTATAATCTCAATAAAAAAGATTGGCGAAATACGGGTAACAGAATTCTGTCAAGTTCCGCATGCTGAAACCAATGACTAGATTTAAAGTTGTTGATCTACTATAGGCTAAATTTATCATGTCCAGCTGGATATGCGGCTAAATCGAAAAACAAGGTTGTAACTCGGCTTACGCTTCGACCGTATTTTGCCAAACCCGTTGTTGTACGTTCGCCATTCTTTCGGAGAGTGTCGCCATGACGTTTGTGTCCACGAAGTTGGGTGTGTCCAGGAAGCGTAGAAAAAAAGCACATTCTTGAAAAAGTTAGTTTTGTGTCAGGCTTTGTGGACTTACAGTGTGTGCTTCTGTGTGCAGGCTTATTTACCTCTGTTCAGTCGTCTTGCTGATAATTTTTTCCAAATTGTATGAGCAAGATTTATTTCCTTTTGTGTCAAGCCGTAATGGTCTTTGAGATATACGTTTGATTTGTAATTTTCAATACTTCTTCAATGTCTGTCTTGTTTCTAATCAACTTGTCAATGTTTGAAGTAATGTGCCATTGTCTTTATGATATGGAAGCAAAACTCTCTCTGTTTCGTTAGGCATTAATTCTAATACCCCGCCTCCATGACTTCGTCCGACACACTTCTGTAAAAGCAAGAGAAAGGAATTATAATAGCTTGCCGTAAATGCATTCAGTTCTGTTCCTTGTTTAAGAAATACCCTATGCATTGTGTCAGTTGTATATGCTTTTGCTTCATTAATAATCAAACGAGGATAAAGATTATTACGCCTGATAAATAGATGCATCTGAAACCTTCAATGAAGGCACTACAAACCAGTCATCACGAATACCAGTTTTGTAGCCTTTATGAATGTCCTAAACTTTCACCATGAGCGATGTACTTCACAGCTCCGTTATTTCTTATTTAAATTATTAATATCAGGAAAAACTAAAAGATGAGCCTTAGCCTTTGAAAACTTATTTTTCTTCCAATCTTCGTTCGTGAAAATAACGCTGTTTACTTGAACACTCCTGCCAACCATTGGCTTTGCATAATCATGCAAATCATATTCTTCCACGGTTGTTAACGGAACAGTGAAGAAGTCATTTGAACCTGTTGTAATTCCCACTTCAACCTTTGCAAATTTTCCAAGTGTAGGAATATTTCTTTTGGTCGCAATGTTTTCAAGAAAATCAATTTCATCTTGGTCTAAGAAATAAAATGTCCATTTATTACTCTTAAAATCAATTTTCTTTTGAGGGCTTTTTAATCTTGCGACGTCAAGAGTTTGAAGTTCGTTTGCATTGTGTAATTCGATATGTTCAATGTTATGTGTCTTGCTGTTATTCTTTTCACACAGCAATAGAACTACTTCTTGTTGGATGTCTGGAAAGACTAATTTCTCAAAAGAAATGATGTTTATTTTATTATAAAAGTGTGCAATGAAATTTCGAAGCTGCAATGCAAATGAAACTTGTAAAATTTCTGCTGGCAACACAAATCCAATTTTGCCACCACTTTCTTTCAAGTAAGAGTGATGAACCTACAACAAAAGAAACCCAAGCATTAGTAAGTTTAGAATAAGTTAAGCCTGCTTTGATAAAAATGTCAGAGGCTTCAACTTGCTGTATTCTGTCGAAAAATTGATAACGTATATAAGGTGGATTGCCAACAACTAAATCAAAACGATGCAAGGTATTGTTGCAGTATGTATGAAAATCATGCATTTATTATCTGTTTGTTTTTCAATTTATTCTTTCTGCTTTTTCGGCTTCTTGTTCGTCAAGTTCAATTGCAGTAATTGATTGATATTTTAATTTGTGCTTTTGAATTTGTTCCAAAAAAACTCCATCTCCGCAACTTGGTTCAAGAATATCATAATCGGTACTTCCATTAATACCCCAACGTAAAACAAATTCAGCAATAGGTTCAGGAGTATAAAAACCACCTCTCAATTTTTCAGCAGATGCTTGTGTTATTAGATTCATACTCAAGATTTCTTTTTGGTTTTTAAATACTCCACTTTCTCCTCTGCCACTTTAAAAATTTCGTTAGATAAATCTTCCTCATCTAAAACTTGGTAAGCTATCTCGTCACTTAAAAATGCAACTATTAAATCTTTACCATTCACCTTAAAATATTTGGCAATCTTGTCAATAAGCTGTCTGGTTGGTTTACGATTATTCTTTTCAATTTTGCCGAGCATCGAAGTGTCAATTTCTAATGCTTCTGCAACTTCACGTAAAGGAAGTTGCTTTTCTTCTCGGAGTTTCTTAACGGTTTCACCAAAAGTTTTTTCAAGCTTCATTTTGGACTAACTTCAGTCCAAAAGTATGAACGTGTCGTTCAATTACCAAATCTTTTTTAGAAAAGAGTTATTAACAATTGTGAGAGTACGAATGATAGGTCAATCAATAACTAAAGTGTACTCGCCGTTATTAGCGGAACTGTGCCGTATAACTTGGCACTTCTTCCAATCAATTCCTCTCTTGCGATTATAGATTTTGCATCACCCCAGCTAATTGAAGTCATCGAATTTTTTTGTTCGTAAGAACGAGTATCTGTTCTTGGATTGTGTGTCAATGTCAAGTGCGAAAGTTGCCATAATCCTTTCCCATAACTACTATTCTAAATAAAGCTGCGGCTTTTTCTAAATGGGTCGAACCTACTCTCGTATCGAAAACCCAATTTAAAGATGAGAAAACTTCATCACGGAAGTAATGCCTTTGGTCAATGATCTTCAGTCTTTCCTTTTTTAAAAAGCATTGAGCCTGTAGGGTTTAGTGTGTTGAGCCTTTGGGTAATATTTAATATCTCTTTCGGTAAGCGGTCCGCTTTCCCATACAGAGTATTGTGGCTTCAATAGTCGCTGTAGTTTTCTGCTTCGTTTTGAATTCGGCTTTCTTATTTGCACGAAAATTTTTTGGATATTTTTGCATGCTGCTCTTTTAGGGAAGATTTTAGAAAGTATAATTTGTGTTTCTTCTTTATCAGCTTTTTCACCTTTATCTTGAAGCTCTTTACGTTCCGCTTCGGTGGGCACAATTTTAGCGTTTACTAAATCATCAATTAACTCCGTTGTCAATGGTTTAAGATTTGGGTCGCTTTGATTAAAAAATCCTTTGAAATAATCTTTCAATCCTTCTACAATTTTCTTATCAGTAGCATTATGATTATCAATACTTATAAGAATAGAAGCTTCGACATTTGTAAAAAGTCCATTGGCAGTAAGATTAGATGAACCTATGATTAGTTCTGAATTATTTTGCCCTTCAAAAAAATAAATCTTCGGGTGAAATATTGGTGAAGGTGGAGGAACAAAGAATACATAAGAATTTATTTTTAGTTCCATTAATGCTTGCAAAGATTCTTTAGATGTGCCCTTTTTGTCAACCCCGGTAATTATAGTAATACGGTTAAGATGGTTTTGCGTTTTCAAGATGTTTCTGTTATCCCATTTATACCAGCCAAACTTGTAAAAGCAGTGATGGCATAAAAGCTCTTAAAATTGGTATCTGCCAAAAACTTCATTAAATAATTACCAACTGAATTTTTAGAAGTTGCTTCAAATCCTTGTCCTAAAATTGTAACTGTCATGCTTAGGTCCTTGTATTAGTAAAGGCACAATTTAAAACTAACTGTCGAGGTGCCTGCGACGTGGGCGGGAAATTTTAGCTCTTCTGCAAGGATGGCGTCTGAGTTCTGGCTTTTTGTGCTTTTCACATGGTCGGTGGGTTGTTGAGGCTTTCAAGCCCTGCTAAAAGATTAACGCACTGTGCAAAAAAGGCGACTTTCAATAAATAAACCAATTGTTTGCTGAGAGATCACCAGAATGCAGGTGAAAGCAACATAGAAAAGAATAATTATCTGTAAAAGTAAGCTTTGCTACTTGCTGCAACAGCTATTTTGCGTGCCCCCCGACCAAGGGAAAAAAGCTGCCCAAAGGTTTGCCGACGAACGTACTGCGACGCAACAATGTCTCCTGTATGATCCCTCTGCCCGGAACACACAAAAGAAAAAACCCTGCTACTCCAGCGGCTTGGTAGCCTCAGTTTGATGACTGGCATTGAAGACTGTTCCGATCTTCATACCTGCATATACTGCTTTATTGAACTTGTTGCCTAAAATGATGATAGTAGCGGTGTCGGCAACGAGGCGGGTAAATGATGTGTTGTTGCCATGCCACCAACCGTTGTGGTAAACGATCTTGCTGTTGGGTAATATCATCAGGCGCCAGCCCATGCCATAGTTGTGTGTGCCGGGATGCTCGAAGCTATTAGGCGTTACGGCTTCTTCGTAAGTGGCTGTGCGACACGAAGCGATCGTTGAACAATGCTTTGTCCCACTGCAACATGTCGCGCGGGGTGCTGTAAACATTTTTATCGCCATAAATGCAGTCGATAGGCTCTAACCTGAAAGGGCGGTTATTGTACTGGTAACTGGGTTTGTAACTGGCGGTGTCGGCTATTGAAAAAATGAAAGTATGCGACATGCCAAGTGGCGTAAACACATTATCCTTCATGTAAGAAGGGTAGGACTGACCCGAAATTTTTTCGATATAAGCGCCAACAATGCATAGTTGGTATTGCAATAGTGGAAACCGCGGTTGGGATAACTATACAGTGCTGGTTGTTTGCTATCATGAACTGCAGCATATCCTGGTTGGTAGCCAGCTTCTTACGCCAGGCAGTGTCTTGCGTCATGAAGTAAACATAATTAGGTAACCCGCTTCTGTGGCTTAACAGCATGCGCACTGTAATACCGTGATAGGGAAACTGCGGAAAAAAAACCTGTATGA